>NZ_JACSIT010000095.1 GCF_014349155.1 Neolewinella lacunae
GGGGCCGTCTAAAAAGTCAGCCCCAAAGCTGTGGGGTGCGCCACGGTGGCTGTGCTGGTTGCGTTCTGACACATTTAAGAAAAAATATGTGTTCCTTTTTTGGGCCTCCCCACATGCTGGGTGGGCCTTCAGGGAGTTAAAAATGCCGTCTAGACGGATTTTTGGGCCGTTTTAGGTCATTTGGGCCCTTTGTACGACCGGAGTAAGCAGACTACGCCCTTGCTCAATCGATAATTTATGTAATCGACGAAGATTTGTGGCTATCGAAAGGAGGCCCATCTCAATGTTAACCCCCGTAAGTCCCTTTAGTGTAAACCGACGTCTTCCCAGATTGGCCTTCAAGTTGCCAAAGAAGCCCTCGACTTCTGCGTTACGGCGCAGGCACTTTGCTCTACCCTCTTTCGTGCTCAGACGAGCTCGGGCTTGCTGGCGATAGCTTTGACCTTTGTGGCTAATGGTTACCACTCGGTTGCCGTCTTGTTTATGACACATCCCGCGCAAGGGGCAGCCTATGCAATTGACGGCTTTGTACTTACTTGTTTCACGGATATACCCACTTGCTGTTTTCTCCTCTCCCTCTCCACAATACGTCATATGCTGACCCATGGGGCATATCAGCACATTTTGCTCTTCGTTATAGTATAACTGGCTTGGCGCAAATGGCGCTTTAAGTACTCCTTGCTCTTCCTTGTAATAGCCCGGGTATTTGAGGTAGGCTTCTATCTCCTTGCCCTCACAATAGCGATAGGCCTCTTCGTTGCCATACCCCGCATCGGCTGTAATGGCCTTGGGCAAGTTCAATCCGATTTGGCTTAAGATCGATTCGGTGTCTTCAAGATGAGGAATGAGGCAGGCCGCATCAGAAGGCGTCTGGTGCATTGTCCAGTTTACAACAAAGTGGTTTTCCGTTCCCACTTGAGCATTGTAGCCGGGTTTTAGCTCCCCGTTGCCCAAGTGGTCGTCTTTGGGCCTCATGAACGTAGCACCATGATCCGTTTTAGAGTAAGACGACCGATCTCCCAGTAATTCTTGCTGGCGCTCATATTCCTGGAGTTTGGGCAAGGACTTGCTCTCCAGGTTTTTCAGTTTTGTCTTTGCCTTTTTGACCTCTTTGGCTTCCTCCTTGGTGCTGGGGGACTGACTTTCTAAGGCTTTGTTGAGTCGATCAATCGTTTCTTGGACTGCTGCACTGTCGCTGAGTTTGTCCCCTTGATCATCCCCATCGGCAGCTTGCTCATCCTCTTTATCCGCTTTTTCACATAAAGCGTCAATCTGAGAAACGATCATCCCTATCTGGTCTAGCACCGACTTCTTGTAACGCTCAACGTTTGACTTCCAAACGAAGGTGTACCGGCCAGCTACTGACTCCAGTATAGTGCCATCTAAAAAGTAATCATCCAGCTTGACATAGCCTTGTTCATGTAAAGTCAACAAAACGTGGGCAAACACTTCCTTTACCCGGCCACCCATGCGGTGCTTGCGAAAGTTATTGATCGTATTGTGATCGGGAGTGGACATCCCACTTAGCCACATGTAGCACACGTTCTCATAGCAAGCCTTCTCAATCGAACGAGATGAGTACACCCGATCAGAATAGGCATAAACCAACACCTTAAGCAGCATCCGAGGAGAGTACGCGCTACTGCCACCTCCTAAATAGGTGCTTAGGATCGAATCAATGTTCATCCCATCTATAATCTGGCTGATCAGCCGCGCCTTATGATGAGGCGGTACCATGTCGGCAAGATGTGGAGGGAATAGCAAGCCTTGGTTCTGGAGGTCAGGCTTGAAAACTGCTCTTTTTGTGCTCATCGGCTACGGGGATGGGAACAGCCTCAAAATACTACTTTTTCGTATTTTGTACCAGAATGCCCCCCTAGTAGACTTTTTAGACGGCCCCAGTAGGGACAAAGGAGCAAGGGAGGTCATAAACGGACGGCCCTGGCTCCTTGTCCTGACTGAAGCCATCCCCCGCGGAGTCGGCCTAAAGCCGCAGCAATACCCGCCGGGATAAGGGGCGGGGCCTGCCATCCAGCGGGGTCGGGCTAAAGCCGCGACAATACCAGCCGGGGGGAAGACTGGGCGAACCCCGCTCCTCCCGCTCCTGTTTCAGGAAGTAAGGCCATTATCTTCACTCACCGTAAACTATGCTGAGAAAAGTCCTTCGCTGGTTTATCGTACTGAGTGGGTTGCTCATCCTGGCCCTGATCGGCCTGGGGATTGCCCTGGACCGCTACCTGCACTCTCAGGAGGAAAAACTTCTCCATGAGTATTTCCCAACGGCCGGACTGGAAGTAAGTGTACAGCGCGTAGATCTTACCATCTGGCGAAATTTCCCCCGCATTACCCTGGCCCTGGATAGCCTCACCATCCGTGATTCCACCAGCGTTGACTCCATGCCTCCCCTGGCCTGGGTCAAAGAACTGCGGGCGGAGATTTCGTTGCGGCGCATACTCCGGGATACGCTTGACTTTCGGCAGCTCGCCATCACCGACGCACAGTTGCACCTGCAAAGCGACACGGCCGGCCGCTTTAATGCGGGCTTTCTGTTACAGGATACGAGCAAGACGAAGCAAAAATCGGGAGGATTTATGGTCAACTGGGACGCGCTGGAGGTGGGCATGACCCGGGTGGGGCTGCACTACGAAAATCCGCCGCAACGCAAACTGATGGTGGGGCGGATAGTGCATTTGCAATCGACGGTACAGCGCTGCGGCCCCGGCACTGCCGAGTTTGCGGCGGAGACTACCCTTTCCATTGGGGGGATTGCCTTTAATACGGATGCGGGGAAGTATTTGGCAGATACCGACCTCAGCGGCCGCATCCACGCCAGCGTAAATCCTTTGGAATGGGTGATTTCTCCCACCCAGCTGACCATCGGGGAGCAGGAATTTACCGTTGCCGCCAACTTCCGGCGAACGGCGGGAGACACCAGCGTGATCCACCTCGCCAATGCCCGTACGGACTACGAGCTGACGCGGCAACTGTTGCACGATAGCCTGCAAATCAAGTTGGACAAGTATCGGGTTTTTGGGGAATTCCCCGTTGCTGCCCGCATTGCCACGAACCTCCAGCCGGGGGGTACCCCGGAAATTTCCGTGGATTTTGCGTTGCAGGGCCAGGACGTACAGCTGCTGGACTTTGTTTTTCAGGACGTTGAAGGCACTGGCACTTACCTCAACCGCCTGCCGGTGAGCGAGGGGGGGATTCCCGGTAGCCGTAAGAACCTGCGCATTACGGTGGATGATTTGCGGGCAACTTACCAGGGGGTGCGCATCACCTCGCCCCGGGCGGTGGTGGCGGCCAATGCCCGGGAACCCGTGCTACGAGCGCCGTTGCACCTGCAAGGGCCGGCCCAGGCCATCAGCACCTGGCTGAACAACCGCGACTTTTTCTTCGCCAGCGGTCAGTTTGTGCTGAAGACGGAGGTAGATGGGTCTTTGGACGACATGGCCGCCATGGTGCAGGAATCGGACGGAAAGCTTTGGCTCAACAACGTAGAAGTGCTTTACCAACCCGCCAGCATCCGTTTTCCTTTCAAGTCTTTGTACGTGGCGAAAACGGGGGATGCGGCGGAAGTAAAGCTGGAGAGTAAAGCCCTGGCTTCGGGCTTCACTTTTTCGCTGGACGGGGCGATCAACAACCTGCAACCCTTATTGGTAGATGGCCTGGACAGCGTACGGGTGGAGACCTCGGTTCGTCTGAATTCGCCACGGGCGGGCTGGA
This sequence comes from Neolewinella lacunae, assembly GCF_014349155.1. Lineage (GTDB taxonomy): Bacteria > Bacteroidota > Bacteroidia > Chitinophagales > Saprospiraceae > Neolewinella > Neolewinella lacunae. The sequence goes on from NZ_JACSIT010000095.1 coordinate 3,727, forward strand.
CCGATTTCCTGGCCTACTTCGGGGCGGGGGGCTACCTGACCTCGGATGCGCCCGCCGAGCCCACCACCGGGCCTTCCGATACCTCAAACATTGCTGCCTTGAAGGCGGTACTCCTGGGCCTGGAAAACCGCTTCCACCCTACCGTTGATGCCCGGATTGATACTGTTCAGTATTACGATGTATTCACTTTGTACGATTTTTCCACGGGCCTCCATTTTGCGGGAAGTGCATTAGAGCTGGAACACACTTCGTTCCGGTGGGCGGGCAGCGACCTGGCCTTTGGTGCTTCGCTGGAGTTGGGCTTGCCGCTGGAGACCCCCTTTTCCGTCTTGGCCACTACGGAGCACCTCAACCTGAACCGGCTGCGGCCAGCCCTCAATTACTTTGGTCTTCGTTTGCCAGCAGGGCTCGACTCGCTGCCCGATGACCTCAACATCGACTTCGCCCACCAGGGGCGTATTGTCGATGCAGAAGGAATTAAAGCAGGCAGCAACGCGGGGCAGTTGATCTTCGACGACGGCAGCAACCAGCTTTTCAGGGGCAGCATGGACTATGCTCCGGGTCCCGCCGGCCTGCGCACGCAGCTTAAGCTCACGGGCGACCCCCACATCGTCAATGTACTGTTCGGGGCGGAGAACTTCTTTTTTGAGGGGGGGCGTTTTGATTTTGACCTGCAGCTGGAAGATACCCCGAGCGATCTGCGGGATTTACTTAAGACGGCAGACCTTAGCCTGGCGGTCAACGACAGCCGCGTGCGTTACGGGCCGACGGAAGCCAACATTCCCGTTCAGGCTTTTCGGGTAGCGATGGAAGAAAACCGGGCGGACTTCACACTGAACCTGCGTACCGACACTACCCAACGCGACATCTTTTTGGAGGGCAGTCTCGACCACCTGACCGCCTTCCTGGCTCCAGCATCCACCACCGAAAACTTTACGGTGCGGGCGGATGCCAGGGCGGGCACGCTGGCCTGGGCGGATGTGCGGGAGTTGCTGGGTACCGTTAGTCCGGAAGGCCAGACCACTTTCCCCGACTCCACCCGGGGCAGCCGCGCCGCAACGACCGCCGAAGGGGCTTTTCGCACCTTTCGCCCCGATTTGAGCCTGCGGATTGATACCTTCTGGGCCTACGGTGCTACCCCATTGGTGGACGTCCACGCTGGGCTGCACCTGCGGGACACTACGGAACTGATCTGGGAAAACACGGGCTTCCGCTACGGGGAAGGCACGGTGGCTTTTGACGGCACCTACGCCCTCGACGGAGAAAACCTTTCCCCTTTCACGATCAACTGGCGCATGGACCAGCTCGCCCTGCGGGAAATCTGGACGGAAGTGAAGGGCATACAGCAAAAAACTGCAGAGCCGCAGGGGGAGCTTGACGGAGGACTCTCCTTTTCGGGGAGTCTGGCGGGCCACGTCGACGAAGCCGCCCAAGAAGTGTTGCTGGATGATGCGGAAGGTGACCTCCACTTCGAGCTGCACGGACTGCAACTGGCGGGCTGGCCAGCCTTAGAGCGCTTCGGCAAAAAGGCGTTGATGGAGAAACGATTCGAGGAATTAGTGATTGCGCCGTTCAGCGTCCGGGTGGAGGTCAACGATGGACGGTTGGTGATACCACGGACGGAGATCCAGTCGACCGCACTCCAACTATTCGTCGAGGGGGAATACGACCTGGAAGAGGGTCCTGATCTGCTTATTTCGCTGCCCCTGCGCAACATCGGCCGGGGCGTATTGGACAATCCGCCGCCCCCCACCACCTACGCGCAGGCTGGTTGGAAGGTTTTCCTCGTTGCCACGCCGGGAGAAGAGGGAAAGATGAAGATGAAATTTCGCCTGGGCCGGCGGAAGTACCACCGTTTGCGGGGGGAGTTGGAGTTGTACAAGGCACTCAAGGCGCAGTGGCGGGCGGAGCGGAAGGCGGCTAGGGAGGGGGAGTAGGGAAGCTTCGCTGCAGGGGGGTGAGTTGAAGATCGACAATACCATCCAATCTGAATCCCGCGCCCAGCCTGAAGGGTTATTTCCCCGCAAACTGCTGAAGCAAGGCGGGGATTTTTACATCTGACAAAGTGACTCCTGAGCTGGTCATATTATTGCGCTCAAAGTGGTAGCGTTCTTCACTCGTGAGGCCCTCAGACTTATAGGTATGCCCAGTATAAAAGACGGGGATTTTGCTATCGCCTAAATCCCAGGTTATGACTGCGCCAATTGCCCTCAAGGCCGCAAGATTGTATTTGCTGATATCCGGCAGTAATTTCAAAGTGAATATATCCGTTACAATTAAGTGGACAGGGCAGTCTAATGCCATGGGGTTGCCACTTTGGAGGTACTTCGACTCTTTGTAAAATGTTACTACGCCTTCCATATCTTCCTGGGCATACTCCGTTTTCCAGGTCACCGTTGGTTCATTAAGGGCGTCAAGCTTGCTTACGGTATACTCTGTGAGGAGGAGCTTAACTTCCTTCCAAGTCGAATCCTTATCGTCGTATTCTTCCAAAAAATCCCCCCACCGAAAAACCTCTTCCGCTACTTGTACATTGCCGTTGGGATCCACTTTTTCAGTGTGTGACAAGCAAATAAAGTTATTGAAATTATCGAAATAAATGGTTCTGGAACGACAATCTTCCTCCCCTAATCCTCCAAGAGAGGAATAAATTAGCGTAATTGAAAGAGTGATTGTATCCATCTGTTCGGTTTATGGAGATTTGCGGGGTAATGAGGCAGGGTTGTAACCCGATATTATTGGCAGCTTTGCTGCAAGGTCGGGTTGAAACCCGACAGTACCAAAAACCCCTTCCAGTCCGAGAACTGGAAGGGGTGCCGAAATAAGTTTGGTCGTCCTTTCTTTCGGTGGTCTTAGGCGCTGCAGGCGATGCAATCGGGGTCATCGAGGCTGCAGGCTTTGCCTACTGCGGCGGTTTGCTCCTCGCTCAGTTCTTCGAAGCCTTTGGGGCCAGCGGGCTTTGCCTGGGCAGTAGCTGGGGCCACGGCGGGAATGGCTGCGGCTTGTACGGTTCCTTGCTCCGTTGTCCCGGTCCCTGGCACCTGCGTCCGCGCCCCTTGCTTTACCTCGCCGAAGCCTTCTTCGCTCTGGTTCTGGAGTTTGGGTTGCTCCACCACAGACTTATCGACGGTGAACTTGATGGCGTCGCGGGCGGCTTTGGTCCGGAGGTAGTACATGCCGGTTTTGAGCCCCTTTTGCCAGGCGTAGAAGTGCATGCTGGAGAGTTTGCCGAAGTTGACGTTCTCGACAAAGAGGTTCATCGATTGGCTTTGGCAGACGAAGGCACCGCGGTCGGCCGCCATATCGATGACGATCTTTTGGCTGATTTCCCAGACCGTTTTGTAGAGGTCGCGGAGGTACTGCGGCACGTCTTCGAACTCCTGGATGGAGCCGTTGCTGGCCATGAGGCGGTTGCGCATCGTGTTGTCCCACAAACCGAGCCCGATGAGGTCTTTGAGCAGGTGTTGGTTGATCACGACGAACTCTCCGGAAAGGGTGCGGCGGGTGTACATATTGGAGCTGTAGGGCTCGAAACATTCGTTGTTGCCCAGGATCTGGCTGGTGCTGGCGGTGGGCATGGGGGCTACGAGCAAGGAGTTGCGCATGCCGTACTGGGCGAGGTCTTTTTTGAGGCCGGCCCAGTCCCAGCGGTCGCTCGGGGTGACGCCCCAGAGGTCGAACTGCAGTAAGCCTTCGCTGGCGGGGGATCCGGGGTAAGACTGGTAGTGGCCGAGTTCTTTGGCCAGGGCGATGGATTCGCTGCAGGCGGCGAAGTACATGGCCTCGAAGATGTCTTTGTTGAGCTGTTTGGCCTCCGGCGAGTCGAAGGGCATCCGCATGAGGATGAAGGCATCGGCCAGGCCCTGCACGCCGAGGCCGATCGGGCGGTGCTTCATGTTGGAATTGCGCGCCTGCTCAATGGGGTAGTAATTGCGGTCAATTACCTTATTGAGGTTGCGGGTGACGACGCGGGTGACTTCCACGAGGCGGTCGAAATCGTAGGTTTTGTCTTCGCGGACGTACTTGGGCAGGGCCAGGCTGGCGAGGTTGCACACGGCCACCTCGTCGGGGCTGGTGAATTCCATGATTTCTGTGCACAAGTTAGAACTCCGAATCGTCCCCAAATTTTTCTGGTTGGATTTCTTGTTGGCGGCGTCTTTGTAGAGGATGTAGGGCGTTCCGGTTTCGATTTGGGAGTCGAGGATGGCAAACCAGAGGTCCTGGGCTTTGACGACGCGGCGGGCGCGGCCTTCGGCTTCGTACTGGTGGTAGAGGGCTTCAAATTCTCCGCCGTAGGCATCGAACAGTCCGGGGGCTTCGTTGGGGTCGAAGAGGCTCCACTGCCCGTCGGCCTTGACGCGTTCCATGAACAGGTCGTTCATCCACAGGGCGTAGAAGAGGTCGCGGGCGCGCATTTCTTCCTTGCCGTGGTTCTTCTTGAGTTCGAGGAATTCGAAGATGTCGGCGTGCCAGGGTTCGAGGTAAACGGCGAAGGCGCCTTTGCGCTTCCCGCCACCCTGGTCAACGTACCGGGCCGTATCATTGAATACTTTGAGCATGGGGACGATGCCGTTGGAGGTACCGCCGGTCCCTTTAATGTAGCTGCCCGTAGCGCGGACGTTGTGGATGCTCAGGCCAATACCGCCAGCCGATTGACTGATGCGGGCGCAGCGGCGGAGGGTCTCAAAAATTCCTTCGATGGAATCGTCGGTCATTGAAAGAAGAAAACAAGAGCTCATTTGCGGCTTCGGCGTCCCGGAATTGAACAGGGTCGGCGTAGCGTGAATGAACCACTTTTCGCTCATCAGCTGGTAGGTCTGGATGGCGCTCTGGATATCGTCGAGGTGGATGCCGACGGCCACGCGCATGAGCATTTGCTGGGGGCGTTCCACCACGGCACCGTCCATGCGCATCAGGTAGCTGCGTTCGAGGGTCTTGTAACCGAAGTAGTCAAACTCGAAGTCGCGGTCGTAGATGATGGCAGCATCGAGCTTGCGGGCGTACTTGCGGATCACGGCCATGGTCTCGTCGCCAATCAGGCCCGCCGGCTCGCCTGTTTTGGGGTCCAGGTAATTGTAAAGCCCCTCCATGGTGGCGGAGAAACTCTTATCCGTTTCCTTGTGCAGGTTGGAAATGGCGATGCGGGCGGCCAGCTGGGCGTAGTCCGGGTGGACGGTGCTCATCGAAGCGGCCGTTTCCGCCGCCAGGTTATCGAGCTCTACGGTCGTTACCCCGTCGTAAAGGCCCTGGATCACCTTTTTCGCTACGCTGATGTGGTCGACGAAGTTCTCGTCCAGCCCGTAGCACAGCTTCTTGATGCGGGCGGTGATTTTATCGAAGGAGACGTCTTCTCGGGCTCCTGATCTTTTGATGACTTGCATAGGTATGTTTTTTTGTTGGCGCGAAGCCGTTTTTTTTTATTTGCGCGGACGCAGGTGCTCCCCCCCGCCCCCCGAAGGGGGGAGAAGGGACGAGGAGCGAGGCTAGTCTGACTCCCCGCCGAGTTGCGTAGGCTTGGTGGGTCCTTTGTTAAGTTTCTTTAGTTCGTTGTCGTGGCGACGCTTAATTTTCTTGACGTCTTCCGCTGCTGGCAATTCTTCGGGCGTAACTCCGCGCTTAAGTAGCATTCCGCGAACGGCGGCGTTGTTGTCGATGTGCTCACGCCCGATGGCACTGTCGCCATGCAGGTCGTTTTCTACCACGTTGTGGCTGGTCAGTTCAGTGGCGAAGTCCTTACCCTTTATCAATAGGGTGGGTAAAAAATCGGCGAATGGCCTTTTAGCAGGAACGCCGAGTTTGTCCTTCATGCCAGAGGTCGTGTAGCCCCCAAACAAAGCCGCAGCACCCATTGAGCGGATGTTGGCAAAGCTCTTCTCGTTTACCCCACGATCAAATATCACCTTTGAAAGCGCTTTCTCCGATTTAGTAAGCTTCGGTCGGGCGGTCAAGCGGTCCACTTCCAAAAGTCGCTCCTCGATCAATTGCTGCTTGCGCGTTTGCAAGGCAAAATAAGTCTGGGCAAAAGCAATCTCGGTTTTGCCAGGGTCACCGTTCTGAGCGATGAGGTAACAGGCGTAGCGGGTCAGGGCGATATCTGTGATTGCTCTCTGCCCTCCCTTCCCATGCTCGATCAATTTGTTGACGTCAACAAATTGATCGGCAACCAACTGCCCAACGCCTTTACAAGCTTGTTTGGCTTTGTCAATAGCGTTGGTAAAATTGCGCCACTCAGTGTATTTCAGGAGCGTTTGCAGCTCCCGTGCGTACCAATACTCCACCCCATCCCGCTCGTGCCGGAGGTCCTCAAAAGACTTAAAGAGTGTGGTGGTTATAGTTGTTTTCATGGCCGGTTGAGTTCTTGATTGGCGATTGGCGATTATTGATTGGCGATTCTTAGTTGGCGATTATTGATTGGCGATTCTTGGTTGGCGATTATTGATTGGCGATTCTTGGTTGGCGATTATTGATTGGCGATTCTTAGTTGGCGATTATTGATTGATAATTGATCATTTTTTTGGTTTAGCATCAATTGATCGGATGGCGGTTACGAAAATACTTATGAGTTGATTGCTTTCGTCTATGACTCCAGAAACATCTTGGGCATCCAAGAGCGAAGATTTTCCGATAATGCGAAGATTGATGTGTGTTTCTCTTAGTTCTTTCAAGACAATGGCCATCTTGTGTCGAAAATCTTTCTCCGATTCTGATACTCTAGCTTCTCCATAGTTCAGGGCTGGTGAGCTACCGGACCTAATAATTTGGCTAGCAAAGTGCTGACCTGCGTAGTTTTTTGGTAAAGCATTGGCCACTTTCAAAATGCGCACGGCAAAGACGATTAGTCTTTCCTCCAACTCTTGGGCTCTTTCATTTGGAGTCATTGTATGCTATTTTAAACTGCGGCAGCAAATCAGTCTTCGCCAATCGCCAATCAATAATCGCCAATAAAGAATCAATAATCGCCAATCTAAAAATCCTCGTCGAGCGAGAACGTCTGCTTGCTCTGGTCCGCCGTAACGCCCGCTTTCTGGTATTCCGCCACCCGCTTTTCGAAGAAGTTGGTTTTGCCCTGCAGGTTGATCATGTCCATCCAGGGGAAGGGGTTTTCCACGTTCCAGACCTTCGCTTCGCCCAGTTCGGCGAGGAGGCGGTCGGCCACGAATTCAATGTACTGGCACATCATTTCGGCGTTCATCCCGATGAGGTTGACGGGCAGGGAATCGGAGACGAACTCTTTTTCGATGGCCACCGCGTCCTTGATGATCTCGGTGATCACCCCGGGTGCCAGTTTATTAACGATGTGCTGGGTATAGAGCAGGCAGGCGAAGTCGCAGTGCATGCCTTCGTCGCGGCTGATCAGTTCGTTGGAAAAGGTCAGCCCGGGCATCAGACCCCGCTTCTTGAGCCAGAAGATGGAGCAGAAGGAGCCCGAGAAGAAAATCCCTTCCACGGCCGCAAAGGCAATCAGGCGCTCGGCGAAGCTGCCATTGTCGATCCAGCGTAGTGCCCATTCGGCCTTGCGCTTCACGCAGGGCATCGTTTCGATGGCGTTGAAGAGGTAGTCTTTCTCCGCCGGATCGCTGATGTAGGTATCGATGAGCAGAGAATAAGTCTCCGAGTGGATGTTCTCCATCATGATCTGGAACCCGTAGAAGAACTTGGCTTCGGTGTACTGCACTTCAGCGACGAAGTTTTCGGCCAGGTTCTCGTTCACAATGCCGTCGGAAGCGGCAAAAAAGGCCAGGACGTGCTTAATGAAGTGGCGCTCGTTGTCGTTGAGCTTGTGGTTCCAGTCGTTGAGGTCGGCACTGAGGTCAATTTCCTCGGCGGTCCAGAAGCTGGCTTCCGTGTCTTTGTAAAATTTCCAGATGTCGTCGTGTTCAATGGGGAAGAGGACGAAACGGCCGTCGTTGGGGGCGAGGATAGGTTCTATCGTGGCGTTCATTGGTAGTAGCGGATAACTTGATGATGATTAAAGGAAGGGATGGTTCGGGTTTGTGGTGGCCGACAGCTGCCCACTCACTTCCCGGCCGGAGCCCGGGGAAGAAAGGAGGGCATAAAATCGCTTGTCGTCCTTGTGTGGATAGGTACCCAAGACAAGTCCTTGGCAGGACGGCCCCAGGCTTTCCCAGGCGGCATGCGTCTGCGGGGAGTGCATGCCGCCTGGGCCTAAGTGGTATCAGTAAGCCGGCGGTACGGAAGGAGAAACGTCTAACAATTCGTTGTTTTCCATCGTACAATGGCTAAGGTAATGGGCGAAAGCACTATTCCCGGGAATAAGTTTTCCACATTGTGTGGATAAAATAAAGCAAATGGCTGAAAATCAGCAAATTAACATCTTTCTTCTTTTATCCACATTGTGGAAAATTGTGGATAAATGTGGAAAACTCTGTAATAACGGGTGAAAAACAGCCCCTGAAGCCAACTACGCGCTCCAAAGCCTCTCGGGGAACGGTAGCTATTTACGAGGGATCGGTACAATTTATTCTTTTCCAACAACTTGGGTGATCATTGGGCAGCGGGGTTGGAAAGGCCGTTGTCCTCCGGTTTACTGGGAACAAAAAGGGCGCGGGACGTCGGTCCATCGCTCTTTAGCAAGAAGAGCATTGCACCTGCGTCCCGCGCCCTAAACATTACGCAATGAGCCTTGGGCCCTACTCGAAAGGCATGCGCTTAGCGCAGCAAGCGCCGGACCAGCGTTCCTTCGGGCCCCACGATCCGCACCAGGTAAGCGCCTTTTTTTTGCTGGGCCAGGTCGATGCTTACGGTGTGCAGTCCCGCCGCCAATGCGAAGCGGTTTTCCAGCACCCGGCGGCCAGCAGCGTCGAAGACCGTAAGTTCCCATTCACCGTCCTGGTCTGCACTGAGGTCAATCCAGCTCTGGCCCGTAACCGTGGGGTTGGGATAAAACCGGGCCTCCCGGGCGGGCAACCCGCCTTCCTGCATCTTTACGAAAACGAGGTCGGAGTAAGTGAAACTGCCATCAAAGTCTTCCTGCCGCAGGCGGTAGTAATAATCCTGGCCAGCCACCACTTCCGTATCGGTGTAGGTGTATTCCGTGGTACGGGCCGCTTCACCAGCTCCGCTAACCCAGCCGATCTCGCGGAACTGCCGTCCGTCTTCGCTCCGTTCCACCCCGAAGCCCCGGTTATCGGTCTCTTCGGCGGTTTCCCAGTGTAGCCGGACGTCGTTCTTATCCTGCCGGGCGCTGAAGGTGGTGAATTCCACGGGCAAGACGGTGCCGGAGGAGAAGTTGATGTTGTCAAAGGCAACTTCTTCCGTGGCATTATTGAAATCGACCACAATGACCAATGTCACATCACACTGGAGGTAAGCGTTCAGGTTTTGGTTGATGGTGTTCCAGCGCTGGTCTAAGATGTCGTCTAGGTCCGTTTCCGCGCCCCCGTCGCCGTCGGCGTTGAGCAAAACGAGGGTCGTCGCCCCTGCACAACCCGTAATTTCCAGGGTGATTTGGAGCCGGTCGTTTCCTCCCGCATCTGATGCGAAGTTACCGTCGAGAATGTAGTCCATGCTAAAATTGGCCCCCGCGGCGGGGTTCAGCCGTATGGGGGCGAAACGTAGGGTGACTTCCCCGTCCGTATCTTCCATGATGTAGGCCTGGTTACCCTCAGTTGGTGGCATTCCCAGTTCATCGGCCACGGTTAAGTTCCCGGCGTAGCCAAAAAGGTCACCGTCCGCCAAACCAGTGCCATCCGTCCGGGTGGGCCGGAAAGAGGCCACGAAGCCCATTGTGGAGCCCGAGGTAGGGGAACTGACCGGAATTCCGCCCGCATTCTGTAACACGTGCGGCGTCAAAGGAGAATCAGGATCAGTATACCTGCAGGTAGTATTCGTACAGGTCTGGGTAGTGGAGAGATTTTCAAATCCCATGGATCCTTGGGCAGCAAGGCGGCCAAAAACGGAGGAGATTAGCAGGGCAAAGCAAAGGCAGTTGAAGTATTTCATGGTAGGGGGGAATATGGACAACTAAAATTACGCCCCGAACCCGGCCCGTGCCCGAGTTAGTAACCAAAATCCGTAAAAACCCTTTGTTAAAGCGTAGAAATACCCCCTCCGGGGTGGGCCATTGCGCCTAACAAGACCTTCTCTGCACCTGCGGCCGCGCCATTTCCCCAAAACAAACCAGCCCCCGCAGCACGGTCTGGCTGCGGGGGCTGGAACAGAGCGACCTCCTTTCCGGGGAGGTGACGCGGGCTAATTACACGAGGGCGACGTGCTTGAAGCCCGTGGCCTTAAGGCCCTTCTCGGTGTTGTTCAGGTATTCGGCTACCGTCACTTTGTTGTCCTTTACGAACTGCTGGTTGACGAGCGTCATTTCCTTGTAGAACTTGTTGAGTTTGCCCATGGCAATTTTCTCCACCATTTCTTCGGGCTTGCCTTCCTGGCGGGCCAGGTCTTTACCGATTTCGATTTCGGTGGCGATGGTCTTGGCATCTACGCCAGCCTCATCGAGGGCGATGGGCTTCATGGCGGCTACCTGCATGGCTACGTCGCGGCCTGCTTCGTAGGCGGCGCTGGAGTTGGCGCTCAGGCCCACCAGTACCCCGGCGCGGTTGCCCATGTGGATGTACTCGGCGACCAGTGGCGCTTCCACTTGCTCGTAGGCCGTCACGTTAATCTTTTCGTTGATTTTGCCGACCATCTCGGTCACTTTGTCCTGGATGGTGAGGCTACCTTCCATGGGCAGGGCCAGCAGGGCCTCGAGGTTTGCCGGGCGGTGGGCCAGGGCAATCCCGGCAACCTGGTGGGCAAAGCTTACAAAGTCCTCGTTCTTGGATACGAAGTCGGTCTCGGAGCTCAGGCGAATAACCACGCCGTAGGTCTTATCGGCGTTGATTTTCGCGATTACGGCACCTTCGTTGGCCTCGCGGTCGTCGCGCTTGGCGGCAACCTTCTCACCGCGCTTGCGGAGTACTTCGATGGCTTTTTCGAAATCGCCTCCGGCCTCAGCCAGCGCTTTCTTGCAGTCCATCATGCCGGAACCAGTCATGTCCCGGAGTTTCTTTACGTCTTGGGCGGAAATTTCCATTGCGCAACTATATTTTTGGTTTGGTTAAATTCTGGGGTTGCTGCCCCGTGGCGGATGCCTGGAGGCAGCACAGCAATGGCTTACCGGTTACGAAGCAGGCGCTTGCCCCTTCGTAACCGGTAAGCGATTGGATGGGCAATTACTCGGCAGCCGGTGCTTCTTCGGAAGCAGGAGCTTCAGCACCTACGGCTTTGGCACTGCTTTTCTCGTTTTGCTCGGCCAGGCCCTGCTTGATGCAATCCGTCAGGTAATTGATCACAATGCGGATGGATTTGCTGGCGTCGTCGTTGCCGGGGATGGGGTAGTCTACGCTGGTGGGGTCGGCGTTGGTATCAACAATGCCGAAGGTGCGCATGCTCAGTTTCTTGGCTTCGGCCACGGCGAGGTGCTCGTGTACGATGTCCACCACGAAGATGGCGTTGGGGATGCGGCCCATGTCGGCAATACCACCCAATACTTTGTTCATCTTTTCGTGCTCGCGCGTCAGCGTCAGGCGCTCCTTCTTGGTCACGCTGTCCAGCGTACCGTCCTGCAGCATGCGCTCGATGTTTTGCATCTTGCGGATCGAGCGGCGGATGGTGTTGAAGTTTGTGAGCATACCACCCTGCCACCGGTCGGTGACGTAGGGCATGTTTACTTCCGCAGCGGCGCTGGTGATGATGTCGCGGGCCTGCTTTTTGGTGGCAACGAAGAGGATTTTCTTCCCCGCACGGGCAATCTGCCGCATGGCGTTGCCGGCGCGCTCCATGTTTTCGAGCGTGCTGTTGAGGTCAATCAGGTGAATGCCGTTCTTTTCGCCGAAGATGTAATTGGCCATCTTGGGGTTCCACTTGCGGCGGAGGTGGCCGAAGTGGACACCAGCGTCGAGCAGCTCCTGGTGGGTGGGCTTAGTAGCCATGTTGTTGTTGTATTATTGGTCTTAGCCGCTTGGGGGGCCAGACTTGGATTAGTGAATGGGTTACGCGCGGGCCAGGCGAAGTACCAGGCCGCCAGCTGCTTAGCGCTTGGAGAACTGGAAGCTCTTGCGCGCCTTGGGCTTACCGTACTTCTTACGCTCCACCACGCGGGCGTCACGCGTCAGCATCTTTTGCTGCTTGAGGGGGCTGCGGAAGTCTTCGTTGAGCTTCACCAGCGCACGGCTGATGCCCATCCGGATGGCTTCAGACTGGCCCTTGATGCCACCACCGTCTACGTTGACGTTGATGTCGTAAATGGCGTTGTCCACACCAATGATGTGGAAAGGCTGGGTCACGGCGGGCTGGATGTGTACCTGCGGGAAGTACTGCTTGTAGTCCTTGCCGTTGATCGTGATATTGCCAGTTCCCTGGGTCAGGTAGACGCGGGCAACCGAAGCTTTGCGTCGCCCAATGGCATTAATTTGTTCCATATTTTTTTTGTTGAACGCCCGCCTTCAACCCGGAAGCTGGGGAGGGACATTTTTTGGGCGCGGACGCAGGTGCGGAGGAAAGAACGAAGCAAGCAGGGCTTGTCTTCAGCGGCGGGCTACCTCACAGCAGCCTCTCTTCCCAAAGACCTGGGCACGCGGGCAATTATTTGATTTCCTCGGGCTTTTGGGCGCTGTGCGGGTGCTCAGGTCCGGCGTAGAGGTGAAGTTTTTTGATCTGGGCGCGGCCGAGTTTCGTCTTGGGCAACATGCCACGGATGGCCATTTCCAGCACCCGCTCCGGCTTCTTCGCGAAAAGGTCGCGGGGCGTGGCCTTGCGCTGTCCACCGGGGTAACCCGTGTAGCGCAGGTAAACCTTGTCCGTAAGTTTCTCTCCCGTAAACCGAACGAGGTCGGCGTTGATGATGATTACGTTGTCGCCATTATCGAAATGGGGAGTAAAATCGGGCTTGCTCTTACCGCGCAGAATAGAGGCCACTTTGCTGGCCAGACGACCGACTACCTCACCTTCCGCGTCAATGACAAACCACTTGCGCTCTACGCTTGCGGCATTGGCCGACTTCGTCTTGTAGCTTAGTGTATCCACTGAAATGCTTGATTTTGTTTGCGTTATCGCCCGGGTCCATCACCCCCCGAACGGAGGCATTTCCCTAAGCGGCTGCAAAGGTAAATGACGGTACTTTCTGAAACAAGCATTTCATCGGGTATTTTCTTACCCCTACCCTTGTAACTCACTGAAAAACAGTTAAAATTTCGCATCCCCGCTATTCCGCGTCGCGCAGGGTGAAGGAAAAGGTGGTCCCCTCCCCCACTACTGAGCTGACCTTCACCTCGCCCCCCAGCTCACTCACGAGCCGCTGCACGATGGTGAGCCCCACCCCGTGGTGTTCTCCTTCACGGGTGTTGCCCGTGGTGTAAAAGAGGTCGAAAACAGACTTCAGCAGTTTTTCCGGAATCCCGACGCCCTGATCCGCCACCGTAAAGTGGTACGCCAGGTCGGTCCGGCGGCAATCTACCGTTACCGCGCACGGCGCTTCGGGGCGGCGGAACTTCACGGCGTTGCCAATCAGGTTCTGAAGGATTTGCAGCAGCGCAATCCGAGAAGTGCGGATTTTCTCCACTTCGCCCACGTAGCACAAAGTCACCCCTTCGCTCAGACCCACCTGTTCTCCGGCGTGGGCCACCAGTTCCGGCAAGTCCACCTCCCCAACGGAATCGAGCAAGCCCCGCGTCGCCCGGCTGTAGCGCAGTACGCCGTTGACCAGGTTGCGGGCGTCGTAGGCGCGGCTGGTGATGATCTCCAGGAGTTTCTTTTCGTCTTCACCGAGCTTATCCCCCAGGTCTTCTTCCAACAGCGTACAGGCCTGCATGATGTTGCGCAACGGCGCTTTGAGGTCGTGGGCAATGATGTAGCTGAAGTCGGTCAGTTCCCGGTAGGCGGTTACGCGTTGCTTGAGCAATTCCTTGCTTTGCTGGGCGGTTTGCCGAAGTTCGATCAATTTCCAGGCCTGCCGGCTGAGTTTGCGCAGTACCTCCACTTGTTCCTCGCTGAGTGTCCTGGGCTGGAGATCAATGACGCAGATCGTCCCCAGCGCAAAGCCATCGTCAGAAACAATCGGCACCCCGGCGTAGAATACGGCGTGGGGATCTTCCGCCACAAAGGGGTTATCGGCAAAACGGGGGTCTTTGCGCATGTCTTCCACCACCGTCGGCTGCGTTGGATCCAGAATGGTGTGCGCGCAAAAGGCAATCTCCCGCGGCGTTTGCCTTAAGTTGGGGTCAATGCCCCGGGTGGACTTGTACCACTGCCGCTCCTGGTCAATGAAGCTGATCATCGAGACCGGCGCGCCACAGACGGCCGAAGCCACGTAAGTCAAATCGTCGTACTCCTCTTCGGTAAGACTATCCAGAATATTGTATGACCGTAGCTTGGCCAGTCTCTCGGCCTCATTTGGCGGCAATGGTGCAATCATGAAGGTAATTTAGGGGCTTGCTCAAAAGCGTACCCGTATAGAACAAGATGGACGAAGGTAAAGATGACCGGGAAACGCACCAAGTACAGGAGGCCCGCAAGCCGAGGCCAAAATACATACACCCTCATTAAAGACAAATGAAAATAAATATGCGTTATTCCTTGCAAAAACCAAACATAACGACGCAAATTTACAAAAAATCAAACACATTTGCGTTATGAACATTAAGATCAACTGGCTGGCCATTTTGGTTTCCACCCTTGCGGGAATGACCATTGGATTTCTTTTCTACGGTTTCCTCTTCCTCGAAGCCTGGCAGGTGGCCGTTGGCCTGGCTACCCCGGACAATGTGAACTTCACCAAGTACGGCAACCCGATCATCCTCGACCCCGTCACCCCCATGATCATCAATACCCTGCTGATGGTTGCCTATGGCGTGTTTATGACCTGGCTGACCGGGCAGACGGGCCGTACCAGCGCCGCCGGCGGAGCCTCCCTGGGTGCCCTCATTGGCCTCCTCATTGCCGCCTCCTCGGCGGTAGGGAATATGTTTGCCGTAGAACCTACCATGCTTAGCGTCATTGACGGTGCCTATCACCTCGTACTCTTCACCGTCATCGGTGCCATCGTCGGCGGCTGGCGAAAGCGCCGGGCGTAACTTACTCGTTTTTTTCCCTTCTCCCCTTACTCGCACGCGAGTACCCCAGGAATTCGATTCAATCCCTGCCGGGGTCAGGGTAGGCGGGTCGCGAGAGGGAGATTGCTTCCCCCTTCCTCCTTTCCCCCCTATACTCCTTTCCTCCTTTACTCCTTTATATTCTATCTTGGCTGGCAAATTGAGATCCGGATGAAACACTACCTGCCAACCTGCCTGCTGATCCTGGCGGCCACCCTTTCCCTTCTCGCCCAGCCGGCGGAGCCGCAGACGCTGGACGAAGCCTACTCCGGTCTGGCCTTTCGGAACATTGGTCCGTTCCGGGGAGGGCGGACCAACGCCGTCACCGGTGTCCCCGGCAACCCGCTGCGCTACTACTTCGGCGGCGTGGGCGGCGGCGTATGGCAAACCGATGACGCGGGCCAGAGCTGGTTCAACATCACCGACGGCCAGCTCAATACCAGCTCCGTTGGCGCCATCGCCGTGGCACCCAGCGACCCTAACGTGCTCTACCTCGGCACGGGCGAGCACGCCGTCCGGGGCGTCATGACCTCGGCGGGAGACGGCGTCTACAAATCGACCGACGCCGGCAAGACCTGGACCCATCTGGGCCTGGAAGACAGCCGCCACATCGCCGAGATTCGCGTGCATCCCCGTGACCCCGACCTGGTCTACGTCGCCGTCCAGGGTGCCCTCCACGGCGACAGCGAAACCCGGGGCGTCTACCGCAGCAAAGACGGCGGTGAAAACTGGGAACGCATCCTATATTATGACAATACCACGGGTGCCGCCGACCTCAGCCTTGAC
Source organism: Neolewinella lacunae (assembly GCF_014349155.1). Classification (GTDB taxonomy): domain Bacteria; phylum Bacteroidota; class Bacteroidia; order Chitinophagales; family Saprospiraceae; genus Neolewinella; species Neolewinella lacunae. Next base: position 19,614 of record NZ_JACSIT010000095.1, read on the forward strand.
CCCTCCAACCCCCGCATCCTTTACGCCGGAATGTGGGAACACCGCCGCTTCCCCTGGGCCGTCAAAAGCGGTGGCCCCGGCAGCGGACTCTACAAATCTACCGATGGTGGCGACACCTGGAAGCGCCTCACCGCAGGGCTCCCCGATACCCTTGGCAAAGTCGCTATCGACGTCAGCCCCGCCAACCCCAACCGCGTTTTCGCCAACCTCGAAGCTGCTGGCGACCAGGGCGGCGTCTACCGTTCCGACGACGCCGGGGCCACCTGGACCCAGGTCTCCAGCGACCGCGTCACCGTGGCCCGCGCCTGGTACTACATTGAAATCTTTGCCGACCCTGGCAACGAGAACACCGTTTACGTCCTCAACGCCCCCATGCTCAAGTCCATCGACGGCGGTAAAAGCTTCCGCTCCATCGATAACCCCCACTCCGACCAACACGACCTGTGGATCAACCCCGCCAACCCCCAGAACCTCATTCTGGGCAACGATGGGGGTGCCTGCATCTCCTTCAACGGCGGGCAAAGCTGGAGCACCCAGCAAAACCAACCCACCGCCCAGTTTTACCGCGTGATCACCGACGAGCAATTCCCCTACCACGTCTACGCGGGTCAACAGGACAATTCTGCCGTCGATATTGTCAGCCGCACCCGGGGCGGGGGCATCGGCTGGAAAGACTGGAAAGCAACCGCTGGCGGCGAAAGTGCCTTCCTGGCCTTCGACCCCAAGAACCCCCGCTACGTCTACGGCGGCAGCTACCAAGGCAACATTTCAGTGTATGACAATGCCACCGGGGCGGAAAAAGACATCATGGCCTACCCCGTCACCGGCCTGGCTACCCTGGCCAAAAACATGCGCTACCGCTTCAATTGGAATGCCCCCATCGTGGCCCAGCCCCAGGATCCCAGCGTCCTCTACCACGCCGCCAACGTAGTCCTGCGCTCTACCAACGGCGGCGACACGTGGACGGCCATCAGCCAGGACCTCACCCGCAACGACCCCAGCAAACAAGAAGCGGGCGGTTTCCCCTTCACCAACGAAGGCGCGGGCGGAGAAAATTACAATACCATCACCTACCTCGTTGCTTCCCCCCACCGGGCCGGAGACCTCTGGGTGGGCACTGACGACGGCATGGTGTGGCGCACCCAGAACGAGGGACAGGAATGGCAAAACATCACCCCCAAAGGACTGGGGGAAGTACTGATCAACGCCATCGAAGTGTCTCCCCACGACCCCGCCACCGCCTACCTGGCCGTCACGGGCTACAAGTTCAACGACTTCCGGCCCAATGTCTACATCACCACCAACGGCGGGAAAACCTGGACCAACAGCACTGCCGGCATCGCCCCGGAGTCTTTCGTCCGCGTCGTGCGCGAAGACCCCAAACGCAAAGGCCTGCTCTACGCTGGCACCGAACACGGCCTCTACGTCTCCCTCAACGGTGGCAAAAACTGGGAGCCTTGGCAACTCAACCTTCCTAATACCCCAGTTCTGGACCTTACCATCCGCGACAATGACCTGGTAGTGGCCACCGGCGGACGGGCCTTCTGGATTCTCGATGACCTCAGCGCCCTCCAGCAGGCGGGTGCCCCCGGTAATAACCTTATGCTGGTCGCTCCTAAACCCACTTACCGCTACAACCTTGCTACGCCCAGCGCCCCCGACGCCGGAGAGGGTGCCAACCCCGCCAGTGGCATCAGTTTCGACTACTACCTCCCCGCTGAACTGGATACCGCCCAACTCCAAATCGACATCCTCGACGCCAGCGGATCAGTCGTCCGTAGCTACACTAACCAGGAGGTTGCGACCAAAAGCTGGCTCGGTGGCCCACCCCCCGCCAAGGTCCTACCCTCCAACCGGGGCATGAACCGCTTCAACTGGGACCTCCGCCGCAGCCAACTGCCCGCCGTCGAAGGCGTCTTTATCCTGGGGGATTATCGCGGTAGCCTCGTCCCGCCCGGCACCTACACCATTCGCCTGACCACGCCCGAAAGCACCCACGAAGTCAAAGCCGAACTCCTCCCCGATCCCTCCCTCGAGGCCGGGGCTGAGGAATACGCCGCTCAGCAAGCCTTACTTCTGCCCATTGAGGCAACGGTGAAGGACATCCACCAGTCGGTCAACCGCATGCGCAAAGTCAAAACCCAACTGCAAAGCCTCGATGTCCTCCTTCAGGGCCGCCCCGAAACTGAACCCCTCCTGGAATCCGGCCAACGCATCATCGAGCAGATCACCGAATGGGAAGAAAGCCTCATCCAGCCCCGGCAAAAAACCTTCCAGGACGTCATCAATTTCCCCAACCAACTGACGGCAGAGCTGATGGACCTCAAAAGCCGCGTCGACGGTGCAGTGCCCAGCGCCACCACCGGAGCCCGGCAGCGCCTTACCGACCTGAAAGCCGAATGGGCCAGGTACCAGGCCATCCTGAGCGACATCGTCAACCGCCAGATCGGCGACTACAATAACCAGTACAAATCCCTCGGCTTACCCGCCCTGATCATCCCCACCACCGGCGAGGACGGCGCAAAGTAGGCGCGGACGCAGGTGCACAGCATGGACAAGGAGCAAGGGAGCGACGTTCCCGTCCATTGGTAACTTATGATTAAGAATTAGCAATATAAATGGCCGCTGATTATCAGACGATTAGGTCATTAAGTTCGGTAATTTTGTAGTTCGGTAGTGAGGGCATCACTCACTACCGAACTACAAAACTGCCTTCTGACGGCCTTTAAGTATCAATTAGTTGTGGTTATTGCCAGTAGGGTGTTACCAGGCCCCTACCTCACGTTTAGTAAGTCCCTAGTTCTTGCATGTGGTAAATGACGATGTCGCGTAAGTCGTTGCGCAGGGTTTGGGTACCAACGGTAAGCGTCTTGGCCGGGTTGCCTTGGTAGTAGCCCTTGAGGAAGTCCAGGTTGGCTTCCTTGCCCTGGGCCATAAACTCGGGCATGACGACGGAGTAGGTCTTGGTCGGGTCAATGGCCTGGCCGCTGAGCGCAAAGGTCTCGGGGTCAGCATTGCGTTGTTGGAGGTAGCCCCCGTCTCCGTAGTTGGTTTTCAGGCCCGTTTGCAGGAGTTGCGTGACGGCGCTGCCCGGCATTTGCAGGGTGACGAAGTTGCCACCGTAGGGGAAAGTCCGCAGCACGTCGTATTCGGTCACGATGTTGAAGAGGTTGTCGTCGAGCCGCATGGAGCCGGAGTTGAGGACGTAGAGGTCGGCCCCGGGCAGCGCTTTGGCAATGGCTTCCATCGTCAGTTGCCCGTAGTTAGTGGCGCTGGTGCGGATGAGTTCTTCCTTACAGACGAGGGGTTCGGTGAGTTGCAGGACTTCTTTGGTGGGGTCATAGCCCATGTCTTCCATGAGTGAAAATACCTGGTTGACCCACTTATCCACCACGGCTTTGGTACCTGGCTCATCGGCAATGTTCTGGTCGATCTTGCGCAGCGTGGAGCTGAGAACGCTCCGCCGGCTGACCGGGTCGTAACTGATGCGGTGGATATAAACGGTTTTGGCGTTGGCATCCGCCTTGGTGATGGCCGTCTGGTCTACGTAGCGGCTCAGCTTGGCGTGCTCGTGCCCACCGATGAACAGGGGCACTCCGGGGACGGCCGCCGCCAGGGCTTCGTCTTCCTCAACGCTCTGGTGGGTGATGGCCAGTACCAGATCACTCGCAGCTTCTACCTGAGGAAGGGTTTTACGGAAGGCATCCGTCGCGTCGGCGTAGCGAACGTAGTCGGCCTTATTGAATGGCAACACCACCCCCACAATACCCACGCGCAACTTTCGCCCATCCGCCGCCGCCACTTCGTGCACGAGGTATTCCGGGACCGCCTGCCCATTTTGCGCAAAGGGCCGGGCATTACCTCCTTCCGTAACCGCCAGCGCATTGCAAACGGTATAGCGGAAGGTGCTTTGGTCCATTCTTTTTTCGAGCAGCGCCAGGTCTTTGAGGTCAAATTCGTGGTTGCCGAAAGTGGCGTAGTCAAGGCCCATGGCATTGAGGGTTTCGACCATCTGCAGGCCGGCAATCCGCTCCCGCTCACCGGCGTCGTTGGTGTAGCTCATCGTCCCCAGGAAAGAAGGGCTCAGGAAATCGCCCGCCATGACAGTGATTACGTTCGGGTTTTCCCGCAGCAGTTCCTGGCGCACCGTAGCGACGCGGGCCAACCCACCCGCCGTACCGCCCTCCAGCGGAGCGATCTCGTAGACGTCGTTGAGCTGTAAGACGATGAACTCCACCGGAGCAGATGGTGCCGGGGCCACCGCCTGGGGCACCGAACAAGACCAAAAGCCCAGGCTAAGGAACAAGGAAAATAAAGCGGCAATGAGCAGGCGCATAAGAAAGAGCTTGAAGAGGAATAAGCAAGGTAAAACAAGTTGCCTGGATGACGCAAAAAAGGAGCCCATTCCACAAACTGCTCCCCTGAAATAAAAAGGCAGACCCGGCCAATATTGACCAGGTCTGCAATCATAACACACTAAAAACACCCATTAATTCTTGGTTGGTGCAGCACCGGGGAAGGTCTGACTTGCCTTGCTCCCCGTCCTTTCTCCCCCCCTCGGGGGGTCGGGGGGGAGCACCTGCGGCCGCGCCCGGATGATGCTACGCCAATGGCCCGGTTACCAGCCGGGCTGGAGATTGAGGCCAAAACTCCACCCCGCATTTTTCAGCAAGGGCCGCGCCAGGTAAGGCTCGATGACGATCTGCCCGAAGACGTTGATGCGGGTGCTGACGCCCGCCGTGAAGATCGGCCTGACGCCAGCGGAGGCAATAAACGGCTCGCCAGTGGTGGGGTCGATGAGCGGGTTGCCATCGCGGTCGAGCGTAAAGGTGGGCCCGCCGAACTGGCTGAAGTCCGTAAAGGCCGCGCCGCCGTCGACGAAGACGTTGAGGTCGGAGAAGAGCAGCTTGGAGCCAATCAGGGCCAGCGGCTTCGGCCCGGTGAAGGGTATCCGGACTTCCAGATTGGCCACCAAAAGTTTGCTGCCAATGAGCTCGTTGACGTTGCGCCCGTTCTCGGCCAGCTGGTTGAGTACGTCGTTGCCCGTCAGGCCCCGCATGTACCAGGGGCTGCCGATGTAAAGCGGAAAAAGGTCGTTGCCGTTGCCCCCGTAGCGCCCCTGGTGCATGGCGCGGAAGGCGAGCGCACCCTTGCCAAACCAGAGGTATTTGCGGTAGTCTGCCGTCACGGAAGTGAACTGAAACTCGCCCAGGTACTGGTCTACCCCCAGCCGGTAACGGTAACCATTGATGGGAGAGGTAAGCCCAAAATTGGCCGCGTCGCCCACGAGGGCCAGGCCCGCCGTGCCGAGCGTGAAGGCATCGCCCTCCAGGTCTTCCCGGCGCTCGGGCCGGAAGTTTCCGTTCAGCTGACGCCCCGTCAGCGGGTCGAAGTAGCGCGGGTATTCATCCACCCGGTTGTTGTAGTAGCTGCCGCTCAAGGATGCCTCCACGCGCAGTTTCGTACTGATCGGGAGCTGGGCAAAGGCCCCAAGCTGGTTTTGGTACAGCCGGTTGATGAGGTAGGGGGCATTGCCCACCTCAATAAACTGATCTTCGTTGATCGGGAGTTGCTCCAGGCGGGGGGCCAGCGCCTGAAAGCTGCGGAAGGGTACCCGGCCACCACTGACCCCGTACTGGATGCGGTGCTTGCGGTTGATCCAGCCCACGCTGCCACCAAAATCGGTCAGCTCGCCGTTGAGCATGGCCGTGCCGAATAGTTGGTTATCGCCCAGGACGTCGCTGAAAATGGCCTGAACGCCACCGACTGCCCCGACGTTGGTGCCGAAGATCGGGTTTGTCCCCACACCCGCCCCGGCCGATCCGGTGATGTAATCGAGCTTAAACTTGGGGGCGTAGGCTACTTCCTGTACCTGCTCCGAGGAAATCACTTCCTCCTGCTGCATGTTTTCCAGCAGCTGATCCACTACCCGCGGCGCTTGCTTGTTGAGGCGGGGCAACCGGGCCGGGCTGAGGTCTACACTATCGATCGGGACGACCTTACCCTCCAGTCGATCGGTGAGGGCCGCGTGAATACGGTAGCCCTGCTGGCTGAAGTAGCTATACACCAGGCGCTGGTTGCGGCGGTCGATGCTCATCGCTGGCGCAAAGTGGGTAATGCCCGAGACGCCGGTGATGAGATCCGTCACTTGCTCCACCGTACCCCGTGCAAGGTCGTAGCGGTAAATGTTGCGGAAGCCGTCGCGGTTGCTCAAAAAGTAGAGCTTGCCGTCGGGGCCTTCCACGGGGTTGAGGTTGTCAGCGCCGGGGAAAACGGGCAGGTCTTCGCTTTGGCCACTGACGAGGTCGTAGGTCGCCAGGTTAAAGCGCAGGGCACCGTGGGGGCGCTCCCGGCGCAGCATAGCCTGGCGGTCGGTGGCGTAGTAGATGGTTTGTCCGTCGGCACTCCAGGCGGGATGGGTTTCGCTGTAGGCATCGTTGGTCAGGCGGGTAACCCGGCCGCTGCGCACGTCGATGGAAAAAAGGTCCGAATGCCCCTCCACCTGGCCAGCCACTACGATGGACTTACCATTGGGCGACCACGCCGGTGAGGAAAAGGCGGGGACGCCTTCGGGAACGATGGAACGCTCGGATTTGCCCTTCTCGACGTCGGCAATGATCAGCACGTTGCGGCCTTTGGCCACGGCGGTGTAGGCAAATTGCTTGCTGTCGGGCGACCACGTACCGCTGTTCTCGACGTAACTCAACTCGTCCACGTGGCCCGATGCACTGGTGGTGCGGATTTTGCGGATGGTCTCCCCCGTCCGGGCGTCGGCCAGAAAAAGGTCGATGCTGAACAGATCGCGTTCCGAGAGGTAAATCAGGTACTGCCCGTTGGGGCTGATGGCCGGGGCGATGTTGATCTTGCCGCTGCCGGAGTCTTTGGAGACGAGTTCTTTGCCGATGTTGCGGTCCGTTTTGGCGTCGCCAACGTAGGGTTCGTAGGTTTTCCGCAGGGCACCTTCCCAGAGTTCGTTGAGTTGCTTGAGGGTCATGCCCAACACCAGGGGAGTGGATTTTTCCAGGCCCAGTTTAGCAGTAGCGCGGAAGTAAGGAGCAATGACGTCGTCCCCCTTCAGCCCGGTCACGAAGGCCCAGAAGGCCTGTCCGTAGCGGTAGGGGAAGTATTTACTGCTGCTGAGGTCTTTAAGGCTGGGTACGTCGTCGTGGAGCACCGCGTCGCGCATCCACATGGCCGTGAAGGGGTCTACGGAGCCGATGCTGAGGTACTCGGCCAGTCCTTCCACCATCCACAGGGGCAGGTTCTGCAAGTCTTGCAGCTTGGTGCCGTCTCCGCGGATGATCATGTTGTACTGGAAGGCGTGGACCAACTCGTGGCCGAGCACGTGGTGGGTTTGCTGATTGGTGGCGGCCACGGGCATCACCACGCGGTTTTTAAAAGCCTCCGTTACCCCACCCGTGCCGGTGCTGATGGTTCCGCTGATGGCATTGGTCTGTTGGAAATCGGGGTGGTTGGCGTAGATGATCAGGGGATTGCGGAATGGAATGGTATCCCGCAGCACGCGTTGGTGCACGCGGTACCACTCTTCGCTGTCGTTGAGCAGGTTTTGCAGCCACTCTTCATTTTGTACGTAGGTGTAGAGTTCAAAATGAGGCGAATGGTAGACTTCAAAATCGAAGTTTTCGTAGTGGGGCTTATTCCGGCCAAAGCCCCCCGTTTGGGCGGGCAACACCGCAGGCAATGCCAGCAACAGCAGCGCTATCCAGGAGATGTTTCTAGTTTTCATGTTTGTTTGCACTCAAAATCGTTCGTGAGAAAAGGTACGGGGGGAAGACCGTACATTCCCATAACACCACAGCGGGGAAGCCCCCCTAAAGCAACAGTTTTAAGGAAAAGTTATCGTTTTCCTCCTTTTTCAAACGCAATTGGGGAACAAATCAGTTCGCGTCCGGGGGGAGATTTTACGGAGCGATGACCGGATTTTGCCCCATCAGCGCCTTCCATTGGGCGCGGCCGCAGGTGCCGGGTAAGGACAGGGAGCAGAGGACGGAGCCCGTCGAAGCCATAAAAAACGCCTGGGCAGTCAACCATTCGCCCCTCATTTTATTTGGCTTCTGCAGCTTCCTGCATAATGCCCAGCCGCCCACCCATTTTTCGCCCATGCGCTATCTCCCCATTGAAGACCACGCCGTCATCGGCAACCTCCACACCGCCGCCCTGGTGAACCTGCACGGCAGTATTGATTTTTTGTGTTTGCCGCGCTTTGATTGCCCGACCGTCTTCGCCCGCATCCTCGATGCGGAGCAAGGGGGCTTCTTTTCATTTACGCCCGCCGACAAAGACACGCGCTATAAACAACTCTATCTCCCCGACACCAACATCCTCGTGACGCGCTTCCTTTCTGCGGATGGCATTGCGGAGCTGACGGACTTCATGCCCATTGCGGAAACGGCACATGACTTTTCCATCTACCGCCGCTTAAAAGGCGTGTATGGCCACCACCGCATCGACGTACAAATTCAACCCCGCTTCGACTACGCGCGCCAGGGGTGCCGGGCCGAGTTGGCCCCCGATGGTAATGGTTACCTGCTGCACGACCCCGCCGGCGAACAACCCAGCCTGCAGTTGTACACCAGGGCCAAACTGGAGATCAGCTCCTCCGGGCTCTCCGGGGTCATCGACCTGGCACCTGGCCAGGACCTGGATTTCATCCTCACCTTCGCCAACGGAAATTCCTCCAGCCCGGGTTGGGAAAGCGCCTTCAATCACTGCCGCCACTACTGGGAAAAATGGTCGGCCAAATGTACTTACCGGGGGCGCTGGCGCGATCCCGTCATCCGCTCCGCCCTGGCGCTCAAGCTGCTCACCTCCATCCACTACGGCAGCACCGTTGCTGCGGCCACCTTCGGGCTTCCCGAGGCCCTCGGCGGAGAACGGAACTGGGATTATCGCTTCACCTGGATCCGCGATGCAGCCTTCACCATGTACGCCTTTCTGCGCTTAGGCTATACCGAAGAAGCGGAACACTTTATGGACTGGATCCGCGAACGCTGCGTCGACTCCCTGCAACTGATGTACGGCGTCGATGGCCGTAAAGACCTGGAAGAAATGGCGCTGGATCATCTGGAAGGCTACGCCCAAAGCCAACCGGTCCGCATCGGCAACGCCGCCTACAACCAGCGGCAGATGGACATCTACGGGGAGCTGATCGATACCATTTACCTGTACAACCAATCCGGCGGCAGCATCACCATCGATTTTTGGAAGGACATCGTCAAGTTGGTGGAATACGTCATTGCGCACTGGCGGGATAAGGACCACGGCATCTGGGAGGTCCGCAGTGGCGAACAACGCTTTCTACACTCTGCCGTCTGCTCCTGGGTGGCGATTGACCGGGCGCTCAAGATTGCCGAAGCCCGCAGCCTCCCCGCTCCCCTGGAACGCTGGCGAAAGCAACGCGACGAACTCTACCACGAGATTTACGAAGACTTCTGGAACGAGGAAGTGGGGGCATATACCCAGTTTCTGGGCAGTGATACCGTTGACGCCAGTGCCCTCCTGATGCCGTTGCTGCGTTTCGTTTCCAGCAAAGAACCCCGCTGGCTGGCCACCTTCGCCAAGATCGAAGAAAAGCTGCTGGCCGATGTCCTCGTCTTCCGCTACAAACTGGAACACGGGGCCGAGGACGGGCTGGAGGGTGAGGAGAGTTCCTTCACCATCTGCTCGTTCTGGTACGTCGAATGCCTGGCGCGCATTGGCCGCTTAGACGAGGCCACCGTGGCCATGCAAAAGCTGCTCGGCTACGCCAACCACGTGGGCTTATTCAGCGAAGAAATCGGCATCCACGGAGAGCAATTGGGCAATTTCCCCCAGGCTTTTTCCCACCTGAGCCTCATCTCTGCGGCCGTCCAGATCGAAAAAAAGCGTCCATCGCACTGAAGCAAAAGTCCCCCGGGGCAGCGCAGTGTTTAACGCCACCCCAGGGTTGGGTTGTTTACTGCACCAATAGTTTGCCCGTGGCGGCTCCCGCAGCGGTGCGGACCGTGTAGAGGTAAACGCCGGCGGGCCAGTTGGTGGCATCGACGTTCAGCCAGTGTTCACCGGCGGCAAGGCGTGGCGCAACGCGGTAGATGTTGCGGCCGCTGAGATCGGTTATCGTCAGGCGAATGGCCTGCTCCTGCGGCAGGTACACGCCGATGCGGGTGGTGGTGCGCACGGGGTTGGGCAGTACGCCGAGGAGGGTCTCCACGGGGGCCATGTCCTCGGCGGAGCCACCGCTGGCGGAAGGTTCGGGGGAAGTCGGGGCCGCCCAGCTCAGGTAGAGCGGATGGGCGCTGAGATCGGCCTGGTACACTGCATCCCGGAAGGCTGCGTCATCCACCAGGCGGAGGAAATCGCGGAGTTGGCCAGTAGTGTGGGCGCGGAATTCCAGCGTCATCACTTCGTCCGTCGTCAGGGGCTGGGCCCAGTTGAAGCGCAGGGAGCGGTCCAGGCGCAGGGCGTTGCGGCGGGGGTCAAGGTCGTGGCTCGTCATACCCAGGTATTCCAGAGCGCCCTTGTTCCAGAAGAGTTCGGCTTGGCCGCCAGCGTAGGCAGCGGCGTCGGCCAGGCGGAGGGCAACGGTGAAGGTCTCGCCGGCGCGGAAGGCATGGTCTTCGAGCGAAAGACTGCGCGGGCGGGCGGCCCGGCCTGCACTGCTCGTCGTTCCTTGCACCGCACCTGCGTCCGCGCCCAGACTTTCGTCCAGGTCACCGAGACGGACCCCAATGAAGTCGTGATCGAAAGCGCATTCCGTGATGGCTGGCAAGAGGATCTCCTCCGCCACCGGGTTGGGCTCCTGCCATTTGGCTTCCACGAAGCGCCAGGGGGAACCGCTGGGGTAAAGGTTTTCGCGGCCCAGGATGAGGGCCTGGAGGTGAAGCATATCGAGGCCGCTGATGTTGCCGTCGCGGTTCAGGTCGGCGGCCAGGCGCAGGTAGCTGCTGCCAAGCGTGTCGTACCCGTGCAGGTAGCGTTGCAGCAAAATCAAGTCGCTGGTGGAAAGGCCCTCCCGCGGATCAAAGTCTTTGCTGGCCCGCAATACGTAGTCGCGCCCGGCCACCAGGCCCAGCTGGTAGCTGCCGAAGCGGTTGGTCACCGAAGCCCCTACCCCATCGCCGGGCGTAATGCGCACCCCTTCCATCGGCTGGCCGCGGTAGGTGTGGACGCTGCCGTTGACGGTAACGTTATCCAGCACGCCACAGTCGTTGCACACCAGATTAGGGTCCTGGAGGCGCACCCGCACTACGCAACGGCGCCAGTTACGGCCGCCTACGGTACCGTCGGGCTGCACGGCGAAAGGGTTAAAGGCCTCGTCCCATACGTACACTTCCAGGTCCACCTGGTAACGGTCCTCGCAGTCGAGGAAAAGGCTGGTTTGCTCAATGTTGTAGGGTTCCCCCACGCGGTTGAGCGAGAAACTCAGTTCGCCGCTGCAATCCTGGAAGTTGCACCGGGCCAGGTCCACAGCCTCCACCAAAACGGCGGCCTCCTCCACAATGCCGTCACCGTCAATGTCGCCTTCCTCCAGCAAGGGCTGGAGATTGTAGATGCGGTCCGCACGACAAACCAGGGCGGGCACGTAGCAATCGTAGACCGTAAAAATGCGCTCCGTTGTGGTGCTGTTGCCGCAGTCGTCGGTTACGGTAATGATGTAGCGGTGGGTGCCCAGTGGCAGGTTGAGGGTATAGCTGTAGTTCGGGAAGCTTCCCGTCAGGGTGCCCGTCTGGGCGCTCGTGGCCTCAATCGTGCCCGTGTTGCCGAAGTCTATGCCAATCAGTACCTGCCCTTCGGCGACCTGGCAGGCGTCGTCGACCCAGATGCCGACGGTGACGGCCTTGCGGCAAAACACGGTATCGGCGCAGATGGTATCGAACATGGTCAGGGTCAAAACCGGTGCAACGGTGTCCACAATTTTGATCCGCTGGCTGTAGACGTAGCGTCCGCCCGCCTGGCCCGTTACCTGCCGCCAGTAGCCAGCGGGGTTGGGCGCGCCGCAGCTGCTGCCCCGCGCTGCGGCCAGCGGGAAGTTGTTGTTGCTCAGGCTATCCGCATCAACAAAAATGCCTTCGGGGGTACGCACCAGCCAGGTGTCCGCGTCACCTTCGGTCCCGTCGCAATCTTCGTCGCGTCCGATGCGGATGGGCTCCGAGATGCCGTCCCATTCACACCAGTTGGTAATTACGTAGTTGCGCTGCAGGTAGCGGCATTCGTCTCCCGTAACGGGCAAGGCAATGTCCACAAAACTCAGGGTAATGGAGTCACAGCCCGCGCCGCGCACCAGTACCGTGTCTACCAGGTCGGTACAATCCGTCACGGCATCCTTGGGCAGGCGAATGGCGTAGGCCAGGCTGGGCGTGACGAAAATATCCTGAATGAAAACACCCGCGCTGTGGTTGCCGTGTTGGTCTACGGCCCGGAAACGCCGGCGGATGCGCTCTGGGGCGCAGCTGCTACCCGTCACCAGAGGAGCGAGTTCAATGGCTTGTGCCGAACAGTTGTCCACCACATCGGGCATCCCGAAGAGGAGGCGAAGCTGCACCGTATCGTAGGCGCTGAAGTTATTGGGCAGGTCGTCGCAACTGATGCTGACGCTTTCCAGGCCCGTACAGTAGGGCTCGGTATTGTCGCGTACGGTGACCACCGAAGTACACAAGTTTTGCAGGCCGGCTGCGTCCGTCACCCGGATCTGGGCGGCCAGGTCGAGGCCAACGTCTTCGCAATCAAAGAGCAAGCGCTCGGTCCAGGCAGACCAGCCGAGGCTGTCGCCGTGGGCCGTGGCATAAATCACGCGGCGGCGCATTTCACGCAGGACGATGCCGCAGTTGTCGTAACTCCCCTGATTGATCACCTGGAAAGGCACCAAGATGGTACCGCTGCCGGGCACGGAGAGGTTGACGGTGCTTTTACAGACGGCTACGGGCTCGGTGAGGTCGGCCACCCGCAGGCGGCAGTAGCGGGCTTCGATCGTTTCGCTGGCGTGGGTCCCGCTGTAGCGGATCAGGTATTCGCCGGGGGGCACTTCCCGCACTACGCGGTCGTCACCGTCGGCCAGGGTGAGCACCAGCACAGTGTCTCCGTTGGCGGCCAGGCGCAGGAATTCGGTCCGGAAAACCCAGTCCGTAGAGTCACAAACGTTGAAAATTTCGGGGCGGGGAATGGTGATCTCGGCGAAACAATCGAACTGCCCCACCCGCCAGAGCATGATGTCCTCTTCCACAATCGGGCAGTAGTGGTTGCTGATGGGGCAACTGAAAAACGGGATGCCATTGCTTTCCAGCTTCAGTAGTTGGGTATAAGTGGCCGTGGCGTTGCGGCATTCGTCCACGACGGTCCAGGTGCGGCGGATGTCGGTCCCGCCGTCCTCCCGCAGCGTAGCCACGTCGGTGTAACTGGTACGGAGGTTGTCCAGCCGCTCCGCATCCAGTGCTACCGCCCGGCCCGCCCGGTACACGAAGGGGAAGCCCGTGTAGCCTGGCGTGGGGTGGGTATTGGGCAGCATCGGGAACGTTTCCCCGCAACCGAAGCGCAATTGGCTTTCGGGCCAGGAAATGTCGGCCAGCGCCAGGGCGCGGAAGTCGATGTGCTGGGTGCAGAGGGCATCCACCACCGTATCGGCAACGGCGAGTTGGAAGGTGCGGACAATCAGGGCGCTGTCGCAGGTGCCGTGTAAGGTGTCGGAGAAGCTCAAGTCCGGGAGCCCACAGAGGCTATCGAGCTGGGGCTGACCAAATATTGCGAGGGAAGTTGCCTGATCGAGGAAAAGCCCGGCCTCCGGCGTGAGCAGGTCGTAAGTGGCCTGGATATTCCGGAAAGTAACGACCGGAGCAATGACGTTGGGCTGATCAATCAGCAGAGGCTCCCGATCGGCCGAAAGGATGAGCCAGCGGAAATCGCCCACCTGCCCTACCCTGCGGCTGCTTGTGGTAAGGGCGTAAACATTCTGGGGCCGCAAGACCACCGAGAAGCGCTGCTGGAGCACCAGCCCCTGCGGAACGAGGCTATCCGGCAGCGTAGGCAAAGACCAGGGGTTGGTGGGGTTGGCAAAGACGGGACCGTCGTTGGTCAGGTTACAGCAGTCGGGCATGGCCTCGGCGGGCTGGCTAAAGACGGCGCCCCGCAAGTCGCTACCCTCCGGGCCATAGAGGTAGAAGCTGAACAGGCGGGGGGCCGCATCGAGGCTGTCCGTTCTGCGCAGGGAGTATCTTTCGAGGTAGCGTTGGCCGGCATCCCGCGTTTCGTCGCCCATCCAACAGACTTCTTCTGCGCCGGAGACCACCCGGCTGCCCGACGTGAGGGTTCCCCCGAAACTTTGCAAGCTGGCGGGATGGCCGATCTGGGCCAAGTTGGCCGGACAAACTACTGCGATGCCGGGAGAAGTTACCGTCACCGAAGCGGTGCAATCCGCCAGGTTGCTGTCTTCTACCGTCAGCGTAAGGGTGGCTCCTCCGGGGTTCAGGGTGGCCACCCGGGTGTATTCGCCAAAGTTGCCAACCTGTCCATCGCTGGTGCGCCAGCTGGTTGCGCCGGGATTTTGGGACTCCACCAGGAGTTCAACGAAGAGGGCTGCCCCGTCATCGCCTTCATCACAGGTCACGATGGCGTCGGCAATGCGGATGCCGCAGGCTGAGGAACAGCCAGCCGACAGGTCATCAATCGGGTACTCCAAGGAGCAGCTGTTGTTGCCGAGATCGACGATGCGGAGCAGATAATCGCTGGTAGCCGTCGGGAAAGGCCCGAGGGAATAAGACTGCCCATAGAGATAGGCTCCGTTGCCATTTACCTGGTAGCCGACCGAAGGGGTATTCTCCCCCATCACCAGCAGGTTGAAGGTGTACGTATCGTCGGAAGGGTCGAAGGGCGTGCCGTTGTCGCTGCACAGCAGGTTCTCCACCGCAGGCATCAACAGGCATTCGTTGGAACAGCTCAAGGGTGGCTGAACGGTAGTGGCCCAGCCGCAGGATGCGTCGGCGGAATCCGTAAAGCGGAGGTTCAGGGGGCCGTCGGCAATCAGGTAGGGTCCGAAAGTCACCGGCACCCCGTAGTGGCCACGCTCGCCGCGGTTGTTGACCCACTCGTTGCTCAGGTTAATGCCGTCCACGATCAGGGTGAAGGTGAAACTGTCGTCGGCGGGGTCGGTCAGGGTACCATTGTTTTGGCAAGCCGTCTCGAGGATGTTGATGGTGGTAATCGCACAACCATCGCTGCACGCGGGCGGCGCGGGGATGGTGACACTCTCCGTACAACAGTCGGCAATGAGGTCGGTTGCCGTAAAAGTGGCGTTGCCGTCCATAATGAAGAAGGGCCCGATTTCAATGACCTCTCCGTAGTTTCTGGCGATGCCGTTGTAGAGGTAGCCGTTGCTGAGGTCTCCATCGACGCGGATCTGGGCGAAAAAGACATCATCGCTGGGGTCGGTATCCGTTCCGCCGTCCTGACAGGTTACCCCGATCACGTTGACGTTCAGGGTGCAGACGTAATCCATCAGCGTAAAGCTGCCACTGCTGGCGCAGCCGAAAACGTCGACCACCACTACGGTATACATTCCCGTAGCCTCCGCAGTAATGCTGGTTTGGTCGTTGCCGTCGTTGATGGGGCCAGCCGGCCCGGTCCAGCGGATGGAAGCCACTTCGCTGTCGGAAGAATAATTCAGGCGGAGCACCACTGGATCGCCGGGGCAATGCTCCGTTGGCCCCTGGATCATGGCAATATTCAGGGGAATGTTGAAAGCAGCCGTAGCGCGTACGGAAGCATACCACCAGGTATTCAGCGTATTGCGGTCGCCGTAGCCGGTGGTTTCACTGTCGTCAATGGTACAATCATCTGCGGCATTGGCGTCGAAGTTCGTCCAGGTGCGGCAGTTGCCGGTGCGGCAAGCGCAGCCGTCGAGCACCTGCTTAGGTGCTCCCGTACCAGACTCTTCGGGGATATTGATGTCATCGTAAAACAGCGGGGTGGTCGCATCCTGGTTACAGAGCGGGCGTACGGGCGTTACGCAAAAGCCGTTGCGCATCAGTTCACCGTCGTAGAGAGCCCAGTGCTGTACCCCTTGGGTGTACTCTACGAGGATGTCGACAATGGCTCCCTGGTTGGGGCGTTCCCCGTTGGCTAAGCGTCCGTCCCAGGGGATGCAGGCACTCAAGTCGCTTCCGGCTTGAAAACTGTATACCAGAATCCGGTCGGTGGAAGGGTCGTAGACCCCGTTACCGTTAAAGTCAAGGGTAATTTCTACCTGCCCGGGGAGGGTGACGGAAACGGGTATGCAGAAGGTATTATCGGCCTGGCAGCGCAGTCCGCTGTTTACTGCCACGTTTCCGCATTGCCCATCGGGGAAAAGATCGGCATCGGGTGCCTCCAGAAAGATAAGGTGTTCGGCGGCATTTGCCGTTGCGTTGGCATTGGCAATTGAACGGCGGTCCAGGGCCAGGTTGCCGGATTCGCCGGGGCCCGTGCGGTTAAAGGCGAGGTTGAAGGAGAGAGGCTGAAAGCCAGAGTCTCTAAAGTCAATCCGCGTCACGAAGCCATCAGCGGTATAAGAGTAAAACACGGTACTCAACTCCGCCCCGAAAGCACATTCGGGCAATTGAGGGTCGAGTTCCGGCACCCGGAAAGCCCAGTTTTTCGAGTAAATCCGTCCGCTTTTCACCTCCCCGTTGTTGGCGATGGTGATGTCCCAAAGGCCGATGTAGCGGGCGCGGGTAGGGCTCGTTTGGTCGAATTCGATAAAGTACTCTCCCGCCGCCGGTGCAACAAAAGTCGAGGAAGCATTCGTGGGGTAGCCGCCCGCTTGCAACACTGCCGGGCCCAGCTCCGCCTGCTCGAAGGTGGCGAGGTTTTCGCTGTTGGCATTCACCGTGATCGGCCCGAACACGATCGAGCCATCCGCAGCACTCCTTACCCGGTATTTGTACTGCCCGAAACTTTCGGGCGTGCCATCGCTGCGGAAAAGACGGGACATTCCGAAATAGACCGTCTCCCCTGCTTCGGCTATCCGGAAGTTGAGGCGGCTGTTTTCCGGTCCGTTGTAACTGGCGAAGTTGCCAAAGGTGTTGTCACCCACGAACAGCAAAACAGGATCCCCGTTTGCCGTGCGCAAATTGGGGGTTCCTTCTGCTTTTACGAATACTGAGGAGCACAGGATCGCGAATACAAGGCCTGTAAGGACCAGGAGCCTAGGGTCGAAATAACGCATAATACAATGTTGTTCAAGTGTAGCAAAACCAAAAGACCTCCGGGGTTTCAGGGGCGATCGGTAAATCGCCTGACTGCCCGGATGGCGCAAAAAATATTCATGGTACGCAGATACGAAGTGTGGAGGGGTACTCCGGCATTCGCTTGTCTCTCAAAATTCTACAGTGTGTATTATTCTCTTACGATAGCCCTAGTCAGAATTCACGGATCGAAGGTAGGTATAAATTCAAACATGTAAAAGGGAGAACGGTAAATTTCTACCGTTCTCCCTTAAATACTCTCCATTCAAGAAGAAAAAACTACCGCTTTCCTGATTTTATCATGCTGCGGGTGCGCTTTTCTCCCTGGAAATCAAGCGTGTAAATAATCGTTCCGGCGCTGAAGCGATCACCGTTCAGTTTGACGGTGTTTGCGCCAGCGGCGAAGTCGCGGACGATCGTCTGCACCAGTTTACCATTTACGTCGTACAGGCTCAGCGTAGCACGGCCAGCTTCTGGCAGGCGGAAGCTGATCGTGGTGTAATCAATGAAGGGATTGGGGAAGTTGGGCCCAAGCTCCATTGCTGCGTCGGGGGCTTGCTCGTTGCCGGCAACGAACGGCACGGTTTGTTGTGCCGGGAAAGCCAGGGAAAGGTTCATCAGCTGACGGTCCTCCCTGCGGTAGCCTTCGCTGAAGGTCGGGCTATCGCTCAGGCGGAACAGTTCACTCGTCCGGCCACTGCGCAAGACACGCAGTTGGAGCGTAAACAATACCGCCTCGCCGTCCGTGGGTACTTCCGGCTGCAACCAGTTGGCGGTAACCTGGCCCCGGTTCAGGGCGTGTAGGCCAAGACGTTCTGCACCGATGAGTCCTGGTTTTACCCCTTCGACGTTGGCGATCGCCCCGTCTACCTCAAGGGTAAACTGGAAGCCCGCCATCCGCTGAAGGTCGCGCATCCGCACCGGAAGCTCGAAGCGCTCGCCTCCGCGGAGGTAGAGCTCTTCGATTTCCAGTAATTGGGTAGCATTTGCGCTGCGACCACGCGTACCGTTCAGGATGATGCCCGTGGAAGTTTCCACGAATACCGATCCGTTCAGGTCCCCTAGCTTGATTCCGATGAAATCATGGCCCAGGGCGCAGGCCGTCAGGTTGGTCAGTTGGATTTCCTGCGGTGCACCAGCGGCGCGGGACAGTTCGGCACCCATCGCTTCGAGGTAAGCCTTGGGTACAAAGCGCCAGGTCACGTTGTCCGCCAGAACATTGTCACGGCCGAGTACGATGGCACGCATCATGGTCCGGTCAACAATGGTCAGGGTACCGTCGCCGTTGAGGTCGGCGGCAATGAAGCGTACCGGGTCGGTAATCTCCTCAATGCCGAGCAGGTGGCGCTGGAGGATCAACTCATCCAGGGTAGATACGCCGTTGCTGGCTACGTCTGCCTTGTAAGGTTCGATCGTGTAGTCACCTGCCTGCAGACCGGAGAAAACGTACTTACCGGCATCGTCGGTGTAGGCAAAGTCGAGCGCCGTACCGGACAGCTCCACTTCTACGCCGGGCAGTACCACACCATTTGCGGTGGTGAACTCACCGCCCAGGTTGAGGGTACCGTCGGCATTGCAGTCACTGCACAGTTCGTCGGGGTCCTGTACCAACACTTCCACTACGCACATCTTCCAGTTCGGTCCGCCCACGCTTCCATCGGGCTGGACGGCGTCGGGGTTGAAGGCGCTGTCCCACATGTAAACTTCTACATCTACCGTGTAACGGTCATCGCAGGTCAACAGAAGCGTAGTACTGTCAACGTTGGGCGTTGCGCCGATCCGGTTGACGGAGAAGCGCAGCGGTCCGCTGCAATCTTCAATGTCGCAGCTGGCCAGGCGGCCCGCGTCAATCAAGACACCAACGTCAACGGTCTGGCCATCTTCGGTCATTACCGGTCTTGCGAGCTCGGTAAGGTTGGCGATGAGGCCACTGTAGCAGGTGGGGTCAGGGATGGAGCAGTCCACAATCTCGAACGGTATGGAAGCCGCCACGGAGTTGTTGCAGCCATCGATGTAGCGCAGCATCAGGTTGTGGCTACCAATTGGCAGTTGCGCTTCGATGAAGTAGTTCGGGAAGCTGCCTTGTACGGCCACCGCATTGGGCAGACGCATTTCGGGCGCACCGTCCCGGCCCAGGTCAACGAGCACCAGCCAGTTGGAGCCAGCTGCGGTACACTCTCCAGTGACCGTAACCGGGATGCGGATGGTCGTTTCACAATCAGCCTCTTCGGTAGCGCAGAAGCGTTCCTCCGCTTCAAACACGAGCGTGGGGCGCGTGCGGTCTACGATGGCAATGCGCTGGGTGTAAATCCAGCCGCCCGTAGTGGCCACCGAACGGAGGTAACCCGCAGGGTTGGTCGCTCCGTCACACTCGGTACCCCGGGTGCCCGCCGCAGGAATCGCGTTGGTAAAGGCCGTATCCACGTCAATGTACGTAAAGTCGGGGTTGACAATAGCGTAGAAAACGGACTCGCCTTCTTCACCGTCGCAATCTTCGTCGCGGCTGATCCGAACCAGGGTATCTACCGCCGGATCGAAGGTGCAGTTATTGATGATCGTGTAGGTGCGTTCGATGACCAGGCATGCTTCACCATCAGCCGGAGTTACCGCCACTACGGAGTCGCGGAAACTTACGCTGAGGTCAGCACATCCCACTCCGAGGATTTCCAGCCCTTGGTCAATGTCCAAACACTCCGTCAGGGTGTCTTTTGGCAGGACAATCGTGTAGGCCAGGTCAGCCGTAATCGTAATCACCTGCGTGAACTCCTGAGCACTGACGTTGCCGATCTGGTCAACGGCCAACCAGCGGCGGATGATCCGTCCGGCACCGCCGCACTCGTCGATGTCCACAATCGGAGCCAGTTCAATGGAGCTGGCCGCACAGTTGTCAATCACTACGGGCTTACCGAAGGCCGCTTCCAGGCTCAACGTATCCGTGGGGTCGAAGTCAAGCGGAAGATCACGGCAGCTCAGGACGAGATCCTCAAGACCCGTACAGTAAGGCAGCGTATTGTCTACCACCGATGCTTCGGTCGTACAGATGTTGGCATTACCGGCGGCATCGACTACCCGCAGCTGCAGGACTACAATGCTGCCCGCGTCGTTGCAATCCACTTCCGCGTAGCGCTCCCAGGCCGTCCAGATCGGCGTGACCAGTGAATCTCCCGTGATGGGGTCAACGTGAAGCAGGCGACGTACCAGGATGCTGTCCAGGCCGCAGTTGTCGTAACTGCCCAGGTCAATCATCTGGCTGTAGATCCGGGCGATGCCGTATCCGCCAACGCTGACGTTGATGTGGCTGATGCAGATGGCAGCGGGCTCCTGGGTGTCGGCAACGCGGATGATGCATTCCGTAACACCGGCGTTTCCACAGTCGTCGGTTACCGTGTAACGGATCGTGTAGTCGCCCGCACCCAGCGTGAGGTTGCGGCCATCGCCGTCGGCGATGGTAGCGACTACCGTACCGCTGCCGTCGATGACCTCACTGAGGATGGTCCAGCTGTTGGAGCAAGCGTCCGTGACGTCGGGCAGCGGCAACTCGAAGTTCGCTACACAGTCGTAAGGATCCATCGGGAAGAGCATGATGTCTTCCTCCAGAACCGGGCAGTAGTGGTTGCTGATGGGGCAACTGACCACCGGTGCGCTGAAGTCTCCCGTACGGATAATCTGCGTCCCGGAAAGCGTCTCGTTGCGGCAAACATCGGTAGCCGTCCAGATCCGGAAGATGGTTCTGGTACCACTGCAAGTCTGCTCGATGGAATCGCGGTAAGCTACCCGGAGGGTACCACAGAAACTTCCGTCAATCGTCGTTGCATCACCAAAAGCGGTGGTGATGGTCGGCAGACCCGTTACGGAGGTGGCCGGGTTACCGTTGGCGTCTTCGGGGAAGGCAGGGCCCTCACAGTCGAAGTCAATCGTCTCCGTCGGGAAGACTACGTCGGTAACCAGCGGCTTACGCACGGTAATCAACTGGATGTCGGTGACCGTTTGGCCGCTACAGCTGGTGGCCGTAAACGTCCGCTCAATCACTACGTCATCACAATCATCGGCTCCGTCGTTGCCAGGGCCGCCGCTCAGGTAAACGTCCGTGAAGGTGACGCTTTCCACTCCACATCCGGCGGTGGTAGCGCTTCCCGTCAGGGACAGGCTGCTTTCACGACCGAAGATTTGGTCGCCGTCAGAGCAGATCAGGTCACGACCTTCCACCATGTCCGTGTCAGCCGGAGCCTCGATGGTAATGGCAGTCGGATTGACCGTAATGGTATCTGAGCATTCGACATTGTCTTCGTCACTGAAGATGATGACGAGGGCTTCACAGAGTTCCTCCACAACGATGGTGGTGGGCACGCCGTAGCCGCCCGTCAGGCCGGTGTTGGAGACCCAGCCTTCCAGGGACGCGAGTCCGGGGTTGCTCACCGTTACCACGATGGTGTGGGTACCATCCTCGTTGCAAACGGGGCCGGAAGTCAGGGTGGCCGTCAGGTCACAGATCGGCGTATCCGGGCAGTTGTCGGGGACCGTTACTTCGATCACGTCCGTACAGTTGGCATCCGCAGCGTCCACAAAGGTCAGTACGAGGTTAGGCGTTCCAGTGGGGAAAGTCAGTACCACGTCTTCGCCGTACGCACCGCTCAGGTCCGTTCCTGCAATGATCCAGCCAGCACCGGTATTATCACCCGTAACGTTGACGGTAACGGTGAAGAAGTCATCGCTGCCATCCAGCGGGGTGCCGTTTTGCTCACAGGGCGTCTGGCGAACCAGCGTTGCAGCAAGGTCACACGGGCTACACGTTGCGGGAGCCACCAGGGTCACTTCATCGAAGCAAGCCGTTGGTTGCTGCATATCACGGAAGATCAGGTTCACGTCACCTCCGCTGATGGGGAAGGTAAATGTCCGGACGGAGTCGGCGCTGTTGAACAGTCCGATGACCATGCCAAGGCCCGGTACATCCACCATGTAACCTGCTCCACCTTCCTGGCTACGGATGGCCAGGGTGACGGTAAAGGTGTCATCACCAGGATCAGCGGTGCCGTTGTCGTCACAAACATTGCTCAGTTCGACCACGTCGAGGCGGCAAGTCGTGCAGGGGCCAGGGGCTTGTCCGAAGAAAGCGCCTACGTTTTCACACGTCGGGTCGTCGGGGATGATCCTTCCGCTGACGTTGGAGTTGGCGGGGATCGGGCCGAAGCGGCTCATCTGTCCAAATACCCCACGGGCGTTGGGCAGACCGGCTGGCGTGAGGAACTCAACGGTGTAGCCACCGCTGACGCCCGTAGCCATCAGCGTGAAGTCATAAGTGTCGTCTGCACCGTTGTTGGGCGTGCCATTGTCGTCACAGATCACTTCATCGATCACGATCATCAGGTCACACTCCTCGTTGGAGCAGGGAGCGGGCAGGGTGATGAGCGTATCCACGCGGCAGTAGAAAGTAGCCGCGTCTTCAATCCGGAAGTTGGTCTGCGTGCGGAGGTTGCCTTCAGCATCGTAGAGGGGCAGCGGTCCGAAGGTGTAGGTGTTGCCGAAGATCGGACCTACGCCTACGATGGGACCGGTACGGGTGGTGCCCTCGCGGACAATCCATCCCTCGTCGCTGTTGTTGAAACCTACCCGGTTGGCGGTGGCAACGATGTAGAATACGTCGTCACCGGCGAAGGTTGGCGTACCGTTGTCGTCGCAGTAGATGTCGAGGATCTCACCGTCGATGTCACAGTCTTCAGAACAGGTCTCTCCGGGAGCAATAACCGTCAGGCTGGCCGAACAATCGCCGGTACCGTCGAAGTCCTCCACGTTGATCGTGTAGCTTCCGTTGATGGGGTCGCTGAAGGGGCCGAAGGTGAACAAACCGAAGGAGTTCACACCGGCAACACCGGGCGCATCGGATACCCAGCGCGTTACGTTGCTATTACCGCTTACGCGGACAGTAACAAACCAGACGTCATCGCGCGGATCGTTCTCGGTACCGTTCGGGAAACAGTAGGGATCACCCACCAGTTCCAGCGAGATGATACAACGCTCAGAACATTCCAGAACGTTGGGCGACACGAGGAAGTCGAGCACCACCCGGCAGGTGAAGCTGGCGTCATCGCGCACCGTAATCTGCAGACGGCCGTTGGCGTCAAGGTCGGCAGCGGTGAATGGTCCGATCTGGTCATTTTCCGCACCGTAGAAGCCAGTTCCTACGGCAACACCAGCACGGTTGTAAGCCGTCCAGGAGTCTCCAGCGGCGTTGACTTCGTTGGCCGTGATGCCGACGAAGAAGACGTCGTCCGTAGGATCACCGTCCGTTCCGTTGTCGAAACAGTAAGGTGAAGTGGTGAGCGAAGCCGTAATGCGACACTGGTCAGAACAGGGGCGCGTGGGGGTAACTTCCACCGTAGCGCCACAGGTAGCGTCGTTGCGATCGGAGAAGGTGATGGTCACCACCTCAATGTTTTGGCCGATCTGAACCACTGGCAGCCTGAAGGTGAAAGGAACACCTACCGTACCAACGATGGGGTTACCATTTACATCAGCCAGGTTGCTCCGCCAGGTGCCGGAGGGGCTGGTGCCACTGACGAGGACCGTCACGGTGTAGAAGTCATCCGCAGGCTGGGTCGGCGTACCGTTGTTGTTACACACTGGCGCCACCGTTACCGTAGCCGTAAGTTCACAGATTACTTCGGGGACAATACCCGCATCCAGATCGAGGTAAGACTGGCCGGCAACCAAAGTCACCGTCTCGGTCATCCCGTTCATGGTGGGGTCCGCATCGCTGTCCAGGCTTTCCACTGCACCTGCGTTCGCGCCCGTCCATTCAAAGCCCGCAGGCAGAACGAACTGGACACTGTAGGTGCCGGGGGCCAGACCGCCGAAGAGGTAACCGCCCTGGTCGTTGGTGGTGGTGGTTGCAATCACCACGCCCGCAGCGTCCTTGAGGTTCACTGTCACGCCTTCTACTCCGGGTTCATCCATATTCTGGATGCCGTTGCCGTTTTCATCGAGCCAGACAAAGTCACCAATACTGGCCGGTTCACAATCGTCAGAGATGGAAATGTCGAAGCCTTCAAAGCGGTAGCTTACACACTCCATCGGATCATCGGGGGTGAAGACCGCGATGAATTCAAAGGCACCGACGCCCAAGGCGGCGGGATCGATGTTGGTCGGGTCTACTTCGATCGTGTCATTCGTAGCGACATTGACGATGTAGCTGCGCAGCGTTCCGGGCAGGCCCATGAACTGGCTGACGTCAATGGCAATCGGTGCAAGATCATCGAAGAGACAGAATTCATCGGATAAGCCCACAATCTCGATCGTCGGGTAGTTGCACATATTAGAGATCATCAACTGGTCCCCGTTGAGGTTCTCAACGGTCACCGTGTAGCCGATCTCGTCGCGGTGTAGGAAGCCGTAGACGAACTTACCGGGCTCGACCTGCGGGATAATCGTTCCGATGGGAACGAGGGTCTGTACGGCAGGCGGTGCGGGGCTGTTCAGGGTGAACATGCCTGTTTGGGCCACGATCCGCCATACGTCACCGGGGATGCCGATGATTTCGATAACGTCACCAAAGCGGCCGTCAGTGGCCGTAGTAGCGTCGTTCTGGCAGATACAGGGGTCGGTAATTCCTCCGGTGGCCGTGCGGACGAATCCGATGTCCCACGTAAGGTCACACTCTCCTGCCTCCAGGGTGATGATGTCGGAAATTGCCGTCGGAAGGATGTCGCTATCCAGGCTATCGAGGCCCACGTTGGCCGTGGTTACGGTGTAGGGGTTGCCTTCCGCCGGAACGGGGAGCCCGTCGGAAGTGATGTAATAGTTACCCGGTGCCAAGCCCTCGAAGAGGTAGTTGCCCAAGTCGTCAGTAGTATCGTCGGCGACAAACTGTCCACCTGCGGTGTACAACTCAACAACCAAGCCAACTACTGGCAGTTCGGACTCGTCCTGGATACCATCTTGATCCGCATCGTACCAGACGAAGTTACCAATTTTACCACAGGCTTCTGGGTCGGCAACCACGTTGGCGGACGCTACAAACTGACAGCCCGCTTCCGCGTCGCTCACCGTTACCGAGTAAGTGCCGGGCGCCAGGTTGGTCGCCGTTGCCGTGGTTTGGCCATCGCTCCACAGGTAGCTGTAGGTTCCAGCGGGTTGCGGTACTACCGTCAGTACACCAGCAGCACCGGAGGCAGGACAGATCGTATCGTTGACGATGCTGGCCGTTAGCGCGGACGCAGGTGCAATGAGGAAGAACGTTTCAGCAGTGCAAGCATTAGCGTCGGTAACGGTTACGAAGTAGGTACCCGCCAGGAGATTGGTACGGTCTGCGACGTTATCGTTGCCGGGCAAGTCTTGCCAGTTGTAAGTGTAGGGAGCTGTGCCGCCCGTGGCCGTTACGTCGATTTCACCGCCCACCGTTTCATTACACTCCAGTTCGGTGGTAATACCAGTGATGGCCAGTGCCTCCGCAGGCTCGTTGACCGTGCCCGTAGCGATTTCCGTACAGCCATTGGCGTCGGTTACCGTCACCGTGTAGGTGCCTGCGGCCAGACTGGTGGCCGTGGCCGTCGTCTGTCCGTTGCTCCACAGGTAGGAGTAGTCGGGGGTGCCGCCGGTGACAACTACCGTCAGCGTACCGTCCGTGTCTCCGTTGCAGAGCACGTCCGTGTCAGCGATGGTAGCTTCCAGGTCCGTAGACTCTTCCACTTCGAAGGTCGCTTCGATCGTACAGTCGTTGGCGTCGGTTACCGTCACGGAGTAGATGCCGGCGGTCAGACCCGTCAGGTCTTCGGTCGTGGCACCGTTGCTCCACAGGTAAGTGTAGCCGGGGGTGCCGCCGCCGACCGTGATGTTGATCGCGCCGGTAGCGTCGCCGTTGCACTCAACGTCGGTTTCCATACCCGTCAGGGTCAGTTCCGTGGGTTCGTTGACCGTGCCGGTGGCGATTTCCGTACAGCCGTTGGCGTCGGTAACCGTTACCGTGTAGATGCCCGCAGCCAGGCCCGTGGCCGTAGCCGTCGTCTGTCCGTTGCTCCACAGG
>NZ_JACSIT010000096.1 GCF_014349155.1 Neolewinella lacunae
GGGGCCGTCTAAAAAGTCTACTAGGGGGGCATTCTGGTACAAAATACGAAAAAGTAGTATTTTGAGGCTGTTCCCATCCCCGTAGCCGATGAGCACAAAAAGAGCAGTTTTCAAGCCTGACCTCCAGAACCAAGGCTTGCTATTCCCTCCACATCTTGCCGACATGGTACCGCCTCATCATAAGGCGCGGCTGATCAGCCAGATTATAGATGGGATGAACATTGATTCGATCCTAAGCACCTATTTAGGAGGTGGCAGTAGCGCGTACTCTCCTCGGATGCTGCTTAAGGTGTTGGTTTATGCCTATTCTGATCGGGTGTACTCATCTCGTTCGATTGAGAAGGCTTGCTATGAGAACGTGTGCTACATGTGGCTAAGTGGGATGTCCACTCCCGATCACAATACGATCAATAACTTTCGCAAGCACCGCATGGGTGGCCGGGTAAAGGAAGTGTTTGCCCACGTTTTGTTGACTTTACATGAACAAGGCTATGTCAAGCTGGATGATTACTTTTTAGATGGCACTATACTGGAGTCAGTAGCTGGCCGGTACACCTTCGTTTGGAAGTCAAACGTTGAGCGTTACAAGAAGTCGGTGCTAGACCAGATAGGGATGATCGTTTCTCAGATTGACGCTTTATGTGAAAAAGCGGATAAAGAGGATGAGCAAGCTGCCGATGGGGATGATCAAGGGGACAAACTCAGCGACAGTGCAGCAGTCCAAGAAACGATTGATCGACTCAACAAAGCCTTAGAAAGTCAGTCCCCCAGCACCAAGGAGGAAGCCAAAGAGGTCAAAAAGGCAAAGACAAAACTGAAAAACCTGGAGAGCAAGTCCTTGCCCAAACTCCAGGAATATGAGCGCCAGCAAGAATTACTGGGAGATCGGTCGTCTTACTCTAAAACGGATCATGGTGCTACGTTCATGAGGCCCAAAGACGACCACTTGGGCAACGGGGAGCTAAAACCCGGCTACAATGCTCAAGTGGGAACGGAAAACCACTTTGTTGTAAACTGGACAATGCACCAGACGCCTTCTGATGCGGCCTGCCTCATTCCTCATCTTGAAGACACCGAATCGATCTTAAGCCAAATCGGATTGAACTTGCCCAAGGCCATTACAGCCGATGCGGGGTATGGCAACGAAGAGGCCTATCGCTATTGTGAGGGCAAGGAGATAGAAGCCTACCTCAAATACCCGGGCTATTACAAGGAAGAGCAAGGAGTACTTAAAGCGCCATTTGCGCCAAGCCAGTTATACTATAACGAAGAGCAAAATGTGCTGATATGCCCCATGGGTCAGCATATGACGTATTGTGGAGAGGGAGAGGAGAAAACAGCAAGTGGGTATATCCGTGAAACAAGTAAGTACAAAGCCGTCAATTGCATAGGCTGCCCCTTGCGCGGGATGTGTCATAAACAAGACGGCAACCGAGTGGTAACCATTAGCCACAAAGGTCAAAGCTATCGCCAGCAAGCCCGAGCTCGTCTGAGCACGAAAGAGGGTAGAGCAAAGTGCCTGCGCCGTAACGCAGAAGTCGAGGGCTTCTTTGGCAACTTGAAGGCCAATCTGGGAAGACGTCGGTTTACACTAAAGGGACTTACGGGGGTTAACATTGAGATGGGCCTCCTTTCGATAGCCACAAATCTTCGTCGATTACATAAATTATCGATTGAGCAAGGGCGTAGTCTGCTTACTCCGGTCGTACAAAGGGCCCAAATGACCTAAAACGGCCCAAAAATCCGTCTAGACGGCATTTTTAACTCCCTGAAGGCCCACCCAGCATGTGGGGAGGCCCAAAAAAGGAACACATATTTTTTCTTAAATGTGTCAGAACGCAACCAGCACAGCCACCGTGGCGCACCCCACAGCTTTGGGGCTGACTTTTTAGACGGCCCCGAACCTGAATAACCCCGGATGGAGGATGCGTAGCATCCGGAATCCGGGGTACTCCCGCTAGGGTAAAGGGTGCTCGCCCGCTACTGAACTATGAACTACCGAACTACTGAATTCCCCCCTCGCACGTAGGCCAAAAACCGCTCCATCGCCACCCGCTTCGGGGCATCGAGATTGTAATCGATGTGGTGAGTGAAGTACTCCACCAGGCTGAAATCCGGGTGCGGCGAAGAGAGCAGCAATTGCAATTCCGGCAAGTGGGCCATGCCTTCTTCCAGGGCGGCGTTGAAGCGGCGGAGGAAGTCTTCCTCCAGCGGCTTAACCGTTACCCAGGCGGCGAAGACGAAGGGCAAACCCGTGTGGTCTTTCCAGGCTGCGCCGAGGTCGTAGACGTAGCGAAACCGTTGGTCCAGGCCTATGGTGCGGTCGCCAATGACCAGCCCGCCCACGGTGCCGCCGATGCGTTCGATGTAGCCGTCTTCGGCTTCCAGGAAGGTCACGTCGTGCTGCCAGTATTCTTCCAGCAGCAGGCGGGTGAGCATCACGGAGGTGCGGCTGTGGTGATCGAGGTAGATCGCCGTCATTTCGTGGAGGGGGACGTCGCCGTAAACGCAAACCGTTGCCACTGCCCCATCCGAACCAATGCAGTAATCGCTGATCACGCGGGCGTTGGGCAGCTCGGGGATGACGGCCACTGGCACGAGGGCAATGTCGGCTTCGCCCGCCACCAGCCGCCGGGCGCACTCGCTCGGGATGGCCAGGTCCATGTACAACTCCGCCTGTACCTCCGAACGCAGCAAGCCGTAGAGCAACGGCTTGGTATTGAGGTAAGAAACGGCCACCAGGCGGTGGCGGGGAGCCAGATCGGCAGCGCTTGGTGCCTGGGTAGAAACCGGAGATTTACTGGGGGGGAAGTTTACCATCGGCTGGCCATTAATTCCGCCGGGAGGTGCGAACGGTCGTTTTGTAAATCAAAGTGCCAGGTGCCATCATCCTGGAGCTGACCGCGCCACAAGCCCGTATTGCTGTGGATCCACTGATTCATCCGGTCGATGGGTTGGCCCATCATCAGGGTGACGAGCCCGCACATTGCCCGACCGTGGCTGCACACCAGGATCAGGTCTTCGGAGCGCTGGGCCAGGTGGTCCACGAAGGTCTGTAAGCGCTGCCCCATTTCCCGGGCGGATTCGCCGCCGCCAATCCGGCCATCGATTTCGCCCAGGGCCCAGGCGTCTTTGATGCGCTGGTACTCCTCGATGCTTTCCGGGGTGCCCTTTTTTCCTTCGTGATTACCCCAGGACATTTCGTTGATGTTCGCGTGCTGCTCCCAGGGCAATCCCGCGGCAATGAAGGAATCTACCGTCTCCCAGGTCCGCCGCAGTGCGCTGGTCAGCACCACCTGAAACGGCATCTCCCGGTAACGCTCAAAGAGGTGACGGGCTTGTTCGCGGCCATGGTCGTTAAGGCTGGAGTCTACCCCACTGCCCTGGACGATGCCCTGGAGGTTGAAGTCCGTCTGGCCATGACGGACCAGATATACCGTTTTCATTGGCGGAAATGCTTTGGTTGGGGAATTAGAAAAGGACAATCGTGCGGGGCTTATACGACGGGTAAAGCGGTGTAGCCGCGGTACTGCTTTTCGTCGGAAAATTCTACGTCGCGGAAATCGGTAATGACTTCGTACAGCGTCCCCCGTTCGATGGGGTGGCGACCTACGGCGCGGATCATTTTGACAAGCTGCTCAGTGGAGAGGGCCGGGTTTTGCTCGGCACCGGCCATGGAATAAATCCGGGTGGTATCGTCGATGGTGCCATCAATGTCATCTACGCCAAAGGACAAACTCAGCTGGGCCGTGGTCTTCCCAATCATGGGCCAGTAAGCCTTGACGTGATCGAAATTATCCAGGTAGATGCGGCCGATGGCGTAGTTGCGCAGGTCTTCCACGACGGAGCTTTCACTCAGGTGGCTCAGTTCGTTGTTCTGGTTGCGGAACTTCAGGGGGATGAAAGTCTGGAAGCCCCCGGTTTTGTCTTGCAGGGCCCGCAGTTGTTCCAGGTGATCAACCCGGTGCCAGAATTTTTCGATGTGCCCATAGAGCATGGTAGCGTTGGAGCGCATGCCCAGGTTGTGCCACACTTCGTGGATGCGCAGCCATTCGTCGCCCGAGCATTTGCCGCCGGCGATTTGGTCGCGGATCTCCGGATGAAAGATTTCCGCGCCGCCGCCGGGCATGGATTGGAGGCCCGCTTCTTTCATCAGGGCCATGCCTTCCTCGTAGGAAATTTTGGCCTTCTTGAAGATGTAGTGGTACTCCACCGGCGTAAGGGCCTTGACGTGCAGATCAGGACGGTGGGCGCGAATTCTGCGGAACAGTTCGGCGTAAAAAGGCACGTCGTACTGCGGCAGTACCCCGCCAACGATGTGGACCTCGGTAACCGGCTGGTCATCGTACTTTTTGACGATGTCCATGATCTCTTCCAGGCTGTATTCCCAGCCATCTTCCCGCTTCTTGATGCGGCGGCTGTAGCTGCAAAAGGTGCAGGTGTAGAGGCACACGTTGGTGGGCTCAATGTGGAAGTTGCGGTTGAAATAGGTCTTGTCTCCGTGCTTTTCCTCGCGGATGAAGTTGGCCAGGGCACCCAGGTAACCAAGGGGGGCCTCCTCGTAGAGGTGCAGGCCTTCCTCGGGGGTGATGCGCTGGCCGGCGTACACCTTTTCGGCGATGGCACGCAGGCCGGGGGCGAGGCTTCGGTCACGCAGGACAGTAGAAATGCTGGCAGGGGTCATGGGCAAAAGTTCATGGAGCTAGAACGCTCCAAATAACTTTCAGTTTTTACTGAAAGTATTTATTTTCCTGGCATTGTGGCTTTAGTCGGGCTGGGCTTCGGCGAAGACCAGCTTTTTGATGCAGATGTCCTGGGCGTTGGTTTTGCGGCCGGTGGCGGCGGTGACGCCCCAGAACACTTTGGCCTTGCCTGCGAAGACTTCTTTGACGAGGTCGAGTTGGAGCAGGGCGCGTTCCTTGCCATCGAGTTGAACGGTGAGTTGCTTGCGGAAGGGATCCCACTGGATCCAGAGCAGGTGTTTGTTGCCGTCTTCGAGGTTGGGCACTTCGTTGGGGCCCACCAGGCTGGCGTAGTGGTGGGGTTGGCCGTTGACGGTGATGGCGACGTGGTCTCCGGCGGGATCACCGAGGTGGAAGTTCTGGTAAGTGTCAAACTCGATGCCCAGCGACGGGACCAGGCCAGCAAAACCCATGCCTTCGCCCCGGTAGCCGGTGCGCATGACGGGATGAAAAACGAAGCCGATCCCATCAGCACCCAGTTCATCGCGGTTGCCCAGGACCAGGCAGACGGTCAGTTCGAAGGGTCGCGTCAGGTCGATGGCCTTTTCGTACCAGGCCGAGCCGCTGGCGTACTGCGCATCAGGGGTCAGGCGGATGCACTCGTCGTTGAGGATGCGGGCCGTGCCGCCGAGCTGAAATTCCTGCACGCTCGATTGGGCGCTGACGCAGGATGCAAGGAAAAGGGATAGAGCAAGGAAAGTCAGGCGCATAAGGACAGTTTTTGGGGAAGACGGATACCCCCAATATACGGCAATCACGCGAATTGGTTCAAGCAAACCCGGGTAAATGACCCCGGGGGTACGGAACATTGCTCGTTAGACATTGCCTGGCACCTGCGGCCGCGTCGTTTTAGTTCGTATAGCAGTAGTTCGCCAAGGAACTCTACTTACTTCATGCAACTCCATGGGCTAAAACGAGCCGTACCGGAGGTCCACAGTTGGTCGGGCTAAAGCTGCGACAATACCTTGTGCGCTGAACTCCGTGTAACTCCATGCCTAACTCCATGCAACTCCATGGGCTAAAAAACACCCGGGCGGGACGTCCGGAACCGGCGGACCATCACACATCTGACATCGAACATCGTACATCACACATCCCTTACTGCAGGTTGGCCAGTGCAGTTTTGATGCGTTCGATGGCCTTCG
Organism: Neolewinella lacunae; assembly: GCF_014349155.1. GTDB lineage: Bacteria > Bacteroidota > Bacteroidia > Chitinophagales > Saprospiraceae > Neolewinella > Neolewinella lacunae. The sequence goes on from NZ_JACSIT010000096.1 coordinate 5,888, forward strand.
TCAGTTGTTCTTCAGAGGCGGCGTAGCTCAGGCGGATGCAGGCATCGGCGCCGAAGGAACTGCCGCCGACGGTAGCCACGTGGGCGTGCATGAGCAGGTATTCGGCCATCTCGTCGGAGTTATTGACAGTGATGCCCGCGTGGGATTTACCGAAAAACGAACTCACGTCGGGGAAAATGTAAAAGGCTCCCTGCGGCCGGTTGACGCGCAGTCCGGGGATTCCTTCCAGGCCTGCAATGATGAGTTCGCGGCGCTTGGCAAAGGCTTCGCGCATGGCGTGGCTGGGCTGCAAATCAGAGTTCAGCGCGTGTACGCCGGCGTACTGCGCGATGCTGTTGGTGCCCGAGGTGCTTTGGCCCTGGAGCTTGCTGCAAGCTTCGGCAATTTCCTGGGGTGCACCGATGTACCCCAGGCGCCAGCCCGTCATGGCAAAGCCCTTGGAGAAGCCGTTGACGGTGATCGTACGGTCTTTAACTTCCGGAAAAGTGCCAATGGAGGCGTGAGCCCCCGTGAAGTTAATGAGTTCGTAAATTTCGTCGGCCACCACAAAAACGTGGGGGTGGCGGGCCAGCATTTTGGCCATGGCGCCGAGTTCTTCGGCGGTGTAGACCGAGCCGGTGGGGTTGCAAGGCGAGCTGTAGAGGATAAACTTGGTGCGGTCGGTAATGGCCGCTTCCACTGCCTCGGCGCTTACTTTGTAGTCGTCTTCAATGCCCGCGCCAACGATGACGGGCTTCGCACCGCAGAGTTCGACGATCGCAGAATAGCTCACCCAGAACGGGGCCAGGATGATGACCTCATCACCAGGATTGAGCAGGGCCTGGGCGACGTTGTAAATGGACTGCTTCGCACCAGTGCTCACCACAATCTGGGCGGGGGTGTAGTCCAGACCGTTTTCCCGCTTGAACTTATCGGAAATGGCTTTGCGCAACTCGGGGATACCGGGGACGGGCGTGTACTTCGTGTGGCCCGCGTCAAGCGCCCGTTTGGCGGCTTCCTTGATGTGTTCCGGGGTGTCAAAATCGGGTTCGCCGAGGCTGAGGCTGATCACGTCGTGTCCCTGGGCTTTGACTTCCCGACCCAGCTGGGCCATCCGCAGCGTAGCGGATTCTTCCATTTTTGATACCAGGTCCGATAGCGGAGAAGTAAGCATGGCCATAATTGCAGTTTCTAAAAGTACGGGGGGATAATTTGCGCAAAAATAACCTAAGGCAGGCCTAAGAAAGTGGATATTATTCACCCGCTTTTCCGGTCGCCAACGGCCAGGCGCTTCCGTACTATCTCCAAAACGACAATATGTTACATCCACCCCCAGCAGGTACTGCCTTTTCCCTAAATTTGTGGACCAAAGCTACCGACTCTTCCCATGCGTTTCCTTTACCTCTTTTTGCTGCCCCTCCTCTTCAGCGCCTGCGTGGGCGAAGACATCCTCGATGATTACGTCGCCCCCCAAATCCGCCTGCAAAACCCCGTGGCCAGCATTGAGGAGGGTACGAGTTACCAGTTCATTGCCGAGTTTTTCAATAACGTCGGCCAGGCAGAGGCCGTTACGCCAACCTGGACCTCAGCCGATCCTGACATCCTCAGCTTCGGCACCGACGGCCTGGCCAATGCCCTGGCTCCCGGAACCACGACCATTACGGTAGCCTACCAGGACGAGTTTGGTGAGACCGCTTCGACGAGCAGCAACGTTGAAGTAGGCCCCTCCACCGTGATCGTAGACGAACCCACCAAGCGTACGGGGACGGCCCGTACTACGAGCACCTACGTTTTGCGGGGCGACTTTGAACTCACCCAACTGCCTACGGGGGAACTGAAGCTCGCTTATGGCGACGATTATACGGCTGATACCCGCCTGCCCGGCTTGTACATCTACCTCACCAACAACCCCAACAGCAACGCCGGAGCCCTCGAACTGGCCCGCGTCCGGGTGTTTTCCGGAGCCCACGAATACATCATCCCGGGCGTTGGGCTCAACGACTACAGCCACGTCCTTTACTACTGCAAACCCTTTTCGGTCAAGGTAGGCGATGGCCCGATCGAGTAAGGTGGCAGCAGGCCGCACCCACTGGTGAGCTATGTACTAACGGGGGCGCGGCCGCAGGTGCAGGGGCAGTAACCAGGGAGCAATGGACGGCCCGCTGGAGCCAAATTGTGCCGATTTCTCGCCCGTCCATTGGGCTAAACCCGGATCTTTTCCGACCTTTACCCACCCGGTCCCCTAAGCTGAGCCGGAAGGATAAACATGAATAAAGTAGTCAAAGACGCCGCTGCCGCCATCCAGGGCATCGAGTCTGGCATGACCCTGATGTTGGGAGGCTTTGGCCTCTGTGGCATCCCCGAACGAAGCATTGAAGCCCTGGTAGAGAGCGGGGTGAATGGCCTGACCTGCATCTCCAACAATGCGGGCGTGGATGATTTTGGCATTGGCCTGCTTTTGCAGCGCCGCCAGGTTAAAAAGATGGTCGCCAGCTACGTCGGTGAAAACAAGGAGTTTGAGCGGCAGATGCTGAGTGGAGAACTGGAGGTTGACCTCATCCCCCAGGGTTCTCTGGCCGAGCGATGCCGGGCCGGCGGTGCGGGCATTCCTGCCTTTTTTACCCCCGCTGGCTACGGGACGGAGGTGGCGGAAGGCAAGGAAGTCCGGGTGTTCAACGGCAAACCCCACATCCTGGAAATGGCCCTGACGGCCGACTTTGCCATCGTCAAAGCCTGGAAGGGCGACCGTCATGGCAACCTCGTCTACAAAGGCACCGCGCGGAATTTTAACCCCGCCATGGCCATGGCTGGCAAAATCACCATTGCGGAGGTCGAAGAACTTGTCGAGCCCGGCGAACTCGACCCCAACCACATCCACACCCCCGGCGTGTTCGTCCAGCGCATCTTCCAGGGCAGCCACTACGAAAAACGGATCGAGCAACGCACCGTCCGCCCCAAAGCCTGAAAAGCAGCAACAGTATGTTAGATAGAAACGGCATCGCCAAACGAATCGCCCAGGAGCTGCAAGACGGCTGGTACGTAAACCTCGGCATCGGCATCCCTACCCTCATTGCCAACTACATTCCCGAGGGGATCAGCGTCACTTTCCAGTCGGAGAACGGCATTCTGGGCATGGGCCCCTTCCCCTTCGATGGAGAAGAGGACGCCGACCTGATCAACGCCGGCAAGCAAACGATCACCGCACTGCCCGGCGCGGCCATCTTCGACTCTTCCACCAGCTTCGCCATGATCCGCGGCCAACACGTGCAGCTGACGGTGCTGGGTGCCATGGAAGTTGCCGAGAATGGAGACATTGCCAACTGGAAAATCCCCGGCAAAATGGTCAAGGGCATGGGCGGCGCAATGGACCTGGTGGCTTCGGCCGATAACATCATCGTAGCGATGATGCACACCAGCCGCGACGGCGAATCCAAGCTGCTCAAGCGCTGTACCCTACCCCTGACGGGCGTGGGTTGTGTTAAGAAAATCGTGACTGATTTGGCCGTGCTGGAAGTGACCCCGGAGGGCTTTTTGCTCCTGGAACGGGCACCCGGCGTAAGCGTGGAACAAATCCAGGCGGCGACGGAAGGCAGGCTCATCGTGCGGGGGGAAGTGCCGGAGGTGCGGGTTTAGGTTTAGGATGTTCCGTCAGTCGGTAAGTTGCCGCGACGCAACGAAGACTAAGGGATAAATCCCGTCGCTACACTGGGCTACCCTCCGGGTCTAGTCGGCCGGGTTATTCCATCGGTAGGGGTTGTACAGCCTAAAGTTCAGCAATTTCCGCCAGGCGCAGGCCCGTACTATCGGCAATTACCTCGGCAGAAATACCGTTGAGCTTCATCGTCCGGGCGATCTCTCGAGTGTGCTGCTCTATGCTCTCTTGCAGGGCGAGTTCTCTGCCGAGTTGCAGACCAAGTTCTCTACCGAGTTTCAGGCCAATTTCTCTACCGAGTTTTTTGCCTTCCTCGCGGGCGGTATCGATTACGTTTTTGAGGTCGCGGTAGTGCTTCAGGCTAGTTTCGTAGGTTTGGCGCTCCTCGCTGCTTAGCTTGGCGACCTCAGCTGCGTCCAACCATTTTCGGGAGCTGCCGAAGTCCGTCAAGGGATTTACAAACTTGCCAGCGATGCTACTCATGGTTTTGGTTATAATTACAAGCTACAAGATAGTCTGGAATCCGGACTTCAAGCTAGCTTAGCAACAAGCTGAGCAGGCATTGCGTTGCGACCACCGAAATGGAAATCAGGGGGGCTGGCCACGTCCACTGCTCTTTTATCCCCTACCTTGCACCTGCGGCCGCGCCCAGCATGAAATACTGCGAAGCAAAAAGGCAGTTTAGACCGCCGAAAACATTGTACTTCCCTCCAGTTCCGTGAACTGTACGGGAATGACGCCGCTGCCCTGCTGCTCGTTGGTGTAGACGCCGTAGATCGTATCGACGGCTTCCATGGTGAGCTTGTTGTGGGTGACGATGATGAACTGGCTTTCCTTGGAAAACTTCTTGATGATGCGGTTGAACTTGGCGATGTTGGCGTCGTCGAGGGGCGCATCGACCTCGTCGAAAATGCAGAAGGGGGCGGGCTTGAGCAGGTAGAGGGCGAAGAGCAGTGCGGTGGCCGTCAGCGTCTTTTCTCCGCCCGAAAGCTGGCTGATGGTCGTGGGGCGCTTGCCCTTGGGCTTGGCGACGATCTCGATTTTGGACTCCAGCGGATCTTCGGGGTCCAGGAGGATGAGGTCGCAGTTGTCGTCTTCGGTAAAGAGGCTGCGGAAGACGTCGATGAAGTAGGTCCGCACCCGTTCGAAAGCCTGCAAAAACTGCACCGTGGCCGTTTCCTCGATTTCCTTGATGGTTTTGACGAGGGTGTTTTTGGCCGCTACGATGTCGTCGCGCTGCTTGGCGATGGTATCGTGGCGCTCTTTCATCTCATCGTAGGCTTCGACGGCCAGGGGGTTGATCTCGCCGTAGTTGCCGATGCGGCCGCGCAGTCGTTCTACCTTGACTTCGAGGTCGCCCACGGATCCTACCCACTCGGGGATTTCCAGCTGGCTGAGTTCTTCGAGGCCGACGTTGAACTCGATCTTGAGGCGCTCGGAGATGCCGTCGATGCGGAACTTGATGTCCGTAAATTTCTCTTTGAGCTGGTTGACCAGGATTTGCCCGTCTTGTCGCCGCCGGTTTTCGCGCCGGAGTTCGTCTTCCAGGTTGTTGATGCCCGTGCGGGCGGCGAAGTAAGCCTGTTCTACGGCGTTGAGGGTCGTTTGGTACTCGCTGCGGTTGGCGTACATCTGCTCCAGGTTCCTGGCCAGGGTGATTTCCTGGTCTTCGAACTGCCTGGACTCGACGGCCAGGCGTTCCAGTTGTTCCTTGTTGCTGGCGTCTTGTTCGCCGAGTTCCTGGAGGCGGTTGCGGCGGAAGAGCACTTCCTGCTCCAGCGTCTGGATCTTGTTCTGCTGGCGGATGAACTGGATGTTCTGCTCGTTGTAGGCGGCGGAGGCGGCGCTGAGTTGCTCGCTGAGCTGGCGGTAGTTGCCGTCGGTACCCGCCAGCTGTTCGCGCAGGGCTTCTACGGTGGCCTGCGCCTTGGCGAGGTCGCGGTCAATCACGGCATTGGCCTGGTTGATGGCGTCAACTTGCTGGGCGAGTTGAACGTTTTTGGCCTCGGTATCGCCGAAGTAGTTGGCAAAGCTTTCCACCCGGGCTTTGAGGCCGGCCCGCTTTTGCTGGAGCCGGCTTAATTCCCGCTGCTTTTCCTGGATGTCTTTATCGACCCGCCGCTGCCGCAGTTCGTTGAGGCGGTTGCGCTCCTGGTACAGTTCCTTCTCTACGGCCCGCACCTGCTTCTCCGCTTCGGCGATGGCCTTTTCCAGGACTTCCAGGTTCTTCTTCCGGCCGATCTTTTTGCCTTCGAAGAGGCCCACCGAACCACCGCTGACGGAGTAGGGCCGGCGGATGTAGCGCCCGCTGCGGGAAAGGATGGTGATGCCCTCCGGGGGTTGACCGGGGAGTTCGTCGGAGTCGGTCACCAGCACGTTGTGCAGCAGGTGATCGAGTAATGGTTGGTAGGTTTTGTCGACCTGCACTACGTCCGTTGCCAGCCGCGTACCGCCGGGCAGCAGGGCCGCTCCGCCCTGGTAGGGTCCGATGGCGTCGAGCAGGAAGAAATTGGCTTTGCCCTTCTGGCTTTTGCTGAGCAGGGAGATGGCCTGCCGGGCTTCTTCGGCGTTATCGACCACGTAGTAGTTCAGGAAACCTTCCAGGTAGTTTTCGATGGCTACGCGGTAGTCTTGGTCGACGAGCACCAGGTCGGACAGCAGTTGCGGATCTTCTTTCCACTGCTTGCTCTGGCTGAGGAAGCGGATGGATTCGGGGAAACCTTCCAGGCTATCGATCATGCTCTTGGTGAGCTTGAATTCGTTGCGGCGCGCGTCAAGGCCCCGGTTGATCTTGCTCTGGTCGTTCTGGAGTTGCTCCACCTTTTCGGTGGCGGCATCGAGGGCTTCGCGACGCTCGGTTTCGGCCAGTTCCAATTTTTCGAGGGCGGTCAGGGCGACGGCCTCTTCGGCTTCGAGCTCCTTCAGGCTCGCCTCCAGGCTTTCTTTTTCGCCGCGGCGGTCTTCCATCTCGCCGACGTTGCGCTCGATCTGGAACCTGAAGTTTTCGACCTGGTTGCCGTTGATGGCCTTGCGCTTTTCGAGTTCGAAGATGTTGCGCTCTTCCTGCTGCTGGGCTTTGAGCCCTTCTTCGAGGCGACCTTTGATGGTTTCGTGGCCGCTGCGGATTTCGGCCAGGGCCTGTTCGGCGGCGTTAACGGCTTCCTGGCGCTCGGTTTCTACGGTGCGTTCGTTGGCGATCTGGGCTTCCATCCGCTCGATCTGCCCGAGGTATTCGGCGAGCTGCCCGCCGGCGGTGGTGATGTCTTGCTGGAGCTTTTCCGTTTGGCGGCGGACGAAGGTCTTGCGCTGGGCCAGCATCTGCTTTTCGTTCTCCAGGCCCCGGAGTTCGTTGACCAGCTCGTTGAGCAGTTTCTGGCGCTCGCCGAGGGCTTTTTCCTTATCGATGTGCTGGGCCTTTTCCGCTTCCAGGGTGGCTTCGAGTTGGCGGATGTTGACGTCAACGCTGCGGTACTGGTCTTCGGCGGCGGTGATTTCGCCCTTCAGTTTGCCGTAGTCGTTGCGCAGGTCGGCGACCTTCACCTGGGTGAGTTGCAGGCTCTGTTCGCGGTACTGGGCTTTGAGCTCCAGGTAGCGGCGGGCGCGTTGGGCCTGTTTTTCGAGGCTGGCCAGGTTGTTGTTGATCTCGTGGAGGAGGTCTTCGATGCGGTCGAGGTCGTCTTCGGTGGCCTTCAGCTTTTGCAAAGACTCGCGCTTGCGGGCCTTGTACTTGCTCACGCCCGCGGCCTGCTCGAACATCCGCCGCCGGCTGTTGTCCTTGTCGGCCAGGATGTCATCAACCATCCCCAGGGCGATGATGGCGTAGGAATTGGAGCCGATGCCGGTATCGAGCAACAGGCTGGTGATGTCTTTAAGGCGGCACTGCACGCCGTTGAGGCGGTATTCGGAGTCGCCCGAGCGGTAGAGCAGGCGGGTGATCGTCACCGTGTTGTATTCGGTGGGCAGCAGGCCCTTGTCGTTGTCGAAGGTGAGGCTGACCGAGGCCATGTTGCCAGCCTTCTTCTTCTTGGTGCCGTTGAAGATGATGGAACTCATCTTATCCAGGCGCAACTCACTGCCTTTCTGCTCGCCGAGCACCCAGCGGATGGCGTCGACGATGTTGGATTTGCCGGAGCCGTTGGGCCCGACGATGCCAATGACGTCTTCGTCGAAGTTGACGACCGTCGTGTTCGCAAAAGACTTGAATCCCTTGATTTCTAGTTGGCGTAGGCGCATAGCGGCGCGAAGGTAGGCTGGTTGGGCGGTATCTTGTGAAAGAATTATCCAAAACGTAGGGTTGAAAACGAATACGTAGGGCTACACCCTACGCTACTCAAGCGTCCCCTCCAGGGACGGGTGGGCAGGGAGGGGCTTACCCCGCTCCTTGTCCTGACTCCCCCCTTCGGGGGGCCGGGGGGGAGCACCTGCGTCCGCGCCCGAAAGGCCCGATTATTCCCACCGGCAAGCTACCTTCGCGGCATGTTACCGATGACCAAACCAAACCTGAAAAAGCTGGAGGTGCTGGCCAAAGAACTGGGCTACACCGTGCGCTACGAAAAGGGCAATTTTCAGTCGGGCTACTGCCTGGTCGAAAGCCGCCGCGTGGCCATCATCAACCGTTTTTTCGACACCGAGGGCCGCATCAACGTACTTTTCGACATCCTGAGCCAGTTCCGGCCCGACGAAACCACGCTGGAACTTTCCGAGCCGTCGGCCAAACTCTGGAAAAAGCTCAAACCCTTCCTCGGCATCGAAGCGGCCGAACCCAACGAGGCGGCGGCCGAAGAAGAGTAAGTTAGTAGCGCCGCAGCGTGGCAGCCTGGTAGCCCCCGACGCGAAAGGCCTCCACCACGGGGATGTCTTCGCCGTCCACCGGCGCGCCGCCGGTGCTGCGTACAGGCGTGGTGCTGCCGCTCTGGATCGAGTATTCCAGGGCATCGCCGCGGTGTTCGAGGTTGGCCAGCAGGTACGATCCCTGCACGGTAAAGACGCTGCGGTAGCTGCCGCCCAGGTAGTAGCCATCGAGCAAAAGGCTGTTCTTTTCGTCGCAAATCCAGTGGTGTGGCCCGTCTGCACCGCGCACGAGGTAGTAGTCGCGCTTGCCCGCTTCGCGGTCGGTGCCGTAAATAATGGTGTAGGTGTAGGTGCTGTCGTTGACCGGCTGGATGAGCAGTTCCATCGGCACGGCCTGGACCTGGCCGCTGGCGTTGAAAATGCGGAGTTCGCCGCGCCAGTTGCCCACGAAGTCGGTCGGGAACGCGGGCAAGTCGGCCGTTTGAGCGGGCGCGGACGCAGGTGCCAGGACCAGAACAAAGAGCAAGGGAAGGACCCGGCAAAGGTGGTGGGCGGCGCAAAATCGGTTCATTCGCAGTTTTTTTTGCCAAGGTAAGGCTGCCGTGGATTCCCTTCCTGACCTGCACACCCAAAAAGTACTAACTTGCCGCCCACCCAAGATTGACCATGACTTTTGCTTACGATCTTTTCCGCTGTTTGCTTGGCCTTTCTGCCATGATCGGGGTCTGCTACTTCTTCAGCAGCAACCGCAAGGCCATCAACTGGCGCCTCGTCGGCATCGGGATGGCGATGCAGTTTGTGCTGGCCCTGCTGATCCTGAAAGTGAAGTGGGTATCGATGCTTTTCGACTACGTGGCCACGGGTTTCCGCAAGACGCTGGAATTTACCAGTGCCGGCTCGCAGTTCCTCTTCGGCAGCATCGTCAATGATATGGACAGCTTCGGCTACATCTTCGCCTTTCAGGTGTTGCCTACGATCATCTTCTTCTCGGCCCTTTCGGCCATCCTTTATTATCTGGGGATTTTGCAGAAAGTCGTGTACGGCATGGCCTGGATGCTGAGCAAAGCCATGGGCCTGAGCGGACCGGAAAGCCTGGCCGCTGCGGCCAACGTATTCATTGGCCAAACCGAAGCGCCGCTGGTGATCAAGCCCTACCTGGAGCAAATGACGCGCTCGGAGCTCCTCTGCGTCATGGTGGGCGGTATGGCGACGATTGCGGGCAGTGTTTTTGTGTCCTACATCGGCTTTCTGGGGGGCAACGACCCGGAAAGCCAGCAATTTTTTGCCAAGCACCTGCTTACGGCCAGCATCATCTCAGCGCCCGCCGCCATCGTGTGTGCCAAGATGCTCCTGCCCGAAACACCTGAGGCGCTGGCGGCCGTCGTCACCAAAGACGGCACGCCGGAAGACGCAACGGCCCCCGCGCCCACCAAAGACAAGCGCCTGGAGATGGCCGCTGACGACAGCAACAACCTCCTCGATGCGATCAGCCGCGGCACCACCGACGGACTGAAGCTGGCCGTGAACGTCGGCGCTATGCTGCTCGTCTTTACCGCCCTGATCTACATGCTCAACGTCTTCTTCGTGGGCGGGACGGACATCCTCAACGACCTGGCCATCTGGGCCGGCCTGGCGGATGCCGACCCCGCCGCCAGCTGGAACAACACCATCCGCGCCGCGACGGGCAACCGCTTTGAAGGCTTCAGCTTTTCTTACCTGCTGGCGCTCTGCTTCGCGCCCGTGGCCTGGATCATCGGCGTGCCCATGCAAGACATTACGCTGATCGGGCAGCTGCTCGGCCTCAAAACCGTGATCAACGAATTTGTGGCCTACGACGTTTTCCGCGTCATCCAGAACGACCCCACGGTGACCTTGAGCCCGAAGAGCACGCTCATTGCGGCATATGCCCTGTGCGGCTTTGCCAACTTTGCCAGCATTGGCATCCAGGTGGGCGGCATTGGGGCCATTGCGCCGGGCCAGCGCAAAAACCTGACGGATTTGGGGATGATTGCTTTGCTGGGGGGTACGGTGGCTTGTTTGATGACTGGGGCGGTGGCTGGGATGTTTTATTAGTGAGGGGGCTAGCCTCGTTGAAAAGTGAATATTTTAGCAACTTCTTGAGCATTTACAGAACTAACTATATGGCTGAAGTAATTAATTGCGTGAAAGCCAATAAAAAATAATATTCAGGCTATTGCATCGATCCTCCATTTGTCCATTAACGGGCAAAATCTGATTCATTTTCCATGAATTTTAAATTATTACAATAAAATTCGAATTAAGTTATGCTATTTCGACTCTTTCTTGCTATAACTCTTTCAACCTTCTTTGGATTTTCGCATTCCTACTCTCCCCCCGGTCCGTGTGGGCCAGTACAGCGTCTTACAACGCAACTTGTCGATTTCTACATGCCAACTGGATGGCGTTTTGAAGAAACGGACTCATATCATACGGTTTTCCCAAATATTCCGGCAAACGGCTTTAAGTGCAATATCATTATCAGTTCGAGGTCTTTAGCGGGATTGCAAATATCTAATGAGCAAATGGCATCGTTCATTATTTCTGAATATTCGGAAATTAACGGATTTCGCATGCTAAATAAATCTGTTTACAGTAAAGATGGCGCAGGCATTATCGATATTTCTTTCAAAGTAGATGATGATTTCAATGGTTACTATCGAGCTTACTATTTTCTTAAGAACGGAGAGCTCTTACTCCTCAATTTTACAGGCACACAAACTCAGTATGAAGTCCTAGAGGTGTGCATTGACGATTTAATGGCGTCTGCACGTATAAGTTGATCCAACCTACCATAAAGCGACATTTCACCATTCACCAACTTTCTCATTTAACAACATGGCCTCCACATTTCCATGGCCAACCAGAGCAAATTCGACCCATTCCCCAAACTTTTCAAAACAGGGGGAACAGCAGTTGTTATCAAAGTCAACCTCGTATGTGCCTCGATTTATCGTTATTTTTTCTACTAAAATAACACATTCACCTTCTCCGGGATCTCGATCGTAGTACAAATAGGCATCACCGATTAATTCTTGATTATTCGGCATTTTTATGCGAATTTTATAGACTAAATCTACGGCGTAACTTGGAGCAAAAGGGTGCCCAATTTTTTCAACTGGGTATATGCTACTTACTGCCCACACCGTAACCATTCCTGCAATAATTCCTGGGACTAATGCTTGCCCAAAATAAGTACCTATATTGCTGATAGATAGATCTTTATAACTCCTGCCTCCCTTTAAAAGATTTGAAGCAATCTGAATAAAAGTAATTATTAATATGGCAATAGCAATGACTATGAGCATGCGGGAATTAATTTTTAGTTGGATTGATGCATTCCTTTACTCTACGATCAAGGGATACTTAGGTTATTGAAGCGAGCTTGAGCCAGGCAATATAAAATACCCCCCCCCACACTCCCCCACTCTACCCATTCAAATCCCCCAGAAATTCGCTGGCACCGCCGGCACAACTGATCCAGAGGAAATCGCGGGCGCGGGTGCAGGCTACGTACAGGAGGTGGCGCTCTGTTTCGTACACTTCCTCAATCTGGGCCATGTCGAGGACGTTTTCGATGCGTTCGGGGCTCGGGATGACGTCTTCATCGCAGGCCATTACCGCCACGGCTTTGAATTCGAGCCCTTTGGCGAGGTGCATGGTGCTGATGGTTACGCAGTTGATTTTGGTGTTGAGTTTTTCATCCAGTTCACAGGCCGTTTGGTCGGCGGCTTCAACGGCGAGGTGGGCACGGTTGAGTTCAGCGGCGGAGCGCACAAATACGGCAATTTCTTCCGGTGAAACACCAGCGGCGATCCGTGTAGAAATCCAGTCGGCCACTGCGTTCCACTCTTCTTCTGGTGTTCCAAATACTTTGATGGTGGGTACCGGACCGTTAAAGACAGACTGGGTATTATTACGGGTTTCGGTATTGCCATCCAGGTCAGCGACTTCGGGGGACAGAAGCAAGTCGGCCTGGGAGCGAATCTGGTGGCTGGTGCGGTAGTTGATGCGTAAGGTGGCAGCACGACCACGGACACTGACGCCGAGGGCAGACCAAGAAAAAGGCGCTTGGAAGATGCGCTGTCCCAGATCGCCGGAGAAAAACAAACCGTTGGGTTTGGAACCGACCAGGCTGGCAAGGAAGCGGAGCTGCGGAACACTGATGTCTTGCGCCTCATCGACAACTACGTAATCGTAAGGGGACAACTCTTTGGGGTGAGCATAGCGATCTGATAGCGCCTGGAAAATACTCGCTTGGGTATACCATCCTTGCTTTTCCAATTCGGCGAAGACAGTTGCAAATATGGGCCAGGCTTTTTCGCGGCGGGACTGGGGTAAGGCGGTTCTCCGCCCGATTCTTTTTACGTCCAAGTAATCCTTTAGCGTCTTGAGCTGCCAGGGATTAACCACATTATGCCATTCATTTTTGAGAAAAGCGATGGTGAAATCGTGGTCCGTCTGCTCGGCAGCAGCGAGGAGCAGCTCATTCTGGCTTTGCTCATCAACCATCTTTGCATCCTGCGTCCGCGCCCGAAAAATTCGATTGGCTACGGCGTCCAACGCCTGGATGGTAATGCGCTCGCCGAGCACGGGCTCGTGCTGCAAAAGCCGATTGAGGCTCTTACGAAGGGCATTGGCCAGCGCATCAGAAAAGGTGGTTAATAAGACGATGGCTTCCGGATTGGCGCGGACCAGGTGGACCGCACGGTGCAGGGCCACCACTGTTTTTCCCGTACCGGCCGATCCAGATACCCGGGCCGGACCAGAGTAATCCTTGGCCACCAATTCCCGCTGGGAAGGATGAAGAAAAATCGTCCATTTGTCCCACGGAGCATCGAGGGCCGCTTCCAGCTCCTCCCTGGATTCGATGAGGCGGAAGCGTCGCAGTGCATCGGGATGTTCGAAGGGGTCGGCTGGCGCATTTTCTTTCTGTACCGGTTCGGGAGGGATGGTGCCAATGGCCAGATCAAGAAGGGCTTCGACGGCTTCGCCGGGAAGGTGCTCGATGAGGTTCAGCAACTGGTCTTCAGTAGCCTCCTTCAATTGTTGTAGCCAGGTTTCGGGAACCCCATAGCGCAGCAGAAATTCATCAGCGTAGATGGCTAATGGTTTACGCGGTTGTCGGTGCCCTTCGGTTATTTCCCGTTCTACCCGTTTGTTGATATAAATAGGGACAATCACCTCACGGCTGACTTCGGATATCTCTACCAATTGAGCAGCCCCGGTGCTAGGATGCACCTCAAGCTTGCGGTTATTGGCCCAAGCGTAGGCATCATCATGGTGATCTACGTAACAAACCAGCGTACTGTTACCGTCGCGGTGGATGATGATACGAAGATCCATATTCGCACTGACAGACCAGAAGTGTTTGTCGCGTGCGTTAAGTTTGTGGAGCCGCAAGCCGTTACCCGTAGGATCGAGCTGAAGGTCCATCAGGGTTATCTTGATAGACTTCTGCTCCTTGTTGGAGAGTTTAGCGAGGGCGTCGGTGAAGGTGTCGGCTATTCGGAAGTCCATGGGAGCGGTAGGCGTTAAATCAATTGGTTCATCAGACGCCGTAACTTACGATGAATCTTTCTAAAAGTGTATTATTTTTACGGGCGAGGAGGTCTGCGTATTCCTAAATGAAGCCGATTACAGCTAATTTCGATCCTCAAATTCATAGCGAACCAACGCCACAATATCCCCCAAAAATGCCCGCACCGAATCATAGTCTCCGCCGTCAATCCATTTAAATACAAGGTATTCCTCTTGAGCTTTTACCTCGTCTTTCGGCATAACTCTATCCTTCTGATGCTTCTTTTTATAAGCAGCGTTCTTTGCGGGAATACCCTCCAAAGTTTGTTTTAAACTCGCCTCATCACGTTTAGTAAATTCCGAGCCATGAACATAAAAATTCCTTAATTGCCGTAGCAACCTAGGCAACTTGGGAGGGTTCCGCCCTTTAGCATAGTAGCAGTCATTAAGAAACTGACTCTCTAACATATAAGTTTTGTAGTCAGCAAAAGACGTTTTGTTTTCAGCTTCTTTTCTGGCACGCTCAACATCTTCAGGCGAATGGTCTTCTTTTTTCTTTCCTAATAGCATTCTTTTGAAAGCATCATTATTGTCAAAAAAATGCCTCCCTATCTTAGAATAGTCCTCTTGAAATTTTATTAAAAAATATACCTTATACAGCTCCTCAAGTTGAACGAAAGTGTAGGTGCAGTAACGGATAAATCGATCACGACTAGAAAATTGATTGTTCTTGATCATTGCCACATTCTCAGCCAGGCGGTTAAAGCGTACCAGCCGTTGAAATATTTTTTGATTTTGGATAAATGAATAGTTCTGGCCATTCATCAACTCCCAGTATTCGGCAAGTAACTTCATGTATCTAGTGTCAGAAAGCAGTTGATTTTTCCGCTGACGCAGCGGCAGTTTATGGTTATCTACCATTCCAATAAACTCTATACGTCCAAGTAAGACATTCGAAAGATTATACAGAGGCCCTTTAGGGTAATTTGCCTTGAATAAGGCTTCTGCCTCCTCATATCCAAGCTTCTTCCAATTGTGCAACATCGCCCGGGTAATACGGCAATACTTTTTCTTGACACTTACTTTACTATTTACCACGAGGCCGGTTACACTTTGACGGCCAGAACTCCGCTGAATCCTGGTTTTTTCTTTATTTACCTTAAACCCCAGTTTTTCGCAGCGCTGATAGATGATATTGATGAAAACTTCCTCAGCAACTTTAGGGTAGTTGCTACTAAATGTCAAATCATCAGCATACCGGGTATATGTAAAACGATGCTTTTGGGCAAGCGCTCTCAGATTCAGATCCAAGGAGTGACAAACCAAATTTGCCATAGCAGGAGAAGAAGGTGCTCCTTGAGGAAGCCGGTCTTCCCGACACATCAAATTAGTCATCACTTGATTAAGCTGAGACACTAATGGTATGGACGCAGGAGGCTTGGCTAGCGCTTCGGCAACCATGCTTGAGTTTATGGTTGGAAAAAAGTTTAAAAGATCAAGATTAATCACCACATTTTTGCCGGTATGTCGAGCGGCATTGTCTACGATATTCCTTCCAGGAACAAATCCATAGGCACTAGGCGATTTAAGTTCTTTTTGATACTCATTCAGCAAAGTACATAGCCCCTTCTGTACCGCTTTTAGATGAGGATTAGGCCCATGAATGATTCGCAGGCTTCCATTTTTCTTAGGTAGATGTAATTCCTTGTAACAAGAACTTGCTACCTCCGATAGTGCCTGTAGCGACAGCGGAGTATAAGCTTGTTTTAGCAAGGGCTCAGAAACAGGGATGCTATTTAAGTACTGGCAAAGATCCTGTACCGAGAGAAGACCAAAAGATGAACTTAGTAAAGCAGGACGAGGCATATCACATGTTCAAAATAGCCCACCCGGAGAACTGAATTCAGCCGCCCGGGGGAAAAGAGAAAACTCGGAGGCGCCCGAATCGAAAATTAGCGGGGGTCTTGCGGAAAGGCCTTCATGCACTAACTCCATGGCTACATCAGAATTTACATGGCGAAACACCATACAGGGGCAACAAGCTAATGCCTCGTCCCGGCGCTAATGTACAACTACTGATCATAGTAGACAACTTACTTCTACTTTAGACTAACCTCAAAAGCAACAGGCTCAAAATGGACCAGGTTGATCTCTGTAGCTCCAAGTCCCTTGGAACTATCCTTAGATTGTGCATTGACGCCTTCATGGTCCAGTGATTCTAACTTTCGGCTAACCCACCTTTACTGGATACCACCTGTTTATGAATCGCTCTAGAATGTTGCCCTGTATCACAACTGCGCTCGTAACTCTTGCATTGAGAAACGGTCCGAAACAAGTTGCTATAGCCAGACGGCCAGCTTAAGCAAAGCGCTCTATAGCCACGAACTTTACGATGACTACCCTACCCCCTTATTCTGGCAATGGCCAAACCAACCATCAAAACTAAGTTACATTTGACTACTTTTAAAATTTGGATTTGAGAAGACTTTTGTACTTTTGGGGGCGTCCGGTACCGGCTGGTCCTTACACTCCCCAACAAAGTTACGTTAGGGTAGCCAAAGTTACGAATCTTAAAACTGTTGGATCGTGTCGGAACCACCCTATCACCCAAGAACTTTATCCTCTTACCGCTTTAAACAACACCCTTCATGATTCCTGCTCGGCCAGCCACCCCAGTAAACAGAAAGAACCTGCATGAACATCCACATTACTTTGGCGCTTTCTTAAGTATTGCTCGTCATAATGCGTTCATGGTAATAAAGCACCTGTCGGCTAAATATAATACTTCGGACAAGGACAAATTAAAAGAAGAAACTCTTAGCACTGCCCAACTCTTTAACTGCTTAGGCAAAAAGTTCAACAAGCCAGATATTACTAAGTCGGTTATCAGTGATTTAAAGAATTATTTCCCTCTGCTGAATTATCCGCTATTCTTAGCGTTGGAAGCGGACGGAGGAGAAAACAAAAACATCGCTTTTGAGTCAGATCTGGAAGCCATTCAGGAAACCTTCAAGTCAATATTGACCCTGCTAAACAGTTTGCGCAATCACTTTTCGCATTATATCTCTTCAGTCGATTATTCTCGCTTCAATTTTAGCCCAATCGAAGACATTTATAAGGCGGCGATGTTCAGGTTGATTGACCGCAGCAAGTATACCAAACGCTTCGACGTATTCGAAAAGGAGCATATTAAACACCTTGAGAACAAGGGGAAGAACAAAAGTGAGTTCTTCCCCCATGACCTTTCGGAAACCCCTAATCACGAGAACACGGTAGCTTTCATCACCTGCCTTTTCCTTGAAAGAAAATATGCCTTCCCTTTTCTTAGCAGGCTGGCTTCTTTCCAAACAACCTACATCAATGAAGACCCTAAGACGGCCAAAGCGACCAGGGAATGCTACACTATGTTCTGTACTCGTTTACCACAACCGAAACTGGAGAGTGCGGACATCATGCTGGATATGATAAACGAGTTGGGCCGTAGCCCGGCCGCATTGTATAACATGCTATCCGAGAAAGACCAGCAAGCTTTCCACATTGCTCAGGAGCTTTTGCCTGACAATTTGGAAGAATATGACGAAGAAGATGGTGTTTGGGAAACAGAAGTAGTCTTAAAGCGGCATGGCGATCGTTTCCCGTATTTTGCCCTTCGATACTTCGATGATACCGAAGCCTTTCCAACCTTACGTTTCAATATCTCTCTGGGTAAGTGGCGCACCAAACCTGCGTACGATAAAATTATCTATGGCGAGAAAAGAGAGCGAATTCTCACCAAACCCTTGCACACTTTTGCGCGCCTGAACGACTTTTTACCAGTCTACGAGTCTGCCGTAGTTGTGGACAACCGAGTCAAAATAGACAACCGTTTCGTTGGCTTGTTGCGGGAAGATTGGTTATCTAAACAGGAAAACCAAGAAACGTATATTAACGAAGGAATTGAACAATTTTCCATAAAGTACAATTTTGGTGACAACGTCATTGCATTTCAGTTCATAAAGGATATACGTACTGTAAAAGAATTGCTTCCAAAACTTCCTGCGCCAAAAATCAAGATGGCACATGCCATCATCAGCACGTATGACTTACGAGGGCTGTTTCTATACGACTACCTTAGTAAATATAGCACTGGAGACCCCGTCTCCAGCCCCTACATCCCAACTGATACCGAAACATTCATCAAGGATTACATTGAGCGACTAAAACGCTTTTTCAGCGATGTAAAGACCGGCAGTTTTCATGCCCTGGTGGCTAAGCCTGATCAAGTTAAGAATGAAAAATTACCGTTTGTCAAGGGAGATCGTGAAGCTACCAAAGCTAAACGGGCGTTGTTCAACGACAAGCAAGAAGTAATTAAGGAAAGAAAACGAAAACTTGACCGCATTTTGTCAGAAAAATACGGGCTTTCCATCCATAACATACCCACCAAACTAAAGGATTACCTCTTAGCCTACAAGACCCCACCCTACCGCACCCGCGCAATGGCCAAATTGAAGCAGCAGCACACAATCGTTAAGGATCTTCTTAAGGCCGTCGACAAAGGAAGGTCACCAAGGGTTGGTGAGCAGGCGACCTGGCTGGCCGAGGACATTGTTTTCATGACTCCTCCTAAAATTCATACGGTCGATGGCGTCGAACACCCGCAGAAATTGAATAACGCTCAATTCCGGATACTCCAGGAGTCACTAGCATATTTCTCTACCAACAAGCTGAAAATACTAAATTTCCTACGCGAAGAAACTTCCATTCTCTCTCCAAACCAGCAAGAGTCGCATCCCTTTTTGAAGTCCGTGAACTTCGAGGACCAACCAGGTATTCTTTCGTTTTACGAGGACTATTTAAAGGCCAAATTGAAATGGCTGGACAATGCGCTGCGTAAATTAAGGAACCTTGACGACAAAGCGGCTAAAAGGGAGTTTGGCCATTTTCTTCCTACTTCCATCAATGTAAAACCAGCCACTGACCTAGACTATACCGCTCTTCCTATCTATTTGCCCAGAGGACTATTTGACCGGGCTGTAGTTTCCACCCTAATTGAGGGTAATCACTTCGGCGTTCAGTCGGGAGACAATATCAACCAGTGCCTGGAAAAGATGTTGGCGAGCGATTCTCAGCCTTTCTATGAACTTGATAGACTCCACCAGTCTATTTTCACTGATCGAAAAGCCCCAGAGGAATACGTAGAAGAATCCCTTTACATCGGCAAGTTGTTAGAAAAACGCCGCACCGTTTTGAATCAAAAAGCAAACAGTGGAAAGCTGGGAAAAAACAAGCAGCAGGAGATTAAAAACCAGTACAACGACGTCACCAAGGAAAGAAAACGGGTGTTGGAAAGACGTCAATACATCAAGTCAATTCAATCTGACGACCGCGCCCTCTGGCTCATGGCTCAAAATCGACAAAAGCAAAAATCCGAACATCTTGAAGTCGGTTTTGATCAACTGGGTTTACGAAATATAAAAGAAATACTGACAAAACCGGTGCAAGTTAGTTTGCTCATTCCCGACACTTCCTTTCGGATAAATGATGAGTTACCTTTGATCAGGTACGGTGATCTGCGGCGGGTGGCCAAAGACCGGCGGCTGGAGAACTTGAGCTATTTCTATAAAGCCGCCAGCCAAGACGAAATCCCACACGAAACGATAAAACTGGAACTTGAACGATACGACCGGCGACGGGAAGGCTTTTTTGAGACTATTTACCGGTTCGAGGAATTGGTGTATAATAAGTTCAAAGCCCAGTTCCCCGAAGCCCCGGAAAGCACCAAGCAACACTATTACGACCATCACGCCTACGCAGACGTAGCCATCCAACATTCTTCAGATACACCTTTCAATGTTTTTTTCAAGGAAAAGGCGACCCAATTAAGAAATAAGTTCTACCACAACGAATTCCCCTGGTTTGAATGGTTGCTGCCAGAAGTCAGCCGGCGGAAAGAAGAACTTTACTCCGACCGGGTTTTCGACATTGCCGAGGGCTACTACCAACGCATGGCAGACCTTATCTCTTCAAAATAACACAAGCCACCTATGTTTGCTAACATCTTCACCATCCTTGCCGACGATAAACCGCTCTGGGTTGAAATGATCGGAATGTTGATTCCCATTGGCCTCGCGGCCTGGGGCTTCGTTCGGGCTTTCCGAGCGTGGGAGCGACAAAAGAAACGCGAGATTGACTTGAATCTGGAGCAACAACGGTACGAGAGCAAGCTGGCAGCCTGCCGTGGGATCTGGCCACTCCTTGCTTATTTATCCATGTGGGAAAACGATAAAACCGTTTTCGTAAAACGAAAAAACAGCTGGTACTTCCGGAAAGCACAAGCAAGGGATTTTTTGATAAAATTTCCAGATGCTTACTTTCAACAAGGTCATGGAATTTTTATCCCCGCAGAATCGCGAGATGGTCTTTATCATTTTCGCAACATAGTCTATAGCATTTTACTTAAGTCTTCGGATGAAAGTGTGAGCGAAGTACTTCTCACCGACCAAGGAATCGCGGACGTAAGGGTTCCTGAATTAAGAGAAAAAGTAACCACCAGCCTTAAAAATATGCTGATAGACTCTAGGATAGACTTTAAAGAATAAGTCAGTAGCTAACTTCTTAAAAGGGGCTGGTTCGTGGTAATACACGGACCAGCCCCTTTTCTTTGGGTAAAACTTTAGTCGTAGTCACCTCTCGCAACGGAGGCCTCGTCGACTTTCACATTTCGCCCCCCTTGAGTGGAGAGTTTCAGGTCGTAGTCACCTCTCGCAAAGGAGGCCTCTCCGACAGCGATGTCTTACGACATCGCCTGGTTCAACGGAGTCGTATTTACCTCTCGCAAAGGAGGCCTTTCCGACCATATAACAACTTAACCCCAAAGCAATGTCGCTGTCGTAGTCACCTCTGGCAAAGGAGGCCTCTCCGACGCCGTGACGGGCTGAACTTCGCCTCGTTCGATGGTCGTAGTCACCTCTCGCAAAGGAGGCCTCTCCGACGGGAGTGAGCACAACAGACCCAATATGAAAAGGGTCGTAGTCACCTCTCGCAAGGAAGGCCTCTCCGACCCCTACGGGGCAAAACATGTAAACATGTCTATGTCGTAGTCACCTCTCGCAAAGGAGGCCTCTCCGACCCTCCTATGGGGGGATCCATAGCTACATGAAATCAGTCGTAGTCACCTCTCGCAAAGGAGGCCTCTCCGACTGAAGACTTAGTCTGATTCACGGTGAGATGAAGAGTCGTAGTCACCTCTCGCAAAGGAGGCCTCTCCGACTCCGTCAGCTCGCGCTGCTGACGTTAATCGCCGTCGTAGTCACCTCTCGCAAAGGAGGCCTCTCCGACCTGGTATAATGACCGCAGCATTAACGGCTTTGTGTCGTAGTCACCTCTCGCAAAGGAGGCCTCTCCGACGGCATCACAGTGTCCCAATACGAGATAACAGGTCGTAGTCACCTCTCGCAAAGGAGGCCTCTCCGACCCTTAACGGTCAAATTTCGCCCGTAACGGGCTGATAATGAAGAAAATAACATAAGTCTACTTGTTGAAAACTCACCAAATATAGTCTTAAATTTGCATCCCCCCCCCTACCCCACCCTCACCACCTTCATCACCTCATCCCCCAAATGGTTAATGATCTTGATCGCTATCCGCCCCGTCTCCGGCTTGGGGAAGGGGCGGCTGGTATCCGAGTTGAGCGTTTCCCAGGCTTCGCGGTCCACTTCGGCTTTGAGGGTGGTTTTGAGGGATTGGTAGGGGTCGTTGGCACCGAGGAAGTAGGCGTGGCGGACGAAAAAAGCCTCCCCATTATAGTTCGTATCGATGAACCAACAGGCGATGCCGTCTACGTCGTCAGACCGGACCTTGCCCGTACGGGGATCGAAAATGTCTACGCCGAGGACGCGGACCTGGATGTCGGTTCCGGACGTCCCGTCCGGTGATTTGCCGGACGAGACGTCCGGAACCGCCGGAAAGACCTCGATGTCCGGCTCGCCGAAGATGACGAACAGGTTGCCCGCGCCCGTAGCGGCCAGGTCCTGCGCCATGTGCAGGTCGGCGTTCATGCGGGCTTTGAGGACGGGGATGCGGCCGAGCCGGGAAAATTCCGTCGACTGCGCATCGTAGTTAAAACCGCAGGCAATCACCACATCCATGCCCAGGTCGGCCGCTTCGCGGGCGGCCTCCACGAGGTCGGGGCGGCCGATGCTGCCGAACTCGGGGCCGATGTGGATCGCGGCGCGGCGGCGTGTACCGTCTTCCTCGCGGTAAATGCCCTCGGCCACGATGTAGCGGCCGGGGAAAACCTCCAGGCTGTCAAAACTGATCTTATCGGCCTTCTTGTCTTGCTGCACCCCGCTCTTCCGCAGGTTGTTCAAAATCAACTCTACGAAGTCGTGCGCCTCCGCGTGGGTGGCGGGGTCTTCGGCCTCCAGCTGGTCAAAAGGGTTGCCTTGTTCGTCCACGCCCAGCATCCGGTGGGGGCTGATGCTCTCCACGGTGAAGGGGCCGGCCACGCGCACCTTGCTCTTGTCTTCGTAGGGCTTGTCGTAGAGGTACTCCACGTCGGCCTTCGCGGCAATGCTGGCGTCAATCTCTTTCTGCCGGGCAATGCGGTATTTCCACCACTGGGCCAGCAGTTTTTCCGCGCGCACTTCTTCCCCTTTGGGGATCGTGGGGCTGGGCGCGGACGCAGGTGCAGTGGAAGCGTCTAAGGAGCGGGGGATCTCCCACTCCTCCCACTGCGTCCCCAGCAGCTGGTTGAGCTCGCTGCGGAGGGGCTCCAGTTTTTCCTGGAAGGAGTCGTAAATGGTGTCGATTTCGGTGTTGTTGGCGATGGACTTGAGGGTGATGTGAGGGACCCTTTCATACACAAATCCAGAATTGATATTATCATTAGTAGTAGTATCAGAGGGTAAGGTTCGAGTAATCTCTGCAAGTTTTAACTGCCCCTCATTAGAGTCAGTCAATAAAAAGTAAGGATACCGAGCTCCCATTAGCCTTACTCTTGCTAATGTCAATGCTACTCTTGAAGTATCAATAGTAATCCAACGCCTTCCAAATTCTTCAGCTACAGTAGCTGTCGAACCACTTCCACAAGTAGGATCTAAAACAAGATCTCCTGGATCAGTTGTCATTAATAAGCACCTTTGAATAGCTTTGAGTGCAGTTTGAACAACATAAGTTTTAGAACCACCAAATTGGTTTTGCCCCAGTGTGTCGGTCCATACGTTACTCATTCCGACAGCAGGAAAATCCATCAAATACCTTACATAGGATAGCCTTCCACCGGATGTACTATTTATTCGACCTGATTTGATTAGCCGGGGAAAACCCACAAGTCCTGTTTTCCAGTATCCTCTGACAGGCCTATAAGTTTGACCTTCAAATTTCACTGGGAAATCACCAGGAGGCCTTTGACTTGTCATATCTCCTGTGGCAAATATTTTTGCACCATCCGGTATATTCTTAGGGTTTAATAGTTCAGACTTTGTCATCCTCCTTGTCTCGCCGTTTGATAGGAGAAGTTTGGTATACGCAGTAGCTCCTTCCTCTCCAGGTTCTTTTATTATAAGAGGAGGTCTATATTTTACTATATTTTTATCCTTTGCATACCATACTATATAATCGTTAACACTTGAAAGCAAGTCGCTTGTAGAAGCATTAGTTTTTACAAAAACAATGTTCGCACAATGATTGTCTTGCCCAAAAACCTCGGACATTAATGAACTAATAAGATGGAGATTTTCTTCGCCAATTTGAAAAAACACAGAACCACTATCATTCAATAATTCATGAAACATCAAGAGTCTATCTCTCAAATAATTAAGATACGAGTGAATGCCATCTCTCCAAGTATCGCGAAAAGCCTTCACTTGTTCTGCTTCTCTAGTAATATCCAAAGAATTACCATCTCGAACCGTTCGGCTATTCGTACTCCACTGAAAGTTACTATTAAACTTAATCCCATACGGCGGGTCAAAATAGATGCACTGCACCTTCCCCCGCAGCCCTTCCCGTTCGGCGAGGCTGGCCATCACCTGTAGGGAGTCGCCGAGGATCATGCGGTTAGACCAGTTGGCCTCGTGCTGGTAGAATTCGGTTTTGGCGTCGCCTTCGGGTACGCCGTCGAAGTCGCCAAAGAGGTCGAGTTGGGCGGGTTCTTCCTGCTTGGTTTGCCGGGCTTTGGTGCGGGCTACGAGGTCATCGATGAGGACTTTGGGGTTTACCCGCTCCTGGATGTAGAGGGGTGGTGCGTTGACGGTGAGGTCTTGCTCCAGGTCCATATCCTCCAGTCCCGTTTCCTGGTTTTTGGGGTATTTGCCCCGCCAGATGAGTTGGGGGTCGAGGTCGCGGTTGCGGCGTTCGTAGGCTACCTTGATGGGGCGGCGGGTATCCTCATCCACGATGGGTTGCATCTCTGCGGAAGGGATGTTGGTGCGTTTGGCCTCCTCGTGGGTGTGGGCGGCGATTTCTTTGTGGGTGGTGGGGGTTTTCTTTTTGGCCATGGATGGGCTGGTCTTCAGTAAATAAGTAAAAAGTAGAGGCCGGCATTATGCCGCAGGCTTCAGGTGGCGGACAAGTGTTTCGCGCTCACTCATCTTTTGATAAGGCACCTGGTAAGACACCAGTGCCTGTTCGAGGTCGGCATTCAGGCCTTCCAGGTCATTCAGGACTACCAACCCCTGGCTATTAGGGCGTAGTGCCAGCGTGTCATTGATGACCATAATGGCATTGAGCACACGGTCTTGGCGTGGTTGACCGATTGCTTTGATCAGGGTTTCTGGTCGTTTTTTTGTTTGAGGAAGGGCAAAGTCCAGTGTTTGGGCCAAACCGCTTTTTCCGTAGAAGGTAGGGTTCCGTAGAAACGGGATATCCCGGGCCAGCAGTAGGTCTTGAAAATCATCGAGAAAGAACGACTTCACTTTTTCCTGAGCGAGTACGCGCAGGTCCAGCAATTCCCGCATGGCTCCCAGCAGGCGATGTAGTGCGGCTTCTTTCTTTCCTATTGGGGCCTGTACGAGTAGTTCTTCGTCTTGCATGCGTATACCGTAGGCTGCCAAAATACTCGTTACTTCCTCCTTTCGCTTTCCCCGGGAGACTGAAACTCCGGCCATATCCAGTTCCCGCAGGGTTTGTTTTCCATCGGAATAAAGCACGGTTCCGTCTGGCTGCTGCTTCAGGTAAACTTCGAGATTGTCGTTATTGAAGTTGACGTCGGGCAGTACGAGTTGCATCCACCCGTCGTCGGCGGGATAGATTTCCGTTTCATCCCGCAGCCAGTCTGTATACTCTTTGATTGTGGCGTTCATCGTTAAAAGATTGGTTGTGAGAATTCAACGCCTTGGACGTTGCAGTAGGTCAGAAATTTACGAAGTTTTTCCGGCAGGGTGTCGGAGTCCTGGATGTCCAGTTCCTTGAAGTCAGCCAGGGGGATCGCCCAGCGTGCATTAAAAAGTTCATCGTGAATGTGTAGGTGATCTTCCTGTTTGAACCGGTGTCCAACGTAGGGGGCAAATATCGGGTCAGGCGGTGGAACATCCGGATTGGTGTGGTTAGCGTGAAAATCCAGCCTGCGAATAGAATAAATTTCCCGGTAGCGCAAGTTAAAGGTTACTTGTTTACGCTGTACTTGAGAACGAATAATGTTCAGGTGAAAGCGCATCCGTTTGTCCTCACTTTCCAGCTCAATTTGCACCTTATCGCCTTCCTCAGGGAACTGAATGGAAGCAGTTTGGGCAGCGAATTTCTCGATCCGAAAGACCAGGTCAGCGATGTCGTTTGGCAGTGCCATGTACTTCAGAATTCTTCTAGTGGTTCGATTTCAGCCATAAATTCGTCTATCTCCGCCTGCGTCATCACTCTATGCGCCCAAGTATAGTGGGTGTACAGAAAAGGGGTTCCTGCAGTTCTGGTAATCTTCATATATAGTTTGAAGACCGTACCAAGTGGGTGTTCTTCTCTTACGTCCCTGCGGCACTCCACTCTTAATATCTGGCTGAGGCCTTGCCCAGCAAGTGGACGCCCCCGTACTTTACCCCTTTCATAAACGGTTTCAATTAGCACATACCGGTAAATACCTTCTTTCATAGCTTTGCTCCTTTAACCTCCCCCGCACCTGCGGCCGCGCCCACCTGCTCCTCCAAGATCCGTTCCATCTCCGCCGTGATCTTTTCCTCAAAGTCGGCCTCCATGAGGTAAACCTCCCGGAATTCAACGAAGGCCCAGCGGCCGTAGGCTTTGAGCTTGTTGACGCCCGGCACCCAGTAAGTTTGCATGGTGTTGGATTTGTCTTTGACGTCTTCCCGCCGGTAGCCCTTCACCTCGACGATCAGCTGCAACGGATCTTCCGGGCCGTGGCCGTCGTCGATCAGGACGATGAAGTCGGGAATATAGCTTTTCTGCTGGCCAGCGCTGAGGTACGGCACTTCCAGGCCAAGGCCTTGGTTCTTGACGTAGCGCAGCACGCGGGGATGATTTTCGACGATCCGGCAGAATTCCCCTTCCCAGCCACTATCCAACACGGCGTAGTTGACCGGGCTTTTGTCCTCACGCGTAGCCCACGCACCTTTGGTGGTGTGAAAGTTGACAAAGTGAGAGGTGCCGCGCGGATTGTAAGGATCGAGAATGGCGCGAATGTAGCTGTCCCCGCCAGCGGAACGGTTGATGGCGTCGTTGATGCGGTCGCAAGCCCTATCGGCCAGCTCCTGGTACATCAATTGGGCGGGGTAAGTGCCGCCCACGCAGTCCAGGTGGGTATCCAGCCAGCGTTTTACAATGGGCTTCAGGCGGCCAAAGAGGTGCAGGTGCGGATCACCGTTGGCGTCCCGAAATTTGGTCATCATCAGGCGGGTGGTGAGGTGCATGATGATGGTAGACTGGCGCATATCTTTGGTATGCTCCAGCGTCAGGTTTTGTTCTTCTCCCACGATGCCGGATAGCAGCGTCATGGTGGCTCCGATGTCGTCAGGGGTGAGACGCATGGTATGGTCATCGTCAAAATCGGCTTCCAGTTTTTCCTGCATGGATTCCGTGCGGTAGCTCTGGACGCGGGGGAAAACGATTTCCAATTTGTCGCGGTCGGGCCGGACGGCCTTTACGTGTAGCCTTTCGACGGGGGGCTTGGGGATTACCTGTACGGCTTCGCTGGCGAAGTTGAAGGGAATACCAAGGATGTCGGCGTATTCTACGTCGAAGAGGCCATCTTCATTGAGTTCGTAATTGCGGCGGCGCAGAGCCCGGCCCACCACCTGCTCGCAGAGGAGCTGGGTCCCGAAGGCGCGCACGCCTAGGATGTGGGTTACGGTATTACAATCCCAGCCTTCCGAAAGCATCGAGACCGAAACTACGCAACGAATAGATTCGCCGAGTTTCCCAGGTTCACCTACTGTATTCATCACCTCGCGGAGGATGTCGGCTTCGCTAAGTTTATCCGCATCCGGGGCGGTTTTGCTGCTGGAATTACGCTGGCGGATTTCGTATTTGAAGCGTTCGATTTCGTCGCTGGCGGCTTCCAGGAATCCAGCGTCGAGGGCATCGCCGGATTCGAGTTGCTTACTGTCGATTAGCAGCGTATTCGGCTTGCTGTAGGGCTCGCCGTAGGAATCGTAATTGCGGAACAGTTCAAAATGACCCGGTACAAAGTCACCGTTGCTTTTCCGGCGGAAGCCGGAGATGTAGTCATAGATCAGCTTAGAAGTGGAGGTATTGTTGCAAACGATGATGAAGCAGGGCGGAACGCTGATGGCGGCTTTTTCCCAGAGGCGATACGTTTCTGCGTAATGCCCGTAAAGCGCCTCCATGGCTGTTTTCAGGGTAGTGGGTAAATCTTGCGGGTCAATTGCTTCTTCGCCACGCGCCTTTTTGGGCATCTTCTTCCGGATATTTTCCCAGAGGTCCCGATAGACGGGTACTTCCCTGCCCGGAATATTATCGGCCACGGGAACGCGGGGGAGCTTAACAATGCCACACTCGATGGCATCCATTAGTGAGAAGTCGGAGCAAGTCCAACCAAAGATAGACCCTTCAACGTAACCGCTTCCGCGTAGGAAAAACGGAGTGGCCGAAAGATCGATTACGTTGGTAATGCCAAGTTTGCGCTGGACGGTTTCCAGGCCGGTGATCCACATCCGGGCGGCTTCGGCTTCTTCTTTTGCTTCTTGTTTTTCCTCGCCTTTCAGGTCATCAATGGTGGTGGCGTCCTCGTCGGCTTCGTCGGCTGGTTTTTCCCGGTAGCAGTGGTGGGCTTCGTCGTTGATGACGAGAATGTTTTTGAGGCCCATCAACTCGGGCATCACACGCTGGATCATCTGCCCTTCGGTTTCGAGGGTCTCGATGTCGTCTCCCCTGCCGCGCAGGAACTCGCGGGTACCTTTCGCCAGTCCGAGGCGTTCTCGGAGCTTAAAGGCATGGTAGTTGGTAATAACGATGCGCGCTTTTTGCATATCCTCCATCAGATCATGCGGAACCATCTGGAAAGAGCGGTAATAGTTATCCGGATCATTGGGCATGAGGACGCGAAGTCGGTCGCGGATGGTAATGCCCGGCGCTACGATGAGGAAGCCGCGGGTAAAGCGTTTGCTGGTGGGCGAACGGACGGCGTTGAGGGTGTGCCAAGCGATCAGCATGGCCATAACGGTCGTCTTACCCGCGCCAGTGGCCAGTTTTATGCAGAGCCGGAAAAGATCGGGGTTGGCTGCTCGGCTGCGGCCTTCGAGTTCTTCCAGCAGGCGTTTGCCGGTGGCCGTATTGGGGGCAACTTCCGTCAGCCAAATCATAACCTCTACGGCTTCTACCTGACAAAAGAAGGGCCTACGGCCGGGCCAATCTTCCTTCCGCCACCATTTGAGTAACCGCTGGGTAGTAGGCGTTACATTCCACCGGCTTTCCGGTAGCGCGCGCCACTCCCCCACCAGACTTCTGATGGCCATAATGGTATCATTGGTCTGGTAGGCCTGTTGATCGGTGCTAAGACCAAGGCTATCCTGAAACTCCAGAGTGGTTTGTGCGGCGCTTTTTCGCTTCCTACTTTTGGGGATAGGCGTAAAGAATTCAGCCTTTCTCCGCTTGCCGATGGGCTTGCCCGTAGGTTGACCCTCCGGGGTAAATTCCCAATGCTTAGTCGGCTCCACATAAGGTGAATTCAAAATGGGCTGGGCAAAAAAGGCGTTTGACATCAGGTCAGGGTGTAAAACAGTAAGTGAAAGCAGATGAACGCCCCCAAACGGAGGTGGGCCAAGGTAAGAATTACCCCCCACTAAATAATGCCCCATTCCCGGAAAATATCCAGGGCTGGCAAACGCAAAATGCAAGTTAAAACACCTTCATTCGCCTACCGTGCTGCGAAGCAGCAGGATCGGGCCACACTCCTTTCATCATTTACTCCTTCTTTCCCTCCTTGTCTGGCCTATCCCAGCCTCGGGTATCAAATGACGCAACACGAGGTCAAGGCCCTCTGGCAACGCACCCTGAGTCAGGCGATCTTCCGGAACTATGGACCTGAAAGGTAGGCAAGGTGAGGCATCTGCTACCTGTCACCAGACCGATTTTTGCTAGCCTGGAAGCATGACCTGATTGCCCACGACCCAAAACATGGCCGCTTGGTTTTCTACCTCAAGATCAAGTGTTACCTTTTGGCGGAGACGCTGGAGGAGAATACTACTTCTTCTCCCAACGATGACTTGACCTCCGACCGCGATTTGATGCTAAAGAACAACCCGGCAACGGCCGCAAAACCGTCCTAAACCATTTCATCACCCTGCCCAAGAAATAGGGGGCCAGACCAATTTGTCTAGCTTGAACCTCTCCCAGCCGATGATCTATTGGGCGAAAACCCGCTACGGCTTTGGCCTGGCTAATAGACAGACTACCACTAGTGGCTGCATCAACAGGTCACTCAGGTGGCGAAGATGGTAATGAAACGTTCTGTAGGCTTGGTCGATTTGATACTGATGGCTGGTATAATCAGTCAAGCTACTTTGGGCACCGGTGCGCAGGTGCAAAGCACGTTACGAGGCCAGGTAGGTCGCTCCCGCACGCAAGGCGGCATAATGATGCCGGTCAGAGGACGATGCGGTGGTCGTCTTCGTGGAAGAGCTTTTGGAGGCGCTGGTGGATTTGGCTCATCGGTTCAATATGGTTTCGAAAAAGTACCTCATGGTTTGGCGGGCGGTGCTTTTATTCGTCATCAGGGCTGTTGCGAAGGGAGTTAAGAACAGCTCCCGTTCGTCGGTTTGTATTTTATCGTAGATGGACTGCAAGGTAGTAAGTGTTTCGGGATAGTCGTGGCACAGATCCTTAACCTGCCTTCCGAGGACGACAGCGGTATGATAAATCGGAAGTGGATCAGACAGCGTATCGAAAACATCGGAAAAAACCGGGGTAGTTTCGATTTGGTCGATCGTCCCGTCAAAAAATGCTTCCATCAACAATCCGATATCACGGACGTGTTTGGTGGCTTTTTTCCAGGGGTACAATTCATTCCAGGCGCTTAGCTTAAGCAAGACCATACCGGCCGGGCTTGGGGTACAAAAAGTTGTTCCGTCTTCCAGTTCGAATTCAATTCGTTGTGGGAAAGCCTCCATAAAGCCGGTCATATTCATGGCAATATGATCGGAATCCGAAAAGCTTATGCTCCGGCTTTTCTCCAGTGGACCGAAAGGCAAGAGATCGGTTCGCAGACCGACGGGCCCAAAATAAACATGCGCCGACTGCCCCCTTTGGTAGCCCTGTTCGAGTAAACTTTTTACAACCCCACGATAGCTGGCCCAATCAACCAGCTGGATACCAATGTCGACGTCTTCCGTCTGTAAACCGGGACAGGCACCAAGTACGTGCGTCAGCAGTAAGTCACGCGCAAACGCACCAACTACCAAAAAGTCGGTATTCAGCCGCCGAGCTACCGTATTCAGCAACTGGAAGTATGCAACGACACCCTCACCACTGAAGGCCAAATTTTGTGAATCGATCCTGTATTTCATGGACTAATAGTTCATCCGCCGCTTCCAACTGCCGGCTTTCGTGGGTAGTGAGTAGTTCCGCCAAAATGATGAGGTCACCAACGATGGGAGCGGGCATCCGCTGTTGATCAGCATACTGCCTTGGGCTGGCATAAAAAACGCTGTAAAGATCAATAACCGTTGCGCCCTGCGGCTTACGGTTGAAAGGGGTTAAATGGTATTTTTTTACCAGTTCCCCCAACCGCTCGTTAGAATGCAAAGAGAAATTAGGCGAGCGGAGGGAGCCACTGCGGGCCATAGCTGCCCGTTCACCGCCAAGCAGCACGCCTCCCTCCGGGGACATTGCGTCGATACGCTCCAGATAATCCTCCTTCATGGCCCGAAGCTGCTGACGAAAAAGCACGGGGCGCACCTCATCGAGGTACGCATAAGCCCAGCGTTGAAACAACTCACGCCCGTGGTTAAACGCGTGGCTGCCGTCCGGCTGGGTCACCAGAAAATCGTCTTTCCGCAGATCCTCGATGATGCCACTGATGGTCCCTAAGCTAAGTTCCATCTTTTCCGCCATCTGCCGGTAGCTGGCACTTAATAATTCGGGTTCCTCGTAGCAGGCGTAGATGAATTTCAGGCCGTTGTACTTAAAACCCCGTCCTGAAGTTAGTGGACGTTGTGGCTGCGCAGACTGTGAATCAATGACCCAGCGGGTACTCCCGTGAACGATGCGGCAGTTCCCCGCACTGTCCAGATAGTTTATTCCCTCCTCCAGGCAACGTGCGCGAAGCTCTGGGTTGACGAAAGGAACGACAAAAACCGTTTCCGAAGGAAGAGCGGATTGTTTGGCGACGTTGATCAGGCGCTTACCCGACAGGTTCGGCTGGCTGCTGAACGGAAGTCGAAGATCCCCTGAACGAAGCCAGCCAGACCGCCCACTGTTATCGTCATCCGTTAGGGACTCTACCGTCCAATTGGCGTCACCAAAATACTCGTTGAGGGCGATTACGGCCTGGTCCGCTACGTCAAACTCTGCAAGTGTGTTCATCGATTTTAGCTTGTTTTGCTGCAATGAACAAGCTTTTGGCGTAAAAAGTTGTGCGATTTACCGACCAGCCGTCATCATCGCTCCCCATCCAAATTAAACCATGGCTGCAATACTCCAATTAGCAGGTCCGCCTAGTAGAAGTGGCGTTTGAAGGGGCCTTTGCGATCTATCTCACCTACCCCCTGCGGTAGCCCCTTTACTCCTTTCCCCCCTTCCCCCTTTACCCCTCCCCCCTTTACTCCCTTTCTCTCCGTACCTTTGCCCCCGCAAATGAAAACCCCGGTGCCATGCCGAAAGTATCCCACCGTTCCGATACGGTTCCTCTGTCCCCTTTCCGGAAGCTGATTCCCCTGGCCGATGCCGCCAAGGCCAAAGGCCGCCACGTCTACCACCTCAACATCGGGCAGCCCGACATCATGACCCACCCCCGGGCCGTCGAACGCTTCCGCAAACTGGAGTGGGACATCCTCGAGTACAGCCCCAGCAACGGCATCCCCAGCTACCGCGAAGCGCTGACCACCTACTACGCCCGCTTCGGCGTCGACGTCACAGCCGACCAAATCCTGGTCACCACCGGCGGCTCCGAGGCCATCCTGTTTTTCATGCTGGCTTGCCTGGATCCTGGCGACGAAATCATCGTCCCCGAACCCTTCTACGCCAACTACAACGGCTACGCCCACATCGCCGACATCCGCGTGGTGGCCATCACCAGCCACATCGAAGACGGCTTCAGCCTGCCCAGTCCCGAGGCCTTCGCCCGCAAGATCACGCCCCGCACCAAGGCCATCATGATCACCAGCCCCAACAACCCGACCGGCGCCTGCTACAGCCCGGAAGAGTTCAACACGCTGGCCGAGATCGTCAAGAAGCACGACTTATTCCTCTGCGCCGACGAAGTCTACCGCGAATTCGCCTACGCCGAAGGGGAGCCCTTGCAGTCCATCCTCCAGCTGCCCGGTCTGGAAGAACACGCCATCGTCATCGACTCCGTCTCCAAGCGCTACAGCGCCACGGGAGCCCGCGTGGGAGCCCTGGTGTGCCGCAACGAAGCCATCCTGGCCGGCGTCGATCGCTTCGCCAAGCTGCGCCTGAGCCCGCCTGGCCTCGGACAGATGCTCTCCGAATGTATGTTGGAAAACGACGAAGCCTACCTCGCCGGCGTCAAGGACGACTACCGCAACCGCCGCGATACCGTCTACCGCCGCCTCCAGCAAATGCCCGGCGTATTCAGCTACGAACCCGGCGGCGCTTTCTACTGCTTCGCCCGCTTCCCGATTGACAACAGCGAAGACTTTTGCCGCTGGCTGCTGGCCGACTTCGAATACCAGGGCGCAACCGTAATGCTGGCTCCTGGTCCGGGCTTCTACGCCACCCCCGGCCTGGGCCTGGACGAATGCCGCATCGCCTACGTGCTCAACGTGGATGACCTGGAAAAAGCGATGGACTGCCTGGAAAAAGCCCTGGAAGTCTACCCGGGCCGGACGACTGCCGCGCAGCAAATTGCGAGTAGCGGCTCTGCGCGGTCTTAGTCCAAAATCCCCGCCGCAACGGGCGCCAACAGCACCTCTTCTACCCAGCGCGTGTACTGCTCGCCGCTGGGGTGGAGGTTGTCGGTAGCCACCAGTGAGGGGTTGGCCAGGCCTTCCTGGCTGATGGGCGTGATGTTGTAGAAGGGGATACCGTAGCTTTCGGTAATCGCCTTGGCGGCGGCGTTGAAATTGGCTACGCCGTTGGAGATGTCTTCGCGGCCATTCCCGAAGGGCGTAAAGGCGTAGTCGGGGATGGAAACGACGAACACGCCCGAGGTATCCCCGCCCGCGCGCTGGATGGCGATGTCGAGCAACTCGGTAAATTCCGTCCGGTATTCGCTCAAAGACCGCCCCTGGAACTGGTTGTTGACGCCGATGAGGAGGGAAACGAGGTCGTACGTCGGGGCCAGATCAGCGCTGGCAATGCCGTTGAGCAGGTTGCGGGTGGTCCAGCCGTTGGTGGCCACAATCCGTTGATCGGTGACCCGGATGCCGCGCTGGGCCAGGGCGGCGGAGAGTTGTACGGGCCAGCGGTCTTCGGCCGCGACGCTGGTGCCGATCGTGTAGCTGTCGCCCAGGGCCAGGTAGGTGATTTCCGCCACGACGCTGTCGGTGGGCATGGGGTCAGGATTGGCGGGCGTCATCAGCATGGCATCATCGTCTTGGCAGGCGAAGATAAAGAACAGGAATACACTCAGCAGGGTGGGCATGATTTTCATGGGGATGTGGGGTTTACGAAGGTACTTACGGCGATTTACACCTACGAGGAACTTTTGCCGCCCAAAATTTTCCTCTCCGAAGGAATTTTTCTCATTGCAGGCGGCAAAAGATGCCTCGGAGGAGAAATCGCTTAGGAGGATGGTTGGTTCGGTAAGAGAATTTACAATTTACAATCTAACATGTAGCATTTAAAATTGCTCGGCACACATCTGCCGAAATAATTTACAATTTACAAATCAAGATGTACCATTTAAAATTGCTTTTCACACATGCCTGGCAGGAGAAATCGCTTTAGAGGGGTTATGCGCGAAAAAATCAATCGCTTTCCAAAAATACCACCTTCGTCAGTTTTCATCCAACCTCCCGGCGGATGCCCAATTTTAAATTGTAAATCGTAAATTGTAAATTTAATACCATCGCTCCTCGAAAGCATCGACGGACCTCACCTTCGTCAGTTTTCATCCAACCTCCCGGCGGATGCCCAATTTTAAATGTTAAATTGTAAATTGTAAATTTAGTACCATCGCTCCTCGAAAGCATCGACGGACCTCACCTTCGTCAGTTTTCATCCAACCTCCCGGCGGATGCCCAATTTTAAATGTTAAATTGTAAATTGTAAATTCAATACCGATACCCCTTAACCGTATCCACAAAAGCCTTCACTCCCTCCAGCGGCGTATCCGGATAAACGCCATGGCCGAGATTGACAATGTGCTTGCCTCCGTATTGCTCGATCATGCGCAGGGTGGCGGCGACGATGTCGTCCGTCGGGGCGTAGAGCTGGACGGGGTCGAGGTTGCCTTGCAGGACCTTCCCCTGCACCTGCGTGCGCGCCAAAACGAGATCGGCAATCCAGTCGAGCTGCACCACCTGGCAGTCGAGCGCCCCGATCTGCGGCAGGGCGTGGCGGGCGTCTTTGGCAAAAATGGTGATGGGCACTGCGCCGCCCAGTTCGTCGATAATCAGCTTGATGTAACGCAGGCTAAATTCCTGGTAATGAAGGGGATGGAGCACGCCAGCCCAACTGTCGAAGATTTGGATCAGGTCAGCGCCGTGCTGGATTTTGCCCTTCAGGTAGGCGGCCGTCGCCAGGGCAATTTTTTCCAACAGGGCGTGGCTCAGGGCGGGGTCGCGGTAGAGCATGGCGCGGGCCTTGCTGAAGGTTTTGCTGCCGCCGCCTTCGACCATGTAGGCGAAAATCGTCCAGGGCGCACCGGCAAAACCGATGAGGGGCACGCGGTTGGCCAGGTGTTTTTTGGTGGTGTCAAGGGCGTCGTAGACGTAGCCCAGGTGCTCGGGGGCGGCTTCGGCCGGGCGCAGTTTTTCTACGTCGGCCAGCGAGCGGATGACCTCGGGAAAGCGCGGGCCCACCTTCTCCACCATGGTGTATTTCAGGCCCAGCGCCTCGGGAATCACGAGGATATCGCTGAAAATGATGGCGGCGTCGACGCCGAGTTCGTCCACGGGCTGGATGGTCACCTCCGCCGCCAGTTCGGGCGTGGTGACCAGCTCGATGAAGCCGCTCAATCGCGCGCGCAGGGCCCGGTACTGCGGCAGGATGCGGCCAGCCTGGCGCATGAGCCACACCGGTGGCCGTTCGGTGGCTTCCCCGCGGGCGGCGCGGAGAAAGAGATCGTTTTGGTACTTTTTCACGCCGCGAAGGTAGCAAGTTGGCAGCATTGCTAGCACCGTCCGATCCAGGGCGCGGCCGCAGGTGCCAGGGAATGGACCAGAAGCGGGGGCCGACGGGCCAAGTTGTGGCGCAAATTTTACCGAATTCCCTCCATTCCAAGGCCTCCCTGACGCAGTTGGCATTCGCCCGACAAAGATCACGGCCCCTTTTAAGAGATTGTCCATCCTCCGTGTCCTACCTTCGTATTATGGTACAGAAGACCCTCATTTTGCTCCTCCTTGCGCTGCCGTCTCTGGTGGCCGGGCAGACCTTTCAGGCCTCCGTTATCGGCGGCTTCAATTTCAGCCAGATCGATGGCGATGACCTCTTCGGTTTTCACAAGCCGGGGGTCAACGCCGGCATTCGCGTGGTTGCGGTCCTGGGCGACCGCTGGCGCGTCGGCCCCGAAATCCTCTACAGCCAACAGGGGGCCAAGCGCCAGGATAACTCCCTCAACATCAGCCCCTACGACGCTTTTCGCCTCAACACCCTGGAAGTGCCGCTGATGGCCTACTACAAAGACTGGCGGTTGGTCGCCGAAGCCGGCTTCAGCTACCAGCGGCTTTTCTCCTACGAAGTGGACGATTCCTTCGGACAAGACATCACCCCGGTAACCGAGTTGCAGGACAACCTGGTGGCCTTCAAAGCGGGCGTTACCTACCTGCTCAATCCCAACTGGGGCATCAACATGCAGTGGTCCAAACACCTCCTGGACATCGACGTAGAAGACCAAATCAATACTTCCTTTAAGGGCCGCAGTGTCAGCTTGCGATTAGTGTATACCTTTGGGCAGGGAGAAGCACTCCCCAAACGAACCAAAGAAGAATGATTCCCCACTACCTGCTTTTGGCCGCGCTGGCTATTACCCTCTGTGCCTGTAATGCTAAATCCGCTCCGGAAACGGCGGCGGAACCAGCCCCAACAGCCCAGGCAACCCAGGCGAGCTACCCATCCATCCCCGCCGAAAAGATCGCCTACCTGGGCGAAAATGCGACTTACCTGGACGGCATTTTCTACCACCTGCCCATCTCCATGAACCAGGATAACCTCGACCAGATCCGGGCCACCCTATCCACCATTGCGGCGGAGCCCGCCACCATCCCTGCCGGTGCTAAGCCCATCGCTCACCTCTGGTTCCAAGTAAACGGCAAAAACGTGGAGGAAGCCGACCTGTATTTTCAGGACGACATCGCCGCCTACGTCTGGTACGAAAACGGCAAGCCCGCCTACTCCAACCTCATGACGGTGGCGGGTATCGACTTTTACAACAGCATCATCAACTCGGTACCGAAGTAGCCCGGGGAGCAGACAATTTCCTGAACCATTCCGGGTAGTTGCCGGTCGAGCGGGCGGGTGTCGCCCGGCCACTCCCCAGGTGCCCCCACTTCTTAGCCCGGATAAACCAGCTCCGGGCCCCACGAACAAAAGACATCGAAAACTGCGGTATGAACCAACAATCGCTGCGGGCGGTCATCGACCTGGGAACCAACACCTTTCATCTGCTCATTGCCAGGGTATCCCCCGCCGGAGGTATTGAGGCGGTATACCGGGAGCGACGCTTCGTCAAACTGGCTGCCGAGGGCATTGCTACCATGGGTGCAGCACCTTTTGCGCGAGGCATGGCTGCTCTTCATCATTTTAGGGAAATCCTGACTGAGTACGGCGTAACAAATGTTCTGGCCTTTGGTACGGCGGCCCTGCGGACGGCAAGCAACGGTCCGGAATTCGTCGCAACGGCCTTGCGGGAAACGGAGATTGCCATCCAGCTGATTCCCGGCGACGAAGAGGCACGCTACATTACCCGCGGTGTGTTGGGCGCCCTCCCCCCCTTGGAGGAACGGATTTTGATTATGGACATCGGCGGAGGTTCTACCGAGTTCATCATTGCCGACGCGGCGGGCGTCTACTGGCGGCAATCCTTTCCCCTTGGCGTTTCGGTGTTGTATAATGCCTTCCACGGCAGCGACCCCCTCAGCGCAGCAGACATCGCCCGGCTGGAAGATTTCCTGGCCGAGCAGACCCGGCCCCTGGCCAATGCCCTGGCCCGGCACCCGGCCCACCACCTGGCGGGTGCTGCGGGCACCTTCGATGTCTTGGCCAACTTGCTCAATGATCCGGCCGCCCCACCCCACCCCACCAGCCACCGCTTATCGCTGACGGGATTGGTAGACCTACAAAACCAGATCATCAACAGCACCCTCGCCGAGCGCCTGGCCACCCCCGGCATTCCACCCGAGCGGGCCGATATGATCGTGATGGCGATGCTGCTCATCCGCTTCGTCGTCCGCCTGGCTGGCATCGAACGCATCACCGTCAGCGATTGGGCGATGAAGGAGGGGATTTTACTCTTGGCTAATGCGTGAATGATTGAATGCGTGAAGGAGTGACCGCCGGAGGCAGCAGCGTAGCTAATGGCTAGCGCATGGGATAAGCGTGATAGCGTGTCCCGTGAGGCAACGTGCCCAGTGCGGCAGCGTATCCCGTGCGGCAGTGTATCCCGTGCGGTAGCCTATCCCTGCGGCAGCTTGAGACTGTTCATCTAAGTGTGTCTACATTCACACAACTTAGATTCGTGATTTATGGCAAAGAAAAGTAAAAATCCCACGCTGGAAGAGTTGTTCAGCGATCCTGAGCAGTTCCGGCAGATGCACGAGCAGCTTTACTCGCGTAAACCCCTACTAGAGCAAGGTAGCCCGTTTGCTCATCTGCTCCAGACGATGGTTAATGCCGCCCTGGACGGCGAGGTCCTAGGCCATGTTGCTGAGACGAGAGCCCAAGGGGAGGAGAACAAGCGTAACGGCTACACCGACAAGACGATTCTTTCCGAAGCTGGCCCCTTGTCGATCCGTACGCCGCGGGACCGGCAGGGGACCTTTGAGCCCCAGCTAGTACCCAAGCGAGAGCGAGAGCTATCGAGTGGTTTGGACACGCAGATACTAGCTCTGTATGCGCAGGGTAATTCGGTTGAGGACATTAAGCGGTTGCTCCAGACGATGTTTGGGGTGGACATTTCGGCGGGCAAGATATCGGCCATTACGGACCAGGTACTTCCAGTCATTCAAGAGTGGCGTAACCGCCGACTTTTAGAGTTCTATGCCGTAATTTACATGGATGCGATCCATTTCAAAGTCCGCCACGAGGGCAAGTACTCCAGCCGTGCGTTCTACACTGTTTACTCTGTTGACGGTCACGGTAATCGGGACCTATTGGGCATGTATATGTCTGAAAATGAGGGTGCTAACCAATGGGGACTGGTACTTGAGGACTTAAAGTTTCGTGGCGTCGAGGACGTTTTAGTCTTCTGCACGGATGACTTGACGGGCTTTAGTGAGGCGATGAATGATGTCTTCCCGGCCACGGTGGTCCAGAAGTGCCTGGTGCATAAGATGCGCAACACCACGCGCTTCGTAGATGACAAGGACATGAAGGCGGTGGTAAGAGGTTTGAAGGCGGTTTACAAGGCGGACACTCAGGAGGCAGCAGCAACAGCCCTAGAGGCTTTTGAGGTAGAGTGGGGTCACAAGTACAGCAGTATCGTCGTCAGTTGGCGTCGTGATTGGGATGAGCTGATGGCCTTCCTAGACTTCCCGATAGCCCTACGTCGAATGATCTATACGACCAACCCCGTGGAAGCCGTCCACCGAATCATCCGTAAACTCATCAAGGGCAAGGCTGCCTGGGCATCAGATACGGCCTTGATGAAGCAGGTGTACCTGAGCCTAATGCATAACGAGAAGTCGTGGCGCAAACAGGCGTATGGCTGGAAGGCCATCCAGCGCGATCTGGTTAAGCTGTATGGGGATCGGGTAACCAAGCACATGGGGCCAAGCTAAAAATGGCAGCGCGCGATCCGCGCCGCGCAGTCTCCGGCCTTCGGCCTCCGACTGTGCGGCGCGGATCGCGCGCTCGTCGCAAGGCTACGCCTTGCGATAGAGTAATAACTAACCCAGACACACTTAATTGAACTATCCC
>NZ_JACSIT010000097.1 GCF_014349155.1 Neolewinella lacunae
GGGGCCGTCTAAAAAGTCTACTAGGGGGGCATTCTGGTACAAAATACGAAAAAGTAGTATTTTGAGGCTGTTCCCATCCCCGTAGCCGATGAGCACAAAAAGAGCAGTTTTCAAGCCTGACCTCCAGAACCAAGGCTTGCTATTCCCTCCACATCTTGCCGACATGGTACCGCCTCATCATAAGGCGCGGCTGATCAGCCAGATTATAGATGGGATGAACATTGATTCGATCCTAAGCACCTATTTAGGAGGTGGCAGTAGCGCGTACTCTCCTCGGATGCTGCTTAAGGTGTTGGTTTATGCCTATTCTGATCGGGTGTACTCATCTCGTTCGATTGAGAAGGCTTGCTATGAGAACGTGTGCTACATGTGGCTAAGTGGGATGTCCACTCCCGATCACAATACGATCAATAACTTTCGCAAGCACCGCATGGGTGGCCGGGTAAAGGAAGTGTTTGCCCACGTTTTGTTGACTTTACATGAACAAGGCTATGTCAAGCTGGATGATTACTTTTTAGATGGCACTATACTGGAGTCAGTAGCTGGCCGGTACACCTTCGTTTGGAAGTCAAACGTTGAGCGTTACAAGAAGTCGGTGCTAGACCAGATAGGGATGATCGTTTCTCAGATTGACGCTTTATGTGAAAAAGCGGATAAAGAGGATGAGCAAGCTGCCGATGGGGATGATCAAGGGGACAAACTCAGCGACAGTGCAGCAGTCCAAGAAACGATTGATCGACTCAACAAAGCCTTAGAAAGTCAGTCCCCCAGCACCAAGGAGGAAGCCAAAGAGGTCAAAAAGGCAAAGACAAAACTGAAAAACCTGGAGAGCAAGTCCTTGCCCAAACTCCAGGAATATGAGCGCCAGCAAGAATTACTGGGAGATCGGTCGTCTTACTCTAAAACGGATCATGGTGCTACGTTCATGAGGCCCAAAGACGACCACTTGGGCAACGGGGAGCTAAAACCCGGCTACAATGCTCAAGTGGGAACGGAAAACCACTTTGTTGTAAACTGGACAATGCACCAGACGCCTTCTGATGCGGCCTGCCTCATTCCTCATCTTGAAGACACCGAATCGATCTTAAGCCAAATCGGATTGAACTTGCCCAAGGCCATTACAGCCGATGCGGGGTATGGCAACGAAGAGGCCTATCGCTATTGTGAGGGCAAGGAGATAGAAGCCTACCTCAAATACCCGGGCTATTACAAGGAAGAGCAAGGAGTACTTAAAGCGCCATTTGCGCCAAGCCAGTTATACTATAACGAAGAGCAAAATGTGCTGATATGCCCCATGGGTCAGCATATGACGTATTGTGGAGAGGGAGAGGAGAAAACAGCAAGTGGGTATATCCGTGAAACAAGTAAGTACAAAGCCGTCAATTGCATAGGCTGCCCCTTGCGCGGGATGTGTCATAAACAAGACGGCAACCGAGTGGTAACCATTAGCCACAAAGGTCAAAGCTATCGCCAGCAAGCCCGAGCTCGTCTGAGCACGAAAGAGGGTAGAGCAAAGTGCCTGCGCCGTAACGCAGAAGTCGAGGGCTTCTTTGGCAACTTGAAGGCCAATCTGGGAAGACGTCGGTTTACACTAAAGGGACTTACGGGGGTTAACATTGAGATGGGCCTCCTTTCGATAGCCACAAATCTTCGTCGATTACATAAATTATCGATTGAGCAAGGGCGTAGTCTGCTTACTCCGGTCGTACAAAGGGCCCAAATGACCTAAAACGGCCCAAAAATCCGTCTAGACGGCATTTTTAACTCCCTGAAGGCCCACCCAGCATGTGGGGAGGCCCAAAAAAGGAACACATATTTTTTCTTAAATGTGTCAGAACGCAACCAGCACAGCCACCGTGGCGCACCCCACAGCTTTGGGGCTGACTTTTTAGACGGCCCCAGTTAGGACAAGGAGTGGGGGAAGAACGAGCCGTGTCTTCGAAAGCTTCATTTTCTTGCTTTCCGGGAAGCAGTACGGTGCCGCTGCGTATCTTCGCCCCCCATGAAAATCGCACTACTGGGTTACGGAAAGATGGGCCGTTTCATTGAGGACTTGGCCCTGGCTGCGGGGGATGAGATCGTGCTCCGCGTCGACGAAGCCAATCGCGCCAGCGTCCGTCCCCAGGATCTGGCGGCGGCCGACGTGGCCATCGAGTTTTCGCGGCCGGAAGCGGCGGTGGGCAACATCGATCTGGCCCTGGCCGCTGGCGTACCCATTGTAGTGGGCACAACGGGCTGGCTGGCGCAGTTGCCGCAGGTCAGCGAGCGGGTGAAGGCGGCGGAGGGGGCCTTGTTCTGGGCATCCAACTTCAGCGTGGGCGTCAACGTCTTTTTTGCGGCGGCGCGGCGTACGGCAGAGTTGCTCAATCCCTACGGTACTTACCAGGTCTCGATCGAGGAAACCCACCACCTCCAGAAGCTGGATGCGCCAAGTGGCACGGCCATTACGCTGGCGGAAACCGTCGCTGCGGCCCTCGATGCCTACGCGGGCTGGGAACTGAGCGAGGTGAAGTCTTCCGTCCCCCAAACCCAAATTACCGCGCCCGCCAGCCCGGCCACGCCCGTCCCCATTGTCTCCGTTCGTGAAGACGCGGTGCCGGGGACCCACCATTTAAGCTTTGATTCCACCGTCGATCGCCTGGAACTGCGGCACACGGCCCACTCGCGGGCCGGTTTTGCGGAGGGTGCCCTGGCGGCGGCCCGCTGGCTGGTGGGGCGGCGGGGCGTCTTTTCCATGCCTGATTTGCTGAACTTGTAACGCAATTTGGCCCGGCTCCCGGTCGCTGGCCTATCTTTGCCCACCACCCAAGTACTACGCACTATGCCAAGAGCTTTTTTCTTGCTGATTTTCCTGACAACGGCCATGCATTTAGGGGCGCAACTCCCCAAAACCCAGGTCTACGTTTTCGACATTGCCGAGCGGGATACCACCGTCACCTTCTCCAAACCGCAGTACCTCACCGCCTTCAACCAACAAGGCTACAACAACCAGCCCTCCTGGCAAGACCGCAACGTGCTGCTGATGTCCGTCCAACTGCCCGAGATGGAGCAGCCCGACCTCTTCAGCTTTGACCTGACGACGAAATCCCGCACGCGCATGACCCGGACGCGCTCCGGCGAATACAGCCCCAAACCCATTGGCGATGGCCGGAAATTCAGTGCCATCCGCCAGGAGTACGCCGGAAGAGACACGGTGTTGCGCCTCTGGGAATTCCCCACTACCCTGGGGGATAACGGCCGGCCCGTTTTTAAGTACGTCAACGGCATTGGCTATTATGAGTGGCTCAACAGCGCCCAGGTGGCCCTCTTTTTGGTGGGCAACCCTTCCACGTTGGCTATTGGCTCGGTAGATTCGGATAATCTCCGCACCCTGGCCCAGAACGTGGGGCGTTGCTTCAAGCGCCTTCCCAATGGCAACCTTGCCTACGTCAGCAAAGCCACGCCCAGCTGGACGCTGGTGGAGCAAAACCTTTACCGCCTCAACGAGCCCCCGCGCATCATCACCTCCTGCATCCAGGGCTCCGAAGATTTTGCCGTCCTCCGCGACGGCAGCTACCTGATGGCAGGTGGTAGTAAAATTTACCGCTTCGATCCCATCCGGAACCCCCGGTGGAAAGAAGTGGTGGACTTGCGTTTTTACGGCATCCGCAACATCACCCGCATCGAGGCCAATGGCTTCGGTAAGGTGGCCATTGTTGCCGGGGCCTAGCAGCGAGGTCTTTTGTAATTCCAGTATTTCCCTAACCAACCGGGCCGGAGAAGCAAAAGAAAGGCTGCCGCACCCGGAAACCTTTTTTTATCATGATCATCGGTTGCCCGAAAGAAATCAAAAACAACGAAAATCGCGTTGCCCTCACGCCGGGCGGAACCCTGGAGCTGGTGCGGAGGGGCCACACGGTGTACATCCAGAAGACCGCCGGAATGGGCAGTGGTTATTCCGACGAAGACTACATCGATGCCGGAGCCACGATGCTGGACACCATCGAGGAGGTCTACGCCAAATCCGAGACCATCGTCAAGGTAAAAGAGCCCATTGAGGTGGAATATCCCCTGGTGCGGGAAGGACAATTGCTGTTCACCTATTTCCACTTTG
Source organism: Neolewinella lacunae (assembly GCF_014349155.1). GTDB lineage: Bacteria > Bacteroidota > Bacteroidia > Chitinophagales > Saprospiraceae > Neolewinella > Neolewinella lacunae. The sequence continues at coordinate 4,094 of NZ_JACSIT010000097.1, forward strand.
CGAGCTCCGTTCCCCTCACCAAAGCCATGATTGCTTCCAAGGCCATCTGCCTGGCCTATGAAACGGTGGAAGCCCCCAACGGCAGCCTGCCGTTGTTGGTGCCGATGAGTGAAGTGGCTGGACGAATGGCCATCCAGCAGGGCGCGCGCTATCTCGAAAAGCCCGCTGGTGGTATTGGCATTCTGCTCGGCGGCGTACCGGGCGTAAAACCCGCCAAGGTGGTGGTACTCGGTGGCGGCGTTGTCGGCCTCCAGGCGGCAAAGATGGCCGCTGGCCTCGGTGCCCAGGTAATCCTCATGGACATCAGCCTGGACCGGCTGCGCTACCTGGCCGATATCCTGCCCGCCAACGTAAGGACCGTCTACAGCAGCGAGTACAACATCCGCAAGGAACTGTCAACGGTGGACCTCATCGTCGGAGCCGTCCTCATCCCCGGGGCCAAAGCACCGCACCTTATCACCCGCCAAATGCTCAGCGAAATGCGCGATGGTTCGGTGGTCGTTGACGTGGCGGTAGACCAGGGTGGCTGCATCGAAACCTGCGTCCCCACCACCCACGAGAACCCTACCTACGTGGTAGACGGCGTAGTGCACTACTGCGTCGCCAACATGCCCGGCGCGGTGCCCTACACCAGTACGATTGCCCTGACCAACGCTACTTTCCCCTACCTGCTGCAGCTTGCGGAGAAGGGCTGGGAACGTGCTACGGCGGAAAATGCAGGATTGGCCAAAGGGCTCAACGTCGTGCGCGGAGAGATCGTCTACGCCCCCGTAGCTGAAGCCCTGGGCGAAGCCTAACGATTTCCCCTTTGACCTCCCTGGAATAGCCCGGCACTGCGTACAATCGTAGTGCCGGGCTATCTTTATTCTATGAGATACTTCATCGCCCTGGTTTGGTTGGTCAATGGCCTTTTATGCAAGGTGTGTGGCTTGGTGCCCAGGCATGAAGCTATTGTGGCCCGTATACTGGGCGAAGATCTGGCCCCTGCCCTGACGGTAGCTATTGGCCTGGCCGAAATCGTGATGGCCATCTGGATACTCAGTCGTTGGCAACAAGGCTTCAATGCGGTAGTTCAGATTGTGGTGATCCTTACCATGAACCTGCTTGAAAGCATTGTGGCTCGCGATCTTTTACTTTGGGGCGCATGGAACTTCGTGTTTGCCCTGGTATTTTGTGGCTTGATTTATTACCAGGAATTTCATCGACATGCGGCAGCTTAAAAACCACCCGTTTGCAGTCAGTGCCCATTTCGTGCGCTCCACCGTGCTCACTTTTGCGCTGCCGCCTGAGGATCTTGCTCCTTTGCTGCCGCCACCATTGAGCTTGGATACTTTTCAGGATAGGCACGCCTTTGTGGCGGTAGCGATGGTGGAAACCAAGGCTTTGCGCCCCAAGGGTTTTCCGGCCATCCTGGGCAACGACTTTTTCCTGATCGGCTACCGCATTTTCGTTCGTTATGCAGACCAAAGGGGAAAAGGCCTGCGGGGACTGTACATCCTGCGATCTGAAACGGACCGCAAGCGCATGACCTGGCTGGGCAATACCTTTACCCACTACAATTACCGGCTGACGGACGTCAAAACGGTAATGGACGAAGACCGCTACAGCGTATTTTCCCACGCCTCGAAACTGGACGTTGCCGTTAGCGACAATGCATCGGGGGAATTACCCGCGGGCTCGCCATTTTCCAGCTGGAAAGAAGCGCGCCGTTTTGCTGGTCCTTTGCCTTTTACCTTCACCTACGAGGCTTCCACCCAGAAGGTTTTGATCATCGAGGGTGTGCGGGAAAACTGGACACCGCGTCCACTGACGGTAGAGCGGCAGCAAGTAGGTTGGCTGGGGGAGGCCGGGTTTGGTCGGGCCTCCCTGGCCAATGCCTTTAGCATCGAGAACGTCCCGTATTCCTGGAAAAAGGGCAGAACCGAAGTATGGAAACCTTAAGACGGCACGGGCAAGGCGTACGGAACATCGTCCGCTTCAACTGGCATTTTTACCTGCTGGCCCTGCTTGGGATTGCGGGCGGACTGGCCTTCGGGCACTGGCTGGGTGGGGGCTGGACGACTTTGGCCTGGGCCATTGCCCTTGTTTTGCTGAGCACCATTGTCGTCTCGCTGCTGGTATCCTGGTACGTCTACGACTTATCGGGCCTTTACGCCCTGGATTGGCTGGATGGCCTGGGCATCCCCGCAGCGGGCATCATTCTAAACGTTCACGCGGGTTTTGATGAGACCAGCGCCTTGCTGGCCAGGAAATTCCCGGCGGCCACGATCCAGGTGCTGGATTTTTACGACCCCGCCGTGCATACGGAAGTGTCCATTCGCCGGGCCCGCCGGGCGTATCCGCCTTATCCAGGTACAGTTGCCGTGCGCAGCGGAAACCTTCCCCTGCCGACAGCCTCCGTCGGGGCCGTTCTGGTTTTGCTCTCCGCCCACGAGATACGACAACCCGAAGAGCGCGTCCTTTTCTTCCGGGAGTTGCGGCGCGTGGCGGCACCTGGTGCACCCCTTCTGGTGTTGGAGCACCGGCGCGATCTGGCCAATGCCCTGGCCTACACTTTCGGGGTGTTTCATTTTTTGGCACCCTCTGCCTGGCAGGAAACCTTTCGGGGGGCGGGACTGAAGGTGAAGCACTCCCGGCAGCTGTTTACTTTTTTACACCTCTATCAACTGCACTGATATGGAACTTCTCCTGCAAATTTTGGGTAGCCTTCTGCTCGGACTGGCCCTGGTGCACGTCATTTTTCCGCGCTACTTCGATTGGACGAACAACCTGAAGGCGCTTTCGCTCATCAACCGGCAGATGATGCAGACACACACTTTTTTCATTGCCCTCACGGTGTTTTTGATGGGTTTGCTGTGCCTCACTTCGGCCGATCTCCTGATCAGCACCCCGCTGGGGCAGCGCATTTCGCTGGGGCTGGCCCTGTTCTGGGGGTTACGGCTCGTATTTCAGCTCTTCGTTTATTCACCTTTGTTGTGGCGGGGAAAGGCCTTTGAAACGGTGGTTCACGTCCTTTTTACCGCGCTGTGGCTGGTCTTGACCGGGGTATTCGGGAGCATCGCGTGGCCGCTTTTCGCCCCGGTGGGGAAACTTTGAGGGCTGGAATCTGCATTGGGTGGGGAGTGAACTCCGTTTGTGGACCGTGCATTGCCGTTCAGCCTCCTTGGCACCTGCGGCCGCGCCCGGTATATTTGCGGCAAATTTTATTTCATGCACCGCTGTCTCATCTTATTTGCGCTTCTTCTTTTTACCGCTTGCCAGCCGGATCGAGCGCCCGCCACGGCGCCCGAAACCCCCGCTCCCGCACCGCAAATCCCCACCGGCGGTGGGCTGGCTGCTGACGTGGCGGAACCGCTGCCGGCCGGCGAATACGAAGACCTCAACCCCCAGGCAGACCCACGGCCGCTGGAAGACCTGATCCGCATCAAAACACCGCGGCCCAATGACCGCATCACTTCTCCGCTACAACTTCAGGGCAGTGCATTTCCGGGGTGGTTTTTTGAGGGCGATTTTCCCGTGGTGCTGACCGACGAAAAGGGCAAGGTACTCGCCGAAGCGCCGGCCGTGATGCTGACCAAAGTACTGGAAGGACAGTTCACGCCCTTCGCCAGCGAATTGAATTTTGCTGCGCCCAGCGGCACCCGCCTGAAGCTCACTTTTCACCTCGATAACCCCAGTGATGGCGAAGGTGTGCAGCGGGCGGTAAGCATTCCGCTGACTGTATACTAAATTTCTTTTGGCGGTGTCGCGTACCTTTGCCCACCGCTCGCAAAGTATACCCCATGAAATTTGACGTTCAAGCCATCGACGAAAGGTGGCAACGGTACTGGAAAGAACACAAAACCTACCGCACCACCAACGACACCACCAAGCCGAAGTACTACGTACTCGACATGTTCCCGTACCCCTCCGGCGCGGGCCTGCACGTCGGGCATCCCCTGGGCTACATCGGCTCCGACATCGTAGCGCGCAGCAAGCGGCAGCAGGGCTTCAACGTCTTGCACCCCATGGGATTCGACGCTTTTGGCCTCCCCGCCGAGCAGTACGCCATCGACACGGGCGTCCACCCCAGCGTATCGACGGCCATCAACACCAAACGCTACCAGGAACAGATGGAACGCCTGGGCCTTAGTTACGACTGGGACCGCGCAGTGAACACCTCCGACCCCAACTACTACAAATGGACGCAGTGGATCATCGGGCAGGTTTTCGAGCATTGGTACGACAAGCATCTTGACCGCGCCCGGCCCATCGGTGAACTCATCGCCCACCTGGAACAACACGGCACGGAAGGCCTCCACGCCGCCGAGAGCGTAGCCCAGCACTGCACCGCCGCCGCCTTCCGGGGGATGTCGGCCAAGGAGCAGTCCGACTTCCTGATGAACTACCGCCTGGCCTTCCGCAGCGTCAGTTACGTCAACTGGTGCGAAGCCCTCGGCACCGTCCTGGCCAACGACGAAGTGAAAGACGGCCGCAGCGAGCGCGGCAACCACCCCGTTGTCCAAAAGCCCATGTTGCAGTGGAGCCTGCGCATCACCGCCTACGCCGAACGCCTGTTGCAAGGGCTGGAGGAAGTGGACTACAGCGACGGCCTCAAAGCCCAGCAGCGCAACTGGATCGGCCGCTCCACCGGCGCACAAGCTTTTTTCGACATCCAGGGCCACGACCAACCCCTGGAAGTGTTCACCACCCGCCCGGATACGATTTTCGGCGTAACCTTTATGGTTATTGCCCCGGAGCACGAACTGGTGGAACAACTGACCACGCCCGAGCAAGCGCAAGAAATCAAAGACTACCTGGCCTACGTCGGCAGCCGCAGCGAAGTAGACCGGCAGGCCGAAACCAAAGTGACTGGCGCATTCACCGGCTCTTACTGCATCAACCCGCTCAACGGGGCACTGGTGCCGATCTACATCGCCGAGTACGTCCTCAAAGATTACGGCACCGGGGCCATCATGGCCGTACCGAGCGACGATGAGCGCGACAAGCGCTTCGCCGAGAAATTCGGCATCGAGATCATCGACGTCATCGACAAAAGCAACTACCCCGGCGCGACGCTCAAAGACAAGGTGGGCATCCTCATCAATTCCGACTTCCTGAACGGCATGGAAGTGCCCGACGCCATCGAGGCCGCCACCGCCAAACTGCGGGAACTGGGTCGCGGCGAAGAGCAGGTGAACTTCCGCATCCGCGATCTCGTATTCAGTCGGCAGCGCTACTGGGGCGAGCCCTGGCCCATCATTTACGACGCCAACGACGTGCCCCACCTGGTGCCCGAGGCCGATCTGCCCGTTGAACTGCCCGCCATGGAAGACTTCCGCGCCGTCTCCGGCGAAAGTCCCCTCAAGCGCGCTACCGACTGGAACACCACTCCCCAGGGCCGCCGGGAAACCGACACGATGCCCGCCACCGCTGGCTCCAACTGGTACTACCTGCGGTACATGGACCCCCACAACAGCGAAGAGTTCGTAGACCGCAAGGTCGCCGACTACTGGCAAGACGTCGATCTCTACGTCGGCGGCGCCGAACACGCCGTCAGCCACATCCTCTACAGCCGTTTGATCCACAAATTCCTCTTCGACCTTGGGAAGGTGCCGACGCAGGAGCCCTACAGGAAATTGCTGAACCAGGGCATGATCGGAGCGCCGATCACGAGCATCCAACTCGGGGTTTTGCTGACGGAGGACGGGCAGCGCCATCCCGTGTGGGTTGGGGCCAACGTGGCCGAAGGAACGCCGCTCGAAGTTGAAGGCCTGGGCAAAGGGCACCTGGTCCTGGACGAAAGCGCCGGCACCCGCAAAGTCCCCCTGCGCATCGTCGAGGAAAGCAGCGTCAACAACATCCCGAGCTTCCGAATCTACAAAGAAGCCGTCGAGCAAATTGCCCAGGACGAAGCCCAGGATGCGGCGTACTTCCGGACCGTGCTCCAGCAAGGCAGCAGCTTCATCTGGGAGAAGGACAAAGAAGGTCGTCTATACCTTGAGTTGAGTGCTCAGGTCGGTAAAATGTCTAAGCGGTATCATAATGTGATTAACCCTGATGACATTAGCGTCCGCTACGGCACCGACTGCTTCCGCATGTACGAGATGTTCCTCGGCCCCATCGACCAGGCCAAGCCCTGGAGCGTGAGCGGCATCGATGGCGTGTACCGTTTCCTGCGCCGCTTCTGGAACCTCTACGTGGGCAACGACGACCGACTCAACGTCAGCTCCGTCGCCCCCAGCAAGGAAGAAATGAAGGTCTTGCACACGCTGATCAAGAAGGTGACCGAAGACATCGACAAGCTCAGTTTCAACACCTGCATCTCGGCCTTCATGGTGGCCGCCAACGAGTTGAGCCGCCTCAAGTGCAACAAGGAAGCGGTGCTGGAACCGATGGTTCGCCTCATCGCGCCCTTCGCGCCGCACATTGCCGAGGAACTTTTCGCCGCCCTGGGCGGGCAGGGGAGTGTCCACCACGCGGCCTGGCCGGAGGTGGAGGAGCAGTGGCTGGTGGAAGACAGTTTCACCTACCCCATTGCCTTCAACGGTAAGACCAAGTTGACCCTTGATTTCCCCGCCGACGCAACTGCCGAGGAGGTGGAAACCCTGGCCCGGGCCAATAGCGGTGTGCAGCAGCAACTGGAGGGGAAGGCGGTCCGCAAAGTCATCGTCGTGCCCAAGCGGATGATCAATTTTGTGGTGGGTTAGGGCGCGGCCGCAGGTGCAGGGGACGGTAACTTCCCCGGCCGTCCTTATCCCTTTCCGTCCTGCGCCCGACGCTAGGTCGACTTGGGCCAGGCCGAAGCTGTTGTCCCGTCTTATCTTCGTGGCATGAGGCATTGGACATCCTGGCTATTACTTGTCTTGGTCTGGCTGGCGTTCGGAGCCGGGGAGGCCAACCTGATTGCCCAAAACCCGGAGCGGGAATTGATCGTGCGCTGGCACCCCAAAGCTTCGGCCAAAGACCGGGTTGCGGCGGACGTCCTGGCGCGCCGTCCCCTTTCCGCCCGCCGCAGCATTGAACTGCTCACCTTCGCCGACGCCGCCGCGCGCGAACGGGCCGAGGCAATGCTCTCGTCCTCCCACGCCGTCCTCGCCCTCGAACCCAACCGTGCCGTCGATCTCCGCTCCACGCCCAACGACCCCGAATACGCAGGCAAGCAAGGCAACCTCGCCCGGGCGGGTTTTGACCGGGCCTGGAACCTCAGCTCCGGCGGCCAAACTACCGACCAGCACGACATCGTCGTAGCCATTCTCGACGCCGGTTTTGACGTCCGCCACGAAGACCTCGCCCCCAGCCTCTGGCGCAACCCCGGCGAAATCCCCAACGACGGCCAAGACAACGACAACAATGGCTACGTAGACGACAGCTACGGCTGGGACCTGATTGCCAACGACAACGCCGTGCCCCTCAACACCCACGGCACCCAGGTGATGGGTATCCTCGGGGCGAAGGGTAACAACGGAAAAGGCATTGCCGGGACGAACTGGGACCTTAAAGTCATGCTCTTCAGTATCGACGACTCGGCAGGCATTATCGAGGCCTACGAATACATCCTCGAACAGCGGCGGCGCTGGAATGCCAGCCAGGGAGCCGAAGGGGCTTTTGTGGTGGCCACCAACCTCAGCCTGGGCATCGAAGGAGCCACTTGCGCCGACTACGCCGTCTGGGGAGGCCTCTACGACGACCTCGGCAACGCCGGCGTGCTCACCGCTGCGGCCACGGCCAACCGGAGTTGGGACGTGGACGACTTCGGCGACATGCCCACCGACTGCCCTTCTGACTACCTCATCGGCGTAGCCAACCTCGGGGCGGATGACCTCCTCTACCGCTCCTCCGCTTTCGGCAGGCGCAGCATTGACCTGGCAGCCCACGGCGAAGAGAGCTTCACAACCCGCAACAACGGCAGCTACGGCCCTTTCGGCAGCACCAGCGCGGCGGCACCCTACGTTGCCGGGGCCATCGCTTTGTTGTACGCCACCCCCTGTCCGCTGCTGTTGGAACAGTCGAAGACCAACCCTGGGGCCGCCGCCCTGCTCGTCCGGGAAGCCATCCTGGGGGGGACGGACCCCAACCAGTCCCTGAATTTTCGGACGGCGACGGGCGGCAGCCTCAACGTCTTCGAAGCCCAGCGGAGGTTGGTGGAAGCTTGTGGCAGCCAGGGCAATGACGACTTTGCCATCGCCCGAATCTTCCCGAATCCAACGGACCGTTTGCTTACCATCGAGACCAACGCCCTCGTCTTTGGAGAAAGCGGAACCGTCGTCCTCTACGACGCGCTGGGGAGGAGCGTACGGCAATTGCAGCCCACCCGTTTGCCAGGATCGCCAGTGAGGCTCCAGGCAGATCTGGGAGGATTGCCAGCCGGCGCTTACGCCTTACAGCTTACGGAGCGGGGACGGACTGCCTGGGTTAGGGTAGTCCTGCGGTAGAGGGAGGAATGGCCGACCCTGGCTGCTTCCCCTGCTCCTCAGTGCATTCCCTTGCACCTGCGACCGCGCAAAATGAGGGAACTTGCACCGAACAGCCCCTGCGCAGACCACACCAGATTTTCACGCTATCCTCTAATTTCCTCTCCCCAGGGGCGAGGCTTAGATTGGGCAGAATAGTGCCAGGATTTTCCGGGACAGGTAAGCGAGGTGGGAGTGGACGACACAACTCTTAAGGTTTTGTTAATTCGCAATAAACCCTGCCTGCGAACATCCCTTTGGATCATATCGTTTCGTTAACAACAACTGAAACATCCAGCCATGCAGCGTGCTGGAGCACCCACTAATTTACAACCAATAATCACCCAACAATGCAAAAAATTCTCTTATTCGCCCTCGTCCTTACGCTGGGCCTTTCGTCCTGCGTAAGTAAGAAAGACTACGAAGCGCTGCAAGCCCAGCTGGCTTCCGAACAGGATGCGATGGCCAAGCGCAATCAGGAACTCAACCGCTACGCAGAGCGCCTGGCCGACTGCGAGCGCCGCGAAACCCAGCTCCAGGGCCAGATCCAGAACGCCGAGACCCAGGTGCGCATCCGCGAAGAGCAGATTGACGACCTCAAAAAGCAGCGCGACCAGCAGGTAACCCAGGTCGGCGACCTCACCGTGCTCAGCCAGGGGGCCAACCAGAACATCAACCGCACGCTGGCCCAGCTGGAAAGCAAAGACAAGTACATCCGCCTGCTCCAAGCCGCCAAGTCTAAGGCAGACTCCATTAACCTCGCCCTTGCCGTTAACCTGAAGCAGGTACTCAAAGACGGCATCGACGATCAGGACGTCGACATCAAGGTGGACAAAACCGTGGTGTACATCAACCTCTCCGACAAGATGCTCTACAAGAGCGGTAGCTACGAGATTACTGATCGCGCCGGGGAGGTCCTCGCCAAGATCGCCGCCATCGCCAAGAGCCGTCCTAATCTGGACCTGATGGTAGAAGGTTACACCGATAACGTGGCCATCAAAACGGCGTGTGTGAAAGACAACTGGGATTTGAGCGTGCTGCGCTCTACTTCCGTCGTTCGGACCCTCCAGCAGAACTACGGCATTGACCCCAACCGCCTGATCGCCAGCGGCCGTGGTGAATACAATGCCCTGGTGGACAACAGCACCGCCGAGAACCGGGCGACCAACCGCCGGACCCGCATTATCCTGCTGCCCCGCCTCAACCAGTTCTACGACCTGCTCAATCCGGACAATATTCCGGAATAAAAGGGCAGAGATGGTCCGCCGTCTCCCAAAAATGCCCTTAATTTACTTCGGGTTCCGTCCTTCCGGCGGAACCCGCAGTAATTTGCCAAGATCCTAAAGATGTTCCAATGCGGCTGATGCAACACAAAAAGGAGGCCTACTGGTTTTACCGCTACCTCTCCATCTTCTACGATAAACTGGTTAATCCCCTTTTCTGGACCGAAAAGATGCGGGAGAAATCGCTCGACCTCGGTTACTGGGATGACCCCGAGACCCTCCGCGTAATTGACGTGGGCTCCGGCACGGGTTTTACCACCGAAGGCATTGTCCGGCGGGTTCCCTCCGAGAACGTTACTTGCGTAGACCAGAGCCCCCACCAAATGTCCCGCGCCCTGGCCAAAAGAGAACTGGCGGGCTGCACCTTCCAGCTGGGGGATGCCGAGGCGCTGCCTTTTGACGACGATACGTTCGACCGTTACGTTTCCGCCGGTTCCATCGAATACTGGCCCGACCCCCAGTTGGGGATTCTGGAGGCCTACCGCGTTTTGAAGCCCGGGGGCTGGGCGCTCATGATCGGGCCGCTCGAGCCGGTCAATCCCTTCTCCAAGTTCGTTGCCAACACCTGGATGCTCTTCCCGCCGGAGGAAGATTACCACCAGTACTTCGAAAATGCTGGCTTCGACCGCATCGACTACACCTACGTAGCGCCCTACTGGCAAAAAAGCGAACGCTACGGCATTGCCATCATCGGCCGCAAACCGCAGGCGGGAAAAAGTCCCTATGCCTACACCCCCGTTCCACACGAGACGGCCGTGGTCAATGCCGAACAGGAAGGCATGAGCCTGGGGCGGGGCATGTTGCTGGCTGGTCGCGTGCTGGCCGGTTCCGCCGCCGGATTCCTGTTCATCCCCATGGCCCTGGTGGCGAGCATCACCGCGCCTTTACGCGGCATTGATAAAGAACCCGAGCCGCTGAACCAGCACCAGAAGGTGGCTCTGGTGGCCGTGGGGGTCATCGCTACCATCTTCATTGTCAACCGACTGGCCAAGCGGCGCTAAGTTGCGCCAACGGCCGCCCGTCCCTGAACCCATTTACCTATGTCCAGCCTCAATACCCGCATCCGGAACTTCTACGATGCTTCCACACCCCTGTGGCTGAATACCTGGGGCGAGCAGATGCACCACGGCTACTACGGCCCCGACGGCCGCCGCAAGGTGGACCACCGGCAGGCGCAGGTAGACATGATCGAAGCCATGCTGGAGTGGGGGCAGGCTCCCGCCCGCATCGAGCGTTTTCTCGACGCGGGCTGTGGCGTGGGGGGCAGCAGCCGCCACCTGGCCATGCGCTACCCCGGCAGCCAGGGCCTGGGCGTGACGCTCAGCCCCGTGCAAGCCGCCAACGGGCAGCGCTACAACAGCGAAGCCCGGCTGGCCGACCGCCTGGAAATTCGCACCCAAGACGTCTATACCCTTGAAAATGAGCCAGCTAATGCCTACGACCTGATCTGGTCAATGGAGAGTGCAGAGCACATGGCCGATAAAGCCCGGCTGATGCGACTTTTTCACCACCTTTTGCGGCCGGGCGGTCGGCTCATCATGGCCACGTGGTGTCACCGGCCCGTACCGCCCGCGCTTTCTGCGGCTGATCAACGGGTGTTGGATAACATCTGTAAGCTCTACCACCTGCCTCCCCTGGTGAGTGTGCCAGACTTGGCCGCCGCCGCCGAGGGCACCGGATTTGCCCACGTGGCCACCGATGATTGGTCGGCGGCCGTTGAGCCTTTCTGGGGGGCCGTCATCCGCTCGGGGCTGGACCCCCGCAATTGGCCGGGTCTGCTACGGGCGGGTGCCAGCACCGTCAAAGGGGCCTGGGCCATGAAGTACATGAAGGAAGGCTTCGCCACCGGCGCCATCCGCTACGGCCTCCTACGGGCCACTAAAGTCTGAGGCGATGATCACTTTTTTGCGCTTCGCCCGCGCCCACACGGTGGTGGGCACTACGCTTTCGCTCGTCGCGCTGTACTGCATTGCGGTGCGCTTCACGGGGGCTACGGACCATCTTTTGCTGGCCTGGACCCTGTTCTCCTGCCTGGCGGCCAACGTCTACATCACGGGCCTGAACCAGCTCACGGACGTCGAGATCGACCGCATCAACAAACCCTACCTGCCCTTGGCCAGCGGAGCTTATTCCCTGCGCACCGGTCGCGTCATCGTGGGTGTTTGCGGACTTTTAGCGGTGCTCAGCTGCCTGATTTACCCGCCTTATTTGCCCCTGACGGTGCTCAGCAGTTTGCTTCTCGGTACGGTGTACAGTGCGGAGCCCATCCGCCTCAAGCGCTACCACTTCTGGGCCGCCTTTTGCATCATTGCGGTGCGTGGCCTCATCGTCAATTTGCTGCTTTACCTGCATTTCCGAACGCAATTGGGCGCCGGAGCGCAGGTGCAGGGGACGGTTTGGCTGCTGACCGCCGTCATCCTGGTATTCGGCGTCATTATCGCCTGGTTTAAGGACCTCCCCGATACCGAAGGAGACGCAGTGTACGGCATCCGGACTTTGACCCTCCTCCGCAGCCGGCAGTGGGTTTACGGTGCCGGAAGCATTTTACTGGCCGGCACCCTGGTGGTGGCGTCGGGCGTTGCCTGGTGGCTGGGTAGGCCCTTACTCGGTGGGTGTTTGCTCGTCTTACTCCTGGGTTTTGGTTTTTTGGCGAGCCGCCTTGATCTGGAAGAGCAATCTTCCATCGCCCGCTTTTACCAGGGGACCTGGGGCGTGTTTTTCGGGGTGTACCTCGTCTTTGCGGTGCTGGGTTGAGGCCTTGGGGTGGGGGAGGAGAGCGGAGCAATCAAACGTAAGGTGGGGCCTTAGCAATAACCACAACTTGGTCTTCAACGACCTTTAGAAGGCAGTTCGGTAGTTTTGTAGTTTGGTAGAGGGGCATTGTCTACTACCGAACTCAAGAATCATTGCGATCTAACCATTTGACAATCAGTAAATATCTCCCCAACCTGACGTAATCAATGATTTCCGCCCAGTTCCTTATCTTACCCCAAAAAGCGTTCATGCCACGATTTATCCCCGTCCTTTTGTTGCTCTTCACCTTGTGTTCCTGTCAAAACCAGGAAAATGCCCCGGAAGCTGATGCGGACCGGGCAGCGGACACCACGGCTTTCGTCGCCCAGCCCCAGGCTTTGGCGGCCAGGGAGGTCCCGACCCTCGCCCTGGGCAGTCCCGCGCCCGATTTCAAACTCATGGGGACGGACGGAGCTTACCACCAACTGGCCGATTACGCCGATAGCGAGATCCTGGTCGTGGTCTTCACCGCCAATCACTGCCCCACCGCCCAAGCCTACGAACAGCGGCTGATGGACTTTACGCGGGACTACGCAGCGAAGGGTGTCCGGGTAGTGGCCATCTCGCCCAACAGCCCGCTCGGCCTGCTCTACAACGAGCTGGGTTACACGGACCTGAACGACGATTACGATGCTATGCTCATCCGCCACCGCGATGCCGCCTTCAACTTCGATTACCTCTACGATGGAGACGACCACGCCGCGTCTCTGCAGTACGGCCCGGTCGCTACGCCCCATACCTTCGTTTTTGACAAAGCCCGGGTGCTGCGCTACGTAGGCCGCATAGACAAAGTCGAACGCCCCGGCAGCGCCAACGCCGAAGACCTGCGGGCGGCCGTAGACGACCTCCTGGCGGGTCGTGAAGTGGCCACTCCCGAGACCAAGACCTTCGGCTGTTCCACCAAGTGGGCCTGGAAAACGGAGTACAAAGAACAGGTCGCCAACGAATGGGCCGCCCGCCCCGTAAGTCTGGAATCCATTGACCTGGCGGGCGTGGAAGAATTGGTCAAAAACTCCGGCACCAAGCTCCGGCTCATCAACCTATGGGCCACCTGGTGTGGTCCCTGCGTGCGCGAATACCCCGAATTCCTCGTCTTGCAGCAGATGTACGAAGGGCGCGATTTCGAGTTCATCTCCCTGTCAACCGACAAACCTGACCAGCACGAGAAAGCCCTCAAGTTTCTGGAGAAGGTGCATTCCCCCGTCCGAAATCTCCACTATTCCGGCCAGGACGTCTACGAACTCATCGAGGCGATCGATCCTGAGTGGAATGGTGCCATTCCCTACACCTTACTGGTAGCCCCAGGTGGAGAGGTGGTGTACCGCCACCAGGCGGAGGTGGACTTTCTGGAGCTGAAGCGCGCTATCGTGGATCATCCTATGTTGGGGCGCTACTTCTGATTGGGGGCACTGCTGGAACTAAAGCGAGGGGATGAATCCCCTCGCAACATTGGGCGACCCTCCGGGTCTAGGATCGGGCTAAAGCCGCGGCGTTGCCTTAGGGAGGCGAGAATAATTCCCATGAACCATTTCCCTCACCATTGCTTCTACCCCTACCCACCTCGGGATACTGCAAGAAATCGCCATGGAAAAAACACTCCCCCCCGAAGACATTGATCGCATCATCGGCATGGCCTGGGAAGACCGGACGCCTTTTGAAGCCATCACCTACCAATTCGGTTTGAGCGAAGCCGAGGTCATTCAGCTCATGAAACGGGAGTTGAAACTGAGCAGCTGGAAACGCTGGCGCAAGCGCGTCCAGGGCCGTAAAACCAAACACGCCCAGCTCCGGGAAGCGGGCGTGGACCGCTTCAAATCGAAAGCCCAGCGCATCATTACCCAGAACCGGATTGCGAAGAAGAAATACTAATTTTCGGGCTTAGGCCCGATGGTGGTGGGGCAGGGTATTGTCGCGGCTTCAGCCCGACTGAACTGGTCGGGCTAAAGCCGCGACAATACCTTGGGGTCTGATCAAAGCCGCCATCAGTACCCAACCCCCAATCCCCTCCGCCCAAGGACCGAAGCCGATAAAGTACCACTTCGCCAGAAGGAGCGCCAGTTGGCAAAAGCGTAAAAAATGAGGGCCGTATTGGCCGTTCCAATGACCGCGCCCGTAAGCACGTCTTCCAAGAAATGCTGAAACAGATAGACGCGGCTGAAACCGATCGCGGCCGCCAGCAACACACAACTCACCGTCACCCAACGGTTATCTACCATCAAAGCGATGAACAAGGCCAAGCCAAAGGCCGTGATCGTATGCCCCGAAGGAAAGGCGTAATTGGTATGGACATCCACCCCTTTAATTAGCCACGCCGGTTCCAGCTGTTCGGCGAAGTAACGCAGCGGCCGGGGGGTGTTCCCGAAGACGATCCGCTTAAAAAAGGCGGATACTAATAACTGCCCAATGCCAACGGCCACCAGCATCAGGGTATAGCGAAAACGCACCAACGTTGCCACCAGGCACACTACACCCACCATCACTCCATCCCCCAGGTAGGTTAAGTGGCGGAAAAGGTAATTGGCCCACGCCGTCCGGTGGGCGGCAAAGTAAAGGACCGTCGTTCCTTTCTCCGTCATCCACACAACGGCTAAGCCAATCAATAGGATCGGAAACAGGAGCAGCAGGAATAAGCGAAGGGTCTTACTCGTGGGCATAGTAGCGGTAGATTACGGTGGTTGGGTATTCGAAGAGGTCTTTTTGACGAAAAACTTCCCGCAAGTCCAGGTCTGAAGGCAAGGACGGCAGGTAGCGCTCTGCCGTCAGCACCAGCGCCCCATCGGGTGCCGTGGCCAGCCATTCCGCCAATTCCGCAGCGTCTTCGTAGCGGACGATCGGACCATCAAAAGCAAAGACGTAGGCGGGGGCAAAGCGACCGAACGCACAGAAGTCGGGCGCCGAGGCCAACAAGGGAGTTGCCGCTGCCACCTGGTTAAAGGCATTAAAACGGGGCAAAAAGCTGGCGAAGAGGAAAATCTGTAGGGCGTAAAAACCCAGTGCCAAACCCGCCAGTCCCCGCGTAAATCGCCGGCGCGACCATTGCCAAATGGCGTACAGCGCAAAGGGGAGCACCAGCGTAAATTGCCACCAAAGCGGGGTCAAGGCCCGCAACACCCGATCCTGCCGCAAGCCGAGGTAGGCCGCCACTGGGACGGACGCTAAGACCAATACCGCCAGCGCAAAAGCCCAGTGGTCTGACCGCCGCGCACCCCGGCCTTGCCAAAACCGCCGCAGCCAAGTAGCAATCACTATGGCAGCAAAGCCCAAGGCCGGAAAAGGATAGCTGGGCAACTTGGTCTTGCTCATGGCAAAAAACAAGGCCACCCCAATTGCCGTAGCTCCCGCCAACCACGCCAGCCCTTTGTCCCGCTCGCGCAGGGCCCAAAGTCCCCGCGGCAGCCAGAAGCCAAAGGGCAACAGGGCCAGGAGGACGAAGGCTGGAATGAGCAAAGGAGAGCCCCCGTGCCCCTCTTTCGTGTGGCTAAACCGCGCCAGATTGTGCTCCAGAAAGAAGCCTTCAGTAAACAGCCCATCCGTAGCAAAGTGGACGGCCATAAACCAAGGCAACGCCACGAGCGAAACGATCACCAAGCCCTCCAGGGGCCGCAAACGCAGAACGTTTCTCAGGAAGTGTTGCCAGTCGGCCAAACAGTAAATACCCCAGCCCAGCGCCGCCAGCACCAAGGCCACGGGGCCTTTCGTAAGCGTTGCCACCCCCAGGGCCACGTAGCCCAGGTACAAGTAGCTGCGGTCCCGGTCCTGGAAACCTTGGTGCAAGGCCAACATCCCCAAAGTGAAAAATGCTGCCAGGTAAGCATCCGGTGTGGCAAGATGAAACTGTAAGGGCACGTAAAAACCCAGCAAATAAACCAACACCGTCAGGGTAGCGCTCGTCTTGCCATAGGTCTTCTGGGTGAAGTAGTAGAGGGTAAAAGCGGTCAGGAAACCACAAAGGGCACTGCCCAGCCGCGCCGCCAGGGCCGTCTTCCCCAACGCCTGGTAAGCCAGGATCATGGCGTAGTAATGCAATGGCGGTTTGTCCGTCCGCACCCCACCGTTGAAGGTGGGCACGATCCACGACCCCTCGCGGTACATCTCCCAGGCGGCCTGGGCGTTGCGGGCCTCATCCACGATGTAAATGGGGAAGGCGCCCAAGCCCAATAGTAAAACCAGCCCAAAGAACGGCAGTAGCCAGGCGGGCAGGGATAAAGGGCGTTCCAGAGCGTGCGGCAATAACACGCGGCGAAAGTCTGGATGCTGCGTGGTGTTTAGGTTAGCAACATTTTAGGATTTGGTTAAGCAAAGGAGTTGCTGAGTTAAATTTTTACCACACCTTACCAAGCCGTCCCACCGGGAAAAGTCGACGCCAATGTTTCCTCACAGGCAACTCAGGTTGGTGCATGTTAGCTCGGCCTTAAACAATTATGAAGATTGTGGAGAAGGGGCTTTTAACGACTTCCACGCCCATAAGTTTGCCCAAACTCCGCTGCATCTCAGCCACAGGGAGCGAGGTAGCTTCCTCCTCACCCGCTAATCATCAGCTAGTGCGCGCGGATTCCCACCACGATAAATCAGAGAACGATGCAAAACGAGGTTCCACGCCATTGGGATAGGTGGCTGACGCTCTCCGCTGGCCTGGCCGCTTTCGGGGCCTATTTCTGCATGTATGCCTTTCGCAAACCGTTCACCGTGGCTACCTACACCGACGCGACGGAGCTGGGCGGGCTCGACTTCAAAGTCGCCCTCGTCATTGCCCAGGTTTGTGGCTACGCGCTCTCCAAATTCATCGGCATCCGGGTCATTGCCGGTCTGCACGCCGCGCGGCGCACCAGCCTGTTCATCGGCCTGATGGTGGCCGCCGAGCTGGCACTGGTCGGTTTTGGCCTGGTAGGCAACCACTGGCTGGCGCTGGTCTTGCTCTTCTGCAACGGCCTCCCGCTGGGCATGATCTGGGGCATCGTTTTCAGCTACTTGGAAGGTCGGCGTACCACCGAATTGCTGGCCGCGATGCTCTGTGTCAGTTTCATCGTCAGCAGCGGAGCGGTCAAAAGCGTTGGTGCCTGGATCATGCAAGATTTTTTGGCGCGCACGCAGGTGCAGGAAATGTACTGGATGCCAGCCCTGACCGGGGCCCTGTTTTTCCTCCCCCTCCTGGGCTTCATTTACTGGCTGCAGCGCCTACCGCCCCCAACCTTGGCCGACGCCGAGGCACGCACCCGCCGGGAACCGATGTCGGCCCAGGATCGCCGGCAATTCCTCCGCAAGGTAGGGCCCGGGCTGGCGGGGATTGTGCTCTACTACGTCTTGATTACGGCCTTCCGAGACGTGCGCGACAACTTCGCCGCCGAAATTTGGTCCGCACTGGGCTACGCCGACGCACCGGCCGTTTTTACGCTGGCTGAACTGCCCATTGCGCTCATCACCCTGGGTACCTTGGTGCTGGGTTATTTCGTGAAGGACAACCTTCAAGCGCTCCGCTACTACTACGCCCTGATTGTAGGCTCTACGCTACTGATCATCGTGGCCACCCTGGCCTTTTCCGTCGGCTGGCTCAACGGAGCTTATTGGATGGTGTTGATGGGCCTGGGGCTTTACCTTGGCTACGTCCCCTTGAATGCCATTTACTTTGATCGCCTCATTGCCGCTTTCCGGCAGGTCGCCACCGCCGGATTCCTCGTCTACGTGGCCGATGCCAGTGGATACGCCGGCAGCGTTGGCGTCTTACTACTGAAAAACCTGGGCGGGGTAGAAAGGAGTTGGCTCACGTTTTTCACTACTTTGTCCTACGTAGTGGGGGCGGCGGGCTGCTGCTTCGCCCTCCTGAGTTGGTGGGCCATGGAACGCCGCCTCAAACAAGTTGCCAACCCACCACTGCTGGAATTGCCGCCAACCACCCTCCTGACCACCAGACACTGAACTTCCATTTAAACATCCTTCACGATGCGCACTTTCTTCCTTCCCTTGCTCTTATTGACTTTGGCCAGCACCTGCGTGCGCGCCCAACTGGCGGACCGCCAAACGGAAAACGTCATCCTCATCACTATGGACGGGCTGCGCTGGCAGGAGCTCTTCGGCGGTGCAGTGGATAGTATGATCGCCAACCCCGAACTGACCTCCGACGCAGGTCGCATGAAGGAAGTCTATCTGGCTGACAACCAAGCGGTAAGACGTGCTAAACTCATGCCTTGGTTCTGGGAGACGTTAGCTACCGAAGGCCAGGTCTTCGGCAACCGCTGGGTGGGCAGCAAGGTCAACTGCAGCAACCGCTACTGGTTCTCCTACCCCGGTTACAACGAGATCCTGACCGGCTACGCCGATGGCCGCATCAATTCCAACGATAAAAAGTGGAATCCCAACAAAACGGTGCTGGAGTGGCTCCACGAAAAGCCCGAATTCCGGGGCCGGGTGGCGGCTTTTGGCAGTTGGGACGTCTTCGACTGGATCGTCAACGAGCAACGTAGCGGCATTCCCGTCAATTCCGGCTACAACCAAGCCGAAGGGGAGCGGATTACCGAACGCGAACGCTTCCTGAACACCATCCAGGACCAGTCGCCGCTGCTGTGGGGGAGCGTCCGGCCCGACGTCCTGACCCACCAATTCATGATGGAATACCTGCGCCGCGATCACCCCCGCGTAGTCTACATCAGCTACGGTGAGACCGACGACTTTGCCCACGACGGCAGCTACAACCGCTACCTGGATGCCGCGCACAACACCGACAAAATGTGGCGCGAGCTGTGGGACTTTCTGCAAAGCGACCCCGTTTACGCGGGCAAGACCAGCGTGGTGATCACCACCGACCACGGCCGGGGCGAAAGCCCCATGACGGATTGGAAAAGCCATGGCACCAGCATTCCCGGTGCGGACCAGATTTGGCTGGCCATCATCGGCCCAGATACGCCCGCCAAAGGCATGATCGAAAACGGACCCCAGCTTTACCAACGGCAAGTGGCCGCCACCGTAGCCAGTTTGCTGGGTTACAACTTCCAGGAAGCCAACGAAGATGCCGGGGCTGTTGTACCCGGGGCGGTGAAATAAGGTTGTTGAGCATTAACCTTGAACGGAATATTTCGTGGAGAGAACGGACTTGATCATCATTGGTGCGGGCACGCTGGGCACCTTTCACGCTAAGGCGGCGTTGGAGCTGGGGCTGAGTGTGCGCCTGTGCGAGCGCGATGCAGCGCCGCAGAACGCTTCGGTACGTAATTTCGGGCAGGTCGTTCCTTCGGGCATGACCCCGAAGTGGCAAGCTTTCGGCCGACGGAGCCTGGCGATCTACAAGGCTTTGCAACAGGAAACGGATATTAGCGTGCGGCACCACGGCTCGGTTTACCTGGCCTCGGACCCGGAAGAATGGCGCTTATTGGAAGAATTGTGGGACATCAACCGGGCCAATGGCTACCCCAGCGAATTGCTCAGTCGGGATAAATGTCTGGCGCGCTACCCTGGTCTGCGGGCCGACTACTGCGTCGGCGGCCTGTTCTTTCCAGAGGAAATCACGGTCGAAGCCCGGGAGATGATCCACCGCGTGCTGGCCTACCTCCAAAACCGCTACGCACGCCTGAGCTACCAACCCGGAACGGCGATCAAAGACCTGGAGGTACGTGGAATGGGCGGCGAAACCCACGTTTGGGCCAAGGACACCCGGGGCAATGAGTACCGTGCCGACCGCGCCATCGTCTGTTCCGGCACCGAGTTTAAGCTGCTTTTTCCCGAGCGTTTTGCCGCCAGCGACCTCGTGACCGTCAAGCTACAGATGCTTCAAACAGCCGCTTCCAACGGGCCAGCCGTACCGGGCAACATCCTCACGGGGTTGAGCATCCGCCGCTACGAAGCCTTTGGCGATTGCCCCTCCTGGGCCAGCGTGAAGGCCAGCGAAGACCCTGGGGCCTACTGGAAAAAATGGAGCATCCACATTCTGTTCAAGCAATGTCCCGATGGCTCCTTTATCCTCGGCGACAGCCACGAGTACGCCGCCGCTGCCGCCGCCGACCAACTCGGATTTGATGCCTACTCACCCGTGAACGACTACATGATCCGCGAAGCCCAGAAAATCTTTGCTCTCCCTACTTGGGAGTTGCAGCGGACTTGGACGGGTTACTACGCCCAGTGCGCTACGCAAGACATTTATCACGAGACCATCGACGGGCGGATTCACGTAGTAACGGGCATTGGGGGCAAGGGAATGACGGCTGGCCCGGGTTACGCGGAGGCGCACATCAAGGAATTGTACCCCTCCTAACGCGAGGCTGAGCCCTTGTAATCATCACAGTCAACTGGTCTTCAACGGCTCTTGGAAGGCAGTTCGGTAGTTTTGTAGTTCGGTAATGGGGCATTGTCCAATACCGAGGTAGAAAACTACCGAACTAAAAACTACGGCTATCTAACCATCTGAAAATCAGGGAAAACACCCCAAACCTGACGTTTCCTAATAGCTCTAGCCGCATTTCCAACTACTCGCAGAAAGCAAAAAACGCATGACAAACATTCAACTATTCGTCTTCGATATGGCGGGGACGACGGTCAACGAAGACAACCTGGTCTACAAGACCTTGCACCGTGCCTTCACCAACGGCGGGTTCCCCCAACTAAGCCTGGCGGACGTACTGGAACACGGCGCGGGCAAAGAAAAGCTGCAAGCCACTCGGGATATTCTGGCGGCCATGTATCCTGGGACGCCGGAGTCGGATGCCACGGCGGAAGACCTCCACGCCCGCTTCCGCGAAATGCTGGCGGAGGCCTACGCCCAAGCGGTGGTTACGGCCTATCGGGGCTCAGAGGCTTTCCTGGCGAAATTGCGACTAAATGGTATTGGGGTTGCCCTGAATACGGGCTACGACCGGGCTACTGCAGAACTGTTGCTGCGGAAGATGGGCTGGGCAGTGGGGCAGGAATACGACCACCTGGTAACGGCATCTGACGTAGAGGAAGGAAGACCCCACCCGGCGATGATTTTGCGGGCCATGGAGCTGGCCGGTGTTACTGACCCGCGCATTGTCGCGAAAGTAGGCGACTCCGCCATCGACATTGCCGAGGGCAAGAACGCGGGCTGTGGCTTTACCGCTGGCGTCACGACGGGAGCGCAGACGGCCGAGCAGCTCTGGCGGGCGGCCCCGGATGCGGTGGTGGATGGTCTGCCGGCTTTGCTGGAGGTGCCGATGCTGAAGCATTGCTTTGGCGAGTGAGGCTTTGCTTGCTGAAGCTGCGGCATTACCTCTTGGCGAGACAGGTGGGGCTAAAGTCGCGACTTCGCCTCCCGGTGGGAGAGGTCGGGCCAAAGCCGTGCCAATACCTTCCGGTGGGACAGGTCGGGCTGAAGCCGGAAAGGTGGTCGGGCTAAAGCCGCGACAAGACCTTCCGGTGGGAGAGGTCGGGCTGAAGCCGCGACAATACCTTGCTCCTCAAGGCTTCCTATTCACCTGCGCCCGCGCCCCAAAGAGAGAGAAATTTGCGCACCTGCGCGTGGGGACTTATCTTTGCTTGAAATAAAAGCTAAGTAGATGCAAGGCCTTACTACTGCCCTGATTCTGGTGGACCTGCAGGTTGATTTCATGCCCACGGGGATGCTGCCGGTGGCGGAAGGCGACCGGATAGTGCCGCTGGCCAACCGGCTGATGGGGGAGTACCGGACAGTAGTGGCCACCCAGGATTGGCACCCGGCCGATCACCAGAGCTTTGCCGCCAACCACCCCTGGCGCAAACCCGGGCAGGTAATTGATTTGCACGGCTTGCCCCAGGTGCTTTGGCCCATCCACTGCGTGCAAGGCACCTGGGGCGCGGAATTTGTCTCCGAACTGCGGACGGAAGGCATCACCCAAGTCTTTCAAAAAGGCACCGACCCGACGATTGACAGCTACAGCGGCTTTTACGACAACGGTCACCGCAGGGCAACCGGCCTCGCCGGGTGGCTGCGGGAGCGCAGAATTGAGGAGGTGCACGTGCTGGGCCTGGCTACCGATTACTGCGTAAAATTCACGGCCCTTGATGCGCTGCGGGAGGGATTTCGCACCTGCCTGGTGGTGGATGCCTGCCGGGGCGTGGATTTGGTGCCGGGCGACGTGGACCGCGCCATAGCGGAGATGGCGGCGGCGGGGGTAGTGTTGACCAGCTCTGCGGAACTCCTCGGGTGAAAATAGCTTCAGGTTGAAGGGGAGGCAACGTAGAAATTCGCTCCTTTTCAGATGCTTAGATCACAATGGTTTTTTAGCACTACCGAACTACTGAACTACAGAACTACCTTTTGAAGACCAATTACTGCTGATTATTGCAAGGACTCCACCTCACGTTAATCTAACGTTCCCCGAAGAGCAGGCTCCCGACCCGCACGTGGGTGCTGCCCAGTTGCAGGGCGATGGGGTAATCTCCGGACATTCCCATGCTCAGGGCTAGAAAGTGGGGATTGGCGGCAAAAGCCTTGTTTTTGAGGAAACGGAAGACTTCGGCCAGGCGGCTGAACTCCAGAAAAATCTGCTCGTCGTGGTCGGTGTAGGTGGCCATGCCCATCACGCCCGCAATCGTGGTATGGATAAGGGGTGTGGTATTTAGCTCGGACAAGAGGACTTCGGGCTGTTCTGGATCGAAGCCATATTTACTTTCTTCTTCGGCGATGTGGAACTGCAACAGGACCCGTACCTCACGTCCGGCCAAGCCCGCCTGTTTATCGATTTCCCGCAACAGCCGTACACTATCCACCGCGTGGATGAGGTGAACGAAGGGGACGAGGTCGCGAACCTTATTCCGCTGCAAGTGGCCGATGAAGTGCCAGCGGATGTCTTTAGGCAGGGCCGCCTGTTTTTCGAGGAGTTCGGCGACGCGGTTTTCCCCGAAATCCCGGTGCCCCAGTTCGTAGAGGACCATGATGTCTTCCACGGGGTGGGTTTTGGATACGGCCACCAGATGGGCTCCGGCGGCGTTGACTTCAGCCAGGATGGCGCGGTAATTTGCTGTGTTTACGGACATAATAGCTTTTTGCTAACACTGATTTAGGATTTCCTGGCAAACTAATATACAGGGTGGGGGAGTTGTTTCGTTTATCCCACAAGTATTTACCTAACCGCTGAGAGATGAACTACCGCACCGCAATTAACGATCGCCGCCGTCGCCGCCAGGCCCGCGTTTTTACCGCTCTGATTACCCTTGGTCTGCTGGCCTCCTTTGCCTACGCAGCGGGCCTGCTGGAGCAAGTGCCCGATTTTTTCCGCGAGGCCCCGGCCAAGGAAATCGTGGTCGCTCCCGTAGCCAAAGCCTGAGCCCACGCCGTAGGTTTATCGCAAAAAAAGCCGGCATCTTCCCTGCGGGGGAGGATGCCGGCTTTTTTGTGCACTGGATCCGAGGTTATTGAGGTTGGACCCCTCCGGGGTTGAGGGTGGCTTACTTGACCTCGAAGAGTTCTACGTCGAAGATTAGGGCGGCGTAAGGGGGGATCTTGGGGGCAGAGCCACGGGCACCGTAGGCGAGGTTGTAGGGGATGAAGAAGCGGTATTTGGCGCCTTCCTTCATCAGTTGGACGCCTTCCGTCCAGCCTGCGATGACGCGGTTGAGGGGGAAGGAGATCGTTTCGCCACGGTCTACGGAGCTATCGAAGACGGTGCCATCGATGAGGGTGCCGTGGTAGTGGACCTCTACCGTTTCGGTGGCGGTGGGGGAGGCTCCCGTACCTTCCTTGAGGATCTCGTACTGAAGGCCGGAGCTGGTGACCTTCACTTCGGGGCGTTGGGCGTTGGCGGCCAAAAAGGCTTCGCCTTCCTGGCGGGCTTCCGCACCCTGTGCTTCTTGTTTTTGCTGCATGTAGCGTTGGATCTGGGCGTTGGCCGCTTGGCGGTCCATGGTAGCCTTACCGGCCAAACCTTCCTCAAAGCCTTTGGCGAGTTCGGCGGGGTTGACCTGGTCGAAGCCCTGTGATTTGAGGTTGTCGGAAAGCATAACGCCCAGGGCGTAGGAAATTGAATCCATTTTATTGGAGGGGTTTTGGGCCAACAGCGGCCCCGTGAAAAGGCACAGTAGGGTGCCGAGGGTGAATAGTTTCATCTTTGGTAGTAGGAAATGAAAGGTGGATTGATTCGTCGTTAGGCCACAATGAGGAAGCCATTACTTGGCGATGCGTTGGATGAAGTAACCGATGCCAGAAATAATCAGCAGCATCACTCCGGCAAAGAACAACACGAAAGGTGCGTCGGGGTTGAATGCGCTCACCGTGGCCGGAGGTAAAACGAGGAGTTCGTAGTTCAATTGCACCAGGGCCGTTCCGCCTACGGGGCCGTAGAGGCCGAGGAAAAGTCCGAGGATCAGCGTCGCCGTCCCCAGGGGCATACCGTAGGCGAAAAAGCGGGCGGTGAGATCCATCTTAGCGGCTTTGAGCACCGTGGCCAGGATGGACCAGTGGAAGAACACGGCGAGTAGGGTGACCAGCGTCAGTCCCAGGCGGAACAGCGGGCTTGTCCAGAACCAGTAACTGAGCAGTTGCGGACCCCGCCAGGCCATCACCGCCAGCAGGAAGAGGCAAAGTGTGAGGGAAGGCCGCATGAGCCTGGACCACTCCGTGTGGTAAATCGGGAGGTACAATCGCAAGCCAACGAAATAGAGCAGCCAGAGCCCGGCCATCACGGCGGTAAACAGCGGTGCCACGAGGCTGCCGAAAAGGGCGGCGGTGCCGGCGTTGATGGCGAAGTAGAGCAGGGGCGTAGACCAGTTGCTTTCGCGCAGGCCCCGCCCGTAGAGCAACAGGAGGGTGACGATGAACAGGAGCAAGGCCAGGTATTTTCCGGCGTTGGCCTGGGCGGCAACGGCAAAGGCCCGTTGCAGAAAAGGCGTGGAGACGGCGCGGAGTTCCTGCCGGGCGGCCTGCCAGCGGAGGTAGGCCTGGCTGCCGCCCTGGTCGAGATAAGTGTAATAATCCAGCAGGGCCTCGGCGTCGGGGCGGGTCGCTAAGGCGGTATCGGCACGGGCCTGGAAAAAGCGGCTGGTGTTGAACGTCGAGCCATCGGCCTGGGGCAGGGGTGCGGCCCAGCCGGGGGTCTGCCGTTCCAGCCATTCCCCGAGGGCGTAGTTGACTACGTTGGCGAGCAGCAAACAGGCGATTATGCCGATCAGCCGACTAGACACCCTTCTTAGCCGGTTCGAAGAGGTAGAGCAAATCGCCCAGGCGCTCCTTCAGTTCGGAGCGGTCCACGATGAAATCTAGGAAGCCTTTTTCGAGAAGGAATTCCGAAGTTTGGAATCCGGCGGGCAGTTCTTTTTTGATGGTTTCTTTGACGACGCGCGGACCGGCGAAAGCGATCAGGGCTTCGGGCTCGGCCAGGTTGATGTCTCCGAGCATGGCGTAGCTGGCCGTGACGCCGCCGGTGGTGGGGTCGGTCATCAGGCTGAAGTAGGGCACGCCGGCTTTGGCCAACTGGCTGAGTTTGGCGCTCGTTTTGGCCATCTGCATGAGGCTGAAGGCGGCCTCCATCATGCGGGCCCCGCCGGTTTTGGAGATGATCAGCAGGGGCGTGCGGGAGCTGCGGGCCTCGTCGATGGCAATGGCAATTTTTTCGCCGACCACGCTGCCCATGGAGCCGCCGATGAAGCTGAAATCCATGCAGGCAATGATGATCGGCCGGCGGTTGATCTTGCCTTTGGCCACGCGGATGGCGTCCGTAAGGCCCGTCTTTTTCTGCGCGGCTTTAAGGCGGTCTTTGTAGGATTTGAGGTCGGAAAATTCCAGAGGGTCGGCAGCAGCCATATCGGGCTGGTATTCCTCGAAGGATCCGTCAAAAAGCATTTCGAAGTACTCCGCCGATCCGATCCGGTCGTGATAGGCGCAGTTGGGGCACTTGTAGTGGTTTTCGCGCAGTTCTTTGCGCGTGACCGTTTCGCTGCAGCGCTCGCACTTGTACCAGAGTCCCTCGGGGGTGTCTTTCTTGTTGCGCGTTGCCGTCTGAATGCCGCTCGTAAGCCGCTTAAACCATCCCATATTTCGCAGTTAAATCCGGGCAAAGGTAAGTAAAACTATCGACGCGAGGCGGGCTTTTGTGTGGGCGCGGCCGCAGGTGCTCCCCCCCGACCCCCCGAAGGGGGGAGTTAGTTGGCCCCCCGACCCCCAAAGGGGGAGCAGCTGGGGCGGGGGAGGAGAGGAGGATGCTGTGTGGGTTATGGTGCATGGTCCCCGGTCCCCGGATTACGGACGCTCTGCGGGTTCCCAGTCCACGGATAACGGACGCTCTGCGGGTTCCGACCCCCGGTTAACGGACGCTCTGCGGGTGATGGTCCCCGACCCCCGGATTACGGACGCTCTGCGTCCTACATCCGGGGTTATTAAGGTTGGACCCCTCCGGGGTCAGGGATTTGGCACCCCCATGCACTACTGAACTATGAACTATGAACTATGAACTACAGACCTCCCTAGTCAATCTTCGCTCCCCCCGACCTACCTTGCACCTGCGTTTAGCGCCCAAAAAAAATTGCCAACATGCGCCTTTTGTCTCTCCTTCTGCTGCTGAATACCTCCTTCCTCTTTGCGCAACCTGCGGACTACCCCGCCTTGCTGTCCTTACAACGGCAGGGGGAACTCCGCGACGCCTGGCTGCAGGAACGCGCGAAGACGATTTTGCCCGACCTGCTGCGCCGCGAGGGCATCGATACCTGGGTGATCATCAGCCGGGAATACAACGAGGACCCGGTGCTCAACACGATGCTTCCCAGCAAGTGGATGGGGGCGCGGCGCACCACCATTTTACTGATCCACGATCCCGGACCGGACAAGGAATTGGAGACTTTGGCCTGCGCGCGCTACGCGGTGGGCGACGTCTTCAAGCAGGCCTGGGACCCCGAGGCACAGCCCGACCAGTGGGCCCGCCTGGCCGAACTCATCGCCGAGCGCGACCCGCAAAAGATCGCCGTCAACCGCAGCGAGCACTTTGGCCTGGCCGACGGCATTTCGGCCTACCACTACGAAAAACTCCGCAGCAGCCTGCCCGCCAAGTACCAAGACCGCCTGGTGAGCGGTGAAAAACTTGCCGTGGGCTGGCTCGAAACCCGCCTGCCGGGCGAAATGACCGTCTACCGCCAGGTGATGGCCGTGGCGCACGCCATCATCGAAGAGGCCTTCAGCAACCGCATCATTACGCCCGGCGTGACGACTACGGAAGACGTCGTTTGGTTTATGCGCGAACGTAGCAATAAATTAGGCCTGGAAGTCTGGTTTCACCCCACCGTCGACGTACAGCGCGCCGAAGGCGGGGAGTTGTATGCCTTTAGTAGTCGGCCGGGCAGCACCGTCATTCAACCCGGTGACCTGCTGCACTGCGACTTCGGCATCACCTACTGCGGGCTCAATACGGACACCCAGCACAACGCCTACGTCCTGCGGCCGGGGGAGACGGCGGCGCCCGCCTACTTGGTCGATGCCTTCCGGCAGGGAATGCAGACGATGGACATTTTGACGGACCAATTCGAAAATGGCAAGACGGGCAACCAGTTGCTGGCCGCTGCCCTCGCGGCGGGCAAAGCCGCTGGTCTGCGCCCCACCATCTATACCCATCCCATCGGTTATCACGGCCACGCTGCCGGACCAACCATCGGCCTCTGGGACCAGCAGGGCGGCGTGCCCCACACGGGGGATTACCCGCTGTACCCGAACACCGCCTACAGCATTGAGCTAAACACCCGCGTCTACCTCGACGCCTGGAAAACGGACATCCGCATGATGATGGAAGAGGACGGTTTTTGGGACGGGGAGGGTTTTCGGTACATCGGTGGGCGGCAGGAGGAATTGTATTTGGTGGAGTAGGGGGGGGAGGAGGGTGTTTAAAAATGTGTGTCTGCCATAAAAATCAGACATTGAGTCATGGCAAACGAAAAAGACAAAACATTCGCGGACTTCGAGTCCGACATCATCACCGGCCTCATGTCGGGTAAACCGCTAGGTGGGACCGAAGGAGTCCTCACTGGTTTGATCAAGCATGTGATTGAAAAATCAATGAATGCCGAACTCAGAGAGCACCTTGAACTGGAAGCTAACAACCCTGATGCGCTGCCAAATAAGCGCAACGGTAGGGCTAATAAAAAGGTCAATACCGATTTTGGTCCTACCGAAATTAGTCCGTCCCGGGACAGAATGGGTACTTATGAATCGGCCATCGTTGGCAAATGGCAGCACGACCTGGCACCGAACATGAGCCAACAGATTCTATCCTTGTATGCTCGCGGTAACTCGTACCAAGACATCTCGAACCACTTACATGAGATGTTTGGTCATGTTATCAGCCCTGCCTCGATTACGGGCATTGTCAACGAGGTATGGGACGATGTTCAGGCTTGGCAGAAACGTGCTCTCCAAACTTGTTATGTGGCCGTTTTCATGGACGCTATTCACTTCAACATTCGCTTAGAGGGCAAGTCTACCAGTGTGGCGACTTATCTGTTCTATGGGGTTGATGTACATGGCTACAGAGACATTTTAAGCATGTATACGGGCCGCGGAGCCGAAAGTACTTCCCAATGGTCGGTATTGTTGGCTGACCTCAAGGAGCGCGGTGCGGAGGACATCAAAGTCTTCATTGCTGATGGCTTGCCAGGCCTGGTCGATGCTGTTGGTACTTACTTTCCCGCCAGCCGTTTTCAACGGTGTATCGTACACAAGGTGCGCAACTCCGTCGTCGGGGTGGACTTTAAGGACCGTCGGGAGGTCTGTAAAGACCTTCGATCAGTGTATACCGCTATGGATGAAGACGGTGCGGTAGAAGCCCTCAAGGCCTTTGAGTTGAAGTGGGATAAATACCCACATGTAGTCCGCTTATGGCAAAAAGACTGGACCGAGCTTATGGTTTTCATGAGCTTTGGTCCGCAGATGCGCCGGCTAATTTACACGACCAACGCATTGGAAAACGTCAATCGTCATTTACGCAAAGCGACCAAAAGCAAAGGAAGCTGGCCGTCGACTAAGTCCTTGATGATTCAGGTTTATCTGACGCTCCAGGCGACTAAACCGGCTTGGGCAAAAACGGTCCGTAACTTCGCAGCCGTCCAACGGGAGCTGATGGAAGAATACGGAGAGGAGTACACGAAGTACCTAGAATGCTAGGTGGGCGGCGCGCAGCG
>NZ_JACSIT010000098.1 GCF_014349155.1 Neolewinella lacunae
GGGGCCGTCTAAAAAGTCTACTAGGGGGGCATTCTGGTACAA
This sequence comes from Neolewinella lacunae, assembly GCF_014349155.1. Classification (GTDB taxonomy): domain Bacteria; phylum Bacteroidota; class Bacteroidia; order Chitinophagales; family Saprospiraceae; genus Neolewinella; species Neolewinella lacunae. The sequence goes on from NZ_JACSIT010000098.1 coordinate 43, forward strand.
AATACGAAAAAGTAGTATTTTGAGGCTGTTCCCATCCCCGTAGCCGATGAGCACAAAAAGAGCAGTTTTCAAGCCTGACCTCCAGAACCAAGGCTTGCTATTCCCTCCACATCTTGCCGACATGGTACCGCCTCATCATAAGGCGCGGCTGATCAGCCAGATTATAGATGGGATGAACATTGATTCGATCCTAAGCACCTATTTAGGAGGTGGCAGTAGCGCGTACTCTCCTCGGATGCTGCTTAAGGTGTTGGTTTATGCCTATTCTGATCGGGTGTACTCATCTCGTTCGATTGAGAAGGCTTGCTATGAGAACGTGTGCTACATGTGGCTAAGTGGGATGTCCACTCCCGATCACAATACGATCAATAACTTTCGCAAGCACCGCATGGGTGGCCGGGTAAAGGAAGTGTTTGCCCACGTTTTGTTGACTTTACATGAACAAGGCTATGTCAAGCTGGATGATTACTTTTTAGATGGCACTATACTGGAGTCAGTAGCTGGCCGGTACACCTTCGTTTGGAAGTCAAACGTTGAGCGTTACAAGAAGTCGGTGCTAGACCAGATAGGGATGATCGTTTCTCAGATTGACGCTTTATGTGAAAAAGCGGATAAAGAGGATGAGCAAGCTGCCGATGGGGATGATCAAGGGGACAAACTCAGCGACAGTGCAGCAGTCCAAGAAACGATTGATCGACTCAACAAAGCCTTAGAAAGTCAGTCCCCCAGCACCAAGGAGGAAGCCAAAGAGGTCAAAAAGGCAAAGACAAAACTGAAAAACCTGGAGAGCAAGTCCTTGCCCAAACTCCAGGAATATGAGCGCCAGCAAGAATTACTGGGAGATCGGTCGTCTTACTCTAAAACGGATCATGGTGCTACGTTCATGAGGCCCAAAGACGACCACTTGGGCAACGGGGAGCTAAAACCCGGCTACAATGCTCAAGTGGGAACGGAAAACCACTTTGTTGTAAACTGGACAATGCACCAGACGCCTTCTGATGCGGCCTGCCTCATTCCTCATCTTGAAGACACCGAATCGATCTTAAGCCAAATCGGATTGAACTTGCCCAAGGCCATTACAGCCGATGCGGGGTATGGCAACGAAGAGGCCTATCGCTATTGTGAGGGCAAGGAGATAGAAGCCTACCTCAAATACCCGGGCTATTACAAGGAAGAGCAAGGAGTACTTAAAGCGCCATTTGCGCCAAGCCAGTTATACTATAACGAAGAGCAAAATGTGCTGATATGCCCCATGGGTCAGCATATGACGTATTGTGGAGAGGGAGAGGAGAAAACAGCAAGTGGGTATATCCGTGAAACAAGTAAGTACAAAGCCGTCAATTGCATAGGCTGCCCCTTGCGCGGGATGTGTCATAAACAAGACGGCAACCGAGTGGTAACCATTAGCCACAAAGGTCAAAGCTATCGCCAGCAAGCCCGAGCTCGTCTGAGCACGAAAGAGGGTAGAGCAAAGTGCCTGCGCCGTAACGCAGAAGTCGAGGGCTTCTTTGGCAACTTGAAGGCCAATCTGGGAAGACGTCGGTTTACACTAAAGGGACTTACGGGGGTTAACATTGAGATGGGCCTCCTTTCGATAGCCACAAATCTTCGTCGATTACATAAATTATCGATTGAGCAAGGGCGTAGTCTGCTTACTCCGGTCGTACAAAGGGCCCAAATGACCTAAAACGGCCCAAAAATCCGTCTAGACGGCATTTTTAACTCCCTGAAGGCCCACCCAGCATGTGGGGAGGCCCAAAAAAGGAACACATATTTTTTCTTAAATGTGTCAGAACGCAACCAGCACAGCCACCGTGGCGCACCCCACAGCTTTGGGGCTGACTTTTTAGACGGCCCCGGGAGCGCTGCCGCCCCTGCGCTACCTGTTTGAATTTCTGGATGCCTACGATTTCAGCAGCGAGGGCAAGGCCGCCATCCAGGAAGAAAACAAACGGCTGATCAACGCCAGCGTGCTGGGCCTCATTTTTGAGAAGATCAACGGCTACCGCGACGGCAGTTTTTACACGCCCGGCTTCATCACCGAATACATGTGCCGCGAGACGATCCGCCGCGCCGTGGTGCAGAAATTCCGCGACGACACCGGCCCCTTCGCCGATTTTGCTTCCGATAGCTTCGCGGACCTGAAAAATTACCTCGGCAAAATCTACCACACGGAGGCCCGCCGCGCCGCCAATGCCCTGGTGAACAGCATCACGGTGTGCGACCCCGCCGTGGGCTCGGGCCACTTCCTCGTCTCGGCCCTCAACGAGCTGATCGCCACCAAATCGGAGCTGGGCATTTTGGGCGCGGACGCAGGTGCAGTGGAAATTCGGATAAGAGCAGAGGTCGCCAACGACGAACTCGTGGTGACCGACCTCCTCAACGGCGAAGCCTTTGCCTACACCGTCCGGCCCGCCACCCCGGGAAAGTCGGGGGGCAGCGCCTACGACGAGCGCATCCAGCTGATCCAGGAAACCCTCTTCCAGGAAAAACGCACCCTGATCGAGAACTGCCTTTTCGGCGTTGACCTCAACCCCAACTCCGTCAAAATCTGCCGGCTCCGCCTCTGGATCGAGCTGCTGAAAAATGCCTACTACCGCCGCCCCGACGAGCGGAGCGAGCAAAGCCGTGCGGCAGCTGAATCAAGAATCAAGACTCAAGAATCGCCAATCGCCAATCAAACGCAGCTCGAAACCCTCCCCAACATCGACATCAACATCAAACAGGGCAACTCCCTGATCTCCCGCTTCGCCCTCCACGACGACCTCTCCAAGGCCCTCAGCGCCGCCGATGGGCTGACGCTGGACGACTACCGCCAGGCCGTGCGCGACTACCACCGCGCCACCGGCAAGGACGACAAAGACCGACTGCTGGAGCTGATCGATAAGGTGAAACACAACTTCCAGACCCACATTGCCCGCGCCGACCCCCGCGTGAAAGACCTGGCCAAAGTGCGCGGCAAACTCACCCAACTGGAGGGCCTGCTGGAGGTGGGCGACCTCTTCGGCGCCGTCGACGCCAAAAAAATAGCCGCCGAGCTGCCCGCCCTGCGCAGCAAAGTGACTACCCTGGAAACCGAACTGGCCGGCGTGCGCAACAATGCCATCTACCAAAATGCCTTCGAGTGGCGCTTCGAATTTCCCGCCGTGCTGGGCGCGGAAGGGGAGTTTTTGGGGTTTGATGTGGTGGTGGGGAACCCGCCGTATGTGCCTTTGAAAGACCTTTCAAGCCAAGCGGATTACTTTAGTCATAATTACACTACTTATACAAGGCGTGGCGATGTGTATTGCTTATTCTGCGAAAAAAGCACTAGGCTTTTGTCAATAGGGGGTTCATTTGGACTCATAACATCAAATTCATGGCTTCAAACTAAATATGGAGTGTACCTTAAGTCATTCTTGCTAGAGAATGGCCAAATTGATGGCATAGTGAATTTTGAAGATCTACAGATCTTTGAAGAGGCAACTGTCGAGGTGAATCTTCTCTTCTACTCTCGAAAGAATAGTACGGATTCAAAATTTTACGTAAGCTCGATTGATAAGCAGTCTTTTGAAATTTCTAACTTTGCAGCAATTGCACTCAAAAAAAGATATAAAATTGAAGCTAAGCCAAACGAAGAATGGGCTGTGATAAATGAGCGTAAGCATGATGTAAAAACTAAAATAGAAGCAAACTCTATAAGTCTTGCAGACTCGGGTATCAGAATTAGCTTTGGAGTGAAGACTGGGTATAATGAGGCTTTTATAATTGAAAAGCCACTCTACGAGTCGTTCGTAAATTCGAATCCCTTAGCTGTTGAAATTTTGCCTCAATTAGTTCGTGGAAGAGATGTTAAAAAGTACAGTATAGAATTACCTGATTTATACCTTGTCAAGGTAGGGTACAAACAGCACATGGAGGTCGAAAAAAAGTATCCTGAAATATTTGAGTATTTATTAAGTCATCAAGAACGATTGTCTAAAAGGGGGCAAGTTGTGAATGGACAACATCACTGGGCAGAACTGGATAATAACCCTTCAGAAGCATACTTTGATCTATTTCTCCAGCCAAAACTGATTTGGGGTGAAATATCAGATAAGCCAAAATTTGCATATACTGAAAAAAATGTGTTTGCTGAGGCAACCACTTTCTTTATGGTGGGGGAGCAATTAAAATTGAAAATGGCGATTTTAAATTCAAGACTGTCGGAATTTTACTTTAGTTTAATATCGACAACTACGGGGATGGGGACTAATAGGTGGAAAAAATACAAGATTGAAAGCTTTCCAATGCCAATATCTTTGAACGGATACGAGGAGTCTATCACAAATCTCGTCACCCAAATCCTAACCCAAAAGCAGTTGGACCCGCAGGCGGACACCTCGTTGTTGGAGGCGGAGATCGACGTGTTGGTGTACCGGCTGTATGGGCTGACGTATGCGGAGGTCTTGGTGGTGGATGGGGAATTTGGTATGGGGGAGGGGGAGTATGAAAATGTTGTGGTATGAAAGAGTGGAAGGAACTAACGGAGGAGGAAAAGACGCCCGAGGCGGGGTATCGGGAGGCTTTGCGGCGGATAGAGGAATGGCGGGAGATCAGGTGGAGGGGGCCTGATTTGAGCAAGTTGAAACTACTGGAGATTCCACATGAGGTGGGGAGGCTGGTCGGTTTGAAAGAGCTATATCTTAATGACAACCAAATTTCTGATCTTGGACCGCTGGCTGGGTTGGTGGGTTTGAAAGAACTTTATCTTGGTGATAACCGAATTTCTGATCTTGGGCCACTGGCCAGGCTGGTGGGTTTGAAATTGCTTGATCTTAACGGCAATCAAATTTCTGATATTGGTCCACTGGCTGGACTGACGAGTTTGTACAGGATTATTCTTTACAATAACGAAATTACTGATCTTGGTCCACTGGCTGAGTTGATGGGTTTGCAAAGGCTTGAGCTTGGTGACAACCGAATTTCTGATCCTCGGCCGCTGGCTGAGTTGGTGAATTTGCAATGGCTTGAGCTTGGCGGTAATCGAATTTCTGATTTAGGGGGCCTGGATGGGCTGGTGGCTTTGAAAAGTCTTAGTCTTGAACGCACCCAAATTTCTGATCTTGGCCCTCTGGAAGGGCTGGTGGCTTTGAAAAGTCTTAGTCTTGAACGCAACCAAATTTCTGATCTGGGGCCATTGGCTGGGCTCGTGAGGTTGCAAGAGCTTTACCTTTCCGGCAACCAAATTTCTGATCTTGGCCCCTTGGCTGAGCTGTTGGGGTTGCGAGAGCTTAATCTTTCCTCCAACCAAATTTCTGATCTTGGGCCACTGTCCAGTTTATTAGAAAAAGGGCTGCCGCTAATTTTTAAGGAGCATGGCCCAATGGATGGAATCTATATTTACAACAACCCTCTCACCAACCCATCTTTGGAAATCGCCCAGCAAGGCACCAAAGCCGTCCTAAAATACTGGGCCGAACAAGACCGCCTCGGCACCCAAAAAGCCTACGAAGGCCGCCTGATGCTGCTCGGTAGGGGTAAAGTGGGTAAAACCAGTTTACTCTACAAGCTTAAAGATCCGGACTGCCAACTGCGGCCCGACGAACCCCAAACCCACGGGATCAACATTTGGCGCGACTGGCGATTTTCTGTCCCCCAGACCAACGCCGAGTACCGGGCCAGCGTTTGGGATTTCGGGGGCCAGGACGTACAACACCTGACCCACCAGTATTTTCTTACCCCCGGAACGGTGTACGTAGTGGTGGTCAATAAGCGCGGCTCGAATACCCAGGACGAGTACGCCAACCTGGATTATTGGTTCCGCATCATTACGGCGCTGGGCTGTAATCCAGGCCAGAAGGCTCGGGTGCTGGTGGTTCACAACCGGTTCAGTGGCGACGGGACGGCCACGGGCATCGACCTCGCAGAATTGCAGCAACGCTACGCGGATAGTTTGGCGATTGATTTTCACACCGTCAACCTCAACGAAGACGTGGGTGCGCTGGCCGACCTGCGCCAGAAAATACAAAGCGCCTTGCTGCAGCTTCCGGAGGTAGGCCGCGACATCATCAAAGGCTGGCCCGACGTTCGGGCGGCGTTGGGGGCTTGGCGCCACAAAAGAAGAATCACTTATGACACCTACGCAGATCTCTGCGAGGAGCACGGGATTGAGAGCGAGGAAGGTCAACTGTTGTTGAGCCGCTACCTGGGCCGACTGGGGGAACTCATCCATTACGAAGGCCGCAATTTGTTGTCCAACAATGTGCTGTTGGACATTGACTGGATCACCACCGCCGTATATGGGGTTACCCAGAACCAGGCATTTATTGACAACCAGGGCCGCTTCAGCCGCGCAGAGATCATTGCGGTGTGGAAAGCCAACGGGGTAACGCGCAGCACCGACCATAACCTGATGTTGGAGCTGCTACAAGTGGACGCGTTTGAGTTGTGTTGGATAACGCAGGGCGGCGATTTTTTGACCCCTTCCCTGTTTTCGGCAAAGGCGGCAGCCGCCCGGGAGGTCCGCTCCGATCTGGGCCTGCGTTTTTCCGCTGATTACCTGCCGGAGGGCTTGATCGGGCAATTGATCGTGCGCCTCCACGCACTGGCCGAAGGAGAAGCCTACTGGCGCTCCGGGATCTATCTGAAAGATCCGGAAACCAACTGCCGCGCTTTGGTCCGCCAGCCCGTGGCCAGTAATTATTTAGAGATTACGGTGGAAGGGGCCGCACCCCAGAACTACGCTTTTTTGCGGCGCATTCGCCAAGAGTTGGATACGGTTATTGACCGTTCTTTTTCCCGGATTCAGTTCACGCGTTCCATTCCCTGTCCCTGCTCAACCTGTCGGCAGCCCAACCGAGAACAGCACTACTTTCCCCATACTTTACTGCAGCAACTGCTGCAAGATGGTAAAGCAGAAGCGTATTGTCAGTATGGGGATGCAACACCGATTGCCGTCCTGCTGGAAGGATTTAAACAACTCGAAAAACAATCACCCATGAGTTTTGCCGAACGGGTGCGCCAGCTGGTGTCGGACGACCGAATTGACGAAGCCTTGGAACTGCTGAACGAGCAGTATCCTTCGGACGCTGTGGCGCTGATCTCCCGGGATTACCGCGCTCTGCTCGATAACAAAATCGGGGGCCTGCTCAGCGGTAAGGAAGAACGGCGGGTATCGGCGCAGATAGCCAGTCGCCTATTGGCATATGTCAGTAACCTCCCGCAACAGTCCCGTGAGCGGCAACAGCCTACCACCACTGAAGCCGTCCTGCTCAAGCAGTCCGCCCAGCTGGACCGCATCGAAGCCACTGGCAAGGACACCAACCAAAAGGTAACGGCCCTGGGCCAAATCCTGCTGCACATCGGCCAGGAGGTGGAAAGTACGCGGGGGGACTTGTTCGTCAGTCGGCAGGAAGAGCGGCAGTTTATGCGTAAGCTGGAGGAAACGGTGGAGCAACTCCCCGCCCCCCAGCAGCCCGGCGAAGCCTGGTACGCGCGGCCGGCGAAAGCGAAAATCAAAATAGCGTTGGATTTGCTGGCGTTCGTGCCGGGGATGTCCCTGAAATGGGAAAAAGAGTTGAGTACGGATGGGGCGCGGGTGCCGCGGAGTTGGGGGGAGTTTAAGGGGTGGTTTTTTGGGGGGTAAGGTTCGCAAAATCGCCTACTAGGACTCGGGAGCCTTAAGGTAGGCGGAGCGGACGCTACTGGAGATCGACGGGTTGGTGTACTGGCTTGGGTTATGCGGAGGTGTTGGGGGTGAACCCTATTTTTGAACTACCTAAAGAAGAATTCAACAAGATGTAATATGGCAAAGAACAAAACCTCTCCTACAAAGCAAACTGCGGTTAGGGGGCTTGATGCGGCAGTGAATTATTTGATCGAAAACGACGGCGAAGCACTAGCGAATGAAGTGATTGAGTACGTGGGAGAAACGGTTGATTTCAACGATCATGAACGGAGTCGGTACGAAAAGACCGGTTATATTCGCTGGCAGTCTATCCTAAACTTTTACACGATCGACCTAAGTAAAGCTGGCTACTTGCGTAAAAACAAGGGTATCTGGACGTTAACTTCCGAAGGAGAAGAAGCTTACAAAGCGGGCATGTTAAATATGCTGGATACCGCCATTCAAAAATACCGTGAATGGAAAAAAGAACAAAATGACGCTGCGCCGGAAGAACCCGTCGAAACTGAACTTTCAGAAGATCCCGGACTCACGCCAGCGCAAAGGCTGGAAGAATACGAAAGAGAAGCAATCGCTGGCATCAAGGACTACGTCACTAAAATGACACCGTACGATTTCCAGGATATTTGCGGCACTTTACTCATTGCTATGGGCTATTTCATCCCGCACGTAGCACCAAAGGGCAAAGATGGCGGCATTGACCTGATCGCCTACGGGGATCCGCTGGGCACCAAACCACCGCGCATGAAAATCCAGGTCAAGCACCGTCCGGATGCTGCGGTTAGTGTGGACGTTCTGCGGCAGTTAGTCGGGCTATTAAATAAGGAGGGCGACGTAGGCTTATTCATTACCAGTGGCCGCTTCACCTCGGAGTCAGAGCGCTACGCCCGCGAATCATTCAAACACTTGGAGCTGATTGACTTCCCGAGATTCATCAGTCTCTGGCAAGAGTTTTATCCTAAGATGACGGATCAGCAGAAGGACATGTTGCCTTTGCAGGCTGTCTGGTTTTTGGGTGTGGGGTGAGGTTTTGATCATTTTAAGGCTACTGCCTGGTAGTGGTGCCAGTTTCTGAGTTGATAACTACTGGTAATGTTCTTTAAATTGAAGTATATTTCGGACATTACCTGCCAAATCCAAACAATTCAAAAAGAGAAATGCTAGTGACCCAAATCCTAACCCAAAAGCAGTCCGATCCTGTGGCCGACACTTCGATGTTGGAGGCGGAGATCGACGTGTTGGTGTACCGGCTGTATGGATTGACGAATGCGGAGGTGTTACTAGTGGATGGGGAATTTGGTATGGGGTAGGGGGAGTATGAAAAGGTTGTGCTATGAAAGAGTGGGATGAACTGACGGAGGATGAGCAGACGCCGGAGGCGGGGTATCTAGAGGCTTTGCGGCGGATTGAGGCTTGCCGGGAGAAGGGGGAGTGGGCGCTTGATTTGAGCGGGTTGAAGCTACTAAAGATTCCGCATGAAGTGGCTGAACTGGTGGGTTTGCAATCCCTTTATCTTCACATCAATCAAATTTCTGATCTTGGGCTGCTGGCTGAGCTGGTAGGTTTAGAAAAGCTTATTCTTTTCAGGAACCAAATTACTGATCTTGTTCCGCTGGCTGGGCTGGTGGGTTTGCGAGTGCTTGATCTTTCTCGCAACCAAATTACTGATCTTGATCCGCTGGCTGGGCTGGTGGGTTTGGAATCCCTTTGGCTTCACAACAACCAAATTACTGATCTTGATCCGCTGGCTGGGATGGTGGGTTTGGAAAAACTTGGACTTAATCGCAACCAAATTAAAGATCTTGAGCCGCTGGCGGCCTTATTGAACAAAGGACTGCCCATTTCGTTTGGTCGGTACTCTACAGATGACGGAATATATCTTGATGAAAACTCCCTCATCAACCCACCCCGAGAAATCGCCCAGCAGGGTACCAAAGCGGTCCTAAAGTACTTGGCCGATCAAGAGCGCCTCGGTGTCCAAAAAGCCTACGAAGGCCGTCTGATGATCGTCGGGGAAGGGAAGGTGGGCAAAACTACGCTGCTGCACAAACTCAAAGACCCCACTTTCGTACCGAACCCGGACGAGCCCCAAACCCACGGCATCAATATCTGGCGCGACTGGACATTTCCCGTGCCCGGCAAGGAGGAAGCGTACAGCGCCAGCGTCTGGGATTTCGGCGGGCAAGACATTCAGCACCTGACCCACCAGTATTTTTTTACGCCGGGGACGGTCTTTTTGCTGGTGGTAAATAAGCGCGGCAACAATGTGGAAAGCGAGGCCAGCCAGCTCAATTACTGGTTTCGCATTATCGAACTGATGGGGCGTAACGCGGGGCAGAAGGCGCGGGTGCTGGTGGTACACAACGTATTCAATAGCGATAAAAGCCACCAAGGCTTTAACCTCGGGCCCTACCAGGAGCGCTACGCGGAAACGCTGGAGATCAGTTTTCAAGCGGTGAACCTCGCTACGCAAAGTGGGGCTTTTGACGACCTTCGCCGCGACATCCAAACCGCGCTCATCGAACTCCCCGGCGTAGGGGAAAAAATCATCAAAGGCTGGCCAGACATCCGGCGGGAGCTGGGTGAAATGCGGGAAGAGCGGCGCATTTCCTGGAAAGAATTCGGCAAGCTTTGTGCGCCCAAAGGCATTGTCGAAGAAGAGAGTAAACTGCTGCTCACCCGCTACCTGGCCCGCCTCGGCGAAATCTTGCACTACGAACACGGCGGGCTGCTGTTCGATAACGTTTTGCTCGATATCGACTGGGTCACCACCGCCGTTTACGGCATTACGGAGAGCCAGGATATCATCAATCGCAAGGGGCGTTTTACGCGGGAGGAGATCGTCAGCGTTTGGCAAAAGAACGGCGTTACGGACCCCAGCAACCACGAGCTGATGCTGCAATTGCTGCAAATGGATGCTTTTGAACTCTGTTGGAAAACAGAGGCAGGGGAGTACCTTACGCCGACGCTGTTTTCTGCGCACGAGCCCGCAGCGCCGTCCGTCCGGCCCGACCTGGGCGTGCGTTTTCACTACGATTATTTGCCGAAGGGTTTGCTCGGGCAGTTGATCGTGCGGCTGCACCCCCACCTGGAAGCGGACCATTACTGGCAGGAGGGTGTTTATTTGGTCCGGGAAGGCTGCCGGGCGCGGGTTTCCCGTCCGCTGGCCGATAAAGACGGGGAGCGGATCATTGAGATTATCGTGGAGGGGTCGGCACCGCGGCACTACGCGCTGCTGTCTTTGGTGGTGCAGGAATTGGAGACGATACACCGGCGCTCTTTTCCCCGGATCAGTTTTGAGAAGGAAATCCCTTGCCCCTGCGAACGCTGCCGGGCGGGTATGCTTGGCCAACACTATTTCGGGTGGAATAAACTGCTGGAATTACGAAATGAAGGCGACCCGATTGCCTTTTGCGGCAACAACCGCCAAACTGCCATTGCGCTTTTACTGGAAGGATTTCAACGACTTGAAAAACAATCACCGATGAATTTTGCTGAACGGATACGCCAACTGGTGTCAAGCAACCAAATAAAGGAAGCCCTGGAACTGCTAGATCGGCAGTATCCTTCGGACGCGGCGGCGCTGCTCTCCAGTGATTATCGGAGACTGCAAGACAACCAAATCATGGGCGTGCTCAGTGGCGAGGAAGAGCGACGAGTATCGGCGCAAATTGCCTCCCGCTTGTTGTCCCTGGCCAGCAAACTCGGCGAACAACCCAGTGAACAGCAGCAGCGTAAAACCATTGAAGCCGCCCTCCCCGGCCTCACCGCACAACTGGACCGCATCGAAGCCACCGGCAAGGACACCAACCAAAAGGTAACGGCCCTGGGCCAAATCCTGCTGCACATCGGCCAGGAAGTGGAAAATACGCGGGAGGACTTGTTCGTCAGTCGGCAGGAAGAGCGGCAGTTTATGCGCAAGTTGGAGGAAACGGTGGAGCAACTCCCCGTCCCCCAGCAGCCCGGCGAAGCCTGGTACGAGCGGCCGGCGAAAGCGAAAATCAAAATAGCGTTGGATTTGCTGGCTTTCGTGCCGGGGATGTCCCTGAAATGGGAAAAAGAGTTGAGTAAGGATGGGGCGCGGGTGCCGCGGAGTTGGGGGGAGTTTAAGGGGTGGTTTTTGGGGTGAGGGGTATGAGAGGGGGCCGGGCCTCTGGTCCGGGTATTCCTTCAGCCCATGGAGTTGCTTGGAGTGGGGGCGGGGAGTTGCTTGGAGCTTTTTTTGGATCCGGACCTCTGGTCCGGTTGGTTTGCCGGGCCGGAGGTCCGGATCCGTTTGGGAACTGCTGCGATGGGGAAGGTCTGGACCTCCAACAGCCCACTAAAGCAAAAGCAGATTGAAGACACAGAGCTCCTTCCTCAGTGTGCTAGACAATGGGCTATGTGGGGGAGTAGAAGAGAGGTGTTGAAGGGGCGGGTGAGGCATCGATAAGTCTGTTAGCGAGGCCTGAAAGGGGTTTAAAGGGCTGGAAACGAGTTGTTTACAACTAAAATAGGTGGAGTAAGTCCCTTTCCTTAGCTTTGTTCCAGTAAAGTACAGCAAGATGGCGAAGATTAAAGTCGAGAACTTTGGGCCAATCAACGGGGGGGTTGTTGGAGATGACGAGTTCCTGTATTTTGAAAAGGTCACTATCCTAATCGGCAATCAAGCCACGGGTAAAAGCAGCGTTGCGAAGTTAATTTCTACCATTTCGTGGATTGAAAAGTCTTTGTACAAAAAGGAGCTTTCCGTTAAAGAGGTTACTACCTACAACCGATTTCGTAAGAAGTACTGTGCGTATCAGGGAATAGATACTTACTTTAAAGATAATACCATCATCCTTTATTATGGTGAACATGTGAATTTGTTTTATCGGGATGGAAACGTGATAATTGAAGAGCAACCGTTAAAAGATTTTCGATCTCCCAAGATAATGTACGTGCCAGCAGAAAGGAATTTCTTGAGCGTGGTAGAGGATCCGGGCAGGTTGAAAAATCTGCCTTTGCCGCTTTACACCTTTCTTGAAGAGTTTGAAACCGCAAAACGTAATTTAAAAGGGATTATTCCAATTCCGGTAGCCAAAGTAGAATTTGAATATCAGCGGCAGAATAAAATATCTTATATTAAAGGGGATGATTATAAGGTTAGGCTGAAAAACGCTTCTAGTGGAATTCAATCGCTTTTGCCTTTGTACATGGTGTCTAAAAATTTGGCGGAGAATGTAGACAAAGACGAGAGCAAAGGTGTAAAGAGAGTTAGCCTTGAACAGGAAAAACAGATCAAGGACCAATTAGATAAGTTGCTGAATAGGAAAGACCTCACAGAAGATCTCCGGGAATTACTTTTGGAGCAACTCAATTCGGTATACCGAAACTTAGTATTTATAAATATTGTAGAAGAGCCTGAGCAAAATTTATATCCGAAGTCTCAGATGTCGTTGTTGTTCGAATTGTTTAAATTCAATAACATGACGGAAGGGAATAAACTTTTGCTTACAACACATAGTCCATATATATTAAATTATACTAGCTTAGCTATAAAAGCTAAGAATGTAGTGGATAAAATAAAAGTCGACGATGAGAAACGTGCGGAGGAGTGGTGGAGGGCAGTGCATAACATCGTTCCGGAGGCATCTATTTTAAATAGAGAAGGTGTGTATGTATACGAAATGAATGCTGATGGTAGTATCCTGCGATTGAAAGACTACAATGGTATTCCGTCGGACGAAAATCATTTGAACCAGCTGTTGGCGGAGACAAATGATCTTTTTGATCAATTGCTGGAGCTCGAAGAAGAAATCGATGATTAATTTCAACGTTGCAAAGTGCCAGTCGGAAAGCCAGGCAGAACGGTTCGGCCTGCACGACCCGCAGGACGGCGGGGCTGCGTACATTGACGAAAGTGGCCAGGTGGTTTGGAATTGCGTGGTGCTGAACCCCGCCGCGTTCCCTTGCGTATTTACCGCGATTGATCATTGTATCGAGATTGTGGATCAGGACGGCAACCTTAAGCGGTCTTGCGACGGGATGCTGACTTATAAGGGACACGTGATACTGGTAGAACTTAAGCACCGGGGTTCGGATTGGATCTCGCTTGGCGTCGACCAGTTAAGGCAAACCACCGTTCTGTTGATGGAGGGGCGTAATGCGGCCGACTTCAGAAAGAAATTGGCGGTACTGGCCAACTCCAAGCATCCCCAGTTTAAATTCGGGCACCAGAGTACCATGGAGCAATTCCGGCAGGAGACGGGTTTTCGCTTGTTGATCGTGGGCGAGATAAAATTGAAATGAGGGGGGCTGGCTTTGGTATTTTTTTAGCCCATGGAGTGACACGGAGTTTTTCATGGAGTTGCTTGGAGTTTGTTGGGGGCTGGCGGAAAACTCCAGTCCTTACTCCAACCCGCTGGCCCATCGACACCTACGAGGAGCCGGGGGGATTTAAAATTTACGATTCAACATTCAACATTTAAAATTTGGCATCCGCCGGGAGGTTGGATCAACCCTAGTGAGCTAGTTTTCTGGGAAGGCGGTTGATTTCTTAGCAAGCCTCCCTCCTAAGCGATTTCTCCTCCGAGGCATCTTTTGCCGTCTGAAATGAGGGGAATTTCTCGAAGTGGTAATCTTTGAAGGCGAAAGTTCCTCAGGGGTATAAATCGCTTTGGGGGAGTTTTTTTGGTTCTGGGGTGTTGAGGGTCGGGCTAAAGCCGCGACAATACCTTAGGCGCCCCAAACTCTATGCAACTCCATGCTACACTCCATGCAACTCCATGGGCAAAAGGGATAGCCGGACCGGAGGTCCTGATCCAGTCGAAAACAGCCCCGCCCAATCATCCCAGCAAACGTCAACCCCACCCAGCAAATGTCAAATTGTAAATGTTAAATTGTAAATTGTAAACTCATTCCCCATAAGGCACCAACCCCAAAATCCGCCCCTCCGCATCATACCTGATCTCCGCCATCTTCACCGAGCGCAAGTGCGTAACCCCCTCCGAAAGAATGGAGTCGTGGTAAAACAACCACCATTTGCCCTGCCACTGGGCGATGGAGTGGTGCGTCGTCCAGCCGATGACGGGCTCGAGGATGCGGCCAGCGTAAGTGAAGGGGCCGTAGGGGTTGTCCCCGATGGCGTAGCAGATGTAGTGCGTGTCTCCCGTGGAATAGCTGAAGTAATACTTGCCGTTGTACTTGTGCAGCCAGCTGGCTTCGAAGAAACGGCGGTCGTTGTCGCCTTCGGTGAGTTCCTGGCCTTCCGCATCGAGAATAAGCACGGCCCGGGGCGCTTCGGCGAACGCCAGCATATCGTCCGTCAGGCGGGCGACGCGCGGGCATAGCGCGGCTTCGTCCTTGCCGGGCAACTCGTTGCCATCCGCCCATTCGTTGTTGCGGTATTTCTGGAGCTGCCCGCCCCAGATGCCGCCGAAGTACATATAGGCTTCGCCGTCGTCATCTACAAACACCGCCGGGTCAATGCTGTAACTGCCCTGGATGTAGTTGGGCTGGGGGACGAACGGGCCCGCCGGGTCATCACCCACCGCAACGCCAATGCGGAAGCGTTGCTCCTGGTCGCGCGCCGGAAAGTAGAAGTAGAATTTGCCGTTTTTCTCCGCGCAGTCCGGTGCCCACATTTGCCGGGTGGCCCAGGGGACGTCGGCCACGTGCAGCGCAACGCCGTGATCGGTCGCCTCCAGCGTTTGCTCGTCGACGCTCAGCACGTGGTAATCCTCCATGCCGAAGTGGTCGCCGTTGTCGTTGAAGGGGATGCCGGCGTCAACGTCGTGGCTGGGGTAGATGTAGAGCTTGCCGTTGAAGACGTGCGCCGAGGGGTCAGCGGTGTAGATGTGGGTGACGAGGGGCTGGGAGATGGCTTTTTTAGCGAGTTCCTGGTAATTTGGTGGGTTGGCCATGTACTTATTTTTTGCGCGGGCGCAGGTGCCGGGGGAGGTAACTGAGCCAGGAACTTCCCCGGCCTTTCAACTTTCCCCGGCACCTGCGGCCGCGCCCTGGTGAAAATTTACGCAAGGTTCTCCGCCCGGCTGTTCAGCAGGTCGGTTTCAATTTGGGTTTCCATCCGCTTGTCAATTTCGTAGAAGAACAGCAGGCCGCAACCGATCAGGAAAGGCAGCGAAGCAAAGACGGAAATGAGCAAACGGATGCCCGTGAGGGTCTCCGGTGCCTGTACCGCGAGGTCCTTGGCGTAGCCGTAGTACGAAAGCAGGCCGGCGACCAGCGCGCCGCCGATGCTGAGGCCTACCTTGAGGCCAAAGATCATCGCGGAGAAGATGATGGCCGTGGCCCGACGGTTGTTTTTCCACTCGGAATAATCGGCCACGTCGGCAATCATGGCCCAGAGGATCGGCACCGTAACGCCGTACGCGAGGCCGTGGCCAATCTGCAAAACAAAGACCCCCGCCACCGCCGTGGCCGGCATCAGCAGGTGCGCCAGCAAAAAGAGGGTAGAGAGGAAAAGAAAGCCGCCGAAAACGTTGCGTTTGCCGTACTTGTCCGCCAGCGCCTTTGAAAAGAAAATGCCGATGATCTGGCAAATGATGCTGGTCGCGTTGTACAAACTGAAGGTAGAAGAAGCGGGGTCTTCGGCCGAGAAAAACCGCGTAAAGCCCACGTTTTCCAGGAAAGCGGCCATGGCGGCCTTGTCCATAAACTGCTCGAAGTAGTAGATGTAAGACCCGCCTTTGAGCGCCAGGGCGACGAAAACCAGCGTCGTCAGCGCCAGCATAATCACCCAGGGCCGGTTGCGGAAGAGGTCTTTGAGGTCGGCCGCCACCGAAGATTCCTGCTCGGGTTTGGGGATCACCCGCTCTTTGGTGGTCAGGAAGGTGATCAGCAAGCAGACGACGCCCACCACGGCCAGGACCATCATCACCTTCTCAAAACCCACGGCCTTGTCGCCCGCACCCGCCCAAAGCACGATGGGGTACACCAGCACCTGGATGATGAACTGGGCCACCATCACCGCCACGAAGCGGTAGCTGGAAAGGCTGTTGCGCTCGGCCATACTGCCGGTGAGCACGCCGCTGAGCGCGGAATACGGCAGGTTGTTGGCCGAGTAAATCATCACCAGCAAAAGGTAGGTGACGCCGGCGTACCAGAGTTTGCCCGTCGGACCAAAATCCGGCGTAGCAAAAGTGGCCATCACGATGGCGCCGAAGGGGATGGCAGTCCAGAGAATCCAGGGCCGGAATTTGCCCCAGCGCGTCCGCGTCCGGTCGGCAATGGCCCCCATCACCGGCGTGAAGAGCGCACCGCCCAGGATGCCCGCCCAGAAAATGATCAGCGAGGCCCAGCCGGCGGGAATGCCGTACACATCGGTATAAAAGAAGGCGATGAAAGTAACCAGGGTCTGGAATACCAGGTTGGCGGCGAGGTCGCCCAGGGCATAGCCTACTTTCTCCGTTACGCTCAGTTGGTGGTTTGCAATCGACATGAATACGAAAAGATGAAAAGACGGTGAATAAGGGGTGAAAGTAGGGTAAACACACCTTTATTTTTTCAAGGCCATCACCCGTTCGTAGGCCAGTTTTTTGCCGTTCTGCCGGTCGAAGAGGAGGGGGTAGTTGGTCCGGCCCCGGATCGGCCAGCCGTTCAGCCAGCTGTGCCCGTCGTTGACGCCCCACAACGTGACGCGGGTGATGTCATCCGAATGCTTCAGGAAGAGCCGGAACAAGTCTTCGTAACGCACGGCCAGCGCCGTTTGTACCGAATCAGGCAAGCCCTCCGGGTAGGGATTCATAAACGGACTGCCTTCGAAGTTCTGGCTGACTTCCGCCCCTACGAGGTCCCAGGGATTGGGCAACACCGTAACGTCCAACTCGGTGATCATCACTTTCAGGCCGGCATCGGCAAAAGCCCGGATGGACTGTTCGATGGTGTCGATGGACGGACCGGAAAGGCTGTAGTGGCCCTGCATCCCCACGCCGTCAACGCGGCCGCCGTTCTCCCGGATTTTGTTGATGATGCGGATGGCACCGTTGCGTTTGTCGGCGTTCCACATATTGTAATCGTTGTAGTACAGCTCGGTTTCGGGGCCGGCGGCTTCCTCCGCCATTTTGAAGGCATCGGTCAGGAAATCTTCCCCCAGCACATCAGAGAATACGGATTTGCGCAAAGTGCCGTCTTCGTTCAGGGCCTCGTTCACCACGTCCCAGCCGTCGATGCGGCCCTGGTAGCGGCCGGCAACCGCGTCGATGTGTTCCTTCAGGGCAGCGCGCAGCAGCTCCGGATCCTTGATTTCTTTGACGTATTCCGCCAGCTGGCTGTGCCACACCAGGGTGTGCCCGACGATGAACATATTATGGTCTTCGCCGAATTGCACGTAGGCATCGGGTGCCTCCCAGTTGTACACCCCGCGCTCGGGGTTCACCTCCCCCCACTTCAGGACATTTTCGGGGGTGATGGTGTTGTATTCCCGCGCTACGAGCTGCGCCGCCGCCGTGTCCTGGCCGGTAAACTGGGGCGCGCCCAAGGCAGCACCGACGGTAAAATGCCCGGCAAAAGCACTTTTGAGGGTGGGTTCTTCGGGCGCGGCCGCAGGTGCCGGGGGAGTTGAAGGAGCACAGTAAGTAAGGCCCACGGCAAGGGCACCCAAAGCGAAAAATTGGCGTAGTTGCATAATCATCCAGATAGTGTAAGGGCTAAAGTAAGCACTGCGAACCTTCGTTGTTCATGCGCTGGTAACTGCAATCCATTGCAGGGGCAAAAAAAGACGATTGCGGGCTGTAAACTCCGTGTGACTCTATGTGACTCCATGGGCAAAAGGGGAGGGTCGGGCTAAATCCGCGACAATACCTGGGGCGCCCCAAACTCCAAGCAACTCCATGCCCTACTCCATGTAACTCCATGGGCAAAAGGGACCACGGTCCCCGGTGGTCGGGCTAAAGCCGCGACAATACCTTAGGCGGGCTGTAAACTCCGTGTGACTCCATGCCCTACTCCATGCAACTCCATGGGCAAAAGGGACCACGGTCCCCGGTGGTCGGGCTGAAGCCGCGACAATACCTGGGGCACCCCAAACTCCAAGCAACTCCATGCCCTACTCCATGTAACTCCATGGGCTAAACCTCCCCAGCCGGACCGCAGGTCCGGATCCAACAAAAACTCCAAGCAACTCCATGCCCTACTCCATGTAACTCCATGGGCTAAACCTCCCCAGCCGGACCGCAGGTCCGGAACCACACCCACGCGCCGCGAAAATTCGCTAGACTTTGCCTATTTTGCCCCCCGATGATGGCGAAGACCGCAAACGAACGAATCATTTTTGGCCTCAAGGTGAAACAACTCCGCCAGGAGCAGGGCTTGTCTTTTGCCGATCTCTCCAAGGCCTCCGGCATGTCCCTGTCTTACCTCAACGAGATCGAAAAGGGAAAGAAGTTTCCCAAGACGGACAAGGTCAGCAGCCTCGCCGAAGCCCTCGGCACGAGCGTGGAAGAGCTCACCAACGACGAACTGGGCCGCAACCTCGCCCCCGTCACCCAGCTCCTGCAGTCCAATTTCCTCAACGAACTGCCCCTGGAGCTCTTCGGTATTGAGCTGGGCAAGGTTGCCGAAATCATCGCCCAGGCCCCCACCCGCGTCGGGGCCTTCATCAGCACCCTGCTGGAGCTTTCCCGCTCCTACGCCCTGCGCGAGGAAAATTTTTACTTCGCCGCCCTGCGCTCCTACCTGGAGCTGCACGACAATTATTTCCCCGAACTCGAAGAGGCCGTCGAAGCCTTCGCCCGCCAACACCGCCTGCCCACCCTGCGCCCCATCCCGCCGCGCACTCTGGCCAGCCTGCTCGAAGAACGCTACGGCTACGAGATCGTCCCCAACGGCCTTGACGACCACCCCGATCTGGCCATGCTCCGCGCCTACTTCCAACCGGAAAAAAAACGCCTGCTCCTCAACGGCCAGCTTTCCCCCGTCCAGCGCAGCTTTCAGTTCGGCAAGGAACTCGGCTTCAACCACCTCAAACTCGTCGAACGCGCCAATACCAGCAGCCTCCTCCGCAGCCGGATCTTCGAAGAGGTGCTCAACCACAGCAAAGCCACCTACTTCAGCGTAGCCCTGCACATCCCCCTCCAGCCTTTCGTGGAAA
This sequence comes from Neolewinella lacunae, assembly GCF_014349155.1. Lineage (GTDB taxonomy): Bacteria > Bacteroidota > Bacteroidia > Chitinophagales > Saprospiraceae > Neolewinella > Neolewinella lacunae. The sequence goes on from NZ_JACSIT010000098.1 coordinate 19,758, forward strand.
GTGTGCGCGAATTTTTTGCCCTGCCCCGCTGGGATGGCGAAGCTTTTCTGGCCCTCATGCAGCGCTACAACGCGACGCCGGAGATGTTTTACCACCGCCTGACGAACGTGATCCCCCAGTTCTTCGGCCTCCGCGAAATGTTTTTCCTCCGCGTCCTGCACAACCCCACCACCGCCGGCTTCGCCATCGATAAGGAACTTCACCTCCACCGCCGGCACCATCCCCACGAAAACGGACTGTTCGAACACTACTGCCGCCGCTGGGTGAGCATCAGCGTGCTCCAGGAAATGACCCACCGGGGCAGCGAAGGCATCCGCATCGACGTTCAGCGGAGCCAGTACTTCGGCACCGAAGACGAATACCTCTGCCTCACCATGGCCCGCACCGGCTACCCTCAGCCGGAAATGAACGTCTCCGTCACCCTCGGCTTCCTGCTCAACCCCAAGCTCCGCCAAACCATCACCTGGACGGACGACCCCGCCATCCCCATCCGCACCGTCAACACCACCTGCGAACGCTGCCCCATCATGGATTGCGCCGAACGCGCCGCCGAGCCCGTCATCGTCCGCAAACGCGAAAAATACCAGCGCGTCAAGGCCGCCCTGAAACGCCTCTAGGTCGAGCCCCTCCGGGGCGTAGCAAGGCTGCGGCGCGTAGCGTCGCAATACGCGTAAGCGTTTCTATTCACGTAAGTACTCGACGGAGAGGCGCGCGCCCCCATCACGTGTCCAGTCAGGCCCTGACTTTAACGGCAACGCTTGCACCTCGGCCCACTACTACTTGGGCTATCCCCACGCCCTATCCCCTGCGGCAGCTCCTTTATTCCTTTCCCCCTTTATTCCTTTACGCCTTTACCACTCTCCGCAACAAGTTCAATGCCTGGTGTGCCGTGTAGATGATGTTCCGCTTGCGGTCTTTGCCCGCTTGCAGCAGCTGGGTTTGGGTGCCCTCGGGGCCCGCCACGGCGATCCAGATCGTCCCAACGGGTTTTTCCGGGGTGCCTCCGTCCGGCCCGGCGATGCCCGATGCGGCCATGGCGTAGTCGGCACCCAGTTTCTTGCGGGCCCCTTCGGCCATTTCCCGGACGGTGGCCTCGCTCACCGCGCCGTGCTTCTTCAGCGTTGCGGCCTTCACGCCCAGGAGACTTTGTTTCAGGGGGTTGGAGTAAGACACTACGCCCCCCAGGAAGTAGGCGCTGCTGCCCGCGTTGGCGGTGATCATGCTGGAAATCATCCCCCCGGTACAGCTTTCGGCGGTCACGACGGTCTTTCCGGCGGCCAGCAGGCGCTCGCCGACGCACTGGGCCAGGTTCTTCGGCCCGTACCCGTAAATGAGCTCGCCGATGATGGCCTCGATTTGCTCGCGCACGTCGGTCAGCTCCGCTTGCAAGCGCGCCTCGTCGGTGCCGCGGGTGGTGATGCGCAGGCGGACCGTCCCCAGGTCCGGCAAGTAGGCCAATGACATGTGCTCGGGCATGCTGTCTTCCACCGGGGCAATTTGTTCGGCGATGACGCTTTCGCCCGCGCCGGCGGTCAGGATGGTCAGCGAACGTTGCAAAACGTCGTCCTGGTTGTACTCGGCCAGGCGGGGCAGGGCTTCATCCCGCACCAGTTTGCGCATTTCGTAGGGTACGCCGGGCATGGAGATCACCACTTTGCCGTCGCGCTCCAGCCACATGCCGGGGGCGGTGCCGCGCAGGTTGGTCAAGATCGTCGCGCTGGCCGGCAGCTCGCATTGCTCGCGGTGGTGCGGAGCGGCTTCGCGGCCAAATTGCCGGTAAAAAGCCTGGAGGCGGTCCCAGGTTTCGGCGTGGAACACCAGGTCGGTCTCAAAATAATCGGCCAGCACCTTTTTGGTGATGTCGTCTTTCGTCGGCCCCAACCCGCCGGTCATCAGCACTACGTCGGCGGATTCCAGGGCCCGGGCCAGGCCGTTCATGATGCCCTCGCGGCTGTCGGCCACGGAGAGGTGCTCTACCACCTCGTAGCCCGCTTCGTTGAGGGCTGCGGCCATGAAAGTGGCGTTGGTATCGGTCACCTGGCCAATGAGAATCTCGTCGCCGACGGTAAGAATGTATGCTTTCAAAAAGAGGGGATTTTTAAGGTAGGGTGGGGTCAGGGGGGCGCGGCCGCAGGTGCTCCCCCCCGGCCCCCCGAGGGGGGGAGTCAGGATGAGGAGCGGGGCAAGCCAGGACATTCCTTGCTCCGCCTAGCCTTCCCCGGCACCTGCGAGCGCGCAAAAATACACTTTCGCCCCGCCTGCGCCAGGGATAATCTCTACCTTTGCACGATGTACAGAAGCGGTTTCGTCAACATCATCGGCCGGCCCAACGCGGGCAAGTCCACCCTCATGAACGCCCTGGTCGGCGAACGCATGAGCATCATCACGGCCAAACCCCAAACGACGCGCCACCGCATCTTTGGCATCCTGACGGGCGAAGACTTCCAGATCGTCTTCTCCGATACCCCCGGCGCCATCCAGGAACCCCACTACCGGATGCAGGAAATGATGAACCGCTACATCAACACCAGCTTTGAGGATGCCGACGTAATGCTCTACCTCGTAGACGCCCAGGAGGAGTACAACGAAGACGATATGCTGATCGGGAAATTGCGGCACTTCAAGTTCCCCCTCTACCTGGTCTTCAACAAGATCGACGCCGTCAGCACCGAACGCCTCCAGGAAACGGAAGCCCAGCTGCGGCGCTGGATCAAGCCCGAAAAAGTCTTCCAGATCTCCGCCCTCGAAGGCACCGGCGTCCCCGATTTGCTAGCCGCCATCGTCGCCGAACTCCCCGAAGGCCCCCAGTATTACCCCGATGACCAGCTGACGGACCGCAACGAGCGCTTCTTCGTCTCCGAAATCATCCGCGAGCAGATCCTGGAGCAGTACCACCAGGAGATTCCCTACTCCGTAGAAATCGAAATCGAAAGTTTTGAAGAAACGGAAACCAAAGACGGCGCAGAACTGGCCCGCATCAGCGCCATCATTTACGTGTCCCGCAAAACCCAAAAACCGATCATCATCGGCAAAGGTGGTGCCGCCATCAAAGAACTTGGCAGCAAAGCCCGCGAACGCATGGAAGATTTTCTCCAACGCAAGGTCTTCCTGGAACTCCACGTCAAAATCCGCGAAGACTGGCGCGATGATGACTCCGCCCTGAAGCAATTCGGCTACGAGCGGTAGGGGAGCGAATGAGTGAATAAAAGCCGGTGGAAGCAGGACTGGTTGGGTGATATGAGGTAATTTTTCGCTGGTTTCTCTATTGGCAAATTTTGGTGTAAAAAACTGACAATCAAGTATTTTACAATTTTACATCTTCAAGAATAGGGATTTTTGGAAGAATAGCATATTTGTAAATGCCTATCCCGTGCGGTAGCGTGTCCCGTGCGGTAGCGTGTCCCGTGCGGTAGCGTGTCCCGTGCGGTAGCGTGTCCCGTGCGGTAGCGTGTCCCGTGCGGTAGCTCATTCAATCATTCGCGCATTCACTCAATCACTCATTCACCTACCAGCCCCCCCCAGCGCCACCGCCTCCGAATCCGCCGCCGCCGAATCCGCCAAATCCGCCGCCGCCACCGAATCCGCCGCCGCCGCCAAATCCGCCACCGCCACCGGGGAAGATGATGAAGCCGCCGCCACGCCGCCGCCGCCGTAGTTTGCGGTGGGGGTCGTCCATGTCGTAAGGGCCGTTGCGCCAGTAGCCTCCGTCGTCGTCGTCATCGTCGTCATCGTGCTTATTGCCGTAGCGGTTCAGGAGGATGAAGACGAGCAGGATGAGGGCAAAAATGAAGATGGGCGGTATGCCGCCCTTGCCGCCCTGGGGGAGGTCATCGGCGCTGTATTCTCCCTGGCCCAGGTCCATCACCACGCTGGTGGCTTTGTCCAGGCCGGTGTAGACTTGTCCCTGCCGGAATGCGGGGGTGATGATCTGGTCGATGATGCGCTTGGCGATGGCGTCGGGCAAAAAACCTTCGGCACCGTAGCCCGTCTGGATCTGGATGCGGCGGTCGTCGCGCGCCACGTAAAACAGGACGCCGTTGTCGTTTTGCTCCGACCCCCCAATGCCCCAGCCGTGGGCGATGGCCAGGCTGCGGTCGAAAGCGGTTTCCCCGTTCAGGGAAGCTTCGGTGACCACGGCAATCTGGGTAGAGGTCTCCCGCGCGTACTGCTCCAGTTTTTGCCGCAGCTGCTGCTCTTCGCCACTGCTGAGCATATCGGCGTAGTCATTGACCAGGTCATTGGTCTTCGAAGGAATTGCTGCCTGGCCAACGAGGCCGAGGGCCGCCAGCAGAAGGCCAGCCAGCAGGGCAAAGCGTAGGGTACGCAACCGGGATGGAAGGGACAAGGTAATGATGGTCAGATGCTTTTGGACCGGGCACGTAGGGCATACGCACCCGGCGGTTTTTGGGTTGGCCGCGCACATGGCCGCCGGACCCCGCTATTTTCCGTAGCTGATGGTATCGGGCAGTTCATTGACGTCGTCGCTGGCGTAAGGGAAGTATTCCCGGAGCTTTTCTCCGATCTGGTCAATGACGGCCTCAATGCCCTGGGCGAAGGCTCCGCGTTTGAAGTGCTCCTGCATCAGGTCGCGTTCCGCTGCCCAGAAATTTTCCGGGACGACCTTATCGATGCCCTCGTCGCCAATGATGGCAAACTCCCGCCGGTCTACCTCCAGGAGGATCAACACGGCGTTGCGGTCTTTGGTCTCGTGCATTTTCAGCTCGGTAAACACCCGCTCGGCAACGGCCAGGGCGGGCGCTTTGGCCCCGACTTCAATGTGGACCCGAATTTCACCGGAGGTAGCCCGTTCAGCGCGGCGGATGGCCGCCACGATGAGCGCCTCTTCCTCCGCGCTGAAGAACTTTACCATGGCTTAGTTGAAGTTTACTTCGGGGGCATTGGAAGCGCCGGCCTGGGCCTCAAACTGGGGCTTTTCCTGGAATCCGAAGATGGTGGCAAAGACGGTGCCGGGGAAGCGGCGGACCTTCTTATTAAATTTCGTGGCCTCCTCGTTGAAGCGGTCGCGGGCCACTGCAATGCGGTTTTCCGTGCCTTCCAGCTGGGCCTGCAGCTCCTGGAACTGGGCGTTAGACTTCAGCTCAGGGTAATTTTCGGCGGTAGCCAGCAGGCGACCGAGTCCGGTGCTCAGTTGGGATTGTGCTTCCTGAAACTGCTGCATGGCTTCGGGCGTAAGGTTGCTGGCGTCGATGTTGATGCTGGTGGCCTTGGCCCGGGCGTTGGTGACGGCCTCCAGGGTGCCGCGCTCGAAGTCGGCCGCGCCTTTGACGGTGTTAACGAGGTTGGGGATGAGGTCGGCACGGCGCTGGTACTGGGTTTCTACGTTGGCCCAGCTTTGCTCCATGTTTTCTTCTGCATCGACAAAGCCGTTGTAACTGCCGCATCCGGCGATGAGAAGAACGGCAAGGATGGCGACGACAATGCCGAGGGTTCCGAATGATTTCATAGTCAAGAAAGGTTTGTTGTTTTGATGAACTCCGCCAAAATAACGTTTACGGCGGAAGAAAGGCTGGAATGTTCGTCGATTATCCTTTGCAGCCCGTCGGAAGATTGGTATTTGGCACGCAGGAAGGCCAGCAGTTGGGCATTGAGGCGCTGTTCGCAGCTTTCCCGCAGCCAGGCGACGGTTTGTTGATCGCGCCGCTTTTGGAAGATGCCGGCCTGGCGCATGCGGTAGGCGTAGTGGTCGAGGCGCTCCAGGAGGTCTTCCAGTCCCTGACCGGTGTGGGCGCTGATGGTGGAAACTTCGACCGTCCAGCCATCGGCGCGGGGCGGGGCCAGGTGAAGGCCCTGGCGGAGTTGGCGGGCGCTTTCCCGGGCGGCGGCGGGTAAGGCATCGGCCTTGTTGACGGCGATGTGGTCGGCCAGCTCCAGGATGCCGCGTTTGATGCCCTGCAATTCGTCGCCTGCCGCCGGTTGGGCCAGCAGCAGGAAGGCGTCGGTGATGCCGTGGACGCGCCATTCGGCCTGGCCCACGCCGACGGTTTCGACGATGATGTAGTCGTAGCCCGCCGCTTCGCAGAGCAAGACGGTGGCCCGGCTGGCGGCCCCGACTCCGCCCAGGTGGCCCGCGTTGGGGCTGGGGCGAATAAAGGCGGCGGGGTGGCGGCTCAGGGCCTCCATCCGCGTCTTATCCCCCAGGATGCTCCCTCCGCTCAGGCTGCTCGAAGGGTCGACGGCCAGCACCGCCAAACGATGGCCTTTTTCCAGGACCCGGAGGCCAAAGGATTCGATGAAGGTGGATTTCCCCACCCCCGGCGTGCCACTCACTCCCAAACGAAAACTGCGGGAATGCTCGGCTGCACTACGCGCCAGATCGATCAGGGCGTCGGCCTGGAAACGGTCCTCCTCCTGCGTGCTTTCCAACAGGGTGATGGCCCGGCCGAGCGCGCGCCGGTGCTGGGGGCCCCGCAACTGGGCAAAGAGCTCCGCCGCCGTCTCCGGGCGGGGCGCGGGGCGGTAGCCGAGGCTTTCGTTCAGGCCGGTAGTGGAGTCTTCGGGCACGGTTGGGGGCGTTGCTAAGAAGGCGTTAAGATAATGTCCTAAAGTTTCCCCAAACTGGTGGAGCCGGAAAGCGGGAGCGGGCAAGGGTGGTTTACCTTCATGCTTCCCGGCCGCTGGCCTGCAGTTTCGTTCGCTTTTTTCCTTCACCGGTACATCGCGAGTCTGCCCCGAATGTTGCGGTTGGCGCCGGGATTTTTCCATGCTTAAGCACCTTAAACCAGCAGAAGCAGGGTAGGCCTGCTCCACACTGCTCTTTTATTGTTTCCTTTGCACCTGCGGCCGCGCCCAAATGCGCTGTGCCGCTTTTTTTCATCTAACCCATTCTGCTCCGTGATCAGCGAAACGACCATCGAAACCGTCTTGGCCCACCTGGAAAGCCACCAGGAAGATTTTGCCCGGGAATTTGGGGCCTTTGCCGAAGCCCAGCCCGACCTGATTGCTTACCTGACGGACGAAGAAAACGACGCCTTCACCGAAGACGAACAGGAGATTCTGCTGTTTGGTGCCATCGTCATCTACCAGTCGGTCGTGGCCGAAAAAGGAGCAGTGGCACCCGCCACAGAAGAGGCCATCAGCCGCTGCGAGGAAGCGAACTACGCCGTACTGGGGGAAGGGGCGGGTACTTTCCACGACCGCATCACGCCGTTTTTTGAACGGACCAAGGAAGAAGACCTCCTGGCCTTCATCGAAGACCTCCTCGTCTACGAATCCGAAGAAGATACCCTGACCAAAGAAGCCCGCGAACCCCTGTTTGTCACGTTGAAAACGGTGGTGGATGTGCTGACTTAGTTGGGCAAAACGGGGCCTTGGTTTTAGAAGGGCGGCGGCTGAAAAATGTACTTTCGAACATGTTCGAATGTTGGTGCCACTCCTCGCCCCACCCAGCACCGTCACGCCTGGAGATCAAGCTCCGCAAGCGAAGGCCCGGCGACCGCCGAATTTTGTTCCCGCAGCCGGTTGACGGTGGTCAGCAACAGCGCCCCGACCCCCGCCAGGCCAGAGCATACGTAAATCGCTGCCCCGTAACCGTAGTGCTCTGCGATGCTGAAGCCGAGGAGAGGACCCACTACAAAACCCGCTGAAAAGCTGGCCGAAAGCAACCCCAGGTATTCGCCCCGCCGGGCGGGTGGGGCGTGCCGCGCCACGTAGGTGTTGGTAAAAGGCATGTAGAGGATCTCGCCGAAGGTGATCGTAACCAACATCACCACCACCAGAAAGTAGTAGTACGTCACCCCCACCGGCAGCAGCAGGTAACCGCCCCCGATGAGGGCGGCGCCAATGATCATTACCGTGATCGGCCGGTAGCGCCGGTCCATCACGTACAGCATCGGCATCTCTACGGCCACGATCAACAGGCCGTTGATCGTCAGTAAGATGCCGATTTGCTGCTCGTCAAATCCCGACTCTTTCATAAAAACCGGCATGGTGTTGAAGAGCTGAAAAAAGCAGAGGATGATCAGGGTATTGGCCAGCGCGAAAAGCAACAACCAGGGTTGGCGGTGGGCTGGCCGCGTCCGGAGGGGGGGCGTAATCAGGTGACCATCGAGCGAATGCGGTTGCTGCTTATCGGCTGCTTCTTTTGCCAGCAGCGGCCGTGCCGTCTCATCCGGCGGCAGGGCGAAGCGGAAGACCACGGCGGCCAGCAGAAAAGTCAGTCCGTCCATCCAGAACATCAGCGTAAACCCGTAGCGGAAGATGAAGAAGCCCCCGACGGCCGGGCCGATGGAGATGCCCAGATTAACCGCCATGCGCAGCAAACCGAAGGCCTGGGTAATTTTTTCCGGCGGGGTGTAAATTGCAATGGCCGCCCGGTTGGCTGGCCGGAAGGCATCCGCAAAAAGGGAAATCAAAAAAGCCAGCACACAAAGGGGCCAAAAGCCACTCACCTGCCCCAGGGCCACGTTGAGCAAACCCGCCCCAATCATGCTGTACAACATAATGTGCCAGGAACCGAAGCGGTCGTTTAACAGCCCCCCGACGTAATTGCCTACTATGCCGCCCGTCCCGAAGGCGGCCATGACGTAGCCCGCCTTCACCGGCTCGTAACCCTGAGCACTAATGAGGTAAACCGATAGGAATGCGACGACCATCGCGCCACTGCGGTTGACCAGCATAACCAGGGCCAGCAGCCACACTTTGCGGGGCAGGCCACTAAAGGATTTCCGGTACAGATCAATGATGCGGTGGACGAAATTAGGCATAGCACGTGAAATGGGGCAGGCGAAGAACTCACTTGCCGAACGCGAAGTTCCCGTTTTCCCGTAAGTTTGTACCGTCCTGAGCGAATATGTATGGCCACTACCAAAGAAAAGCTGATGTTGAGCGGCCTGCGCCGCCTGCTGAACGGTACTGCCCGCATGACCCGCCGCGGTGCTGGCCGCATCGGTTACTACCTGCTGACCAACCCCCGCCGCCTCAACGAAGACCCCGCCAACGAAGTCTTTCTCCAGAGCGCCCAGCAGTCCATCGTTAAATTGCATGATACCGACATCTGCACCTACCACTGGCCCGGCCCCGGCCCCTCGGTCCTGCTCCTGCACGGCTGGGAAAGCTCCACCGCGCGCTGGTTTGCCCTCTTCAAACCCCTCCAGGACGCCGGCTTCAACATCTACGCCTTCGATGCTCCCGCTCACGGACGCAGCGGTGGCAAGCAGTTCAACGTCTTTTTTTACTGCCAGGTGCTGGATGCCTACTGCCAACACCTCGGCTTTGCCCCCGATTACTGGGTGGGGCACTCCGGCGGCGGCATGGCGGCCATTTATTACAATTGCACCCCCGAGTTTACCTACTCGCCCAAGCAGATCGTCAGCATGGCCGTCCCCGGCGAACTGGAAAACTTCATCGATAAGTTCTGCGAAATCGTCGGGGCCAACGAAAGGGTGAAGTACGGCATCGAGTACCGCTTCCAGCGCAAGCTCGACCGGCGTTTTGCCGACGTCAGCTTCATCGAATACGTCAAAAATATTCGCGTGCCAGGCCTGATTTTGCACGACGAAGAAGACGACGTTGCCCCGTTCTTCGGAGCCCAGCGCATGCACGCCAACTGGAAAGGATCTACCCTGGCCTCCACCCGGGGCTGTGGACACAGTCTGGTCGGCGAACTCGTCCCCGCCATCGTCGTGGAGTACCTCCGCCGTTGCAGCGAGCACCCGGTGGTAGTCAGTACCGATCATTTGCCTTCGTAGATAGCCGGTAATCCGGGCGGGCTAACCGTCCTAAAGCTCACCCTCCACCTGAACCGATTGCTTCGCCCGCTGTTTCCAAGGCCGAAGCAGCAGCCTTATGATGATCCAATCTACCGTCGGCATCGACGACCTCTCCGTCTACATCCCCCAGATCTATCTCCCCATCGAAGACCTGGCCAGGGCCCGGGGGCTGGAGTACGCCAAACTCAATAAAGGCCTCGGCCTGCAGGAAATGGCCGTCACCGATACCTGCGAAGACGCCGCCACCATGGCCGCCAATGCCGTGCTCGACCTGATCCACAAAAATGACCTGGACCCCAACGACATCGGCCGCATCTACCTCGGCACCGAAAGCGCGCTCGACGGGGCCAAACCCACCGCGACCTACGTGCTCGATATGCTTCAGGAGCACTTCTGCGAAGTCTATGGCCCCAACTGCTTTTTACACTGCGATGTGGTAGACCTCACCTTCGCCTGCATCGGTGGCATTGACGCGCTGCAAAACTGCCTGGAATGGGCCGCTGCCAAGCCCGGCCGCATCGGCATCGTAGTGGCCAGCGACGAAGCGAAGTACGAAATGAACAGCTCCGGTGAATACACCCAAGGCGCCGGGGCCGTCGCCGCCCTCGTCAAGCAAAACCCCCGCCTGCTGCAGGTTGACCCCGACTTCGGCGTCGCCACCCGGCCCGCTTACGACTTTTTCAAGCCCCACCGCCGCGTTACCAAGCGGGAAATCCTCCAGGAAGTCCTCAACCTCCTGCCCGATACCTCTTCCGAAGCCGTTGACCTCGACGCCCTCGAAGCCAAACTGAGCGAAGGCCTGGATGTACTGGGCATCCTCGACTGCAACGAACAACACCTCCTCCTCCACAAGGTCACGCCGGTATTCGACGGGCCTTACAGCAACCAGGCCTACCAGGCCCGCATCCGCGAAGCCCTCGTCGATTACCGGAAACGCACCGGGCAGCGCGAAGGGGAATTGCTTAACGACTACCAGTACCTGGTTTTTCACCTGCCTTACGCTTTCCAGGCCCGGCGCATGTTCTCCGAAATTTTCATGGAAGAACTTAAAGCCAACGGAGACTGGGTGGCATTCATCCTCCGCAACGAACTGGAGGTGCCCTGCGCCGATGATTACAATGACCGCGAAGCCTACATCACCCAGTGCGCAGAATTCTTGCGCTCGGTGACCAAATCCCCCGATTACCAGGCTTTCGTCGACCGCTACATCGCCCCCGGCGAATGGGCCAGCGCCCGGGTCGGGAACCTCTACGCGGGAAGCATCTTCCTCAGCCTGATGAGTACCCTCGAGGCCGCCCTGGAAGACCCGACTGATGCGGCCGGCAAATCCATCTGCTTTTTTGCCTACGGCAGCGGCTCCAAATCCAAAGTCTTCGGAGCCACCATCCAGCCCACCTGGCGGGAAGTGGCAGAAGGTTTCGGGCTCGCCCACCGCCTGGATTACCGCACGGCCATCGATTACGCCACCTACGAGCAGCTCCACCGCGGCAGCCTCACCCGCAACGTAGCGACCAACGACGAGGGCGGCTTTTTCCTCGCCGACGTCCACGAGGAGCGCAACGAAACCGAGGGCGTTCGCCACTACGGCTACGGAGCCCGCACGGCCTTCACTACCGTTTGAGCGGGAGGGCAGGCACAAAAAAGCCGGAGCACCAGGGCTCCGGCTTCGGTAAATAAGGTTGCAAAAAACGGAAATTAAGGATGTCTTAGGTGTTTACGCCAGGGCGCGCGTGCTCGTGGTGCCAGCTGGTGTAACAAAGATAGTTACCGATGTTCGTACTAGCAACTAAATAATTACATTTAGGCAAATTTTTGATTAATTGAACTAATTTGCGTACGTTTTTTCTGCCTTTTTTAGACGTAGCACGTCAACCTCGCCCAACATTGGCGGTTAAGACAAATAAAGGATTCCGCATGTCTGCACCCGCCCCGACGCCCGTTCCGCCTAAGAAAACCTCTACGCTGCGCTGGCTTATTTACCTCATACTCGCCATCCTGGCCCTCACCATTTTTCTGGAAATGAGCGGTCTGGCCGACGTAGCCGGCAAGCGCGAAAATCAGCAAATCATCGATCGGCCCCACCAGTAGTATCCAAAGGGCGCGGCCGCAGGTGCCAACCGCGTCTCCCCGGGGAAGAGCAGGGGAAGTCAGCACGCGCCAGCTCCACACCCGACCACCGGCTGATGGGTAAGGCCAGGGCAAAGCCACGGGGCTTCAACTACCGTCAGATTGGGGGTATGAAACGTAGCTATTTGCTGATTTCCAGATGCTTAGATCACAGTGGTTTCTTAGTTCTGCAGTGCGGTATTGTCCACTACAGAACTACAGAACTACAGCACTACAGCACTACAGGCCAATTAGTTGCGATTAGTGCAAGGGCTGAACCTGGCTTTAAGTCAGCGGCCGAGGCAAGATTAAAACCAGCCCCCCACCAGCCCAGCGCGGAAAGGCCAGGGAATGGACAGCAGGATCAACAGCAAGCCGAGCAGGTAGTACACCCCGATGGTTTTCCAACCCCGGTTGAGTTCTTTCTGCCGCTTGGCCTTGGAATAGCCCACGGTAACCAGCGCGATGGCGGCCAGCATGCCCACGAGGTGCTCGACGGTGTAGAAGCGGGTGACGGCATTGGACATGATTTCCCCCTCAAAACTAACCAGCGGGCTGAGCCACAGGTACAGCACCAGGCCCAGGATCAACTGGATATGGACGGACATGAGCGCATAAAGCGCCAGCTTCTCTTTTCCGGGGTAAACGCTTCCTCCGCGGCGCTTACTAAAAGCATTGGCGATGGCCGCCAGCAGAAGAAACAAAACGACCCACCGCAGGCCAGAGTGTGCGTGCTTGAGAATAGTGTAGAGCGTATCCATAATGGGGGGGAGTTATTGATCAGTCCGCAAGGTAAGGCCCGGCCTGTAAAGCAGCCAACGGATTTTTCAGGCGAGGGAGTTTTCCTATCGCTCCGTGCGCAAGAGTTTATCCGGTCGCAACGGGTACGGGATGCCCTAATCTTCCTGCCCCATCAGGTAAGCGTAGTCTTCCAGGCCGGGGATTCGCTGGAATACTACACGCAGAATAGCAAAGATGGGAATGGCAATGATGGCTCCCACGGGCCCCCACACGATGCTCATACCCACCACGCACACAATGGTCGTTAAGGGATTGATGTTCACCTCATCGCCTACCACGAGGGGCGTCAGTACGTAATTTTCCAGCAACTGGGCCACGGTCATCGTGATCAGTACCCCCAGCACGGCCCCGTCTCCGCCGGTTGCGAAGGCCAGCGCCAGAGCAAAAAGCCCCCCGATGATGTTCCCGAGATAGGGAATCAGGCTAAGCGTAGCCACCAGCAGGGCAATCAAAATGGCGTAGTCCAGCCCAATGATGAGGAAACCCACGGAATAAAGCACCGCCAGCGTCCCAATCAGGATGAGCGTTCCGTGGAGGTATTTCTGTACCACGGCGCCGCTTTCCGCCAGGGTTTTTTCCGTCGCTTTCCGTGATTTATCGGGGGTACGGCGGATTACGAACTTGCGGATCCGTTCCTTCTGGGCAAGGATCAGGATCACGTAAATGAGCATGAGAAAAAAGTCGCCCAGCACCCCGAAGGTGGTGCCAATAAAGCTCAGGATACTGGAAGAACCCACCGGAGAGGAGCCCGACTGCGCCTGCGTTGAGGCTTCTCCACCGGATCCGCTTGGCGCCGACTCCCCTTCGCCGGAGGCACTTTCCCCGGAGTTTCCGGGTAAAAATTGCTCTATCTTGTATTTTTCCTTGAGTTCATCGAGTTGCTCGTTGACCCTTTCCTTGGTTTGGGGCCAGTTCTCTGCAAAGCCCCGTGCCTGCTGCCCAATCGCCGCAAACAGGATAGCAAAGAACAGGAGCAAGACCGAGACCGCCCCGGCAATGGCCAGTTTGGAAGGCCAGCCCCAACTCCGCAGCTTATCATCAATGGGGCTTAGCAGGGTGGCCAGCACGCCCGCTACCGCCAAGGGAAGCAAAAGTGCCCTCCCGAAGTAAAGGATGGTGATGGTCAGCACAATCAGCGCCAGCCGGAGTACTGCACCGGGCAAGCGGGAAGGGGTAGCATTGGTCATAGAGACTGCAACCCCGCATCCCCTCACCAGGTTCGGTCTCCCATCCCGAGTCAAAAACCCTTGCCCCCGGAGGAATTGAACTTTGAAGTGTCCGGATAGAGGATGTGCCGCGTCCGGAACCCGACAGGAGAAAGGCACCGCCTCCCGAATCCAGAACCGGTCCCACCTATAACTCCTGCCGCCAACGCCAGTAGCCCATGATCGCAACGCCCACGTTTATCACCATCATGGCCGCAAAGAGGATGGCCCCCGTGCTGAGGTATATGGCCACGTAGGCCAGGTCGATAAGCACCCAGTAGAGCCAGTTCTCCAGCCGGCGGTTGATCAGCAAAAAGGTGGTACTGACGCTGAACGCGGTCGTCAGTGCATCGGGGTAGGTGGCCGCCGCCACCAGCGTACTACTGAAAAGGTAGCCCAGCAGAACGCCCGCCACTGAACTGCCCCCGATCACCCAACCGTGCTCCCGCCACGACATCGACGATACCGCCAACCCTTCGCCCGCCGGCCCCCGCTGCCAGCGCCACAGGCCCACTCCCGCCATGACAAAGTAGAATACCTGCAACAAACCATCGGACACGAGCCGGTAAACCACAAAAGACTGGTAGGCCCACACCGCCGTGCTGATCGCCGCAAAGCCCCAGCACCAGTTACTACCCCGCGCCGCCAGGACAACGTAGGCGACGGACGTCAGCAGCGCCAGCCAATCGGCCCAGCCCGCCGCAGCAACTTGTTGTCCTAATTCTTGCAGCATCGGATGGCTTCTTTTCTAGAGGTAAATCTTCGGTTTTCTGGCAATGCCGTTTTGGGGAAAGGGGCAGAGTCTGGCCGACTTCCCTTGCTCTTCCTCCGGGGCGACGAGGAATGCACCTGCGACCGCGCCCATATCCTAAAAAGGATAACCGAGGCCAAGTTGGAAAGTGATGTCCCGCAACCGGAACGGACTAAAACTGCGCCAATAATCGCCCTCGCTGAAGGGGCTTTCGTCCTGCGGCAGGGCCACACCAAATCCGTCGTTGGGGTAGTTGTAGCGCATCGGCAGGGCGGCATCGAGGCGGAAGATGAAGTAGCTCAAGTCAACGCGCAAGCCCGTGCCCATCGCCACGGCCAGTTGCCGGTAGAAGGCTTCGTTGATGTAGCCACTCTCCGTTTCCGTAGGCGAAAAGCGGAACCAGGCACCAGGGCGCTCCTTGTCTTCGTCGAAGGTCCACACGTTGCCCACGTCGGCAAACAAGGCCCCCCGCACGAAGGAAAACAGCGGAAAACGGTACTCCACGTTCCATTCGAGGCGGAGGTCGCCGGTCTGGAAAAGGCGCAGGTTGTTGTCCGTATCCAGACTGAGGGGATCAACGTAGCCCCCCGGACCGAGCCCCCGCGGTGCCCAGGCCCGCATGGAGTTGGCCCCGCCCACAAAAAACTGCTTGACGTAGGGCACCGCCTCCGCCCCGCCAAATGGCCGGCCTGCCCCAATGACAAAACGGGTGGCGAAACTGGATTGCGGGGTGTATTGCTTGTAGTAGCGCACCTCCGTAAGGCCCAGCAGGTATTTGGCGTAAGTAGCGCCCGTGCGGGGGGTCCAGATATCGTTGCTACCACTTATTATATTGACCAGTTGGTTGAGTGCCTGCACCTCCGCACCCGCTACTTCCGCCGAACCAATGAACGAAAAAGAGCGTCCGCGCAGGTCGGGGCGGCCCGTACGGTTGTACTCAATGTTGCGGAAGAGCAGGGAGAAAAAGAACTGCTCGCCGAAACTCCGCTGCAAAAACTGGTTTTGGCGTAGGATGGCCTCGAATGCTGGTTCCGTCTGCGGCTCCAGCAAATCAATGGCCAGGTGGTTGATGCGGTAACTGCTGGTGGTAGAGCGCCGGAAATCGTAGCCCAAGCGGGCGTTGAAAATGGTGTAGGCGTAGAAATCCTGAATCAGCAGGTATTCGTAGCCGACGCTGTAGCGGGTGCTTGCCTTTTCTTTGAGCAAATCCAGAAAACGGGTATTGAGCAAATTGCCGCGCCAGGGAGCCGGGATTTTGTTCAGCAAACCATACACCCCAAAATCTTTGAAACGGGGAAGGTTCAAACTCATTTCTGCGCCCAGGTCGACGGTATTGAAAAAAGCACTGTTGTTGCTTCCGGCCCGGGGATTGACCTCTACGCCAGCCCGCAGCGTCGTAACCAGTAACTCAGCCCCCCCCAGCAGGTTGCGGTTGCGAAAACTGGGGGTCACGCCAAGGCCCAGGAGGTTGCCCGCTACCACCGCCCCCAATGAATTGTTGCGGTTGGTGTAATTCAGGTCAAGGTCAACCCCCAGAGACATGCGGTCGCTGGGCGACAATTGGATCTGGTAATTGAGCGTATAGGGCTGGAGCGAGTCCGCCCGTTGGTTGATCCGTACGAAGCGGTAGTTGCCCAGCCCGTTGAGCGCCAGGTTGGTCTTCTCCAGAGCTTCGCGGCTGTGGTATTCCCCTGGCTGCAGGAAAATGTTGCGGCGCAACACATCGGGCCGCATCTGAAAATCTTCCTGGTTGGAAAGGAAACGCACCCCTTCAATGAGCGTATCGCTGCGGAACTGGGAGTAGTCGCTCTCCAAAGCGCTGTAATCGGTAAGCACCGTGATGGACCCCACCCGGTAGCGGTGGTAGGCATCGTCGCGCTGCGGCGGCAAAATGCTCAGGTAGACGTCGGCGTAGCCCGCCCGCCGGCTGGTATCCACCTCCAGCTTATCGAAATAGGAACCGCTGAAAAAAGCGTAGCCCGCGTTGCGCAACTCCTGGCTGATGCGGGTTTTTTCTTCGTCAAACTTGTTCAGGTCCAGTGGCTCCCCCTGAATAAGGGCCGCATCAGACCGGGTGGCCTGGAGGATGCTGTCAATCTGCGGGTCCGGACAAGTGTACACCAGCGAATCGATGAGGAAACGGGGACCGGCAATAACGTGGTAAATAAGGTTGACCTTACGCCGCTTACCCCGGTCGGCCTCGTGGTATACCCGCGCCCGGAAGTAGCCCCGGTACTGGAGAAACTCGGTCATCTCCCGGGCCGACCGCCGGCTGAGGCTATCGCTGTAGACCACCGGCGGTTGCCCGATGGTGTTGCGCAGGAAGCGGTCAATGCGGGTAGTATCCTTGGCCTTGTTGTTGTCCAGGTAGAAATATTCCCGCGGCCAGATACCGAAAAAATTACCGTTCGGTTGCTGCATGGCGAGGGTAGAAAGCTCGTAGGCTACGTCAGAACGGTTGGTCACGCGCTCGGGATCTTCCAGCTTAACGCGCTGGCTGCTGAGCAATTCCTGGTTAGTCGGCAGATATTTGCTAGTATTGCACGACGCCGCCAGGGCTCCCACCAGGAATACCGGCCCGATCAGGCGCAAAGCACGCGCCAGTATGCCCATCAGCTCCGGTACCATCAAGTTCATAAGCAGCCTGCGTCTGAAAAAGGTGCGACAAAACTACCACAAATTCGTCGCCGAAGGCGGCCGCATCGTGGAAGAACTACTCGCCCAGGAACGCTACCGCGTGGATCATCTGTACGCCGAAGAAGCGTGGGCCGCCGCATTACCACAGCCGCCCACCGTCCCCTTAACGCTGGTGACCCCGAAAGAATTGGCCAGAATTTCTCAATTGACCACCCCCAACCAGGTGCTGGCCGTCGTGGATCTCCCCGATCCCGCCACCGGCTTCCCATCCCAAATGGATAGCTCCTGGTCCTTGTTCCTCGATGGTGTGCAATCTCCCGCCAACCTCGGCGCGCTGCTGCGTATTGCCGATTGGTTTGGCTTCCACCACGTCGTCGGCGGGCCAGGGACGGCCGATCTCTACAACAGCAAAAGCATCCAGGCCAGCATGGGTTCTTTTCTGCGCATCGACTACCGCGAGGGGACGCTGACGCACCTCCTCGCTCAGTTTCCTGCCTTAACGACTTTCGGTGCCGACCTCGCCGGCGAAAACATTTACACCCTGCGCGCCCCCGCCGCCGGCCTCCTCGTCATCGGGGCCGAAGGACCGGGCTTGAGTGAAGAGGCGCGGACGCAGGTGCAAAGATGGGTAACCATCCCCCGCGCACCCGGTCGTGCGGCCGAAAGCCTCAACGCTGCCGTTGCCGCCGGCATCCTCTGCGGAGGCATCCGCTTCAGCCAGGGCTAAGCCCTCCCAAAATCCCCAACCATGCTACACTACAAAGAAATGGGCGAAGGCACGCCCCTCGTTATTCTCCACGGCCTTTTCGGGATGCTCGACAATTGGCAGACTCTGGGCCGCGAGTGGGCACAACACTATCGCGTCATCCTGGTTGATCTGCCCAACCACGGCCGCAGCCCGCACACCGAAGCAATGGATTACGACACGATGGCCGAGGCCGTCGCTCACCTCCTCGAAACGCTGGACATCCATGAATGCTACCTGCTGGGCCACAGCATGGGCGGGAAGGTGGCCATGCATACGGCCCTGACTTATCCCGGCCTGGTTAAAAAGTTGGTGGTGGTCGATATTGCCCCCCGGGCTTACCGCCGGGGGCACGACGATATCTTCGCCGCCCTCCAAACCCTCGATCCCGCTGCGCTGTCCGACCGTTCCGAAGCCGCCGAACAACTCGCCAGGCACCTCCCCGACCCCGGGGTCCAGCTTTTCTTGCTCAAAAACCTGGCCCGCAAGCCCGGCGGCGGCTTCCAGTGGCGGATGAACCTGCCAGCCATTTTCCGGGAGTACGATAAGCTGGTTGGCAGCGTCGGCAGCCCCGGCGTCACCTTTTCCGGTCCTACCCTGTTCCTGCGCGGCGGGCGAAGCGGCTACGTACGCGAAGAAGACCGGGCAGACATCCTCGAACGCTTCCCGGCCGCCCAACTGGCGACGGTCGAAAATGCCGGCCACTGGGTCCACGCCGAACAACCCGAAGCCACCCAGGTCTGGGTCAACGACTTCCTGGCCGAATAACGAAACTTAAGCGCCCAACAATCCCCCTGACCCCGGTAGGGGTCGAACCTGAATAACCCCGGATGTAGGATGCCCCGCATCCGCAATCCGGGGACCTCCCGCAGGAAGATGCCCCGCATCCGCAATCCGGGGACCTCCCGCAGGAAGATGCCCCACATCCGTACTTCGGGGACCTCCCGCAGGAGGATGCCCCGCATCCGTACTCCAGCCCCACCAGCACGCTACTCCCCCCGCTCCGCCAACAAGTCGCTGTAACTACGTTCCACCAGTTCCTCCTGCGCTACGCCGAGGTAGGCCATGTAGGCTTCGCACTGGGCCAGGAGGGTCTCCCGCTCGGCGGCGCTTTCCCCGATGGCTTCAATCTCCAGGAAATGCCCCAGGCCTAAAACTTCGTCGAGGTGAAATTTCACGTTGCCGATGAAGAAAATTTCGCGGCGCTTATCCACGCAAACCCAGGTGCCGAGCGCCCGGCCCAGGGTAGCGGCCAGGCTTTGGGCCACCGCCTCGCCGGGCAGCACCGTCAGAGATACCGCACTGTCTTTCGGCCCGGCCTGGTTGGCCCGCTGGTAAAAGATGAGGCTCTGTTCGATGGTGCCGTGGCGGAGCTTCAGCCGGCCAGCGGGTACGTGGAAGTAATGGTCAACCTGGTGGTCAGTTCCCCGGAATTCGGCACCCCCGGCCAGCAGCAACTTTCGCTGTTCAGCGCTGCGGTGGGTGCGGGCCTTAATTTCTACCAGGTGTTTTTGCACGGTGCTCTTAGTATGCCTTGGCGAAAATGACGCGCCGGTGGCTGGGCTTACCCGTCAGGATGCACTTGCCGGCCTCCTCGGGGGCATCGTTGGGGATGCAACGGATGGTAGCCTTGGTCATTTCCTTGATCTTGAGCTCCGTTTCCGTGGTACCGTCCCAGTGGGCGTAGATGAAGCCGGGAATGTCGCGGTTCAGAATGGCCTCGAACTCCTCGAAGGTATCGACGTGGTGGGTGTGGGCCGTCCGGAAGTCCAGCGCCCGCTGGAAGAGATTATTCTGGATATCGTCGAGCAGGCTTACCACGTGGTCCACAATGCCTTCCAGGGGTTGGCTTTCCTTGGTCTTGTTGTCGCGGCGGGCCACTTCAATGGTGCCGTTTTCGAGGTCGCGGCTCCCCAGGCCGAGGCGGACGGGGATGCCTTTGAGTTCGTTTTCGGCAAACTTGAAACCCGGGCGCTTGGTGTCGTCGCTGTCGTAGCTGACGCGTACCCCGCGGGCCTTGAAGGCGGCCAGCAGTTCAGCGGCTTTGGCATCCAGTGCCTCGTTGGGCTTGGGGATGGGGATGATGACCACCTGAATGGGAGCCAGCCGGGGGGGCAAAACGAGACCTTCGTCGTCGGAGTGCGTCATGATCAGGCCCCCGATCAAGCGCGTGGAAACGCCCCAGCTGGTGGCGTAGACGTATTCTTCCTGGTTGTCCTTGTTGGCAAATTTTACGTCAAAGGCCTTCGCAAAGTTCTGGCCCAGGTTGTGGCTGGTGCCCGCCTGGAGTGCCTTGCCATCCTGCATCAGGGCTTCGATCGTGTAGGTATTGTCGGCCCCGGCGAAGCGCTCGTTTTCTGTTTTGTATCCCCGGATGACGGGCATGGCCATGTACTCTTCCGCAAACGTGGCGTACACTTCCTGCATCTGCAAAGTCTCCGCCTGGGCCTCCTCTGCGGTGGCGTGAGCGGTGTGGCCCTCCTGCCAGAGGAATTCGGCAGTGCGGAGGAACAGGCGGGTGCGCATCTCCCAGCGCACTACGTTGGCCCACTGGTTGATGAGCAGGGGAAGGTCGCGGTAGCTCGTCACCCAATCGCGGTAGGTGTTCCAGATGATGGTTTCGGAGGTGGGTCGCACAATGAGTTCCTCCTCCAGCTTCGCCTCGGGGTCCACAATCACCCCGCTGCCGTCGGGGGCATTCATGAGGCGGTAGTGCGTCACCACGGCACATTCCTTGGCGAAGCCTTCCACGTGGGCAGCCTCCTTGCTGAGGAAAGATTTGGGGATGAAGAGCGGGAAATAGGCGTTTTGGTGGCCCGTTTCCTTAAACATGTCGTCAAGTTGCCGCTGCATCCGCTCCCAGATCCCGAATCCGTAGGGCTTGATGACCATACAGCCCCGCACGGCGGAGTTGCTGGCCAGGTTGGCGTTCTTTACAATGTCCAGATACCACTGGCTATAATCTTCGTTGCGGGGGGTAACGGCACTGGCCATACTAAACTTTTGCTTGTGTTTCAACGTTTTATAAGGGCGCGGTCGCAGGTGCCGGGAAAAGACAAAAATAGCAGGGGAGCTTACCCAACTTTGCTTTTAAAGTCTTATCATTGAACCTGCGTCAGCGCAAAAAAGAAGCTTTTCTTCCCCCTGGAGCAGGCTTTTTTTAGTCGTACCGGCGCTTTAACGTCAAAATACGACGGCTTTAAGGCCTTCTTAACCAAAAGGAAGGCACAAAAGTACTACTTTCGACCTTGTAATAAGTGGCAGACTCACGGATTACGATAAATCTACCATCATCATGCGCAAGCAAAATTATTTCACCTCCCTACTCGGCCTCCTGGCCTTACTCTTCGTAGCCGTCCCCGCTTCGGCGCAGTACGACGATGTCTATTACAACCCGGACGACTTTCAGAGCAATGAGTACTCCGGTACCTATTACAGCGACGAGGACTATAGCGACCAATCTTACGATGACGAAAGCTATACCTACGCTGATGATACCTACGACTACTACTACAGCAGCCGCATCCGCCGTTTCCGCCGCCCCGTTGGTAACTTTAACTACTTCGACCCTTACTACATTGATGCGGGTTACTACGACCCCTTCTACCGCCAGGGGCCAACCACCGTACTGATCTACAACACCGGCAGCTTCTACCGCCCCGTGCGGACGGCATTCGGTACGCGCCTGATCAACGTCGGCTTTGGTAATCCCTACGCTGGCTTCGGTGCTTTCGATGCCTGGGGACGCCCCATCGGCTTCAACTCATGGGGTAACTCCTGGAACCGTGGCTGGGGTAACTCCTGGAACAACGGCTGGGGCAACTCCTGGAACCGTGGCTGGGGCAACAACTTCGGTGCATTTGGTGGCCCCGTTGGTGCCTTCGGTGTTGGTAGTGCCTACTACTGTCCTCCCACCTTTGGCGGTGGCGTGGTCTACAACACCACCAACGTAGTGGTAAACAACAACCGGAATACGACGACGCGCCCCCGCGCCGAGACAACTTCCATCGCCGATCGCATCAGCCGCACGCAGGCCCGCCAGATCAATACATCTACCGTAGAGAAAAGTGCACTTAACCGCAGCACCACTGGCCGTGCAGTAACCCCCACTGCCAGCAATCGCCCCACCTCAACGCGTTCTACCGGAACCCGCATTGACCAAAACCGCACCACGGTTCGTCCTTCTGCCAACCAGACCCGGTCTGCAACGCCCAGCCGTTCCGCTACGCCCAGCCGGGGCTACACCCCCAACCCTGCGGCTACGCCCAACCGTTCGGTGACGCCCAGCCGGGGCTACACCCCCAGCCGTTCTGCTACCCCCAGCCGGAGCTACACGCCTAACCGTTCCGCTACTCCCAGTCGCTCCGTAACGCCCAGCCGGGGCTACACGCCCAGCCGCTCCGCAACGCCGAGCCGTAGCTACACTCCCAGCCGGAGTGCTACGCCGAGCCGTTCCAGCAGCCCGAGCCGCTCCAGTGGTACGCCCAGCCGTTCCGGCGGACGCGGTGGCGAATAAGCACTACTGAAATATGGAAGCTGACCAATGGTCTATTTCCAAGAAACCCTGGGCAGGGGTGGAAGCGCAGCTTCCACCCCTGCCGTTTTTTAGCGGTTAAAGTATTCTTAAGCGGCGGCGTTCCGCAGCGGATGGTTGAACCTAGCGACCCGTTCAGCCGTATTTTAGCCGATGTCTTTCCTCCCATCCTAGTCCCCCCATTCATCGCCATGCATAAATATTCTCTCTCCCTCCTCTTCATCTGTTTGCTGGGCGCGGTGGAACTCTCCGCCCAAATCGTCCCGCGCGTACTGCCCGCCCGGGTGGAAGATGCCATTCGTTTCGGGAATACCTTCCCACTGGGTACTGCCCGCTTTGCCGCCACCGGCGGGAGCATGAGTGCGATCGGGGTGGATTACACTTCTCTGCACACCAACCCGGCGGGGATTGGCTGGAACCGCAACAGCAGCTTCCAGATTACTCCGGGCTTTTCGCTTACGGGCGTTGAGAGCCAACTGAACGGGGCGGGCAATGCTCCGCTGCGGGAGAGCCAGGCGCGCGTGATGGTACCCAGCGCAGGCATCATCTGGGCGGGCGATACACGCTCCATCAATTTTTCCACCTTTAATTTCGGCATTGGCCTCACGCGTCTGGCCGACTTCAACGAAACCATCGTTTACCGGGGACGAAGCGGAGGAAGTGTGGTAGACGCCATTGTGGAAGACCTCAACGATGGCTTCTCTGATCCCTTCCGGGCCGACCTCATCTTTGATATTCCCAACGCCATTCAGGAAGATGAACTGGGCTTTTTCTCTGATTTTGACCTGGAATCGAGTGCCGGCGGGCAGATTGACCGCGAGGGCAGGGTGGAGCGTCGGGGCGGACTTGATGAGTTTGCCATCGGTGCCGGGGGCAATTACCGAGAAAGCCTGCTCTGGGGTATCACCCTCGGCATTCCCTTCGTCAATTTCACCGAAACGAAGACTTACGACGAGCGCGACATCCGGGATGAAATCACTTTCTTCGACAATGCTGGCTTTGACGAGACGCTGGAGATGACCGGTACGGGGGTGAATTTCAAGTTCGGCCTCGTCTACCTGCCCGCGCCGGAGGTGCGCATCAGTGCAGCGGTCCACAGCCCGACTTTCTGGACCATCGATGAGGTGTACTTCACCACGCTGGAGTACAATTACACTGATAATGGTGTGGCCCAGGGGGGCACGGGCCTGAGCCCACTGAGCCAATCTGCCATCAACCTCCAGACGCCCTGGCGCTTCATGGGTGGGCTGGGCTACATCATCGGTCGCAGTGGCTTCATCAGTGTCGATGCAGATTATTCCAACTTCGCGGGCAATTCTTTCAGCTTCGATGACTTTGCTACGGCGGATGAGCCCACCAACGACGACATTGACGCTACGCTGGGCGGTAGCCTGGGCATTCGCGTAGGCGGGGAAGTCAACGTCAAACCTTTCCAATTCCGGGCGGGAGTGGGCTACCGCCAACTGCCGATGGTGGACCTGCGCAACGACGAAGACGGGGCGCACCTGAACTACTCCGGCGGCGTGGGTTTTGCCAGCGGCAAATTCTTCGTTGATGCGGCGGTCCGCTACGAGGCCTACAACAGCTTCTACGCCCCTTACCGCACGTTTGCCTTTGACGGCAACATCGTGGATACGGACCGAAGCCGCCTCACTGCCCTGCTTACGGTGGGTTTCCGGGGCTTTTGAGGCAAAACTGCCCGCTAGAACATGATGCCGAGGGTGATGACCAAAACGTTAACCCGGCCCTTGCTGTCGTCCTCCCGTGGGTTACGGCCGGAGGGGACGACGGTGGTTCCTTTGTCCGTTGTAAGGTCCGCAAAGCCGGCTTGGTAGGCCAGGCCCGCAATCAGGGCCGTATTATCGGAAACGCTGTATTCAATGCCCGCGCCGAGGCTCCAGCTGAGGTTAAAAGAGTTGACGTCTTTGCTGAGGTCAAACGTTTCTGAATCATTAATGAAGCCTGCATTTTTGATGCTTCCCCGCGCCTGGGTCAGGATACCTAAATGGACGGCTGGCCGCACGAAATAACGGATGTAGCCAAACTCCCGGGTGCGGAGCGTCAAGCCCAGCGGAATTTCCAGAAACTGAAGATCGTACTTGTAGCTCAGTCCTCCCGCGATAGAGTCAGGGACGTTGGCCAGCGTACCGTCCAGCGATTCTTGCCAGATGTTGACCCGCTCGAAACGGTCTTCGTAGAACAGCGTGCCGCCAGTGTTGAAGTGGAAGCCCAGTCCGGTATGGACGCTGTAGGTTTCACTAAGGTAGTACTCTCCCAATACGCCGAGCTTGAGGCCCAGGTTGGTGCCGTCGCGGTTGATCAGGTTATCGCTGGCGTTCATACCGCTGAAGGTAGGGCTGACCTGGATGCCGAATTTGAGGTCGCCCGCGAACTGAGCCGAAAGGATTCCACAAAAGAAGAATGCACTGGCGAGGAGCAGGCTGCGCATAGGGTTGAAATTTTTAGACATGGGGTGCGTTGGTTGATGTAGATGGTAAGTTAGGACGTTTTCGTAAAGACGTCGTTGATTTGTGCGCCCGGCCCGGACGAAACACCCGCTGAACTTAGCGGGTTACTCGCTGCTACGAAGACGCGATTGCCACAGTGAGGGATTACTTCCCGGGCCTTTACTCAAACGAACCGGCCGGTCCGGTGTTTTGAAAACTATGAATTTGAACGCAAAATTAATTCTTTGGAGTCTTTTTCTTTTGCTTAGCCTGAGCGCCTGCCAGCCCGACGAAGTTCCGCCGCCCGACGTGAGCGACGTGCCTGCGAGCCTGGAAGTACTGCGCTTCGACCGCGCGCTGATGGCTTTGGATACGAACGACCTGGCCGGTGGTATTGCTGCCTTAGGAGATCGCTTCGGAGAATTCGCCAACGTTTACTTTACCCACATCATCCCCTTGCGGCGTGGTGATTTTAGCCCCGCCGAGCAACTGGAGATCATGAAGGCCTTTCTTACCTTTCCCCTCATCACGGAAATCGACTCGGCGAGCACCGCACAGTTTCCGCCGGCGGAGATTGAGGCCCAGCGGGAGGCCATTTTGCAGGCTTTGCGCTACTACCGTTATTACCTGCCCACCGCTCCCCAGCCCGATACCCTGGTTTTTTACCTGGCCCAATTTGAGCTGGCCGCTTTCCTGTACGGCGATGGTAACCTGGGCGTAGGGCTCGACTTTTTCCTCGGGCCCGACTACAACTACCAACGCATTGACGCCCGGGAGGCCATCTTTTCGCGCTACCTCGCCCGCACCTACACCCCAGCCCACCTGCCCGAGAAGGTGATGCGCGTAGTGATTGAAGACTACTTCCCCCAGCCCCGTGGCGGCAGCCTGATCGACTACCTGATTTACGAAGGCAAAAAACTGTACTTACTGGATAAGGTCTTGCCGGCCACGCCCGACAGTATCCTCCACGAAGTGACGGCGGCGCAGATGGAGTGGCTTCGGGAGAATGAAGTCTCCATCTACGCCCACCTCCAGAAAGAAAACCTGCTCTACGCCACGGAGGCCGACCTGATCCGCAAACTCACCCAGCCCGCCCCGACTACGCCGGGAATGCCCACCGACTCCCCCGGCCAGGCGGTCAACTACCTGGGGAGGCGGATTGTGGAAGATTTCGTCCGGGCCAATCCCGACGTAACGATGGAAGAACTGCTGGCGGAGGAAGACGGGCAAAAAATCCTGGCTGCCGCCCGCTACAAACCCCGTTAGCCCGGGCGTCCCCAAGACAACCTTGGCCGCTGATCCGCCGTTATAGGGTTGAACCATAACCAGGGTTGGCTTTCTTCCCCCAACCGCAAGCCGCCGGGTGTGGCGTATCTTGCCCGCATTAAAATCAGTTCGACATGACAACCGCTTCCCGTACTATTCCCCTCGTCAATCTCTCCGATTTTGAGCACGGTGACGCCGCAACGCGCACGGCCTTCATCCAGCAACTGGGTGATGCTTTCCACGGCATCGGCTTCGTAGGGGTTACCGGCCACGGCATCCCTAAGGTGCTCATCGACGACTTTTACGTGGCGGCCAAGCGCTTCTTCGCGCTGGATACGGACACCAAGCGGAAGTACGAAGTTGCCGGTGCCGCCGGGCAGCGGGGCTATACCTCCTTCGGGAAAGAAAAGGCCAAGCAAAGCCAGGTGGCCGACTTGAAGGAGTTTTTCCAGATTGGCCAGGAAACGGCAGCCATGAGCGCCGGGGAGCGCAATCCGGAAGTGGCGGAAGTGCCTGAATTTATGACCCTGGGCCGCGAGCTCTACCGGGCTTTTGAGACCAAAGGCAACTTGTTGCTGCGGGCCATCGCCATTCACCTGAATTTGCCCGAAGACTACTTTGCCCACTATACCAAAGATGGCATCAGCATCCTGCGAGCCATTCACTACCCGCCCATCACGAGCGAGCCCGCCAGTGCCATCCGGGCGGAGCAGCACGAAGACATCAATCTCATCACCTTGTTGGTGGGGGCCAGTGCGGGTGGCTTGCAGCTCCAGAATCAGCACGGAGAGTGGCTGGAGATCGTCCCTGAAAACGACGAAATTGTGATCAACGTGGGGGATATGCTCCAGCGCCTGACCAACAACTACCTGAAGTCTACGACCCACCGCGTCGTCAATCCCCCCCGCGAGGAGTGGCACCTGCCCCGCCTGAGTATCCCCTTCTTCCTGCACCCCCGCCCGGAAATGAGCCTGGAGGTACTCGAGCAGTGCGTGACGGCGGAGCACCCCGTGCACTACCCCCCGATTACCGCCGGGGGGTACCTGGACGAGCGCCTGCGGGAGATCGGACTGAAGAAATAAGGCGTCCACTCCGGCGAAGGCTTTCCCGGCACTTCGCTGGCGAGCAGGCCCTGGCACCTGCGGCCGCGCCCCAATTTTGTTGCCTCCGCTTCGCGTAAATATTCTGCCCCGTCCCATCCATCCATTCCACGGATTCGCCGTATTTTTGTTAGCGTTTCGTGTACCAATCATCCCGATGCCCGCTTGTGGTGCTATCGACAAAAAATATCCAACATGATCAAGGGTTTGCTGCTATTCAACTTCCTCGGGCCAGAGATGCTCGTGGTATTTTTCGCCATTTTGCTGCTGTTTGGCGGTAAAAAAATTCCCGAGCTCATGAAAGGCATCGGCAAGGGCATCCGGGAGTTCAATACTGCCAAAGGCACCATTGAAAAGGAGCTGCAGGACGGTATGCGCGAAGAGGAGCAGCGGGAGCGTGACGCCCGCGAACTCCGCGAACTCCGCGAGCGGGAAGCCCAGCGCAAGCGCGAGGAGGCCTTCATCACCCGCGAAGAAAAGTAATTCTTCGGCGCTGTGCGCCCCGTGTTTCTGCCGTGGGTAGGGGCGCGGTCGCAGGTGCCGGGTAAAGTCTTTTACGAGCAAAGCCCCACGATGCTGCTTGCGTCGTGGGGCTTTGTCGTTTCCCGCTGAGAGGGTTGGTCTAGCGCTTGAAGAAGCCGCCGAGCATTTTGGTGCCCATACCGATGATGTCGTCAACCGCACTGCCGTCGCCGTTCTGGTCGAGGAGTTGGCCAGCGACGTTGCCGAGGAAGCCGCCGCCGCTGCTGGTCCCGGTGGAGGGGTTGGTAGCGCCAGGCTTGAGCATGAAATCGGTGAGCAGACCACCGAGCCCGCTGGCGTCGAGGCCGGCTTCGCGCTTGGTTTTGCCCAGCATACCCATTACGATGGGTGCCAGGATGGTCATGAGCGGACCGATTTTATCCAAGCTAAGGCCGCTGGTCTTGCTGACCTCCTGCATGGTTTGTTCTTTCTGCTCGCCGAGAATGTGATCGAGGATACCGCCGCCGTTGAGGGTGCGCCGGAACTGGGGTGGGATCTCGGGTTGCTGGCCCTGCCCGCCGCCCATGGCACCGCCGAGGAGGCCGCCGAGCATGCCACCCAGGCCGCCGCCGGCTCCACCGCGGTTGCCGCTGGCTGCGCTGGAGAGGACGCTGCCCAGCAGACCACCCAGGCCGCCGGCTTGTCCGCCGCCGCTGGCACCGCCAAGGAGGCCGCCGAGGTTATCCAGCAGGCTGCCGTCATGGTCTTTTTCCAGGGCATTGGAAAGCGCTGCGGCTCCGTCCGGAGTGGAAGCATTGCGGGCTAAGGCACCCATGAGGGTACTGAGAATGGCGGAAGTCGCCGTTGCGGTTTGCCTCTTATCCACGCCACCGAGCTGGTTGGAAATCTGATCGATGAATCCGCCGGTGAGTTGCTGAGAGAGTTGTTGCTGTAGTAATTGAGTTAAGTCCATACCGCTAAGGTAGGGCAATTGGACCAATCCCCAATAAAAAGCGACAAACCCGAACTGGTCCGGTTTGTCGCAAAAAGATTCAAACTACTCTATATGGGTTTCGGGTTATGGCAGACCCGGTGACAAAAGGAAGTTTTATGGCTTCCCAATTTTTTTCGTGAGTTAAAACGTAGCCTTAAAATAGAACCCACAGGGGGAACGGGCGGCTCCAAATAAAGATTGCGGAGAAAGTGTTAAAACGAACCAGGACGCCCACTTTTCGGTATGGCTTTTTTCATACCCTTGGCGGGGGCAGGAGGAAGGTGAAAAATGCCTACCTTCGGCCAATGGCAAAGCAATTTCCCCGGTTGGATCAGCGGCTTACGGACTTCATCCAGGCCCAGCAAATTTTCTTTGTGGCTACCGCGCCCGCCGCTGGCCGGGTCAATTGTTCTCCGAAAGGGATGGACAGTTTGCGGGTGCTGGCCCCCGACCGCATCTGCTGGCTCAACGTGACGGGGAGTGGCAACGAGACGGCCGCCCACGTTCTGGAAAACGGGCGAATGACCCTAATGTGGTGCGCTTTTGCGGGGCCGCCACTTATCCTCAGGGCCTACGGAACGGCCAGGACGGTACACCGCCTGGATGCGGACTGGGAGGACCTCAGCGCACAGCTGCCGCAGCAACCCGGTGCCCGGCAGATCTTTGACCTGAAAATTGAACTGGTACAGACCAGCTGCGGCATGGCCGTGCCCTACTTCGATTTTCAAGAGGACCGGCGTTTGCTCTCCGACTGGGCCAATAAGAAGGAGGCCGATGGCACCCTGGCCGCGTACTGGGAAGAAAAAAACCTGGTGAGCGTAGACGGCCAACCAACTGGCCTCCCGTTACCGGAATAGCCCGGCCGCCCAAAACTGGACGCAGCCATCACTCCTTTCCTTCTTTCCACCCTTACTCCCTTACTCCTTGTATTATGTTGTTGCCGTTTTTGGAACCCCACCGCGTAGAAGCGGGCTGTGATGAAGCCGGCCGGGGTTGCCTGGCCGGGCCGGTATTTGCCGCCGCCGTCATCTTACCCCCGGGCTACAGCAATTCCGAACTCAACGACAGCAAGAAACTCAACGCCGAGGAGCGGGACGCACTGCGGCAAAGCATTGAAACGGAGGCTCTGGCCTGGAGCGTTGCCAGCTTTAGCGTAGCGGAAATTGACCGGCACAATATTTTTAAATCCAGCTACCTGGCCATGCACCGGGCGCTCGATGCGCTGGCGGTTCGCCCGGACTTCTTACTCATTGATGGCAAATTTTTCATCCCATACCCGGGGGTGGAGCACCAGTGCGTGATCAAAGGCGACGGCAAATTCCAGAGCATTGCGGCGGCGGGTATCCTGGCCAAGACCCACCGGGATGCTTACATGCGGGCGCTCAACGACCGCTACCCACAGTACGGTTGGGACGGCAATGCGGGCTACCCCACGGAAAAGCACCGGGCCGCGATCCTGGCCTACGGTGCGACGGAACACCACCGCAAAAGCTTCCGCTTGCTGAAGGGCGGGCAACAGTACAGTCTGTTTGCCGAATGAAACGTGCGGGAAATACTGCTGCGGGAACGGTTGGTCAGCGCAGTACCGGCTAGCGGGGCACCTCGATGCCGCGCAGGATTTCCTGGATGACGTCTTTGGCACCGAAGCCCTCCATTTCCCGTTCCGGGGTGAGGATGATGCGGTGGTTTAAGACAGGGTAGGCGACCTGCTGGATGTCGTCCGGAGTTACGAAGTCGCGGCCAGCGAGGGCGGCTACTGCCTTGGCCAGGCGGAGGATGGCCAGCGAGGCGCGGGGACTGGCACCGAGGTAGAGATCGGGATGGGTACGGGTGCGGTGCACGATGGAAGCGATGTAATCCAGCAATTCATCCCGGATGATTACCTTTTCAATCAGGCGGCCGTAGTGGGCGATTTGCTCCCGGGAGAAAACGGGGTGGACTTCCGCTTGCTGGACCTGGCGGAAATCTCCGCGGAAACGGTACAGTATTTCCTTTTCTTCTTCGTGGTTGGGGTAGTCGATGATGATCCGGACGAGGAAGCGGTCAAGTTGGGCTTCGGGGAGGCGGTAGGTGCCTTCCTGTTCGATGGGGTTCTGGGTGGCGATGACGAAGAAGGGGTCTTCCATTGTGTAGGTGTGCCCGTCCACGGTGATCTGCTGCTCGGCCATCACTTCAAACAGCGCGGCCTGGGTTTTGGCGGGGGCGCGGTTGATTTCATCGATCAGGACGATGTTGCTGAAGATGGGCCCTTTGGTAAATTCAAAGCTTGACTTGGCCATGTTGAAGACCGTGGTGCCAGTGACGTCGCTGGGCATCAAATCGGGGGTAAACTGGATGCGGGCGTAGTCGGCCTGAACCGTTTTGGCGAGCAGCTTGGCGGTCAGGGTTTTGGCGATACCGGGAACGCCCTCGACCAGGACGTGGCCGCCGGCCAGCAGGGAAGCGATGAGGAGGTCGATAAATTCCCGTTGCCCGACGATGAGTTTGCCGATTTCAGTGCGCACGGCCACGGCGGCGGCGCGCAGTTCCTCCAGGTCGATCCGGTCTTTGGGTGGCAAGGTGCTGGTGCTTTCGTCGTCCGGGCTGGGCGCATCGGTGATGAGTTCGCCGAGGGATGCACTGAGGGGCGTCTCGTAGCTGTCGCGTTCGGGCTGGCTTTCCGGGCCCTTATTTTCCTGGTTTTTTTCTTCGTCAAGCATGGTAGCGTGGGTTGGCGGGGTGCCCAAGGTAGGGCTTAGAGTTTGTACAATGGTTCGATGGCACGGTAGAACCTTACCAGCTGGTGTTCCCCAAGGAATTTTTGTTTTTGGGCCATCCGGATCTCGGTCAGGGCCAGTTTGGCCACTTCGGGTGGCGCGCCGATGAGTTCGCTCAGGTTCAGGGGCGGCGGTTCGTCTTCTTTCCAGCGCACTCCGAAGCGGTCTTGGAGGTAAAAGCGGAGGCTGGCCAGTTCCTGGCGGGCCAGGGCACTGTGGTTACCTTTTTGGTAGACCAGGCGGCTGATGGTGTCGATGAAGCGCTTGCTGGAATTTTCGCGACGGCGGATGATGGGGATGATGCGCTGGCGGCGTTTGCCCCGGAAGAGCACAAAGAGGATGGCGGCGGCCACCAGCGTATACCAGGCCAGGGCCAGGGGGGCTTGTTCCTGGATGTAGCGCAGGGCTTCGTTCCCTTGCAGCAGGTTGCGGCCTCCGCTGTAGTTGCGGTTGCGCTGGGTTTGCTGATCACGCTGCCGGGCTACGCTGGGAGGGACGCGGCTGAACTCATCCCAGTAGACCGGGCCATCGCCCAGGACGGCCAGGGCGTCCGCACCGTACCCGTAGCGGGCGGAGTCTACCAGGAAGTAGTTGGTCAGGAAGATGGGGGTGGAAAGAAAGTAGAAGTTGCCTTCTCCCCAACTCAGGCGTACGTAATTGGTGTACCCGGCATTGAGGGTCCCGAGCGCTTCGTTGTCGATCTCCGGGTCGCAGAGGTATTCTTCCTGAATGTAATAGGTGGCCCGCGGGCTGGGGCGGTTGTTCCAGACCTGGATCAGTTCGTACTCCTGGGTGCCGGCGCTGACCCGGAGCCGGGCGGTATCGAGATAGAGGAAGTTGTCGTGGTCGGCCTGGTAATCGTACACCCCGTAATAACAATCGTTGCCAAAAAGGTGGGCGGCCAGGTCCTCCGGCAGTTCGTGGGTGGCGATGAAGGCCGTATTGCCTTTTTCTACGAAGGCGAGGAGTTCCGTAATGGCCCGTTCGTTGTAGTAGGCGTAATTGCCCACAAAGACATAATTGCTTTTGGGGGCGCTGACGTTGTTGAGGATCGAAAGGCTGTCCTCGATCGTTATCAGGCCTTCGGGGCGTGCACTCAGTAGCTGGTGCAGCACGTAAAGGTCGTAGGGGTTTTTCTTCTTGATGCGGTAAGTCTCCGACCAATCGGAGGGGCAGCCGTAGAAGCTCAGGAGGCCCAGGGCCACGATACCGTACCAGAGTGCGCGCTTAAGCATAGTCGGCAGGTTTTGTGGTGGCCGTCTGGATACGTTGGTTCAGCACGGAAAACTTACGCTGCACGAGGCGGTAGCTGAGGCGATCAATGGGGTATTTTCCGTACCAGAAGCGCTCGTAATCGGCCGTAACGGCGCGGAAGTCGGCCAGGAAATCGGAGCGGCGCAGCTGGTTTTGGTAGTCGCGGTTGCTGAAGTCGCGGCGGTATTTGATCAGTTTGCCGTCCTGAAGCTCCTTGAGCAACTGGATGTAGTGCAGGCGCACGGCCAGGTCAAACTGCCCGGCGTTTTCGGCCCGTTCGAGCAGGGAAAGGGATACGCCAGCGGCCACGAGCTGTTCTTCCTCAATGCTGTTGATGTCAATGCGCTCATCTGGTGCCGCGTCCTGGGTGCGTTTGCGCAGCTCAATGTCGCCCAGCATCCGGAAGATCAACAGACCCAGGGCCAGGAGCAAAAGGAGGGCGATGAAAAGCGTGGCATTGTCGGAAAGGTCGATTTTCCAGTTGAAGTCCGTCCACTCGAAAGGGTCTTCTGCGGGCTCAGCGGCTTCGTCCACCTCGATGGGTTTAAAGCTGATGTCTTCCATCAGTTCGCGGTGACGATCGGTGGGGAAGGCGGGGCTGGGGCTGTTCTGGGCGCTCAAAGCCGGGAAAATGGCCAAAGCCATCACCAGGGGAAGCGCTACGGTGGCCAGGCGGCCAGCAACCGGAAACGGCCAGCGTGCACGAAGGGGACGGTAAAAGCGGATTAGCAGGGTCATTATATCAGCCGCCAAGATAATCACCGCGCCGCTCTGTGTAGGTACTGGCGTAAAGAATTCCACCCGCCGCGTCGGCGCGCGGTCACGGAGCGGCATAAACCCCAAAGGTCGTTTCGGCCTGTCCTTTCGCGTTTCCGTCACCTTATTTCGGTATTTATGTCGGCTTAACATACGAAGTGGCAAATTTTTCGCATTATTGCTACGGAATCTTCACTAAATCACGCCTTAGCCGCCGGTGGTGGCGGGCATAAACCCACATACCTATGAGTAAGTTTGATGAGAAGCTGGCTACCTACCAAGCCGCCCTCAAAGCCATTGACGCTAAGGCCGACATGGAACTGTTGCGTAAAGTCACCAAAGGTCTCGGACCATCTATTTACAACAACGACGGCAACAAGGTCGCCTGCAGCCAGCCCTCGGAGTTGGAGCGGGTGTGCGCCAACTTCTGCGTCAAGAAGCTTGGGGTTGCCGCCGGCGAAGGAGATGCTGCCGTGAAAGCCGTCTGCGAAATGTACACCGAGCGCACCAAGCACCGCGCCGTGTTCTACTACCTCGTGGTGAAAAAGCTCGGCAAGGAAAGCGTCTACGCTTAAGCGCGGCAGCAGTTTAACACAACAGCCGGGGCCCGACGGATCAGTTCCGCCGGGCCCTGCTGGTTTTGGGCCAGCAAAACCCCGCTCTTTTATCCTGACTCCCCCCTTTGGGGGGCCGGGGGGGAGCACCTGCGGCCGCGCCCAAATAGCTACTTGCGACAAGCGAAACGGAAAAAATAAGCGCTGGCAAAGCTCCTTTTGGACAACGAAGGGCCAGGTCTTGCGTTCTGAAAACTGGCAAGGCGTATTGCCATTTGCCCCGGTTTTTCTTCCCGTGCACATTTTCTGAAACCATTTCGTTTGCGTCCGCTGCTCTTTCTAATTGGCTTTTTGGTCTTCACCAGTCTGGCCGCCCAGGTGGCTGCCCCGGATTTCCTCTGCACCCGTTCCGACGCCGGCACGGAGGTGCTGCGCTGGAACAACGTGGCCAGCGGTTGCGGCCCCTTCCAGGCAACGGAGATCCTGACGGCTACCGACCGCAACGGGCCTTACACCCTCCTGGCGGCCCTGACGGACCCCTCCACTACCGAATACGCCGACCCCAACCCCGCTGGCCAAATGCGCTTCTATTTTCTGCGCTACCGCTACGATTGCCCCGGCCAGGCCGTCATCAACAGCGATACCCTCGATAACCTGATTCCCCTGACGCCCGTGGTGCAGTTCGCCGGGGTGGAAGGCAATGAAATAGTGCTCAGTTGGCTCCCTTCCCGCTCGCCCGAAGTGAGTGGGTACAACGTGCTGGAGGTAACGCCCAACAGCATCGATTTTGTGGCCACCGTCAGCGGTGCCACCGAATTCCGCCTGCCCTTTCTGGCCAGCGACCCGGCCCCGGCAACGCGGCAGTTCCGGCTGGTGGCGATTGATCCGTGCGGCAACGACAGCCCCCAGGGCACGATCGTACGGCCCATGGACCTGACGGGGGCGGGCGGAACGGGCTGCGGATCCGACATTACGCTACAGATCGACCAGGCCGCGCGCGCCAATTACCTGCCCGCCACGGCTTTAGAGCTTTTCGTTTCCGTAGATGGTGCGGCGGCGGTCTCGGCGGGCACCTTCCCACCGGATGCGACGAGCATCAACTACCGCAACGCCAACGATGGCGAAGATCTGGCTTTTTACGTGGAGGCCGTTTTGGCCAACGGCCTGGGTCGCGCGCGCTCAACGGTTTTCCGGCAAACGGTTAACATCACCCAGCCCATCCGCGATTTTCCGCTATACGGCGCATCTTTTGAGGCCGACGGCAGCGTACTCCTGCGCTACGCCGAGCCCGCCAGCCCCACGGCCCTGGACGCGTTTTCGGCGCTCCTCGGGCAAAGTGGGAACCGGACCACGGAAATTCCCCTCACCGGAACGATCTTCGGTAGCGGCGGGGTACTGACCCTGCCCACCCTTCCTGCACCCCTGGCGGAGGGCGAAACACTGCGCCTGCGCCTGGCCGATGCCTGTGGCCGCGAAGTGACCACCAACGCCGTACAACCCGTCTTCCTCTCCGGCCGCGCGCTTGCCCCCGGCAATAATTTGCTGAATTGGTCGCCCCTCGTCAACAACTTGCCGGGGAGCTTATCCTACGACATTCACCGGGCCATCGTTGCGGATGCGGGCGCGGCCGCAGGTGCTGTGTTCGAACCGATAGCGATGGACGTTGAGGGGACGAGCTACGCCGATGCTCTCGACCCCGGTCAGGGCATGGCCTGTTACCTCATCATTGCCCGTTTTCTTCCCGCCAGCGCAGTCCCTGTCGCCACGCAGGCCTTTCGTTCCAACGTCGTTTGCGTCGCTCCACCCACCGAGGTGTACCTGCCCAATGCCTTCAGCCCATCCGCCCGTGAGGCCGCCAACCGCGTTTTCCAACCTTTTTTCTCCAGCCTCCCGGAAAGTGAGGGCTATGCGTTGCTCGTCTTTGATCGTTGGGGGGGGCTATTGTTCGAGAGCCAGGATCCCACTGCCGGGTGGTCCGGCGACCGGAGCGGACAGCCCCTCCCCAGCGGTGCCTACTTATACCAATTGCGCTACCGCACGGCCAACGGAGCGGAGCGGCTGCGGACCGGGGTGGTGAATCTCATCCGCTGACCTCAATTTTCTCCGGGCCACCTGGCACACTAGGCAATCACAATTCTTCCCGCTGTGCGCCGGGCCACTACGTCCCATACCAATTGTGCCACCGCGGTGGCGGGGAGGATGTTTTCGGGGGGCGTTTCGCCCTCCCAGCTGGAAGTCAGGGTGGCACCGGGGGCAACCAGGGTGGCCAGGATGCCGCTCTGGGCCAGGTCCTTTTGCCAGCCGAGGAAGAGCCCGCGCAGGGCGTACTTGGTGGCCAGGTAGGCGGTCATGTTGCCGGGCCAGGTGTCCGTCCCCAGTGAGCCAATGACCACCAGGTGCCCCGTGCCCCGGTCGATGAGCGGGGGCAGGAGAAGGCGGGCCAGGTGGTGGTTGGCCAGGACGTTGAGTTCGAGCAGTTCCGCAAAGTGATCGGTGGTGGTATCCAGCAATTTCCCCGGAGTGTAGGTGGCCGCGTTGAGGAGGATGACGTCGTAGGGCAACGGGGGAACGGCCGCGCGGCCAGCGGGGGTAGCCAGGTCGGCGGCGATGGGGCAGAAGTGGGAGTCAGGATAGTCCCGTTGCCACTGGGCTTGCATGCTGGCCAAGGCGGTGGCGTTGCGGGCCACGCCGCTTACGTCCCAGCCCGCTGCGGCGAAGTGTTCAGCGCAGGCGCGGCCGATGCCTCTGCTTACCCCGGTGATGAGGATGTGGGGCTTCATGGAGCTTCGTTGAGCAGTACGGCGGCGGGATCTGCGACAATTTCTCCGCGGGCTCCGGTGGCGCTGACACCGACGCGGATGCCGCCCCAGGTTTCCTCGCAGGCGTTGTGGATAATGGCACCGGGGCCCAGAAGGAGGCGGCCACCGGGGTCTACGTGGATGGCGGCCCCCTGGGGCAGGTGCAGGCGGTTGTTGATGCGCAGGGTGGCGCCGCGGCGGATGAAGATGTCGGCGTCGAGGTCCCGGGCTCCTTCCAGGTTGAGGTCGGTTTTAAGTTCCAGGGGGCGGTCGGCCCGGTAGGTGCACCAGGTGGGGAAGAGCCACTTGCGGGCCCGGCTGTGGATGTCGCTCAAGCGGGCGTGCATGCGCCCGATTTGGCAAGGGGTGAGGGACTCCTGGCGGTTGCTGTAGTCCATCAGGTTATTGCTGGATTTCCCGGGACCGCGTTCGCTATCGGGCAAAGACCAGGCCTTGTTGGCGTGGGGGGGCGTATCGTCGCAGCCGTCACTGCGCAGCCAGGCGTGCTGGAGCCCGAGGGCGTGGCCGACTTCGTGGTTGAGCAAGGGGGATATTTCCCAGGGGGGGCGCTGGCGGGCCAGCCAGCCGGAGACTTTGATGGCGTCGCCGAGGTAAATGCCCGCCGTACCACTGATGCGGAAGCTTTTGCTCAGAAAACTATCCCGCGGTGGCCCCATGGCAAAGAAATTGAGCTCACTATCCAGATTGATGCCGTAGGTTTTGATGACTTCCGTACTTGACCGGTTGGCATTTTTTCCGGTGTGCAGGTACCAGTATAAGTCGTCGTCGTAATGCTCGTAAATGGCGTGTTCTTCCGTGCCGGGCTTTTTGGTCAGGTGGAATTGTAGCTGCCGGGGCAGGGCGGGCAGCTCAGTGCTATCGGGCGAAAGCCAGATGGGCGGGCGGCGGCGGAGCATGGTATTGCATTGTTCAATCACGTCGCGGGCGTACTTGGCCCCTGCTTCCCCGGAGTAGGGGTAGAGGGTGTCCGTCGTATTCATAATGTGGACATTGACCCGGAGGTAGCGCACGGGAAAAAAGCCCAGGTGGGCGGTGTCTGGCTGGTAGTCTTCGGGCCGGGGACGGGCTTCCTTGGGAAACTGAAAATCGGTGGGGCGGCGCACATCATCGGGGCGGTATGCTTCGTACCGGACTACGGTAAAATCGCCCGCCGGCTTGGCATCGCCCGTAGTGGGGCGGGCTTTGCAAGCCGCAATGACCATGACTAAGAGCAGGGCCAGGGAAAGGTACTTTGGGGACATGGCGAAGGGGGAATGATGCACCGGGCGGGCAAAAAACGTAAACAGGGTGACCTCCCGCCAGGGCTAAGCAGTCAGCGAAGGAAATAATCCTTAGTGCCAAAGCTACGCAATGCCCCGCTTTTCCACTGGTTGGCAGCGGTTTTGGCGTGCCCCTCCGTAGGAAAATCTTTTGGTCCGGTGAATAACCAGACTCAGATGGCCCGGCAGTTAAGCATTCATTTTTTCTGTCGCTGCTGAAAGCGGGCCTTTCCCGGTACTCATTTTCCGTTGGGTAGACTGGCTTGCTTTCCCCTACCTTACCTCCCCTAAAAAACGCAAGCATGCAACAAGTCAAGGGCCGCCTGGTCGATCTGGACCGCCGCGAGATCTACGGCGCAGTCATCACCATTGACGCGGCGGGAACCATTGCCGCCATTGACCGCGACCCGGAGCGCGATAAACGGGGCTGGTACATCCTGCCCGGGTTTGTGGATGCCCACGTGCACATCGAGTCGTCCATGTTGCTGCCAGTAGAATTTGCCAAGCTCGCCGTCGTCCACGGCACCGTGGCCACCGTTTCCGACCCCCACGAGATTGCCAACGTGCTGGGCATGGAAGGGGTGGAGTACATGCTGGAAAACGCCGCCCATTCCCCGCTGCACATCCACTTCGGCGCGCCGAGTTGCGTGCCGGCCACCACCTGGGAGACGGCCGGTGCCACCCTGGGCGTGGAGGAGGTAACCCGCCTCCTCGAACGGCCCGACATCCACTACCTGAGCGAAGTGATGAACTATCCCGGCGTCCTGCACGGCGACCCCGAGCTGCTGGCCAAAATCGCCGCCGCCGTCTCCCGCCGCAAACCCGTGGACGGCCACGCCCCCGGCCTGCGCGGTCCCGAAGCCGCCGCCTACGCTGCCGCAGGCATCACCACCGACCACGAGTGCGTCTCCGCCGCCGAGGCCCGTGATAAGCTCGCCGCCGGAATGAAAATTCTCATCCGCGAAGGGTCCGCCGCCCGCAATTACGCCGCCCTCCACGAGTTGATCGATGAATTCCCCGATCAACTCATGTTCTGTACCGACGACAGCCACCCCGATGATCTCATGGCCGGCCACATCAACCGCATCGTGCAGCGCGCCCTGCGGGATGGCCACGACCTGTTCAACGTCCTGCGCATCGCCTGCCGCAACCCCATCGAACACTACGGCCTCCACGTCGGCCAACTCCGCGTAGGCGACCCCGCCGATTTCATCCAGATTGACGACCTCCAACACCAGGCGGTGATGACCACTTACCTGCGCGGTAAGCTCGTTGCCGAAGCCGGCCACCACAACCTGCCCGATTACCGCTCGGCCCCCGTCAACCGCTTCCACTGTTCGCCCAAAACGCCCGCTGATTTTGCCGTCGCGCCCGCTCCCCCGGGTGCCCGCCTGCGCGTGATTGAGGTTTTCGACGGTGAATTGCTAACCGGCCGGCAACTCCTCGCGCCCGTCTGCGATGCCGAAGGCTGCCCCGTTGCGGCACCCGAACGCGACTTGCTCAAGATTGCCGTCATCAACCGCTACGCCGATGCTCCGCCGGCCATCGGCTTCGTCACGGGCATGAAATTGCAGCGCGGAGCCATCGCCTCCTCGGTCGCCCACGATAGCCACAACATCGTAGTGGTGGGTACCGACGATGCAGCCATGTGCCGCGTCGCCAACGCCGTCATCGCCAGCCAGGGAGGCATTGCCGCCGGCCGTGATGAGCACCTGCTCGTGCTGCCCCTCCCCG
Source organism: Neolewinella lacunae (assembly GCF_014349155.1). Classification (GTDB taxonomy): domain Bacteria; phylum Bacteroidota; class Bacteroidia; order Chitinophagales; family Saprospiraceae; genus Neolewinella; species Neolewinella lacunae. The sequence goes on from NZ_JACSIT010000098.1 coordinate 59,666, forward strand.
TAGCGGGCATCATGAGCGACGATACGGGCCCCCGCGTGGCCGCCCGCTACGGAGAACTCACCGGCTTCGCCCGCCGCAAACTCCGCTGCGGCTTGCAGTCGCCCTTCATGACGCTCTCCTTCCTGGCCCTCCTCGTAATTCCCGCCCTGAAAATGAGCGACCGGGGCCTTTTTGACGCAGGCAGTTTCTCCCTCACCGACCTGTGGGAGCTCCCCTGACCAAACCCCGCCGGGCGGCGTTCCATGTTTAGCATTTTAGTAGTACCTTTGGACCGGGATGAAAACAGGTAGCGCTGTTTTTGTCTGCGGAGCCAAGGTTTTCCCGTTCGGAAACGGTTCCGGTAGCGGCCTGCGGGCCAACCGAAAAATTGATCCCTTCTGCGGAAGGTTGAACCATAGTTTTTGCCCCGGTTTCCGGGCCAGCCTTGTTGTCGTATCCCCGGGTTTTTCGTTCGGGCGCGGCCGCAGGTGCCAGGAAAGGAACCGCAGAGCAAGGGGAGTCAAAGCTGGCCGGGCAATGCCCCGGGGCTTTCATCGGTATCTACCGGTTTCGTTGGCGTACGGCGCTCATTTTGGCTGCGTACCGAAAGGATTACTTGCGTCTTATCCCCTTCTGACGACTAGCCGATGCACTTTGACCATCTCCTTCACCAGCCTCCGGGGCTTTTGCAGTTGCGGCAGTTGGCTGCGGCTGATCGGCTGCCCCACGCCAATTTGCTTTTGGCGAGCCCGGGCGGGGGAGGACTGGCCGCAGCGCTGGCCATCGCCACCCTGATGCTGTGCGAAAACCGGCAGGGCGCGGAGGGGGATAGTGCCTGCGGACAGTGCAAGGCCTGCCGCAAAACCAGCGGCTACGTCCATCCCGATCTTCATTTTGCGTTCCCCACCATCGGCCCCAAGGTTACCAGCGATACCTTTCTGCCGCAGTGGCGCAAAGCCCTGGAAGAAACACCTTACCAAGAGGCCAACGACTGGCTGCAACGCATTGGGGCCGAAAATAAACAGGGCAACATTACCCGCGAGGATTGTGCCAACATCCTGCGTAAGCTCCACCTCAAGATTTTCGAGGGCCGCTACAAGGTGATGCTCATCTGGCTCCCCGAGTACCTCGGCAACGAAGGCAATCGCTTACTGAAGATGATTGAGGAGCCGCCCGAGCGGACCGTCTTTTTGCTCGTTACCGAACGTATCGAACTCATCCTCAACACGATCCTCAGCCGCTGCCAGCTTACGAAACTGGCTCCGCCGACGGCGGATGAGCTGAGCGCTGGCCTCGTGGCCCGGGGGGTGAGCCCCGTGCGTGCCACCGCCGCCGCCCGCCTGGCCGATGGCAACTTTAACCTGGCCCTGACCCTGGCCGATAGCGAAGCCGCCAGCCACGGACCCCGCTTCCTGGCCTGGATGCGCGCCTGCTTCCTGGGCAGTGCCGCCCGCCTGACGGAGTGGACCGACGAGTTTGCCTCCCTGGGCCGCGAAAACCAAAAACACTTCCTGCGCTACGCCCTCCACTTCTGGCGGGAATTCCTCGTGCTCAGCGTCAGCGACGGTGCCGCCGAGCGTGTTCGCCTGCCCGCCGACGAGCTGGAAAGCGCCCGGAAGATGCTCCCGCTGATCGATCACGAACAGCTGGCTGATATTACCACCCTCCTCAGCGAATGCTCGGAATACGTCGAACGGAACGCCAATCCCAAAATCCTGTTCCTCGACGCCGGCATCCGCATTCACCAAATCATTCGCCGGCCCAAATCCGCCGCCTAAGTGGACTGGACCCTGCCGACAACATAAAAGCCGATTATCAAATGGGATGTAAATCCTGCGGAAGTGGCACCAACGAAGACGGAACCCCCCGGGGTTGCGGCAGCAAAGGTGCCTGCAATACCAGCTCCTGCAACATGCGGAGCACCTACGACTGGCTCACTGACCTGGGCATCGACGACCCCTACGCCACCAACATCGTCGAAGTATCCTTCAAAGACGGAGCCTCCCAGGGCTTCTACCACGCACCTGCGGAACTGGAAGTTTACACCGGCGATTACGTCGCCGTAGAAACCGACAGTGGCTACAACGTGGGGCGCATCACACTGAGCGGAGACCTCGTCCGCCTGCAAATGAAGAAGAAGGACGTCAAAGAAGCCAAAGTTACCGAATCCGCCCTGCGCCGCGCCAACGCCCGCGACCTCGAAAAGCTAGCGGAAGTGCGCAGCCTCGAACAGGAAACCCTGGTAAAAGCCCGGGCCATTGCCGCCGCCAACCACATGAAGATGAAGGTCTCGGACATCGAGTACCAGGGCGACGGCAAGAAGGCCACCATTTATTACACCTGCGACGACCGGATTGACTTCCGGGAGCTCGTCCGGCAGTACTCCCACCAGTTTCGGATCAAGATCGAAATGCGGCAGATTGGTCCGCGCCAGGAAACGGCGCGTTTGGGCGGCATCGGCAGTTGCGGGCGGGAACTGTGTTGCTCCACCTGGCTGAGCGACTTCTCGGCGGTCAACACCTCCGCAGCCCGCTACCAGAACATTGCCATCAACCAGGCCAAACTCTCCGGGCAGTGCGGCCGCCTCAAGTGCTGCCTCAACTACGAGTTGGATACGTACATGGAGGCCCTCGAGGCCTTTCCCCGCAAGGCGGATAAGCTGAAGACCGAAGCTGGCCTGGCCCTCCTGATTAAGACGGACATCTTCAAAGGGGTGATGTACTACACCTACAAGGAAAACCGCGGCCTGCTGTTCCCCATCCCGGTGGCCAAGGTCCACGAGATCCTGGAAATGAACCGGGCCGGCGAGCAACCCGCCGATTTGCAGTCTAACCAGCTCATCGAGGAGCCCAAAGACGAGGTGTTTGGCTACGAAGACGTAACGGGGGCCATCGAACTGCCCGCCGTCGAAAAACGGCGCAAGAAGAAAAAGTCGGCCTCCGGCAAGGGGGGCGAAAAAACCAGCTCCCGGCAGGGCCGCAACAGCCGGCGGGGCACCCCCCCGGCGGGCGGCGGCAGCGGGGGAGGTGCGGAGAACCGAAGCACTCCGCCGGCGGGCGATAAACCCGCAAACGCCGAAGAGCGCAGTGGCAAATCCCGCCGCAGCCGGGGCAGTAAGCGCCCCCGCAACCCCGATGGCGAAGGAAGAAGCGCTGCTGCTCCGGGTCCGGCTTCCGGCCAGACTCCCCCGCCCGAAGGCGGCAATAAAGACCGCAAACGCCGCACGCCCCGGCGGAAAAAAGGCGGTGGACCACCCCCCAATAAGGATTAAACAGGGGCGGGGAAACCCCATCCGATTTTCCGCGTTTCCTCTCGGGAGCAGTGGCCGGCAGCCGGGTAGCTTCGCTGGCTCCGGAGTCGTTCTTTGCTCCCTGTCCCCTCCCGGCACCTGCGGCCGCGCAATAAAAACAATCGCAACCTAAGCAACTATGCAGTACGATCTCATCATCATCGGTAGTGGCCCCGGCGGCTACGTGGCCGCCATCCGCGCCGCCCAGCTGGGCCTCAAAACGGCCATCATCGAACGCTACAATGCCCTGGGCGGTACCTGCCTGAACGTGGGCTGTATCCCTTCCAAGGCCCTGCTCGATAGCTCCGAGCACTACCACGCCGCCCACGAAAAATTTGCCGAACACGGGATCAAGATCAGCAACCTTGGCGTTGACATGCCGCAGATGATCAAGCGGAAAAACGAGGTGGTGGCCCAGACGGTAGGTGGCGTTCAGTTTCTGATGAAGAAAAATAAGGTCGACGTCTTCTACGGCCACGGTACGCTCACGGGACCGAACGAGGTGAAAGTAGCGATGAACGAAGGGGAGGACCAGACGCTGACGGCCAAAAATTTCATCGTCGCCACGGGCTCGAAGCCCATTACGCCGGCGATGATGAACTACGATAAAAACCGCGTCATCACCAGCACCGAAGCGCTCAACATCGATAAGGTTCCCGGCCGCATGGTCATCGTGGGCGGCGGAGTTATCGGCCTGGAACTGGGCAGCGTCTTTGCCCGTCTGGGCACCCAGGTTGACGTGGTGGAGTTCCAGGACCGCATTTTGCCGACGATGGATGGCGACTGCTCGAAGGAACTCATGCGCGCGCTCAAGAAAACGGGCATCAACTTCCACCTCAAGCACAAGGTAACGGACGTGAAAGGCCTCAAAACCAAGGCCAAGGTGACGCTGGAAAAGAACGACGGTGGCGAACCCTTCGAAATCGAAGCCGACTACTGCCTGATTGCCATCGGTCGCCGCCCCTACACCGACAATTTGGGCCTGGATAAGGCCGGCGTTGAGCTCGACGACCGCGGCCGCGTCATCGTGGATGATCACCTGCGGACCTCGGCCTCGCACATCTTTGCCATTGGCGACGTGGTGCGCGGCGCAATGCTGGCCCACAAGGCCGAAGAAGAAGGGGTATTCGTGGCGGAAACCATCGCCGGGCAGCAGCCACACATTGACTACAACCTCATTCCCAACGTCGTCTACACCTGGCCCGAAGTGGCGGCCGTGGGGCAAACCGAGGAGGAACTGAAAGCCGCTGGCGTAGCCTACAAGGCCGGCAAATTCCCGTTCAAAGCCCTGGGGCGCGCCCGCGCGAGCATGGATCTGGAAGGCATGGTCAAAGTACTCAGCCACGCCGAAACCGACGAAATCCTCGGCGTTCACATGGTGGGGCCCCGCACGGCCGATATGATTGCCGAGGCCGTGGCCCTGATGGAATTCCGTGCCAGCGCCGAAGACGCCGCCCGCATGAGTCATGCCCACCCGACTTACACGGAGGCCTTTAAAGAGGCGGCCTTGGCGGCTACGGGAGACCGGGCTTTGCACGTTTAGGCGGTGGACTGCTGCGCAGGTCCTTTTTTGAACTACTAGACTGCTGCGCAGTCTCCTTTTGAACCACTAAGAGCACTAAGTCTACGAAGAGGCACTAAGAAAAGCGTGGTGTCACGCTCTATACTTAGTGCCCTCAGGGAACTAAGTGGTTCAAAAAAGAAGAGCGCAGCTAACCCAACTGCTTGGTCCCTCTTCGTGTACTTAGTGGTTCAAAAAAGGGGAGCGCAGCTCCCAAATCCTCAGCAGTTTAGAAAACCATTACCGGGAGATGACTGCCCGCAGCGCCCGATGATCCGAGAAGCCGGTTTCAATGCGCTCAATGGACCGTACACTCAGGCTGGTATCCACCAACAGGAAATCGATGCGTAGGCCAGGTAGTGGTCCGGTAAAGGTGGTGCCGGGCCCGAAGCCGCGGTCGGCCCAGGCGTCGCGCAGGCGGGGGCTGCGGATGCGTTGGTAGGTGTAGGAGCTGGGCACGTCGTTGAAATCTCCGCCTACGATGACGGGGTAGGGGCTATCGTGGATGGCGCGGCGGATTTCGTTGGCCTGCTGTGCGCGCAGAATGGCCGAGCGGCGGTAATTGCGCAGCATGGATTCGGCGCGGTTGAGTCCTTCGCCCAAGGTGTCATCTTCCCCTATTTGTCCGGCCATGGCGCTGATGCGGTTGGACTGGAGGTGGGCATTGATTACGCGGATTTTGCCCAGTTCGGTGGTTACATCGGTGATGAGGTAGCCATTGAAAGCACCGGTTTCGATGAATTTATCGGCAACAAAAGTGGGGTCGTTGGCGTAGGTAGCGATGGCTTTTCCCGGGGGTTGGTGGCGTTTGGCCAGGCCGGTGCTGGCTTTGATTTCAGCGACGAAATTGGCGCGGTGGCCTTCGGTGCGGGTTTCTTGCAGGAGGAGGACATCAGGCTTGGCTCCACCCAGGAAAGGCTCCGCGGCGGTAAAAGAAATGTCTTTCCACAGGTCGTTCTGGAAGCCCCGCAGGTTGGCGGTGATGACGGAGATGCTGCTGGCCCCGGCGGCTGAGCCCCCGGTAGAGATGGCAAACAAGCGTTTGGCCATGGGTAAAGACAGTAATAAAACCAGGGCGGGCAGGGCCGTCCATTTCCAGCGGCGGCGGTAAGCATTCCAGCTGGCGTACAGCAGGGTAAGGGCCAGGAGAATGGGGAGGAACAGCGGAACTACGGCCGGTGGCCACCAGACATCGGGTGGAACGAAGCGCGCCAACAGGCCAAAAGCCGCAGACAGGCTAAAGGTAACGCCGAGCAGGTGGAGGAATCGGCTGAGCAAAATGGGATCAGTTTCGGTTGGAGGCGCGGAAGAGGAAGTCTTTTTCGTCTTTCGTCAGGCTTTCGTAGCCCCGGTCCTTGATTTTTTCCAGGATGGCATCCACCTGTTCCTGGTGGGTGAGGCCGTCGCTGGCGGGCGTAGCTGTTTTGCTGCTCTCGCTGCCCGCTTTGCGCATGAAGGAGGGGCGGGTTTTTCCGGCGGGTTCTTTCACTGATTGCCCACTGCGGTAAGCTGCCCGTGGGCCAGCCGTTTTGTGCTCTTTGCTGGGCTGTAGGAGACCCGTCCAGGTGTTTTCCACCCAGCGGAGAAACCGGGCTACGGGCTGGGTCAGGTCCGTACCCTGCCGCAGGTAAAAGGCGAAGATGGCCCCCATCGCTACTCCCCCCAGGTGGTCAAAAGTTCCGCCGATGTTGTCCAGCGAGCCGAGGGCAAGGACCTGGACCATCACGGAAAAGAACACGATGTACTTGAGGCGAACGTTGCCCAGGATAAACAAACGGATGTTGTAGTCGGGGGCGAAAATGCCAGTAGCCACCAGGATACAGAGCACCGCGCCGCTGGCGCCGTAGGCAATGCTGGGCTGTGCGCCAAGGCTGGTGAGGTTGTAGGCAAAAAAGTAAGCCAGGAAGCCAGCCAAACCACCCAAAATGTAGAGGGGAAGCACCCGCCGGTCGCCCAGCAAATCCCCGAAGATGCGGCCAAACCAGAACAGGAAGAGCATATTCCAGAGCAGGTGCCAAAAGGTGAGATGCAGGAACATGTGGGTCAGCAGCGTCCAGGGCCTGGTCAGCATGTGCCACCAGTCGTGGGAAACGGCGAGCAGCCGTACGATGCTGTCGTAAAGGGAGGAGTCTTCCCATCCGTTGAAAATGCGGAGGAACACCCACATGAGGCTGACGACGAGGTACACCGAGACATTGACAATGATGATCTTGTTGATCATATTGCCGAAACTAAATTCACGGCGGACGTCGTCCCAGATCGATTGGAGCATGGCTTCAGGAGGCTGCGCTAAGTAAAAACATTCGGCGGCGGAATAGTTGTATGCGGAAAAGGATAAAATTATCCAGGGGGCCAGGGTTGGCCGCCTGAGGTCGCCTTACTTTCCCTTGCGGAGGGCGCGCAGGAGGGCCAGTTCGCGGAAGGCGGACCAGGCTTCCTGGGCGGGACTGCCGAAGTATTCCTGGCTGCCTTCCAGGTTTTTGCCAACGCCGCTCTGGGCCAGCAGAATGGATCGGTCGCCGATGCGCAGGTTCTGGGCTACGCCCACCTGACCCTGGAGGACGCACCAGTCGCCAATGGTGGTGTTGCCGGCCACGCCGACCTGGGCGGCCAGGATGCAGTGCTGGCCGATGCGGCAATCGTGGCCAATCTGAACCAACGCGTCGATCTTGGTCCCTTTGCCGATGGTGGTGGCCGAGGAGACGCCCCGGGCGATATTACAATTGGCCCCGATGGCGACGTCGTCTTCCAGCACCACGGTGCCCCCGCTGCGCCAGGGGACGAGGCCCTCGGGGGTTCGTTTGAAATAGAAAGCTTCTTCCCCGATTACCGCTCCGGCGCCAATCACTACCCGATTGCCGAGCGTAACGCCTTCGCCAATGGTGGCGTTAGGGCCAATGTAGCAGTCTTGGCCAATGCGGGCCCCGGGCCCTATCCTTGCACCGGGGGCGATGGTGCTTCCCTGGCCCACGCGGGCGCTGGGGTCGATGGCCTGCTGCCAGTCTCGGGCGGGCCGTTCATCCCACACCAGCTGGTTGTAAACGGTAAATGGCTGGGGGACGATGATGAGGGCTTTGCCCGGCGGGCATTCCCGGTCCTGATCGATCAGGATGACGGAAGCGGCCGAGGCCAGCGCCGGGCCGTAGTAGCGGGGGTGATCGACGAAGCTGAGGTCGCCTGCCCGGACGTGGTGAATCTCGTTGATGCCCGTGATGAGCAGCGTGCCGTCTCCGCGCCACGGTGCGCCAAGGCGCTCGGCCAGGCTGGCCGCCGTAAGCGGCGTTTGCAAATCCATAGTTAGCTTTAGTTGATCACACCGTTGAGGCGGAACTTGTAGTAGGAAACACCTGCGCCATATACCCAGCCCTTTTTGCCGTCAGCGAGTTCCACCCGGACCCACGGTGCTTTAGGCGTCACTTCTCCGAGGTTGATTTCGTAGAGCGAGTCCGTCACTTCTCCGAGGTAGATGACTTCGGTGTAGAGGGGAATACGAGCGATGATGCCGTTTTTCAGACTGGGGCCCGAGCGGACGTTCAGGCCGTCGATGGTGGAGTAGAGCGGCACGACGCGCTGCACGACGGTCTGGGCGGCGGGCAGGCGCACCACGCTATCGCCGGGCAGTGGCTGGGTGAGTCCGCGCAGCAGGGCTTCGGCTTTGGCGGCCTGTTCGATGCTATCGAGGCGGGCGCGGAGGAGGCGCTGGTTATCCAATTCCTGCAAGCTGTCCAGGTAGCTCCGGCGGGTAGCTTCTTCGGCCTTCATCGCGTACTCGCGGTCGCTGGCGCTGCACTGCCGCATCGCCCAGAAGAGAAAGATGAGCGTGATCAAAGACATGATGATGAAGGGGGTGACCCGGGCGTTGTTGGAGCTTTTCTTGGTGGCCATGCTGTTGAGGGAAATGCTTGGATTGGGCACAAAGGTAGGGCCTTAGGGGGGAGTCTTTTTAGTTCATAGTTCATAGTTCATAGTTGCCCGGGTAGACCAGACTACTGAACTACTAAACTACTGAACTACTGAACTACTAGACTATGAACTAAAAAAACTCCCCCCTGCCTATCTTCGCCCTATGACACTCAACGATCTTTTCCAGTACGCGCTCGATCATCCAGCCAATGTCCTGTTTTATTTCGGCCTCATTCCCTTTGCTGCCTTGTTGGCGGGGTGGATGGAGCGCGAAGAGGGGCACCTTCCACCGTGGAACTACCTCTACAGCATTTTGGTCTACCTGGTGGCCGTACCCGCAATTCTGGCGGTGGCCTATTCCGTCTACAAATGGCTTTTTGAACGGGGCAGCATCCTGGATGCCAACCTCATGTTGCAGGTCTTGCCGGTGGCCAGCATGTTGCTCACCTTTTTCATCATCAAAAAGCAGGTGCGCATCGAGTCGCTGCCGGGTTTTGGTCGCCTCGGGGGCTTGGTGACGATGATTGCGGCGGCGATGGTCATCATGTGGTTCCTCGATCGGGTGCACATTGTGACCTTTACTTACTTGCCCATCCAGTACCTCCTCCTCATTTTTTTGGTGCTGCTGTTTTTTATTCGCCTGGGGTGGCGGCGCGTGGCGGGCTAGTGGGGGCTGGGGCGCGGCCGCAGGTGCGGGGCGGGGGATGGGGAGCGCAGGACGCCGCCTACTCCCCGGTGTAGCCCACCAGGCGGAGGTAATCGTCCACCACCTCCTTGGCGCTGCTGCGGGCGGCGTCGTTGGGGAAGGCCACCAGCGTATCGCCAGCCCAAAGGATGCGGATATCCCGGTTCGCGGCCAGGGCGGTGCGCAGGCGGTTGACGGCCGATGTTCCCAAGGGCGATGCCAGGGGCAGGCGCTCCCAGCCCTTGTCGGTTGCGGCTTCCAGCAGGAAGGTGCCGCTGGCCGTGTCTCCTGCTGCTGGCCGGACTTCCAGGCGAAGCAATGCCCGGTCTTCCAGCCAGTAATCCTCCAGCACGGGCAACAGCTGGGCGGGGGATGCCAACAATTTATCGTGGCGGTACACCACCAGGTCTTCTCCCCGTTCTTCCGCCTGGTAGTGACGGATGCGGGTGTTTTTGAAGTAGAGCCGATCGGGGATACTCACGAAGTGTTCGCCCCGGGCGGCCTTGCGTTCGGCCGTCTCCCCTACGCAACTGGCCAACAAGAACAGCACGAGTAGCCCGCCGGGTATCCCCCTGCAGCGTTTCCGACCGATGATTAGCGTATTCACGTCCATTGACTGATTGATTCAACACCAAGACATAAGGAAGCGCAGAATGTTCCGCAGGAAGTCCATTGCCGGAAAGACCCTACCTTGCTCCTTATCCTTACTCAGCACCTGCGGCCGCGCCCGGCACGGAATACGGTGCAACAAAAAACAGCCTGGATGATTGACCACCTGGTTTATTTGGTACACGATTTGCCCGCTGCGGCCGAGCGGATGGGCCGGGCGCTGGGCGTGGATTTTTCGCCGGGCGGGCGGCACCTGGACCGCGGGACGCACAATATGCTCCTGTCTTTGGGCCCCGGCACTTATCTGGAATTGCTGGCCATTGATCCAGCCAACCCGGCCGTCGTCGCCCCGCGCTGGATGGGGGTGGATGCGTTGCCCGCCGCTGCGCCGGGCCGCCTTAGCCGCTGGGCGCTGACGGTCAATGAGCGGATCGGGCCGCTGGCCGCGCAGCTGGAAGCAGCCTTGCCGGGGGCGGGGCAGGTGCAGGCGGGCTCGCGGGCCCTGGCGGATGGGGGAGAACTCCGCTGGCAGCTTACGGACCCGGGAAGCGCGCCCGCCGTGCGCAGTTTGCCCTTTTTGCTCGACTGGTGCGGCAATCCTTCGCCCGCCGCCCGCTTGCCCGAGGTGGGCTGCCGCCTGCAAATGCTCCGCGTTGTGGGGCCATACCGGACGCTGATTACTACCCTGGCTGATGCCCAGGACCCGCTGGAAATTGTGGATGGCCCAGGGGAAGAATTGGTGGCCAGCATCGTAGGTCCGGCGGGCACGATCTACCTGAGGGATTAAACCGAAGACTGGTGAAAGGAAGGTCGGTCTAATGCCTGGCTGGCCCAATCTTCTTTGTGGAAAAATGCGAACTGCATATTTTTTTGTGGAGTATGCGAGAATTTGCGAAATTTCGCTAGATTTACCGCGTAATAACCTTTTTCACACACGCTTTCTCTCCCCGCTGCACGCGGGTAAACCTAATCAACGGCTTCTCATTTTGCTGATTTTCCGGTTCCATTGCCCGCCAATGGTTGCAATGCCAGTGCGCTTTTCGGGCTGGCGGGGAAGGTCATTTGTGGGTGCTGTGTTCAGGGAAGAGAAGCACCTTAACCAATTTCCGATGCATTCTTTTTTTACCCGCTTATTGCTGCTGCTCGTGCTTTGCGGCAGCGCCTTCACCCTTTCCGCCCAGCGCAACTGTGGGTCCATGGACGTTCTGGACCAACAAATCCGGGCTGACCCCAGCCGCCTCGAGCGCCTGGAGGAGTTGGAAAAATTTACCCGCAACTTCGTTCCCCAGGAAGGGCTTAAGGCCCTTACGACCATTCCCGTGGTTGTCCACGTGGTGTACCGGACGAGTGCAGAGAACATCTCCCTGGCCCAGATCAACAGCCAGATTCAGGTGCTTAATGCCGACTTCCGCCGTCTCAATGCCGATGCCAACGGTACCTGGCCCCAGGCTGCGGACACTGAAATTGAGTTCTGCCTGGCTACCGTAGACCCCAGTGGAAATGCCACCGACGGCATCATCCGCAAATCCACCACCCGCACCAGCTTTGGTACCAACGACCTGGTGAAGTCAGCGTCCTCCGGTGGCTCCAACGCCTGGCCTGCCAATGCCTACCTGAACATTTGGGTGTGTAACATTGGTGGGGGGATCCTGGGATACGCCCAGTTCCCCGGTGGCCCGGCCAGCACCGATGGGGTGGTGGTGGATTACCGCTACTTCGGGACAACGGGAACGGCCACTGCACCCTTCAACCTGGGGCGCACCGCCACCCACGAAGTAGGGCACTACCTCAACCTGCGCCACATCTGGGGCGACGGCGGCTGCAGTGTGGATGACTTTGTGAGTGATACGCCCACCAGCGATGCTCCTAATTACCAGTGTCCTACGGGCCACGTCAGCTGCAGCACCACGGACATGATTCAAAATTACATGGATTACACCGACGATAGCTGCATGAACCTCTTCACGAGTGGCCAGAAGGCCCGGATGCAAGCGGCGCTCTCCGGATCCCGCAGCGGACTGGCCAACAGCAACGGATGCGGCACTCCCGGTGGCGGCGGCGGCAGTTGTACCGATACGCAAGTCACGCTGACTTTAGTAACCGATAACTACGGCAGCGAGACCAGCTGGACCCTGACCGGGCCTTCCGGGACGGTGGCCACCGGTGGTTCACTGGCCAACAATACCACCTACACCCAGAGCTTCTGTCTTCCCAACGGTTGCTACACCTTCACCATTCTCGACAGCTACGGAGACGGCATCTGCTGCCAGTACGGTAATGGCTCTTTCACGCTTACCAACGGCAGTACCGGGGCGGTTTTGGCTTCGGGTGGGTCTTTCACCAGTTCGAGCGTCAGCAACTTCTGCCTCGGCAGCACCCCGCCTGCGCCTACCTGTAACGACGGCATCCAGAACGGCACGGAAACGGGTGTCGACTGCGGTGGTTCCTGCGCACCCTGCGGCGGTGGCGGTGGCTGTACGGACGTGACGGTCAATTCCGAAGGTTTTGAATCCAACTACGGCATTTGGAACGACGGAGGAACCGATTGCGTCCGCAGCACCCTCCGGCCCATCACCGGTGCCATTTCTATTTACCTGCGCGACAATACCTCTACCTCCGTACTGACCACCGATGCGCTGAACCTGGCGGGCTACGAAGAGTTGACGATTGACTTCAGCTACTTCGCCTTCAGCATGGAGACGGGCGAAGATTTCTGGCTGCAGGTGGATAATGGCAGTGGCTACCAGACGGTGGAGACCTGGGCCAGCGGCAGCGACTTTGCCAACAACACCCGCTACGAGGAGAGTGTCACCCTGACGGGGACCTTCGGCAGTGCTGTCCGCATCCGCTTCCGCTGCGATGCCAGCAACGATTCCGATTACATCCACCTCGATAACATCGTAATCCGGGGGTGCACCAACGGAACTACCCGTAGTATTGAGGCCGCTGACGTCAACCTCACGGTGGAGGCGGCGGAACTGGACGAGGCCGCAGCCCTCAGCTTCTCCGTATTCCCCAACCCCGCTTACGCCGCCTTTACGGTAAAGGTCAATGAAGATGGCTGTACGGCGAAGCTGACCAGCCTCGATGGCCGGGTGCTGCTGACGCAGACCCTTACGGCGGGCAACAACCGGATGGAAACGGCTAATGTGCCCCAGGGCATGTACCTGTTGGTCGTGGAAGGAGCGGACGGTTCCCGGGAAGTTGAAAAGGTGGTACTGCGCCACTAGTGGTCTGTCAAACTTAAATTTTCGGGTAATCTGCAGCGTCTTTTGCCGCCTGCCGTCATCAAAAAGCCCCTTCCTCCACAGCTGGAGGAAGGGGCTTTTTTGGTGCCGTAAAAGATCGACGGCGGAAATTACAGCAGGGTAATGGGAACTTCCACAACGGTCTTATCCCAGCCCATTTTCAGGTGGACGACGCCGGGGCTGGCTTCGTAGAGGGTGATGGAGAAATTCTCGACGGTCTCTTCCGTGGCCGTAGTGGGTACGGTGATACTGGCTACGTTGCGTTCGGGCTTGTATGCGTAGACTCCCCAGCCGTCCAGATCGAGGCTGAAGAAAACCTGCCAGCTTTCGGCCTGGGGGATGGCCCCGAAGGTGTACCGCCCGGCGGGAACGACCTGGTCGCCGATTTTAACGGGGGCGAAGAACTGGATCTCGGAAGTTTCGTTGGCACCCAGGCGGTAAGGTTCGCCGAAGGGGGCCAGTTCGCCACCCCATACTTTGCGGCCTTTCATGTAAGGACGGCTGTAGAGGACGCGGATTTTTGGCTGGAGTGCAGCAGCGTCGGCATCCGTTTTGGCGAAGGCCCGGAAGGCGGCGCGGTTGGGGTAGTAGACGGCGTCCAGCGGACTGGCGTCGAGGTCCGCAAAATCCTGGGCGGACAGCGAAAGGGTGGCGACAAAAGCCAGTAGGAAAAGCAGTAAACGTGGCATTGGTGAGGAGTTTTTAGCAAGAATTGTGCGTCATTGCGAATAGGGTAAACGCGCGAATCAGGGGCTGGATGCGGATAGGGGGGTAAAACTTGTCATTACCCGACCCAACGTAAGAAGTCGATGATGACCCGCCCCCAGGTTTCCGGGTCGTGACGGCCGCCGGGGACTTCGACGTAGGTGAAGTCTTCTCCTTCCCGTTTGCCTTTGGCGGCCAGCAGGCCCATGAGTTGGAGGGTATCGTCGATGGCGTCGATGATGCCGTTGTGGTTGCGGTCATCCTTTTCGTCGTCGGTGCCAGCCATGAACCAGTAGCGAACGGGCGGCGCTTTTTTAGCTTTGCGGACGTAGTCGTGGACGATGCGGTTGGCATCCGGGTCGGCGGGGTCGAAAGCACTGTGCCGCCACCAGAGGGCTCCGCTGAAGACGGCGGCGACGCCAAACTCCTTGGGGTTGCGCCACGCAAGGTCGAAAGCACTGAGTCCGCCCAGACTAAAACCAGCAATGGCCCGGCGGAAGGGGTCGTGGTAGATGTTGAAGCGGCCTTCCAGCCAGGGGATGAGCTCGTCGAGCAGGAAACGTTCGTAGGCTGGCGCCCGGTCTCCGCGTCCTTGGTAATCCTTCTGGTCTACCGTGCCGTACTCCCGCAGACGATCTCCGGCGTGAACGCCAACGACGATGAGCGGAACCAAGGCCCCATCGGTGTACTGTTCGCGGAGTTGGCCGGTCAGTTGCATCTTGGGCAAATCCTGGCCATCGTTGAAAACGGCCAGCGAAAGGAGGCGCCAGGGTGGCACCGTCGGCCGGTAAACATCAATCATTACCTCCCGCTCCAGGGCCTTGGATGGCAGCAGATAGGAGCGTTTGATGAGTTGGCGGCGGCGCGAGAGAAGACTGCCCAGCAGCTGGCGGAGGTAGGGGATGGGTAACATGGCCCGGTAAAGATAGGGGCTGGGGGGAGTTTAGTAGTTCATAGTTCAGTAGTTCATAGTTTAGTAGTTCATAGTTTAGTAGTTCGGTAGTTCAGTAGTTCAGTAGTTCGGTAGTTCATAGTTCATTGAACTATCCCCGTTAGTTCCAGATTCACGTGCTTTGCTTACCTTCCCCACTGAAAGGATGAATTAACTAACGTATCCGTAAAACAGACCACGCTGAATATGAAAGAAACGTACACCGAATTCTACAGCCACCACCTGGGGCACAATGTGAAAATCCTCACCTTCGGCACCCACGGATACCCGCTGGTCATCTTTCCTACCACCCTGGGCAGTTATTTTGAAGCCAAAGACCGGGGCATGATCGAGAGCATCCGGTGGTTTGTGGAGCGCGGCTTCGTGCAGGTTTTTTGTCCTGATAGCATCAACAATGCGAGCTGGTACGCCAAGATTCACCCCAAGCACCGCCTCGAACGCCACATTCAGTACGATCGCTTTCTGGCCGAAGAGTTCGTTCCCCAAATCCGGCACAATACGGGCACGGGCCGCATCGCCACCTGCGGCATCAGCTTCGGGGGGTTCAGCGCCAGCAACTTTGCCTTCCGTCATCCCGATATGGTCAGTCACCTTTTCTGTTTGAGCGGTGCCTTCGACATCAAGTCTTTCCTCCACGGGTACTACGACAACAACGCCTACTTTAACAACCCCGTCGATTTCATGCCCGATGCCAACCACCCCGACCTGTGGAACATGAAAATCGTTCTGGGCACCAGCAACTGGGACATTTGCCTGGACGGAAACCTGAAGTTCAGCGCCATCCTGCGCCGTAAAAACATTCCCCACTGGCTGGACGTCAGGGGGGACATCGAGCACGACTGGCCGCTTTGGCTGGAGATGCTGCCGCACTACGTCAGTTTGATGTAGACAAAAGCCGGAGGATTACTGATTTTGCAGAAGCCATAGGCCCGACATTGCTTCTCTGTCCTTGCCCCGGCACCTGCGTCCGCGCCCAAGAAAATCAATAAAACTCGACCTGCACCATGTCGTCCATCTGGATGCCGAGGAGGGTGGCGGCGCGGCCCAGGTTGATGGCGATTTCGAGCAAACCATCGCTGTTGAAGCGGCAGAGGGGTTCGCCCTCGGGGACATCGTGGTAGCGGAAGCTCAGTCCGTCAATGGGGGCCATGCGCTTGATGAGGAGGTGGAAGCCGCGGCCCTGCCCGACCTCCTCGAAGCGATCACGGGAGATGTTGGTGGTGACGTTGTCGAAGCGGTCGACGAAAACCACGGTGCCGCGCACGTAATTGGGTCCGATGACGGGCTGGAAGGCCAACCTTTCGGTGATGCGGGTGGCGGGCAGACCAATTTCCAGGAAGGGCTTATCGCGCGCGATGTGGGCAACGGCGCGGGCGTAAATGGCCGAAAGGGCATCGGTTTTTTTGTAGCCATCGAGCACGTAAGTCTCGGCGGGCATGCGCCCGAAAACGAGGCTGAACAGACCATTGTCAGGGCCGATGAAGTAATGCCGCTCGTGGCGGACGGCGATGAAGCGACCGCGGGGCTGGTAAAAATCGTTGACGCTGAGCAGGTGGATCGTCCCCGCAGGATAGTGCCGCCAAACGCGGTTGAAAATGAAGGCGGCGCGCACAATGTCGTAAGGAGGCACCTCGTGGCTGATGTCTTCGATGCGCAGGGTGGGCGCGGCGGAAAGGAGGTAGCCTTTGAGGCGGGGCAGGTGAAAATCCTCGCGGCCGAAGTCGGTAGTCAGGGTAAGTAAAGATGGGGGGGGCGTAGCCACGGGCGGGAATTTATTGCGCGAAAGGGGCTGCGGCGGGGTAGGGACGCGGCGCCAAAAACCAAAACTACGACTCTCCCGGCATTGCGCTGTAATTGGGGTGAAAAAAGCGCTTTTTGGGCGCGGCCGCAGGTGCGGGGAAAAGGATTAAAAGCAAAGCGCGTACGGACACGCAACTTTCGCTATGAATGTGTAGTTTTGGGATTAAGCATCAGTCGTCAGTACCGGCGGCGATGAAAAAACCTTCGTTTGAGCGAAATCGTACTATCCATAAACGGCGTTGACCCCGTCGCTCTGCTGGGCGAGCACAACGCCAAACTCAAGCAGTTGCGGGACGCTTACCCCAACGCAGCAATCACCCAACGCGGCACCAGCGTAAGAATTTCGGGAGATAAACAGGAGGCCCAGCGCCTCAAACACCACCTGGAATTGATGATGCGCCTGCTGGAAGACAACCGGGAATTGAACAGCCAAACCATTGACGACATCATTGCGGGCGAGAACCCCTTCGTTACCAAACTCGGCACCGGAGATTCCAACAAGACCATATTATATGGTCTCAACGGCAAGCCTATCAAGGCCCGCACGGCCAACCAGGCCAAACTCGTTGAACTGGCGGCCACCAACGACATCGTCTTTGCGCTCGGCCCCGCCGGTACGGGCAAGACCTACACCGCCGTAGCCCTGGCCGTGCGTGCGCTGAAAAATAAGGCCGTTAAAAAGATCATCCTCACGCGGCCTGCCGTGGAGGCCGGCGAAAGTCTTGGCTTCCTGCCCGGCGATTTGCAGGACAAGATCGACCCCTACCTGCGCCCGCTTTACGACGCCCTGGACGACATGATCCCGGCCGACCGCCAGGCCAAGTTTCGGGAGGAACGAATCATCGAGATTGCCCCCCTGGCTTACATGCG
The DNA here is from genome assembly GCF_014349155.1 of Neolewinella lacunae. Taxonomy (GTDB): domain Bacteria; phylum Bacteroidota; class Bacteroidia; order Chitinophagales; family Saprospiraceae; genus Neolewinella; species Neolewinella lacunae. The sequence continues at coordinate 77,267 of NZ_JACSIT010000098.1, forward strand.
GGGCCGGACGCTGGACAACTGCTTCGTCATCATGGACGAGGCACAGAACACGACCACCAGCCAGATCAAAATGTTTTTGACCCGCCTGGGCCCTTCGGCCAAGTGCATCGTGACGGGAGACCTGAGCCAGGTGGACCTGCCCCACAACCAGGTCTCGGGACTGCGGCGGGCCATTAAGCTGCTTTCGCCCATCAAAGGCATCGGCACGATCCACCTGACGGCCGATGACGTCGTCCGCCACCGCCTCGTAAAATCCATCATCAAGGCCTACGAAGCGGCCGATGAAGCAGAAGGAAGGGGCCGTTTTGCCGAGCATCGGGAGAGTACTTTCGAGCGTTTGGGACCTCCGGGACGCAGTTTAAGCCAGGAAATGGAAGAATAAACAGGTAAAAAAGACCCCGATTTCGGGGTTTTCATGCTAACTAATTGGGCTAGGGCCGGCGACGTAAGTCGCTGGCCCTCTGTCGTTTATGGTAAATTTTTATTTGAAAATAAGCATTTTTCATGCTTAGGATGGCGTGTAAAGTGATCCGTTGTGAGCGGTGGGGGCCCCTGAACTTTGCAGTATCGAAATTGACAAGCGACTCAACAGCGCCTCATGAAAAGAAACCGACGCCAGGTTACTAGCCTGACAATCAATTACTTACCCATCATTCATTGCTCTGTGGCCACCTAGGAGTAGGTGGTGGCGGAGCAGCCCACCGCCAAAATTTATTCAAGTCATGGTTGACGATCTCATGCTCTAAGCAGCCCTTTTCTCCCCTCTTCTCCTTCATCGGTAGCCACCAACCGGGTGGCTGCCATCACCCTCCAAAAATTGATCATTAATGCAAGCAATTATTGACCTCTTAAGCCCGGAATTAATTGACGCCATTGTAGCCACCTACGGCAGTGTGGCCGACTGGTACGCCAGCATCGGCAGCCCCCAATCCATCGTGGTCGATGACCTGATGCTCTGAGCCTGAGCCAGGCCAGCGGACAGTGGTTCTCCACCAGTCCGGCCCGAACCCCTTCGCCTGCCAGGTTCGGCATTCGAAAAACACCCATTTGGCAGCAGTCTAACCCAGTAAAAATTCATTCGCCATGGTCGATGACCTCATGCTTTAAACGCTAAAGCAGCCCCCCGTACCCTCCTCACAAGGAGCACCTCTTCACCGCTTTCTCACTACAAATTCAAACTACTATGCAAATTCTTATCGACGCACTTTCCCCCGATCTCATTGACGCCATCGTAGCGGCCTACGGCAGTGTGGCCGACTGGTACGCCACCCTCGGCGGTACGCAATGCATCGTGGTCGACGACCTGATGCTCTGAGCCCAAGGCTTCCTTCCTCATCTCCTTGAAAATTCAAACTACTATGCAAGTTCTCATCGACGCACTTTCCCCCGATCTCATTGACGCCATCGTAGCCGCCTACGGCAGTGTGGCCGACTGGTACGCCACCCTCGGCGGTACGCAATGCATCGTGGTCGACGACCTGATGCTCTGAGCCCAAGGCTTCCTTCCTCCTTCCTCATCTCCTTGAAAATTCAAACTACTATGCAAGTTCTCATCGACGCACTTTCCCCCGATCTCATTGACGCCATCGTAGCGGCCTACGGCAGTGTGGCCGACTGGTACGCCACCCTCGGCGGTGCGCAATCCATCGTGGTCGACGACCTGATGCTCTGAGCCCAAGGCTTCCTTCCTCCTTCCTCATCTCCTTGAAAAATTCAAACTCCTATGCAAGCTCTTATTGACGCACTTTCCCCCGATCTCATTGACGCCATCGTAGCGGCCTACGGCAGTGTGGCCGACTGGTACGCCACCCTCGGCGGTGCGCAATCAATCGTGGTCGACGACCTGATGCTCTGAGCAACGGCCGCAGTGACAGAACAAGCGGTCTCACTTTTAAGAAAAAAGATACAGTTGTATCAAATATTTGGGTTATTATGCAACGCCTATTGCTTCCTTTTGCCCGATTTTGAAATGCCACCCCGGCTGCCAATGGCAGTGTGGCAAGACGGTTTAGCCGGGCTTCGCCGCCCACAATCCGTCAGCTTTGACGCCTGAATACCCCAAGCCAAAGGCTCCTTCCTGTCCTTACCGTCATCTCTCATCACAAATTACACCTAGCATGCAGGATCTTTTCGACGCGTTCTCTGCCATTGTCATTGACCCCATGGCTGCGGTCTGGGGCAGGTGGGAAGACTGGACCGACAATAGCAGTCTCCCGCTGCACATTGTGGTTGATGACCTGCTGCTGTGCAACTTCCCCTAAGGGTTAGTTTTGCTGGTGCACTCCCGGGCCGGTGAGTTGGTTCAGAATGATCTCCCACAGGTGTTCGTAGGGCACGATTTCGGCGTCCTTGTTGCTGGCGTATTCTTTGGCATTCTGCATCCGTTCCAGGGTTTTTCTACCTTTCTGGTCGGCCAGTTGCCGGAAGAAGCTGCTCTGCGATGCGATGGATAGCAATTTGAAAAAGCAGTTATTCCGGAGGTTTTCGTCCTCGCGCAGGTAGCGCTTACAGTAGTTTGCCAACGCTTCTATGCGCTCGGTCACCTCATCGTACTCTTTCTGGACCAGCAGGAAGAGAATGTGGGTGATGAGCACCTGGGTGTTCATTCCCTTCTTGTTTTTTGAGTATGCAGGGACGTTATTGACGAACTTCCGCATCTTAAACTTGGGCAACTCGGGCCAATCTTCCTGTGGTGTTATCTTTCCCGCCAAGAACAGGACATTAACGTAGGCTTCCAGGATTTGCCAGTACTCGATGTGGCGTTCCAAAATCAGACTTTTCAACTTTGGCCGGTTGAGCTGGGCCAGTTCGAGGTAGGCCAGGTCGTAGTTGCCGGTGCGCAAGCCCAGCTGGATGGCGTATTCCGTAAGCTTGAGTTCGTTGATCGAGTTTTTGGAAATGGTCTTGCGAGCGAGTTCAATTTGCTCCAGCCCCCGCTGGTAGTCTCCCAGCTTTATCGTGCATTCCACCCGCGAGAGGGCCAGCATGCTCAAGGTAGAGTGGCTCGCCCCCTTACAGCGTTCGAGGGCCGCCGTACCGCGCAAGGATGCTTCGATGGCCTTTTCGTAAAGGCCTTGTTGCATGAAAGAGGTGATCTCCAGAATGGCGAAGATGCCCTGCAAGAGAGAGATGTTGGGGTACTTCGCCGGCAGGTGCGCACACTCGGCCACGAATTTGGCGGCCATGATGCCGATATCCATCGGCGAAGACCGTTGAGAGTAAATGCTGTTCCGGACCTGGCGGTAGCGGTTGTTCAGCAGGTCCAGGTCGTAAGCGGCTTCGCTGTAGTACGCGGCGAGCTGAAGATAGCGTTGAAATAGGTCTTCGCTGTAAGCGGTGCCCAGGTGCAGGCCCGCCAGCATCTCGGTCAGGCCGTGGTTGAGGTGAATGATCTCGTAGTCCTTTACGTACTGAAGCGTGAGCAACAACACTTTCCGGGCCGCATTGTGGGCACCCTTACCCGCCAGCATTCTTCCCGCTGCCAACTGTTGGTAGCCAAAATGGTAGGCCTGGTCGTAGGTCAGGTAGCTGGGCTCCTTGGGCTGCTCCATCAGAAAACACTGGACCAGAATGTGGCGCAGGCGGGTCTTCAAAGTCTTATATTTGCCCAAAGTAGGCAGGCGGCCCTTCCCGTAGAGCACCTGTACGATCTCTTCCTCCGTTTTCTGTTCTTCCAGAATCAGGTCGTAGAGCTTGCGAATCTTCGAATCCTCCGCCGCAACGGTGCTGTTCCCCTCCAAAAGACGGATCACACTGCGGGGTTGACAAGCTTTTACGAGTTCAATTAGTGATTTCATAGGGCAAAAGTACGGCTTTTTTTGTTCAAATCTTGAAGGGATAAAAAGCTGATAATCAGATGATTGATGAAAAATGTGGCAAAAAACGCCCTCATTTTCATGCTTACAAACCCAGGGAAACTGAACCAGGATTTCCCAAATTCCCCCCCTATCTTTGTCTTATCAAAGGGAGATGCGACGGCATCATGCTGCCCTTAAGGACAATCTCCGCCGGTCCCCTATACGACGCCGGCTTTTACAAACAGTGTTGTTCATAGTGTTATGTTTTGCGCCATGACCGATGAGGATAGGAAGGATTTTTTAATCAGGTCTCCGGTCATGGCGCTTTTTTTTCTTCGGGCAATTGCCTGCTTTCAGCACCCACTACGCGCCTTCTGCTGCCAAACGAAAAAGGCCCACGCCAGGGTGGGCCAATCTCAGGACGCGGGACTGCTGCCCCGCTTGTCTATAGTTAAACCTTACCAGTCTTTGCACCGCGCAGTACATTGCTGCAGATCAGATGCTGCCTGAACCAAGGGCGACTTCCCCTTCCTGCCGTTTTTACACCGCCATCGGGCGTTCGCCGATCAGGGCCTTCAGTTTCTTGCGGGCGAGGAAAATTCTGCTTTTGACCGTCCCGATGGGAATGTTCAGATACCCGGAAATTTCGCTGTACTCGTAACCGCGGTAAAACATCAGAAAAGGAACACTGTAGATTTCGTTGATCTGCCGCAGTTTGCTCTGCAGCTCTTCCATGTTCATCTTGGCCTCGCCGCCGTTGGTGATGGAACCGCGGTTTTCGGCGGCGTAGAGCATGTCCTCCACGGGCTCGTTAACGTGGCGGCGGTTTTTCATTTTCCGGTAGCGGTTGATGTAGGTGTTGCGCATGATGGTGGAGGTCCAACTCTTAAAGTTGGTTCCCGTGGCAAACTTATCCCGGTGCTTGTAAGCGCGCAGTTTGGTCTCCTGCATCAGGTCCTGGGCGTCTTCGTAGTTGCGGGTCAGGCGGAGTGCAAAAGAAAACAGCAGGTTTTCCAGGCGGTCCATTTCACTTAAGAATTGCTGATTGGTCATGGTCATCTTGGCTGGTCGTTTATTTTTTTTTGAGCACGCCGTTGTTTGGCTGCTTAGGTTATTTCAAGGATCGTGCCAAAGATGTAATCAATTCGTTTTCAGTTATTTATGCTTTCGGTTGGGGCCAGGTTCTTTCCTGATATGTCGTACCCGTACGAAATACAATACTTTTGCACGGGTCCGGCAGCGTGGCAGATCGGGTGGGCCAGAAAAAAGTAACGGGTGGTGTAAACATGCCCCACCACAATGCTTTCTATTGCGGAAAGCAGCGGGCAGGTAGCCAGTGGCGGTAGGGCTCCGCCTCCGCAGTACGTTCACCATTCGGGCGCGGCCGCAGGTGCAGGGAGACGGCTTAGGAGGAGCAATGAAAGACCCTGCAAGCGCGTAAATAACCTTTAAAGAGATGCCATCTACACGAAACCGAGGTATGTTAGAGACAATTGATGATCAAAACATCGGGCCGCTCCTGGCCAGCGAAGGGCTCACCGTCCTACTGATGTCTTCCCCCTGGGACGGTAACGGAATCATCCTGCGGTCCATCATCGTGGGCCTGACGGAGCGATTCCCTGGCGTGCACTTCCGCGAAGCTGCGTACGAAACTTCACCCCGCCTGGCCCGCCTGTTCAACCTTACCAGCCCTCCGGGGCTTCTCCTCATAGTGGATGGTGAGTTGGTGGAACGCCTCACCAAGCCGGTCAGCGCCGGAAAAATTGTCGAACTCATCCAAAACTTGATCTGAGGGCCGTCGCCACAAAATAAACCGCTTTTCCGCTCCCCGGGTACGCGCAACTAATGCAGGATCAGCCTTCCGCCACTCGGGTCCACCGCAAGCAAATACTAAGTCTCTTCCAATAAGCCCCGCCCTTCCTTCTTATCAATAGTCTCCCCCGAATAAGTAACCCATGAAAGACGAAGCATTCAAAGTTTTCATCCTGGAGGATATGCCCGAAGACATGGCGCTCAACAAGCGGCAAGTAAGAAAGTACAATCCTTCCGTCCTTTTTGCTTCAGCCACCAACCGGGTGGAATTTGAAGCAAAACTGGTGGATTTTCAGCCAGATCTGGTCCTCTCGGATTATAACCTGCCCGATATGAACGGACTGGAGGCCCTGCTCTACGTGCGTGAACACCTCGATGCAACGCCGTTCATTTTCATCACCGGCATCTTGAACGACGAAGAGAAGGTGGCCGATACCATTTTAAACGGTGCTTCCGGTTACCTGCTGAAAGAAAACATTAAGAACCTCCCGGAACTGCTGGCCGCCGTTATGGAAAAGCACCAGGGCGTTCTGGCCCAGAAGGAAAAGGAGTGGGAGCGCCGCCGCAACAACCAGCTGCTGCTCCAAAAGGGCATCGCCGCCCTGCGCAACGGAGAATTGAACGATCTGGAGACGCTCATCCGCGATCTTCAGGAGGTCTCGGATAACTTGCCGTAACCCACGCCGGCAGCGGCAATGAGAAACTGATCGACCCGCCGCAGAAAAACTTTTCCTTTTTGTCCTCCAAATACCTACGCAGCGAACAAACTAAAGGAGTCGCGCGCTTATATTAGCACAGTCTGACAGCAAAGGGCTCTTAACAACCATCTATTTATTTTAACTCAAAAACCTAACAACAATGGATAACCGGAATGATTCAGGAAAAGGCTGGGCACTCGGCTTCGGCCTTCTGGCTGGCATCGCCATCGGCTACTACCTCAACTCAAACGAAGGCCGTGCGGCCCGCCGCCGTGCCCAGGTACAATTCGATGAGTACGGCAACCAGGTAAAGGAATATGGCCAGGAACTCTCTTCACGCGCTACCGAACTGGCAAAAGAGGCGAAAGAAAAAGGCCGCGATGTTTACCAGCAAGCAGTTGGCAAAATCGAGCAAGGCAAGGAGTGGGCTGCCGAGACGGCCAATTCCGTAAAAAGCACGGTGACGGACAAAGCACAGGCTTTCCGCTCTTCTGCGGCTGAAGCCGCTGACGAAGCAGAATCCAGCTTCCAGCGTGGCGTCAACAAGGCCAAAAACAGCCTGGATACCAAACTCAACAGCGCGAAATAGGCCAGTAGCCCATTAGCACAACGTCCGGGCCAAGCCAGACTTGGCCCAAGCGTGAAGCGGCCGCCGGAGCACCACCATGCACCCGCGGCTGCTTCCGCGTTTCAGGCGGCGAGGACTCCGCCGGCACACTACCAAACTGAGATCGTCAACCCAAGCTATGCAAACCAAAAATCAATTACTGGAACAACTCGGGGAATCGTACGGATACTTTAGCGTATTGGTAGACCGCAAAATCGAAGCCTATAAATTAACCGTCGCCGAGCGTTCGGCGCTGACGGCAGCCGGGATCGTGGCAGCACTCGTCCTCACCTTGCTGGGGTTCGCCGCCGTCCTCTTTGGACTTATCGCCCTGGCCTTTTACCTGGCGGGGGATATGGACAGTGCCGCGCGGGGGTTCGGCTGGGTGAGCCTACTCTTAGTAGGCACTTTCCTGTTGGTGCTGGCCCTGCGGAGGTTCCTGATCGTCAACCCCATTATTGCTAAAGTCATCGACATTTTCTTTGCTGAAGACAAAGACCCTGACCATGAATGATACCCGCCAAGTTTCCACCCTTCGCCAGCTGCGCGAAAGGAAGGCCGAATTAAAAGCCGCCACGCGCCTGTCCCAGGCCGAGTTGGTGGATAGCCTCGGTACCACGCAGCGCCAAACGGGAGACTATCTCCTGAAACGGATCATTCTGCCAGCAGGAGCCGTGGTAGTGACGGCCTACGTGGCTAAAAAACTTCTTTTCCGCAACAAACACACCTACAGTAGCGAAGCAAAAGCGGCCAGCCCCCTGGCCATCCAGCGTACAGTCTATCCCGAAGACTACCCCGCTGCTGCCGCCCCGGACCCGCACCGCTTGGCCCCTGCGGAGCATAAAATACTGCGAAGCAAAACTCCCGCCGAAGAACCGTCAAATGACGGCTTCAATTTCAGGCCCATCCTGTCCTTCGCCGGCAGCATGGCCATTCCCGCCATCAAGGCCATCTACCAGCAACTGAACAAAAAGGACGACGCCTAAGTCGATCCCGTCCACGCCGCAGCCCCTTCCCAATCTCCGGGAAGCCCTACCTTCACGGCATGGCAGCGAAGGTATTGATCGTCCGGTTTTCTTCCATTGGAGACATTGTGCTTACCACTCCCGTGATCCGTTGCATCCGGGAGCAAACGGGGGCGGAGGTACACTTTCTGACGAAGGCTTCCTTTGCCGGGGTGCTGGCGGCCAATCCTTACCTCGCCCGGGTGTGGACCATCCAGCAAGACCTGGCCGAGGTGCTGCCCGCCCTCCGGGCCGAGGCTTTTGATCACATCATCGACTTGCACGGCAACCTGCGGACCCTGCTTCTCAAGGCCCGGCTCTTTTTATCCCCCGCTTTGCACCTGCGGCCGCGCCCGGGTCTGCATACTTTCAATAAACTCAATGGCCCCAAATTCCTGCTCACCCGGTTCGGGGTTGACCGGATGCCAGGCGTCCACATCGTGGATCGCTACCTGGCTGCGGCGGCTCCTCTGGGGGTGAAAAACGACGGGCGGGGCCTCGACTTTCACCTCTTGCCCGCCGATGCAGTCGATCTGGCTGCCGAAGGTTTACCCCCTCAATATCTGGCTTTCGTCATCGGTGCCGCCCACGCAACGAAGTGCCTGACGGAAGAACAAATGGCCGCCTTCTGCCAGCAGTTCAACCACCCCGTTATTCTGTTGGGCGGCCCCGCTGAACGCGCTGCGGGCGAAAGAATTGCCGCTGGCATGGGCCACGTCACCAACGCCTGCGGTCGCTTTTCCCTGCGGGGTTCGGCCGACCTGATCCGCCAGGCCCAGGTGGTAGTAACCCACGATACCGGACTGATGCACATCGCCGCAGCTTTCCGCAGGCCCATCGTCAGTGTGTGGGGCAATACTGTCCCGGCATTGGGTATGTACCCCTACCTGCCGGGCGAGGAAGCTACCGAAAAAGCGAGGCGGCAGGAGGTGTTGGGTCTCTCCTGCCGCCCCTGCTCAAAAATCGGGTATCAGCAATGCCCTAAGGGCCATTTCCGGTGTATCCGGGATCAAGATCCTACGGCCATTGTCCGCCTGGCCGAGGCCATTTTAGCCACTAACGGACGACGGTAAAGCGCTGACTGTCGCCGCCCGTGCCGTCGTCGTACCGGAAAACGTAGGTCCCGGGAGGCAGGCTGGCTACGGAGAACTCCAAGCGGTCCGTGCCCGTTTCACCGCTTAAGACCGTGCGGCCGGTGAGGTCGATGACCTGGTAGCTGCGGACTTCTTTGCCCGCCGGCAGCAGCACCTGGACGCGGCTGCTGGCCGGATTGGGCAACAATTGCAAGCTTTCTTGGGCGTCGGGTTCCGCCAGGTTTTCGGGCAGGCTGGCCGTACGGCACGGTGGACCTTCGGAAATTTGTACGTCCCGGAAGTAACTGTTGCCGTCGCGCGTGCCTACGTCGTGGTCGGCGGTAAAGAAAAGATAGACAGCTTCGCCGATGTAGAATTGGCCGACGGGGATTTCGTAGTACTTCCACTGTCCGTTGCCCGGATAGTTGTCGTAATTGCCAATGCCCCAATTCTGGGTGCCGTACAGGCGGAAGGTGAGGTTCGAGGAAATTACGTCGTTGTCGTCAAAGCCGATGCCGTTGACTTCGGCTTCCTTCGTAGAGCGGAACCAGAAGGAGAGGACGGTGCTGGGGGTGATGGTATAGGAGAGGTTTACCCTTTTCCAGGCATTGCGCTGGATGAACAAGGTGCGTCCCTGATCGAGGATGCTCTGGGTGCCGGCGTCCTGATTGGTGCCGTAGGAGGTAACGGGCTGTTGGATAAAGTCGATCTCCAGGCAGTCTTCGCCTGCGGGCGGCAGGTCCGGCAGGCAGAAGTCAACAATCTGCAGGGTATCGAAATCACTGCCGCGGCCCAGGATCGTCCCGGAAGAATCGATGAGTTCAAAACGTCCGTTGCCGTAATCGCAGCAGATGCCGTCGAAGTCGCTGTCCTTAATTTCAAAAAGGTAGCAGCCGTTGGGGACGCAGACGGTGTCCCGGACGACGCGGCCCTTCTGCTTCTTGGGGTAGGGGCCACCGCTGGCAACTACCTGCCCCGCTTCGCTGCGGATCCTCCAGGTCGTTTCCATACCGAAATCGTCGAGGGTAAGGTTTACGAAAACGGTCTGGGCCGGGCAGGTTTTGATGTAAGGCGGGTCTTCTTCCTCTTCGTCATCGTCGCCACCCGTTCCACCGCCGGGGGGTGGGGGTGGGGGCGGGGTGTTGCAGGTGGCTTGGACGCAGCCCTGGGCGGCGGCGACGCGGTTAGCGATCACGGCCGAGGGCTGGGGGCCGAAGCCGTTGAGGAAATTGATGCCGGCCGGGCTGAGGTGGCAGTAAGACATGATCGTTCCTCCGTTGGCGGGGTAGGAGGGGGTACCACAGGTGCCTTCGGTAAAGCCAGGGCAACCGTCGATGGCCGTCCCATTGCCGTTCCACGCACAGGCGTGGGTGTGCTGGCTGCCCATCAGGTGGCCGAGTTCGTGGGCAATGACCATCGTTGACCAGCTGTAGACGGGCACGGCCGCAAAATTGGAACGGATGCTGGAAAAACTGAGCTTTGCCGCGTTGAGCGGATGACAAAGTCCGTTGAGCACCGCAATACCGCCGCTGGCCTGGTAGCTGAGCAACTGTGCCAAATCTCCGTTGAAGGAGGTGCGAATGGACTGAAACTGCGTAAGCATCGCGCTGCTGGTAGAACCGGCGTAGGGGCTGATGCGGTCCCAGACCAGCATTTCGCTGATGCGTAAGTTGACGCCGATCTGGCCGTAGAGGATGCTGACCTCATTGAAGTTGGCAGCAACGTGCTGGGCAGTAGCCATTACGCTGCCCTTATCGAAGAAAATATCGTAATCAACTTCAAAGAAGATGTCGACGCAGCCGCCAGCGGATTTTTCTGCCCCCGGGGGCGCGAGTTCTTTGCCGGTGTAGGGCAGGCCGGTATCGGCGGTGGCGCAGTCGAGTTCCTGGCGTTGGAGCAATTGCCGGTCGGGGAACAGGACGTAGGTGGCCACGGGGGCTGATTTTTGCTGCCCCTGCACTTTGCCGAGGGCCAGCCTTTCGCCGCCGGGCAGGTTGAGGGTTGCCCGCAGCTCATCGTCGAGCAGGCTCAGGCTCACCTGGCTGCCGGGCTGGCCAAGCACTTCGCCGCGGTAGTGGGCACCGAGGTTAGCCCGGGGAATTTCGACACCGGTGGAAGCGCTGCGTAAGCGGAAATCGTGGCGCAGAAAGTCGTTGCGTTCCAGGCGAAGGGTCAGGCCAGCGGGATACAACTGGCTGCCGGGTAAGTCCAGCGTCCAGGACTGCGGGGCGGCGTCGCGGAAGCTGGCGTAGGTCTCCGCATCGGCGGTGAAAAGGGCAAAATCATTCAATTCCGCCAGCAATTCCGCCGGAGCAGACTTATTGGTCAGCGCCCGAAACAGTTCCCCGGGCGGCAGTGCGGTGTGTGCAGACCGGATCTGCGCAGTAAGTGATAATGTGCTCATTACCACGGTGGCAACGAGAAATAAGTTCCTTAAATGCATAATTATAAGGCGTGTTATGTTGGGCAACCAAATAAAGCTGCCTGGTGAAAAATACAGCCGCTTACCCTTTGCAGAAAGGTGTGCAAACCCAGCCCTCCCGCAGGAAGGAACCAGCGCCGGGCAAGCGGCTCGAATTAGCAAAAAGGGGTGGCGCAGGCGACTAGTGGCCCGACTTACAACTAAGGGGAAGAATTAGTAATGCCAATACGTTCAGCGGGGATGTGTCAAAAGGCCAAATCAACAATAGGAGAGAACAACAAGGCCGGATTTCATTTTCCGTCTAATAAAACGGTCGTCTTTTGGTGGCGTAAAAGTAGGACCAGCAAATGTTAAAACCCGCCCGGCACGGAAAGCGTCTAGGGAGTGGTGGGCCACTTTTCGTAAGCGGTAGCTAAAGTCCCCCGCTGGTGGAGCAGCCTGCGGGTCGTCCGAGCGGTTTGGCTACCGCGCAGTTCTCCGACGCAGGGGGGCAAGGGAAGGATTCAGGGGGGGTATAAACGACACCGCCGCCGTCGAATCTTCTCGACGGCGGCGGCTCAAGCAATAAACTCCCGAAGGAATTGTATTTAGTTTCGGTCAATGCGCAACTCCTGCAGGAGGATGCCATTGCCTTTTTTGGCGCCGTAGACGTAGACGCGGAAGGCTCCCTTGTTCGTGGTCAGCGTGCCAATGCAGTATTCGGCGTCTTCCGATTTCGAAGCGCCCTGGTGCACTTTCCCGAAACTTACGGAGGTAAAATCTTTGAAAAAGGCGGTCAGCGCGGCCTTGGCTTGCTCGCGGGTGTAGACGTTTTCCTGGTCGAGCAGGCTCAGTTCTACTTCGGCGTCCATGGCTGCCGCAATCTGATCCACGTTGCTTGCGCCGATGGCCCGGCAGATATCGTCTAACGCAACGGGAGCCTGGGCGGGTGCCGTGGTATAAAGACCAAAAAAGCTCAGAAAAACGAAGAGGAGCGATTTCATGGGAATCATTTTTAGTAGCGAAAAAACCGCCAGCGGAGCTGCGGGAGCTGGTTGGCGCGGTGAGCATGGCCGCTGGGGGCCAACTTTTCGCGAAAACCACTGTGTATCAGACGCATCCGGCCGTAAATGTCACACCGAAATCCCCTTTAAAACGCCCCCATGACCATGTGGATTGCTAAGATAAGGTTAAAGTTGATTGTCGGCTGGCTTTCGTAAAACCCCTTAAAGTGCGTTCGTGCCTTTGTTTTAATTGGGCGCTGAACGCGGGTGCAGTGCTGGGGATAAAAGAGCGAGGACTGTACCTTGTGCCCCGAAACCAAGCTACTCGCCATGACGCCCGCAAAATCCTTACTGGTAATTCTTGACGGCTGGGGGCTGGGCCAGCGGCCGGCTGCCGACGCCATCGCCCAGGCCAATACCCCTGTGTTTGACCGCATCTACCAGGACTGCCCCCACAGCACCCTGGTTACCTACGGCGAGGAGGTGGGCCTCCCCGAGGGGCAGATGGGCAATTCCGAGGTGGGGCACCTCAACATCGGGGCGGGCCGCGTCGTATACCAAAGTTTTGCCCGCATCAACAAAGCCATCCGCGAGGGAGAATTTGCTACGCTGCCCGCCCTGCAAAATGCGCTCGCCTACGCCCGCAACGCAGATAAGGCCGTTCACCTCATCGGCCTCGTCAGCGACGGCGGCGTACACTCCCACATCAATCACCTGCTGCGGCTGACGGACATCGCCACCGCCGCCGGCAACGAACGGGTCTACATCCACGCCTTCACCGACGGCCGCGACGTGGCGCCCACCTCCGCCCTCGGCTACCTCGATACCGTCTTGCAACACATCGCCCACCAACCAACGAAGCTGGCCTCCGTCGTCGGGCGCTTTTACGCCATGGACCGCGATACCCGCTGGGAACGCGTCGCCGAAGCCTATAATGCCATGGCTCACGGCATCGGTCAGGCCACTACCGATGTGATGACCACCATCCAGCAGCGCTACGAGGCCGGAGAAACGGATGAATTCATCAAACCCATCATCGTCACCGGCCCTGACGCCACCCCGGTGGCACGCATCTCCGAAGGCGACGTCGTCATCTGCTTCAACTTCCGCACCGACCGCCCCCGACAAATTACCCGCGCCCTCTGCCAGGAGGATTTTCCGGAGTTCGGCATGTACTGCATTCCCAACCTCCGCTACCTGTGCCTGACCCAGTACGACGAGCGGTTCACCAACGTGGAGGTCCTCTTCGCCCCCACTGACCTGAGCCTGACCATGGGCGAAGTCGTAAGCCGCGCGGGCAAAACCCAGGTCCGCATCGCCGAAACGGAAAAATATGCCCACGTTACCTTTTTCTTCAGCGGGGGCCAGGAGGAACCCTTTCCCGGCGAACGGCGTATCCTCATCGATTCTCCCCGGGAGGTGGAAACCTACGACGAGAAGCCCGAAATGAGTGCCTACGGGATTACCGAGGCCATTGTCCAGGACATCGCCGCCAATGGGCCCGACTTCATCTGCCTCAACTTTGCCAACACCGATATGGTAGGACACACGGGGGTCTGGACCGCCGCCGTCCGGGCCGCTGAAGTGGTTGACGAATGCCTGGGGCGCGTGCTCGCCGCCGCCCAGGCCCACGGCTACCATACGCTGGTGATTGCCGACCATGGCAACTCCGACATCATGTGGAATGAGGACGGCAGTGTTCACACGGCGCACACCACCAACCCCGTCCCCGTCGTTTACGTGGGGCCAGCTGCCGACGTTCGCCTGCTCGCCGGCGGGAAACTGGGCGACGTAGCACCTACCCTTCTGGCATTGATGGGGATCCCCCAGCCAGCGGCCATGACGGGCCAAAGCTTATTGGTGAGCGAAAACCCGGCTTAGCCGTCCTTACGGTAGCGGGTCCGGCGGGCCGTTCAAAGACGGGAAGACCCGCCTCATCCAGTCCTGCCCTTGAGGCAACGGCAGCCTGACGCCGGAGTTGGTACGGATAGAAAGGGAAAGAGGTTAGGGCTCAGTCCCGCAGTCGGCCGCAAGTGCCGGAACATTTCCGTACATTTCCACGCTAAAGTACCGATCGTGCCCTTGAGAATAGTACAAATCACTGACCTCCACCTCCTCCCCGACGGAGAGGAACTGATGCGGCTTGACGTCAATGGCCGCCTGCTGCGCGTACTTCGCCACGCCCGGGAGTACAATCCGGATGCTTATTTCCTCACGGGCGATTTTTGCGCCACCTTGCCCCGGCAAGAGATTTACCACGCCATGCGCCAGATGCTGGATGGCCTCGGTAAACCTTACTACATCACTCCCGGCAATCACGATGACCGGGCCATGCTGCGCAATGCTTTCTACCTGGAGGGCCACGGCCAGGAACCGATCCGCGGTCTGGTCCGTGTTCAGGACAAAAACTTCCTTTTTCTGGATACCTCCCGTGGCTTCATTGATGGAGAACAGGTGGAATGGCTGGAGATGGCGCTCCGGCAATTCCCGGCGGCGGAGATCGTAATGCACCACCCCCCCATTCCCATGGGCGTAAGGTTTATGGACCACGCCTACCCCTTGCGGGAGACGGACCAGTTGCTACGCGTATTAACTTACGATGGGCACCCTCGCCGGGTTTTCTGTGGGCACTACCATTCCGGTCGGACGGTCGCCTACCGCAATCTGCACGTCCACCTCTGCCCCCCCACCAGCTTTTTCATCGACCCCGTAGCTCCGGAATTTCAGCAAATCGATCTTCCCCCCGCCTACCTGCAGCTCGAATGGAACGACCACGGTGCCTTTCAGGCCGCACCCATTTATTTGCCCTAAGCCCGATTTAACCCGTTGGAGCGTCAGCAAAAAGTTTAACCCCGGGTTTGTTATTCGAAGCGGTATACCGTCTCCGTGGCGTAAGTTTCTCCGACGCGGAGCAGTGGGGTCTGGAAAGCGGCTTGGTTCGGTGAATCGGGGAAGTGCTGGGTTTCCAGGCAGATCGCTCCGTAGGTAGGCAGGGCTTCGCCGCCGCGCTGCCGGAACTGCCCCGGTGCAAAGTTGGCCGTAAATAGTTGCACCCCGGGTTCGGTGGTGAAACAGCGCAGGCTACGGCCGGTGGCGGGGTCGGTTAGCAGGGCAAACTCCCGCAAGCTGCCGTCGTAGCCCCGCACTGCGAAGGTGTGGTCGTATCCGTTGGCCAGTTGCACCTGGGGGTGGTCTGCCTTGATGTCTTTTCCCACGGCTTTCGGGCTGCGGAAGTCGAAAGGGCTGCCCGCCACATCGGCCAGGCTGCCGGTGGGGATGAGGCGGTCATTGACGGGCACGTAGTGGTCGGCGGCCAGTTGTAAAACCTGCTCCAGTACGGTGGGAGCGCTACCGATGTTGAAGTAGCTGTGGTTGGTCAGGTTGACGATGGTGTCTTCAGTAGTGGTGGCCCGGTAGGCAATGCGCAGCTCGTTTTCGTCGGTCCAGGCGTAGGTGCAGCGTACGCTAAGCGTACCGGGGAAGCCTTGGTCGCCAGCCGGGCTGACCAAATCACATTCGAGGACCGCTGCCGCGTTGGTCGTGCGGGCGTTGGCGCTCCAGATGCACTTATCAAAGCCCCGGGGACCGCCGTGGAGTTGGTTGCCTTTATCGTTGGTGGCCAGCGTATAGGTCTTGCCCCCCAGTTGGAATTGCCCGTTGGCGATGCGGTTGCCGTAGCGCCCCACCAGCGCACCGTAGTAAGGCTGTTCCCCGAGGTAATCCGCCAGCGCGTCAAAACCGATGACCATTTCGGCACCACCGATCTGGATTGACGTAACGGTTGCGCCATAATCAGAAATGGCTACCTGGTTGCCGCGGCGGTTGGTGAGGGTGTACAAATTGGCGGGGCCAGCGGGCGTGGTTCCCCAGTGCCGGTGGTGGACGGTGGGCATGCGGGTGGTATTGGAGAGGTGCCAGGATCAAACCCCGGCGAGTACTTAAATTTCGGTGGCGTGAGCGAAGCCTCCCTGGGCGGCAATGTTAGCCAATTTCCCCCGGGTGGCGGTGGTGAGGGCTTCGGTAAGGGTGCTCAGGTAGGCTTCGTCCAAAGGCAGCATGGCCGCATCTGCGGGCCGCAGCTTTTGCAGGATGCTCAGAGCAATTTGCCGGCCTTCCGGGCTGGGCGGGCGGTCCATCCCCTCGGCCGGCGCCAAAAAGACCAGGTCGGCTCCCCCGTGAATGGCGGCCAGGGCCTGAAAGGTGAGGTTGCGCTGGTTCGCTTCCCGGTCGCCCGTCATCGTGTCCATGTCCGAGTGGGCGGATACCAGGGTGGTTCCGGCGCTTTCAATCCCCATTCCGGCAAGGGCTTCGGCCCAGAGGGTGCGGAAGGCCCGTAGTTTGGCGATGTCTCCGTAAAGCGAAGTACCCACCGTGAAGGCAAATTTCAAATGCCGGACGGCCAGAGCTGCCGGGTAGCGCCGCGCCTCCAGTTGGCGCAAATACTCTGTGCCTTTGGCAATGGCCAGCGCCAGCTCTGCGTCCGCCTGCCCGATGCCATTATTGAAGCCAGCAGCGTTGACCTGCAGGACCCGGAAACCGGGCATCCAGCGGGCGACGAAATACAGCAAGCGGATGAGGGGCGGAAAAGGGGGCTCCGACCAATCCAGCAGGGGGTCAAAATCCACCGAACCTTCGATGGCGGCCAGGTCGTACTGTTCCTTGCGGAGGTAGTGGACCAGGTCACGAAACAACTCCGCCGGGTCTTGGCCGGGGTAGCGGAGGGAACAGTGGAGACTGACGCCGTTGGCGGGAATATCCTGAAGGATGGTATCCAGATCCGCCAGCCGGGGTTGACGGTAAAGGCGGAAAAGCAGGGCTTCGGCACCTCCGGCCAGTTCTTCCTTCGCGTAGGCATTGATGGCTTCGTTGGAGCCAGAATCCACGTAAGCGCCCGCCTGCCAGCGGCGTTGGTCAGCGGCGGCCGGCTCCGCTACGGGTTCGGGCAGACCCCGGAATGCGGCGAAGGCTTGGCGGTCGCGGGCTTCGATGGTCAGGCCGTCGGTACGGTCATTGACCCGGGATAACCAATCTTCGTGGCCGGCGGAGGGGTAGGACAGGGGCTGGTCCGTACTGGGCATGGGCTTGAAGTCTGTGGGCAGAAGGCCCGGTGGAGAATGCAGGCGGAAGTTACACCGTCTCGGCGAAAGTGGGGGCATTCGTACCCCCCGGCGCAAAAAATAAGCTGCCGGCCGGGAGTAAGCCAGGGCCCAGGCAACTACTTCAGGCGCTCGTCGTTCCGGCGCAAGTGAACTTTCGTCGTTCCGTCCATCAGGATAAGCGAGCCGTCGTCTTGAAGGCTACAAGCCACCGTGCCGTTGAGCAGGCCCAGCACCACGCGCTCCTGATCGGCGGCGTCCTCGCAGTACATTTTGGTGGCCATCACGCCGGGCACTTCCATGCGGCCGTCTTTGGCGCTCCAGTCGCCGCCAAAGGCATTGCAACCCGTATTGCCGCCAATCTGGTTTTCGCGGATGGCCACAAAACCCCGGTCATTGGCGGCGGGCACTACGCGGCCTTCAGATTCGCAGCGGACGATGTCCCAGCCCGAAGGGATTGGAATGTTTTGCATAGCTGTAGTGGGGGTTTGGTCACCCCGTTCGTAGGTGGCGGGTTTGGGGTGGCAGGCCACGCCGAAAAGAAGAACAGCAAAGGCCAGGAGAAGCGTGCGCATAGCGGATAATGAGTTGATTTTGGGGCGAAGCCAGGTGCAAGGTACGCCATTGGGAGCAAGGCGAGAGCGGACCAGCCCACCGTGGAAATAACGCGCAGTCCGCGCCGATGTTCTGCCGCCGGGGGGGCTAACCCGCGCCCGCGTCAGCTGGTCCGCTAGGCGATCCCCAGGTGCAGGATCCGGCCACCGGAGTAGTTGACGGGCATGGTGCTTTTGCCGATGACGATGCCGTCTTCGGGGGCTTCGTAGCGTTCTTTGACGTTGCCAAAGACGTCGCGGAGGGTGGCAACGGACTGTCCTTTGCTTACCCGCTCCAGCAACTCCACCTCCAGCGTCAGCAGGCCACCGGTGTGGGTATAGAGCCAGTAGCTTTTGCGGCAGAGGACCGGCGGGTTTTCGCTGGTGATGATGTCGTCGGCAGTCATCTTGAGATGGGAAAGTACGTTGTGGACGCCTTCGAGGCCGCTGCGGATGAGTTTGCGTTGGTAAACGCCGGGGTTGCCCACCTCGAGGGTGATGGCCGGGATGCCCAGCTCGGCGGCAGCCCCGCGCAGGGTACCATCGCTGGGGGGATTATGGACGATGATCTGGGGGTTTTGCAGCATCGCCAGCTGGCGGGTGGTCTCCTGGGCCATGTCGGCCCGGACGTAGTAGCTGTTCGTCCGCCCGCGGCTGGCGGTGTGGAGGTCGAGCAAAAAGCTGAAGTGGCGGATGGCGCGCTGGATCAAGCGGCTGGCGAAGACCTGGCTGGCGTTACCCCTGGGGTTGCCGGGCATGATGTGGTTGAGGTCCGTCCCGTCCAGATAAAAACGTTGCTGGCGGAAAAAACCGGGGACGTTGACCACCAGCAAGCCGATGATGGTGCCATGGAGTTCTTCCACGTCGAGGTCCGCAAAGAGGCGCTGGATGACGCGGATGCCGTTGAGCTCGTCGCCGTGAATGGCCGCCGTCAGGCCCAGCGTTGGGCCGGGGTAGCGGCCTTTGGCGATGATGACGGGGATGCGTACGGGCTCCCCCAGGGCGTCGCTGACCAGGCGCAGCCAGTAGTGGCGGCAGGTGCCCGGGGCTACGTCGGCCTGGGCCAGGTCAGTGATGATGGGTATGGTGTCTTCAGCGGTTTGCATAACAGTAATTGAAAAGTTCGTCGATGGCTTGCTGGAGGATGGGCCGGCCAGACTGGGCCTCCGCCTGGGGAAACCCCCCAATACTGAGTGTGTTCAATTCGGAGAGGACGCGCTGCCCGTCGTCGCCCACCAGGGTGTCCATGCCGAAGAAAACGACGCCTTTGGCCAGCAAGAGGGGGGCGATGACGTCAATCATCTTTTGTTCCACCGCGTCGATTTCGGCGGGCACGGAGCGTCCGCCCTGGGCTACGTTGCACAACCAGCCATCGGGCGGCGGCAGGCGCAGGGAGGCCCCGAGGACTTTTCCGTTGACTACCAGGATGCGCTTGTCCCCTTCCGTCACGCGGTCGAGAAATTTCATAGCCAGGTAGCCTTCGTTGCGGAGTTGGGCGGTGCGGCGGGCCAGCCAGGTGGCCAGCGGGAAGGTTTGGCCGTCTTCCTCGGCCGAGCCGTTGAGGATTTTCACGATGCCATTGCCGCCGTGGGCGTAGAGGGGCTTGAGCACGGCCGCAAAGCGTTCGGCAAAGGCGTAGACTTCGGCCGGGCTCTGGACGAGGGCCAGGGGCGGGCAAAATTCGGCAAAATGGCGGAGGTAGGCCTTGTTGCCGGTCTCCAGCAGTCCGGAGGGTCGGTTGATGATGAGTTGGGCATTGGCTTGGGCGGCGGCCTCGACGCGGAGCAGGAAGGCTTCGCTGGCGGGGTGGGGCAGGCGCATCCATACCACGTCGTAATCAGCCAGGGCGGCGGGGAAGGTGTTGTGGGTAAAAACCTCTCCGGCCGGTTGGTAGGCAAAACCTTGCCCGACCACCGCGCACTGCACCTGCGTCAGCGCCCGCGCATCAAAAAAGGCGGCGTTGGCGGGCAGGCCCCGACTGGCGATGTGCAGAACGGCGCAGCGCGGGTCGGCGGCCAGGCGGGGAGCGAGGGCGTAAAGCGAGTTTTGGTCAGTGTGGTCGCGGTGGTCCGTTAGGATGAGGAAGCGGAGCGCTGGGTTCATGGAAGGATTTCCCCGAGGAGCGTCGGGTCGTCATTGAGGGAGGCAAACAGGCGCATGCTGAATTTGCCTTTGCTGGTGAAGAGGCTTTTGGCCATTTGATCGATGGCAATGGTGGAGAGAACGGTCTGGATATAGGCCTCGATGAGATCGTCCATGCCCAGGCCCAGCTTGTTGAAATCGCGCCGGTCCATGAGCATCAGGCGGTTGGTATCGCTGTCCCATTTGTTTTCGCTGATTTTTTCGGAGAGGTTGGTGCCGAGCATGGCCCAGCTATCGGTGCCACTTTCGAGTTGATCGGCCAGCGGCGCTTCGGCGCGGCGCGCGTAGCAGCATAACGGCCGGATGCCTTTTTTCGTGCTGCTGACCATCATGCGGATATCGGTAACGAAGGTGCGGGATTTTTTATCGGGGATGGTGCCGACGTGGTAGAACTTCCCATCGACGGCGGCGGAGCTCCAGTTGTAGTTGCCGATGAGGCTCTGGACGATGAACTTTTCGTAGTCGATTTCGGCCGCCATGAAGTTGGCCAGTTCAGTGGGGTTGG
This sequence comes from Neolewinella lacunae, assembly GCF_014349155.1. Taxonomy (GTDB): domain Bacteria; phylum Bacteroidota; class Bacteroidia; order Chitinophagales; family Saprospiraceae; genus Neolewinella; species Neolewinella lacunae. The sequence goes on from NZ_JACSIT010000098.1 coordinate 97,999, forward strand.
TGATGGTAAAGACGCCCTGGCCAGCGTTGCTGTAGGGGATTTTGACGACGGCCTGGCCACCGAAATGGGCTACCCAGAGGGGGATTTGCTCGCGGCTGACGTCCCAGATCGTTTCCGGCGTATGGATTTTGAGGCCGTACTGCCGCAGTTCGTCGTTAAACTGATCGTAGGCTTTGGCCGCTACCATCTTGTTGCGTCCGCCAGCCAGGCAAGCCACAATGGGATTGAGGATGCGCGTTTTGCAACTGATGGGCAGGCGCGACCAGGGGCGCTGCGTCAGGTAGCGGAAGGCGGCACGCAGCCTGACCCACTCTCCGTTGTGGTAGGCGTAGAGCCACTGGTCTTCCACCTTGAGGTAGCGGTCTTCGGCTCCCCGGTAATCGGTGATGAGCAGCACCTCCTCCTGAAATACGTCGGCAATGGTGGCAGCGTAGCCCGTCACTTCCATCGGGTTTTTGTCGTAGATCACGGCCAGGCGACCGTCTTCGGGGTCGGTTTTGCCGCGTTGTTTGACCAGCGGCAGGAAGGTGCGTTCGATGAGCAGGCGGTAGCTGCCTTCCTCGGCGTGGTCATCGAGCAGAGGCATCGATTTTTGGCCGGAGGGGCAGGAGTTGTTTTCGATGATGACCATGCGGCGGCGGCCGTGGGCGGTGGTGGCATTAATCAGGTCCGCTCCGCCCCAGAGGAAGTACTTGCACTCGTAGCTGAGGAGTTCTTCCAGCCCGGCACGATCCACCTGGGGGTTGAGGTGGCAGTACCGATTGATGATGCGCTGGCGGTCCAGATTAAGGAAGAAACTCACCATCGGGTGAATGGTGGCATTGAGGGCCTTGGGGTACCAATGGTCTTCGGCGCGGAAGTTGCCCGGACGAACCGGGCGGGGAGGCGTGTTATTCACGGTGGTGGTTAAGGTGGGACAAAATTAGCAGTTTTTGGGGTGGCGAAGTGGCCCGAAAAGTTTGTTGAAGTTGGGACAATCCGGGCATGGTCCTTTAAAGTTGCCGGGCTTGGCCCGCGAGCGGCAAATGGCGGCAAACCAGCTCTAAAAGCAACGGAAATTTAACAATGCAGGTTTGTTTGACCCTAAACTTAAACCCATGTTGTCCCACACTTAAAGCAACCAGGAGAACTTTGCCGCCATATTGGAAAGACATGATACGTTGGCTGCTTTTCCCGGGTCTTTTTCTTTTTTTTGGGGGTTGTCCTTTCCCGCCGGACTCCCCTCCCCAACGGATGCTGGAGGCGGGCATTGCGGTTAATCTCCAGCTGGGTTTTGCTGCGCACGCTTCCCCCAGTCCCTTCCCGTACGGCGTAGCAAGCGGTGACCCCCTGGAGGATGCCGTTATTTTGTGGACGATGCTGGATACGCTGGCCGCGCGGCAGGACAGTACGGTGCACTGGGAAATCAGCCAGGACCCTGCCTTCGCCTCCCTGGCCGGGAGCGGTGAGGTGACGACGAGCTGGGCCAACCACTACCGGGTGAAAACAGACGCTGCGAACCTGGCGGCGGGCACCACTTATTTTTACCGCTTTCGGCACCGCGACCAGTGGTCGGAAACAGGGCGGACCCGTACGGCGCTGGCGCAGGATGCAGAGGAAGTCGTTCGATTAGCCGTGGTCAGTTGCAATGCCCTGGAATGGGGCTACATGAATGCCTTTGAGCGCATTGCGACGCTGGACGACCTGGCGGCCGTAGTCCATTTGGGCGACTACATCTACGAGTACGGCAGTGGGGTGTACGGCGATACCACGCTGGGGCGTTTTCATGAGCCGCGGCACGAGATTGTGACGGCCCGGGATTACCACGAGCGCTACGCCCAGTACCGGCGTGACCCCCAGCTGCGGGCCGCGCACCGGGTGCATCCGTTCATCTGCGTGTGGGACGACCACGAGGTGGCCAACAACAGCCACACCACCGGCGCGGAGAACCACGACGCCGCCACCCAGGGCGATTACCTGACGCGGATGACGACGGCCAAGCAGATTTATTACGACTGGATGCCCATCCGGGAGCAGGCCAGCGGGGCAATTTACCGGCGCTTCGATTTCGGGCAGTTGGTGACCTTGCACATGCTCGACGAGCGACTGGCGGGGAGGGATGCGCCGGCCGAAAGCTTCGATCCGGCCGAAGTGGGCGATACGGCCCGGCACATGCTGGGCGAAACCCAGTTGGAATGGCTCTGTGATGGACTGGGAGCCAGCCAGGCCGCCTGGCAATTGATTGGCAACCAGGTCTTGTTTGCCCACCTGGACCTCAGTAAAATCCTTCCCGAGTACGCGCTCAACCTCGATGCCTGGGACGGCTACGCCTACGAGCGGCAGCGGTTGCTGGACAGCATCGGCCGCTACAACAACCCCAACACCATCTTCCTGACGGGCGACACCCACTGCAGCTGGTACCTGGACATCAACGACGGAGAGGGTAAGCGCCTGGCCCACGAGCTGGGTACGCCCAGCGTCAGCAGCGCCAACTACGACGAACTCATTGGTGGGTGGGATACCCTGGCGGTGGCTTCCTACCGGCTGTACCGCGATAACGCGCACCTGCACTACACCAATATTCAAGACCACGGCTACTTATTGCTCCAGCTGGACGCTGAGCAGGCCCGCGCAGAATTCCATTTTTCCAGCAGCATCCGCCACGTAACGGCCCACGAAAAGGCCACCAAAATTTTCACTCTCCCGTATGACCATCGCAACGCACGCTAAGGTTTCCGACCAAACTTTTCCGCCCACCGCTTATCCGCCCCGGGGCAGAACGGAGGTGCTGAAAGACTGGCTTTTTGAGCGCATCCACGGCAATAAGCTCGTTTACAACACCTGCTGGGAAGATCCGCGCTGCGACCGGGCGATGCTGGATATCAATGCGGAGAGCGAGGTGGTGATGATTACCAGCGCGGGGGATAATGCCCTGGACTATTTGCTCGACGGGCCGCGGGCTATTCACTGCGTGGACGTCAATCCCCGGCAAAATGCCTTGCTGGAATTAAAGCTGGCGGGACTGGAGTCCCTGGAACACGAAGACTTCTTTGGCTTATTCGGCCGGGGGTGTCATCCGCAATTCTCGTCCATCTACACCCAGCACCTGCGGCCGCGCCTGAGCGAAAACAGCCGGGAATACTGGGATGGGCAGGCGCGGTATTTCAAGCCCTCGGGCGTCCGGCAGGGCCTGTATTTCCACGGCAGCAGTGGTTTATTTGCCTGGTGCGCAAGTCGTTTGCTTGCGCTGGACGGCACCTTACGCCGGGGCCTCGATGATTTGCTGCAAGCTCCGGATTTGGAGACGCAGCGCAATAAATATTACGCGCTGGAGGATAAATTACTGGATCGGCTGGTGGGTGGCCCCTGGCGGCAAAAAATCAGTTTGAGTTTGGTGGGGGTGCCCGCTTCGCAGCGCTATTTTATTGAGCAGGAAGCGGGTGGATTGAGGCATTACGTGAAAAATGCATTCCGGCATATTTTTACGGAATTACCTATCCATGAAAATTACTTTTATCACCTTTATCTGAAGGGGCAATACAGTGCGCGCTGCCACCCGGCGTACCTCGCAGAAAAGCATTTTGCTGTACTGGCGGAGCGGTGCAGGGATATTCATCCGCACACGACGACGGTAGCGGAATTTCTGGTGCGCAACCCGGCAAAATATTCCCAGTTCGTGCTGCTGGACCACCAGGATTGGCTGGCGGCGAATGCGCCGGCTGCGTTGGCCCAGGAGTGGCAATTGATCCTGACCAATAGCCGGCCGGGTACGCGGATTTTACTCCGCTCGGCGGCATCGCGCCCGGAGACGGTGCCGGACTTCGTACGGCAGCGGGTGCGTTTCCGCCATGACCTGAGTGCTCCCCAGGCCAGGCTGGACCGGGTAGGGACGTACGCTGGGACTTTTCTGCTGGAGGTGGTGGAGTAGGTGGTGGCTTTGCGGAGGCCGGGAGATGCGGCAGTAGGAATGAAGACTACTCTTTTGGCGCCGCCAGCCGTGGGAGGAGATAGACGTAACAGACATCGTTTTCAAAACTGCGTTCTTCCATAAAAGTGAAACCCAGTCGTTCGTAAAAGCGGTGGGCCCGGGTGTTCGTCTTCAGCGGATCAATCAGGATACCGGTAACTTCGGGATGGCGGAAACAGCGCTCGATGGCCAGTTGCATCATCCGCGTGCCGTGGCCTTGGCCGAGGTGGTTGGCTTCGCCGATCCAGATGTCGATGGCGCGCAGATTAGGGGCCACATCTCCCCAGTAGTGCGTCTCCTCGTGGTAAGGGTCAATGATTTGCAAGAAGCCGATGGGCTCCCCCGCAAGCTCGGCCACCAGCTGTTCGCGCCACGGGGGCTCGCGGGCGAGTTCTTCGGCCCAGTTCCAGTCGTCGGAGGGGTCGGAGTCAACGACGTGGGGCTGGGTATCCCAGTATTCAAGCAAGGGAAGATCGTCGAGGGAAGCCGGTCTTAGCTGGAGCATCGGCAACGGATTTTTATGGCAATTTAAGGAGTTCGGCTAAACTGGATCTTGGCCTCTGGTCCGGTTTGTGCCGCAAGCTTAGGTCGCGCCAGACTCGAGGTCCGGATTTAAGGCTGGTCTACTCCGGCGGAGGAAAAACGCCGGACTGATCACCGCCATCACCAGCAGGGAAAAGAACAGCCCGCCGATCGTTCCCGCCGCCAGCGCGTGCCAGAAGACTTCGTTGCGCCCCCCCAGCAGAAAGGGGAAAAGGCCAGCGGAGGTGGACAGGACCGTCAGGACAATCGGCGTGGCTTTGTGCCTGACGGCCAGCGCGTAAAGCCGCGTTTCCGGCCAGGCGGGGTATTGCTTGCGGAGGTGGTTGAATTCGTTGACGATTAGGATGAGGCCATTGACGGCCAAACCCGTCACCAGCAGGAAACTGGTGTAGCCGCCCTGGTCGAGCCGCACGTTGAAGAGGTAGAACGTCAGGAAAATGCCGATGCAGGAAATGGGGATGAGCAAGACGATGTTGAAGGCCTGCCGCAGCGACTCAAAAAGGATGGCGCAGATCAGGAAGATAAGGACGATGGCCAGGCCCATGAGTCCGCTCAGCTGCCTGGCCTCGCTGTGGTAAGTGTACTGGGAGACCTCGGCGGTGAAGCCCAGGGGCATGGCGGCCCGCAGCGTATCCAGGCAGGCGTCGCGGTGTATGACGCCGAAGCGGGCGCTGCCCAGGTATTCGTAGGTGACCAGGCGGAGGTACTGCTGGTCTTCCTTGTGCAGCGCCTGGGGGGCAATGCGTTTTTCGAGCTTCGCCAGGGTGGGGAAGTGGAGTTGCCCGCTGTCTTGGGGGACGCTCCAGTTTTCCAGCCGCCAGCGGTCGTAGCCCTGGGTGTTTTCGGCGACCAGGGCTACGGGCACGCCGCTGCGGAGGTAGAAATCGGGCTGCTGGTTTTGGTCGAACCAGGCCAGGGCGCTCCGCAGGTCATTGATCGCCAGGCGCTGCCGGGCCAGGGCGGGCTGCTGGACGCTGAGGAGGTATTGGTAGCGGTCTTTTTCCCACCAGTTGAGGTTGGCGTCGGTATTGACTTCCTGGATGCGGGGGTGGGCCAGCAGCATTTCGGCCAGCTTCGCGGCCTGGGCATCGAGGCCAGCCTGGTTGTAGCCGCGCAGGGTGATGGCCGAAAAAGAGGGGCTGTTGTAGCTGTCGTTGCTGAACGACTGCCCGACGCCGTAGATGTTCCACTTCACGCCGCCGAAGTTGACGGCGTAGGCGGTGAGGCGGTTCTTGAGGGTGTAGGGGAAGCCGTCGCGGCCATTGTCGGGGAAGCTGATTTCCAGGCGGGCGTTCTGGCCGCTGTAGACCTGGGTGGTGAACTGCTCGATGCGGTCGCTGAAGCGGCCCAGGTAGGCTTCCACGCGCAGCATCACGTCGTTGAGTTGTTCCAGAGTGGCGCCGTCGGGCAGGGCGGCGTTGACGTAGAGGTGGGTCTCTTCGGGCGGCCGGTAGCCGCTGCCTTCGTAGACGTAGTAGGAGAAAAGGCGGAAGCTGCCGCCCAGGATTTTGTTGAGGGGCGGGCGGAGTTGGTCCTGGTAAAAATCGGAGCCAATCGTGTCGTTGTACAGCGTCCAGCCCTCGACCTGGCGGGGGAGCCACCAGATGGGGATCCCGAAGGCGAGGATGGTGAGGAAAAGGACGGTTTTGCGGAAGCGGAGGAGGAAACCGAGCAGGCGTTCGTAGCGCGCGGGTGCGGCGGCATCCGGAGGCGCGGGCAGTGCGGCGGCCTGACTTCCACTGCTCTTCCGTTCCAGCCCCGGCACCAGCGTCAGCGCCACCAAAACCGACGTGCTGAGGTTGATGGCCATGACGCGGGCGAGCTCGAAAAGCTGGATGCGGAGCTCTTCGCTGAGGAACCAGATGACCGAAAGGCTGGCCAGCGTGGTGAGCGTAGCGCCGATGATGGCGGGTGCGACGGGTCCGCCACCGGGTCGGCGCAGGCCATCGATGGCGATGATGACGTTATCGATCATGATGCCGAAAGAGACGGCGATGCCCGCGAAGGCGTAGAGGTTGAGCTCCACGCCCAGCAGCCAATAGAGCCCGAAGGCGAGGCCGAGATTGACCGCCAGGCTGTATAAAACGACGCCCAAACGCCGCCAGCTGCGGTAGGCGAGCAAGACGAAAAGCAGCAAAATGCCGAGGCTCAGCACGGTACGCTGCCGGGTTTTGGCCAGTTCGGCGCGTAAATAGCCCGTCGCGTCGTCTTCCAGCCGCAGCGTGTACCCGGGCCGCAGGGTGTTGGAGAGGGCGCGGACGCAGGTGCGAAGATCGTTGGAAAGAGCGAGGCGATTGGCATTGTTGTTGGCAAAAGCGAGGAGCCGGACGCTGTTTTGGCCGTTGATGCGGTAGTGGGAGGTGGCGGGCAGGGGCAGCTCGGCCACGGAGGCGAGGTCGCCCAGCCGCAGTTGTCGGCCCCGCGGCGAGGGGATGGGGATGGCCCGCCAGTCGGCCGCAGTCAGCGAATCGGCACTTTGGCTTTCGGCGAGGAAGGCGTAGAGTTGCTCGGTGCCTTCGTGAAGGAAACCGAGTCCCTGCCGGGCGAAGTAAGTTTGTAGGAAGGCCTGGAGTGCGTCGGCCGAAAGGCCGGCGGCGGCCATGGCCTGGGGCCGCAGGGCGATGCGCCAGTGTAGGCGGTTGCCGCCGCTGACGGCCAGGCGGTTGAGTCCGGGGACGAGGCTGAGGCGAGGGGCGAGGTCTTCGCTGGCGTAGCGGTAGAGTTCGGTGGCTTCGGCCGGTCCGCTCAGGGCGTAGGTGAGTACGGGGCTTTCCGTCTGGTCTTCGTTATCGGCGGGGGCGTAGTCGATGACGGGGTAACTCAGCCCCGGGGGCAACTGGGGGTAGAGGCGCCGGATTTGGGAGGCGACGTTGAAGCGGACGAAGTCGCCGTCCGCATCCCGGCGGACGTCGAGCGTGATGCTGCCCTGCCCTTGCCGGCTGACGGAGGCGATCTTTTCTACGTCGGTCACCAGGGCGAAGGCGGCTTCGAGTGGGGCGGTTACCTGCTGTTCGAGGGCCTCGGGGTTGGCGCCGGCCCAGGCGTAGCTGATGCGGAGTGTGGCCGTGCCGTTGCTGGGCTGCCAGCGGATGCTGAGCTGCGGCAGGAGCAGGTAGCCGATCAGGGCGAGAGCGGAGAGGAAAAGGACGGTGGGGTAGGCGCGCATGGGGATAGCAAGGTAAATGTTTTTTTTGGCGCTGGGCTCTGTTTTTGAACCACCATTTTAGAGCTTCGCTCTGTTTTTTAACCACTAAGAACACGAAGAGGGGCTAAGGATCTTACACCATTGATATTCTCACGGGGTCAAAAACTTAGTGTGTCTTAGTGGACTCAGTGCCCTTAGTGGTTCAAAAAAAGCTGCGCAGCAGCCCCAAGGGCTCATAAAGTGAAACGAATAAGTTGCTGTTAACGAAGCACCTTTATTTTTTTGACAAGATTTTGCTCTAAAAACCATGCTTACAACTACTGGTTTTTTGAACCAAATGGTGTGAAATTTAGGTAGTAATTTTACGGCTTCTGGTGCTGGAAACAGTTTGTACCGTCTAGCCTTGTTTCCCCGTAGCGCTACTGCTGCCCTTCCCTCCGGTGCGGAATGGGCTAGTGGGTAGTAGGACGGGAGCCGTGGCAATAACTTAAACCCAAACACATGTCTAGAACCCAAAGTACGAAAACGAGGTCGCAACTGGCTGAAGAGCTGTCTATTGACCTCAAACGTTTAAAACCACTATTGCTAGGTTACGGAATTGTGTTACCTCCTGGCCCGATCTACCCGCCCTACCAGAAGTGGGTGTACGAGTGGATTGCCTACCCGCCCGGGGTGAGGCCAGCGGATTACGAAGAGGTCCCGATGCCCGAACTTTGGATAAATAAAAGACGGGATGAATCGCAAAAAGAGGAATGAAAGTTTGCGGGTATCACCTGGAGGATCGAACTTTCGGGAACTTTCGGGAACTTTCGGGAACTTTCGGGAACTTTCGGGAACTTTCGGGAACTTTCGGGAACTTTCGGGAACTTTCGGGAACTTGTATTTTTTGAGCACTTAATTTAGCCCGTGACAACAGACATCATCAGGTCTTTTTGCTGGTGGCCCGGTGCCGGAGTGGGTTAAGGATGGTTGAATTCGTTTTACTATGAAGCGTTTTATTTTCAAAAGCTTTTGCGTACTGTCTTTGGCTTTGTTTTTTGGAGGAACGCCAGTGGCTGCTGTTGGTGGCGGTGGTGGTGGTGTTGTTGGTGGCGGTGGTGTTGAAGGGGATAAGGCTACGTGTTATGCCTCATATTCCAATTGTGGAATGGGCAATTGCGTTAGCAGACTTATTTGTGAGGGAAGGGGTAAATGCACTCGTCAATTTACAGGAACTGCGTCAGACGAAAGCCGTTGTTAAATTACGTTAAATATTGGGCGCAATTCAGATTGTCGTAGATGCATTTTTGTAATTCGACCCAGACCGTAGTGTTTTCCGCCATTTTATCAGGATTCTTGTAACGGTCTTGTAATCTGGTCCGACAATCTGAATTGCGCCATTAAATAGTTAAATAGGATTTATTGACGCCCCCGCTTCCCTATTAGCGAATTTAAGGCATTACAAAAAAAACCGAATTTTAATTTATTAAGTAAATAGAATTTTACTTAATATTAAAATCAATGTAAAATTTTTTAGTTTTAAAGAGTCAGTAATTGATTTTACTGCGGTGCCTTAACCCTAAAATGCCTAAAAAGTGTCTACCAATATAAGCAGTAATGGAATATTCGTTATTTTTACAGACCATAGATATTCATCGAATTAAAAGGATGGCTTGATTTTTTATAATTAAATATCCACTTAGCGGTATCCAAAAATGTAAACAAGGACTAAAAAATGCTTTTAAAAATTGTTGAATTTTTGGGTGTAAACAAATTTTGTCTATCTAGGCGGTTAATCATTTAGTAAGTTACTATTTATGATAATAAGTGTGTCGAGTTGTATGGTTACTTGGTTTAGTCAGGCGCTTAATATGTTCAAACCGATTCACACAATTGTTGAATTTTCATCCACTAATCCAGTTAAACGACCAAATGCATTTTCAAACCGTCATCGGCAGTTGTCTCTGCTTCCTTTTATTAAGTACCTGCGCGGATTCCGATAAGCCAGGCACTCTATCGCTTGATTTACCAATTGAGGACACTTTGGCTTTCGTTCAACTAAATTTGCCACACGAGGTGTATAATGTCGGCAGAATAGCTACCGTAAACGAGCAGTTGGTTATTTTTGATCGTAGTAATCAAGGGCGATTCAAAGTCTTTGGGCTTCCTCATTATGAATACTTATTTACCTACCCAAAGGACGGCGAGGAGCCTGATATGCATTCGTTTATCGACCACTACTCCATGGAAAGTTGGAATGGGCGGTTTTACTACTTAGATTACCCCTACTACCGTAAAGTAAACATCAACCAGCAAGATAAAACCTTCGATCGGCTAAGTGCTGTTGATTTTTCAAATATCAACCAAGACGTCAATCGCGTTGTCCCACTAAACGACACGCTATACATGACCATGAATTATACGCCTGAGTTAGACGAATACCAGCATCTGCTTTTTTCCAGCAACCATTCTCAAGTGTTGGAAAAATTTGGCGTGTATCCGGAAGACGGAACGCTTTTCGAGGACCCCATGGAAAAGTCTATGCACTACATCTACCAAGCAGTAAGTAATGCTCAAGCTGGTCGGATAGCCGTTTTTTACGGATCGGTCAACTTGATAAGGTTCTACAATTTTGCTGGAGATCTAATCAAAGAAATAAAAGTGGGGCCTTACCAAGCCCCAGCATCCATGGATGAGCAAAAAGTGTATTTTCAACAGCCACAGGCTGTTTCCGAAGGTATCTACGTGCTTTACTTTGATGTACACGACCTTTCTTTCAACCAAGATCCCGAGGGAATCCGGCCAGAAATACATTTGTACAGCTGGGATGGAGAACTTCTACGTAGGTTCTTTATTGATGCCCCAGTCTACACTTTTGGGGTAGCGGATAAGGCTAAAAAGATCATTGCGGCTACAGCTTGGGAAGGCCAGCCTATAATAGAGATGGAGTTGGTGGAATAAATCTCAGTGGGCTTAGTGTACTTGGTGAACCACTCATTTTTGGCGCTTCGAATTTTTTGCCATTTTTGGGCGCTTCGCTCGGTTTTTGAACCACTAAGAACACGAAGAGGGGCTAAGACGAGTGGTAGAGCCGCTGTGCGGCGACTGCTTCCCTTTTTGCGAAAATTCACCGTGATTGGAAGGGTGCTCTCGGCGAGGTAAAACGTATTGACCTCACTTCGCCGCATAGCGGCTCAACCAGGTGCGGCTCCAACACTTAGTGTGGCTTAGTGAACTTAGTGCGCTTAGTGGTTCAAAAAAAAGCTGCGCAGCAGCCCATAAAAAATAAGGGTGCCTAGTGTGCTGGGGCGTTAAAAAATCTCCGCAGCAGACATTTCACCAATTTGCACGTTATTATCCCTACAACCCAAACGCAACACCCTCATGATGAACCATTCTATCTTTTTTCTCCTACTCGCCCTCGCGCTTTGCGGCTGTTCTTCTACTCCGGAAATGGCCACCCCCGAACCAGTTTCCGACTCCGTTTCCCAAGACGGCGTGCCCCTGGTCGTAGTAATTGACGCGCCGACGGCTGACAAAGGAACTTCCTTCGGCCCCCACCGCTGGACCTACAACGGCTATACGGCCAGCCACGTCCTCAGCACCATCAGCGCTGGCCCCATCACCGTTGCTGACGATAAAGACAAGGTGATCGACTTCGAATTTCGCTTCCCCGATATGACAACAGAAGAAGCCCGCCCCATCGCGATCCAAGCCATCAGCGATGCCGTGGGCGGAAAACTGGAAAGTGCCGAAGTCAGTCAAACCTATTATCACATGACTTGCGGCGCACTGCCCGTTACGGAACACATCCCGGGTGACGAGGAAGGCACGAAATGGAGCGTCCATAATGAACAGGCCGCGGCCTACGAGATATCTCTGGAAGAACTCCAGGAACTACTCGAAAAGTACCGCGAAGAACTTTTCACGGCTGCGCCCGATGCTGCATGCAAAGTGTCCATTAAGCTCGATATCCTTGCACCCTTGGCCAACTTAAGCGAAAAGCTACGCGCCCAGGCGGGTGTGCAGTTGGAAGAAAAACAACGGCAGGTGATGGGTTATACGGTGAATTAATTTGCTGAATGGCGCTTCGCTTTTGTTTTTGAACCACTAAGATCACGAAGAGGGGCTAAGAATTTTTGGCGCTTCGCTTTGTTTTTGAACCACTAAGGACACGAAGAGGGGCACAGACGAGTGGTAGAGCCGCTATGCGGCGACTGCTCCCCTCTTTACGAAAATTTACCGTGGGTGGACTGGTGTTCCCTGCGACGTAAAACGTCTTGACCTCACTTCGCCGCATAGCGGCTCAACCAGGTGCGGCGACAAAACTTAATGTGTCTTAGTGGCCTTAGTGCGCTTAGTGGTTCAAAAAAAGCTGCGCAGCAGCCCTCAAACGCATCTTCATGCGGGTACATGGGATTGGCAAATCTTTTCCATTTTCAAATCTACTGAATCCTGATTCAGCCAAACATCGCAATGCCGAAAGCCAAATTTTATCTCCAGGGTCGATGAGAGGCTGCAACATCAAGCAATTGCCTTATTTTTGGGAAAGTGATGCTTTTCTTTTATCCTGTTAACTCCTGAAGCGATGATGAAATTTTACTTCTTATTGCCTGCGGTGCTTTTCTTCGCTTGTGGTCCTAACGGTTCGGCGGAAGTAGCCAGCGGAGCTTGTGAAATTGATAAGTCTGTTTTCATTGAGGTGCCAAACGTAGGTTTTGACGCCAGGTATCGGCACACCCAATACCTGGAGGTAAATGTCCAAGCGCTGCTGTTCGCGTACAGCCCGAAATTCAGCAGGATCGATGTGCTGAATCTGGAGAATGGGGAGCGGCAGCCCTCCATCAATCTTGCCCAGGAAGGACCGGAGGCCGTAGGGGACATCTCCAGTTTTTACGCCATTTCCCGCGACTCCATTGCCATTTTAACCAATACGGATTTCCTCTTTGTGAACAGCGAGGGCAAAGTGCTGGATCGAATGAAGATCAATGGTAGCAACGCGGACTTTACAGGCTTGGACTTTAAACAACATTACCTCTACAATAGCCCCATGAACACTTCCCCCATAATGCCCATAACCGGAGGGCGTTGGGCCGTGGCCGTCCGGCGCATTGACGCCTCACGGGAGATGCCTGCTTTCTACACGGGTACTAAAATGGTATTGCTGGACCCTCAGGCAAAAACAATCGAAGAGACAGGGATTCAATTTCCCGAAGCGTTCCACGCCGCTCATTTTCCGGTTAGCAGTTTGCTGGCCTGTAGAGATCAAGATGGACTCACTTTTGCGTTTGGGAGTGCCATGCGTTTGTACCACTACCAAGAAGCTACGGGGCGGATTGGAGAGATCAATCTCGTTGGGGATGGCTACGAAAAGGGCATGGAAACCTATCTTGGAGACTTTTACGACGAGGAAGCTATGAAACGTTATTTATCGGAGAACCCTGAGATGATGAGCGTCTTGTTCAATCCTTACCTCGGGCAGTACTACCGGTTTCACTACGCTCCCTATCACTTAGAATTGGCGGGAAAAGAGGGCTCGCGAGGCCACCTTTACCTTACGGTATTGGATACTAACTTTCGTATTCTTGCCCAGGAAAATCTCCAATGGGACTTCCAGTACTACGGAGCGACGCCAACGCCCAAAGGTTTACTTACCTACACCGCCAATGATCAGGAAGACTTGTCTCGGTTCACCTATTTGAACGTGGTTTGCCTAGGCCAATAAATCAAAACCACAATCAACGTATCTCGAGCGAACCTCTTATATTACGCCACGCCCGGCAACCGCCCAACAACCGACTGCCTAAAAAATCCAAATTCTTGCCATGGAAAAATTTCTAATCTCCCTACTGTGCCTACTGGTTCTGCTGGGCTGTAATAGCAGGGAGGCCCCTTCGGCGCTGGAAGCTGCCACCACAATTAAAGGCCAGATCGAATCGCCGTTGCAGGGGTGGTACAAAACCGCGCAACCTACGTCTACGGTGCCCGGTGAAGAGGCATTTGTCGGGTACAATGAGCCAAACCATAGTTTGGATTTCTTTCGCTTGCAAAACGGTACCGTGGTATTTGAGCAGCTGATTAAACTCACCTTTGAAGGCCCCAGAGGCATTGACGAAATTCGTGCGCTGCACTACGTGAATGCGGATACAATTTTTTTAGTTGCGCGCAATCACGTAGTGATAATAAATGAAAAAAATAAGGAAATTTTTCGCTTGAATGTCTCTACAGAATTCGGGAACAAAGTGGACGGACTTGATTTTTCGCTCTACCACCCTAACGTCAGGCAGGAAATGGGGGTCAATACTTGGTATAGGAATGGCTTACTTTACCTGCCTTTAAATTATTATGCTAGCGATCCATTGACTGAACTTGATGCCCTAGGCCCAGATATTGCTTTAATAAGCTATCTAAATGTTGCCGAAAAAAGCTTCGGTGTGCTACCCATCCGCTATCCAACATTCTTACAAAAAGAACTATACGGGTTTGCAAGTTCAGCGAGATTCGCCTATTCAGACGATAAGATAATATATTATTTTGCGGGCTTTCCAGATTTGTACCTTTATGATTTTGCTTCAGAAAGGGTAGAACATTTACCCTGCGCTAATGATCTTGCCGATACGCCTCCCTTGGGTGCGATGGAAATCTTAGATCATTCAAGAAATGTAGTGCACTATGAACACGGGGTAGTTTCCGAGAATGAAAAGTACTTTGTACAGGCAGTCTTCATCCCTAATACGGACCAACCTGGAAGTCAACTGTTTTTACGCCGAACGGACCTCACAACGGGCCATGCTGACATCATCAAAGCTCCACGACGGACTGCGGGTAGCGGGATGATGTTGTTCAACGATAGCTTATGGATGCCAAATATGGCTTCTTCGGAAGACAGTCTCAGTTTTACCGTGCTGTCGTTTTGAGTGGATAGAATAGCGGTTTGTGAAAATTTTTCTCCGGGCGATAGAGAAACAGCATAAGGGTTTATTGCGTTGACCTTCCGGCGCAGGAGTCTATTGAGACAGTGATAGGAATAAAGTGTAAACAAAAGTCGTATTTTTGGTAATTCAATCCTACACCAGCAATTCTCAGTTTAGCCCTTGATCCCTCTCCCTCGGCTTATTTCTGGGGCCCCTACCCCAGAAAACGCGTCCAAGGGAGAGGGATGACCTTTCAAGCTAAATTTTGGCAAAGAGCAAAATTTTATTTTGCCAGGACAGCTTTTACAACCAGTAGAGGAGGGTTTTCTTTTGGTTGTAGCTAGGTGGTAGACTCGAAATGACTAAACTGAGAATTGCTGATCCTACACCAAAACAGTTTACCATGAAATCCTGCACCTTACTACCGCTCTTCCTTGCGCTACTCTTCAGCTGCACTGCTGAGCCCCAAGACGAAGTCGCCCTCAATTCCAGAGATCTTTCGGTTTACGAAATAGACAACTCCCAAACCCTACCGGTTGCCGATGTGAATGACTACTTCGAGCTTACCAGCATCACCATTGATCCAGCGACTTCGTTAAAATTAGGTGGCACCATTGATAAGTTTGTTTTAATCGGAGATACCCTGATAGTTTGTGCTAGAAGGAAGGGTGTTGTCACTGCCCTGTCAAGCGAAGGAGAGATATATTGGCAGCTCATTGCAAACGCTCAAGATTTCAATATATTTTCTACGATTGGCCTATTTGATTACAATAAATTTACCAAACTGATAGAAATAAGTGATTATACCGAGAGGTCTTTTTATTACTTTTCATCTGATGGCTCTTTCCACCATCGGGAAAGTTCCGAAATTGATTTTATGGATCGGGCGCACCTCACGCCTAGCGTAATGGTGTATGACATTTTCGACTTCAATAATACGCACCTCATCAAGGACGAGAAAAGGTACAAGTACCTACGCACAACGGATGGAGAAAACCTCACACCGCTTGTTCCGATGCCCTTGTGGCAAGAAGGAGTAGTGCCTATTGGAGGATTTGACAATTTTAGCGAATACAAAGATCAGATCTTGCACCATAGTGACCTGTACGATACCATTTTCTTAGTTCAGGAGACACAGGTTCAACCCTTTTCAGTAGTTACCCTTAAAAGAGGAGGTTCTACACAAAGTGTGATGGAAGACAGCAGAATTCCCGGAAAGCTGCAATTTGTCATGGACGAAAATATGCCATGGATCACGCAAGCCATCCCTGAAAAAGACCGGCTTTTTACCAGCTATGTCGACAACTTCAGCCGCTTTTTCTCGATCATCGATCAGTCCAAGGGCGTACAGTTAAACTCCCGTCTTCTCAAAATTGAGGACGCTACGTGCATTGCACCCTACAGCTATTGGAACGGCTACTGGCTCAGTAAGACTTCGCCCTGGGAACTTGAGTTCTTCAAATCACTCGAAGCAGCGGGTACCCCAATTGATGAAACAGTAGTGAAATCTTTTTTTGAGCAGCGGCAAAACCGGGATGATCTCAAAGGGGAAACATTTTATTTGCTGAAAATGCTTTAAATCAGTGAATAGAATTTGTGGCGCTTCGCTTTTCTTTTTTAAACCACTAAGAACACGAAGAGGGACTAAGAATCTTTCACCATTGATATTCTCACTGGGTCAAAAACTTAGTGTGTACTTAGTGTACTCAGTGCCCTTAGTGGTTCAAAAAAAGCTGCGCAGCAGCCCCCCAAAACGAAGTTTTCCTAGCGATTCAAAAACCGCTGCCTACCAGGCCCACCCAAAACCCGGTACAAAAACGGCACCACATACAAACTCGCCAAAGTCCCCACCGTCAACCCCCCGATCACCGTAATGGCCAGCGGTTGTTGCAATTCCGCCCCCAGCCCGCTGGTAAACAACACCGGAGCCAGGGCGAGAATAGTAGTCAAAGAAGTCATCACAATGGCCCGCAGGCGACGCTGGTTCGCCCGCCGGAGCGCCGCATTCAGGGGCAGCCCCTCCCGCCGACTTCTCTCGATCATATCCACTTTAATTATGGCATCATTCACCACAATGCCGCCGGAAACCACCATCCCAATCAGGCTCAACAGGTTCAAACTGCCGCCCGTTAGCCACAGCGCCAACAGCGCACCCACCAGGCTCACCGGCACAATCAACAGCACCACCAACGGCAAGCGCAAGCCCTCAAATTGTGCAGCCAAAATCAAGTAAAGCAACAATAAACTGACCAATAAAATACCCGCCAATTCGCCAAGCCGGGTCTGGTCTTCCAGATAGCGGCCCGCCAGTTGGCTGTTCAAGGCCGGGTAGCGGGCGGCCACGGAAGAAATCAACTCCACCGCCTCCGCGCCGGGCGCGCCAGCGAAGGGCAGCGCCAGGTATTCGCCAGCGCGGTCGGCCGTCAGCACGCGGTAATCGCTGCGCCGCTCGCGCTCCAGCAGGTAGGCCAGCGGAATCTCGTTGCCGTCCCGGTTCGTCACCGTCGCCGCCAGCAAACGTTGGGCCGAAAGGGAGTCTGCACTGGCCAGCAAAACGGGCAGCGCCCGGTCATTCACCCGCAGCCGCGTCGCTTCATTTTCACTGAACAGAGTCAGCAGCCGGCCGCGCAATACCTCGGCGTCCACACGGCTGATGGCCAGCTGCGGATAGTCGATGCGCAGGGCCAAAGCCTCCGCCCGGCCGGGCAACTCCGGCGCAAAACCAGCGGCCGCCAGCCCAGCCACCAGCTCGTCCACGGCCTCTGGCGGCGGCGTCCCCCGCTCCCCCGTAGCGCGCAGGCGCAGTTCCAAATACGGCGCATCATTCAAAAAAATGCGGTCAAAAAGATTGGCCAAGGGACGAAATGAAATGCCCGCACGCGGATACTGCGCCCGTACTTCCGCCAGCCACGCCGCAGCAAAATCTTCCGCCGCTGGGGGGGCTGCCAAAAAATATTGCAGCTCCGCCGCATTCATCGCCTGGTTTTCCTCGGCCAGCAAAAATTGATTTTCGCCCAGAAACGCCGCCGTTTGCCCCCCAAAACGCGCCCGCCAATCGTCATTTAGGGCGCGGACGCGGGTGCGGTGGACGTCCAGCGGAAGCGCCTCATTCCACTCAATACGCAGTTGGTAATCCGTCCTGCTCAACGCCGGGAAGCCCTGGCTGGGCAGTGCCCGGACCAACACCAGCCCCAATCCAAACCACAACAACAAGAGCAAACCCTGGCCCAAACGGACCCAAAGCGACGGCCCTTCTTCAGAAATAATTTTCTCCGACGCGGCAACGGACGCCGCCTCCACCCGCCCCCGCCCCAGCAGCGTAGTCAGCATCGGCAGCAGAAAGTAGGCCACCGCCAACGATGCCACCAGGGCCAGGGTGACGGAAATGGCCTGGTCCCGGAACAGGGCCCCGGCAATGCCACTGAGCAACACCAAGGGAAAGAATACCGCCACGGTGGTCAGCGCACTACTCAGCAGTGGCCGGATCACCTCGTTGGTGGCCGTCGCTACCCGCGCCCGTTCGTCCACCTCCGTCCCCCCACGACCCTGGTACTGCCGGATGTTGTCGAGCACGATGATCGAGTTGTCAATCATCAGTCCCACCCCCAAAATCAGTCCCGCCAGGGAAATGACGTTGATGGAAAGTCCCACCAAATAAAAACCCAGCACGGCAATGAGCAAAGCCACCGGTACGGCCAGGCCAATGAGCAAGGGCCGCCGCCATTCCCGAAAAAAGGCGAAGAGAATCAGGATGGCGAAGCCAGCACCATAGAGGAGTCCGCCGGTCAGGTTGTCCATGCTGGCCCGCAGCACGCTGGTTTGGTCATTGTTGAGGGCAAAGTGGAGCTCGGGGTACTGCGCGCGGAGGTCATCCAGCAGCAAGCCGAGGTTCTCCCGCAGGTCAAAAAGACTGGCGTCGGCGCGCTTGCGAACGGTGAAGACTACGCCCGGCTGCCCGTCGTAGAGGTAAGTGCCGCGGGCCGGGCTGGCTTCGTAACTGACCTCCGCCAGATCCCCCAGGGCCACCGTCCGGTCTCCGCCGAGGTTCAGGTAGAGCGCTCGTAAGTCTTCGGTAGTGCGCAGCCCGCCGGTGAAACGGACGGCGTATTCGTAATAGCCATCGCGTAGCAGCAGGCCCCCCAGTTCTACGTTGGCCGATCGCAGTAAGCCACCCAGGTCATTTTCCGTTAAACCCACCGCGCGGAGGGCGGGCTGGTTGGGCCGGATGACGATGCGGGGATTGCGCTGCCCGCTCAAGTCCGCAAAAGCCACCTCGGGCAGTTGCTCCAGCCGCCGCCGCAGTACGTTGCGGGCCAGTTCCGAGAGCTCCAGCATTTCGGCCGCCTCCCGTTGCACCGCCGCTGCGGGCAAGGCTCCCGCCACCGCGTCCCGCGCCCGGAGCGTAACGCTGAGCTGAACGACGGGGATGTCGCTCACGTCCGTAGCCAATACCCGGGGGCGCTCTACCTCCCGGGGTAACTGGTTCATCGCCAGGTCGATCTTTTCGTTGACCTCAATGAAAGCCAGGTCTGGGTTCGTCCCGAAGGGAAAATCCAGGTAAAGGATGGCCGCTTCGTCGCGGGCCCGCGATTGAATATCCGTCAGGCCATTGACCTGCAGCAGGGTATTGCGCAAGGGGGCAACGACCGCATCTTCCACCGTACGCGCCGCCGCGTTGGGGTAGCTCACCTGTACACTGACGCGGGGAATGCCCACCTCCGGCAACAGCGAAATGGGCAAGCGCGCCGCCGCCAAAAGGCCAAGCACGATAACCGTCAGGGTAGTGAGCAAAACGGCAACGGGGCGGTGCAGGAGTTGGTAAAGAATGTCCGATGTGTTGAGGGTAAGCGATGCCAGCAGGAGTACCCGCTGTACTGATGCCCAAAAATAGGCAATTCTTTTGGGTGGGTGGGGTGTTTTTTTGGAGTGTGAAAGTATTTTAAAGGCTTTCCTTTACCACGGATCCAGGGAGGCTGGTGTGTCGATTGTACCACCAAAAATAAACTGGCAACAATAGCAGCTCTTGGTTTTACTCAGAATAGTTCAAAATTTTTTTTATTGCTCCTGTCCGCTACATACCAAGTTCAAGTAAGCAATGGTCCGCTACGGTTTGAGGCAACACTTTAGCAAAGTATGCATATAAAGAGGGCAAGCCCTATCTTGTTGGTTCCTTACACCGTACAGATATGACTTGCCCAACGAAGATCGAAATCCTCGTCGCCTCAATTTTGCAAAAACTTCCTGGTATTTCCGCATGGCGCTACCGCTTTTTGCTCCATCTTTTCGTTTTGTGGCCCTCAATGATTGGCCGACGGAACTTTGTCAACCTAGGTCGTCAAGGCGAATATTCTGAGTTCACTTACCGTAAGCACTTTGGTAAACGCATGGATTGGCTGGGCTTCAACAGAGAGTTGAGCGAGCCGTTTTTAGGCCCCAACCGTATCATTGCTCTCGACCCCTCATACCTGAGTAAGAGTGGCAAGCATACTGCTGGAGTCGGTTATTTT
>NZ_JACSIT010000099.1 GCF_014349155.1 Neolewinella lacunae
GGGGCCGTCTAAAAAGTCTACTAGGGGGGCATTCTGGTACAAAATACGAAAAAGTAGTATTTTGAGGCTGTTCCCATCCCCGTAGCCGATGAGCACAAAAAGAGCAGTTTTCAAGCCTGACCTCCAGAACCAAGGCTTGCTATTCCCTCCACATCTTGCCGACATGGTACCGCCTCATCATAAGGCGCGGCTGATCAGCCAGATTATAGATGGGATGAACATTGATTCGATCCTAAGCACCTATTTAGGAGGTGGCAGTAGCGCGTACTCTCCTCGGATGCTGCTTAAGGTGTTGGTTTATGCCTATTCTGATCGGGTGTACTCATCTCGTTCGATTGAGAAGGCTTGCTATGAGAACGTGTGCTACATGTGGCTAAGTGGGATGTCCACTCCCGATCACAATACGATCAATAACTTTCGCAAGCACCGCATGGGTGGCCGGGTAAAGGAAGTGTTTGCCCACGTTTTGTTGACTTTACATGAACAAGGCTATGTCAAGCTGGATGATTACTTTTTAGATGGCACTATACTGGAGTCAGTAGCTGGCCGGTACACCTTCGTTTGGAAGTCAAACGTTGAGCGTTACAAGAAGTCGGTGCTAGACCAGATAGGGATGATCGTTTCTCAGATTGACGCTTTATGTGAAAAAGCGGATAAAGAGGATGAGCAAGCTGCCGATGGGGATGATCAAGGGGACAAACTCAGCGACAGTGCAGCAGTCCAAGAAACGATTGATCGACTCAACAAAGCCTTAGAAAGTCAGTCCCCCAGCACCAAGGAGGAAGCCAAAGAGGTCAAAAAGGCAAAGACAAAACTGAAAAACCTGGAGAGCAAGTCCTTGCCCAAACTCCAGGAATATGAGCGCCAGCAAGAATTACTGGGAGATCGGTCGTCTTACTCTAAAACGGATCATGGTGCTACGTTCATGAGGCCCAAAGACGACCACTTGGGCAACGGGGAGCTAAAACCCGGCTACAATGCTCAAGTGGGAACGGAAAACCACTTTGTTGTAAACTGGACAATGCACCAGACGCCTTCTGATGCGGCCTGCCTCATTCCTCATCTTGAAGACACCGAATCGATCTTAAGCCAAATCGGATTGAACTTGCCCAAGGCCATTACAGCCGATGCGGGGTATGGCAACGAAGAGGCCTATCGCTATTGTGAGGGCAAGGAGATAGAAGCCTACCTCAAATACCCGGGCTATTACAAGGAAGAGCAAGGAGTACTTAAAGCGCCATTTGCGCCAAGCCAGTTATACTATAACGAAGAGCAAAATGTGCTGATATGCCCCATGGGTCAGCATATGACGTATTGTGGAGAGGGAGAGGAGAAAACAGCAAGTGGGTATATCCGTGAAACAAGTAAGTACAAAGCCGTCAATTGCATAGGCTGCCCCTTGCGCGGGATGTGTCATAAACAAGACGGCAACCGAGTGGTAACCATTAGCCACAAAGGTCAAAGCTATCGCCAGCAAGCCCGAGCTCGTCTGAGCACGAAAGAGGGTAGAGCAAAGTGCCTGCGCCGTAACGCAGAAGTCGAGGGCTTCTTTGGCAACTTGAAGGCCAATCTGGGAAGACGTCGGTTTACACTAAAGGGACTTACGGGGGTTAACATTGAGATGGGCCTCCTTTCGATAGCCACAAATCTTCGTCGATTACATAAATTATCGATTGAGCAAGGGCGTAGTCTGCTTACTCCGGTCGTACAAAGGGCCCAAATGACCTAAAACGGCCCAAAAATCCGTCTAGACGGCATTTTTAACTCCCTGAAGGCCCACCCAGCATGTGGGGAGGCCCAAAAAAGGAACACATATTTTTTCTTAAATGTGTCAGAACGCAACCAGCACAGCCACCGTGGCGCACCCCACAGCTTTGGGGCTGACTTTTTAGACGGCCCCGCTATTCCTTTTGCCCATGGAGTTACATGGAGTGTAGCATGGAGTTTAATGGAGTTTTTGGCCCGCCCCAAGTATTGTCGCGGCTTCAGCCCGACCAATCAAGACCGCAGGTCCTTTTTGCCCATGGAGTTTCATGGAGTGTAGCATGGAGTTGCATGGAGTTTTGGCCGCCCCAGGTATTGTCGCGGCTTTAGCCCGACCCCTTGGGGCCGTAGGTCCCTTTTTGCCCATGGAGTTAAATGGAGTTTTGGGAGGGTTCCGGGCCTCCGGTCCGGTACCCCACCCGGACCGGAGGTCCGGGAACCAGTACGACTACATTCAGCGCAAAAACCACCCTTTCAACTGCTTTCAACTCTGTAGTAGGCTGCCCTTATGTACTTAGCTCTTCAGTGCAATCGCAAGGTTGGTCTGGGGTAAGAATCCCCATGGCAGAAACGCTAGGAACCATTGAGCCCCTATGTGAGACTCCGTGCTCCCGAAGCGAAATTGCGATTGCCCTGCTTAGCCATCCCTTTTATAGAAAGCGGAAAAAGACTTTTGGGTACTTTTCGGGAACTTTCGGGAACTTTCGGGAATTTTCAGGAACTTCCGGTACTTTCCGGGAACTTTCGGGAAAGAACAATTCCTCCCCTGCTAATTTAGCCTCTGACAATAGATACCATCAGATCTTTTTTACTGGTGGCCCGGCACCTCACTGGGATGTTTCAGAAAAACTTTTGTTATGAAAAAGTTGTTTTTTGTATTAATTCTCGCCATTGGTTTTACGACATATCCGTCAGTTTCCGAAGCTCAAGTGGCAGAGGTTACCTGTGGAAGAAACGGAGGGAAATGTTGGAAAAGCCGGAACGATGGCAATGGTTTCACTTGCTGCTATTTTACAGGATCCGTTGGCAATCACTGTAGTGGCCCAGCCTGTAGCGGGGGATCACAAAACTTATAACTGACATTTCTCCAAAGGTTTGACTTAGGGACGTTGTAAAAATGACTTGCCAGCTTCAATTTGGGAGAAAAATCGAAATCAAGGTTTTCAACACAAACTGGCTATTAAGTTATTTTTTCAGCGTTCCTAAGTCTCTATTTTTCACGATTGACCAAGCCCAAAAAATTTAACCACCTTGCTATGAATCCTCACCGCATAGCTTTCTATATTCTCGCATTGCTTTACCTTAACTCATGCTCAGAAGACGTGAGCCCCTCTGAAGACATGAAAAACTTCACGCAAATCAACATCAATGAAATCGAAGAGGTAACGCTTCCGAATTTAATTAAGGACGTCACTTTCACTCAATTAGAATTGACCAACGCGTCAGGAATGACTTCTGGCAGTAAAATACTAATCAGAAACAACAAATTTTACATACTTGACCCTGCACAAAATGAAGTTTTCATTTTCAACATAGATGGTAGTTTTGTAGATAAAATATCTAGCCTGGGTGATGCTCCAAATCAAATAAGTTTCCTGGTAGATTTTGCTTTCAATGATTACACCAATGAGATAGAGCTGCTGGACCCAAGAGGAAAAATAATCTCTTATCGAGAAAGCGACCGAAGCTACCGTAACGTATTGAACGCTCAAGACCAACTTACTCCAGTATACGGATTCGCGTTGATGTCAGAAGACAACATCGCCTTTTATTCAAACTTGAAAGAGTACCTCGTTTATTTTTATTCCAGAAGCCGAAAAGAAATCACCAGTAGCAATGTATTGAATGAAGCAATCGAACCAATTGATTGGCATTCCATTCACCCTTTTTCCCAGAGAGACAATGAAACCTTTCTCTTGGACATGTATCTAAGTAAAGTTTACACTATAGACTCGAATGGGGTTCACACAAAACATACCTATAACTTTGGAGATAACGATTTCAACATCTCTTCAAAGACGCATTCCGAAATTTCTGCGGCGGGAGATTTGTTTGGCTTGCTCGCCGAAAAAAAAGCTTTTTATCCCCTTTCCTTCCACTTTGAAGATGATGACTTTATTGTTTTGCGCGGCCTCCACGAAGGAACCAAGCGCAAGGAACTGGTATTTCGTAAAAAATCAAATTTGTGGACGATCACTGATGTCACCAACGACTTCAATTTTTACTTATGTAAAGCCAGCCTTCGCGATGGCAGGTACGTCGGGATCCAAAATGTTCCGGGAAACATTATAAAGCAATTTTCAGACGCTGACCTAAATGCGAACCAGAAGGAAGCCCTGAATGGCATCAAGGAAGATGGAAATCCGGTACTAGTTTTCTACAACTTTAATTAAATACACCCCATAAACCAGACGGTTACCGAGCGCTTTTTCCCCGTCCCGGCGATTTAGGCTTACGAAAAACTTTAGCCTCCAAAGGAATTTCCCTCCCTCGGGCACGATTTACACCTCCGAGGAACTTTTGCCTTCAAAGATTATCTCCTCCGAGGAATTTTTCTCATTTCAGACGGCAAAAGATGCCTCGGAGGAGAAATCGTTTAGGAGGGGGGATTCGGGAAAGAGAATGTTGGATAATCAATCATTTTACGCAAACTCTTCAGCTGGCCCGGCGCTCCTCCGAGGCGTACCCCGCACCGCCCTGATTAATCCCTGATTGCAGATAAAGCTGAGCGGTGCGGGGGCTCCTCGGAGGTGTCGATGGGGCCAGCGGGTTGGTGTAAGGACTAGAGTTTTTCACCCGGACCAGAGGTCCGGGAACCAGGTAAAACTCCAAGCAACTCCATGCAAAACTCCATGTCACTCTATGGGCTCAAAAAACTCACTCCCCCACCCCAATCGCCTCATACAACAGCGTATGAATCCGCGGCCGGATACCCAAAGTATAAATCGCCCGGCTATTCCGACTCGGGTGAACGCGGTTGCTCAAAAAAATATACACCAACTCGTGCTCAGGGTCGGCCCACACCAGGGTGCCGGTGTAGCCCGTGTGCCCGAAACTGGCCGCTGAGGCCGCCTGCGCGACGGTGCTCGTCGCCACGTGGTATTCCAGGAGCGGCTTATCGAAGCCAAGCCCGCGGTGGGTGCCTTCGGCCGCGTAGTGCCGGCGGGTGAAGGTCGCCACGGTGCTGTCCTGAAAATAGCGCCGCCCGCCGTATTCCCCGCCGTTCATGAGCATCTGGTAGAGTTTGGCGAGGTCTTCGGCGGAGGAAAAGAGGCCTGCGTTGCCGCTCACGCCGTTCATCAGGGCCGCACCCTCATCGTGCACCACGCCGTGTAGCGTCGCCATGCGGAAGAAGGTATCCACCTCCGTCGGCACGATGCGCTCCAGGGGGATGCCCCGGTCCAGCGGCCGGTAGCCCAGCGTGGTGGCACCGAGCGGATCGTAGAAATTTTGCCGCAGGTAGCTTCGGTAATCCTGCCCGGTGGCCGCCTCCACGTATTCCGGCAGGAGGTAAAAGAGGAGGCCGGAGTAGACGTACATGCCCGCTGGTTTGAGCGGAGATTTGCCGATGGCCCGGTGGATGTAGCGCTCCCGAAACCTGGTGTGGAGCCAGAGGTCGTCCATGATGCGGATGGGGTAGCGCGCGGTGCTGTCGCGGCGCAGCGTCCGGCTGCGGAAGCGGTAATCGTTGGTGCGGGTGCTTTCCCAGCGCTTTTGCCAGGGGTAGCGCGCGTTGCCCTTCAGCGTTCCCTGCCAGTAGGGCACCCAGGGCAGCAGGCCCGCGCGGTGACTGAGGGCGGAGCGCAGGGGCACGCCCGCCTTATCCGTGCCGGCAAAGACGGGAAATTTTTCGCCCAGGGGTGCGTCCAGATCCAACTGCCCGCGCTCGTACTGCTGCATCAGGAAGAGCAGGCCGGAGCTGGTTTTGGTAATGGAGGCGAGGTCGTAGACGTCGTCTTTTTGCACCGCCCGCTCCTTGGCGTAGGTGTGGTGCCCGGCCGTGACGTGCACGAGCACCTCGCCCTTGTGCAAGGCCAGCACCTGGGCCCCGGGGAAGGCCTGCGCCGCAATGCCCTGCTCCAGGATCAGGCGAATGGAATCCGCCAAGGCCCCCGTCTGGGCACCGAGCGAGCAAGAAAACACTATAAGGGAGAAGGAAAGGAGGATACTGCGCATAAAGGCAAAGCTAATGGAGATGGGGGGAAGTTTTATGGTTCGTGTGGTGGGGGGCGCTTGAACTAGGAAAGAGGCAAAAAAGCAGGGTGGCCCCTTCTTCCTTTTACCCCTCCCCCAACCCCTCCCCATGTGGGAGGGGAGCCCAGAGGTTGACCGATGATTCCAAAAGATTTGATTTTTGGAAAAGGATTACTTCTACGACTTTCCGTTAATTTTAGCGATAGATGCCCTCCTCGCCACATCATCAGCGCATAAACAAACATTCCTAGAAACTGAAAAAGACCAGAGCGGTCATCCCTCTCCTTCGGGGAGGGACCGAGGGAGGGGTATGATCAGCGCATAAACAAGCCCCCCTAGAAACGAAAAAAGACCAGAGCGGTCATCCCTCTCCTTCGGGACCGGCGTAGCCAGCCGCGTAGCGCACGGACCGAGGGAGGGGTCTCACAACCGCATATAAAAGCCCCCCCTAAAACCGATACAACACCCCAACCCGTCCCCCAAAACCCCGCCGCCGACTAATCACCGCCGTCGTCGTCCCCGTTTTTACGACGTCGTTGAAGCCCGTCAGGTAGCGCCCCTCGAGTTGCAGCGTGAGTGGCCCCAGTGCCACATTCACGCCCAGCGCGGCCTGCAAGCCGTAGTTGAGCCGGAAGGGAAAGGCAAAACCGTAGTATTCCGGCAGCACCCCGTCTCCCGGCACGTATTCCGCCGGGATGCTTTCTTCTTCCGCCAGCGGCACCGAAAAATAGGGCCCCGCCTGCAGGATGGGCTGCACCACCCCCCGGCCAATGCGCAACTGCGTCAGCAGCAGCAACTCCAGGTACTCCGTCCGGCGCTCGTAAAGGGAGGTAAAATTCGTATCCAGGGTTTCCCGCCAGCCGGCGTTGACGTAGTTGAGCTCCGCCTGGAAACCCACTACGCGATTATCAAAATAGCGCAGGGCAAGGCCATAGGTAGTGCCGGGCAGGGCTTCCACTTCGGCCGAGGGCGTAAAGTCTACTTCGTGCTGCCAGTAGGCGTAGCTCAGCCCTACGTCCAGCCGGCGTACTGCCGTGCTGTCGGCAGACTGCCCCGCCACCGCCGTACCAGCCAGCAAAAAGGGTAACAAGAATCGTAACATAGGAACAAGGGTTTGGAGGAAAAGACAAATTTGCGGCTTTATTCGTTACCTAAAGAAACCCACTGCCATACCAGCTGGCTTTAACCTCCCAAAGTGCCTCCCCCGCCCCCCTGACCCCGGAGGGGTCGAACCTGAATAACCCCGGATGCAGGATGCGCAGCATCCGGAATCCGGGGATCCTCACCAAAGATGCCAAGCATCCGGAATCCGGGGGATCTCCCCAAACCACCCCAACATGCGGCTCCTCCCCCTCCTCTTCCTCCTCCTGGCCTGCACCACCACCCGCTCCCAGCCCGCTACCCAGGTGGTCGACTTCTTCATCGACCCCGTCGGCAAACCCTACTACCTGCTGGCGAACGCCGAGCTCGTCACCGATAACCCCCTGGGCCAAAACCGCTTTTCGTTTTACGACAGCAGCCTGGGGGCGCCCAGTGTGGTCGACGTCTCCAACCCCTTCGCCATCCTCCTCTTTTACCCTGATTACGGGCAGATGATCGTCTTAGACCGCACCCTCTCGGAAGTCAGCCGCCTCGACCTCTTCAGCGTCGATGGCCTTCAGCAACCCGCCGCACTGGCGCGGGCCACCGACAACCAGGTGTGGGTCTTCGATGCCTGGGATTACCGCCTCAAGCTCCTCGACAACGGCGGCAACATCAGCCGCCAGAGCAACGACCTGCGCCTGGAAATCGCCGTGGAGGATCCGCCCGATTTCATTTACGCCGACCGCGCCACCGTTTTGCTGCACTTCCTCGGCAGCCAGCGCCTGGCCATCTTCACCAACTACGGTCGCTTCCAGGGCTGGGCCAGCCTCCCCACCGCCACCCACTTCGGCTGGCACCCACCCTTCCTCACCGGCAGCAGCCCGGAAAATGCCTGGACTTGGACGATCGAAACCGGGGCGCGGCCGCAGGTGCCGGGAACGGACAAGGGCAAAGTCCTGACCACCAGCGCCGGCCACTACACCCTGGACGAAAAGCAGGTGGCCAGGTTTTCCACATTTTCAAACAATAAAAATTAATTACAACATTTTGTTGTTTTATTGCAACCAGCTACCTTACCTTTGTTGCCAGCGTGTTGTCCCGGTGGCGATGCGTCCGCACTCAAAAGGGAAGGCCACACATTCGTTGATTTCGGAAGCCAATCGCTTCCCCTAAGGTTGCAAAAAATGACTCACGTACTTTCTCGTCTGCTGTCCTTCGCGGGGCGGCACTGGCTCCGCCTGCTCATTGTTGGCTGCGCGCTGGTTTTGTTCAGCCGCAAACAGGTAAACTTCAACATCCGGCTGGGGGCTCCTGCGCCGGCCGAGATGTCCTTGCCTAGTCCGGAGGCCTCCGCCGGACCGCAGCTCCAGCTTTCGGAAGACGTGGCTGCGGCTGAGAAAAAAGGCCTCTTCAGCCGTTTCAACCTCTTCCGTACGGGCAGCGACGAACCGACCCTCTACGACCACCTCAACCGGCTCAACGAGGCGGAGGTGACGGCCTTCATCCGCCGCTTCAGCAACGTCGCCCAGGCCGAGCAGGAGAAATTCGGCATCCCGGCCAGCATCACCCTGGCCAATGGCCTGCTGCACACCCGGGCG
Organism: Neolewinella lacunae; assembly: GCF_014349155.1. Classification (GTDB taxonomy): domain Bacteria; phylum Bacteroidota; class Bacteroidia; order Chitinophagales; family Saprospiraceae; genus Neolewinella; species Neolewinella lacunae. The sequence goes on from NZ_JACSIT010000099.1 coordinate 8,640, forward strand.
GGCACCAACAACGTTGCCCAAAGCGCCAACAATTTCTTCGCATTGCCTTGCGGAGCAGACTGGCCCGGCACCAGCGTCCGCGCCAACGGAAAGTGCATCCGCACCTACGAGTCCGCCTGGACCAGCTTCCGCGACCACAGCCTCTACCTCACCTCCGGAAATTTTGCTGCCCTCACGCAATTCAACAAAACCGACTACCGCCGCTGGGCCGCCGGCATGGAAGAACTCGGCTTCAACGATACCGAAGACCTGGCCGCCCAGCTGCTGCGCACCATCGACCGGTACCAGCTTTTTCAGTTTGATTAAGGAGGCCTTTTTAGCCCATGGAGTTTTTAGCCCAGGGAGTTGCATGGAGTATCACGGAGGTTACCCCTCCCCAAAGGAGCCTGGCCCCTACCGACCCTGTAGGGGTCGCTTGTGTTGCGTCGGGTGCAGCCCGACGTCTTCGTTATTCACGTCTTCGTTATTCACGTCTTCAGCCCATGGAGTCACCTGGCGTTAAACTCAACCAGCCTCATCCTCCGTCTCCGCAGTAGCCTCCAGCAGCTGGATGGGCTCCGCGAAACGCTCCACCAACTCCTGCCGCACCCGGTCTTTGCGGTACTGGCTGCGTTCAAAGTCGTTTTTCACGCCGCGTTTGTCGCTTTTTACGGCGTATTCCTCCAGCGGGCCTTTGATGGTGTAGTAGAGGTTAAAGAAGCCCCGGCGGCGGGCGGGCAGGATCTCGAGTTCGGTGTCGTGCTTCCCGATTTTGTTGGCAATGGCCTGGCCGGCGTTGACCTTCACGTAGTAATCCAGGTAGTTGTTGAAGGTGTGGCTGCCGCTGATTTCGAGGTTGAGGGCGCTGGACTGGATGAACATGGCCGGGATGTAAATCGTCTGGTCCACAATCTCGAAGTAATTCTCCAGGCGGGTGAAGCGGACGCGCTCCAGGTCGCCCGCCTTCAGGGCGAAGGCGAAATTTTCGAGCATTGCGAAGTTTTTCAACTCTCCCTCGGCAATGGAAACGCCTGCCAGCACCCGCAATTTTTCGTAGTCAAAAAGCCCTTGCTCATCAAAGTAGGCCTCGATGTAGATGTTGGCATCCATTGCCCCGCTGAGGTTTTCGGCGACGAGCACTTCCTGGCCGAAGTTTTCCGATTGGGCAAAAAATTGCTCCACGTCAATGCCCCGCCCGGTGATGCGGCCTTCCACCCGCTGGAGTTCCTGGAAGTACACTTCGCCGTCGATCTTGAGTTCACCGTCCATGGCCTGCGTGAGGCCACGGAGGTCGAGCTGCCGGGGGGTGAAAATGAGTTGGCCCCGGAAGTTTTCCCCTTTGATTTCGCCGTAGTTCCAGGCCGCCACGTTGGCGTCAAAGCGGCCGCGGAGCAGGTCGGTAATCTGCGTGCGGCGGGTCATGGTTTTGGCCCGCAGGCTGTCGGTGGCTCCGGTGGCGGCGGCCTGTTCCTCTTCGGCTTCCGTTGGCCCGGCGAGCGTGAGCAACTCGTCGATGTCTACCGAAGTACCCTCCAGTCTGGCGTCGAAGTTGAGCTCCGCGTCGTTGGTATTGAGCGAATCGGCGAAGAGGACGGGGATGAGGTTGGTGGCGCGGCCCGTGAAGTTGATCTCCGTACCGGGTCCCTTGAAGGCGAAGTTGGTCAGTTCCAGCTCGTTGTCCCGCAGCACGAGGCTGCCGGAGGGGAAAGACAGTTCCCGCTCGTTGATCGTCAGTTCGCCGTTGTCAAAAGTAAGGCTGCCGGAGGCGGCAACATTGCCCATGCGGCGGGGTCGGAGCATGTCTTCGTAGCGCCCGTTGATGCGGAGTTGCTGGATGCGAACGAAGCCGTCACCCGCCGTCAGCGGACTTTCCCCGAGGATACCGGGCAGGGCCCCGAGGGCCAGGGCGCCGTCGGCGGTGAAGTTGATGCGGGGGTCATCGAGGTTTTCCACGCTCAGGCTCATGGCGAAGGGCTCGTTGCGGAAGTTGCCCGTCAGTTCTTCAATGGCAAAAGATTGGTAGCCGCCGCGGTCGCCGGTAATGTAGGCGAAGCGGGCTTTGAGGTTGAGGTCGCGGGCCCCCACGTTGGTGCGGGGACTGCCCACCCGGCCGTCGGTAAAGGTCAGTTGCCCGTCCACGCGGGGGTAGGCCCGCTGGGTCCAGGCCCCGCTGATGGCCGCGGAGAGGAGCAGGTCGCCGTCGGTTTCCAGTTCCCCCAGGCCACCAGCGTAGCTGGGGGGGATGAGGGCGATGACGTCCTGAAGGCTGCCCGACTGGCTCTCCACCCGCAGCTCCATCGAAAGGCCATCTTTGGTGGACTGCATATCGCCCACCACTTCCAGTTCCAGGTCGCCCGCCTCCACGCGCAAGGGGGCGAAGGTGTATTTGCTGTTGGTGTTGTCCACCTTGGTTTGGGCGGTGATGATCAGGGACTGGTTGGAGAGGTAGCGCTCGCCCTCCTGGTCGAGGTAGTGGATGTCGATCTTTCCGTCGGTAGACATGAGGTAGGCCTCGGAGCCAAAGTCGCCGCTGAAGCTCAGCTGGTCCACCAGGCCCGTAAAATCAACTTGCAGCTGGGCATCGCGGTAGATCAGCTCCACGTCCCTGAACTGGGCGTCTTCGACGGCAAACTCGGTAGCTTCGCCGGCCGGCTCGGGTTCTTCCCCGACGGGCGTGTAGCCCATCAGTTGGTAATTGACGTTGCCGTCGACGTCGGCCAGCAGCTGCAAGCGGCCGTCTTCCACCACAATTTCTTTGATGCGGATTTTCCCAAAGAGGCTGCCCAGATCAAGCAAACACCGCAGCCGCTCGGCCACCAGCAGCTGGCTGCCGTCGGAGCCCGCTACCTCCACATCGCTCAGGTTGACGGAGAGGTTGGGAAAGGAACGCAGCAAAGTGACGTCGTACTTGGCCACCTTGATCTCCGTCTGGAGGTTACGGTTCAACGAGGCCACCACCGCCTTGGCCACGGTGCCGCCAAAGAAGGTCACGGTAATGAAGCTGATCACCAACAGGATCAAGACGAAAATGCCAAAAATCTTTAGTGCGCGCATGGGTAGCTTATTGGTGGGTTTTTGGGGTGTTTATTCCGCAAGGGCACTCGGGGATAGTTCACTAGTTCATAGTTCACTAGTTCATAGTTCACTAGTTCATAGTTCACTAGAACACCACACCAAACATCCAACATCACACATCTGACATCTGACATCATACTTCCAACGTCCGACATCACACATCTAACATCTGACATCAAACATCTAAAGTTCAAAGTCGGGCACCAGGCTAAGCAGCTTACGCAGCGTTTCGCGCCGCGGCTCCGTCAGTGGCACCAGGGGCACGCGCAGGTAATTCCGGCAGAGGCCGAGCATGGAGACGGCGGCTTTGATGCCCACGGGGTTGCCTTCCACGTAGAGCAGGGGGTGGATATCGAGGAGGTCGAAATTGAGTTTCCGGGCGGTCACAAAATCCTCGTTGAGGGCGGCGCGCACCATGCGGCTGAAGTGCGAAGGCAGGGCGTTGGCAATGACGCTGATGCCCCCGTGGGCGCCCAGGGCAATCATGGCCGGCGTCAGGGGGTCATCGCCCGAGAGGACGGCAAAATCTTCGCGGCAGTGCTTCAGGATTTCCACGGCCTGCTCCAGTTTGCCGCTGGCTTCTTTCACCGCTGCGAAGTTCTCGGAGTCTTCCGAAAGCCGCAGCAGGGTTTCCGGCAGCACGTTGCTGCTCGTCCGCCCCGGTACGTTGTAGATGATGACGGGGACGCTGCTGGCGTCGGCCACCCGCATGTAGTGCTGGTAGATGCCCTCCTGCGGGGGTTTGCTGTAGGCGGGGCTGCTGGACATGATGGCGTCCACGCCGTCGAAGTTGTAGTTGCGGATGGAGGTCTCCAGCCGCTCGGTGTAGTTGCCCCCGAAAAAACCCGCCACGATGGGGACGCGCCGGTTGACGTGCGCAATCGTGTAATCGAGCACTTCGCGGCACTCTTGCCCGCTCAGCGTGATGGCTTCGCCGGTCGTGCCCAGGCTCACGATGTAATCCACGCCACCCGTAATGACGTAGTCAATCACCCGGCCCAGGGCGGGGTAATCGACGCTGAAGTCGGGCTTGAAGGGCGTGATGAGTGCGACCCCGGTACCGCTGAATTTAGGTAGTTGCTGTGGCATTGGTAAAACTGAAGATTTGCTCGATGGCCGCCAGCTGTTGCTGGAAGGCGGTGTTCCGCTGCCCATCGAATTGCAGGTTATACGGAGTACCTCCGGCGGGGAGGAATGGCCCGATGCGGAGCCCGGCTGCTTTGGTGGCCGCCAGGTAATCCAGCACGGGATGCTCCGGTGGCCCGAGGCGGATGAGCAAGTCGCAGGCGTCGGCCTGGAAATGGTTTACCGCTTCGCCGCCGGGGATGCCGTACCAGTTGAGGTCTTTGACCGTGATGGCTTCGCAGCCGAAGTCCGACCCGCCAATGTCCGTGCTGAAGTACCCGTAGAGCCGGATTTTGCCGCGCACTACGCGGTGGTTGTCTTTCCACTTGTCCACCACCTTGCGCTCGTCGGCGCTATCGGCGGGGAACAGGATGATGATTTCCCTGGCGGTTTCCAGGTTCAGGGGTGCCTGGCCCGGTTGGCTCCGGGCGGGGGGTACGCTGGCGGCTTGGCGGCGGCGGCGGTACAGCCGCTGTTTTAGGTCGGTGAGCAAAGACATGGCTTAGGCCGGGTTACTTACCGGCCCCATGGCCGCATACTTGGCAATGCGCTCTTCGATCATTTCGTCTACGGGCTTGGCCTGTAGGGTGCTGATGGCTTTTTTGAGTTGGCGTTTCAGAGCTTTGGCCATTTCTTCGGGGGAAGAATGGGCGCCGCCCTGGGGTTCTTTGACGATTTCGTCGATGAGGCCGAAGCGGAGCATGTCTTCGGCAGTCAGCTTCAGGGCATCGGCGGCCTGCTCTTTGTAGTCCCAGCTGCGCCAGAGGATGCTGCTGCAGCTTTCGGGGGAGATCACCGAGTACCAGGTGTTTTCGAGCATCATCACGTGGTCGCCCAGGCCGATGCCGATGGCACCGCCGCTGGCTCCTTCGCCAATGACGGCGCACACGATGGGTACGCGCAGCTGGGCCATTTCGAAGAGGTTGCGGGCAATGGCTTCGGCCTGCCCCCGTTCTTCGGCTTCAATGCCGGGGAAGGCTCCGGGCGTATCGATCAGGGTGATGACGGGGAAGCCAAAACGCTCGGCCATCTTCATCAGGCGGAGGGCCTTGCGGTAGCCCTCGGGGTTGGCCATGCCGAAGTTGCGGTACTGCCGCATCTTGGTGTTGACGCCTTTCTGGTGGCCGATGATGACCACCGTTTGCCCGTCCATGTTGCCGATGCCGCCCACGATGGCTTTGTCGTCTCCGAAGCAACGGTCGCCGTGCAGTTCCACAAATTTGCGGCACATCTGCTCGATGTAGTACAGGGTGTAGGGCCGTTCAGGGTGGCGCGAAAGCTGCACCCGCTGCCAGCCGGAGAGGTCACTGTAAATTTCTTTGCGGGTCTGCTTGATCCGGTTTTCCAGTTCCTGGATCGTCTCCTGCATGTCTACCACGCCGTCCTCCGCCACCTCCCTGACTTTTTCAAGCTGTTCGTACAGTTTTTCCAGCGGACGTTCAAATTCGAGAAATACCATGGGCCACACTTAGTTTTGGTACGCGGCGCAAAGGTACGGAATCAGGGGCGAGTTGGTGGTCTTGCCGGTCGTTTACTGTGGTATAGGGCGCGAACGCAGGTGCCAGGCGGTGGATGGAGGAGCTGGGGAGGGGTAGTAGTTCAGTAGTTCAGTAGGGGATAGTTCAATTAAGTGTGTCTGGGTTAGTTATTACTCTATCGCAAGGCGTAGCCTTGCGACGAGCGCGCGATCCGCGCCGCACAGTCGG
>NZ_JACSIT010000100.1 GCF_014349155.1 Neolewinella lacunae
GGGGCCGTCTAAAAAGTCTACTAGGGGGGCATTCTGGTACAAAATACGAAAAAGTAGTATTTTGAGGCTGTTCCCATCCCCGTAGCCGATGAGCACAAAAAGAGCAGTTTTCAAGCCTGACCTCCAGAACCAAGGCTTGCTATTCCCTCCACATCTTGCCGACATGGTACCGCCTCATCATAAGGCGCGGCTGATCAGCCAGATTATAGATGGGATGAACATTGATTCGATCCTAAGCACCTATTTAGGAGGTGGCAGTAGCGCGTACTCTCCTCGGATGCTGCTTAAGGTGTTGGTTTATGCCTATTCTGATCGGGTGTACTCATCTCGTTCGATTGAGAAGGCTTGCTATGAGAACGTGTGCTACATGTGGCTAAGTGGGATGTCCACTCCCGATCACAATACGATCAATAACTTTCGCAAGCACCGCATGGGTGGCCGGGTAAAGGAAGTGTTTGCCCACGTTTTGTTGACTTTACATGAACAAGGCTATGTCAAGCTGGATGATTACTTTTTAGATGGCACTATACTGGAGTCAGTAGCTGGCCGGTACACCTTCGTTTGGAAGTCAAACGTTGAGCGTTACAAGAAGTCGGTGCTAGACCAGATAGGGATGATCGTTTCTCAGATTGACGCTTTATGTGAAAAAGCGGATAAAGAGGATGAGCAAGCTGCCGATGGGGATGATCAAGGGGACAAACTCAGCGACAGTGCAGCAGTCCAAGAAACGATTGATCGACTCAACAAAGCCTTAGAAAGTCAGTCCCCCAGCACCAAGGAGGAAGCCAAAGAGGTCAAAAAGGCAAAGACAAAACTGAAAAACCTGGAGAGCAAGTCCTTGCCCAAACTCCAGGAATATGAGCGCCAGCAAGAATTACTGGGAGATCGGTCGTCTTACTCTAAAACGGATCATGGTGCTACGTTCATGAGGCCCAAAGACGACCACTTGGGCAACGGGGAGCTAAAACCCGGCTACAATGCTCAAGTGGGAACGGAAAACCACTTTGTTGTAAACTGGACAATGCACCAGACGCCTTCTGATGCGGCCTGCCTCATTCCTCATCTTGAAGACACCGAATCGATCTTAAGCCAAATCGGATTGAACTTGCCCAAGGCCATTACAGCCGATGCGGGGTATGGCAACGAAGAGGCCTATCGCTATTGTGAGGGCAAGGAGATAGAAGCCTACCTCAAATACCCGGGCTATTACAAGGAAGAGCAAGGAGTACTTAAAGCGCCATTTGCGCCAAGCCAGTTATACTATAACGAAGAGCAAAATGTGCTGATATGCCCCATGGGTCAGCATATGACGTATTGTGGAGAGGGAGAGGAGAAAACAGCAAGTGGGTATATCCGTGAAACAAGTAAGTACAAAGCCGTCAATTGCATAGGCTGCCCCTTGCGCGGGATGTGTCATAAACAAGACGGCAACCGAGTGGTAACCATTAGCCACAAAGGTCAAAGCTATCGCCAGCAAGCCCGAGCTCGTCTGAGCACGAAAGAGGGTAGAGCAAAGTGCCTGCGCCGTAACGCAGAAGTCGAGGGCTTCTTTGGCAACTTGAAGGCCAATCTGGGAAGACGTCGGTTTACACTAAAGGGACTTACGGGGGTTAACATTGAGATGGGCCTCCTTTCGATAGCCACAAATCTTCGTCGATTACATAAATTATCGATTGAGCAAGGGCGTAGTCTGCTTACTCCGGTCGTACAAAGGGCCCAAATGACCTAAAACGGCCCAAAAATCCGTCTAGACGGCATTTTTAACTCCCTGAAGGCCCACCCAGCATGTGGGGAGGCCCAAAAAAGGAACACATATTTTTTCTTAAATGTGTCAGAACGCAACCAGCACAGCCACCGTGGCGCACCCCACAGCTTTGGGGCTGACTTTTTAGACGGCCCCGCGGGGGGGAGCACCTGCGGCCGCGCCATTTCCTGCTTCTCAATTTACGAGAGCACCTATGGATAAAATCGTAAATTGGCGCAGTAAAACGCTTGCCGGACCAGGGAAACCCATATGCTAGCCGCCCTCCAACGTGAACTCAAAGACCTGATCGGCGATGGCCGGACGGAGGAGGTTTTGGACCGCCTGCTGGGCGAAGTGCTGCCCGGCAGCGGCGAGGCTTTTAACCAGGCGATGACCCAGAAAGCCAGCTTCGGCGAGCTCCAGGAGGGCATCATCAACGGCATTCTGGAAGACAAGGACATCCGCCTGAAGCGCAACCAGATCAACTACGCGCTGCTGCAAATCATCGACCGCCTGGTGCCGGCGGACCTCCACGCGGCCGTCCGCGACCTCACCGAACAGGCCCGGCAGGTGCCCGATTTCCACGCCCTGGGCGTCAATCGCACCCCGCAGGTGGAGCAGTTCGAGATGGACCGCTTTTTCAGTCCCGACCCCGACTGCCGGGTATTTTTCTACTACCTCCACGGCGATTTGCGGCAGGAAGGCCCTGCCTTGGTGCAACGCCTCGGCCTGGAACTAAGTGGTCGCCGCCTCGAAGCCGCCGCCCTGACGGAGACCTTCCACGGCCGGCAGCCGATTATGATCGACACCAAGCCCGAGCCGCGCGGCAACGCCCAGTTGTTCCAGATCCTGCTGCTCAAAAGCCTGGTCGAAAAGTTCGTCGGCCCCGTCAACAATCTCCAGGACCTGAAAAACAAGACGCTGGCGGACCTGATGAGCAGTCCGCGCCTCAGCAATCTGACGGCCGACGATGCGGTCTGCATTACCGTACGGCTCGACCACTACAACTGGAACAAGGCCGTGGTACCGCCCGTGTTGCGGAACCTCTACGAGACTTTCTGCAACTGCACCTTACCGTCAACGGCCCCCAAATTTTACTTTTTCTTCGGCCTCGAATACCCCAAAGACAAACCAGCCGTGCGCCAGGAGGTGGCCGAAGCCATTGCCGCCCGGCAGTACGGGCAGGCGATGGAAGAACTACAGCCCGTCTCCGCCGCCGAGATTGCCGAGTGGTTTACGCGCCACCCGCCCCTGTTGGCCGAGGGCCTGGAAGCCGAAGAAATGGTGGCCCGGCACTTTCCCGCCGCTCTGGCTACCCACGACATGAAAGACGTCATCACCACGCTCCAACGCCTGATTGATGCTTACAATAAAGGAGAAAGCCTCCGCCAAAAAAACTGATGCCCATGGCCTACCAAGCCGCTGATTACGTACTGCCCGCCGGCCTCCTCCAGGCACTCGAAGGCGCCATCCACCTCCGCCGGCCCCTGCTGCTGACCGGCGAACCCGGGACAGGAAAAACCACCCTGGCCGACTGGGCCGCCCAGTACCTCCACCAAAAGTACCAGGGCGCACCCTTCCACTTCCGGCCCGAGCCCCTGCGCTTTTCCACCAAGACGAGCAGCCAGGCCCGCGACCTCTTCTACACCTACGACGCGCTCTCCCACTTCCAGGCCGCCAACCTGAAACGCGACGGCGGGGTGCAGATCGGCGACTACCTCGAACTACAGGCCCTGGGCCGCGCCATCGCCCTGAGCCAACCCAACCCCGCCTACCAGAAAATGGTGGGCGACGACTGGCACGACCAAGCCCAGGGCTGCGTCGTCTTGATCGATGAAATCGACAAAGCGCCCCGGGATTTTACCAACGACGTCCTCGACGAAATCGATCGGCAGCGCTTCCTCCTCCGCGAGACCAACACCGAGCTCGAACGCGGCAAAGACGTGCCCGTGGTCGTCATCATGACCTCCAACTCCGAGAAAAACCTGCCCGACGCCTTCCTGCGCCGCTGCGCCTTTTTCCACATCGAATTTCCGGCCCAGGATGATCCGCTGCTCCGCACCATCGTCAGCAAGCACCTCGGGGCCGCCACCGGTGCTACCGCCCAGGCCCGCGAAGAGCTGATCGGCTTTTTCTACGACGCCCGAGCCGCCAGTCCGCGCAAAAAACCCGCTACGGCCGAGCTGCTGGGCTGGCTGGAGCTGCTGGAGATGCAAAACTTTGCCGCCAAAAACGCCGCCGAGCGCAAGCAACTCCAGGAGTACAACCTCTCCTTCCTCGTCAAGACCCAGGAAGACCTCGAGGCCGTCCGTAAACTCCTCTGATCCCACCCGCTGCCGTGCCCGAACTGCCCCCTCATCTGCCCTTGCCGTTGGCGACCTTCGTACGGAGGTTGCGCGCCGCCGGTTTCCCGGTGGATGCCGGGCGGGAGTTTCAGTTGCGGCGGGTCTTGCACGAACGGGGCAGCGAATACCTGGGGCGCTTCGCCGACCTGAAATACCTGCTGGCGCCCTACGTGGTGCGCAACCCCGCCGAACAACGGCAGTTTTACGTGCTGTGGGACGATTACCTGGCCGAGCTCGAGCTGGCCGTCGCTGCCCCAAGTGACGCAGCGGAGGCGGAAAGCGCCCGGCAAAGCACCAACCGCTGGCTCCGCTGGCTGCCGCTGCTTGTGCTGGCCTTGGTGGCGGCGTTTTTCGGGAAAAGCATCTACGCATATTTCTACCCGGCAACGGGGGCACCCGCTACGGAAGTCAGGTTCGCCGCCGCCCCCCGTCTGCCGGAGGATACTGACCCCCGGCAGCAGGTCGGCGAACGCCTGCGCTTCCTCAACCTGACGCCCGCGGGCAGTGCCGAGGATTCGGCGGCTTTCCGCTGGACGGTGGAAGACCTGGTGCGCGATTCATTGGTCTACGAAACCACGGGCTACGACTTCGATTACGCCGTAACGGGGCCCGCAGAGGGCACGACCCTGCGCGTGAGCCTGGACGGCAGCCACGTCGCTTCGGCGGATTCCGTGGCCCGGGCCTCCAGCACCGTGGATGTCTTTTGCGCCGACCTGCCGGGTTTGGCCGGCGCCCAGTTTCCCACCGGTCCGCTGCTGGAAGCCACGACCTACCGCTTCGGGGTGCAGCGGGAAGCGGACACCGACTACCGCCTGATCATCGGTACAGACACGCTGACTTTTCCGACTGGCGCGGCGGGGCTGGCGCAGGTCAGGTACCGCTTTGCGGAGCAGGGGATTTACGTGGCCCAGCTGACGGCCGTGCGCCGGGGCAACGCCGACTTCTGCTTCACCACCCGCACGGAAAACCTGAGCGTCGGGGAAAACCTGCCGGTTTTGCCATCGCTTAGCCTGCGGGCCGACGTGCCCCGCCTGGTGCTGGGCATCAAAAACTGGCTGCCGCTCTTCCTCCTTTTTCTGGGCATCTACCTCTTCGCCTACCACGAGCAGTACTGGAAAGACCGGAGAAAAGCGGGTGCGGCGCGGAGCGACGAAGCCCTGGCGGCCGCCTATCCCATCCACGATAAAGGTCCGTACCAGATTCCCTACCGCAGCCAGGCGGGGCAGATCAGTGTGCCGGCCGACTTCTTCCGCATCGCCGGGCTGCTGCGGGTGCGCGAAGAGGGCCTGCGCCGGGTGTTTGACGCACCGGCCACCGTGGAGGCCACCATCCGTGAAGGCGGCTTCCCCCGCTGGCGCGACCGCGCCAGCAAGCAACCGGCCAGCTACCTGGCATTGGTGAAAAGCACCGACGAATTCCACCAGCAGGACCTCCTGTTGCGGCGGCTGACCGACTTCCTCGTCGCCCGCGAAGCCGCCCTGACCGTCTACTACCACCAGGGCAACTTCGAGCACTTCTGGAACGACGAACACCCCAACGGGTGGAGTCCCGCCCAACTCCGCAGCCGCTACCCCGAGCACCGGCTGCTGCTCATTGGGTCGGCCCACGGTCTGGTCGATGCCTACGAAAGCCGCCAGCCCCGCCTCGACCCCGCCAAAGAACGCTGGCTGCTGAACTGGACGCGCCGCCTGGTGCTGACCACCGAGCCCGTGGCCGACTGGTCGTACCAGGAAGTCTTGCTCCACCGCCAGGCCCACCTCCATCCCCTCACCACGGCGGGCATCCAGGAGGGACTCGAAGCCCTCAACGACACCGAAGAGTACCAGCCGGGGCCTTACGCCCGCTGGGAAAAACAACAGGCCCACCGCCACCCCGAGCCCAGCTGCCGCTACCGGCAGTGGGAAACCGTGGCCGAGCACCGCGACTACCTGGCCGACGATCCCGAGCTGTTCCGCTGGCTCACCGCGCTGGCCGTCAACGCCCAAACGGACTGGAACCTCACCATCGCCATCGGCCGCGCCCTGGGCCTGGAGGTCACCCACAACCGCCTGCTGCGCCTGAGCCGCATCCCCTGGCTGGCGGAAAACCGACCGCCGACCGAGCTGCGTTTGGCCTTCCTGGCGGAGCTGCCGCTGGCCGACGAAAAGCTGGCCCGGGAAGCGGTCCTGGAAGAACTCACGGCCGTAAAAAGCCAGGTGGAAAACAGCTTTGCGGCGGCGGATTGGTCGGCGCAGTCGGCCGTCCATGCCTTCGCCCTTGACCCCCAGGACCCGCAGCAGCGCCGGGCGGTGGAGGAATTGCGCCGCGTGGGATTCCTCTCCGGCGGGCAGCTGGCCGAACTTGACAGGGTGGCGAGCCGCGCGCAGGGCAGCCAACTGACGGAAACCGAGCAGGACGCCGCGCCCAACCTGACGCGCTGGCTCCAGCAAAGCAGCAAAGAAAATGCCCGCGACCGCCGCCAGCAACTGGCCGGCCGCCTGGGCATCATCGTCCTCTGCCTCCTGCTTTTTTACCCCATGTACCGCTTCCAGCGCCAGGCCAACGTGCTGCCGCCCGGCGCGGATCCCACCTGGTGGCAACAGGCGAAAGTGCTCGACGACCCGGCCCTGCAACGCAACAACGAAGCCGTTGGCATCTGGGACCGCACCGCCGCCCTGCCCAGCGATACGGCCCGCACCGGCCGCACCGACTCCCTGGTCATCGCCGTCGGAAAACTCGCCGAAGCCATCGAACTGCGCGGCGGCGTCTATCCCCTGGCCGACAGCAACCGCCTGGCCCTCGCCTACGACGTCTCCGCCCTGACCCTCTTACAATTTTACCGGATGGTGGACGAGGTGAGTCCCGGGGCGCGGCCGCAGGTGCAGGGTCCGGAACAACAACAGCAAAGTGAGGACAACTTCTTCGACAACCTGGGCGACGCTCTTGAAGGGATGGAACTGGCCGCAGTGGACTCGCTGCACGCCTACCTTAAGCGCGCCCTAGAGCTGCAGGTGGACAACACCCAAGGCAATTACCGCCACCACTTTGCCCACCTGCTGGGGATTGCGGAGCTGGGGCGCTACGAAGCCTACTTGAAATACTACGGCACGCCGAACCACCCCGCCGCCGCACAACTGACCCGCGCGGAAGGCATTTACTGGCAAATCGATAGCCTCACGGCGGGCAGCTACTTCGACTCCCTGACCCTCATTGCCCCCGTCAACCTGCGCACCATGCTCGAACGGGTACGGGCCGTCATCAACCAGGAGGGCGGTGGGGATATTCCCGACCCCGGCCCGGTCCTGCCCGCCAGCTACACCCTCCAGGGCCGGGTGGTGGATGCCAACGGCCAGCCCCAGCCCGCCATCACCGTGACCCTTTCACCCGGGGGCACCGCCGTGACGACCAACGCCACTGGCCGCTTCGCCTTTCGGGACCTCCAGCCCGCGCTGACCTACCGCCTGGACCTGGCCTCAGCGGCCGGCGACCAACAAACGCTGAGCTACCAGTACGAGGAGCGCCGCCGGGGCAACCTGGGCGACTACCGCTGGGAGCTGGCCAAGGATCCGCTCACCACCAATACCGACAACGATATCGTCTCCCAGCGCCTGGCGCAGTGGGGCAACAGCCAGGGGAATTACTTTCTGTACCAGCGGGGTAATGCTACTGAAGCAGGTCAGTTGCAAGACTATCTGACGGGTTTCTGGCGCGGGAACGGAGCTGGCGAAGTTCTGTATTCCGCCCGCGACATGGCGGAAGGCCTCAAGGCGCGCTATCCCAAAGTAGAATTTTCGCCAGTACGTATTACCGTTGAAAACTTCTTCTTCCTCGGCCAAAAGCCTTCGCCGCCCGCCTTCGCCCGGGAAATCCAGGCCCTGCGCGGCGGCAACACGGCCCTGGTCATTGCCGTCACCCAGTACGACGACCCCGGCTTCCCGGACATCGCGGGCATGGCGGAGAAAACGGCGGAAATGACGGAGCAACTCCGCGCCGCTGGCTTCAACGTGCGCACCATCCTGGACCCCACGAAAGCGGAAATGCAGGTCGCGCTGCGGGAGTACGTGGCCCGCCCGCGCCTGGGTACGGAGCAGGGCTTCGTCTACCTGAGTGGCCTGCTGGCGGGGGACTACTTCCTGGGCCGCGACGCCAATTTCAGGGAGGAGGAATCACTGGGCATTTCCAACGCCGAAATCCAAAGTTTCCTGGATGCCACCGCCAAAAACACCCACCAATTGGTGATTGGGAATTTTATCACTTTTACCCCGCCCAGCGTGGTGCCCGAGCAGACTACCCCCCGCCCGCCTGCGCCGGATATGGTGGCGGTGCCTGGTGGCACCTTCCAGATGGGCGACACTTTCGGGGAGGGGTACAATGACGAGCTGCCAGTGCATACTGTGACGTTATCTCCCTTTAGCCTTGGCCGCTACGAAGTCACCTTCACCGAGTACGACTTGTACTGTGAAAGTACCGGGCGGGAAAAGCCTGATGATGAAGGGTGGGGTAGGGGCCAGTATCCCGTCATCAACGTGAGTTGGTACGACGCGGTGGAATACTGTAACTGGCTGAGTGAGCAGCATGGATATGTACCTTTTTATCAGATAGATGGAGACGAAGTAATCGCTAATTGGTCTGTCAATGGGTACCGCTTGTCAACAGAAGCGGAGTGGGAATATGCAGCACGAGAGGGTGGGAAGCAGGTACGGTTTGGTAATGGTAAGAACCTTGCTACCACCGAAGAAATTAACTTAGCTGATAGAGCAATGTTCAATGAGAAAATCGTCCATCCCCCCTATTTTGATGGGGGGTGGTACCGAGAAAAAACAGTTGCCGTTGGTAGTTTGAATAGTCCCAACGCGTTTGGGTTGCACGAGATGAGCGGCAACGTAGGTGAATGGACTTGGGACAGGTACGATGCTTATCCTAAAAATACGCAAAATAATCCGAAAGGAGGTAATCAAGGCTCCAATCGTACCACTCGAGGTGGTAGTTGGCTCAGCGATCCTGAAGGATGCCGAGCGGCCGATCGCAATTATGATGCCCCTCCGACGAGAAGGGACAGGGACATTGGCTTCCGTATTGCGCGTAGTTCAAGATGAAGTGAGCTAAAATCAAACCCCTGGTCGAGATACTCTGCGTCGACCCCGCTTTGCTCTTAAAAGACAATCATTGCATCCTGCGGCAGCGCCCAGCGATTCCTGCCTCCGAAGGTTGCTCAAGGTATTGTCGCGGCTTTAGCCCGACTGCCCAACGATTTACGCCACCGAGGAACATTTGTCTATTTCATACGGCAAAAGATGCCTCGGAGAATAAATCGTTCCAGAGGTGTCGAAAAACTCCATGCAACTCCATGCTCCAACTCCATGTAACTCCATGGGCAGAAGTGACGGCCGGACCAGAGGTCCGGAACCGATCTTGACCACAGCTGCGACGTAAAACGTCTTCACCTCACCTGCCACTGCGCAGCCCCAACCTTAGTGTACTTAGTGCTCTTAGTGTCCTTAGTGGTTCAATAAGGGTGGAGCCGTGAAACGGCTCAAATAGTGCTGCGACGTGAAACGTCAGCACCTCCGCAAAAAATCTCCATGCAACTCCATGCTCTAACTCCCTGTCACTCCATGGGCAGAAATGATATCTTTGCAGCCTGAATTGAAGAAAAACGCCTGCCCACATCCCTAAACACAAGTATTTCTGCCGATGAAATTTTTCCTTTCCTTGATCTGCTGCCTACCCCTGGCGCTGTTTGCCCAAACCGACACTGCTGCCCTTGCCCTGGGCGATACGACGATTTACGATATTGTCGATGAGGTGGCGCGTTTCCCTACGCCTTGCGAGCGGCTGGATACTACGGCTGCTGCCAAGGCCGAGTGTTCACAGGCCAGCCTGCTGGATTACGTCAATCGGCGGGTACTGTACCCGGCGGAGGCGCGTGACCAAAACATCAGCGGCATGGCGGTCATCGGCTTTGTGGTGGAAAAAACGGGCCTGATCTCTTCGGCGCGGATCATGCGCGACCCGGGTGGACAACTGGGCCTGGCGGCGCTGCGCAGCGTCATCGGGATGGCCAATGAGGTGCGCTTCCGGCCCGCCTACAAGAACGGCCAACCGGTGCGTTTCAACTTCGTCTTGCCCATCCGCTTCCGCCTCGAAGAACCCAAACCCTACGTACTGGTGGAGGGAGATACGATCTATACCGAGCCGACCACGCCCCTGGCCTTTATTGGACAGGACGGTGACCTGGCGGCCTACTTCACCGAAAACATCAAGTACCCGGCCTCCGGCGAAGACAGTTGCCGCATCGGGCAGCTCGACATCCAGCTGCTCGTCCGGCCCAACGGCTCGGTGGACGTACTGGACGTGACGGACTACAACGACCTGGGCACCGACTTTACCTTCGAGGCCATCAACGTCGCTACCAAGTCGTACGGCAAATGGCGCCCGGCGGAGTATAATGGCCGCAAAGTGACGGCGGCCTACGAGGTCAGCTTCACCTTCGCGCCCGAAAATCCGGGCTGCCAGCAGATCATCGATTACTACAACGATGCGGTCACCCTCATCAACGAAGGGCAGGCGCTGGCCCAGGACAGCACCACCCTCGCCGAAGGCCTCCTGAAAATGGACCAGGCCGTGAGCTACTTCCCCCGCGACGGGCGCTTCCGCATCGTGCGCGGACAGACCCGCATGGACAACAACCTGCTGGCGGGAGCCTGCGAAGACCTGCAACTGGCCCGGTCAATCAGCCTGATCGATTGGTACGACTCGGTCTTGCCCCTGATCTGCCGCAAAGCCGAAGAATAAGCCTATGGACGCCACCACCAAGATAAATATCCCCGAAAGCGACCTGCCGCGCATCGTCATCGTGGGGGGAGGGTTTGGTGGGCTGAAGCTGGCCCGCAAACTGAGCCGCAGTGCCTACCAGGTGGTGCTGATCGATAAGAACAACTACCACCAGTTTCAGCCGCTTTTCTACCAGGTGGCGATGGCGGGACTGGAGCCTAGCAGCATCGTTTTTCCTTTCCGGAAGCTCTTCCAGGGCAAGAAAAACGTCTACATCCGCGTGACGGAGGTGACGAGGGTGGACCCCGCCGCCAAACGAATCCACACGCCTTTCGGGCACTGCAACTACGATCACCTGATTGTGGCCACGGGCGCAGATACCAACTTTTTTGGCAACGCCAACATCGCGGAGTTTGCCATCCCGATGAAGTCGGTCTCGGAGGCCTTGTACCTGCGCAACAACATCCTGGACGACTACGAAGACGCCCTGACCACGCCCGGTTACGACTCCCGGCAGGAGCTGGTGGACATCGTGATCGTCGGTGGCGGGCCCACGGGCGTAGAGCTGGCCGGGTCGTTGGCGGAGATGAAAAAACACGTCTTGCCCAAAGACTACCCCGAGCTGAACATCGCAGCGGAGGTGGACATCTACCTGATCCAGTCGGGCGGGGAACTCCTCAAAGGCTTCAGCGCCGGGAGCAGTGCGAAGGCCCTGCGCTACCTGACGGATATGGGCGTGAAAGTCTTGCTTGATAGCCGGGTGACGGATTTTGACGGGCACATCGTTTCCTTGCAGGATGGGCGAAAAATCCCCACCCAGAAAGTCATTTGGGCGGCGGGCATTAAGGGCGCGCCCATCCCCGGATTACCCGAAACGGCCCTCACCTTCGGTAACCGTCTGGCCGTAGATCCTTACCTGCGCCTGGCGGGGGTGGACAACATTTACGCGATTGGCGACGTGGCCTACCTGGAAGAAGCGGCCTTCCCGAAGGGGCATCCGCAGGTGGCGCAGGTGGCCATCCAGATGGGCGACCGCCTGGCGCGCAACTTCGCCCGCAGCCTGGATGGAAAAGACTGGGAGCCTTTCCACTACCGCGATAAAGGCAGCATGGCTACGGTCGGCCGCGCCCGTGCGGTGGTGGACCTGCTCAGGCCGGAATTTCACTTCGGGGGCATTATGGCCTGGTTGGTGTGGCTGCTGGTGCACCTCTTTGCCATCCTCGGCACCCGCAATAAGCTGTTCGTTTTTGTGAACTGGGTGGCGAACTACATCAATTACAACCAGAGTTTGCGGCTGATCATCCGGCCTACTTTCCGGAAGGGGAGTGATGGGGTTGGTGGTCCCCGTTCCCCGGATATTTCCGGTTGAGGGGGGCTTACGGACACCCTCCACCGGGGTTTTTTCCGGGGAGGGGTGGGGAGACCGTCAACCAAGTACGGTACGGCGGATCATTTTCCCCGGCGGGCATTGTCGATGGCCTGGACGAGGGCTTTGACTTCGGTGCTGAAGTCTTTGCTGAGGATCCATTTCAGGTAGCTGGGGTCTTTGGCGAAGACCTCGGCGACGGCTTGGCCGGCATATTTGCCGAAGTTGAAGTGGGGCACGCCGTCGGGGCCGCGTTTCAGGCGCTGGGTGGCGTCGAGGAAACGATCGTCCTGGCAGAAGGCGGCAACGGTGTCCATGGACGTGAAGGGGCGGGAGGTTTGGCCGTTTTCGTCGGTGTACTCGGCGTCGGCGTAGCGGGTAAGTTGGCCGCGGAAGATATCGACGGTGGCGCGGACGTCGGCTAGCGCATCGTGGGCGTTTTCCATTTCCTTACCGGCGTAGAAGCGCAGGGCGGCGCTGAGGGTGCGGGGCTCCATGCGGTAGAAAATCTGCTGGGCGTCGATCAGCCGGCGCTGGCTGGTATCGAGGTAGAGGCCGGCGCGGTAGAATTCTTCCTGGAGCAGGGGAACGTCGTAGCGGTTGGAGTTGTAGCCGGCCAGGTCTGCCGTGCCGATGAAGTCGTAGAGCTGCTGGGCGACGTCGGCGAAGGTGGGCGCGGTGGCCAGCAGTTCGTTCGATAGCCCGTGGATGGCGAGGGCTTCCGGGGAGACAGGGACGGTGGGGTTGATCTTCATTTCCAACTCCGTGGCGGGCTGGCCGTCGGCGTGGAGCTTGATCATGGCGATCTGGACGATGCGGTCCTGGACGATGTTGAGGCCGGTGGCTTCGAGGTCGAAAAAGACTAAGTCGGAGGATAAGGGTAACATGTGGGTTGTTCTGGTGGGGGGTAAGGTACGGACTTGTTAATGAGCGAATGCGTGAATGATTGAATGGGCGAATGAACGACCGCCGTAGGCCGCAGCGCTAGCTAATGAGCGAATGGGCTACCGCCGTAGGGAGCAGCGTAGTTAATGGGGAGTTGCTGAATACTCCGTGGTACTCAATGCCCAACTCCAAGGAACTCCATGGGATAAGAATGGGTCGGGCTAAAGCCGCGACAATACCTTGGGCGGAGGGGTCGGGCTAAAGCCGCGACAGTACCTGGGGCGGAGGGGTCGGGCTAAAGCCGCGACAATACCTGGGGTGGAGGGGTCGGGCTAAAGCTGCGACGATACCTGGGGCGGAGGGGTCGGGCTAAAGCCGCGACAGTACCTGGGGCGGAGGGGTCGGGCTAAAGCCGCGACAATACCTTGGGTGGAGGGGTCGGGCTAAAGCTGCGACAATACCTTTGGCTAAGCTGGTCGCCGAGGGAGGGGCGTTGGTCGAAAATTTGGTGAGGGTAAACATCCATTCGGCGTAGCTTGTGTTTTACTTCAAAATTAGTCCGCATGATCTCGGTATTTCCACTGTCCCAGTCTAACCTGCTCGGATTCACCCTCGACGGGGAGGTTGACGAAGAAGGCATCCGCAAGTTGATGATGGCCGTTGAGGCCAAGGTGCTCACCCACGGCAAACTCCGCCTCCTCGGCAACATCAAAAGCGTGGGCGGTTTCCAGAGTTTTCAAACCTTTTGGAACACCCTGCGGACCAAGAAAGAGCTGTGGGATAAAATTGAGAAGTACGCCATCCTGACGGACCACGCCTGGCTGACGACTTTGACGGGCAGCATCGACTGGCTCACACCGCGCATGGAGATCAAGACTTTTGCCCTGAACGAAGGGGAATTGGCCCACGCCTGGCTGAAAATAGACCCCACCCCCCAAAGCTCGGAAGCGCTGACGGAAATTGACCTGGGGGACACCCGCCTGCTGGGCCTGGCCATCGTTGGGAAAATGCAGGTGGCCGATTACGACCGCATTAATACCCTCATTGAAGAGCAGGCCGCGAAATTCGGGCAGGCCCGCATTATGCTGGAAGTCGTCAACACCGGCTTTTCGGGACAGGCTTTGCTGGAAGACATCAAAGCGGGCATCAAGAACTACAAAAACGTGGAGCGGATGGCCATCATTGGCGACCAGGCCTGGCTGAAGACCACCGTCAAATTGGGCGACCTGCTGACGCCGGGACTGGAACTGGCCGCGTTTTCTACTACTGAGCGGAAGCGGGCTATTGCTTGGCTTAGTTGAGGGATTTACAATTTACAATTTACAATTTAACATTTGGCGGAAGAGGCGAATCAGTGCGCTGGAGCCAGAAATTAGTCTTGTGGAAGTGCGTCTTTTCGGTCGGGTTTTAGTTGGGGGAGTATAACTTTGCGAGAAGCGCTGGCGGGTGTTCTCCCCTCTGGGGTTGGGGGGCCTTGCTCTCCCCCTTTGGGGGTTGGGGGGTATCCTTGCCTTGCACCTGCGGCCGCGCCCAAACCGCGAACCTTTAGGGTCCCGCTGCCTTTTGAAGTTTTAGTCCTTTCCGCCCCATGCCAACCCAAGCCTTTATCTACGATGTTTTGCGCAGCCCCCGGGGGCGGGCCGATGGTACGGACGACTTGTACGAGGTGAAACCCATTGATCTGCTCAGCCAGTGTTTGCGGGCCTTTCAGCGGCGCAGTGGCCGGGAGGACTTGCCGGCGGGCATTGACGACCTGATCATTGGCTGCAATACGCCGGCGGGCGACCAGGGCTACAACATTGCCCGGGCGGCGCTGCTCAACGCGGGCTGGGCACAGGCGCGCGGGGGCTTGCAAATCAACCGCTTCAACACTTCGGGGCTGGAGGCGATCAACCTCGCCGCTGCGCGCATTACGGCTGGTTACGGCAAAGTGATGATTGCCGGCGGATTGGAGTGTATGAGCCGCGTGCCGACCTACCTGAACAGCGGGCCGATGATGAATGATCCATCAACGGTGATCAACAGCCACTACATTCCGCAGGGTGTGGCTGCCGACCTGGTAGCGAGTACCCACCGGATTTCCCGTGCCGACCTCGATGCCTACGCGCTGGCCAGCCACGCCAAGGCCATCGCTGCGGCCCAGGCCGGGCACTTCGCCGCCAGCCTGGAGACCATCACCGATGCCAACGGGCTGGTCATCCTGGCCGAAGACCGCATCCCGCGCCAAGACCTTACCACTGAGTTTCTAGGGGAACTTCCGCCCCGCTTCGCCGAAATGGGGCTGGCGGGCTTCAACGAAATGGCGCTGCACCGTTTTCCGCTCGTAGACCACATCGCCCACCTTCACACCACGGGCAATACCAGCAAGGCCGCCGACGGCTGCGCACTCTGTCTTTTGGGCGACCTGGAATCGGGTCGCAATCTCGGGCTTGAACCCCGCGCTAAAATCCGCGCCGTGGCCCTCAGTGCCGTTGACGCCACCCTCCTTTCCGGCGGCGTGAACGCCTGCGACCTGGCCCTGGAGCAGGCGGGCTTGCAGCGGCAGGACATCGACCTCTGGGAATTCAACGAGTCCTTTGCTGCCCCGACCATCCGTTTTCAGCAGCAGCTGGGCATCCCCGACGACCGCTTCAACGTCCTGGGCGGCGCCATTGCCCTGGGCGAACCCCTCGGGGCCGTGGGGGGGATGATGCTTTGCCACTTGCTCGACGAGCTGGAGCGGCGCGACCTGACCCTGGGCAGCCTCACCATCGACGCCGGGGCGGGCCTGGCCGTTTCCACCGTAGTAGAAAGGATCGCCTAAACCCCAGTCCAACCATGATCAACTACCGCAAAGACACCGACGATATCGTGACGCTGGTACTGGATATGTCCGGCCGCACCAGCAACCTGCTCAACCACCAGCTGGTCACTGCCTTCCAGCCCGTCATTGCCCATTTGCAAAAGGAGAAAGAAGCCCAGCGCCTGCGCGGCGTCATCATTGCTTCGGCGAAGAGCGATTTTTTGCAGGGCGGCGACCTGGCCTACCTGCGGCAGCTGACGGACCCTGCCGCCGCCTTCGCCTCGGCCCAGACGCTCAAGGCTTTCTTGCGCGACCTGGAGATGCCGGGCGTGCCCGTGGTGGCGGCCATCAACGGCGATGCCCTCGGCACGGGCTTCGAGCTGGCCCTGGCTTGCCACCACCGGATTGCGCTGGCCGACCCGAAAATCCGCCTCGGTCATCCGGAAATAAAGATCGGCCTCATCCCCAGCGGCGGGGCGGTCATTCGCCTGATGTGGTTGCTGGGCATCGAGCGGGCCTTCCCGCTGCTGCTGGAGGGCCGGCGCTACAGCCCGCAGGAAGCCCTCAAAGTAGGTATCGTCGATGCCCTGGCCCAGGACCCCGCCGACCTCATCCGCAAGGCCAAAGCCTGGTTGCTCTCCGACCCACCCACGCGGCGGCCCTGGGACGATCCCGCCGGCACCATCCCCGGCGGTACGGCCGCCGACCCCAACCTTGGCCACCGCATCCGCCTGCTCACCGCCCGCCTCTCGGCCGATAGCAACGACCTCTACCCGGCCTCCCGCGCGCTCATTGACCTGCTGGCCGAGGCATCGAAGCTCGACTTCACCACGGCCTACCGCCTCGACAGCCGCTACTACGCCAAGGTGGTTACGGGCGAAGTGAGCAAAAGCATGATTTCCACCTTCTGGTTTGAGAAGCAGGAAGTCCGCCGCGGCCTCGGGCGCCCCAAAGGCTACGGCAAATTCCGCCCCCGCCGCGTAGGCATCATCGGGGCGGGGCAGATGGGCTCCGGGATCGCTTTTCTGTGTTTGCGCAATGGACTGGAGGTGGTCCTTAAAGACGTTTCCCAGCCCATTGCCGACCGCGGCCGGGAGTACGTCGTGGAGCGCATTGACCAATACATTGAGCGGGGAACCTTCCAGCCCCAGGAGCGGCAGGATTTGCTGCGGCGCATCACCACTACCGACAAATCCACCGACTTTGTGGGGTGCGACCTGGTCGTAGAGGCCGTTTTCGAGAACAAATCGATCAAGCAGAAAGTCACCCGCGAAGCCGAAGAGCAGCTCGACGAGTTTGCCATTTTTGCCACCAACACGATCTCCATTCCCATCACCGAGCTGGGGGCGGAGAGCCTGCGGCCGGAGAACTACGTGGGGATTCACTTTTTCCCGCCAGCGGAGCAAACCAGCGTGGTGGAGATCGTTAAAGGGGAAAAGACGAGTGAGGAGACCATCGCGCGGGCTTTCGACTTTGCCACCGCCATCCGGAAGTTGCCGGTGGTGGTCAAAGACAGTTGGGGCTTCTTCGCCGCGCGCGTGCTCAATACTTACATTCTCGAAGGCGTCACGATGCTCAACGAAGGTTACCCTGCGGCGCTCATCGAGAACATGGGCCGGCAGGCGGGCATGAAGAGCGGGCCGCTGGCGCTGGCCGACGAACTGGGCCTGGCCCTGATCCTGCGCTACGAGCAGCAGGCGGCCCGGCACTACGGCGACCAGTACCAGCAGCACCCCGCCGTGCCCACCCTGCACAAAATGCTTGACGACCTGGGCCGCGCCGGCCGTCAGAAACGCGCGGGCTTTTACGAATACGAGGCAGATGGCTCGGCCCTGCTGTGGACGGACCTGGAAACCCACTTTCCCGTTACAAAGACCGATTACGACCGCCGGCGCATGAAAGACCGCTTCCTGTTCAGCCAGGTCATCGAGTCGGGCTGGTGCCTGCAGGAAGGCGTCGTCACCGAACGGGCGGCGGCCAACCTCTGCAGCTGCTACGGCTGGGGCTTCCCCGCCTACACTGGCGGCGTCTTACGCTACGTCGAAAGCTACGGACGGGAGGCCTTCCTGGTGCGCTGCGGCGAACTGATGGAACGCTACGGGCAGCGCTTCCGGGCACCGAAGTACCTGCGGGAGTCGATGAGTGAATGAGTGAATGAGTGAATTAATGCGTGCCCGCCGTAGGCAGCAGCCTAGCTAATGCGTGACAGCCCTACGCAGCAGCGCAGTTATACTGACAACAAACAAGCTTTTGCCGACTTTTTTAATTTTGCGGTGAGGCTAGGATGATCCCGCACTTTCGGCTACCATTGCCGCTTGGGACTCCTGGTCTTTTTTCCGCTTACGGCGTTGGCGGTTGCTTAGTGGAGCATCTTGTGACTGGGACTGAAAGCGCCGCGCAGCATCCATAATCCGGGGATGCCCACCTCCCGCCGCGCAGTTTCAGTACTCTAGGGGTAGCCACATCAGGAAACTGCAGCGCAGCTTCTTTTTTCACCACTAAGCAAGTAAGGGTCACTAAGGGGCACTAAGCAATTCGAAACGTACCGAAAACTCCCTTCCTCCTTTATTCCTTTCCTCCTTTCCCCTTTATTCCTTTCCCCCTTTATTCCTTTCCCCCTTTATTCCTTTCCCCTGTCCTCCCTGCCCACGAAAGGCACCGCATACTGGCCCAGTTCCCGCCCAGCGTGGCTGTTGGGGAAGATGGTGCGGGCTTCTTCTTCGTGGTCGGTCAGGCTGGCGTAGCGGCTGCTGAAGTGGCCCATTACTAGTTCGCCAGCCCCGGCGTCGTGGGCTACGGTAGCGGCCTGGCGGGCGGTGGAGTGGCCGCGTTGCTGGGCTTCGTCGCGCAGATCATCCAGGAAGCTGGCTTCGTGGTAGAGCAGGTCAACGCCCCGGACGTGGCTGGCCAGCTCCGGGAAGTACTGGGTATCCGAGCAGTAGGCAAAGCTGCGTGGTGGCGGGGCGGGGCTCACCAATTCAGCGTGGGGAATCACCTGGCCATCGGGCGTGTGGTAGTCGCCACCGGACTTAATGGCAGGGATGGCGGGCCAGGGAATGGCGTATTCCGCGATTTTATCCGAGCGGATATTTCCCGCGCGGGGCGTTTCGCGCAGCAGGTAGCCGTTGGTTGGCACCCGGTGTTGCAGGGGGAAAGAGAGCACTTCCAGGCCAGGGAGCGAAAGAAGGGGCTCCGGGGCGGTGGCGGAGTAAGTCCGGAATTCCAGAGGGTAGGGCATCGGGAAGCGGTCCAACTCAAATAAGGGACTCAGGCGCGGCCGCAGGTGCTGGGGAGAGACAATGAGCAATGGTGCCGTACGCCCGCTGAGCGACAAGCTGCTGAGCAAGCCCGGCAGCCCAAAGTAGTGGTCTCCGTGTAAGTGGGAGATGAGGATGGTACTGCAACGCCCCAGGCTGAGCCCTGCCCGCTGCAACTGCATTTGGGTCCCTTCGCCGCAGTCGATCAAGACGTCAGTCAGCGGCGTTTGCAGGAAAACGCCGGAGCAGTTGCGGCCGTGGGCGGGTACGGAGCCGCTGGTGCCCAAGACGGTGAGGGAAAATGGCAGGGAGGCGGAAGCAGACATGGCCAAGGGGGCATTGGTGGTTCAACTATAGGCTTCCGCTAACCGCCCCGTCGCCAGGATAGTTGCACCAACCCCTACCGGGGAATCAACGCCGGGACTTGCAGCTGGCTTAGAGTTCGTCGCTTTCCAGGTCGCCTTCGGCTTCGGCCTGCAGGTCGCGCTGGAGTTCTTCCATCAGGACGAAGTCGGTGGATTCCGACAGGGTAGGGAGGATGGTGAGGACGGAATCTACTTTAGAGATTTCGACGAGGCGCTTCACGGCCGGATGGTCTACGCCGGTAACGACGAAGGTACCGAGGTTGGTCCACAGACGGCGGGCGGTGAGGATGGCGCTCAGGCCAGAGCTATCGACGTACTTGACCGAGCTGAGGTCGAGAATGAGGTTGGTAATGCCTTCATTGGCGAGGATTACGAACTCCGATTTCAGTTGCGGTGCTACGCCAGAGTTGAGGTTCTCCTCCTCGGGCTTGATGATGCTGTAACGCTCCTGCTTATCGATGCTGAATTTCATACCGTGCTAAATCTTATTTCGCGCAAAGGTAGCTTTTTCTGCGAAGCCGTGATGACCCTGCTTGCTTTTACTTTTCCAGGGGGAGCAGGCCCGCCATTGAAAACGGTGGTGCCGGGGGAGGAGAAGACTCCCGCGAGGGGAGAATTGTCGCGAAAGGCAGCTCCGGGTAGGGTCATTCCCCAACCAAATCGGGCAATTCTTTGTTTTGATTCCCAGTTGGACGACCCGAGAACTTGGCTGTACCCCCAACCGGCGATCTGTCAGGTTCTTTTGTCAGGCGGCGGTGCATGGCACGGTTATTCCACGGAAGGTTATACTTTCAACACGGCGGAACCTTATATTTCCGCCCTAACTGAAGTCTGGCCAACTGCATTGCTCCCTGGTTCCTTACCCGGCACCTGCGTCAGCGCCCGACACTCTCCATTTAGCACCGACAAAAATTTACCAAATGAATCCTAGTCAGCGGGAATTTAACCCCGAAATAAAGAAAGCCATGGCCCGGGGCAAAATGGAAGCCGAGAAGATGGGACACGCCTACGTGGGCCCCGAGCACCTGCTGCTGGGCGTACTGAGCCTGCCCGATTCCCTGGCCAACCGGGTGCTCCGCAACCTGTCCGTCGACCTGGATGCGCTCAAAGAAGCCGTCCGGGAAAACGTCAACCGCATCGGCGGGCAAACCAGTGGCCACACTATTTCTCAACTGCCCTTAAACGACAAAGCCGACCGCGTGCTCAAGGTGACCTTTCTGGAAGCCAAAGCCCTGAAAACCTCCGTGGTCAGCTCCGAACATCTCATCCTGTCTATTCTGCGCAACAAGGAACTGCCGGCGGCCAAAATCCTCCGCCAGTTTGAAGTGGAATACGACATTTACAAAGCAGAACTCGATTACGTGAAAGACGAAAAAGATTTTACCGAAGACCTCGACCTGCCCCTGAACCAAGCCCCCGACGAAGGAGATTCCTACGACGAGGACGGCGACCAGGGCCGGGGTTTCCAGGGCGGCCAGCGCAAAGCCGGTAACGCCAAAAGCCGCACCCCCGTGCTGGATAATTTCGGCCGCGACATCACCTCCCTGGCCGACGAAAACAAGCTGGACCCCATCATCGGCCGCGAGACCGAGATTGAGCGCGTCAGCCAGATCCTCAGCCGCCGCAAGAAAAACAACCCGATCCTCATCGGCGAACCCGGGGTGGGCAAGACCGCCATCGTGGAAGGTCTGGCCCTGCGGATCAAGGAAAAGCGCGTCAGCCGTACCCTCTTCGATAAGCGCATCGTGATGCTCGACCTGGCCGCCCTGGTGGCCGGCACGAAGTACCGCGGGCAGTTTGAAGAGCGGATGAAGGCCATCATGACGGAGCTCGAAAAGAGCCGCGACGTGATCCTGTTCATCGACGAGATCCACACCATCGTGGGGGCCGGCGGTGCTACCGGTTCGCTCGACGCCAGCAACATCTTCAAACCCGCCCTGGCGCGGGGCGAACTGCAGTGCATCGGTGCTTCCACCCTGGATGAATACCGCCAGCACATCGAAAAAGATGGTGCCCTCGACCGTCGCTTCCAGAAAGTGCTCGTCAATCCCCCCAGCGCCGAAGAAGCCGTACACATCCTCAACAACATCAAACCCAAGTACGAGGAGTTCCACAACGTGAACTACTCCGAAGATGCCATCGAGGCCTGTGTGAAGCTCAGCGACCGCTACATTACCGACCGTTTCCTGCCCGATAAGGCCATTGACGTGCTCGACGAGGTAGGTGCCCGCACCCACCTCAAAAACATCAGCGTGCCGAAGCACATCGAGGAGGTGGAAGCCAAAATCGAGGAAGTCCGCGAGCAGAAAAACGCCGCCGTCAAAGGGCAGCAGTACGAAAAAGCGGCGGACCTGCGCGATCAGGAAAGCAAGCTCCAGCGCTCGCTCGAAGAGGCCAAGCTGAAGTGGGAGGAGGATTCCAAGACCCGACGTTACCCCGTCAACGAGGAAGACATCGCCGAGGTCGTTTCGATGATGACCGGCATTCCCGTCCGGCGCGTCGCCCAGAACGAGAGCAAGAAGCTCGTCAATATGGAGAAAGATCTCCAGCAGGCCATCATTGGCCAGGACGATGCCATTACCAAGGTGACGAAGGCCATCCAGCGCAACCGCGTGGGCCTCAAGAACCCCAAGAAGCCCATCGGTACTTTCATCTTCCTGGGCCCCACCGGCGTAGGTAAGACGGAGCTGGCCAAAGCCCTGGCGAAGTACATCTTCGATAGTGAAGACAGCCTGATCCGCATCGATATGTCGGAGTACATGGAAAAATTCAGCGTCAGCCGCCTCATCGGGGCCCCTCCCGGTTACGTAGGCTACGAGGAAGGTGGCCAGCTGACGGAGAAAGTCCGGCGCAAGCCCTACAGCGTCATCCTGCTCGACGAGATCGAAAAGGCCCACCCCGACGTCTACAACATCATGCTGCAGGTGCTCGACGACGGTCAGCTGACCGACGGCATGGGACGCAAGGTCGACTTCAAGAACACGATGATCATCATGACCTCCAACATTGGTGTACGCCAGCTCAAAGACTTCGGTCAGGGCGTCGGCTTCGCCACCAAGGCGCGGGAAGCCAACGCTGAAGAGAACAGCAAGGCGGTGATCAATAATGCCCTGAAGCGCACCTTCTCTCCCGAGTTCCTGAACCGGATTGACGACGTGGTGATCTTCAATGCCCTGGGCCAGGACGAGATTTTCCGCATCATCGACATTGCCCTGGACGACCTCTACAAGCGCCTCACCGGCCTGGAATTCAGCCTCGAGCTGGACGAGGAAGCCAAGAAGTTTGTCGCCGAGAAAGGGTTCGACCCGCAGTTCGGTGCCCGGCCCCTGCACCGCGCCATCCAGAAGTACATCGAGTACCCACTGGCCGAATTCATCCTTAACAACAACCCGGGCGGTGGTGCCAAGCTGATCGCCCAGATGAACGAGGAAAAAGACGGCCTGACCATTCTGCAAAGCGAAGCCGTAGTGGAAGACTCCAAGGAGTAAGTCACCGGGCGATAGCAACGGACCGGAGAGGATTTTTCTCTAAGGTCCGGTAGTAAATAATGCCTACCTTTGAGGCGAGCCGGGGGATTTTCCCCTGGCTCGCGTCGTTTTGGACCCTTTACCCGGCAAAAACGATCTGAGGTGGAACATTATCCGGCCCTAAAGCCTTAATATTGTATTCCATTGCGCCTGCACCACCCCGGTGAGCGCCAATTATCTTTAAACTAAATGACCATTTTACTTGGGTAGAAGAAGAGGAGGCGGCGGCCGCAAACGCACTTTTACTAGGGAGGACACCGCTCCCAAGCACCGCATTAACGATATGATCCGGGTCCCGGAAGTTCGCCTGGTGGGCGACGACGTTGAGGACCTGGCCGCCGAGCTGAATGCGCCTATCAAAGCCGGTGACGTTTACGATACCCGCCGCGTTAAGCAGTGGGCCCGCGAAGCAGACCTGGACCTGGTCGAAATCAGCCCCAATGCGGAACCACCCGTAGTCAAAATCATTGACTACCGTAAGTTCCTGTACCAACAAAAGCAGCGGGACAAAGAAATGAAGGCCAAGACGGTGAAAACCGTGGTCAAAGAGGTTCGCTTCGGCCCCAACATGGGCGAGCACGACTTTGAATTCAAACTGCGCCACGCCCGCGCCTTCCTCGAAGACGGAGCCAAGGTGAAAGCCTACGTCCAGTTTCGCGGTCGCAGTATCGTCTTTAAAGACCGGGGGGAACTCCTCCTGCTGCGCTTCATGAAAGAGCTCGAAGACGTAGGTAGTGCCGAAGCCATGCCAAAAATGGAAAAGCGGCGCATGAACGTCATGATTGCTCCTAAGAAACGCAAGAAGGGCGAAGCACCCAAGAAGAAAGAAGGTGCAGCACCCGTTGAAAAGCCGGATTACTCCATCGACTTGAGCAAGCTCGAAGAAGAATAGGCTTTCGTTTGTCGTAAAAACTATTTTGCAAAATCCCCCCGGTGCTTTGGTGCCGGGGGGATTTGCATTTTCAGGGCTTCTTTTTGCGTTGCTGCGCTTCGCGTTCGCGGATCCAGTTCAGGGTCAGTTGGGCGGCGGGGACGACCATATTGCCGTGGTTAAAGCCCGCCAGTTCGTGCAGGGTGGCATCGGGGTGGCCACTGGCTACGAGCATGCGCCAGAAGTAGGCCGTCTCTTCGTAGCGGCCGAAGAGCTCCTTTTCGCGGTCGCCGGTAATCAGGACGATGGGCAGTGGACTGATGCGGAGGTGGGATAGGGGGGCATACTGGTCGACGCGGACATCGTTCCAGGCCAGGCCGTTTTCCTTGCGGGCGGTAAAGTGGGAAATGGTGTGTCCGCTGAAGGAGAGGAGCCCGGCCAGGCTATCGGGATGTTCGCCGTGGGCGGCCAGGTAGGTAGTGTCAAGCGCAACCATGCTGGCCAGGTAGCCCCCCGCGCTGTGGCCGGTAATGTAAATCCGCGCCGGGTCTCCGCCGTAATCGCCGATGTGCTGCAGCGTCCAGGCGATGGCGGCAGCGGCGTCTTCGGTGTACACGGGGTTTTTTACCCGGGGGGATAGGCGGTAATTGGCGCTCACCACGGCCACGCCGGCGTTCTCCCAGGCGTTCAGAAAGTGTTTTTCGCCCGCTTCGAGTCCGCCGCCATGGAAGAAAACAATGGTGGCAAAGCCGCTGCTGTCGGTGGGGTAGTATAGGTCGAGCTTACAGCGCTCGCGTGCGTAGGGGTCGGCACTTTCCGGACGGTAGGGCAGGTCGTAGAGGGTTCGGTAAGCACTCGAACCGGAAGTTTGGGCGCGGACGCAGGTGCTCCCCCCCAACCCCCCGAAGGGGGGAGTAGGGACAAAGGAGCAAAGGAGAAGGAGGAGCGGGAGGATTTTCATGCCCGCTAAGCTAGGGAATCGGGGCGAAGCTTTTCATTTTTTTGAACTACTTAGATTTGGGGAGCTGCGCTCCCTTTTTTTGAACCACTAAGAACATGAAGAGGGACTAAGGCCAAAAGGAAGCAGTCGCCGTGCAACGGCTCTACCATTTTTGAACCACTAAGGACACGAAGAGGCACTAAGAATTTTGTCACAAACTCTTAGTGCCCTTAGTGTACTTCGTGTCATTAGTGGTGAAAACAGAGGAGCGAAGCTCCTGGCATAAATTGGTCTAGGGCGTCACGATGATCCGGCGGGTAACCAGCCGGTCGTTGAGTTGAAGCCGCAGGAAGTAGATGCCGGCGGGAAGCGCTCCGGTTTCGAGGCGTTCGTTGAATCCGCTGGCGCTCAGGCTCAGTCCACGGCGGGCGTGTAAAACCTGGCCGGTGGCGCTGATGAGTTCGTAGCTGAGGGTACCGCTAAGGCCCAGGTCGCGGCCCTGAATGCGGAGCTGCTGTCCACCGGATACGGGGTTGGGGGAAACGGTGATGGTGGCATCGAGGGCGGGGTCAATGCTGGCCACGGTAAATTCGCCGTTGCGGAAGCGGAAAACCTCACCGAAATCGCCGTCCACAACGTAGCGGTTGACGGGGCGGACGCGCCAGAAGTAGCGGGCGCGGGAAATAAGTCCTTCGGTAATCAGGGCACTGGTATCGCTGGTGATGAAAGAATTGAGAATTGCACCGTTGAAATTGGTCGTGCGGTTCATCTGGACGATGTAGAAATCGGCGTTCGGCACGCTGCTCCAGGTGAGGACGACGGAATCGGAGAAGGGCAGGGTGGCGTTGTCTTCGGGCAGCAGGAGGGTGAGGTCTTCCACGTTGGCTCCTACGGTGGAGGCACCGGCGTTGCTGACCAGACCGATGCGGCCATCCAGGTTGGTCAGCATGGCTGCCTTTTGGTCTTCGGTAAAGCTCTCTACGCAGTTATCCAGCGCGTAAGACATGATGTTGCTGGCCGGAACGGCAAAGCGAACGGAATCGGGGTCGGTGAGGCTGTCCCGGTAAAAGCCGAGGCCGTTGCAACCCCAACGCTCCATCAGAAAATCGGGGGGCGTATCGCAAAAACCGTCGGCGGCCGTTGCGCAGTTGCTGCCGTCCACTTTTTCTACCTCCACATTAGCGTTGTTGAAAAAGAGAGTAGTGGGCGCGCGTTCGGTCAGCTCGATGTCGGCAATTCGTTCAATGCTTTCCCAGCCATAAAAAGTGTGGGGAAGGCTGAGGTAGTGACCTACTTCGTGGCTCCAGGTGCGGTCCCCGGCTCCGAGGCAGTTTTTACCTAGTGCGATGGCGTCCCGCGAAGGGCTGTAGTAACCACAGGCACCGGCGGGGTTTTCTACGACGTAGGTATTGAAGGTGTTGAAGACGTTGTTCTGGGACATCATCTGACGGCCAGTGGCAAAGTCGTGGTTATTGTAGCGGGTATTGTTGATGTAGCGGAAGTCTCCCTTGATGAAGAACTGGATGTTCATGTCCCGGAAATCGTTGTTCAGCAGGATCATTGAGTTGAGGAAGCGGACGGGATCGATGTATCCCACGCCGTTGTCGTCGCCCACCAGAAAAACCGTCATGGGCACGTACTGGGTGTTGGCAGATTTGGGCACGGGGGCGATTTCTCCAGCCTGGTAGCGCTTGAGCCACTCGGATTTTCCGACGGTGGCACATTCACGGTCGCCGGTAAAGCGCTGGGCGGAGAGGGCGCTGTGGAAGGTCGTCAGCAGGGTAAGCGCGAGGCAAAGACGGAGTATGGTCATTAGATTACGGTCATGATTTGCCACAAAAGTAAGTATTCTGTCAGGGCCTTACCGTCTTGGCCACGGCATTTGCGTCAGTACGCGCAATTTTATCTACTTTCGTGCCACTTTTAGCGAACAGCCGAAACCGTACGGCGGAAAAAGTTAACCTGTAACATGAGTAAAGTAACCGTAGTTGGTGCCGGAAACGTAGGTGCCACCGTTGCCAATGTGTTGGCCCACAATGACCTGGTCCGGGAAATTGTCATTCTTGACATAAAGGGCGATCTGGCCAAGGGCAAAGCCCTGGATACCTACCAGCAAGCTGGCGTTGATAATTTCAGCACCCGCCTGGTGGGTTCCGATGACTACGCGGCCACGGCCGATAGCGACATCGTGGTCATCACCGCCGGTATCCCCCGCAAGCCGGGGATGAGCCGCGACGACTTGATCAGCACCAATGCCAAGATCGTCACGATGGTGACCCGCTCCATCATGGAGCACAGTAAAAACCCCATCATCATTGTCGTGTCCAATCCACTCGACGTGATGACCTACGCCGCCTACAAGGCCAGCGGCTTGCCCAAGAGCCGCGTGTTTGGCATGGCGGGTATTCTGGATACGGCCCGCTTCCGGTCCTTCCTAGCCGAGGCACTCGACGTCAGCCCCAAAGACATCCAGGCGATGCTCCTCGGTGGCCACGGCGATACGATGGTGCCCCTGCCCCGCTACACGAGCGTCTCGGGCATTCCCGTAACGGAACTCATCGACGCCGATAAGCTCGAAGCCATCGTTGACCGCACCAAGAAAGGCGGCGGTGAGTTGGTGGCCCTCATGGGTACCTCCGCCTGGTATGCCCCCGGTGCGGCGGCCGCCCAGATGGTGGCCTCCATTCTCCGCGATGAGCGCCGCATCTTCCCCTGCTGCGCCCTCCTCGAAGGCGAGTACGGCCAGGACGGGCTCTTCCTCGGCGTTCCCGTCAAACTCGGTACCAACGGCATCGAACAACTCCTCGAACTTCAACTCAACGACGAGGAAATGGCGCTGCTCAATGACTCCGCCGACGCCGTCCGCGAAGTCCTCGATGTGTACAAGGCCATGGACGTCTGATCCGGCAGCCGCTCGTTTACTACCCAGGACTTTATATACACTGCACTTTTCTCCAGCCCATGGCCGGAGGGAGGTGCAGTGTTGTTTTGGGGTGGTTCGAATGTAAGCGGGTCTTTCGGGGCGCTTTACTGACCAGGGCGTCCAGATCCACTTTTTTTGGGGAACACAAACCGCGTTAAAAGCAGGTGTTTGGCGTGGTACCGACCATTGGAACAGCACGCTTCCCATCCATCCTCATGGGTGGCCAATTTCAATGCCGAGCGAAAAACTTATCTACACCTGTAGGTAATCTTTGCTACATTTGTTCACCAAATGTCCAAAATGAGGAAAATCTACTACCTACTTCTCCTGGCTGCGGGGGCTACTTCCTATCTGTCTGCCCAGACGCCCAGCGACGCCATACTGATGAAAGGCAA
The DNA here is from genome assembly GCF_014349155.1 of Neolewinella lacunae. GTDB lineage: Bacteria > Bacteroidota > Bacteroidia > Chitinophagales > Saprospiraceae > Neolewinella > Neolewinella lacunae. The sequence continues at coordinate 28,154 of NZ_JACSIT010000100.1, forward strand.
CCAGGCCTGCGTCTTACTGGAATACTCTTTTGCGAGCTTCGATCATTACTGGGAAGGTGAGGTGAAGCGCAACAACCAGACCATCGAAACGGTCCACCGCCGGAGCGCCATGCCTATGGTGGCCATTGGCCTGTGGGACAACCTGAACATCTACGCTGGGGTCCCGTACGTAAAGACCTGGTCGACGGAGCCCAACGGGGGCAACTTTGCCGGAGCGAGTGGCCTGCAAGACCTGACCCTGGCGGCGAAGTACCGCTGGCTGAACAAAACCCTCAACAAGGGAGAATTGGTGGGGCTTGCCACACTTGGCTTTTCCACGCCGATTTCCAACTATCTGCCCGACTACCAACCGTACAGCATTGGGATCGGTGCGCCCGAACTGTCTTATCGCGCTATCCTGGAATACCAGCACAGCAGCAAGTGGTTTGTCCGGGGCGCTGGTGCCTACCTGTGGCGGGGCTACGCCGAGGCGGAGAGGGAATACTACTACAATGACGGGAGTTATTATACCCCATGGATGGATGTTCCCAGTGCCTTCACTTTGGAGGCAGTGGCGGGAAAGTGGTTCCTGGCCGATGCGCTGAGAGTTCAGTTGAGTTACATCGCTTCCCGCTCCTTGAGCGGAGACGACATCCGATCTTACAACGCCCCCCAGCCCACCAACCGGGTGAACTTTGGGCGGGTTGGCCTGATGGCGCAGTATTATTTCCCCCAGGTAAAGGGCCTTGGCGTAGTGGCGTACCACAATCGCATCGTCGACGGGCGCAATGCTCCTGAGATGATTACTACCGGCCTGGGGTTGACCTATTTCTTTAACTACCGAAAATAATCCAAGTGTGAAGGGTTTTAAAAATAAAATTATCCTCAGCGTAATGGTTGCGTTCGCCTTTTTCTCTTGTGAAAAAGACCTGCCAACCTATTACGAATTTCAGGGCTATGAATTCGCTTCCGTCGATCCCACCGGTGGGAATTGGAAGCCCATCTTAATCAACAGTGGTGCCGACATCAGCCTCCCCACGCCGAGTGCTCCCGGCTCTCCGGCGTACTTGCAGGAGATTGAGGACTTAAAAGAGCAGGTCGCCCGGATGACCGAAGTTGAAACTAAGGCCGTTACGTACTGGACGCAGAACCCCATCATCCGCTGGAATGAAATTGCCCTGGAACTGGTGGCCAAATACAACCTGATTCCCGGGCCTAACCCGGATGGCTCCTACACCCTGCCTAATCCGGCCAACCCCAACGGTCCGCCCGCCTTCCCCTTTGCCCACCCACCGTACGCGGTGCGGGCACTGGCGTACTTATCGGTGGCGCAGTTCGATGGCTTGATCTCCGCGTGGCACCATAAGTTTGCGTTCAACCGCGACGCGCCCTTTGTACAGGACCCCAGCATTAAGGCGACTTACGTTGGCAATATCATCCCTTCCTACCCGTCGGATGGAGCGGTGGTCGCCTCGGTCTCCCGGCAAATCCTGACGCAGATGTTCCCCCTCGAAGCTGAATATCTGGCGGAAAGAGAAGCGGAGCACCTGCGCTGCCTGTTGCTTTCGGGGGCCAACGTCCAAAGCGATATTGACGCGGGTCGGACCATCGGCCAAGCCATCTCCGGCATCGCCCTGGCCCGTGCTGCCAGCGACGGCATGAGAAATGCACAAGCACCAAAGCCTGTGTCAGATTCTATCGCACAGGCGGCTTTAGATCGTTTCGGTTGGGAATGGATCAACCGGGAGTTGCCGCAGCGCCCCGTTGGCCTGACCCCGCTTTACGGCAAGGTCAGGATGTGGAGCGTAGACAATGTGGAGCAAACCCGCCCCATTCCTCCCCCGGCCATCGGATCACCGGAATACCTGGCGGACGTGGCCATCCTCAAGGATTTCGCCGCCAACGTGACCCAGGAAAGAAGGAGAATTGCCAATTTTTGGCAAGACGGTTTAGGTACTTACACCCCACCGGGGCACTGGAATGAGTTTGCCAAAGAATTCATTGTGAAGTACCGGCTCAATCCGCTGCGGTCGGCCCGCACTTTTGCCTACCTCAATATGGCAATGATGGACGGCGGCATCAGTTGCTGGGATGCGAAATACTACTACCACTACCCCCGGCCCATTCAGGTAATTGATGGTTTTACGACCATCGCAGGGACGCCCAACTTCCCGGCTTATACCTCCGGGCACAGCGTTTTTTCCGCCGCTGGCGCGGAAGTCCTGGCCTACATTTTCCCATCGGAAGCCCAATTGGTACGGGGCTGGGCCGAGGAGGCCGCCATCTCGCGGGTTTACGGCGGCATTCACTGGACCTTTGACGCCACTGTCGGCACCGCCCAGGGAATTGACGTGGCTGGATATACCATTGAGGTGGCGCGTAATGATGGAGCGGATTGAGCGGTGTTTTACTGCGTAGCCAAGCACACAACAGCGCTGTAGACCTCGTTGGGACTTTGGTAAATTTGTCCGGAAGTTCTCTTTACGGCCGGAAGACCAAAGTCCCAACGAACTTTTGAATGCGGGCTACCCCACCTGGGGAGCCTGCATTTTTGTGAATGGGCTTCGGCCAAGAATAAAAAATGCACAATGTTCTCCAAAGCCAAAATACTACTCTTCCTTTTATTAGCCATTTCAAGCTTCGGTAACGCGCAAAGGATCATTTCAGGAAGTGTGCTGGAAACATCGGACGGACAACCGTTGGTAGGGGCCTTGGTGCAATTCCAGGCGGGCGAAAATGTTGCCGTTACGAATGAAAAGGGTTTCTTTTCCATCGAATCGGAAAAGGAGGAAGACGTACTCATCATCCGATACCTGGGCTATGAAGAAAGGCGCATACCGTTCACTGGGCAGTCCTCCACCCTCGGCGTTATTGAAATGGAACGCGCCAACACTACCCTGGACGAGATCATCGTGAGTGCATCCCCGAACAGTTTCAAAGGGAATTTCAAGGGCAGCAATTTCAGAATTAATCCGGTTACCCTCAAAGATATTAATCCCTTGAGCACTGAGGAAGTGCTCCGCACGGTTCCGGGAGTAAATATTGTGGGAGATATGGGGCTATCCAACCGCCCCAACATCAGCATTAGAGGTTCCTGGGGGCGGCGGTCCGAAAAGGTTTTGCTCATGGAGGATGGTTCTCCGCTGGCCCCGGCACCTTACATCGCGCCAGGGGTATACTACAATCCGGTAAGTGACCGCATCACGGCCATCGAGGTGTACAAAGGGGCCGATATGTTGCGCTTCGGGCCCAATAACATGTACGGAGCAATCAACTACATTACCGCCCTGCCCCCGCAGAAACCAGAACTAAGGGTAAAAATGGTCGGTGGCCAACGCAACTACCAAACGGGGCTGCTTTCCTACGGAGGGACCTGGAACAATCTCGGAGCCTTGGTGGAAGGAGTATATAAAAAGTTTGACGGATTTACCGAAAACTCCTCCGTGGAGGTGCTCAACCTAAACGCCAAAATATTCGCAAAGCTATCCGAAAACCAATCCCTCTACTTCAAGGTCAGTGGCCAATTCGAGGACAATCAAGCCTCTTTAAGTTCGCAAACCCCTTATACTTTTGATACGGACCCCACCCAAAACCCACTGGATGCTGATCAGTTCGCCATGCGACGCTACGGTGTAGATATCATCCACCGGTGGCTGGCCAAAAAGAATTTGAGTTTCACCTCCAAGGTATATGCTTCCGATTTCGAACGTGATTGGTGGCGACAGGTCACCGCGAAAGTGAAGGCCTCGGAGGTGAGAGACTACTTGGGCGAAGCCATTTTTAATGACCGCTACCGCTACCTGGAGGGTAGGTCTTTTGGTGATGAGGACTACGTGATTGTCGGCAGATTAAGAAACGGGCGGGAGAGTACCACCGATAGCCGTTGGACTTACACCGTTTCGGGCTTAAAGGAGACCATGGAATATGACTGGGACGCCTTTGGCGCGCAACAACACCTAGAAGTAGGCCTCAATCTCCACCAAGAAACCTACAAAGACTACATTTTAACGGCGGACAGTAGCCGTTGGGCAAGGCACGGGCGAACAACTACTGATTTATGGTACCGTCTTTGGTCCTCGAACGGGTTCATCAGAAATGAATTTAAGCTCGGGAAATGGGGCATTACCCCCATTATCCGAATGGAGTACGTTGATATGTACCGGCAGGATTTGCTGGCGGTGGCTGCAAACCCCAACATCAACAGCAGCAAAGAAGGGCGGGAGCCCAATACTTATGCCCAGCTGCTGCCTGGGATTACGGTAGACTACCGCACCAAAAATGGCGAGATTTTCGGCAGCTATTATCAGGGCATGATCGCACCTTCGAAAGTCTTTGGATTTTTGGTAGAGCAAGACGGAGTAATTACCAATCCGCTGGCCGGACAAAGCATCAACATCGACCCAGAACTGAGTTGGAATAGGGAAATTGGCTGGCGGGGAAACCTATGGGACAACCGAATTGACGGACAATTCACCTACTTCAACAATACCACCCGAAATTTTTACCTCGGCGGACGCAACGAAGTATTTCAAGAACTTGGCCGCATCAACGTGCAAGGATTGGAAGCTGCTTTTGGGGCCGAGCTATTTCACAAAAAGGACCATACCGTCAGCCTTATGGGGACGATCAATCTGATGCGGTCGAAAGTTTTGGAAGGTAGGTTGGTGGATAATGACCTGTTCTCGCAGGTGATCCACAGCACCGCGACCCGCAATGAATACCTCGCTAAAGTAAACGCCAACCGCAGCGCCATAGACGTATTCGTAGATGACGGTTTTGGAGGGGAAACCCTTTTCACTGAGGAAACCATTGATGCCGCAGACTTCCCCCGGATCACCAAAAGCGTCCTTACATTCGGTCCTGATGGTATCAGGGATGCAGAAGCTCCTTACACGCCGAAATTGAACGCAAGTGTTGGCCTGAACTATGATTACCAACAACTTTCCGTCGGTTTCAGTGGGCACTTCGTAAGTGCGCAATTCACCGAATTCCATAATTTCAACAGTGAATCAGCCGATGGAGCCATAGGTAAATTACCGGCCTTTTACTCCGTAGATGCCTTTGCAAACTATAACTTTACCCTCGGGAACAACGTAAAAATGACCGCTTTCCTCAACGGCAAAAACGTCACGAACGAGATCTACCGCGCCTCTCGCCTCAACCGCGCCACTTCCGGCCTGTTCGGCGGTGGGTTCCGGCAAATCATCATGGGCGTAAACTTGAAGATTTGACGCCCACAGCAAAGCAATTTTTGGCCCAAAGTTTTACCACCAAGCTACCATGCAAGCTACCAAAATCACCATCCAAACCACCGTTTCTGCCGATCCCCAGAAAGCCTGGGCTTACTATACCGAGCCGGAACACATCACGCAGTGGAACTTTGCCTCCGACGACTGGCAATGCCCCAGCGCCTCCAACGACCTGCGCCCGGGCGGAACCTACCGCGCCAGAATGGAAGCCAAAGACGGCAGCTTCGCTTTCGACTTCGAGGCCACCTACCTGGAAGTAGAACCGGGCAAACACTTCCGCTACGTCCTGGGCGAGGATAGAATGGTGGATGTCGATTTCCGGGGCCAAGGCCAGCAAACGGAAGTCACCGTTGCCTTCGACGCTGAAACCGAAAATCCCGTCGATATGCAACGAGAAGGCTGGCAAGCCATCCTGAACAATTACAAGAATTACACGGAAAGTCACTAACCATGCAACCATCTCCTGAACACCAGGCCAAGATTGCCAGGCTCACCGTCGCCTCCGTCTTTCCGCATTACGTGACCAAGGTAGAACGCAAGGGCCGCACCAAAGCCGAATTGCTCCAGGTAATTGAATGGCTCACCGGATTTACCGACCCGGAGCTGGAGAAACACCTTGCGGAAAAGTCCACTTTTGCCACTTTCTTTGCCCAGGCCACGCTCAATGCCAACGCCCACCTCATCACCGGCGTTATTTGCGGCTACCGCGTGGAAGAAATCGAAGACCCCCTGACCCAGCAGGTGCGCTACCTCGATAAGCTGGTGGATGAGTTGGCCAAAGGCCGCAAAATGGACAAGATTTTGCGCACCGCTTAACGGATCGCCAACTTCTCAGTATCTATGACACGTCCCAGAGTAAAAATTTGCTGCATCAGCAGTGTGGAAGAGGCCAAGATAGCCATTGACCACGGCGCTGCCGCATTGGGCCTGGTGGGCCACATGCCCAGCGGACCCGGCGTGATCGGGGATGAGCTGATTTACCAGATTGCCCAGACCGTCCCGCCGCCCATCGCTACCTTTTTGCTGACCAGCGAGACCAAGCCCCAGGACATTATCGCACACTACCAGAAAGTGCAAACCACCACCATCCAAATCGTCGATGCCCTCGAACAACGCGAATACCAAATGCTGCGCGACGAACTGCCCCACGTAAAATTGGTGCAAGTCATCCACGTCATCGACGAAGGCTCCGTACGGGAAGCCGTAGAAGTTTCCCGCTTCGTCGACGCAATTTTACTGGACAGCGGCAACCCGAACCTGGCGATAAAAGAACTGGGCGGGACGGGCCGGACCCACAATTGGGCATTAAGCAAGGAAATCCGCAAAGCCATCGCCATCCCGCTCTTCCTAGCTGGCGGACTCAATAAAGACAACGTCCGGCAGGCCATCGAAACGGTAGAACCCTTCGGCCTCGACCTCTGCAGCAGCGTCAGGACCGACGGAAGGCTCGACCCCCAGAAACTCGGCGCCTTCTTTGCTGCTATGGGCTGATTTTTGGCTTCGCTTTTCGGTCCTAGCAACCGCAACGACGTCGTAAACGCGTTGCTTAAAACGCAGCATCAAACAGGGTTAAGTTTTGCGCTTTACCGAACACTGAAATGCTAGAGTCTTGAAAAACTACGGCCCAGTTCAGCGAAAAAACTCCACGCAATACTCCATGCAACTCCATGGGCTAAAGAGCCTTACCGCAACGCTTCCACAAACGCCGCCAACTGGCTCACGTCTTTCACCCCGGGAGCGGATTCAAAACGGCTGTTCACATCCACCCCCGCCAGCTGGGGATGCTGGAGGGCCCGCACGGCGGCGGCGTCCTCCGGGCCAATTCCTCCGCTGAGCAGGAAGGGCACCGGGTGTTGGTAGGCGGCCAGCCGTTCCCAATCCCACTTCTGCCCCGTCCCGCCGGCTTCGGGGTGGCCTCCCGTGTCAAAAACGAAGAGCGGACAGGAATCGACGTACTCCCCCGTGTCCCGGAAGTTGAAGTCGGCCGCGACGGAAAAGGCCTTGATGATCTTGGCTTTGCGCAGGGTGCTGACGGACCAGAGCAGTTTCAATTCCCGGCAGTAGCCCGGACTTTCGTTGCCGTGGAGTTGTACGTAATCGAGCTGGTAATCGTGGACGACGTTGAGGATATAATCAAGTTCGGCATTGACGAACACCCCGACCTTTGCCGTGCTCTCGAAGGGCTGAGGGTTGTTTTCCATCCACCGCATCAACTCGGCCGAGGCGGCGTGCCGGGGCGAGCGCTTGTGGAAGATGAAGCCCGCAAAATCGATGCCGAGGCCCAGCACTTCGGTGATGTTCTCCGGTTGGCGCAGGCCACATACCTTGATTTTCATGCTGTGTAGTTTTTGGGTCGTTGGGATAAAGGTAGGGGTTTAAGCCCGATGGCGTTGCGGAATCGTTGGGTCTTTCCCCGCCGCTGCGCAGCCCCTTCCTCGCTCCTCGTCCTGACTCCCCCCTTCGGGGGGCCGGGGGGGAGCACCTGCGGCCGCGCCCTACACCCCGCCTGCCTTTTCCTCAGGCAATCGCCCCGTCGTAAAGGTCTTCGATCGTGCGGACTTGCCCGACAAAATCGGCCAGGGCCCGGCCCGCGTCGGCTTCGCGCATGAAGTAGGTGCCGATGAGGAAGCCGCGGTACCCGGCGCGGCGCAGGCGGGCGATGGCCTGGGGGTCTTCGATGCCGCTTTCGCTGATGCGGGGGATGCCGGGCGGCAGCAGTTCGGCCAGGCGGATGCTGTTGTGGATGCTGACGCTGAAATCTTTCAGGTTGCGGTTGTTGACGCCGACGATATCGACCTCGGGGCTCAGGCGGCCGACCTCTTCTTCGTTGTGTACTTCGCAGAGCACTTCCAGGCCCAGGCTGTGGGCCTCGGCGGTGTAATCGGCAATCTGCGCGGCCGAAAGGGAGGCGGCGATGAGCAAGACCACGTCTCCGCCCATCGCGCGGGCTTCGTGGAGTTGGTAGGGGTCCACGACGAAATCTTTGCGGATCAGGGGGAGGTCCACACTCCGGCGCACGGCGGCAAAATCAGTGGGGAGGGCGCCGAAAAATGCGCCGTCGGTTAGGCAACTGATGCCGGCCGCGCCCGCCCCAGCGTAACCTTGGGCGATGGCGGCGGGGTCGGCGGCCAGGTTGATGTCGTTTTGGCTGGGCGATTTGCGCTTAAACTCGGCAATGATGCCGTAGTCCGTGCTGTCGCGCAGGGCGGCCACCAGGCTCCGGCGGGGCGCGGCGTAGTCGGCACTATCGCGCAGCGCACTCAGGGGCGTCTGCTCGCGGCGCAGGGCCACCTCGGCCATTTTGTGGGCGTTGATGCGGTCGAGAATGGTTTCCATAAGTAAGCAATTTTGGTGGCGGATGCGGGCGCGGCCGCAGGTGCTCCCCCCCGACCCCCGAAGGGGGGAGTTGGTTGGCCCCCCAACCCCCAAAGGGGGAGAGCAAGGCCCCCCCAACCCCCAGAGGGGGAGAGCAAGGCCCCCCCAACCCCCAGAGGGGGAGAAGAGCAAGGTTAGTTAATTAGTCGATTGAGTACCCCCAGGGCCCGGCCACTGCTGAGGCTCTCGGCCGCCTCCGCTACGCAGTCGGGCAAGCTGCGATCGGGGTGGATGGTGTGGATGGCGAGGCCAGCGTTGGCGCAAACGACGTCGCGCTGCGCCGGGGTAGCCGCGTTGTTCAACACCGCCAAAAAGATGGCTTTGCCGTCTTCGGCCGTTTCTCCGCCGTGCAGATCCTCCGTCGTCAGCGCGGGTAAGCCGAAGTCCTGGGGATGGAGCAGGCGCTGCCGCTCGCGACTCCGCACACTTGCCGCGCCCGTCAGGCTGATCTCGTCGTAGCCATCGAGGGCGTGAACGATGCTGAACTCCCGCCCCGTTTCGTCTTGCAAGAGGTAGTCGTAGATGCGCGCCACCTGCCGGTCGTAAGTGCCAAAAACCTGGTACTTCGGCCGGGCCGGGTTGAGCAGCGGGCCCAGGAGGTTGAAGAAGGTCCGCACGCCGAGCGACTTGCGGATGGGCACCACATTTTTCATCGCCGGGTGAAACAGCGGCGCGTGGAAGAAGCAAATGCCGGTCCGGTCGAGGGTGCGCAGTAGGGTATCCTGGTCGTTGGTGAAGGTGTAGCCCAGGGCTTGCAGGACGTCGCTGCTGCCCACGTTGCTGCTCACGCCGTAGCTGCCGTGTTTCGTCACGGGGTAGCCTGCGCCGGCCACGACGACGCTGGCCAGGGTGCTGATGTTGAAGGTGTTTTTGCCATCGCCGCCGGTGCCGACAATGTCGATCGTCTCCCGGCCGCCGAGGTCAATGGGGTGGGCCAGTTCGAGCATCGCATCGCGAAAGCCCTGGATCTCCGAAAGCACCGCCGGCCGCATGTTGACCGCCGAAACCACGGCGGCAATTTCGATGTCCGTCGCCCGCCCATTGCCGATGCGCGAGAGCGTTTCATAGGCCGCATCCCGGGAAAGTGGCTCCTGGGCGTATAGCTGGTGGAGTTGGTTTTTCATGGGGGCGAAGATAGGGGTTGGCGAGGGGATCGGCTGAAGGGGCGGTTCAGCTTGTGGGAGAGTCATTGGGGCGGGCATCTGAACGAAGGATTTCCTCAATGCACGAAAATCTTGACGGATTTACGACTACAAAATGGGCATTCTATTGCTAAAATTGTTCTGCAACTATGGTATTTGTACCCAATTCTTCCCGCAATAGTCAAAAGCGACTATGCCCTTATTGTGCCCTAAATAAATACCGTAGGGATATGGTAAAGTTCCAACGGAGAACAGGTTGGAATGGGCATGCCCAAATTTCGTGATTGAAAAGCCGCTTTCGTACACGTTTGGGGTTCCATCAGTGAACTGTAGGTACCTGGATTCTCTTAAGGTATCGCACCCGATAAATATCAATTCTACGTCAAGGACATCCATTCCAGTGGCGGTATCGGGAGGAATTATGCCCGATGAGGGTACAAATAAAGGGTTCCAACTATACATGTTTAAATTAATCTTGTCACCTTGAGAAGATAGGTAACTTTTAGCTTGCCGCTGACGATAATAAATTCCAGTAGCTTGTTTCCCATTATCACACTGGTATCTGTTCCTACCCTGGTCCAATTTTTCAAATCCTTCGAAGGACTCTATTTCGTTGAATGAGATGGTGTTTCCATCAACGTCTGAAAAGACGAGTTCACTAGGCTCGAAAATATCCAGAATCTGCAAAGCAGAAGGGTTGAAGTCGAGATCTGGGCTAACTTTTACTTCTTTGGGGCAGTCATCACAACCAGTTGACCCAAGTACAATTAGGACTGATGCAATGGGGCCTAAAAATGAAGTTAACTTTGTTCTCATGGAGTTTATCGAATTAATACGGATTCTATGGGTTCATCTCAAGGCCATTATCCTCCTCGGTATCCCGTGAAGATAGAGTTAAGTAAGGTAGGAGGTCAGTGAAAATGTTTAGTAAAGGTATGTCTTATTTATTCATTGACATGCCCGAAATTAAAAGTATTGCTGAAGAATCGAACGCATACGCAGCTAAGCGTTGCCACCTGAGCAGTGATGAGGCTCGCCAAAGATTCTTTAGGCACCTAAGAAAGCCTAATCCCTCCCCCCGCTCCAAAGGAATTCCCCGGCACCTGCGGCCGCGCCCCTTTAATCCTTTCCCCCTTTAATCCCTTCGCCCTTTAATCCCTTAAAACTTCGCCGCCACACCCACCAGCAAGTTGGTCCCGATGGTGGGGTACTGCGCGAAGCGCTCGCGGCGGTTGTTCAGGAGGTTGTTGACGCGGACCCAGGCGCTGATGTTGTCCGAAATATCGTAGCGTCCGTGGAGGCTCAGGTCGGCCAGGGGGTTGAGGTTGCGGGCCATGCCTTCGGAATCGCGGTAGGGCAGGCCATTTTCGAAGTAGAGGTCAGCACCCACCGTAGCACTCTGGTTTTTGAGGTTGTAGGCCGCCCCGACGTTGACGCTGAAGCTGGGCAAGTGCCAGGCTTTTTCTTCGGTCTCCAGGCTGTAAAAACGCTGGGCGATGGTGCCTTTGAGCAGGATGTCTTGCAGCAGCGTAGCCGTGACGGAACCCTGGAGGGTGATGATGTCGGCATTGTCGTACAGCACGTTGAACTGCGGGATTTCCAGGCTGCGGTCCAGCAAGAAAAGGGCGAGGTTATCGACGATCTTGTAGCTGGCCTCCGCCCGGTAGGCGATGCCGGAAATGGTGCCATCCACGCCGCCGTAGAGCCGGGTGTATTCGGAGTTGCGGATGATCAGGCGGGGCTTGATCCAGGGGTTGTAATCGGCCAGGCTGCGCAGGTTGTTTTTCTGCAGGCTGCCCTCCGCCCCGAGGAAGGCCGAAAGCAAGCCCTCGATGATGGGGGCCGAAAGGCTCACGTCGGGGAAGAAGCTGAAATCATCGTCGCTGCTCGTCAGGTTAACCCCCACTTTGAGGCGGTAGCGACCGGCGATGGAGGTGGTGTAGCTGGGGCTGAAGTAGATGTTGTTCAGCGTCTGGCTGCTGGTGTCTTTGTAGTTGGTGAAGTCGGCGCGGAGCTTGAAATCCAGCGGCTGCTCGTCGGAAATCCACTTGGTGCCCTGTACTGTCAGGTCGATGCCGTTTTCACGCACGGCGGGGTTGCCGTCCATGAGGTAGACGGCCAGGCCGGCTTTGTAGTCGATGTCGGCCGCCGTACGTGTGCCGTTGAAAATTTCGCCGTGGAGGCTGAAGATGTTGTAGCGCTGCCGCACCTGGTCTTCGGTGAAGCTGGGGGTACCGGAGGAATCCACCTCGGTATCGGGGAAGTTGTAGCCGTAGAAGTAACGGCTGCGCGTATCGTAGCCCGCGCCGGCACTGACGGCAAAGCCCTGGTCGAAGAGGTAAGTCCCCTCCACCCCAAACTCGGTGTCGCTGGATTTCTGGTTCTCCACCTTCTTATCGTTGTTGAAACTGTGGTGGCGGGCGTAGACGCCGAGTTCGGCATTGTCCACGCCATTGAGGTCGTAGCTCAGGTCGCCGTAGAAGGCCCCTGGCAAACCTGCGCCGATGGAGAGGTAGCCGTCTTTGGCGGGCGCTTCTTTTTCCCGGGTGACGCCTTTGGGGCGGATGACCGGTGCCGGGTAATCGATGTTGAGCGGCCGGTCAACGGTGTTGTAAGTCTGGCGCTGGCGGGTGGTATCCGCCGGTGGGGTGGTGGGGTTTACCCGCACGCGGTTGGCCTCCAGCAGGCGGGCCTGGAAGTTGGTGATGACCGTGACGTTGTTGTTGTCGATCCCGCCCTGGGCGAAGAGGGCGCTGGCGGAACTGACGAGGAAGAACGCGAAGAGGATTGGACGAAGCATCGGTAGCGTAAAGTAGAAAGTCAGAAAATATGAAAGAAGGGGAGGGTGTTTGCAGCACTAGTTTCCGCCACCACCGTTGTCGAGTTCGAGGTAACCGGGCTGGACATTGGAACCGTTGTTGATGCGGCTGTTGGCATCGATCTGGTTCTGGACGATGGCGAGTTTCTGGCGGGCTTCGGCCACCACGGTGGCGTCTTCGTCGTAATTTTCCAACAGGGCTTCCAGGGCGGCGCGGGCGTTGTAAATGTCGCCTTTGTCGCGCAAGACATCGGCCAGCAGGATGACCGTCTTGGCCACCCAGTAGGGGTAGCCGGAGCTTTCGCGGTTGGCTTCGAGGGCGAGGGACTGCGCCTTATCGAGGTCGCGCTGCACGTAGAAGATGTTGGCGTGCAGGTAGCGGGCTTCGGCGGTTTGCTCGTCGTCGGAGTTGGCCATTACCCGTTCAAAGGCGGTGCGGGCCGTCGGGTAGTCGTTGCGGTCGTAGGCGATTTTACCGAGGTAGAAGCTGGCCGTCGTTTGCTGGTCGGCGGGGGCCGCAGGGTTGTTGGCCACCTTGCGGGCGTACTCTTCCGTCGCGCGGGTGTCTTTGAGGCGGTAGGCGGCGCGCAGGGCCCCCACCTGGGCATCCACGCGGGTTTCTTCGGTGTCGGCCGCCGTTTCCAGTTGGGCAAAGAGGCGGAAGGCGCGCTGGAAGTCCTGGAGGCTGTTGTAGGCAATCAGGCTGCCTTTTTTTAGCGCGGGCAGGTAGTAGCTGCTGGGGCCGGCGTTGACCACCGTTTCGTAGTCGGGCAGGGCTTCGTTGTAGCGGCGGGTGGCCACGTAGCTGTCGCCCCGGTAGAAGGTGGCGGCCAGCGCATTGGGGGCCCGGGGGTACTGCCGCAGGTAGTCGGTCAGCGCCGGGATGGCTCGGTCGTAATTGCCGTTTTCATACTGCCCCTTTGCCGCCTCGAAGGTGATCGCCTCGCGGCCGTCGGCGTTGACTTCCTGCCCCGGCAGGGTCTCGAAGAAGTCGAAGAAGAGGTCGGCACGGCCCATGTCGTCCACGTAGATCTCCCGCAGGGCGTCCTTGGCGCGGGCAGATTCCCCGGCGTCAGGGTTGTTGCTGAACACCTGCTTGTAGTAGTTGATGGCCGCTTCGCGGTTGCCCAGGTTGTAGCTGATCAGGCCGAGTTGCAGCAGGCTCTGGTTGACGAGCGTGGAGTTGACCTTGTACTCGCTGACAATCCTGCGCAACGGCGGCAGGGCTTCCTGCGGGCGGTTGAGCTGCTGGTAGGTAAGGGCGAGTTGGTAGAGGGCATCGTCGGCAAACTCGCTCTTGGGGTAGTTCTGGATGAGCTGCTCCAGGGCCAGTACTTTATCGGCGTTGCGGTTGCGCAGGCCCTCGATCATGGCTTTCTGGAACAGGGCGTAAACGTAGCCGGTCGTTTTGCGGTTGATGGCGTCGTTGTAAAAGCGGATGGCCTGGTCGTACTGGTTGCGGCTCAGGTAGGCGTCGCCCGCCCGCAGTACGGCGTCACCCAGGATGCGCTCGCGTACGTCGGCATCGGTGATGTACGGCAGATTGCGCTCAATGCCTTCCACGGCGGCGGTGAAGTAGTCCAGCGAAGCAGCGTGGTTGTTTTGCTTAAGGTAGTTGTAGCCCTGCAGGTAGTTGGCGGTGTAGACGCTCGACTGCGGGGGCAGGCCCTGTACCGACCGCGCAAGGGTCAGGAACTGGTTGGTGAGGTTGATAGAAGTGGGGTAGTCTTCCTGCCGGTTGGCCAGGTCGGCCAGCCAGTAAATGGACTGGGCGCGAAGCACCGCATCGACGGGCCGGAGGAGGCTTTTGTCGAGGAGTACCTTAGCGGCAGCGTCGTCGCCCGCCCGCAGTAATTCCATGCCCCGGCCAAAAGCGGCCCGCTGGTAGGCTTCTTCCAGCTTGGGGGTGCGGTTGGGCATGCGCTCCAGGATGTCGAGCGCCCGCTGGTAATCCCGCGTGCTGTTGAAAATTTCCCCGAGCAGTTCCTGGCCCTGCAGGAAGTAGCGGCTGCTGGGGGGTAGGCTTTCGATGGCCGTGATGGCGTCGGCCGGGTAGTCGAGCTCGTAGCTCAGTTTGGCGTAATTGAACAGGGCGTCTTCCTTGAGCGCGGGGTCGAAGTCGAGCCGCGAAGCCGTTCCGAAGGCCGTACGGGCCGCCGCGCCGTTGCCCTTGCGCAGCTCCAGGTCGCCGAGGTAGTAACTGGCGGATTGCCCAACGAGGCTGTTTTGCGTAGCCACCTCCTGGAAGGATTTGGCCGCCGCCGCAAAATCGTTGAGCTTGTACTGCGTGAAACCGAGTTGGTAGAGCTCTTCTTCCTGCATCCGCCGGTTGTTGCGGGCGTATTCTTCCAGGAGCGGACGCGCCCGGGCGTAGTCGCCTTTCTCAAAGTAGGCCTGGCCCAGCAGCTGGCTCATCTCCTTGGTGTTGCGCACGCCCCGGCCCGCCGAAATCAGCGGTGCCGCGTAGGCAATCAATTCGTCGTAGCGCCGCTGCGCAAAGAAGATCTGCGTCAGGTAGTAAGGGATGTACTGGCTGTATTCCGGCGATTTTTCGGCGATCTTGAACTGGCCCACCGCGCCGTCGTAGTTGCCCTCGAAGAAGTAAATCATCCCAAGGTAGTAGTTCGTCGGGTAGTAAAAATCCCCCTGGGTGCTTTTGCTCAGCTGGAAGTAGCGCTTCGCATCGCCAAATTTTTTCTGCACGAAGTTGGCGTAGCCCAGGCGAAAGTTCATCTCCGCCCGCTGGTCGGGGGTGAGCAGTTCGGAGGGCACGCGCTTGTAGTAATCGACGGCCTTTTCCAGCTCATTCTCGTTGAAATAAAAATTGGCCACCTCCAGCAACGCCTCGTTGGCAATGGGGTCAGGCTGGTAGCGGCGCACGAAGTCAAGGATCAACTTCTCACCCTCTACCTTGCCCAGTTTTACGGCAATTTTGGCCTGGTTCAGTTCGGCTTTGGTACGCAGCAGCTCCGCTTCGGGCTGGTGGACGGGCAGGAGCATCTTAAGCACCTCGGCGTATTGCCGCTGGGCTTTGGCCAGCAGGTTATCGGCTTGGTCCGCTTCCGCTTTTTTGAAAATGCGCCAGGCGTCAGTGTACACCGTAGTCGCCTGACCCGCCAGGCCAGCACTCAAGAGAAAAAAACAGACGGTAATAATGGTCGCTCGAAAGGTGGGGTGGGGCAGTGGCATCATCAGTGAGTAGTCAGTTTAAAAAGGAAGGCAGGAACCCGGTTCCGGGGCTTTTCCGGCAGCAATATACCGGAGATTTAACAATAGCGCCGTGCGCGCAACACCCGCAAGCGGGCCAGCCACGCCCTCGCCTAACGTCGCCCACGCGGCAGTTTAGTACGCAACCCGATCCATATCGCGCTTTTTTAGACCGATGTTCACTTTTTTTTCACTTTTCCCGCAACCGTGTGGGCAAAATAAATGTATATACATCAAATTTTGCCCACCCTTTGTCCGTTCGTTGGGGGCACAATTCCATCCGGAGCGCTGCCGCAGGTGCCACGAAAGTCGCCTGCGGACGAGCAGGGCACCATCCATAGCCTAAGCTCCCTCTCATCCATTCATTTACCCACCGTAAATTTTTCTACCATGTTTAAGTCACTACTGCTTTTCACCGCCTTCCTCTTTACCGTCACCACGGTTGCCGTCAAGGTCGACCCCGCCGCCAGCGTAGTCACCTGGAAGGGCTACAAAGTCACCGGCGAACACACCGGCACCATTAAGGTACAGGACGGCCAGTTCGAGTTCAACGATGGCCAGCTCACCGGCGGCTCTTTCACCATTGCCATGAACAGCATCACCTGCACCGACCTCCAGGGCGGAGCCGCCGATAAACTGGTGGGCCACCTGAAGAGCGCCGATTTCTTCGGTGTGGAGAAATTCCCTGCCGCTACCTTTAAGATCACCAAGGTCGTCAGCCGCGGCACCCCCGGCGATTACCGCGTCACCGGAGACCTCACCATCAAGGAAACGACCAAAGAAGTCCGCTTCAATGCCAACGTCACCGAAAATGCCGGCAGCTACGTCGCTACCGCCGACCTCAAGCTCGACCGCAGCGACTTCGACGTCCGCTACGGCTCCGGCTCTTTCTTCGATAACCTCGGTGATAAGACCATCTACGACGAGTTCGACCTCAACATCAAACTCGTTACCGAGAAGAAAATGAAGTAAGAACTTCGCCTGACCCCGGTAGGTGTCACCACCGAAGGTAGCAGCGCAGCTAAACCTGAATAACCCCGGATGTAGGATGCAACGCATCCGTAATCCGGGGGTACCGAGAAGAAGATGAAGTAAGGCATTCCCGCCAGACGCACGAAGGTGCCGCTGAACCAGTTCGGCGGCACCTTCGTCGTTTACGGGCCAGGCAAAAGACTTTTCGCTACCGCGCCGCTCGCTGCAACGCGTTCACCCGCGCTTCCTGTCGCAGTTTTCCCCGTCCTGCGCCCAGCGGAACGCTCAGCCCGGCCGCCAGGCTGCCGTCGGAGTGGAGGACCGGCCCGAGCCGGATGGAGAGATCGTCCGAAATGTCGAACTCCTGCAGGTGCGCGTCGGTATAGGCTTCGACGGCCTGGAGGACAAAGACGGCAAAAATACCGATGTAGGCGGCCTGCCGGGCTTGGTCGGCACTCGCGCGCGCCTGCAGCAGGGCGTCGTTGCTGACGCGTTCAACGGGGAATTCATCCGGTGTAGGGATGCATTCCCGATTGGGGGGGATGATGACGTTGCCGTCGCCCAGGCAGCGATTTTCCAGCGCCCTGGTAAAGCGCGTGTAGCGCGTCTGGTTAAAATCGGCGTAGGCTACCGCACCCAGCAACCCACCGTACACCAGCGGAACCTTCCACAAGCGCTTGTTGTAGACCTGTCCGCCGCCGGGGATGATGCTCCACAGGAGGGCATTGCGCGGCCGGCGCTGGATGGTCGATAAGGCCACGATGGTATCCGCCAGCACCTCCGCATCAGGAATGGTATCGCTCATTTTTCGGATGCCCAGCCGCCGCGGCCGTTCGCGTTCCGGCTGTTCCGTGGCGGTGGAATCCACAATTTGGGCGCGCAACGCAGGTGCAGGGCACAGGACAAGGAGCCAGGTCAGGCCCAGCACGAAAACCCCACCTTGGCAATAGTTATTCAGCATACAGCACAATGACACCGCAAGGCGCGCATTCGTTGCAGGAAGGGTAGGGGGGCGTTACTCCAGTTGGGGTTCCATGGCCTTGTACCATTCCTCCAACTCTTCCTGGTGGGCAAAACTGATGCTGAGGGTGCCGGATTTGGCGAGTTTGCCGTCGAGGGTGATGCGAACTTTATTGGTGCCGAAAAATTCTTTGCAGCGTTCCAGGAAGGCGTCCATTTCATCCGCCCGGGGGGAGCGGGGCTTGCCGGGTTTGTTCTTTTTCTGGTAGGCTTTGGCCACCTTTTCGATGTCGCGGACGGTCCAGCCCTCGTTGGCCAGAATTTCTTTGAGGAGGAGCTCCTGCTGCCCTACGTCTTTGATGGCTACGAAGGTCTTGGCCACCCCGATGCTGATTTTTTTCTCGCGGATGGCGTCTTGCACCTTCGGCGAAGTGGTCAGGATACCGAGATAATTGGCTACCGTGGTGCGGGGTTTGCCTACGCGGTCGGCCACGTCGTTTTGCGTCAGATTAAAATCTTCCTTCAGCCGGTAGTAGGAGTAGGCAATTTCCATCGGGTTGAGGTCCTGCCGCTGGATGTTCTCAATCAGGGCCATTTCCAGGAGGGTCTGGTCGTCGGCTGTGCGGATAAAGGCCGGCACTTCTTCGAGACCGGCGAGTTTGCTGGCCCGGTAGCGCCGCTCCCCGCCAATGATCTGGTAGGTGCCATCCCCCATGTGCCGCACGGTCATCGGTTGGATGATGCCGTGGAATTTAATGGACTCCGCCAGGGCATCCAGGGCCTCTTTCTCGAATTCCTTGCGGGGCTGGTCGGGGTTGGGGAAGATGTCCTTGAGGGGCAACATGGCAAACTGCCGGCTCAGGGCCTGAATGGTGCCTTCCCGGTCTTCTTCCAGCCGCTGGGGCAATACCGCCTGCAGGCCGGCCCCGGCGCGGATGCTCAGGCTATCGAAGCTGCTGGCAAGGTCGGACTTGGAAGGCTTTTTCTTGGGCGTAAATTGTTTGGCCATAGTTCGGTGGGTTTTTCCGGGCCCGCAAAGATAACCAAGCCCGCCAAAGGAAAAACTGCTAAGGGGCCGTAACGTTTCCTTAACCTGCTGCATAGAGCACCCGAGAGCAATACCTTAGGGGTATTCGTAGGACCGCCGCCGATACCACAATTTCGGGGGCGGTCTTTATTAACGTCAGGCTGGGGAGGATGCAACCCGGATATTCGCCGGTTTCCAAATCGTTAGAGCGCAATGTTTTTTAATTTGGTAGTAGAGTATTGTCCACTACCGAACTACCGAACTACCGAACTACCGAACTACCGAACTACCTCTCAAGACCCCTGGAATACCATCCAATAGTGATTAATGCAAAGGTTAAACCTCAGTTAATCAGGTCTTTCCCTTGCTATTTTGTTCCTTCCCTCGCATCCCGAAATCCTCCGGGACTATCGCCTGCGGCAGCGCCCTCTTCTACCCGGCCCATGCGTCGGTCTACCCAGTCGAGCACCGGCTTCACACTGAAGCCGTGGATGATGATGGAAGCCAGCATGGTAAAATTCACGATGCTCCACACCGCGTCGATTTCCGGAAACTGGTTGCTGTTGTGGGCGTAGGCGAGGTAGTACAGCGAGCCCACCCCCCGGATGCCGAAGTAACTGATGGCCAGCTTATCGACCAGCGGCAGCCGGGAAGGCAGGAAGGAGATCAGGCCCGCCAGCGGCCGGAGCAGCAAGAGCAGGGCCAGCCCCAGCAAAGTCCCCGGCCAGGTAAGATCCGCCAACCCGCCCGTAGCAATGATCCCCCCGAAGGCAATCAGAAAAATGCCGAGCACCGCCTGTTCCACCTGGTCAATCGCCTCGTAACTGCGCTGCCGGGAGGCCGTGTTCGCCTGCGTGCGGGTAGCGCTGACCACCGCTGCTACAAAAACCGCCAAGAACCCGTAGCCCTCCAGCATTTCCGTTACCGCGTAGGTAATCAGCGTGGCCGCCAGAATGAAGATGCCTTCTTTTACCTCGTTTTTATCCATGCCGGCTACCCGCTTTTCGTAGGCCCGGAACAGCCAACCCAGGGATTTGCCCAGCCCCCAGCCCGCCAGCGTACCCACCGCAATGCGGTAGCCAAAATCCCACCACGCCCAGGTTACCAGGCTCTCGCTGAGATTAGTCGTTGCAACGAGGGCCAGCGCCAGGTACACGAAGGGGAAGGCCAGGCCATCATTCAGTCCGGCCTCCAGGGTAAGGCCAAAGCGGACCTCGTCTTCGGAGGAGTCGTCATCGGGCGGGCCCACCTGGACATTACCCGCCAGCACGGGGTCCGTCGGGGCCAGCACCGCCCCCAACAAAATGGCTGAAGCGGGGGCCAGGCCGATCCACCACCAACCCAGCAAAGCCACGGCTCCAATCGTCAGTGGCATGGCAATGGCCAGCAGATAAATTCCGGTAGACCAGCTTTTCCACCCCGGGGCCCGCTTCATTTTCAGGCCCGTCCCCGCCAGCGAAATAATGACGATGAACTCCGTGATGTATTCCATTACCTGCCGGTCCACCCGCGCATCCTCCGGGTTCATCAGGGGCAGTTCGAGGGGGAGCTTGAAGAGCAGATAGCCCGCCCCGACGTAGAGGATGGGCAGGGGAAGCAGCCGGTCGCGGAGCAGCCCCGGCAACAGGAAAGTACTCAACAGGGCCAGCCCGGCGAGCAACAACAGGAGGATATGGGTGGTCAAGTGCTAACGATTAGGGGTGAGGCGGCCAAACGCCGGAAAAGATCGGCCACAAAGGCCAAACCCGACGGGGTTCCAATAGGTTCGGGTGAGCGCACTGGCCCAGACTTCCCCCGCTCCTTGTCCTAACTCCCCCCTTCGGGGGGCCGGGGGGGAGCACCTGCGGCCGCGCCCCATTTCTCCGCGTATGGGGCACTGCCAAATTTTTGCCCGCTCCCCCGTACCTTTCCGGCATGAACGAGCCACTTACCTGCCAGCGCCATTTGTTCCCGGAAAAAGCCGTGGCGGGCTACCTCAACGGGGCCTCGCGGGCACCGCAACTCCACGCCGTTGCCGCCGCCGGCCGCGCCGCCCTGGCCTGGCGGGAGGAAAATTCCGGTATGCCCATTCCCGCCTTTTTTGAACCGGTGGAGGCGTTGAAAAATACCTTCGCAAAGCTGTTGGGGGCCACAGAGGTGGAACGGGTGGCGCTGATTCCCTCGGTCAGCTACGGCGTGGCCACCGTCGCCAAAAACCTGCCGCTGGCCCGTGGCCAGAACATCATTGTGGTGGAAGACCAGTTCCCCAGTAACGTCTACGCCTGGGCGGAAAAATGCAAGAAAACCGGGGCGGAACTCCGCACCGTACCCCGCCCGGCGGCTGGCTCGCCCGCTAGCTGGCAGGAGCGCGTTTTGGCCGCCATCGACGCCAGGACGGCGACCGTGGCCATCGCCAACGTGCACTGGGCGGATGGCTCCTTGTTCGATCTCGTCGGCCTGCGTGAGCGGACCGACGCCGTGGGGGCCTGGCTGGTGGTTGACGCTACCCAATCCCTCGGCGCCCTGCCTTTTGACCTCTCCGCCATCCGCCCCGATGCCGTTATCGCTGCGGGCTACAAGTGGCTGATGGGTCCCTATGGTTGCGCTTACGCCTGGTACGGGCCGCGCCTCGACGGCGGAAAGCCCCTGGAAGAAAACTGGATCAACCGCGCCGGCAGCGAGGATTTCCGCAACCTGCTGCACTACCGCGAGGAGTACCGACCACTGGCCAATCGCTATTCGGTCGGTGAGCATTCCAATTTCCTCATGACGCCGATGCAGCGCGCGGGGCTCGAACAAGTCCTGGCCTGGGACCCCGCCCGCATCCAGACTTACTGCGCCGGCCTCTGGGCCACGGTAGAAACGGAACTGCTGGCCCTCGGCGTAAGCCTCCCCGCCCAGCGCGCCCAACACCTGGTGGGCCTGCGACTGCCCGCGCACTGCTCCGGTGAACGCCTCGCGCAGGAACTGTCAAGGCGCAATCTTCAGGTAAGCTACCGCGGCGACGCCGTGCGCGTTTCTCCCAACGTCTACACCACCCCCGCTGAAATGCAGGAGTTCCTGGCTGCCGTAACGGCCAGTATAGTCAGGTAGAAGATTGACCCGGGGAAAACTGGCGGGGACCCGAGCGGCGCAATGCCCTCAAGTCCCCGCCAGCCCGCTAGCGGTACCGCTCGATCTCGCCCGTTTTGATCCGGCGCATGTAGTCCGTCAGGGCCCGTCGCACGTTGGGCATCAGCACGTACATTCCCATAATGTTGGGGAAACACATGGCGAAGATCATCGCGTCTCCGAAGTCAAAAACGGCCTTGGCGGAAATAGCCGAGCCCACTACGACGAAGAAGCAGAAAATGACTTTGTAGATGTTTTCGTTCGTTTTCGTTTCGCCGAAGAGGTAAGTCCAGCACTTCAGGCCG
The DNA here is from genome assembly GCF_014349155.1 of Neolewinella lacunae. Classification (GTDB taxonomy): domain Bacteria; phylum Bacteroidota; class Bacteroidia; order Chitinophagales; family Saprospiraceae; genus Neolewinella; species Neolewinella lacunae. The sequence continues at coordinate 50,278 of NZ_JACSIT010000100.1, forward strand.
TAGTACGACCAGCTGATCATGGTAGAGAGGGCGAAAAGAATCACGGCGATGCCCAGCACGACGGGGAACCAGCTGATGACCGAAGCGAAGGCAGAGGACGTGAGGCTGATGTCGCCCACTGCGCCACTGGTTTTATTGGCAAAGGCGTCTACGGCACCGTAGCCCCCGTAGTTGGTGATGACGATGACCAGGGCCGTCATGGTACAAATAACGACCGTATCGATGAAGGGCTCCAGCAAGGAAACAACGCCTTCGCTGACGGGCTCGTCGGTCTTGGCCGCCGAGTGGGCGATGGAGGCCGAGCCGATGCCCGCCTCATTGCTGAAGGCCGCCCGCCGAAAGCCCTGGATGAGTACCCCCACCAGGCCACCGTAAAGCGCATCCGCATTGAATGCTCCGCCGATGATCTGACCGAATGCCGCCGGAATGTCGGCGACGTGGTAACCCAACACCACCAGCGCAGCAATGATGTAAATGCCTACCATGAAGGGGACAACCTTATCCGTCACTTTAGCGATGCTCTTGATGCCACCGATGATGATGACGCCTACCACGGCCGCCATCACCACGCCGAAGATCCAGCCGCGGCCGTAGAAAATACTGTCCACGCCGCCGGTAACGTCGGTCAGCTGCTGCGTAGCCTGGTTGATCTGGACCATATTGCCGCCGCCGAAGCTGCCGCCGATACAGGCAATGGCGAACATGACGGCCAGGACCTTGCCCAGGGGTTTCCAGAAGCCGCCCTTTTCGGCCAGTCCTTTATCCAGGTAATACATCGGGCCGCCGGAAACGCTGCCGTCGGCATTGACGTTGCGGTACATCAGGCCCAGGGTACATTCGGTAAACTTAGAGGTCATCCCCAGCAAGCCGGCTACGATCATCCAGAACGTAGCGCCGGGCCCACCCAGGGCCACCGCGTAGGCCACGCCAGCGATGTTGCCCACCCCTACGGTGCCGGAAAGCGCTGCTGTCAGGGCCTGAAAATGGCTTACTTCGCCCGCATCATTGGGGTCGTCGTACTTGCCCCTTACCACGTCCAGCGCGTGCCGGAAGGCGGTAATATTGATGAAACCCATGTAAATGGTAAACACCGTAGCACCAACGATGAGCCAGGGTAAAACAAAGGGAATCTCTTGGCCGCCGATGGGAACGGTGAAGAAAACCACGGATTCAACGAAGCGCGTGACGGGCTCAAAATACCGTTGCAAAAGAGCGTCGATTCCGGAGGGCGCAGCCTGGGCCGAAGCGACCAGCGGGGTGATCAGCGCGAGTAGAAAAAGGGAAAGTTTCTTGAACATGAATGGGGGTGTGGTTAGTGCCGCCGCGTAAGGTAGCAATCTTTTTTCGCTGCCAAAATAATGCATCCGCTCCGAACGGCACCTGCCCGGGGCAATGCACCGTAAGATTAGTCCTTTGGGAGGGGGCATTTTGGGGCGCGGCCGCAGGTGCGGGGTGGGGGACGAGGGAGCAGGGGAGCGACCGCCCGGCAGTGGTCCAAACCCCCACCGTGTTTTTTCGTTACCCCCATAGCTTGGGGAATACCGACCTTTTGTTACCTTGAGCGCAGTTCACTATGGGGCCATCGCCAATCGATACGGATCAACAACTCATGCTGCGGCTCCGCGGCGGAGATGCCGATGCGCTGGACGAACTGTTCCGCCGCCACTACGTCTCCCTCTGCCAGACGGCCAACCGCCTGCTGCGCAACGAGCAGGAGTCGGAAGACCTCATCCAGGATTTTTTCGTCTCCCTCTGGGAAAAGCGGGAGAACTTGCCGCCCGACCTCTCCGCCGTAGGGCCTTACCTTCGCCGGGCGGCGCGCAACCGCTGCCTGAACTTCCTCCGCGACCGCAAGCGGCTGCCGCTCGACGACGGTGAACTGCCCGAACACCTCCCCGCCGCCGAACCCGCCACGAGCCTCGAACACCGCGAGCTGGAACAACGCATCCAACGGGCCATCGACCTGCTGCCAGAACGCTGCCGGCTGGTTTTTGTCATGAGCCGCTTTGAAGAGATGAGCCACAAGGAAATTGCCGCTTCCTTAGACATCTCTCCGAAAACCGTAGAAAACCAAATGACCCGCGCCTACCGCTTCCTGCGGGAATGGTTGGCGCTGGTGCTTTTGCTGACTTCCATGGGGGCCGCCCCGGGTTAAGCGCCGGGCATTGCCGATGCGGGCTGCTTACCCGGCACCTGCGGCAGCGCCCACGGCAACCGCCCCTGGCTTACCACAACCTGGCCGGGGAAAATTTCGGGGCCCGGGAGCCGCAAGACGACCGACACTTTGCCTGCGCGGCGGCGTCGGGAAGTCTGCCAAATGACGAATTCCTGTGAATTTCCCACCGGGGAATAGGGGGCATTCGCTAATTTTGGTGTCCCAAGGCGGAGTAGACGTCTAAAACCTTATTGCCTTTAATTGCCAACATGCACGCAGCAAGCGACAAAGAAATCGATCAACTAGCCGGAGGCTACGGCGCATTCCAGCCCGACGTAGCGGGTGGCCTGCGCGCCGTCCGGTTGCGCATTGCCACTAATGAAATCCCTGCCGCCCCCGTCCGCCCGCTGCGGCCCCGCCGCTGGTATGCTGTGGCTGCCGCTGCGGCAGTTTTGTTGGCACTGGGCTACTTCACCCTGCTGGCGGGCAACGTGGCCATCGCCAACGAAGACAGCGCACCGCTGGCCACGGTACTCCCCGACGGAACCGAAGTACTCCTGCAACAAGGCGCCACCCTGCGCTACGATCGTTCCTTCAACCGGGCGGAACGCCGGGTCAGCCTGCAGGGGCAGGCCTTTTTTCAAGTGACACCAGACCTGGACCGCCCCTTCCTCGTGGCCAATGCGGGTACCGAATTGCGTGTGACGGGTACGGCCTTTAACCTGCGCATTGATGGCCAGGAAATGGAAGTGGAAGTTTCCGAAGGCTCCGTTGCCCTCCAACGCGGAGCACTATCAACGCCGGTTAATGCCGGAGAGTGTGGCCTGGCCAAGGTGGGCAAAGCGTTTACCGTCTTGCCCGCCCCCAACCTCAACCGCCACGCCTGGCGAACGGGCAAACTCCACTTTGTGGATACGCCCCTTTCTGAAGTGCTGCAGACCATCCGCAACAACTTTGCGGTTTCCGTGGAATTATCGAACGACTGCGATTTTCCCGTCGCCGGCACTTTTCGTGCCGATAATCCTGCGGCGGTCCTTACGGCCATTGCCCGCCTGGGGGGCGGCCAGGTGACCCCACTGGGCGGGCGCACCGATGCCTTCCAACTTTCGCTGGACTGCCAGGACTGAGCCCCGTGCGGCACGGCGGTGGAAGGATTTTTACGGGTGGGCGCGGCAAAAGCCCGGTTGCTGACGTTGTACCTATAAAAGCGTTAAGCCAAATCGCGAATATGCGCCCATCGAGCCTCTTGCTGTTGTTGTTACTGGGCTGGGCTGCACTATTGCCCGGCCAGACGGGGCCACCCGAGCGCTACACCCTGCCCCGGCGCGTGATGCCTTTGGCGAAAATTTTGCTTAACCTCACCGAGGCGGGGGCCGAACTCACTTACCGGCCTGATCAAATTCCACCTTTGGCCATCAACGTTCCCGGCGGGCGCCGTACCCTGGAGGGGTGGCTCACGCTGGTGCTCCGTAATACTGAACTCACCTTCGAGCGCGGGGAGGCAGGCTACGTACTTTTCCTCGATCCCGACTTGCTGGGGCAAAACTTCCAGGTCTACGGGCAGGTGAAGGACCAAAGCACGGGGGAACTTTTGCTCGGCAGCGTCGTGCAGATCCCCGATCAGGAACAGGGGGTGCTGACCAACGAATACGGTTATTTCAGCATCGAAACCCAGGGGGGACGGCGGCGGCTGCGTTTTTCCTACGTCGGTTACCGCCCCGTGGAGCTGGAAATTTTGCTGCGCCGGGATACCCTGATCAACGTCAGTCTTCCTCCATCCGCCGAGCTGCCAGCCGTTGTCGTGCGGGCCCAGCCCGATTCGGTGGGCAATTTTTACCTGACGGAAACGCGCACCAGCATTGGCCACCACGAGGTCAGTCGGCTGGGTGGCCCCGGGGGGGAGGCCGATCCTTTGCGCATTGCCCGCCTCTTGCCCGGGGTAGAAACGGGGGCCGATGGCCTCGGGGGCATTTTCGTCCGGGGCAGCGAAGCCGGGCACAATCTGGTCTTACTCGATGGCGTACCCGTTTACAACCTCAACCACGCAGCGGGTTTGTTCAGTATTTTCAGCAACCAGGCGATCCGGCGGGTTGACCTCTACAAAGAGGGCATTCCGGCCCGCTTCGGAGGCCGCATTGGGGGCGTGCTCGATGTGCATACCAAGGATGGCAACTTCTACGACTACCAGAGTTCGGTGGGGAGCAGCATGCTGGCGGCCCACTTCACCAGCGAAGGGCCCCTCAAACCCGGTGAAAGTTCCTTTTTCGTCAGTGGTCGCTACTTCTGGGCCGGTGAGGTGTTGCGCCGCTTCAGCGAAACCTATAAGTTGAGTCTGGGCCGGCAGGGGCGGATGAACTACCAGGTACACGACGTCAACTTCAAGCTCAACCAGCGCATCAGCGACAAAGGCCGCCTTTACTTCAGCCTGTACAGTGGGTTAGACGATTACGGCAACAACGCCTTCGAAACAGACACCGTAACGGTATTGAACCCTTCGGGTGCATTGTTCCGCTACGCCGCCCCACGCCGCCGGCAAGAGGAAGTGCGCTGGGGGAACACCGTTGGAGCGTTGCGCTACAACCACATTTTTAACGACCATTTTTTCGGGAATTTCCGGCTTTCCTATTCCGATCTTTTACTGAACGCCGTCTACGAACGTTCGGACAGTTTAAATGAACTGACGAACGGGGTTAACCGGGGCGATATTTTCAGTGGTCGGTACGCCTCCGATATCCGGCAGTTCGGGCTGGCGTTTGATGGGCAACTCATGCTGCCCCGCCGTGCGGAATTGCGCTTCGGGGTGGAAGGCAGTCTCCACCGCTTTTTGCCTCAGCTCAGTTCAGGCAAGGTCCCGCTCTCCCGGCAGCCTCCGCTGGAAGAATTGGGCCCGGGCAACGTCTTGCACCCCATCCAGATTGCCACCTACGCCAGTCTCTCGGGCCGCCTGGGCTGGTTGCATTACCGGGCCGGCCTGCGGGCGCAGTTGTGGCGCAGCGGAGTGAATTTCTACGATTTTTCCCCCCGATTGCTGCTGGCCGCCCCCCTGGGCCCCAACCGCAGCATGCGGATTACTTACGACCGCAGTGTACAGCCCGTTCACCTCGTCAGCAGCACCGTCATTGGGTTGCCGACCGATCTCTGGGTGCCGGCCACCCGCAATCTGCCGCCCGCCACTGCTTCCCAGATCAGTACCCAGTTTACCCAACAACTGCCGCCGAATTGGAAATTTGAACTGGGCGTCTATTACCGGGATATGAAGCACCTGAGCTCGTTTTCGGAAGGAGGGCGCAACGGCACCTGGCTGGATAACCTGAGCACCGGCGGCGGTTTCGCCAAAGGCATGGAACTTACCCTGAGCCGGACCCGCGGTAAGCTGAAAGGATGGTTAACCTACACGCTGGCGGAAAGCCGCCGGCAGTTTGACCAGCGCATCAACCTGGGGCGCCCCTACGCCTTCCGCTACGGCCGGCAACACAGCGTAAAGTTTGTCGCCATCTACGACCTCAGCCCCCAGGTAAGTCTTTCGGCCAACTGGCGCTGGGGCTCGGGTGCAGCCTACTCCCTGAGCCTCGAATCGTTTCTCCTCACCGACCCCGCCATCCTCGGCGAAGAGGATGCCATTGAGACGATCAACCTCGTCAACGAAAAAAACGGCGTCATCTTCCCCACCAACCATCGCCTGGACCTAAATGCCCACATTCAGCTTTCCCGCCCCGGCCGGCCAGGACCAAAACACGTGCTGGACCTCGGTATTTACAACCTCTACAATCGCCATAACCCCATTTATTACGACATCAACACGACCTATTTCGCCCGCCAATCGGAGCTGATTGCCGACCGGAATTTCGTCCAGGTTTACATCGCGCCCATCACGCCAACGGTGGCTTACCATCTCTTTTTCGGCGGGGCAAGCAGCAGAGAAAACTTCCTGGAGTAGGGCCTCCAAAGTCGTTTTACATCATTGGCACAACAAGAGATTTGGTTGTTAAGTAAAGGTTACCTACTTTTACTTGAGATGAAGGCCCCTTACCCCCTTTTTGTACCGCGCGTGTGTTGCCTGCTGCTGGTGGGTCTCCTCGTGCTGCCTGCCTGCGAAGAACCCATTGACAGCCCCGTGGAAATCATTGAGCCCAAATTGGTGCTGTCTTCCACTTTCTCCCCGGGGAAAAAAGTGCGGGTTTACCTTTCCATTACCCAGCCCATTACCGGTGAGGTGCGGCTGCAGGACATCCGCAATGCCGATGTCCGCCTGTACGAAGGCCCGCAGTTGCTGGAGAGCCTCATCTACATGCCGGGAGCCGAAGATGCCCCCGGTTACTACCAAACCGTCAGTTTTGAACCCCAGGTTGGCCGGAGGTATACCCTGCACGCCAGCGCCGGCAGCCTCACGCCCGTTTCCGCTGAGAGTTACGTGCCTACATCCATCCCCATCACTTCTCTTACCCTCTCGGAACTCAACAGCAGGGACATTGGCACCCTCAAAGTGTACGACTTCGAGCTCAACGTGGATTACAATGATCCGGAAGACGAGGTGAACTACTACGACCTGCGCATCAGCCAGGAGATCATCCCTTTCCGGGTCAATGCGAGTGGCGATACGACCTTCTACGAGGCCATCACGAAAAGCGTTCAGGCACCCGGACCGATTCTGAGCCCGAACGGCCGGCCGGGCCAAGCCAGTATTTTGGTTAAAGACAAACCCAATAGCCGGGGAGTGACCCTCGCCCTGCAATCACAGATCGAGCCCAAACACGAAAAAGCAGGCAATCTCATCGCCGAATTGCGCACCGTCTCCGAGCCCTACTTCCAGTTTCAGCGCAACGTCCAGGGCGAAGGGGCCGTATTTGGCGGCATCAACGAGCCTTCGGTAAACATTTATACCAACGTTCGCCAGGGCTACGGTCTCTTTGCCGGCTTCAACTCGGTAGTGAGCAAGATCACTTTGGCCGAGTAGGCCGGTGCCGAAGCTTTACTGACTTGCTGGGCGCGGCCGCAGGTGCCAGGGCCCTTGGAAAGCGCAAGGGACGCTAAGGCCTGGTGCGCCAACCAGCAAGTCCTGTTACACCCAAGTCTAGCCAGCGCGGCGCTGAACGGCCCGATCGAAATCCGCCCATAGCTATGGCTATGAACGACTTCCGCCCGCTTGTTCAGCACCACGCTGAGGTCGACTGAATGTAACGATACTTACTGGTTGGCCCACTAGCCTACCGCCGCAATACAACTGATCTCCACGTTGACGTACTTGGGCAGGTTGGCGACTTCCACCAATTCACGGGCGGGGGCGGTATCCTCGGCAAAATAGGTACTGTACACGGCGTTGATGCGCCCGAAATTTTCGATGTCGCTCACGAAGACGCTGCACTTCAGAACGTTGGCGTAGTCGGTACCAGCCGCCTGGAGGATGGCCCCCAGATTATCCAGCACCAGCCGCGTTTCCGTTTCGATGTCGCCGGTCCGGAGCTCGCCCGTGGCGGGGTCGAGGGCGATCTGCCCACTGACGTACAATACGCCGTTGTGCAGAATTGCCTGGTTGTAAGGGCCAACGGGGGCTGGCGCGTGGGGAGTGTTGATAATGGTGCGAGACATGGCTTCGGTTTGGCGGGGTGGGTAACTCCCCGGGGAAATGCCGAAGGTAATGGCGCGGGCAGGAAAGTTCCAACTGCGGCACGCAAAGGTTTGCCCGCCGGACGTCCACTTTACTCCCCGAGGCCCGGACGCCCGGCAAAAGTCCGTTAACCAGCACCAAACAGCAGTAGCCCACTGGGTGTACCAATGGGCTACTGAGAAGCACTAGCCTGTAAAGCGGGGTAGAGGACGAAACTACTCGTTGTCGTCGTCTTCGGTTTCTACTTCGGCCTGCTCGGGGGCTTTCACCAGCATATTGCCGTTGTAGAACATATTGCCTTCCGCATCAAAGTAAGCGCGGTGGGGAACGTGGTGTTCACCGGTCGTTTGGCAAACGGTCAGGGTAGGAGCCGTTGCTTTGTAGTGGGTGCGACGCTTGCGCTTGCGTTGCTTCGAGATCCGCGACTTGGGATGTGCCATGGCTGGTAACTTTTTTTGCTTTTATTTAATGTCTTTGAGTACGTCCCAGGGGCCGGGTTTTTCGTCATCATCCTCCCCCGGATCTTCGTCCGTCGGAGCATAATCCACCCAGGCGTCGATGCGGTTGAGCATCTCTTCATCGCAGGGGTAAGGCGGCTCCCCGGCCTGACAATCAAAAGTGCGAATCATGGGCAATGCCAGAACCACAATTTCGTAGGCGTAGGGCGCAACGTTGAAAAGGCTGGTGTCCGGATCAAGCAGAATGAGGTCTTCTTCGTCGCCTGCATCTTTGGTTTCGGTGGTGAATTTTGCGACTAAGCGGGCGTGGCCATCAATCGGAAAATCTACTGCCGCCAAACAGCGGTCACATTCGGTAGCTACGGTGCCGGAAAAGTCAAATTCCAGTACCATATCCCGCGTACGGCGGTCGACGGTGAGCGTAAGCTGTACCGCGGCCCGCTGAATGGGGGAAGCTTCAAAGGTGGCGAAAAAGTCGTCATCTACCGTGAGCTCATACGTGTACATCCCCGGACCAAGCCCGCGAAGGGGTAAGATGAATGGCGATTGTGCTGACATGATTTCACGTGTTTATCCGGCAATGGGCCCGTTGGCACCGGAGGGACGTTTCAAAGTGGGCGCAAAGATAATCCGCGCGCCGCGTTTATCCAAGGATTTGTGCTGCTTCGATTGACTTTTCCTCTTCCCCCGGTGCTTTATCCCGCACCCGTAAGGCAGAGAACGGGGCCGGCCTACTTGATCATGGAAAGAAAGGTGGAAAAAAACCAGTTGCTGTCTACCTTAACCAGGGCATCGAGGGCGGAGTCGGCCTTATGGCTGTAGAGCTTGAGGTCTTTGACGACGCTGCGGAATTCTTCCGCTTCCGGGTCCCTGCCTTCTACGCCCGTTAGTTCGTCGAGCAGCCGTAGCATCGGCTCCAACTCCCGCTTCTTGCGGGCAATGACGATGCTCTTGACGACTTTCGACATGTCTTTTTCCGCCACGAAGAACTCTTTGCGTTCGCCGGGAATGAGTTTTTTGTGGGCCAGGCCCCAGTCTACCAGCATACGCATGTTGGTATTGACGTTGCCGCGGCTGATGACGAGTTCTTCCATCACTTCGTCCGAACTCTTCGGTTCATTGGACACCAGCAGCAAGGCATGGATCTGCGCCATGGTACGCGTAACGCCCCAACTGCTGCCCAGGGCGCCCCAGGCTTCGATGAATTTTTCCTTACCTTCTGCTAGTTCCATGCCTTCAAGGTACACTTTCGTTCGTGGGAGAAAAGGTGGGAGTGAGTGCTTGGTTCATTTGCTTTGCCGGATGGATTTTCCGCCTGGGGGGGCACGCCGGGGTGTAGCCGGCTTTTTGCCCCGGTGAGGGCTCCCAAGGTACAGCTTTTCGTACGGGCGAGGACAAAGCCGGTTCCAAAAAGAAACCCGGCCAGCCGTGGGCTGGACCGGGTTTACTCGTTTTGTTTGCGCGGAGGCTGATTACATCATGCCACCCATACCGCCGGGCATTCCGCCGTGGCTGTGGCCGCCGGCAGCGCCTTCGGGCTCGGGCTTGTCGTTGATCACACACTCCGTGGTCAATACCATCCCCGCAATGGAGGCGGCATTTTCCAGAGCGATGCGGGTCACTTTCGTGGGGTCGATTACGCCAGCCTTCTTCAGGTCTTCGTATTCGTTCGTGCGGGCGTTGTAGCCGTAGCTGCCTTTGCCGCTCATTACGCCCTGCAAGACTACGCTGCCTTCCACCCCTGCGTTATCGGCAATGGTGCGTAAGGGGGCTTCCATCGCCTTGCGGACGATCTGGATGCCGATGGTCTGGTCTTCGTTGTCGCCTTTGATGCCTTCGAGGGCTTCGATGGCGCGCACCAGCGCAACACCGCCACCCGCAACAATGCCTTCCTCAACGGCGGCACGGGTTGCGTGCAGGGCGTCGTCCACGCGGTCTTTCTTCTCCTTCATTTCTACTTCGGTGGCGGCACCTACGTAGAGGACGGCGACGCCGCCGGCCAGCTTCGCCAGGCGCTCCTGGAGCTTCTCGCGGTCGTAGTCGCTGGTCGTAACCTCGATCTGCTGCTTGATCTGGCCGATGCGGCTCTTGATCTGGGTTTCCTCACCGCCACCGTTGACGATAGTGGTGTTGTCCTTGTCTACGGTGATTTTCTCGGCAGTACCGAGCATGTCGAGCGTCGTCTGGTCGAGCTTGTAACCCTGCTCTTCGCTGATGACCGTACCACCGGTGAGGATGGCAATGTCTTCGAGCATGGCCTTGCGGCGGTCACCGAAGCCAGGGGCTTTGACGGCTACCACTTTCAGCTGGGCACGCAGGCGGTTGACCACCAGTACACCCAGGGCCTGAGACTCGAGGTCTTCGGCAATGATCAGGAGCGGACGACCACTCTGCACCACCTGCTCCAGTACGGGCAGGATGTCTTGCATGTTGCTGATCTTCTTGTCGTAGATAAGGACGTAGGGGTGGTCGTACTCCGTTACCATGTTTTCCGCATCGGTGACGAAGTAAGGGCTCAGGTAACCGCGGTCAAACTGCATACCCATCACTTCCTCCACGTAGGTGTCGGTGCCTTTGGCTTCCTCTACGGTGATGACGCCGTCTTTGGATACGCGCTTCATGGCATCAGCGATGAGGGCACCAATTTCGTTGTCGTTGTTGGCGGAGATGGCTGCTACCTGCTGAATTTTGTCGTAGTCGTTGCCCACCACTTCGCTCTGCTTGCGGAGGTTCTCGATGACGAGCTTGGTTGCCTGGTCAATGCCACGCTTGAGATCCATCGGGTTGGCACCGGCGGTAACGTTCTTGAGGCCGGCCTGGATCATGGCCTGGGCGAGGACGGTGGCCGTGGTGGTACCGTCACCCGCAATATCGGCGGTCTTCGAGGCAACTTCTTTCACCATCTGGGCACCCATGTTGGCCACGGCGTCTTCCAGTTCGATTTCTTTGGCTACCGTCACACCGTCTTTGGTAATCTGGGGGGCACCGAAAGATTTTTGGATGACGACGTTGCGTCCTTTAGGACCGAGGGTCACCTTTACTGCGTTGGCGAGTGCATCAACGCCGGTGCGGAGTTTTTCGCGGGCAATTCTGTCAAAGCTAATTTCCTTAGCCATAATTGTACTGTTTTTACTGGTTGGTAAGAGGATAAAAGGGCGTTAAGCCTGAGGCAGGGCTGCCGCCATTTTGGCGGGCTGCCCTAGTCGACGATTACGAGGATGTCGTCTTCGCGCATGATCAGGTAATCCTGCCCGTTGAGGGTGACTTCCTGACCCGCGTACTTGCCGTAGAGGACGATATCGCCCTTGGCAACGGTCATCAGGTTACCGTCTTTGCCCGGACCTACGGCTATTACTTCGCCACGCTGGGGCTTCTCCTTAACGGTATCGGGGATAATGATGCCTCCGCTGGTTTTTTCTTCGGCGGGAGCGGGTTTTACCACTACGCGATCGTTGATCGGCTTCATGTATGGATGGTTTAGTTAACTAAAATGTTGCGGTTAAGATGGCTCAAAAGCCCGGTGAGTGGGGCCGTGTGCCGCCCTCACCATGGCCCGGTTGCATACGACGTGCCAAAGTCGGGTGCTTTGCCAAAGTGGCAGATGAAGTGGATGACTTACCGCTTTTGGCGGTCAATTTGTGGCGCAGCATTGTATGTTGGGCGCGTCCGCAGGTGCAAGGAAAGGGATGAAGGAGCCAGGTCCGGGGCCGTCCTCCGCTCCCCAAAGACTTGCCCGGCACCTGCGGCCGCGCCCCTTACACCACCAGTTCCCTGCATCAGGGCAGCTCGTAGACGTACCACCAGCGCATACCGTCCAGCCAGCCGCCAAAATTGAACGGCTCCGCCCAGGCGGGGCGGGTACTGAAAACGAGTTTGGCCCCGGGCGGTGGGTTGGGACTGCGCGTTTGCTCCGAATAGAGGCAGGTGGCCGTCGGGCACTCGCCCGGCCACTCCGCACGGTCCTGGTTGACAATGGTCACGCCCTGCGGACGCCGGTAAAAGTCGATGAGCAGATTGGAATACGTGTAAATGTGCTTGCCATCCGCCAGCAGCGTAAGCGGTTCGTTGTAATGGTAGTACACGTAGCGCTGGGCCAAGACCTCCACAATCATCGGCCGAACGGCCACGGAGGCCAGCAAAAGCAGATTGAGGACCCACAAAAAAGTAGTCGCATGCCGCCGCCAGGATCGTTGGAAAGCAGCCTCCCCCCAGCGGGCGTGGAGGTCGCGTGCCAGCGCCACGATGGCCACGGGCAGGAATGGCAGCATGGGGAAGAGAAAGCGGATGTCTTTGCGCGCCAGCAAACAGTGCACGACGAAGAAAACGACGAATGCCCAGGTGAGCGGGTCGCGGCGGTAGCGGTAGCAAAACCAGCCGATGGCGGCCAGGTACACCAGGCTCAGGGGCGGCACCCCACGCTCGAAAATGGATTCAAAGTAGCCCCACCAGGGCTGGGTGCCGAAGGTGGCGGCTTTCCCTTCCACCAGGTTTACGCGCAGGTAATTCCAGGGAGCGTTGACCCATTCGCCGTACAGCCAGTAATCGGCTACGGTACCCAACGCTACCACCACCAAGCCACCCGCAACGGTGGCAAGCAACCGCCGGGGAGACTCCCGGCCTACGAAAATCAGCCAGGCCCCCAGGCCTACGCAGGCCAGCGCCATCTGGTAGCGCAGCACAAAACTGCACCCGAACAAGAGGCCCGCCGCAAATACCTTCCAGAGGCCCGCTGCTTCCGCAGGCCGGGGCGTCAGTGTATAGGCCCCCCGAATGGGCAGGGGATACAGGAGAAATCCAAAAGCGAAGGCCATTCCGCTCCAGTTTTCACTCGCAAAACGAATTCCACTGTATACATTGACCCAGCTGAAGAGCAGCAACAGGGCCAGCCAGCGCAGCCAACGGGCGTCAGCAAACGCAGGGGCGTAGTTCCGGTATACCCGCACGGCGAGGTACAAAAACAAGCCCGCCGAAAGCAAACGCAAGACCAGCGCCACCAGAAAAGGATCCGCCAGGCCAACGGCACCCAGGGCACGCAAGACGACGAAAACCAGGAAAGGCTGGGTGCCGGGGCGCATCTGAGCAGCATATTCCCAGGCCAGGTTTTCGGCCGGTGTATTGCCCAGCCGGTAATTGGCAAATTCGAGCAGCTGGAAATGCTCGTCGCCCTGATGAAAACCTACGGAATTCCAGCAGGCAACGGCCAGCACCGAGGCGGCAAGCAAAAGGTATTTTTTGGGCATGGGCGGGGAGGGCAGGAAGCGTGAACCCACCCGGCGGAGCAGGGTAGGCGGAGAAGAATCTTGACTACAAAGGTAAAAAGAGGATGCGCTTGGCGGTGCCCGGCCGTGCTTTGTTGCGGGAGGTCCGGTTCTCCCGCGCGGTCTTCGTGGACAATTGCCCTTTTTTTAGCGCAGTTTTACGGCATTGGCCGGGAAGTGGGGGTAAGTAAAAAGCCCCCTTGCACTGCTGGAGTGCAAGGGGGCCAGGGTTGGCGCAGCGATAGCCGCTGGCCGTTCGGGTTCACCCGCCCTTAGTAACCGGGGTTCTGGACCAACATGTCGTTGGCATCAATTTCCCGTTGGGGGATGGGGAAGAGGAGGATATCGGCATTGAAGGGTACGCCACGGACTTCGCGCTGAAGGCGGCGCAGGTCGTGGAGGCGGTTGCCTTCGAAGGCCAGCTCTACGCGGCGCTCGAGGATGATGGCTTCGATGAGGGCATCGGCGTCGGCGAAATCGGAAGCTTCGTAGCTGACAATGTCGCTGGCGTCGCTTTGTTCCCCTGCGGCGTTTACGCGGCGGATGGACCGGTTGCGGATGGTGTTGAGCAGTTCCAGGCTTTCGGCGTTGATGCCATTGATGCGGGCCAATGCCTCAGCGCGCATCAGGTAGAAGGTCGCGCTGCGGACAAGCATGAGATCGTCAGCATTGTTGGTGAAATCTTCGTACTTCTCCACGTTGAAGATATCGGAAGAGGTCAGGAGGGCGGAACGCAGGTCAATCAAGGTGTCAGGACCTGCTTCGGCGAGCTGTTCGGCGGGGATGACTGCCAGGTAACCATTTTCCTTCAGGTCGGGGTTGACGACTACGTCGCCGCCCCGTCCGTTGATGTGGTGGAAGGTAGCCAGAGAGCCGTTAACGCCGGGGTTGTCCTGCACGGTATTGATGACGGCCATGATTTCCTCTGAACTGCCTTCGTTGATGAAGGGGATTTCAGGTGAAGCGGTGAGGTCGTAACCAGCCTCGATGACCGTTTGGGCGAGGGCGGCGGCTTGGGGGTAGTCGCGCTGCTGGAAGGCAATTTCAGCCAGATAGGCGGTAGCGGCAGTACCGTTGGCGCGGCCGCGGGCACCCGTAGGAGCGAGCAATGAGGCGGCTTCCGTCAGGTCGGCAATAGCTTGGGCGTATACTTCTGCTACGGTGTTCCGAGCGGGGAAAGTGATGTCCGTTGATTCATCTACGGCCATGGTGACCACGGGGATGCCGAGGTCGGTAGAGCTGGAAGCGCCCCAGGGCTGGCCATAGTAACGGACCATTTCGAAGTGGATCATGCCGCGGAGGAAGAGGGCTTCACCGCGCAGGCGGTTGGCCAGGGCAGTGGTCAGGGCGGGGTCATCCACGGTGGTAAGGCCTTGCAGTACGAGGTTAGCGTGGTTGATGGCTATGTATCCCTGGGCCCACATACCGCCTATTTCCGGATTGGCTGCGGTGAGCTGGCGGTTGTACATATCGATGTAGCTGGGGAAAGATCCCCGCCACTCAGCATTGTCGGAAAGTACGTTGGCGTTGATGGCGAAGCCAGTGGCTCCCAGGTCGGAGCTCTGCAGCGCATTGTAGCCACCGATCAGGGCCGTTTCCAGGTCAGCAGCCCGATTGAAGGCTTCGCTGGAAGGCAGAGATTGGGCTGGGCTGAGATCCGTGAGGAAGTCGGTACAAGAGGCCCCCAGAAACAGGGTCATAGCCGCTAGTAAGGTTATTTTTAAACGTTGCATAGTTGCACGGAAGTTTAGGATTAGAAGTTGAGGTTGAAACCGAAGGTGACGGTCTTGGTCTGGGGCCGGCTGAAGAAGATGTCTCCTTGTGCGAAACCACGGACGTCTTGGCCACTGGCTTCGGGGTCAAGTCCGGCGAAGTCCGTGAACGTCAACAAGTTGGCACCACTGACGTAAAGGCGGGCGGAGTTACCAGCTTTTCCAATGTCCTTGAAGGTGTAGCCAAGTTGGACGTTCCGCAGGCGGAGGTAGTCGGCATCGGAGAGGTAACGGGTAGAGGCTTGGCTTCCGTTGACGCGACGACGCGCCTCGGGTACGTTGGTGATGGTGTTGGTAGGTGTCCAGGCGTCCAGCTGGGTGGTGCGCTGGTTCCAGGTTGCGGCGAGGTTATTCTCCACGAAAGTGCCTTCATTGAGGTACAACTGGTGGCCCAACGAGGTCTGGAAGAAAAAGCTGAAGTCAAATCCTTTAAAGCGCACATTGCTGCCGAAACCACCGGAAAAGTCGGGAATGGGATTACCCGCAATCACACGAGCGTCCAAACCGGGGTAAACTGCAGTCGTTTCTCCTTGTGCATTGATAAAAAGGGCATCCCCGTTAGCAGGGTCAACGCCAGCGTAAGGAATCAGGAAGAAGGATCCCAAAGTTTCCCCTACGCGGGCCAGTGAGCGGGTTACGGTGATGTCATCGGGCTCTCCGTCACCATTGTTGTCGATCAGATCCCGCACTTCATTTCGCAGAGTAGCACCGTTGAGGTTGAAATTCCACTGGAAGTCGGGCTTATTGACCAGGTTAAAGTTCAGGTTGAACTCAATGCCCGTGTTCAGGATTTCGCCAGCATTAGAGGTGATGACTGAAATGCCATTCGTCTGTGGCTGGGGTACGTCAAGGAGGAGGTCTGAACTAACCTTGTTGTAAAAACCAACGGAGCCATCCAGGAAGCCATTGGCCAGCGTGAAATCCAGCGCGACATCAAAGGTGCGGGCGCTTTCCCAGGTCAGCTCAGTGTTCTCGAGCTGGTTGAGCTGGAAACCGGGGATCATATTGTAATCGTTACCAAAGGCAACCAGACCAGCGGGGGCGAAGTTGCCAATACCGGCATTACCCGTCAAGCCGTAGCTGGCGCGGACTTTCAGCTGACTGAAGGGCGTATCGAGGTCACGAGCAATGTCGTAGGCGGCAGAAACAGCAGGGAAAAGGCCGTAGAGGTTATCCCGGCCGAAGCGGGAGCTACCGTCGTAACGGGCGCTGACGTTGAAGAAGAGTTTATCGTCAAAAGAGTAGCTGGCCCGGGCCAGGTAACCAACGAAGCGGTAAGCCGTGTTGAAACCACCACCACCGGTGATTTCGGCGGCGGAGTTGAGGGTCAGCAGGCGGTCATCGGCAAAAGTATTACCATTTACGTTGAGAGTGTTGGTAACGTTGTTTTGAACGGAAAAGCCCGCCAAGAGGTCGAGGGTCGAGCGGCCAAAATCAACGAGGTAGGTAGCCGTATTGTCCCAGGTGTAGTTCAGCACTTCCTGGTTTTGCGCCTGCCCCGTGCCTCCGGAACCAAAGCCGTCGGTGGTCAGGGAGCTGGACTTCTGAAAGTCCGTCAGGTTCAGGTACTGGGTACCGAATTCACTGCGGATTTTCAGCGAGCTGATGGGGTTAAACTCCAGGAAAGTTTTGGCGAGTACCTGGCTGGTGGTCAGGCTGATGTTCTGACCTTCGAGGTTGATCAGTGGGTTACCCGCAAACTGGGCACGGCCCGTGCTGGTACGGATGATGCCACCCCGGGTGTTGCCGTTCTCGTCGAAAGGGTTGAGGTTGGGGAAGGCCAGGGCCGCGTAGGTCTGAGGTGAGGCAACGTTGTTGTCCTCATTCTGGCGGTTGTTGACCGTGCGGGTGGGGTTGAGGTTGAGGCCTGCTCTCCACTTATCACCCAACTTAGCTTCCAGGTTCAGGCGGAGGCTGTAGCGCTTCAGGTTTGTCGTCGTTACCCAGCCATCTTCGTCGCGGTACGTTCCGCCGAGGAAGTAGGAAATGGTGTTCGTACCACCGGAGACGCTGGCACTGGTTTCCTGGAGCTGGCCCTGCTGCGTTACCAAATCCAGCCATTGCGCATCGGGCTCCTCGGCGGGGTTGGCGTAGAGGTCGGTAGAAGTGGGGCTGCCACCACCAGCCAGGAAGGCGCGGTTCCAAAGCTCGGCGTACTGGGGCCCCGTCAGCAATTCGTATTGGTTGGTGGGGTTGGTAAAGCCAATGTAAGAGTTGACGGAAACCTTCGCTTTCTGGTTGAAATCACCGGATTTGGTGGTGATGATGATTACACCGTTAGAGCCCCGTGAACCGTAAATGGCCGCAGAAGCAGCGTCTTTTAGTACGTCGACACTCGCAATGTCGGCGGGGTTAATGTTAACCAAGGGATTGGTACCAGGACCACCCAGCGCAAGGCCTTCGATGGTGGACTCCATGATAACACCATCCACGACGTAGAGCGGCTGGTTGTCGCTGTTGATCGAGCCAACACCGCGTACCCGCACGGACGTCTGGGCACCCAGCGTACCCGAGTTGGAGTTGATCGTCACACCGGGAAGACGGCCCTGGAGGGCATTCTCGAAGCTGGTGATCGGAACGTTGTCAAAAGCTTCGGTGCCAACGGAGGCGATGGACGTGGTAAGGCGCCGACGCGTCGTAGAACCGTAACCTGTAACTACCACCTGCTCCAGCACCGTAGAGCTTTCCGACAGGGTGATGCTGTAGTTGGTCAGACCCGCAACGACGGGAACCTCCTGGGTCGTGAAACCCGTGTAGGTCACCACCAAAAACTCGGTGTTGGCGGGAAGCGTGAGTGCAAAGTTGCCGTCCAGATCCGTGACGGTACCGGAAGTAGAACCTTTAGCAAGGACGGAGGCACCGATAAGGGGCTCTCCGCCTGGGTCGGTAATTTTACCGGTGATGGCCTGGGCCTGCAGGGCAGTAAAGCCGCAAAGCAACAGGACTAGTAATAATAGTCTCATTTTACGCATATTTGGTTAAAGATTGAGAAGTTGTAAGTTCATTTTTATTCCCCTCAATGGGGAATAGGGGTGATCAGCACACGAGATCAGGCAATCAAAGTTGATGCTCTAAACCAGTGTTTCGCGCGGGCTAAGCGTTCAGTCCTCATTGGCACGTCGAGGAGCAGAAAAGCGACCGTGCGTCAGAATGGATTTTTGGCATGGTGGATAAGTCCAAAGAGTGTATGTAGCCTGGCACCAACTTCTTCCCCGCAAATTTTTGCTGGAAAGACGAAACTTGATTTGGCGTGCGAAGGAGTTGGTCGATTAAGTATCTGGTTAATTGTTGTCAGGGCAATTTGTTTAACGTTCCCGTAACATTAACGCTACTTTCTCAACATTCGCTGCCTGCACTTGCGGCCTCGTGGCGGCATTGTGTCATTGGGATGACAATAGGAATGCTTTCAAGGGTTGATGTAAGCCTCCCTACCGCCCCCTCAACCGCAGCACCATACTGAACAACAAGCCCAGCAGCATAGAGATGGACCCCAACCAAAAAAGGTTAATGCCCGGAAACTCAATGGCCTGCAACGCCAGCCAGTCGGAGCGGCTGGAATTGGTCGCCACCGCGATGGGGACGGCCAGGCTGCTACGGGGTGGAGCCTGGGCCACGAGTAAGGTCGCTTCGCTGGTCTCCGGGTTGAGGTTGACCAGGTTGGCAAAAAGCCCCAGTTCCCGGTGTTCATCGCGCACGCGGCTGGGGGTTTTGTCGCGGATGATGAAAACGGGTTCAAGCGTACCCGTGGCACCGTCGTCGGTGGCCACTTCCAGGATGGCACTGACGGAAATGTCGTCGGGCTGGGGTTCGTAGTGATCGACGTCGGGCTGGGGCTGGAAGTTGCGGAAGGTGATGGTCTTATCACCGATGCGGAAGTCGCTGCCGGGCTTGACCACAAACTCCTGGTAATCCAGGTCGTCTTCGGGGGTGAGGAGCTGGCTGAACACGCTTTCGTCGATCTTGATCCGCGTCGATATGTCGTTGAGCTGGGCGGGGTAGTGGTAGAGCAGCCCTTCGCGCAGGACGATGGCCACCTGGGCATCGTATTCGGGAGTACCCTCCCCGCCGCGGCTGATGCGGACACGGGCGCTCACGCCAATGTCGTCGGGCTCGGCCACGTAGTCGGGGTGGCGGGGTACGCGGGAGAATTCCTCGAGCGCAAGGGCGAAGTTGCGGATCTGGAAGGTGTCGGGGTCGCGGATCTTGACGGTGTCCTTAAAGGCCGTGCTTTCGCCCACCCGCAGTGCGTGGATGCGGTAGGCGAGGCTATCCTCCTTGGCCTGTTTTTCGGTGATGCTCTGCTCTTCTTTGGGCAGGCTCATGATGACGGTGAAGATGTCTTTATCCCAGTAGCGCTTGGTGCTGGGGTTGGTGATGGCGATCTTCTCGTAAGTTTTGTCGTAGATGACGTTGGGGTGGAGCTCGAATTCATTGACGACGTTGCGCTCGGCGTCGAACTGCCGGTAGTCTACCGTGTAGGTGCGGTTGTAGCCGTCGATCGTGTCGCCCCGCAGCGTGAGTTCGTAGTTTTCCATCACCAGGGGCTCGTCTTTGATGAGGATGACGGTGGTGCGCACGAGTTGCTCGTCGTCGCTGAGCCCCTCCATCAAAAACTGGTTTTGGGAGATGATCCGCTTATTGGCGCCGCTGGCCAGGATGCCCACCAGCATGATGCCGAAGCCGATGTGGCTCAGGGAACTGGCAAACACTTTGGCGTCCCGCCTGGAGAAGCGGATCAGGTAGTCCACATTGCTCCAAACGGCAAACCAACCGGCAAAAAGCATCAGCTTGAACTGCCAGGGACCGGCTTTGATCCACAACAAAGTCAGCAGCGAAAGGCACACTGCACCTGCGACCGCGCCCAAAGTATGGTAAACAAAGGGCTTCCAATTGTTCGCAAAATCTTTCTCCCGCCAGCGCAAAAAGTGGGCGATGCCGGAGAGAATGCCAATGAAAATGCCGATCCAGATCTGGAAACGGTTGTGGTGGTCTTCGGGGTCCGTCAGCGTTACCCCGTCAAAAAGCGGATTGAAGTATTCCCGGATCGCGTTGTAGACCGGAATGCTGGTGGAACCGGTGATGAGGACGGCCGACATGAGCAGGGTAAGACTGCCGATGAACATCCAGAACTCCCGGCTGCTCACACTTTCTTCCTGCTCCGGCGCAGGGATGGAGCGCCAGCGCCAAACGAGCAGGCCGACGCTCAACGCGGCGTAAAAGCCGAGGAAAAAGAGCAACTGGGCCTCCAGGCCCATTTCGGTGAAGGCGTGCACCGAAGTGTCCCCCAAAATTCCCGAACGCGTCAGGAAAGTGCTGTAAATGATGAGGACAAAGGTGAAGAGGTAGAACAGGTAAGTGGCCCGGATGCCCTGGCCCGTCGCCCGGCTGATCAGGTTGGTGTGCAGGCCCGCCACGAGCATGAGCCAGGGGACGAGGCTGGTGTTCTCCACCGGGTCCCAGGCCCAGTAGCCCCCGAAGTTGAGCGCCTCGTAGGCCCAGGCGGCCCCCATCAGGATGCCGATGCCTAGGATGCCAGCGCTGAAGAGGCTCCACCGCAGTGCGGGCTTGAGCCAATCCTGGTGCCGGCCCGTCCACAGCCCCGCCACCGCAAAGGCGAAGGGAACCACCGTGCTGGCAAAACCCAGGAAAAGGGTAGGGGGGTGAATCGTCATCCAGTAATTCTGGAGGCTGGGGTTGAGGCCGCTGCCCTTCAGCAGTTCAACGTAGTCCGCCTGCTGAAAAATCGGGGCCTGGATCGTCTCCCGCAGCAACAGCAGGGGGTTGGAGCCAAACTTCAGCACCCAATCCCCAAAACCAAAGTGCACCCCCAGCAACATGCTGGCAATGACCACCTGCACCGAGCCGAGCACCGCCATTACCGGCCGCTCCCAGCTGCGGGCCGTCACCATCAGGACGTAGCCCAGGATGACGTGCCAGAACATCCACAACAAAAAACTTCCTTCCTGCCCCTCCCAAAAAGCGCTGAAAATGTAGCGCTGCTGGAGGTCGCCACTCACGTGCGCGCTCACGTAATTGTACTCGTAGTACTGGTTGAGCATCGCGAAGAAGATCGTCCCGATGACGGTAAAAACCGCCGCGCCGTGGGCCAAAAAGCTCAGTTGCCCCAGGCGGGCCCAGCGGCCGCCCCGGAGTTTTTCCTCGCGGTACTGCGTAGCCAGAAAATAGCTGATCGTACTGAGCAGCCCCGCGAAAAAGGCGAGCAAAACGGCAAAGTGCCCGACGTAGCGGGGGCCGAGGTGTTCACCGATGTATTGTATTGGTTCCAAGGAGAAAAGGGGGAAGGGGGAAAAGAATAAAGGAATAAAGGGGGGCGGCTTAGCCGACGAGGTCTTTGATCATTGATTCTTCGTCTTTGTACTTGCTGGGGCACTTCAGTTGCACGTCTTTGGCGATGAAGGTATTGCCTTCCATGCGGCCGGTGAGCACGATGCTTTCCGACATTTCAAAGTCCTGGGGTTTGCCCATCAGGAGGACCACCTCGCGCTCCGTACCCTCGGCATCTTCCAGGAAAAAGGTGAACTTATTGGGGTCTTTGAGCGGGTCAAAAACCATGGGCTTATCCTTGACCAGGGTGCCGACGAGCTTGACCGATTCGCCGCTTTCGCTGGCGGTATTGAAACTGGCGTAGGGAGCCACTTCACCGCCGGCGTTGAGGACCAGTACGGCGGCTACTACGGCCATGATGAGGGCAATGATATAGGTCTTTTTCATATCGTAAGCAGCGTTGGGCGGGGCGGGCCTTTTTAAGGGGGCGCGGCCGCAGGTGCAAAGATTAGTGAACGAGCGAGGAAGGCCACGGCGGCCGTCTTCACTTTCCAGGCGCGAAGATACTGCTGCCCACTCCTGCCGAGGGTCAGGCCACGGTAAACGTTTTATCTCCGTTGCCAGGGCGGCAGCGGAGAGCGGTTCCTGCTGCATTCCATCCTTTTATCCCGTCAGCGCGCGCACGAGTTTGAAAATTATTTGTAGCAACGTGGTATTCGCTACAACAAAATGCCCTAAATTGTGCACTTTAGGGATCGTGACGACGGAAAAGGGTCAGTGTTTTTGCTTTCCAGCAGGCAGAACATTCCCACCTGGGCACGAAACGCGTTCAAAGTTCCCACTTTTTACCACCGGACATAGTCCGGCACAAAAATCCACCAAGAGGGCAACTGGCCCGCAATCAGGAAAAAGAACAGCGCAGTATGACGCTTTTAAGCTGTTGAAAATAACGTTTATTCGTTTTTTGTTTACATTTTGACCACCATTTGCTTTTTTCTGGCCATTTGAGCGAAGAAAAATGTGAAAAAAAGTGGGCAGAAGTGGGAAGATGTGGGAATAGGCTGTACTTTTACAGCCACGATGGGATAAGTGTATTCCGTCTGAACCGCTTTATGGCCTTGAAGTACGATTTGCTTGGCGAGTATGAGGTGGCCCTTGATGGTAAGGGACGCTTCCGCATGCCGAGCGGTCTGCTCAAAAACCTGGGCGACCGCGATACCCTCAAGTTCGTAGTCAACCGGGGCATTGGTGGCTGTCTCACCCTCTACCCTAAGCCGGTGTGGGACCACATCAAACAGGAAGTGGATGAGCTGAGCGAGTACAAGCAAAAAAACCTGCTCTTCAAGCGGGCTTTTTACGCGGGTGCCAGCGAAGTTGTCCCCGACGCCGCCGATCGGCTGTTGCTCCCCAAGCGACTGCTCACTGCGGCCAAAGCCGACAAGAACCTCATCCTCTGCGCCAGAAACGACAGAATTGAAATTTGGGCGGAAGCCGAATACGCACTCCAGCTGGAAAACGAACCCGATGACCTCGGGGCGCTGGCTGAAGAAGTGTTCGGTGATTCTCCACGGGACAAGGAAGACAGCTGATGGACTACCACGTTCCCGTACTGGCGCACGAATGCGTGCACTATTTGAATCTCCGCCCGGGAGGAGTTTACGTTGATGTAACCTTCGGTGGGGGTGGCCACAGCCGCCTCATCCTCGAACAAGCAAAGGGCATGGACCTGAAGCTGTTCGGTTTTGACCAGGATGAGGAAGCCAAAGCCAACGCCCTGGCCGACGAACGCTTCACCTTCGTAGCCGCCAACTTCCGCCACTTACGCAATTACCTGCGGCTCTACGGCATCGATCGCATCGATGGCCTGCTGGCTGACCTGGGGGTTTCCAGCCACCAGTTCGACCAGGCCGAGCGAGGCTTCAGCTACCGCTTCGACGCGCCGCTGGATATGCGCATGGGCAAAACCGCTGACCGCAGCGCCGCCGACGTAGTCAACCACTACGAAGCCGACGAATTGCAGAAGGTCTTCGGGGAATACGGCGAAGTTCGCAACGCCCGCACCCTGGCCCAGGCCATCGTCGCGGCCCGCGAACGCCAACCCATCGCTTCGATTCAGGACTTCCTGAACGTCTGCGATCCGTTGGTCAGGGGCACCCGCCCCCGCTACCTGGCCCAGGTGTTTCAGGCGTTGAGGATAGAAGTTAACGACGAGATCGGCGCACTTTCCGATTTACTGGCCCAGGCCACCGACTTACTGATACCAAACCAAGGTCGTCTCGTCGTCATCGCTTATCATTCACTCGAAGACCGCATCACCAAAAACTTCCTCAAAACCGGCAACGCAGGTGGCGACGTCCACAAGGATTTCTACGGGAAAATTGACCGTCCCTACCAAATCCTGACGAAGAAACCCGTGTTGCCTTCGGCCGAAGAAATTCGGCGCAACTCCCGCGCCCGCAGTGCCAAACTACGGGTAGGGGAGCGCAGTGGGGAAGCCTGAATGCATCCGCCCCTTTCCGGGGGCTGGTGGAGGCTTCAACACTTCTTTTATTTTCTTGGATTGCTGACTGGGTTATTTTTTGATGGTGCCTCGCCGCAGCCTACCCCCGCCACCCGGTGGGGCTGGCCAGGGGGAAGCCTCGCCACCACAAGCTCCCCGCAGCATTCCATAAGGTGTGACAAAAATGGCAGCAAAACGCAATTACGGCCCGCGCTTTAATCCGTCGGCCTTCATCCTGAACAACCTCGGCTTTCTCGTCTTTCTGGGCGCGATGGCTCTGCTGTATATTGGTAACGCCCATTACGCGGAATACAACATCCGGCGCATCCAGCAACTGGAAGAAGACATCAAGCAAAAGCGCTGGCTTTACATGTCCTTGCAAAGCGATAACATGTACAATGGCCTGCGCTCGGAAGTAGTGCAGAACGTCCGGGCGGACGGCCTGCGCATGCACCGTGGTAAACCCAAAAAGCTCCTCGTCCCGGCCAACCAGTAGTGCCCCCCAGGCGCTACTTCCGCCCACGAAAAACATCCCTCTACCACCTCCACCACCACTATGGCCGCCATAAACTTCAAAGACGAAGCACTCGTACGCATCTACGCCATCCTGGCGGTGATCGTCATGCCCGTGGCTGTGCTGCTGGCCTACCGTACGGTCGATATCGCTTACCTGAAGCGTGCCGAATTTTTGGCGATGGGCGAGAGCCTCTTCCGGGTCCGGACTGTCCAGGCGGAACGCGGCAACATTTACAGCAACGACGAGAACCTGCTGGCCACCTCCGTTCCCTATTTTAGCCTCCACTTCGATCCCTTTGTGGCATCGCCCAAGGCCTACTACAGCAACATCGATAGCCTGGCCTACCTGCTTTCCGTCCACGTTAACAGCGACTATACGCCGGGTGCCTGGCGGGATAGCCTGATTGCCATGCGCGACAGCATCAACCGCCCGGCGCGGCATTATTACAAGATCGCCGAAAGCGTCAGCTACAGTAAACTCCAGCAAGTCCAGCGCTTCCCCATCTTCAACGAAGGGCGACTGGGTGGCGGCCTCATCGTCGAAAAGCGCGACGAACGCAAGCGCCCCTTCGGCTGGCTCGCCCGCCGTACCATCGGCAAGGTGGACGGCGAACAAATGGTGGGCATCGAAGACGCCTTCAATACCGACCTGGCTGGCACCAGCGGCCAGGCCGAGATGTTCCAGATCCCCGGCGGCGGCTGGATCCCCACGGAAAACCTCGCCATCGTGGAGCCCACCTCGGGAGCCGATGTGTACACGACCCTCGACGTCAATATCCAGGACATCGCTGAAAACGCCCTCGATAAAGCCATGCACCAGCACTTGCCCGAGTGGGGATCGGTGGTGGTTATGGACGTTGAGACCGGCGCCATCCGCGCCATGGCCAACCTGGGCCGCAATACCGACGGCAGCGACTACTTCGAGATGTACAACTACGCCATCGCCATGGCCACCGAGCCGGGGTCTACCTTCAAGCTGGCCACCATGATGGCCCTGCTGGAAGACGACAAAGTAACCCTCGACAGCGAAATTGACATCGAAAACGGGACCAAGGAATTCTACGACGTCACCATCGAAGACTCTAACCCCATGAGTAAGCACTGGAACGTCATTTCCGTCCGCCAGGCCTTCGAACAGTCGTCCAACGTCGCCATGGCCAAACTGGCCGATAGCCTTTACTCCGACAACGAATTTTCCGACCGCCTGAAGTCGTTTCACCTCGAAGAAAAGACGGGCCTGGAACTGGAAGGCGAAGCCCAGCCCTTCATCAACAGTACCGGGTCGGGCACCTGGTCGGGCGTATCCCGCGCCTGGCTGGCCTTCGGCTACGAAAGCAAACTCACGCCGCTGCAAACCCTGACCTTCTTCAATGCCGTGGCCAACAACGGCCGCATGATGAAGCCTTACCTGGTCAAGGAAGTCCGCCGCGAAGGGAAAGTCATCAAAGCCTTCAAACCAACGGTGATCGACAAAAAGATCGCTTCCCAGGGGACCATCGAACAGCTCCGCAGTCTGCTTGAAGGGGTGGTGGACCGTGGCACCGCCTACCGCCTGAAGTCAGACCAGTACCGCTTCGCCGGCAAAACGGGGACGAGTTTGCAGAACTACGGCAAACCGGGGCGCCGCAAGGAATACCAGGCCAGTTTTGCGGGCTACTTCCCGGCCGATAATCCCAAGTACAGCGTCATTGTCGTCATCTACAATCCCAGTCGGGGTGGTTACTACGGCAGCGAGCTGGCCGGACCTGTTTTCCGCGAAATTGCCGATAACATCTACAACAGCATGATTGAGGTGCACGAACCCCTCAACCAGGGCCCCCGGCCGGTGCTGTACGCCAGCCAGCTGCCCAACCGCGACGCTGGTCACCTCGGGGAAATTGCCAAGGTGCTCGACTTCGTCAATGTCCACATTGACGTTGATTCCCTGCCCGCCACCGAACTGGCCGTGGTGGATGCGGGCGACGAACGGGTGGACATCAAACCCTGGAACCCGGCTACCCAAAAATTCCCCAACGTACGCGGCATGCGCCTGCGCGACGCAGTGTACGTGCTGGAAAACGAGGGCTACATCGTTCATCCCCAGGGGGTTGGACGGGTGGTCGACCAGAAATGGCAGACCGATGGCCGCGGCCAACGGGGCCGCGACGTGACCCTCATCCTCAACTAAATTTTCTTCATCGAGACGTTTTTTGCAATCAATTTAGAACCATGCTGCTCACCCCAATCATCGATCGTATCCGTCCGCTTGCCATTACTGGCGAGCTGGCTGGTCGTGGAGTGAGCGGCGTGGTTTTTGATTCGCGGAAAGTCACGCCCGGCAGCCTCTTCGTGGCCGTTCGCGGCACCCAGGTGGATGGTCACGCCTACATTGCCCAGGCCATCGCGGCGGGTGCGGCCGTCATTGTGCACGAGGGCGCGCTCGCAGGCGATAGTCCCGGAGAATTTCGGGATGCGGGGCAAGGGACGATGAGCAATGCCGAAGGCCCCGTCTTCCTCTCCGTTGCCGATTCTGCCCGGGCCCTGGGCATCCTGGCCAGCGAATTTTACGGCAACCCCAGCCAGGTCCTCCGGCTGATTGGTATAACGGGAACGAATGGAAAGACGACCGTAAGTACCCTGCTGCACGACTTATTTACCCGCCTGGGCTACAAGGCCGGATTGCTCTCCACCGTCGAGGTTCGCATCGGTACAGCCATCGTTGCAGCCACCCACACCACGCCCGATGCCCTGGCCATCAACGCCCATTTGGCGGACATGGTGGCTGCGGGCTGCGACTACGCCTTCATGGAGGTCAGCAGCCACGCCGTTGCGCAGTCCCGGATCGAAGGACTGGTCTTCGCCGGTGGCGTATTCACCAACCTTACCCACGATCACCTCGACTACCACGGTACCTTCGCCGCTTACCGCGACGCCAAAAAGGCCTTCTTCGACGGACTGCCCAAAACGGCCTTTGCCCTAAGCAACGCCGACGATAAAAACGGTGCGGTCATGTTGCAAAACACCGTGGCCAGCAAAAAATTCTACAGCCTGCGCAAGGTGGTAGATTACCGCGCCAAAGTGCTTGGCAACTCGCCACAGGGCCTCCAGCTGGAGGTGAACGGCACGGAAGTCTTCACCCGCCTGCTGGGGCGGTTCAATGCTTACAACCTGCTGGCCGCCTATGGAGTGGCTACGGAACTGGGGCAGGAGAGCCAGGACGTATTGGTCGCCCTTTCCAGCCTCTCCGCCGCCAACGGCCGCCTGGATTACGTCATTGACCCCGCCGGACAACTCACTGCCGTCGTCGACTACGCCCACACCCCCGACGCCCTGCAAAACGTGCTGGAAACCCTGCGTGAGGTTCTTCAGCCCGGCAGTGCCCTGCTCTGCGTGGTGGGAGCCGGGGGAGACCGCGACCGGACGAAGCGGCCCAGCATGGCCCGCCTGGCCGCCAGCCTGGCTGACCGCGCCATCCTCACCAGCGATAACCCCCGCAGCGAAGACCCCGAAGCCATCCTCAGCGAAATGGAAGCCGGCCTCGATACCCCCCAGCTGCGGGCCAAAACCTTGCGCATCACCGACCGCCGCAGCGCCATCCGCACGGCCGTTGAGCTGGCCCGCCCGGGAGATATCCTCCTCGTAGCGGGCAAGGGACACGAAACCTACCAGGAAATCAAAGGCCAGCGCCTGCCCTTTGACGATAAGCTGGAAATTGCCAACGCACTTCAACTCCGCAGCCATGCTCGTTAGCCTCATCGAGTGGTTCCAGGACCGGCTCGGAGATTTTCCCGGAGCCGATCTTTTCGACTTCCTCAGCGTACGCGCCGGGGCGGCCATCATCATCTCTTTGCTCATCAGCATGGTCTTCGGGGCGGGCATCATCCGCAAACTGCAGCGCCACCAGATGGGCGAAAGCGTCCGGGACCTCGGTTTGGAAGGACAGGCCAAAAAGGCCGGTACCCCCACCATGGGCGGCATCATCATTCTGCTGGCCATCCTCGTGCCCTGCCTGTTGATGGGGCGGCTCGATAATGTCTATCTCCTGACCATGCTCGTGACCACCGTCTGGATGGGGCTCATTGGCTTTGTCGACGACTACCTCAAGATCAAGCGCAAGAACAAAGATGGCCTGGCGGGGCGCTTCAAAATTCTGGGCCAGGTGGGCCTGGGCCTCACCATCGCCCTGGTCATGCTCTTCAGCGAACAGGTGGTTGCCCGCTTTGAGGTGGCCGACGCAGCCTCCATTGGCCTGACGGACGCCGACCGCGTGGGGCCAATTGCCACCACGACCCTGGAAAATGGCGTGACGGTCTCCCGGGCCAATTACCGCACTACGGTAACCAACGTCCCCTTCGTGAAAGACAGCCGCATGGCCTACGAAAACCTTTTCGGCATCGGCAAGCAGCTGGTGTGGATACTGTTCATCCCCTTCATCATCTTCATCGTCACGGCCATCTCCAACGCCGCCAACCTGACGGACGGCCTGGATGGCCTGGCCACGGGCGTTTCGGCTACCATTGCCGGGACGCTGGCGGTCTTCGCCTACGTCAGCAGTAACGCCATTGCCGCCAATTACCTCGGCATTTTGCACCTGCCGGGGACCGAAGAATTGGTGGTTTTCAGCGGTTGTCTGCTGGGAGCCTGCCTGGGCTTCCTGTGGTACAACAGCTTTCCGGCGACGGTCTTCATGGGGGACACCGGGTCGCTGGCCCTGGGCGGCATCATCGCTGCCCTGGCCATCCTGCTGCGCAAGGAACTGCTGCTGCCTATGCTCTGCATCATCTTCGTGGTGGAGAACCTCTCGGTGGTCGTGCAGGTAAGCTACTTCAAATACACTAAAAGAAAATACGGCGAGGGACGGAGGATTTTCCTCATGTCTCCGCTACACCATCATTTCCAAAAAAAGGGCATGCCCGAAACCAAAATCGTGATCCGCTTCTGGATCGTTAGCCTGCTGCTGGCAGTGGCGACAATCCTGACGCTGAAACTGCGCTGACGGGGGCAGCATGGAAGAAGGCGGGGCATCTCCGCAGCCTTTCCGGCAAGCTACGTAAATCAATATGAACACAAGCAAAACCATTGTCATCCTGGGAGCCGGTGAATCCGGTGCAAGTGCGGCCCGCCTCGCGCAACGGGAGGGCTTTGCCGTGTTCGTCTCCGACGCTGGCCCGGGCAATCCCCGCTTCCTGGAGGAGCTCCGGGCCGCCGGCATTGAAGTGGAAACCAACGGCCACACCGCAGCGCGCATCCTGGAAGCCAGCGAGGTAGTTAAAAGCCCCGGCATCCCCGATACGGCACCCCTCATCGTGCAACTGCGCGCCAAGGGCATCCCCGTCATCAGCGAAATTGAGTTTGCCGCCCGCTACGCTCCGCCCGGGACGAAAATCATCGGCATCACCGGCAGCAACGGCAAAACGACTACGACGATGCTGACCCACCACCTGCTCGCGGCGGCGGGGGTGAAATCCATCGCCGGTGGCAACCTCGGCGACAGCTTCGCCCGCCTGCTGCTGGACCATCCCACGCCGGAGGTCTACGTGCTGGAGCTCAGCAGTTTTCAACTCGACGGCATCGAGGCTTTCCGCCCCGGCGTAGGAGCCGTCCTCAACATTACCCCCGATCACCTGGACCGCTACGAGTATACGCTCGAAAAGTACGCGGACAGCAAGCTGCGTATCGCCATGTCTCAGGGGCCTGACGACGTCTTGTACGTCCTTGCTGATTCAACGACCATTGCACCTGCGCTCCGGCGCCGAAATCCGAAAAGCCAGGTGCACACGATTGATGCGGCTGACGTGCGCGAGGCCTCCATTGTGGTGGATGGCCACGAATTTACCCTCGGTACGGGGCAGCTCCGCGGTCGCCACAACGGCCTCAACGCCCTGTTTGCCGCCCGGATGGCCCTCCGCATGGGCGTCAGTGCGCCAGACATCCAACTGGCGCTCGACAGCTTCATCCCCGCCCCCCACCGGATGGAGGTGATTCCCACCACCGACGGCCGTACCTGGATCAACGACAGCAAAGCCACCAACGTCGATGCCGCCTATTTCGCCCTCGAGGCGATGACGGGCCCCACCGTCTGGATCGCCGGGGGCACCGATAAGGGCAACGATTACGACGTTCTGCTGCCGCTGGTGGAAGGCAAAATCCACACCCTGATCTGTATGGGTCTGGACAACAGCAAGCTGCTGGCGGCCTTCCGCGGGGTCATTCCCACGATCCTGGAATGCAGCGGTGCCGCAGCGGCGGTGGTCTTCGCCGGTGCCCACGCTTTGCCGGGCCATACGGTGCTGCTGAGCCCCTGCTGTGCGAGCTTCGACCTCTTCAAAAATTACGTGGACCGTGGCGACCAGTTCCGCACGGCCGTTAAAAACCTGCACGCATGAACCTCTCCTTACGCATTGCGACTGAGCTGCGGGGCGACCGCGTCATCTGGGCCATCATCGTCCTGTTGTCCATCATTTCCATGATGTCCGTCTTCAGTTCTTCGGCCAACCTGGCCTACGTGGAGCGGGGTGGGGCCGTGGGCTTTTACCTGCTCAAGCACGGGCTGATTCTGACGGTGGGCTTGATCGTCATTTACATTTGCCACCTGCTGGCCTACACCAAATTCAGCCGCTGGGCTCCCGGCTTGCTGGTGGTCTCTTTCGTGTTGTTGATTTTGACGATGTGGTTTGGTCCGGTGATCAACAACTCCCAGCGCTGGCTGCAGGTGCCCTTCATTGGCCTGACATTTCAGAGTTCTGACTTTGCCAAGACGGCCCTGATCATCTTTGTGGCCCGCTCCATCGGCTCGAAGCAAGACGTGATAAAAGACTTTCAAGAGGCCTTCTTGCCCATCATTGCGCCGGTGATTGGTATTTGTATGTTGATTGCGATCAACGACCTTTCCTCGGCCCTGATGCTGTTCCTGATCTGTATCCTGATGATGGTGGTAGGTCGCGTGGCCATGCAGTACGTGGTGATGTTGATTCTGCTGGGCATTTGTGTTTTCAGCCTGATGGTGATGGTGGGTGCGCGCTATCCCCACCTCATTCCCCGGGCCGCTACCTGGCAAAACCGGATGGATACCTTTTTCAATCCAGAGACGGCATCCAACGACGAGCGCTACCAGATTACCAAGGCCCAGATTGCGATGGCTAATGGTGGTCTTTTCGGCGTCGGGCCGGGCAACAGTACGCAACGCAATTACGTGCCCAGTGCGCACGCTGACTTCATCTATTCCATCATCGTGGAAGAATACGGGGCCATCGGGGGGATTCTGATTCTGCTGCTCTACGTCCTGTTCTTTTTCCGCATCGTGCGGCTGGTGACCAAAAGTTCCAAAGCCTTTGGGGCGATGGTGGCCTTTGGAATTGGCCTGGCTTTGCTCTTGCAGGCTTTTTTCAACATTGCCGTCAACCTCGACCTGGTGCCCGTCACGGGCCTCACGCTGCCCCTCATCAGCATGGGCGGGACGAGCGTATTGTTCACCTGTGTTTCGTTCGGGATCATTCTTTCCGTCTCGAAGCACATCGAATCCATCACCGCCGATGCAACCTAAGCCAACGACTTCTTCTCGGGCGGCGGAGCCCCTGCGCGTGATTGTGAGCGGTGGGGGCACGGGGGGGCACATCTTCCCTGCCATCGCCATTGCGGACGAGCTCAGGCGGCTGCGCCCGGACACCGAGTTCCTGTTCGTAGGGGCGAAGGGCAAAATGGAAATGGAAAAAGTGCCGAAGGCGGGATACACTATTGAAGGCCTCTGGATTTCCGGCCTCCAGCGGAAACTGACGCTGGGCAACCTGAGCTTCCCGTTCAAGGTCATCAGCAGCCTCTGGGCATCGCGGAGCATCCTTAAGCGCTTCCGGCCGCACGTGGTGATTGGCACGGGGGGCTACGCGGGCGGGCCGGTTTTGTACGCGGCGGCGAAACTGGGCATCCCTACGCTCATTCAGGAGCCCAATGCTTTTGCGGGCCTGGCGAATAAGTGGCTGGGGCGGCAGGTGGATAAAATCTGCGTGGCCTTTCCTGGTATGGACCAATTTTTCCCCGCCGCCAAGCTGGTGGAAACGGGCAACCCCGTGCGGGAGGCCATGCTCGAACTGGCGGCGCAGCCCGGTGCAGAGGCAGCACCCACCGTCCTCCTGATGGGCGGCAGTGGGGGCGCCAAAAGCCTGAATGAGGCGATGCGCGGTGCGGCGGATTTGATCGGGGCGCGGCCGCAGGTGCAGTGGAAGTGGCAATGTGGCAGTGTTTATTACGAAGACTTCCGGCAGTGTGCTACCGCGCAGCTGCCCAATGTGACGATCTCCGCCTTCATTGACGATATGGCAGGGGCCTACCGGTCGGCCACCGTCGTAATCGGGCGGGCGGGCTCCACGACCATCGCCGAGATCCAGTACCTCGGCAAGCCGACCATCCTGGTGCCCAGCCCCTGGGTGGCCGAAGACCACCAGACGATGAATGCCCGGGCCCTGACCGCCCGCGACGCTGCCGTGCTGGTGCCCGACGCTGCCGTCAGCGCAGACCTGATTCCCACGGTCTTTGCTTTGCTCGACGACCCTGCGCGGCTGGCCGAACTGGGCCGTAACGCCCGCGCTATGGCCCGGCCCGGTGCGGTGAGTCGCATTGCCGAAGAAGCCCTCCAACTCATTTCTTCCACCCCAAAAATGGCCCACTGATGGAACTGACCGACGTAAAGCAAGTCTACTTCATTGGCATCGGAGGCATCGGGATGAGTGCCGTGGCCCGCTACTTCCACTTGCGCGGCGTGCACGTAACGGGCTACGATAAGACGGAGACCGTACTGACCCAAACCCTCGAACGGGAAGGCATCACCATTCACTACGGCGAGGCGCGCCTGGATCTCGTCCCACCTCCAGCAGACGACCTGCTCGTGGTGTGGACCCCCGCCATCCCGCGCAACTTCCCGGAGCTGGTACGGGTGCAGGAGGGCGCGTACCAGCTCCTCAAGCGGGCCCAGGTACTGGGGCTCATCAGCCAGGGGATGGAGTGCGTTGGCATTGCCGGCACCCACGGAAAAACGACGACGACCACCCTGACTACGCACCTGATGCGGACGGCGGGGCTGGATCCCAGCGCCTTTCTCGGCGGCATTCCCCGGGATTTCTCCGGCAATTATGTCCACGGCAACAGTGAATACGTAGTAGTGGAAGCGGACGAATACGACCGCAGTTTCCTCAACCTCCACCCGGCCATCGCCGTGATTCTTTCCGCCGACCCGGATCACCTCGACATCTACGGCGACCACAACAATATGCTGGAAACCGGCTTCAGGGCCTACGCCCGGCAGGTGAAGGATGGCGGACACCTGCTGGTGCGCCACGAGCTGCGGGAACTTTTCGAAGACATCCCCCAGGTGATGCTGACCACCTTCGGCATCGGGGCGGGAGACTTCCGCGCCCAGAACGTGCAGGTGAAGGACGGTGCTTTTCATTTCGACCTCCGGGAGCCCGACGGGCACCTGGTCTTGGACATCCGTACGACTTTGCCCGGACGGCACAACGTGGAGAACGCCGTAGCGGCCTGCGCGGTGACGCGGCTGGCGGGGGGCGATGAGGAATCCCTGCGGGTGGCTTTGGCTTCTTTCCGGGGCATTGGCCGGCGCTTCGATACGGTGCTGAAAACGGAGCACCTGGTCATCATTGACGACTACGCCCACCACCCCACGGAACTGGAAGCAGCCATCGCGGCGGCCCGGGAGTTGTACCCCGGCCAGACCATCCGCGGCGTTTTTCAGCCCCACCTGTTCAGCCGTACCCAAGACTTTGCGGCGGGTTTTGCCAAGGCATTGGACCGTCTCGATGAGGTCATTCTCATCCCCATCTACCCCGCCCGCGAAGAGCCCATCCCCGGCATTACCAGCCGGACGATCTACGAAAAAATGCGCAACGAACAGCGCCGCCTGCTCTCCGACGAGCAGATGCTGGAGGCTACGGCGGAACTAAGCGACGGCGTACTGCTGTTGTTGGGCGCCGGAGACATTGATAAGCTGGTACCCAAAATCGTTCATCAACACACTAAGCCCACTACCCATGGATAGCCGTCGTCGCTTTACCGAACAACCCTACGTGGTCAGGGCCATGCAGAACGTGCGGACCTACGGCTGGATCGTCATGGCCGTGGTGGTCGGTATCCTGGCCATCTCGGCCATCAGTTCCCGGGAGGCCTCCCACGTAGGCACGGTGGCTCCCGTCATTCTGCCACTGCCCGACGGCGAAGCGCTGGTGACGGAACAAGAGCTGCTCGACTTACTGGCCAGCAGCTTCACCAAGCCGATGAACGAACTGAGCCTGGCCGACATTGACGTGGAGCGCGTGGAGTCCATCCTGGAGGGCCAGGCTTTCGTGGCCGATGCCGATGCTTTTGTGGACGACAATCTCCAACTCAACATCGTGGTGACCCAGCGGGTGCCTCTCCTGCGGGTGATTGCCGAAAATGGCCAGAACTATTACCTGGACCTGGACGGCGTGCGCATGCCCGTGAGTACCACCCACACGGCCCGGGTACCGGTAGTTTCGGGCAACGTAGTCCTTTGGCAAGACGACTTCATGGAGCACCCCGAACACCAGCTGTACCAGTTGGTGGAGCTGGCCAGGTTCCTGCGGCAGGATGACTTTCTGGACGCGCTCATTGAGCAGATTTACGTGAATACCAAGGGCGAGTTCATTCTGGCCCCGAAACTTGGCGACCAGGTGATTCACCTCGGCCACTACGATAGGGAAGGAACGGCCGCCAGGCTGCGCCGCTTAAAAATCTTTTACCGCGAAGGGTTGCCCTACGAGGGGTGGAGCAAGTACAAAAGCTTTGACTTGCGCTACGCCGACCAGGTAGTGGCCCGCAAACGATAAATACGTACCCATTTTCCGAAGTTGGCCGCTGACAATGACCCTGCCACGCCAACGTGAACCTTTTTAAATCGGATGTTTATTATGACTGATACCACTCAAACTCAAATTATTGCCGCCCTTGACATCGGCACCACCAAAGTCTGCGCCCTCGTCGGGAGGCGGGATGCGCACGGCAGGCTGGAAATCCTCGGCACCGGTAAGGTAGAATCCGAGGGCGTCATGCGCGGGGTTGTCTCGAACATCGAGAAGACCGTCCGGGCCATCAGCGAAGCGCGCGCACTAGCGGAAAAAGCCAGTGGCGTGACCTTCGACGTCGTGCACGTCGGCATCGCCGGCCAGCACATCAAAAGCTTGCAGCACCGCGGGATGTTGACCCGGGACAGTGCGCAATCGGAGATCAGCCAGCGGGACATTGACCGCCTGATCAGCGACATGTACAAGCTCGTGTTGCCTCCGGGCGACAAAATCCTCCACGTCATTCCCCAGGAATTCACGGTGGATATGGAGCAGGGGATCGTGGACCCCATTGGCATGTCGGGCTCACGCCTGGAGGCCAACTTCCACATCATCACCGGCCAGATCACGGCCAGCAACAACATCAACCGCTGCGTGGAGCGGGCCGGCCTGGAAATGGCGGGCGTAACGCTGGAGCCCATTGCCAGCGCCGCAGCGGTACTCTACGAAGACGAAAAGCAGGCGGGTGTTGCCCTGGTCGATATCGGTGGTGGAACTACCGACATAACGATCTTCCAGGATGGCATCATCCGCCACACGGCCGTTATTCCCTTCGGGGGCAACGTCTTTACCAAAGACATTAAGGCGGGCTGCACCGTAATGGAAGAGCACGCGGAGAAGCTGAAGGTGGGCTACGGCTCGGCCCTGGCTACCGAAGTGTTCGAGAACCGCCTGATCGTCATCCCCGGCCTGCGCGGACGGGAGCCGAAGGAGATCAGCGAGAAAAACCTCGCCCTCATCATCCAGGCCCGCGCCGAAGAAATTCTGGACCACGTGATGTGGGAGGTACGCCGGGCGGGTTTTGATGCCCAGCAGCTCATCGGTGGCATCGTCTTGACGGGCGGTGGTGCTTTGCTGCGCGACATCGAGAAGCTGACCGAACTGCACACGGGCATGAGCGCCCGCGTGGGAACCCCCATTGAGCACCTGGCCCATGGCTACCAGGAGCGGCTCACCAGCCCGATTTACGCTACGGGTGTGGGCTTGTTGCTGCAGGGTTTTGCCGACATTGACGCCGGCAAGGTGATCCCCAGCGCCACCAGCAAGAAGGAGAAAGAAGCCGCCGAGGCCAAAGCCGCCGCCGAAGCCAAGGCTGCCGCCGAAGCCAAGGCCCGCGCCGAAGAAGAAGAGACCGTAGAAAGCGGCGGAAGCTGGTTCGACAACGTCTTCCGCAAAACCAAGGAGTGGTTTGAGGCTGAACCCGACTCCGACTTCTAGGGCTGCGGAAAAGGAACACCAGCGCGGGGAGCGGCTGGCAAGGGTGGGGAGACCTTCCTTGCTGACTTCCCCGGCTCCATTTCCCTTTCCACAGCACCTGCGGGCGCGCCCTGAAAAGCCCTCCGCCATCCATTAATCCATTAGAAAAAACTGCGGCTTCGGCCGTTTTAGCCCGATTTCAACATCCGATCAAAATGGTTTTCAGAGGTGTGAACCAACGCTGAGGTGCAAGACGGGCGCAAAAAAAATTACCATGACTATTGACTTCCCACAGGGAGAATCTCCCATCATCAAAGTAATCGGCGTGGGTGGCGGCGGCTCGAACGCCGTGAACCACATGTACGCCCAGGGCATCATCGGGGTGGACTTTGCCATCTGCAATACCGACCACCAGGCGATGGAGCTCAGCAAAGTGCCCACCAAAATGCAGCTTGGCCCCAACCTGACCGAAGGCCGGGGCGCGGGCTCGAAGCCGAACGTGGGCAAACTGGCCTGCGAAGAAAGCATCGAAGAGGTGCGCAAATACCTGAACAACAACTGCCGGATGCTCTTCGTCACCGCCGGCATGGGCGGTGGTACGGGAACGGGAGCGGCGCCGATCATTGCCAAAACTGCCCGGGAAATGGGCATCCTGACGGTGGGCATCGTAACGCTGCCCTTCACTTTTGAAGGCCGGCGGCGCGCCGCCAACGGCATGGACGGCCTCAATGACCTGAAGGAAAACGTTGATACCCTCATCGTGGTCTCCAACGATAAGCTGCGGCAGATCCACGGGAACCTCAACCTGAGCGAAGCTTTTGCTAAGGCGGACAATATCCTGACCACCGCCGCCCGGGGCATTGCCGAAATCATCACCGTGCCGGGTTACGTCAATGTCGACTTCGAAGACGTTAACACCGTCATGCGCGACAGCGGCGTAGCCATCATGGGGACCGCTACGGCCGAAGGCGACGACCGCGCCCGGCAGGCCGTAGACCAGGCCCTGCACAGCCCCCTGTTGGAGGACAACGACATCCAGGGAGCCCGCCACATCCTGCTCAACATCACCAGCGGTACCCGCGAGGTGACCATGGACGAGATTTTTGAGATCACGGAATTCGTTCAGGAAGAAGCCGGTTACGGCACGGACCTCATCTGGGGCAACTGCTACGACGAGAGCCTGGGCGACAAGCTGAGCGTGACGGTGATTGCCACTGGCTTCGGAGAGAAGAAGAACGTGTTTACCGCCAGTGGCGCGGATCGCAAAGTGGTGCACCTGGATGAAGCTGACCGCAAAGACCAGCCCCAATCCCAGCCCCGGGTTTCTCTGGAAGACATCACCGGCGAGAAAGACCCCGTTGGCTACACCAAAAACAACGCAGGCTCGCTCACGTACGAGTTTGAGGATTTGGACGAAGCCAAGATCCGCCTCCGCGCCCGCAGCAACACGCCAGTGCCGCCCCGCGCCCGCGAGGAGCGCAGCTTCACCAACAGCTACCTCCAGAACGAAGAAGAAGCCCGCCGCGAAGCCCAGCGCCGCGAATTGGAGGCCCGCGATCAGGAACGTCGCGCCGCCTTGCGCAACCGCACCGAACTGCCCAAGTTGAGCAACCCCAAAGTCGTCAACGAACTGGAAAGCCAACCCGCCTACCTGCGGCGAAACATCCAGCTGGATAACGTTGCTCCCAGCGACCAGCAGGAGATGAGCCGCTGGAGCATCACCGACGACGAAGAAATGCCGCTGCGCCGGGGCAACCGCTACCTGCACGATAATGTAGACTAATTCAAGCAATTTCGGGCGGACGGTGCTTCGCCACTCCGCCCTCGCACTCCCGCTAGTGGCAGTCCTGAATGGGCGGGCCTTGGTGTGGAGTGCCCCGTAAAATGGGTTTTTCAGACATCCGAAACAGACAAAATTTTCATTGGTGCTGAGTCTGGCGCTCGAGTAAGCGTCAGCCTCAGCAATCACACCTTTTTAGCTTTGGTGCGGGCATCGGGGGGTCAATCCCGGTGCCCGCTTTTTTACTGTGGCAGGGTATATTTAGCAGTCCGGGTGACTAATGCGCGCTTTGCCCCGCGCGAACTTGGGGCCGCACTTATTTTAGAGGGCAACTTCGTATACTGCAGTATACCACGGGCTCATAACGAAAACGAGGAAATAAATCCTCTCGCTACGTTGGCACCCCCCTCCGGGTCTTGTCCCGCTTATTCCAATCCCTGGAGTATTTCGTACTGCGCGGCCAAGAATTGTCACGACCGTAAGCAATCAAGCTAAGAGCGTGTCTAAATTTTTACTTCCTGATAACCAAGCACTTATAAACCTGACGTCACAAAAAATGGCTTACGTAGTCCACTATGGGCGCAATTTTTTGTCTAGCCAGAACCATAAGTTATTGATTATCAGTTCTTAAAAATTTTAGACACGCTCTAAACTGCCTATTTTAAGCGCCAATCAACAATTATGCGACCCTTACTATTACTTCTTTTCCTATCCTTAACCTTTACCTCCCAAGCCCAAACTGTTTTCTCGCATTTGTTGGGAAAAAACGGGGTAGATCAGCGGCAAGACGTGGCCATCTGGGGGGAACATTACTTAATCCGCTTCACTGGGCTGTTGGTCAGTCCTTTGGAATTCGTCGACGAACTACTTTTGGTGAATGACCAAGGTGAGGATTTTAACCAGTTTTCTTTTAATCCGAACAACCAGGTAAACAGCATCAGCCGAGCTTATTTTACCGTTCTTTCTGATAGTTTCGCCGTAGCAGTGGCCACGGAGGAAATGCCAACGTTGGTCCGCTTTGATCAAACCGGAAACCAGCTAAATACCCGAAGCCTGGCTCCGGGAAGTACCTACCCCAGCGTTCGTGCTGCGGGCGACTCGCTTTTGTACCTGACGGAAGAGGGAACCACCGCTGGAGGCAAAAGAATCATCACGGTACGCGCACTGCGGCCAGATTTTACGGATGTTTACACGATGGAAGTTGCTACTGAAAACGACGTTTATTTCAACGCCGCCAGTACTGATGCTTCCGGGGCGTATTACCTGGTTTACTGGGAATACGACCCGGAAGCCCAAGCTGGAATTGGGTATAGGGCCCTGAAAATTGATGACTTAGGCGAAGTGGTTTGGGAGCGGCAAATCGCAGATCCCGTACGGTCGGGAGGCATTCACCAAGGGTATCTGGCCATTTTACCCGTTGGAGAAAGCGGAGTAACAGTACTGGAAGGTCTCGAATTTTCTGCAACGGGTTGTATTGGTAATTTCTGCGAGTCTGAGTTCGGGCGCTTGCGGATTTATCCCGATCGCGATGGGCCGGCAGAAGTGTACGATTTAAATTTTTCTCCCTTTGGTATGGAGCTTTTACCGGGCGGGGAGCCTTTCGTTTACGGCACCACTTCGTACTATTCGGATGGTGGCAAGGGCGTGCTTTTTAAGCCCGGCGGCTGGCCCGACGGAACGGAGGTTCACCTGCTGGAATTTCCTGACACTGCGGAGTACGGTCCGGCCAGCAATAACAGCATCTTCGGCATGAGTGTGGCGGAAAACGGTGATTTGGTGGGTATCGGAGGAGTCAAATTGGGTGACGGTTCCGATATCGACAATGACAACCAGCAATGGTTTTTCCGGCTGCGGGCCAACGGTTGTTTTGCGGCAGACTGTTCTGATTTAGCGGAAAATCCGGGGGATCTCGTCCCGGTAAACGACTACATGACTGATGCTTCCTTTACCATTGCCCCGAATCCGGCTGGCGCGCATTTTCGTTTGCTTGGTTTAGAGGCGCCAGCGGAGTACCGCATCATTTCTCCAATGGGTCAAACGATGGGCATGGGCACGGCCACGGAGGGTACGGAGGTGCGCCTCGCTGCGGTGCCGCCGGGGGTATACCTGCTGCTGCTTACCCGCAACGGCCGGGTAGTGGGACGGCAGAAATTGCTGCGTATTTGATACGCCAATAGGGAAGCGCCTGGCGCGGGCCCCCTACCGCACCCCCATCTCCACCACCAGATAACTCCCCTTAAAATCCTGGTTGCGGACCTCAATCACCGCCCGGCCCGTTCCCGGTACCAATTCAATGGCGGCCCGCCCGTTGGCCATTTCAATGACCTGACTGCGGGTGGGGGTACCGTAGTCTACCAGCAATTTCCCGCTGCCGTCGAGGCTGAAGTAAACGTGGTCTTCGTAGTCCAGCACGCGGCGTCCGGCGGCGTCCTGCATCGTCGCTTCAATGAGGAGGTGGCCATTCGGCAGCGTACGCTGGGTCAGGACGATTTCCTCCGGGCTGCCCGCTTTCTCGTAGGCATAGGTCAGGGCCAGGGTGTCTGCCGCAACCAGTTGGCCCCCCTCGTAGCCCAGGCTGATGAGTTGATTAGCCCCTGCGGCGAAGTTCAGTTCCCAGGTAAGTCCCTGGGCAGGATACACTCCCCGCCGGCGTTGTTTGCGGCCCATGGACACTCCGTTGAGCCACAGCTCCACCTCCGCGCAGTTGCTGAATACGGCCTGCTCCCGCGTTTTGCCCACCGGCCCGCTCCGTTCCGTCCAGGTATGCGATTCGAGGTAGGTGAAGGGTTCTCCCGACCAGTAGCTTTTAAAAACGTAGTAGGCATCTTTGGGCTTGCCGGCCCGGTCCACCAGCCCCTTCTGGTTGAGGTAGGGGATGGCGTTTTCGGGCCGTAGCGGGGTGCCGAAGTCCTTGAAGGCCCACTGGGCGTTGCCCGCAAACCAGTCCGTCGTCTCCGAAACGCTCAGGTGCCAGTCGAAGAGATCCACCACGTAATTTTCCGACCAATCGCCGGATTTGGCGACGTTGACGACGTTGGCCTGGTTGATGTCTTCGGCCCATTCATCGGCCTTCACCGTTCCGTCGCCCGTAATGGGGGTCTCGGTGTGGCGGCCAATGTGGCTGGAGCCGCCATACTCCATGTGCAGGAACCGGGGGTAGAGATCGCGCTGCTTTTCCAGGGTAGGGCCGTAATTTTTGTAAACGCCGGCGTACCAACCCGACCAGATGGAGGGACTGAACACGTCCGGGATATCCGCGCCTTCGTAGTATTTACGCAGGGCAGTGAGCCGACCGGGATCGAGGGCGTGAGCCAGGTCGTTGAGTTCGCCCAGGAAGGCATTGAGCTGGGCGGGGTCGTCGCCGCCGGGGAAGTCGGGCAGCCAGTACAGTTCATTGCCCAGGGACCAGAAAAAGATGCTGGGGTGATTGAAGTTTTGGCGGATTTGTTCGGCCAGCAGCTGCTTCGTATTGGCCTCCCAGGTACTTCCTCCTTTGCCGCCGCGGCACCAGGGGAGCTCGTCCCAGACGATGAGGCCCAGCGAATCGCAGGCGCGGTAAACGGCCGGATCCTGGGGGTAATGGCCCAGCCGCACGAAATTTACGCCCAGGTCTTTCATTTGCTGCACGTCGGCCAGGTGCAAACTATCGGGCATGGCCGCCCCGTAGCCCGCGTGTTCCTCGTGGCGGTGGGTGCCGCGCAGCAGCAGGCGCTCGCCATTCAGGTAAAAGGGGCCGTTGGGTTCGAAAGAAAACCAGCGGTAACCAACCCAGTCCCGGAGCTCGTCCATGGTAGCTTCGCCGTTGAGTAGCCGGACGCGGACGGCGTAGCGGTTGGGAGTGGCGGGAGACCACAGCCGGGGGTTGGCCAGGGGCGGTAGTTGGATTTCAGCACGGTTGGCTCCCGCAGGCAGGGGAATTTCCGCCCCGGCAACGCGTTCGTTGCTGGTGGGATCGTAGAGTTCTGCGGCGAGGTGCTGACCGGGCGCAGCGGCCTGGCCCAGGTAGGCCACGATGCGGGTGGTGGCACTGCTGTTGCTTACGGCAGGGGTCGAGATTTCCAGCCGTTCCAGGTGTACGGCCGGGGTGGTTTGCAGCCAGACGTCGCGCGTTAATCCCCCATAGATGAAAAAGTCGGACTTCTGGGAAGGAATCAGGTCGGGATCGTAGCCATTGTCTACGCGCACTGCCAGTTGGTTCGCTCCGCTGGCCGCCAGGTGGGGCGTCAGGTCAATGGTGAAACCCACGTAGCCGCCCACGTGACCGCCGATGCGCTGGCCGTTCAGGTACACCTCGGCCTTGGTGTTGGCCCCTTCAAAGTAAAGGGCGTAGCGTTGGCCGGGCACCGCCTTGATGGCCAGGGGGCGGAGGTACCAGCTGGCATCGCGGCGGTAGCCGGGGGTGTTGTCCACCGCATCCCACTGGTTCCAGGTGTGGGGCAGCGTGACGGGCGTTCCCACCGCAGGCAGCGCCGCCAGGTTGGGCGTACTGTGCTCGAAGTAAGTCCAGCCGTCGTTGATTTTGCGTTGCTCCCGAACCTGCGGAGGGGCAGTTTCGGGGGCAGATCGGGCGCTGACGCAGGTGCAAAGGAAGGCACTAAGGAGCAGAGAAAGAACGGGGAAGATTGCAACGCGCATGAGGAGATTTATGCTCTTGACCGAAGATGCCTCACCCCAAAAAGGCCAGGCACTGGTCAAGCTATCCGCTCCGCTACGGAAAATCGTCGCTCTTTCGGAGGATTATTGTTCAAGGTCCTGTTTTTCAGGGGATTGCAACGACCTTGCCAAGACGCTCATCGCCCGTTTAGCGGTCCCCTGCACCTGCGTCCGCGCCCGCTTTTACCTGCTCGCGGTAGTCCGTGGGGGCGGTGCCGAAGGTGCTGCGAAAGCATTTGGTGAAATAGCGCGTGTCTTTAAACCCGACGCGGGTGGCCACTTCATTGACGTTCAGATCGCCGTCGCGCAGCAGCTGGGCGG
The DNA here is from genome assembly GCF_014349155.1 of Neolewinella lacunae. GTDB lineage: Bacteria > Bacteroidota > Bacteroidia > Chitinophagales > Saprospiraceae > Neolewinella > Neolewinella lacunae. Next base: position 93,844 of record NZ_JACSIT010000100.1, read on the forward strand.
CGCGCTTCATGCGAATCAGTTTGATGAAATTATTTGGCGTATGGCCGCTGATTTCCTTGAGCCGCGCAAAAAGCAGGGCGCGGGAGACGGCCAGGTCGCGCGCAAAGCGGTCGACTTTGTAGCCCGGCCGGGCAATGTTGGCCTCCGCCACGGCGAGGGCCTTTTCCAAAAACACCTCGTCGGCCGAGGCGATGTTGAGTACCGTCGGCTCCAGGCGGAGGGCCCGGGTAATTTTCTCCCGGGAGGTGCGCGCGCTGGCCAGGGTATTGCGGATGCGCAGTTTGAGCTCGCGCGGACTGAAGGGCTTAGTCAGATAATCGTCGGCCCCCTTGGCCAATCCTTCGAGCTTGAAGTCGTCCGCCGAGCGGGCCGTAAGCAGCAGGACCGGCAGATGGCTCGTCCGGGGGTCGCTCTTCAGTGCGGTACAAAGCTCCAGGCCGTCCATTTCGGGCATCATTACGTCGGATACCACCAGGTCGGGAGGGTTTTTGACGGCCAGCTCCAGCGCCGCCCGGCCATTGGGTGCGGTGAGCACCCGGTATTCTTCGCGGAGTTCGGAGACGAGGTAAGCCAAGACTTCACGGTTGTCTTCCACCACCAGAATGCGCAATTTTTCCTGGCCATTGACCGCCGGAGCAAGCGCTGCGGGGGACGGGGGAAGCGGCGCTGGTGTTGGAGGGGAGGAAGTTCCCGTGCCCACTGCGGCCCCGCGCAAAGGCAGGGTGAAGGCAAAGGTGCTGCCCGCGCCCGGCGCACTATCCACCCAGATGTTGCCCTGGTGGAGCTCCACGAGTTGCCGGCAAATGGCCAGCCCGATGCCCGTACCCGTATGGCGGGCGTTGGTCTCCCGCTCAAAGAAGCGGAGGAAGATTTGTTCCTGAATTTCCCGGGGAATGCCGGGGCCGTCGTCGCTCACCTTAATCTCCGCTTCGCTGCCGTTGCGGCGGATTTCCAGGTCGACGCGCCCATTTTCGCCGACGGCTTTGAAGGCATTGGCCAGGAGATTGAAGAGGATTTTTTCCAGTTTATCAGCGTCAAAAGGCACGAACAGCGTAGGCTCCGCCACCAGGAAGCGGTAGGTGATGTTGCCCGCGATGGCCTGCTCAGCAAAGGCGGCGTAGACCTCGCGGGCGGAGGCGATGAGGTCCAGGCGGCGCAGCTCCAGGGTATCGTGGCCGCTATCGAGCTTGCGGAAGGTCAGCAGCTGGTTGACGAGCTTGAGCAGGTGCCGGGTGTTGCGGGCCACGGATTGGAGGCGGCGCTGGGTCTCGGCCGAGCCTTCGCCCGAACTGGTGAGGTCTTCGAGGGGCCCGACGATGAGGGTCAGCGGTGTGCGGATCTCGTGGGCAATGTTGGTAAAAAAGCGCAGTTTGGTTTGGTGGAGTTCTTCCTGCTGGGCCTTGGCCATCCTTTCCAGTTTCAGGCGGTTGCGCAGGTGGTAGTAGCGCGTGACGGAGAAGAGCAGCAGCGCGGCCAACAGGGCGTATACCAGGTAGGCCCAGCCCGTCCGCCAGGGTGGGGGAAGCACCCGGATGAGCAACTCCCGCGCCTGGTGGTTCCAGACGCCGTCGCCGTTGGCGGCCTTGACGTAAAAGCGGTACTCGCCCGGACTTTGGATGGTGTAGCTCGCCTCGGTATTGCCGCGTTGCTGTACCCATTCCCGGTCGAGCCCTTCCAGGCGGTAGGCGTAGAGGTTCTTGCTGGGGTTGAGGTAATCCAGGGCGGCAAAAGCGATGCTGAAATTGGCCTCGTTGTAGGGGAAGACCAGAGTGCTTACCCCGTCGAGCGGGCCGCTCAGCAATCCGTCGTCTGCCCCGGGAATTACGGGCTGGCCAAATTGCTTGAGGCCGGTAAAGACCACCTCCGGCGGCTCGGGGTTGCTCCGGATGGCATCGGGGTGGAAGAGGGTAAAGCCCTCCAGCCCCCCGAAGAGGAGCTCGCCCCGCCGCGTTTTTCCTGCGGCGTTGAAGTTGAATTCCTGGTTCTCCAGGCCGTCCAGGTGGTCGTAGGTCTGGAAGGTATTGTCCTGGCGGTTGAGGCGGGCCAGGCCGAGGTTGGTGCTGCACCAGAGCTGGCCGCTGTCGTCTTCCACGATGGCCAGGATGGTGTTGCCGGGGATGCCCTCGGCGCGGCTGTAGTGGGCCTGCAATTCGCCGTCGTTGTTGAGGGCGTAGAGCCCTTCGGAGTAGGTGCCTACCCAGATGAGTCCGTCGTAAGACTCGGCGATGCAGTAGATGCGCTGCTGGGGGAAGAAGTGGCGGAAGGCTTCCGTCCCCGTATCGCTCAGGAGGTCAAGCCCGCGGTCGGTGGCTACCCAGAGCTGCCCCCGGCGGTCGAGCAGCATCGCGCGGCAGTTGTCGGACGCCAGCGAGCTTTCCCGGTCGGCGCGGTGGCGGATCGCGGGGAGGGCCTTGCCTCCCGGCCCGATCCGGTCGATGCCGCCGCCGTGGGTGGCTACCCACATGGTATCGTGGTGGCGGACGACGTCGTAGACATTATCGTTCGTCAGGCCTCGGCTCCCTTGCCGGTAGCTGGCCGTAATCTCCAGGGTATTAAGGTCTAAGCGACTCAGGCCGTGCTGGTAGGCCCCGACCCAGATGGCGTTGCCGTCTAACAACAGGGTTTTCAGGTTATCGCCCAAGGCACCGTTTTTGGGGATGATCTTCTGGATGCGGCCGTCCTGGCGATTGAAGTAGTTGAGTCCGCCGCCTTCGGTACCGATCCAGATGCCGCCGTCGGGGTCTTCGAGGAAGGCGCTGACGACGTCGTTACTCAACCCGTTGTGCCGTTGTTGGAAGTTTAGGAAGCGGTGGCGCTGGTCGTCGTGAAAGTCTACCCCGCCGTAGTAAGTGCCCACCCACAGGCTGCCCCGCCGGTCGATGTAGAGCGCGTGGATGGAGTTGCTGCTCAGGCTGGTACCGCTGGTGGGGTCTTCGACGTAGCGGGTGAATTTTTCCCTGCCCGGCGCGTAGCGGTTGAGCCCAGCGAAGGTGCCCACCCAGAGGTGACCGTCGTGGCCAACGACGATGTCGCGTACGTTATCGCTGCTCAGGCTGTGGGGGTCGGCGGGGTCGTGAACCAACTGTTTCACTTGTCCATCGGTGTAGCGCCAGCGGTAGATGCCGTTGTTGCGGGTGCCGATCCATACCTCCCCCTCGGCGGTGCAGTGGAGGGCCTGGATGAAGAGGGAGCTAAGGATGCCGGATGGACCACTGGGTTCCAGCCGCTTTTCATCGGCAGAAAGTTGGTACAGGCCGCGGGAGGTCCCCACGTAAAGCTGCCCGGCGGGGGAAGCGACGATGGCCTGGATTTGCCCGACGGCCGTGCCGGGCTGGCCTACCAGTTGGAAGTAGTCGGCATCCGCCCGGTAGCCGAAAAGGCCTTCTTCGGTGCCCACCCAGAGTCGGCCCTGCGCATCCTGGTAAATGGCGTGGACGAAGCCCGCCGAAGGAAAGCCCCGCCCGGCACCGTAGGAGGTGAAATCGTCGCTTTCCGGCCGGTAGCGGCTCAGCCCGCTGGCGGTGCCGATCCAGAGTTGGTTGGCGGAGGCGTCGTGGTAAAGGGTCCGGATGTCGTTGTACACCAGGCTGTTGGCCGCGTTTTGCTCGTTCAGGTAGGTGGTGATGCGGTTGCCGTCGTACTTGTTCAGTCCGTTGCGGGTGCCAAACCACATCAGGCCCATCCCGTCCTGGGCAATGGCGAAGACGGAGTTTTGGGAGAGGCCCTGCTGCTTGCTCAGATGCCGGAACGAGGCCTCCGGCTGCGCCGTAAGCAGGGCAAATGGGGCCAAAAGGCCCAGTAAAAAATACCGTATTCGTTGTGGCATGATCAAAAAACCTGACAAACTTCCCGGATTGTGGCTCGGCCATTCCGGTGCCCTACCGATAAGGACGCTTGTGCGGGCAGCGCCCCTTACCGATCTAAGGTAGTGTTTTTCCAGACACCGTGTTTTGGGGCGCGGCCGCAGGTGCAAGGGAAGGGCTTCGGCTCAGGGATGTTTAGCGCTTAGATTGCCGATAGAAGGAGTTAAGATCTGCCTCACCCCTAGAGTGAGCGGAGCAGATGTAGCAGAGTGTGGGTCTTGGTTTTACTTGCAAGATAGTTAAGAAGCTAGGCCAGAAGCTTCCCCTCACGATTGACAAAACATTAAGAACATCAGTTTATTTGCCGCGTGTTGGATGTGGTATGACAATTGTGAGAGCAGCGATGAATATGCTCTACCATGGTGATAAAGTGTAAATCTTTCGAGAATAAATGTAAAAAAACGAAACTTTTTGGATGTTTGATGTATAACCCCTATCTTGCACAAAAGATAATTCCTGATGCTTAAAAATCCTACCCCCCTCTTCTTTATTTCTCTCATTTTTTTCTCCATTCTCACAATCGCATGTGAGAAAGAAAATTTTGAAGAGGCTGAATCCCACAACTACGCAGATTCTAATGTTAACAATGTAGTAAGTGAACAAAAAGTACTCTTGTGGAAGAATTCGTAGAGGATTTTACGTCTTCTCTCAGCGTACCTGAAATCGCCGAACTGATCAAATCATCCTTGAAACTTCAAAATGATTCCAGTTCTATTTTACTTGCTGTGCTTTTGCAAAAGCCACTTACATTAAAAGAAAATCCCAGTATTCGTCAGTACAGAAATTTTTTTGAAACAGAAACTGGTAAACTTAGCAAATCAAATTCAAAACTTGATTCTTTGACAAGTAGCCATCCTTTATTGGAGGTGAAGGTTCCCGACATCTGGGATGTAGATGAATGGGATTTCGAGACAGATCCTCCTAAGGTAGAAAATTTCCTCAAATTTGAAATAACTTAACAGAATTTGTTTATGCAACAATGCCGAATTAAAGTACTCATCCTAGGAATTAAAAAATTTCCAGTAGAGGGGCAAATTTATTAATGCGTAAGGATTTAGTGCGCTAGTAATCTTTAAAATAATGTATACTTCGGCCAAGTTGTTTAAATTTAGTTCTAAGTTGTAAATAAGCCCTTTAAGAAATACGTCTATGAAAGTTTACGGCTTAACAGCGGTAATTTTTATGGTGTCTGCATATCTCTTCAGTCAGGGCCAGCCACTGAAACTGGGGTTTTATGCCGGGCCATCATACAATATTTTCACCCAGACTAACTTTATTCAAATTGGCTCGGTCTGGTCAGTAGGGGATCCCGAAAGTTTTGTAGACTGGCAGTACGGCGCTACCTTGGAGCTTCCGGTTAACAACCGAATGTCAGTTATCGCCGATATGAATTTTAGGCCTGATTACCGATATAGTTATTTTGTCCAAGACGTAGAAGATGTTTCCATATTCGGGCCAGTTCTGAAAGTAATTGTAGTGGGCGGAGATGAATTTACTGCCTCAATGTTGGTGTCTTATTCACTATTTTCACTAGGAAAACTTTCCATTAGTGCTTACGGAGGACCTGGTATTTCTATTAATACCAAAGATAAGACGGAGCCGATCCATTTTAATGGTAGATTACTCGCTACTGCCGAGGTCATCAATGCAATGTACGACTCCGATCACCCACCCACGTTTATGGGCTCGGTTGGCGGGCTGGTGGAGTACGGTCGGATCAGCCTCCGCTCGGGCTATGTGAAAACCTTGTCCAATTCCAATACGGCTCCGATAAATGTAGGGGGGCAACAGCGCTCATTCCTGAATAAGCGGGATGCTTACCAAGTTTCGCTGGGCTATGCCTTTCCGTTGGGGAAAAAGAGGCGCTAGGCGGGACCTGACTTCGCCAACGTGAAGCGCGTAGGGTCCTGGAGATTTTTCTTTTGCGAGTAGGTATCTTGGCAGCTGCAAATCCTCCCTTCTCGCCATGTACCATATCCACCCCGACCTCCGCCACGCCGGTACCCTTCCGGCCGACTTCTACCACAACCCCGCCGTGTGGGAAGCGTGTCGGGAAAAGGTATTCGCTCGGAGCTGGCAGTACCTGGGAGACGAGCGCCGCCTGTTCAGTGGGCCGGAGAACATCCACCCCCTGTGGCTGCTGGAAAAATACCTCGATGAGCCGCTGCTGCTCACCAAGCGCGGGGAGGATGTGGAGTGCCTCACCAACGTCTGTACCCACCGGGGGATGATCCTGGCGCAGCACCCGGCCCAGGTGCGGAAGCTGACTTGCCCCTACCACGGCCGGCGCTTCGATCTGGGCGGTAAATTTGAGTTCATGCCAGAATTTCGGGAAGCCGAAGATTTCCCCCGTCCCTGCGACGACCTCCACCGTTTGCCCCTTGACCGCTGGCGGCAGTTTCTGTTCACTTCCCTTGCGCCGGGCAGCGATTTTAAGTCGATCGTCGCCACCCTGGAGGAACGGTTGTATTTTCTGGACTTCGCCGCCTTCACGCCCCGGCCGGAATACAACAAGGTGTACAACGTGCAGGCGCACTGGGCGCTTTACCTGGACAATTACCTGGAGGGCTTTCACGTCCCCTTCGTGCACAACGACCTCGGGGCCTTGCTTGACTACGGCAGCTACACCACGGAATGCTACGAAGAGGTAGTGTTGCAGATCGGCTACGCCAGTGGGGGAGACTTCACTTTTGCTTTGCCTCAGGGCCACCCTGACTTCGGCCGGCAGGTGACGGCCTACTATTACTGGGTTTACCCCAACCTGATGCTCAACGTGTATCCCTGGGGCGTGCAGCTCAACATCGTCCGGCCCGTAACGCCGACCTTTACCAAAGTGGAGTTCATCTACTACATCCAGGACCACGCCACCTTCGAGCTGATGAACGGGGCCAACCTCGCCGAAAAGACGGAGCGGGAGGATGAGTTTGTGGTGGAGGCGGTGCAGCGCGGGTTGGGGTCGCGCTTTTACCCCGGTGGGCGTTTTTCGCCGCAGCGGGAGAGTGGGGTGCATGCGCTGCACCGGATGCTGGCGCGGGCGTTGGGCGGGTAGACTTCCCTCGCTCCTTCACCTGGCCCTTGCACCTGCGGCCGCGCCCTCTACCACCCACCGTTTCGGCCTAGAAGAGCCGTGGTAAAAAGAATGAGCCATTTTTCCATCGGCGGTGTTATGCCCCTGACCAAACTTACCCGTGATGTCTTCTCCCGAAAAAATTGCCTTGGTAACCGGAGCCAACCGCGGCCTCGGCAAAGAAACCGCCCGGCAACTGGCCCAGGCGGGCTACCACGTAGTGCTCACCAGCCGCTCCGCCGCCGGGCAGGCCGTGGCCGACGAATACCGCGCCGCCGGGCTTTCCGTGGATTTTCATCCGCTGGACGTTGCCGACGGGCAAAGCATCGGCGAACTGACCGACTACCTGACGGCCAATTACCCCCACCTGGACGTACTGATCAACAACGCCGGTATTCACTACGATACTTTTCAAAATACCCTGAACGCCGATTTTGCCATCGTCGAAGAGGCCATCCACGTCAACACCATTGGCCCCTGGCGACTGAGTAAAGCCCTAATCCCCCTGCTGCAAAAAAGTGCCGGCGGGCGCATTGTCAACGTCTCCAGCAGCTCCGGCTCCTTTGCCGATTCCTGGCCCGGTACGCCAGCGTATTCCATTTCCAAGGCGGCCCTGAATATGCTCACCCTGAAGCTCGCTGCTGACCTCGCCGATACCCCTATTCTGGTCAATAGCGTCTGCCCTGGCTGGGTCCGTACCGAAATGGGTGGCGAGGCCGCGCCGCGCTCCGTGGCCGAAGGGGCAGCGAGCATTATCTGGGCAGCGCTGCTGCCGGAGGGAGGGCCTACGGGTGGTTTTTTCCGGGATGGGGAGCGGGTTAGTTGGTAGGTTAATGAGCGAATGCGTGAATGAGTGAATGCGTGAATGGGCTACCGCACGCGACACGCTGCCGCACACGACACGCTGCCGCGCGCGGCACGCTACCGCGAGCGACCTAATAATGAGTGAATGAGTGAAGGATTGAATGGCTGCCGCGAGCGACACGCTACCGCAAGTGATATGCTACCGCGGGTGACACGCTACCGCACGCAATAGGCTCGCCAAAGGCTGTTTAGCGATATGGAGCTTATCGTCAATAATTTTCTCCTGATTTATTGCCGGGGCAGCGGTCAGCGAACTTGTGCCAGAGAATAAAAATAGCGCTCTGGTCATGTGGCCCCTTATCTCGCCTATCCCGTGCGGCAGCGTGTCGCTGGCGGCAGCCCATTCACTCATTCACGCATTCACGCATTCACTCATTGACCTCCTCCCACATCACCTCCAGATTCACATCCCGCAGGCGCTCTCCGAAATTCCAGGTTTCGGCACCGGGGATGGTGACGGTTTTGGCTTTGAGGGCTTCCAGCGTGGTACCTTTTTTCTTTTCCCTGGTGACGTATTTGCGGAGGGAGCGCAGGTAATTTTCGAAGGCTTTGAGGTCGGAGGCGGTGCCGAAGACGGGGTAGCCATCGGCGGCGTGACCGAAGATGTAGATGGTATTTTTATCGTAGAATTGGCGGATGCTTTTCATCACCTCGGCCCAGTTGGTGAGGTTGCCGCCGGCTTTGGGGTCGATGTAGGGAAAGCGGCGGTTGAAGAGCAAATCGCCGAGGTGTGCCACGTTGGCGTTTTCGAAGTGTACGACGGCATCGCCTCCGGTGTGGCCGGCCCCGAAGTGACGCAGGCTGATGCTCTCCTTACCGTCGGGGAGGTTGGTAGACCAGCTGGTGGTGAAGGTTGTACCGGGCAGGGGTAGGGTGCCGGCTTTGTCGTTGGCCGCCAGGTTGTCTTCCAGGTTCTGCTTGGCGCGGGCGTGGCTGATGTGCTGCTTGGCCAGGGGGGCAAAAACGCCGTTGCCGCCCGTATGGTCGCCGTGGTGGTGGGTATTGGCCAGGAGGCTGAACTGCGCCAGCTCGCCCTTTTCCCGCAGCAAATCGAGTAAATGCCGGGCCGATTCCGGAAACTGGGTATCAATGATCACCCCGCCCTCGGGCCGTCCAGCGGGGAGGTAGACGCCAATCGTACCCCCACTGTTGGTGTAGTAGCCGACGTTGCCCCGGATCATCTGAAAGTCCCCGGCGGCTGCATCCGGACGAAATCCACGGCTAAAAAGCGAAACCAAAGGGGCCGCAGCCAGCACAGCACCCGTGCCCAGCAAAAAGTAACGACGGTTCATCAAGGGAGCGTTTATGCAAGAAGGCCCAAGGCCAGGTTTTTGTTTGGATTAATATTACTCAGCCAGAATTTTCTCAAAATAAAAAAAACACCAGTCGGACCAATTCCCCGGGCCAAGTCCGACGCCGGGTCTCACGGTTCCTGCCCCAGCTCTTCCGCAATGACCGCATCCAGCGCCCGTTCGTGGAACTTGACGCTCCACCCCCCACCTAGGTGGATGCGGAGGTCGGCGTTGCTGGCCTTGCTGAGTCCACTCCGGTCGATCCGCGCTTCATCGATCCCCAGGTGCTCCTCCAGCCAATCCGCAAAGGCAGCCAACGGGCGGTCGGTGACAAACTCCACGTGGTCATAGCCCTCGGGATAAAAACTGCCGGGTTTCGGCTCGGGGAGTTCCAGCAACTCAATCCGCCGCTGCCCGTGTACCCAAGGGGCGCTCATCCGAAAAGTACTGATCCGCCGCCCCTGGATGATGGATTCGGCCAGCAGGATATTGTCCACTAACAGTGCATCCCGCAGGCGCTCGTAGTCCGCCACGCTTTCCACCCGGTAGCAGATGTGGTCCAGTAACAAATGATCCAGCGCCCCCGGAGTCGGCTCCAGGCTGGCGAGTAGTTCGGTGAGGAAGGGGGTGGGGTGGGGGAGCATGGGGTAATGAGTGAATGCGTGAATGAGCGAATGCGTGAATGGGCTGCCGCACGGGATAGGCGAGACAATGAATGGGTTAATGAGCGAATGCGTGAATGAGTGAATAAGCTGCCGCACGGGATAAGCGAGATAGGCTACCATTGGCTATCTCGGCATTAATCGGCAATAATTTTCATTTATCGAACGCCAAGGCAGCGGTGTTGAGGTAATTAGTGAATAGTCTCTGGTCGCAGGAGATGCGATAGCATATCCCGTGCGGTAGCGTATCCCGTGCGGTAGCGTATCCCGTGCGGTAGCGTATCCCGTGCGGTAGCGTATCCCGTGCGGTAGCATATCCCGTGCGGCAGAGTATCCCGTGCAGCAGCGTATCCCGTGCGGCAGCATGTCTCGTGCGGCAGCATGTCTCGTGCGGCAGCGTATCTCGTGCGGTAGCATATCCCGCGCGGCAGCATATCCCGTGCGGCAGCATGTCGCTTGCGGTAGCGTATCTCGTGCGGTAGCATATCCCGCGCGGCAGCATATCCCGTGCGGCAGCATGTCGCTTGCGGTAGCATGTCGCTCGCGGTAGCCCATTCACTCATTCACTCATTCACGCATTCACTCATTGACCGCATTAGCTAGCGCTGCTGCCTACGGCGGTCACTCATTGACCTCAAATACACTCACCCAAGCCATCGCCTCCAGCACCCGTTTCTTCTCCCGTTCCCGCTCGGCGGCACTGTACTGGTAGGCGGCGGCGAAGACGTCCAGGACTTCCTCCAGGACGGGTTCGATGCTGGGCATATCGAAATAGAGGCGTCCGCTGCGGCGCTCGATCCAGTCGATGGGGTAAAGGGCCAGTTCGTGTTCGATGCACCAGGCGGCTTCGGCGGCGGCCAGGCGGGCCACGTCGGTGCCTTCCTGGCGCTGGGTGGCGGCGTCGATGATGGCCGGGGATTGTTTGCCGTAGTTGCTCACCAGGTAGGCTGCGCGATCGGGCGTGAGGCTGGCGGCCAGCAGGTAGTTTTCGATGTGCTTTTCGTAGGCCTTCACGGCGGCAAAATCCTCGAAGGGGCCGCCCGTCAGCACGAGGTCTTTGGTATGCGTTTTGCGCAGCTCCTCGCCCGCCGTACGCAGTTGCTTGCCCAGCCGGTCCACCACCCGCTCGGCCATTTTACGGTAGCCCGTTAATTTACCCCCGGCGATGGACAGCAAGCCCGAGGCCGATTCGAATATTTCGTCTTTGCGCGACATCTCACCGGCCGACTTACCCTCTTCAAAAATCAGGGGCCGCACGCCCGCCCAGCTCGATTCTACGTCGTCCACCGTCAGTTGCACCGTCGGGAACATCTCATTGGTGGCTTTGAGCAGATAATCGACGTCCTCCCGGTTAATCGGGATGGCTTTCGGATCCCCGCTGTAGGGCGTATCCGTCGTGCCGATGTAGGTACAGCGCAGGCGGGGAATGGCGAACAGCATCCGCCCGTCGGGCACGTCAAAATACACGGCGTGTTGCAGCGGCAGGCGCTCGCGGGATACGACGATGTGAACGCCCTTGGAGAGAAACACCCCGCGGTTGGTCATGCTTTTATCTTTCTTCCGGAGGTCATCCACCCAGGGGCCGGTACTGCTGATGACGTGCCTGGTTTTAATCGTCAGTTCCCCGCCGCTGAAGTGGTCATGACAAATCACGCCGGAAATTTTGCCCTGGGCGTCGTAGGTAAAATCTTTGGCTTCGACGTAATTCAGGGCCGTCGCCCCTTCTTTTTCGGCCGTCTTGATGTTTTCGATCGTCAGGCGGGCGTCGTCGGTGCGGTACTCGGCGTAGAAGCCGCCGCCGGTGAGGATGTCCGTACGCAGCAGCGGTTCGTGGGCGCTGGTTTCCTCTTTCGAGAGCATCACGCGTTTATCGTCGCCTTCCACGTCGGCCAAAAAATCGTAAACCCACAGGGCCATGCTGGTGGAAAATTTTCCCAGCGAGCCACCTTCCACGAGGGGCAGCAGCATCTTTTCGGGGCGGACGAGGTGGGGGGCCAAGTCGTGCACCACGGCCCGTTCCTGTCCGACTTCCCGCACCAGGCCGATCTCCAGATTTTTGAGGTAGCGCAGGCCGCCGTGGATGAGTTTGGTGGATTTGGAACTGGTCCCGGAGGCGAAATCGTCGCGTTCGATCAGGGCCACGTCCAGGCCCCGGCTGGCGGCGTCCAGGGCCACGCCCGCGCCAGTGATGCCGCCGCCGATGACGACGAGGTCAAAGGTATGTTGGCGCAGGTGGTCGATTTTGGCGGTGCGTTGTGGCGTAGCTTGCATAGTGCGGATGGTTCTCAAGACGTAAATTGGCGGCGAGCGCAAATGGTTGTCTTTTTCAGGGAGTTTGCCCGTTTGCGGGGCTTTATCTTCTTTGGGGCGCGGCCGCAGGTGCTCCCCCCCGCCCCCCCGAAGGGGGGAGTTCAGACGCCCCCCAACCCCCAAAGGGGGAGGAGCAAGGGAAGTCTGAAGCTGGGGGCGGACGAGCGAAAAAACCATGCGCTCTGGCCTTATTTTTACCGCCCATCTTTTCTCCCAGCAAAGTCTTTTCTCCATGCCCGAAATCGTTGCCATCGGCGAACTCCTCATCGACCTCATCAGCACGAACTACGCCGATGATTTTCAGTCGGCCGATCACTACCAGCGGCTCCCCGGCGGCAGCCCCGCCAACCTGGCCATGAACCTGGCCCGCCTGGGGCGCAGCGTAGCTTTGGTCGCTACCGTCGGCCAGGACGACGCGGGCACCTTGCTCCTCACGGCGGTCCGGGAAGCGGGGGTGGATGTCGATCACATCGCCCGCCACGCCGACCCGACCACCCTGATCCTGGTCACCAAAAGCCGGGCCGTCAGCAACTTCGAGCCCTACCGCCTGGCCGACCGCCAAATCGGCACCGAACAACTGCCGGATGCACTGGTGCAAGGCTGCCAGGTCATCCACACCACCGCCTTTGCCCTGAGCAAGGAACCCGCCCGCAGCAACATCCTGGCCTCCATGGCCATTGCCGCCGCTGCCGGAGCCAAGCCTAGCGTCGACTTCAACTACGCCGATAAGATCTGGGGCGACGACCGCGCCGCTGGCCTGCAAACCCTGACCGCACTGGCCGCCCACGGTGCCCTCGTCAAAGTCAGCGAAGTAGATTACGAACGCCTCTTCGGAGAGCCGGTACGGGAGTACCACGCCGCCGCTGCGCGCATCCAGGCCCTGGGAGCATCCGTCGTTTGCCTTACGCTGGGACCCGACGGCTGCTACGTACTGGCCCCGGATGCCGCGTTTCACCTTCCCGCCCGCCCGGTGGAGGTAAAGGATACGACGGGCGCGGGCGACGCTTTTTGGTCGGGATTTCTCGCCGCCCACGTCGCCGGATACCCCTGGTACGAATGCGCCCTGGCAGGCCGGGGGATGGCCGAGAAAAAACTCACCCGCGTCGGGGCCGTGCTGGAGGATGTCGTGTTGGAGGAGTTGTTGGAATGAAAAATATCGATGGTGCAGAAAAAGGGCCCGATTATTTAGATCAATAGCGGCGGCGAAATAAGGCAAAAAATAAATCTGTCAATTGGCCGTCATAATCAGTAGCAGTTGCGGCAGGGGTTTATGCGGCGCAACCCGGAAGGATTATCTTTGCGGGGAAATGAAACAATTGGTCATTGGTTGCTTGCTTTCGTTCTTGCTCCTGGCTCAGGCGGCGAAGAACCCGCTGTTGCTCCAATGGCAGCAATGGGCCAACGAAAGTTTCACCGAGCTCTTCTGCATCAATAAGGGCTTGGAGGATATTCCGATGTGTTTCGGCTCCTGTCAGCTGCCCGCCCTTTTTCAGGGGATGGAGAGCGATCAGGGGGATGACGAGTTGCAAGCGGTGCTTCCGCTGGCCACGGTGCTTTATTGCATGTTGCCCTCCTCCCAACGAGAAAATCCGGTGCCGAATCCCGTTCTGGTTCCTCAGGATAACCCGGTTTTCGTCCCTTCATTGATTGCCCGCCACTACGTTGGCACCGTTTTCGAACCGCCTATAATGGGTTAATACGAAAACGGCCCTGCTTCCCCGTAAATAATTCGCGTACTCCTGCTGCATCCTCCTTGGTATGTGGGCATTGCGCTGCCCTTTGGGTGGGGAATTGGCAGGTTTTTATCGTCCGTTCCCGGAAGGCCATATCCTTTGTTTAGGTTTACTGCTATTTTTTCTGCTGGCCTTACTGCCGTGCTTCCTTGTAGCGTGGGGTAAGAGGTGGGAATATGCGTAGACTGTAAATTACTGGGTCCGGGTTTTGCGTCTTCCGCATCCGCGCTGCCGGCGAGGCAGTAGCCTTAGGCGGAATTGCTCCGTCGTTTGATCATCATTAAATTTCTGGATTATGTATGTGCGTAAATTGCTACTGGCAATGCTGGTTTTGCTATGCCCGGTAATGACCAAAGCCTGCGATGCTTGTGGCTGCGGAATTGGCGGTGGTGGCTTTGGCTTGCTTTCTCTGTACCGCAATAATTTTGTGGGCCTCAGTTACGGTGGCTTGCCCTTCCGGAGCAAGCTAACGAGTGGGGAGTATACGGGTACGGAAGACGTCTTTCATCTTCTGGAGTTGCAACTCCGCTACGAAATAATGCCGGGCTGGCGGGTGGATGCAGTGATGCCCTACCGCCATAACGTACGGATTAGTCCGGACGGCGATGATACCCTGGAAGGCTTGGGCGATCTGCGCTTTGGAGTCAATTACGTCCTGGCGGACAACCGGCCGCTGGGCCAGCAAGGGGGCTCCTGGTACTGGGAGGCGGGGCTGGTGCTGAGCGCGCCCACGGGAGCATACCAGGCGGACTTGCTGGACCAGCGCTATTTGCCCGACAATTTTAATCTGGGCCGCGGAGCGCTTGGCTACGGGTTACGATCGGCTTTGGTGCTTAACCACCAGCGGGTGGGCCTGAGCCTGAGCGGCCGGCACCTCCGCTACGCGAAGAGCGATGCCCACTACCGCTTCGGGGCGGAGACCAGCCTTTCGGCGCAGGTTTTCAGCCAATTCAGTTACGACCCCCATTGGAAATTGATCCCTTTTGTGGGATTGAACTACGAGCGGACGGCGGCCAACGAAACCGTTGATGCCCTGCCCGTCCACGCCACCGGAGGCAAGGCCTTGCTGGCGGCGGCGGGCGTGAACGTCCGCTACGATGATTTTACCATCGGAGTGGTGGCCAGCCTTCCCTTAGCACAAGACTACGCGGAGGGGATGACGGAACTAGGTTTCAGCCGGCAGATACAAATCCTTTATAATTTTTAAAACCATCTCTGCACCTGCGTCAGCGCCCAAAAAACGGCGCACGCTATTGCATTTTTTCACCATTAATATTTTTTAACCATGAAGACTTTCCCCATTTACGCCATGCTGGCCATGGCCCTGTTTACCTTCGCCGCCTGCGAAGACGACGATAACCTGCAACCCGCCACCGTGGGTACTTTTGAAGTGGAATTCGAGCACGTAATGGGCCCGCAGGACAACCAACGGGCATTCAACCTAAGCGCAGTGGGCTCCACGGATTTCCCCTACACCAACGCCGCAAACCAACCTTACAACATCACCCTTTTGCGCTACTACGTAAGCGAAGTGGTGCTGGAAGGCCCCAACGGCGAACGTTTTGAAGACCCCATGAGCGTGAGCGCTACGGATGCCCAAGGCTATTACCTCATCGACGCGGCCAACCCCGGCAGCCTTACGTTTGACCTTGAGGATGTTCCTTCCGGGCAGTACAACAAAATCAGTTTCCTGCTCGGCGTTGACAGCACGGGCGTGCTCGAAGGTGCTGCGGGCGGTGTGCTTGATCCGGCAACGAGCGGGATGTTCTGGAGCTGGAACTCGGGCTACGTTGCCCTGAAGGTAGAAGGCCAAAGCCCCGTCAGTCCCGGCGGAGCGAGCGGTAATACCATCGTGCCGGCCAATGAAGATGGGATCGTTTTTCACCTCGGAGGCTGGAAAAACATCCCCAACACGCCCTTCCGCTACAACAACCAGCGGATCGTGCTTGATTTTGACACCAACGCCCGGGTGGGTGAAGGGCTGAGCCCCAGCGTACACCTGGAAATGGACGTTGCGACCTTGTTTGACGGACCGGAAACCAGCGTTGATTTTGCCAATGGTAACGTCAATATGCACCGCCCGGTAGACGCCACCCCGATGGCGAAAAACGCCGCAGCGACTTTCCGCTACGATCATATTCACCAGTAAATAAGTGTAAACACCCGCCAGCGCGGCAATGCGTTGGCGGGTGTTTAATATGCCATTTTATTTCCTTTTTTACTGAACGAAATAAGCGGTTTCAATCAATGGTCCCTGAAAACGAAACCGTTTTCGGGGATTATTTCTACCTATTGAAAACCCAGCAAAATGCGCCATCTTTTTCTTCCCCTCCTCCTGCTCTTCGCCCAGGGCTGCCAGCCCGAGCCAGTGGAAAGTACAGCGTCGTACACTTTCGTCGCTCCCCCGCATTTCCCGCCCCCAACCTACGATTTTGCGCGCAACCCGATAACGGAAGAAGGGTTCCGTCTGGGCAAGCGCCTGTTTGAAGACTTGCGCCTTTCGCGGGACGGTTCGGTAAGCTGCGCCAGCTGTCACCAACAGGCCGTAGCCTTTGCCGACCCCCAGCACCGGCTCAGCGTCGGGGTGGAGGAGCGGGTGGGCCTGCGGAACGCCCCGGGTTTGTTTAACCTGGCCTTCACAACGGAGTTTATGTGGGACGGCGGGATTGCGCACCTGGATTTTGTGACGATTAACGCCATCACCGCTCCGTTCGAGATGGACGAAAGCCTGGAGAATGTGGTGCATAAACTCCGGGCCGACGCCAGCTATCGTACGGCCTTCGCGCGGGCTTTTGGAGAGGACACCATCACTTCTGGTCTGATGTTGCAGGCACTGAGTCAATACCAGGCCTTGTTGGTTTCGGACCGCAGTAAGTACGACGACGTAGTATTGGGCCGCAACGGGGCGGCGTTTACGGCCGAGGAGCTGCGCGGAGAAGCGATTTTTAAACTCCGCTGCGCCAGTTGTCACGCCGGCCCCTTGTTTACGGACGGCACCTACCGCAATAATGGGCTGGACGGAGCAGGCGAACAAGACCTGGGCCGCAGCCTGATTACCGAAACGGAAGAAGACCGGGGGAAATTCCGGGTACCCACGCTGCGCAACGTCGGGCGCACCGCTCCTTACATGCACGACGGCCGCTTTTCCACCTTGGTCGAGGTATTAGAGCATTACCGTACGGGGGTGATTACCTCCCCAACCCTTGACCCCGCACTGGAAAACGGTATTACGCTTAGTGCGCAGGAGGTAGCCGATGTGCTGGCCTTCCTGGAAACCCTGACGGACTGGCCATTTTTGCAGGACCCGCGCTTTTAGCTTCGTTTAAAGCGCCCCACGCCTACCCCTTCAAATAAGCTTTAACCCCGTAGCTTGCCAATACCCCTTCGCCCGTAGCGGCAGCCACCTGGGCGATGGCCCCCTCGCGGACGTCGCCAGCGGCGAAGATGCCGGGGATGGAAGTCTGGGCCAGGCCCTGTGTAGCAATAAAGCCCCGCTCGTTGAGATCCAGCAAGTCTTTAAATGGCTGGGTGTTGGGGAGCAGCCCGATGAAAACGAAGGCGCCGTCGGCCTCGATCAGTTTTTCTTTGCCCGTAGCATTGTCTTTCACTTCCAGGCCCTTGAATTTGCCCGCCTTGTCGGAAACAAAACGGACGGGCGTAGTATCCAGGTAAGTCGCGATTTTGTCCTGCATCCCCGCTAGCTTCTCGGTGTAGATCGAATCCGCCGAAAAGGCTTCGGAGCGGTGGACCAAGTGGACTTTTTTGGTAAAGCCCGCCAGGAAAATACCTTCCTCGAGGGCGGAGTTGCCGCCGCCGATGACGATGATTTCCCGGTCGCGGTAAAAAGCTCCGTCGCAGGTAGCGCAGAAGTGGACGCCGGAGCCGATCAGCTCCTGTTCCCCGGGAATGCCGAGCATCCGGTAAGTGGAGCCTGTGGCAATGACGATGCTGCGGCCCTGGTAGGCATCGCCTTTGGTCCGCACCGTGAAGCAGTGTTCCCCGGGCTCGATGCCCGTCACTTCCACGCCCGTGATGATCTCCGCCCCGTAGGTTCTGGCTTGTTCTTCCATTTTGTCCATCAGGTCGGGGCCGGAGATGTTGGTGAAGCCTGGGTAGTTCTCGATTTTTTCCGTCAGCCAGGCGTTACCGCCGATGTTTTTCTTTTCGAGGATCAGGCTATCGAAACGGTCGCGCTGGGCGTAGATGGCCGTGGTGAGTCCGGCTGCGCCACCGCCGATGATGATGACGTCGTAGCTTTTCTGGGGTTTTTCCTCGTCGAGTTTGAGCAGCTGGCGGAGGGTGTCGTTATCGGGATTGGTGTGGGGCTGGCCATCAATGAGGATGGTGGGGATGATGCGTTTGCCCTTGTTGATTTTCTCGACCAGCTCGGCGGCCCATTCGTGTTGGTCCACCTCGATGTACTGGAAGCGGACCTGGGCATCCCGCAGGTAGCGTTTGGCGCGGCGGCAATCGGGGCACCAGTCGGCGCCGTACATGACGACAACTCCGGTGGGGTTGATGCCCAGAATTTCGTCCAACGCCGCATTATCGGGGTTGGTGTAGGATTTCCCGTGGAGGGTCAGGGTGGGGATGATGCGTTTGCCGCTGTTGATCTTTTCGACCAAGGCGGTGGCTTTTTTATCGAGATCGACGTCGATGAACTGGTAGTCGATGCCGTGCTGGTCCAGGTAAGCTTTGGCGCGGCGGCAGTCGGGGCACCAGTCGGCACCGTAGAGTTTCAGTTGGTCTGGCATGATGATGTTGTAGGTGGACTTAATTTTGGTTAGTCGGTAAAAGCGGTGCTCAGGGGCAATCGAGGTAGATGCGGGCGGCGTTGGCCATTGCCTCTGTCCTCACTTTGCACCTGCGTTGAGCGCCCAAAACCTGATCATGTTCCATCCGGGCCCGGATGTTCCCGTTGGTGAGCACGTCGTAAAGTAACACGTATTTCCCGGTCGGGGGTTGGTCCTGGAGGTCCTGTACCGTCGGCGTTGTGCTTTGCGGGGCCCCCGAAACGGGGTGGATGCGGCGGTAATAATCAAAGGCGGGTTCCGAACTGTAATGCAACAGCGGGCGGTAGCCGGGGTCGAAGGTCGTGACCAACCAGCGGGCGTCGGAGAAGGAAAGGGGCGAAGTGTAGTGGCGCGACACATTGGAGCCTCCGAGGACGATCAGCCAGCCCAACAGCAGTCCGTAGCGCGCCAAACTCGGGATCTTTTGCTCCGCAAAAACCCGCTGGCTACTGATGGCGGCCAGCCACCACCAGCCGGGCAGGGTGAAGAGCAGCAGCCGGGTAATAAGGCTGTACTGCCCCTGGGTGGAGGCGGCCAGCACCAGCAGCACGGGCCAGAACAACAGCGCCGCTGCGGTGGGGCGTAACGCCAGGCCCGCCAGCGCCAGCGCGGTCCCCACACCAATGCTCCAGGCCGTGAAGCCAAAGGCCAGTTTGGGCAGTTCCACCAGCAGCCAGAGCGCTCGCAGCCAGTCGAAACCCGCCGTGCCGGGCAGTGGGAAAAAGTATTGCTCGTGGTAGTTGGCCAGTTGGACGTCGTTGACGGAAGGGCGCAGCAGCACCAGGTACAAGACCACAAAACTCAGCAGCCAAAGGCCCGAAACCAGCAGCCAGCCCAGTCGGCCTTCCTTGGCGAACAGGCGGGTGCCCCCCACGGCCGCCAAAACGAAGGCGGCGGGCAAGGACCACCACACGGCCACCGCCCCGGCCACCACCCAAAGCCAGTGGGGCCGTGGGTAGCGCAATCCGCCGGCCAGCAACAGCGCCGCAATGCCCAGGTCCAGAGCGTAGGGTTTTACCTCCCCCACGTAGCGCAAAACGGTGGGATTGACGAAGAGCAGGGCCAACACGAGCAGCGTCCAATCCCCCAGCCGCAGCGTCCGGCTGCCCAGCACCAAGCCCACAATGCCCAGCACCCCGCCCAGCAAAGCAGGCAGGCGGAGGGACCGCTCGCCGTAACCGAAGAGCTCGCCGCAGGCTTTGGCCAGCACGAGGTACAGCGGCGGCGCGTACTGGGCGTGGTCCAGGGGCGTGAAGAGCTCGCCGAAGGAGCGATCGTAGAGGTTGCGCACCAGATTGGCCTCATCGATGAACAGCGGCCGGCCCGCCCACCAGTTGATCAGCCAAAGGGCCAGCCCCGCTAGGAGCAACAGCGCGTAGGCGAGATTGCGGTAGGTTTGGTCCATCGCTCAAATGTAGCGTGAAATTTTTTTCGCACCACATCGATTTGAAAACCAGGATTTTGGGTGGCGGCGGAGAAATTTTTCTACTTTTTCCGGGCACTTTTCTTGCAAGGATGCGATGGATGACCCTATATTTGCATCGCTTTAGCAATAAGGCAATTGGCTGAGCAGCCAGCAGACGCGGATTTAGCTCAGTTGGTAGAGCGCAACCTTGCCAAGGTTGAGGTCGCAGGTTCGAATCTTGTAATCCGCTCTAATCGCGAAAAGGGCCGTCTCCGAAAGGGGACGGCCCTTCTGCGTTGTGTGCAAAAGGAAGGATTTCCCCCCGGTCGCGTTGGTTCGAACCCAGAGCGCAGCGATCACGACCAGCGGGAGTCATCTTGTAATCCGCTCTAATCGCGAAAAGGGCCGTCTCCGAAAGGGGACGGCCCTTCTGCGTTGTGCTCCGTTGGTTTTTTTGGGCCCATGGAGTTGCATGGAGTAAGGCATGGAGTTGCTTGGAGTTTTGGCAGGGTATTGTCGCGGCTTTAGCCCGACCTAGGGACTTTAGCTCGTGGAGCTGACCTCTGGTCGGTAGGTGGTCTGGCTGAAGCCGCGACAATACCTGAGGCGACCTCTGGTCGGTAGCTGGTCGGGCTGAAGCCGCGACAATACCTGGGGCGGCCTTTGGGCAGTAAGTGGTCGGGCTGAAGCCGCGACAATACCTGGGGCGGCCTTTGGGCAGTAGGTGGTCGGGCTGAAGCCGCGACAATACCTGGGGCGGCCTTTGGGCAGTAGGTGGTCGGGCTGAAGCCGCGACAATACCTGGGGCGCGGCCGCAGGTGCGGGGAAAAGTGAAGGAGCAATGGAGAATACCCAGCACTATAAACTACTGAACTACTGAACTACTGAACTACTGAACTACCAAAGCCCACAGCGACCAACTCGCAAAGCAGTGACCCAACGAAAGAAAAGGTACGCACCTATTTCCCAAAAATGAGCATAAACCGAAACTCCGTATCCCATTGCGCCAACATCTTTTCCTGTTCTTCTTCCCCCAGTTGGAGCGCTGGCTGCTGCACAATATTGCGAACTTGTTCCTCTTCAACGATGGGCGTAAGGATTCTCCAGTAAAAGAAACCGTCTTCGGTGACACCAAGTGGTCCGGCTTCAAAGTGATCCGTGATTTCAGTGCCGCCCAGCATTTTATTATAATGCAGGCGTTTTACCAGTTGCTTGCTAGCGTACTCGTCGCGTTTGTCTACTATTGCCAATACTTTCTCTGATCCTTGGAGATACACAAAGATGATTCTATCCGGAGACTCCATAAAGTTGCCGGCACCGTGCGAATAATCCGATTGGAGAATTGGCATTATGAATTCTCTCACGTCTTGATGGGGACGATCAAAGTACTCGCCGGGAATTTCCTTGCTGCCAAAATCTAAGACATAAGGAATAGAAAGTGCATCACCGTCAATTTCGTAGATATTGGGGTAGTATTTCTGTTGAAACCTGATTTTTCCCGTACTGGTACGGTAGAGGTGATTTTTAGTGAGGAAATTCAAATATAGACGGTTGTCCTCAATAGGCAAATATTCACTAATCAATTCACCATCTATATTGACACGGCATAGTCTCCCAATGTTGGGGTTTTTTTGTGTGCCGGTGTAAACCAAAAAATGGTCTCCATCCTTAATGAAATCAATGCCAAATAGTCCGGTATTGATTTTTCTTTTTACTTTGAAATCAGCCCCGATCTGTACGATGCTCAAGCCGTCCCGGTCCAAGACATCAAGGCTCCCGTCCTGGTTGACGCTGAGGGCCCGAATCTTTTGGATTACGCCTTCCGGCCCTTGGGAATCACTCACGTAGGACTTCACATAGCGACCATTTTCATAGATGTGAACGGAGGGCTGCGGTGAATTTACTGCCACGTAGGTTTTTCCCTCTGTAATAACTACGTCAACGGCCCTGCCAAGGTCATAGTACGGTCCGCCCAGGAAAGGTTGCGCGTAGGTGTTGAGAAATACCTCTTCAAAATCTTTCCTACTTTCTAGCGGACCGGATATGGCCAAAATATCGCTCTGTTTACTGCCCGCTTCCTTCAGGTTTTCATTTGAACATCCTGAAGTAAACATGCAAGCTAATAATACCGCTGTAATAGAATGGAGTTTAGGTAGCATGTTTTACTTCTTTGAATGACAACAAATGCTCTTTAGGTATTGAGCAGGACCACAGGCGAAGGATAGGTTGGTATTGGTGCTGAAAGTACTTCGAAGAGCCGTCGTGCTGAGAAAGCAGGATAGCTGGCTTAACAAATATACGCCCTGTTTTTAATTCCTCAAGCGGAGCAACGTAAAAAATGATAAGGATTTTACTTTTGAATGAAATCAAAACATAAACAGATCGGAAATGGTTATAAGTAATTGACTGTCAATAACTTGTGATTATGGGTAGGCCGTGCCTCCGCTTTCAATTTTTCCCCTCCGGCAGCCCGACCCTGGAGGGGTCAAGCGTAGCGTCTGGTACAACCCGACGTTTTCGATAAATGAAGTTTTAGCCCATGGAGTTGCCTGGAGTGTAGCATGGAGTTGCTTGGAGTTTTTTCCTGAATCCCTACGCCCTATCTTGCCACCATGCAAACCGACTACGACAGCATCCGCCCCGGTGAAAACCTCGACTGGGGTAAGCTGGAAAACTACCTGCGCCAGCACCTCCCCGGCGCCGAAGGGCCCTTTTCCGTCGGCCAGTTCCGGGGTGGGCACGCCAACCTCACCTATCTGCTGCGCTTCGGGGAGCGGGAGTTTGTCCTGCGCCGCCCGCCGTTCGGGACCATCCCCCCGGGAGCCCACGATATGCAGCGGGAATACCGCGTCTTGCGGGGGTTGCACCCTTTTTTCCCGCCCGCGCCCCAGGCGTACCTGCTGGGCACGGACCATGCGGTGATCGGCGCCGACTTCGTCGTCGTTGAACGCCGCAGCGGGGTCGTCATTCGGCAAGGACTGCCGGAGTGCTTCGTGGGCGTAGACCGGGCACCCGAGCGACTCACCGATGCCCTCATGCGCGTCTGTGCCGACCTGCACGCGGTAGATCCCTACGCCGCCGGACTGGAAACGCTGGGCAAACCCGAAGGCTTCGTCGCCCGCCAACTCAGTGGCTGGCTGAAACGCTGGGACCTCGCCAAGCTGGAAGAAAACGACGACATCGAATGGCTCCGCGCCGAACTACCCAAAGACATTCCCGATCCGCAGCGGGTCAGTGTGGTCCACGGCGACCTAAAATTCGACAACTGCCAGTTTCAACCCAATGACCCGGACCGCGTCACTGCGGTTTTCGACTGGGACATGGCCACGCTCGGCGACCCACTTGTAGACCTGGCGGGCCTACTCAGCTTCTGGCCCGATCCCGCCCTCGACGGTGCCGACCTGCCCGTCGCCCACCAGCAGGGCGACTGGCCCAACAAAGAATACCTGCGCAGCCGCTACGCCGCCTACTCCGGCCTCGACCTGCGCCGCATGCCCTGGTACGAAGCCTTCGCCTTCCTGAAAACGGCCGTCATCGCCCAACAACTCTACGCCCGCTACGTCGCCGGAGCTACCAAAGACGAACGGATGGAAAAATTCGGCCCCGCCGCCCGCACCTTCGCCAAACTGGGCCGCATGCGCCTCTCCGCCTAAAACCTCCATCCCTCCCGACGCAAAATTTCGATCATGTTTACGGATTACAACGACAAAACCAAGGACTTACTCGCCCGCCTCGACGCTTTCCTGGAAACCCACATTTACCCCCTGGAGCAGGAGATGCTGACCTGGACGGCGGCGCACCCCTGGCAAGTCCACCCCGCCATCGAAGGCCTCAAAGCCAAAGCCCGCGCCGCCGGTCTCTGGAACCTCTTTTTACCCGAGGATTACGGCCACTTCAGTCCCGGCCTCACCAACCTGGAGTACGCCCCGCTGGCCGAGCGCATGGGGCGGGTGCTCTGGGCGTCAGAAATCTTCAACTGCAGTGCGCCGGATACCGGCAATATGGAGGTGTTGGCCCGCTACGGCACCGCCCGGCAGCAGAGCGAATGGCTGATGCCCCTGCTGGCCGGAGAAATCCGCAGCGCCTTTTTGATGACCGAGCCCGGCGTAGCCAGTTCGGATGCCACGAACATCGAAACGAGCATCGTCCGGGACGGCGACGACTACCTGATCAACGGCCGGAAGTGGTGGAGCACCGGCGCGATGCACCCCGACTGCCGGATCTTCGTCGTGATGGGCAAAACCGATCCCGCCGCCCCCCGCCACCAGCAGCAAAGCATGATTCTGGTGCCGCGCGATACGCCGGGGGTGGAGATCGTCCGGCCGCTCGAAGCTTTTGGCTCTTACGATAGTCCGGCGGGCCACGCGGAGATCCAACTGACCAACGTGCGGGTGCCGGCCGATCACCTCCTGCTGGGGGAGGGTAGGGGCTTCGAAATTGCCCAGGGGCGCTTAGGACCGGGCCGCATCCACCACTGCATGCGCCTCATCGGGGCCGCCCAGCGGAGCCTGGAGCTGATGTGCCAACGGGTCGATGCCCGCGTAGCCTTCGGGCAAAGCCTAGGGAAATTTTCCAGCATCCGCCAGGACGTGGCCCGCTCGCGCTGCGACATCGAACAGGCGCGGCTGCTTACCCTTTCCGCGGCCGACTGCATCGACCGCCACGGCATCAAGGCGGCCCAAGACCTGGTGGGCATGATCAAGATCGTCGCCCCCAGCATGGCCACGGCCGTCATCGACCGCGCCATCCAGGCGCACGGGGGGCTGGGCGCATCCTCCGATTTGCCGCTCTACGCCTTTTGGGCATACGCGCGCTCCATCCGCCTGGCCGATGGGCCCGATGAAGTCCACATGTACCAACTCGGCCGCAATACCATTGCGCGCTACGCGGCTACTGCCGGGGTGTAGTTAAGTAGTTCATAGTTCATAGTTCAGTAAGGCAAACCAGGCGCTTTAGGTCACCATCCATCCTATCTCTTGGGCCGCCCCCCGCCTGACCCCGGTAGAGGTCCAACCTTAATAACCACGGATGGAGGATGCAGCGCATCCGGAATCCGGGGTACTCCCGCAGCCTAGTCCAACGCATCAGGAATCCGGGGTATTCCCGCAGCCTAGTCCAGCGCATCCGGAATCCGGGGTATTCCCACCGCCCCAACATCGCATTTTAATCCTCAACCCCGCACCTGCGGCCGCGCCCAAAATCCCATAATTCTGGCGCGGCCGCAGGTGCACGGGCGAGTAGGCAAAGCGCAAAGGACGCCTACGCCCTAGCCCTCCACGCCATATTTCACCGGCGAATTGGTGTTGTAAAAGAAGAAACTCCAGATGTCGGCCTGCTCCTCGATGGTCTTCGAGATGGGCTTGCCCGCGCCGTGGCCCGCGTCAACGGCGACGCGGATCAAGACGGGCTTTTCGCCCGCGTGCGCCTCCTGCAGCCGCGCCGCAAACTTGAAGGAGTGGGCCGGCACCACCCGGTCGTCGTGGTCGGCCGTAGTCACCATCGTGGCGGGGTAGGCGGTGCCGTCTTTGAGGTTGTGCAGCGGCGAATAGGCCCGCAGGATGGGGAACATCTCGGGGTCAGCACTGCTGCCATACTCGGGGATCCAGCCCTTGCCAACGGTAAATTCGTGGTAGCGCAGCATATCCATTACGCCCACGGCGGGAAAGGCGACGGCGAACAAGTCCGGGCGCTGCGTCATGGCCGCACCCACCAGCAAGCCCCCGTTGGAGCCCCCGGCAATGGCCAGTTTTTCCTTGCTCGTGTAGCCTTTTTCAATGAGCCACTCGCCAGCCGCAATGAAGTCGTCGAACACGTTTTGCTTGTTTTTCAGCATGCCCGCCTGGTGCCATTCCTCGCCGTATTCGCCGCCACCCCGGAGGTTGGCCATGGCAAACACCGCACCATTTTCCAGCATGGGGATGCGGAAAGCCGAAAAGCCCGGGCTCATATTGATGTTGAATCCGCCGTACCCGTAGAGGTAAGTCGGGTTGGTGCCGTCCAGCTTGAGGCCTTTTTTGTGGACCAAAAACATCGTCACCGGCGTCCCGTCTTTGCTGGTGTAGGTGATCTGGCTTTCTTCGAAGTCGGCGGGCGTAAATTTCAGGTCGGGGGCAAAGAAGGGGCGGCTTTCGCCCGTTTCCACGTCGTATTCAAAGATGGTGGCCGGGTAAGTGAAGCTGGTGAAGGTGTAGTAGAGTTTTTTCTCTTCCTCCCGGCCGCTGAAGCCCCCGGCGCTGCCCAATCCCGGCAGTTCGATGGCTTTGCGGTTGCTGCCGTCGTAGTTCATCTGGTAGTAGCGGTCGGTGGCTTTTTCCAGGTAATTGGCGAAGAAATAGCCGCCGCCGGTATTGACACCCTGCAGGAGGTTGTCCCCCTCGGGCAAAATTTCCGTCCAGTTTTCTTCCGCCGGCTGGTCAATGTTGATCTTCACCAGGCGGTACCTGGGCGCGCCTACGTCGGTGTGGACGTAGAAGTCTTTGCCGATGGTGTGGACGAGGCTGCTCTTCTGGGTCGTTTCGGGGAAGAGGGCGATGGGCTTTTTCCCGACCGGAATGGTCTTGCCATCGAGGGGCAGGTAGTACATGGCAAAGCCATCGGTGCCGGGGGCGGCGTAGAGCACGAAGTAGTCTTCCTCCTCCGTGGTGCCTCCGTAGTGGTAGTAGCTGGGGTTGCCTTTGTCTTCGTAGATCAGTACGTCCTTGCTCTGCGGGTCGCCGAGTTTATGGTAGTAGACGCTGTGCATGGTGTTATTGCCCTTCAGGGCTTCGCCGGGAGCCGGGGCGGGGTAGCGGCTGTAGAAAAAGCCGTCTTTGTACCAGCCGGCACCGCCAAATTTGATCCACTCCAGTTCGTCGGGCAGGTCGGTATTGGTCTGCAGGTCGCGCACGTAGATCTTGTTCCAGTCAGAGCCCGCTTCGCTGCGGCTGTAGGCCATGTAGCGCTTGCTCTTATCCGCGCCCAGCAGGCCGATGCTGGTAGTGCCTTCAGCGTTGAGGGTGTTGGGGTCAATCAAGACTTTCTCTTCGCCGTTTTCGCCTTCTTTGTAGTAGTAGACGGACTGGTTCTGGAGGCCATCGTTTTTGCTCCAGATGTAGTAGTTGCCAACTTTGCTGGGCGCGCCCACGCGGGGGTAGTTGACCAGTTCGGTGAGGCGGTCGGCGATGGCTTTGCGGAAAGGGATCTGGTCCAGGTAGCCGAAAGTAGTTTTGTTTTGCTCCGTCACCCAGGCTTTGGTGGCCTCGGCGTTGTCGTCTTCCAGCCAGCGGAAGGCATCGGGTACTTCCGTGCCGTGGTAGGTGTCTACGTGGTCTACCTTTTCAGTGCTGGGGTAGGTAACGGGAATCGGGGGGTAGGCAGTAGCTTTGGTCATTTCTTCTTTTGGTGTGTCGGCGCAAGCAGCGAGCAGCAAAAGTAGGGCCAGGGGGAAAAAGTTTTTCATGCGGGGAGTGCAGGTTTTGATCCAGGCGAATTTAGGGCCAGCCGGGCACATGCGGAGCCTGTTTATCTGCGGGGCGCGGCCGCAGGTGCAAGGGAACCGACAAAAGAGCAGGCTTTTTAGACCAACGCCCATGGCCGGGGGGGCGATGGCCTAAAATAAACGGGCCCTTCCTCCCTCCCGCGCCCGCTTCCCGTATCTTTGCTTTACCATGCGCCAAGGAATTGCCCTCACCCTGTTTGTGTTCGTCCTCGCAGCCTGCGATGCTCCCGCCGGAGTGGACGAGATCGGCTTCAATGAAGAAGAATACTTCAGCCTGCCCATCATCGAAAAAATCGCGGGGTACGACGTTGCCGCACTGGAACTCCGGGACGCCGATCTTCCCCTGGCCCGCCAAAAAATGAGCAGCAGCCACGTCCTCTGGTACGCCGCCGCCTACTGCGATACGGCGCTGCTGCGGCAAACAATCCTGGGCGGCGGCAATCCCAACATCCATTTTCAGGAAAGCTTCCCGCTCTCGCTCTCCGCCTACTGCGATAGCCTGGCCCTGCCCACCATCGAAATGCTGGTGGCGGCGGGTGCCGTGGTGGATACCGTTCGCCCGCAGGGCTTCCCCGTTTTCAGCAGCGTCGTGGCCAGCGATAACCTGCCCGCCGTCCGCCTCCTCCTCGCAGTGGGCGCCGACCCCGAACGCCGGGATTTAGAGGAATACTCGGGCTGCCGGCCCATCCACTGCGCTAAATCGCCCGAGATGCTTTTCCTGTTTCTCGACCAGGGAATCTCCCTCCAGCCAGTCTGCAGCAACGGGCAGACCCTGCTCCACCGCGCCGCCATGGAAGACCTCCTCCCCCTCGCCGAGTACCTGCTGGAATACAACCTGGTCAACCCCGCTGCCCTGGACAACGACGGCTATTCCGCCTACGATTACGCGGAAATGTACGGGTTTGAGGAGATGATGGAGCGGCTCAAACAATGAGTGAATGAGTGACCGCCGGAGGCAGCAGCGTAGCTAATGAGTGAATGCGTGAATGGGCTGCCGCGAGCGACACGCTACCGCACGGGATATGCTACCGCACGGGATATGCATGGCAGTTATTGTCAGCTCTACTACCTCTGAAATTCAATTATTCAATAAGCTTCCGCACAGTATACGCTTTTCATTTATGGCCAGCGCTGTTTTCACGGCGGTTGATTATTTATTTAATCGATTATTCGATTATTCACTCATTCATTCACTCATTCATTCACTCATTCACGCATTCACCCCTCAGACCATCGTCTCCACAAAAGCCCGCACCACCTTCAGGCCCATATTAAAGTCCGTATTATTATTCACGATGATGTCGGCCTTTTCCCGGTAGGGCTCTACGTATTTTTCGTAGGAGGGTAAGACGTGGTGTTCGTAGCGGTAGAGTACGTCTTCGAGGGGGTAGTTGCGCTCCAGTTGGTCGCGCTTAATGCGGCGGACGACCTTGAGGTTGTCCTTGGCGTGCAGGAAGATGCGTAGGTCGAGCATCTTGCGGAGTTCCTTGTAGTGGAAGACGAAGAGGCCTTCGACGATGATGACCGGGGCAGGCTTGAAGGTGAGCGTCTGTGGGTCCGCCAGTTCGTTGTTGAAGACGTATTCCTTGCGATGGACGGTCTTGCCCTGGCAGAGTAACTCAAGATCGCGGACAAACTCCCGGCGGTAAATCGAGCTGGGCCGATCAAAGTTGTGGATGCCCTGGGCGTCCTTTTTCTGCTTTTCGCGGGGGACGTAGTAGTCGTCCATGCTCAAGTAACAAACCTGGTCTTCCTGCAAGCCTTCGCGGAGACCGCGGATGAACGTTGTTTTACCGGATCCGGAGCCGCCGGTGATGCCAATGAGAAAAGGACGCTTCATGGGGGCGAAGATAGGTTACGCCCGATCAAGGTGGCCCGCCCGCCGGTATTCTTCCCAAAAAGCATCGCTGGCCGGGGGGCGAAGCGTATCTTGGCAGCCTGAGGAAGGGACTTTCACCTGCCGGGCAGTTTGCCGCACTGCTTCGTTCTGATCTTTCCCCCTTTTCCTTCCACCCCAACGCCGCTACGCCATGGTGCCGATACCGGAGAACGATCCCTTGCAAGAATATCCCCGCTGCAACTGCTGCGGGAGCCCGATGTGGCCAGGCGAACGGTTTTGCAGCGACTGCGGGCAAAAGGTCTACCATGGCCCGCCCAGCTTCTGGGGAATGCTCAGCACCTTTTATGCGGATACCTTCAGCCTGGACAACCGCTTTTTCCGGACGATGCGGCAGCTGCTCGTCCCGGGCCGGCTCACCACCCTGTACCTTACGGGCCGGCAACAGCCCTATTTCCAACCCCTGCGGCTGTTTTTTGTCAGCGGCCTGCTGATGATTGGCGTATACGGCGCAGTGGCAAGCACCGCGATCGGCGACAGCCTGGAGCGCTCCACCGAGAACAAACGCTCCGAGGCCTACCAAAAAGTCTACAGTGAAAAGCTGATAGGCCAGGTTGATAGCGTCCGCCTTGCCTTCCCGCAGGCTATCGTCCGGCAGGCCACCGATAGCCTGATCGTTAGCATGGGACGCATCGAAAATGATTCGACCGAGCTCGGGTACCTCGATTTTAGCCAGGGACTGGGCGGTACAACGACGCCCTTCATCATTTCTGACCAGGATTACATCCTGCTGACGCCGGAGGAAATCGTCACGAAATACGGAATCACCGGCCGCCTGAACCGCTACCAGGTCAAACAGCTCGTACGCCTGAACCGTATGAACCTGAGTGATGTCAACAAATTGATCGGCCAGTTGATCTGGGGCCTGCTGGTGATGGTTCCCATTTCAGCCTTGCTCCTCAAAGTGGTGTACATCCGCCGGAAAAAGAAGTACGTTGCCCACTTCGTATTTTCACTGCACACGCACTCGTTTTTATTCCTCACCCATTTTCTGGGAGCTTGTGAACTGGCCATCTTCGGTACGCCCTACCTCATCATCTTCGGCACCCTGGCCAGCATCGTCTATTTCGTCCTGTCCCTGAAAAAGGTATACCAGCAGGGTTGGTGGCGAACGCTGATCAAAGCATTCCTCCTGATGTGGGCCTACCTCTTCCTTTTGCAGCTGGTGGCCTTCGTGACTTTGCTGACCTGGATGGTATTATTTTAAGTCCCCCTCCCGATCCGGTCCGGCTGGGTTTCATTTTAGCCCATGGAGTTACCTGGAGTTGTTCGGAACCGGATCCAGGCCTCTGCTACGTAGTCAACACTCGCCTCAAACCACCAGGGAGAGCCCCAGGCAACCCACCAGGCCAATGAGGCTCACCACCGTTTCCATCACCGTCCAGCTGCGGAGGGTCTGGGGCACGGTCAGGCCGAAGTATTCCTTGAAAAGCCAGAAGCCGGTGTCGTTGACGTGGCTCAGGGTGAGGCTGCCCGCGCCGGTGGCCAAGACGAGCAGCTCCGGGCTGGCGTTGCCGCCCTGGGCCAGGGGCAGCGCAATGCCGGCCGCAGTGATCGCCGCCACCGTCGCCGAACCCAGGGTTACCCGCAGGGCTGCGGCAATGAGCCAGGCAATGAGGATGGGGTGGGTATTGAAGCCTTGCAGGGTATCGACGATGTACCTGCTCGTGCCGCTATCGACCAACACCTGCTTGAAGGCTCCGCCCGCCGCAATGATGAGCAATACGGCAGCCATGGGAGCCAGTTGTTTGCCCACCCGGCCCATGAGTTGCTGGATGGACATCCCCGTTTGCCCGCCCAAAACCAGCATGGCAATCACCACTCCCAGTAAAAGCGCCACCGTAGCGTTGGTAAAGAGTCCGAGCAGGCCGGAACTTACGACCCAGCTTTGCTCGTCCACCGTTCCCTGCACCAGCGTCCCCGCCGCCAAAAGTAAAACGGGCAGCAACGCACACAACATACTCGCCCCGAAGGAGGGCAACCGCACGGGCAATTCAATGGCCTCAAAGGTCAGCGCACCTTTGGTCTGGGGCAT
This sequence comes from Neolewinella lacunae, assembly GCF_014349155.1. Lineage (GTDB taxonomy): Bacteria > Bacteroidota > Bacteroidia > Chitinophagales > Saprospiraceae > Neolewinella > Neolewinella lacunae. Next base: position 125,242 of record NZ_JACSIT010000100.1, read on the forward strand.
ATTGCGCAGCGTACGCGCCAGCACCGGACCCGCCAAAATGACCGAGGGAATGCCCAGCAAAATGCCGTAGAGCAAGACCTTGCCCATGTCCGCACCGAAGGTGTTGGAAATAAGCACCGGCGCCGGGTGCGGCGGCAAAAAACCGTGCGTGACCGAGAGGGAGACCACCGTAGCCACCGCCACCATGGCCAGCGGAAGCCCTGTCTTTTCCGCCGCACTGATGATGATCGGCGCCATCATCACAAAGGCTACCGTGTAAAACAAGGGGATGCCAATCAAAAAACCGACCAAACACAGCCCCCAGAGCACCGAAGTTCCGGTCCGTTGCCCCACCAGGCGGTCGGTAATCACTTTTGCCGCTCCCGTTTCGGCCACCACACCGCCTAAAATAGCGCCTAAGCCGAGGATGATGGCCAGGTCGCTCAGCGTACCCCCCACGCCGTTCGTAATGGCGTCCATCGTTCCCTTCGGGCCCATTCCCAGGCCCAAACCAGCCCCGATCGCCACCAACACCAGCGCAATAAAGGGGTGCCACTTCAGGATGACAATGAGCAGCAAAAGGGCGGCAACCGCCAGAAGCGTAATAACAATAGGCATGATCTCGGAGCGTAGCAGTGTTTAGACAGTGCGCCAAAGTACAACCCAAATCTTGTTCACGGCAGGTTGGAAGCAGGCAACCGGTCTATTCGCTGCTGTTCAGGTCCCTGGATCGCAATGGGCTTTTCGGTCGGTAGCAGGGCTAGTCCATCCACTACCAAACTACCGAACTACCGAACTACCGAACTACAGAACTTCCTTCAAAAACCACAACCAGTTCACCGTCAGAAAAGCATCTTCCCTCACTGCCCTTCCGCTACCACTTCCAGCAGCGAAGGAAAGCTGTACAGTTTGCCTTTCCATTCCCGGTCGATCATCCGCTGGTGATCGAGGGCAAATTTTTCCTGGTAAATGTCGAAGGCCGGGCGGGAGGCGAAGGTGAGCAGCAGGGCGTAGGTCACCCCGTCGGATTCATCCACCCCCAGCAGGCGGGCCAGGCGAAAGTCTTCTACCGTACCCGAGTCCATGACGTGCGGCAGGTAGGCCTGTTCCATCCACTGCAGCCATTGATCGTGGGAGTGGTGTTCGACTTTAGAGGTAACGTTGTAAATCATCATTGGCAAGAGAATGCTTCAAGGGAGGGCAGGGTTGCGCCTACTCCCTGGTAATCCGCGCGCCCAGGGCCCGCAGGCGTCCATCGATGTCCTGGTAGCCACGGTCAATCTGTTGAATGTTGTCGATCCGGCTGGTGCCCTCGGCCGAAAGCGCCGCAATGAGCAGCGAGACGCCGGCGCGGATGTCGGGCGAAGTCATCGCAATGCCCCGCAGTGGCGTCCGTTTGTCCAGGCCAATGACCGTAGCGCGGTGGGGGTCACAAAGGATGATCTGCGCACCCATATCGATGAGCTTATCGACGAAGAAAAGGCGGCTTTCGAACATCTTCTGGTGGATCAGCACACTGCCCCGGGCCTGGATGGCCACCACCAGGGCAATGCTCATCAAATCGGGCGTGAAGCCGGGCCAGGGTGCATCGTAAATCGTCAGGATGCCGCCGTCGATGAAGGTCTGGATCTCGTAGTGGTCCTGGGCCGGAATGTGGATGTCGTCGCCCACGTAGTTCATCTTCACCCCCAGGCGCTCGAAGGTGCGCGGGATGAGGCCGAGCTGGTCCAGGCACACGTCTTTGATGGTGATGTCGCTGCCCGTCATCGCGGCCAGGCCAATGAAACTGCCGATCTCGATCATGTCGGGCAACATCCGGTGCTCGGTACCGCTAAGGCGTTCCACGCCCTGGATTTTGAGGAGGTTGGAGCCAATACCTTCGATTTTGGCACCCATGCGGACCAACATCTTGCAAAGTTGCTGCAGGTAGGGCTCGCAGGCGGCGTTGTAGATCGTCGTTTCCCCCTTGGCCAACACGGCGGCCATCACCACGTTGGCGGTGCCCGTCACGCTGATCTCGTCCATGTGCAGGAAGGTGCCCTGCAATCCCTCCGTACGGAAGGCGTAGATGTGGCGGTCGGCATCGTAGTGGAAATCGGCTCCCAGGGCTTGTAGCCCCAGCAAGTGGGTATCGAGGCGGCGGCGACCAATCTTATCCCCGCCTGGCTTGGGCAAACTGGCCTTGCCAAAGCGGCCCAGCAAAGGCGCAATGACCATCACCGAGCCCCGGATGCGCTGCGCGTCGCGCACGTAGGCCTCGCTGAGGATGTAGTCCACATCAATATCCCGGGCCGTAATCCGCACGGTGTGGCGGTCAATGCGCTCAACTTTCGCGCCGAGGCCCGCCACGAGGTCGATGAGCTTGTTGACGTCAAGAATGTCGGGCAAGTTCTCCACCAGCACCGGCTCGGCCGTGAGCAGGGTGGCGCTGATGATCTGCAGTGCCTCGTTTTTGGCCCCCTGGGGGGTGATGTTGCCGGAGAGCTTGTGCCCTCCTTCTACGATGAAGGTTCCGTTGTCGGTCATGGCGCGAAGGTAAGTAGTTTGGCGCGGCCGCAGGTGCTTTGGAAAGGATAAAGGAGCAAAGGGGGAAAGGAGGAAGGGTGTCCCCCCTTTAACCCTTTCCCCCTTTCCCCCTTTAATCCTTTCCCCCTTTAATCCTTGCCTGTACGCTGCAATTTACCCAAACAGTCTTTGAGTGCCTCACGCCAGTGGCGGGGCTGCCCGGTCCATTCGGCAATCTTGCGGGTGTCGAGCACGCTGTAGGCCGGTCTTTTGGCGGGGGTGGGGTACTGCTCGGTCCGGATGGGGTGCAGCTGACAACCCAGGCCCGAGAGTTCAAAGATGGCGTGGGCGAAGTCGTACCACGAGGCCGCGCCGCTGTTGGAAAAGTTGTAGATGCCGCTGGGGGCTTCGTTCAGTACGAGCTGCATGGCCGCTGCGGCCAGGTCGGCAGCGTAAGTGGGCGAGCCCACCTGATCGGCCACAATGCCGAGGCTCTCCCGCTCACGACCCAGACGGAGCATGGTGCGCAGAAAGTTTTCACCGTACTCGGCGTAGACCCAGCTGGTGCGCAGGATGTAGGCCGCCGGGTGGTTTTGCTGCACGATGGCCTCCCCCTCGAGTTTCGTCTTGGCGTAAACGCTGGTACCGAGTGTGCGGTCAGTTTCCAGCAAGGGCCGGTTGTAATCGCCCGCGTAGACGTAGTCGGTGGAGAAGTGGACAAACTTAATGCCCGCCGCAGCGCAGGCACTGGCCAGACTGCCGGCCGCTTCCACGTTGACCTGGCGGGCTTTGGCGGGCTCCGATTCTGCGCGGTCGACGGCCGTATAGGCTGCAGCGTTGAAGACTACATCGGGCTGTGCTTCGGCAAAGGTGAGCTGTAACTCCTTGGGGTTGGTGATGTCGAAATCCGATCGGTTGTACGCAAAAATGCGCGGCGGTACGGGCAATGCCCTGGCCGCTCCAATCAGCTTCTGGCCCAGCTGCCCACCAGCACCGCAGATCATGATTCTTTTCATTGGCCGCAAAGGTAGCCCCTGGCTGCCGATCCCGCTCTACCCGATGACCGCAAAAGATTTACCGCCTCAGAAGGCCGTCTCTCAAGCAGTTCCTCCCCGGTGTTGTCGCGGCTTCAGCCCACCCCCGGTATTGTCGCAGCTTCAGCCCGACCCCTTCCTTCCGGGCTTCAGCCCACCCCCGGTATTGTCGCAGCTTCAGCCCGACCCCTTCCTTCAGGGCTTCAGCCCGCCCCCGGTATTGTCGCGGCTTCAGCCCGACCCCAGGTATTGTCGCAGCTTCAGCCCACCCCCTTCCTTCAGGGCTTCAGCCCGCCCACGGTATTGTCGCGGCTTTAGCCCGACCCACTCCTGCCGCAAGTCCTTTTCCCTCCCAAATCCTTTAGCGACTCTTCCCATTAATCGGATTTTTCCTGGGGTTCGTCCAGCGGATTTGGCCGGATTGCCCTCCCCGTTTAGCTTCGTCGCCGTAAAAACATCGGACTATGAAACTCATCGCATTAAACGTTGGCCAAGACCTGATTGAGGTATACAATAATATGTGGACGGGCGTGGAAACCATCCGCTTCAACGGACACACGGTCAGTGAGCAGTTCAATTGGTTCCGGGGCGATCACAGCTTCGCCGTTGCTTCCGACGATGGAAATGGCACCGACCATTACCGGGTAGTCATCCAGTTCGGTATGTCCGGAATCACCGTAGACGTGTACCGCAACGAAGAATGTCTCCTGGCCCAAAGCTGCGAAGGCAAACGCCACACCAAGCGCCAGAAAAGGGGCCTCCACCGCGCAGTGCCCCAACCCAGACCCACCCGCGTAACTGAGCCCGAACGCCTGTACCGGGAAGAGGATTTGGTGTAGTTCAGTAGTTCAGTAGCTCTGTAGTTTAGCAGACCCTGCTAACTATGAACTATGAACTATGAACTATGAACTATGAACTATGAACTATGAACTACCTTAGCCCCTCCCAACAAACCACCCCTTGCCCATGGCTGGCAGCAACTACGGCACCGCTTTTCGCATCAGCACTTTCGGAGAAAGCCACGGACCTGGCCTCGGCGTAGTCATCGACGGGTGCCCGGCCGGGATTGATTTTGACGAAGACTTCATTCAGGCGGAGCTGGCCCGCCGCAAGCCTGGCCAGAGCCGCCTGGTCACCCAGCGCAAAGAGAACGACGGCGTGCAGATTCTCTCCGGCGTCTTTGAAGGCAAAACTACTGGTACGCCCATCGGTATGGTCATCTACAACGAAGACCAACGCAGTAAGGACTACGGACACATCTTCGATAAGTTCCGGCCCAGCCACGCCGATTATACTTTTCAGGCGAAGTACGGCATCCGCGATTACCGGGGCGGAGGACGCTCCAGCGCCCGCGAAACCGCCGCCCGTGTTGCCGCCGGGGCCGTTGCCCAACTCCTGCTGCGGAAGGTGGGGGTGGAAATCAAAAGCTACGTCAGCCAGGTAGGGAACATTACCCTGCCCCAGGACTACGCCGACCTTGACCTGGACCTGATCGAAAGCAACGACGTCCGCTGCCCCGATCCCGCCACCGCCGCGCTGATGGAAGAAGAAATCCTCGCCGTGCGCAAAGACGGCGATACCATCGGCGGGGTGGTCACCGGCCTCATCCGCGGCGTGCCCCCCGGCTGGGGTGAACCCGTCTTCGACAAACTCCACGCTGAATTAGGCAAAGCCATGCTGAGCATCAACGCCTGCAAGGGATTCGAATACGGCAGTGGTTTTGCTGGCGTAACCCTGCGCGGCAGCCAGCACAACGATGGCTTTTACCAGGATGAAGAAGGCCGCGTCCGTACCCACACCAACCGCAGCGGCGGCATCCAGGGCGGCATCTCCAACGGCGAAGACATCTACTTTCGGGTGGCTTTCAAGCCCGTAGCCACCATCATCCAAGACCAAACGAGCATCAACGAGGATGGTGAGACCGTCATCGTGAGTGGCAAAGGCCGCCACGACCCCTGCGTCTTGCCCCGCGCCGTGCCTATTGTGGACAATATGGCGGCTTTGGTGTTGGCCGATTTTTGCCTGCGCGCCAGAAGCGGGCAGTGGTAATGAACCGACCTCCTTATATGCAAATGTTCATCGAGGATGAAGAAAGAATGGAGGTTTTTTAACATGCTTTTGGTAATATTAATCACTGGTCTGGCCGCCTGCACACCTTTGCGGATGAACATCAACTTGACGGATAAAATTACGCTTCCCGGGTTTCCCAGTGGTTCTGGCATTGTTCACGTGGGCGACCATTATTACGCTATTGGCGACGATGCACCTTACCTGTTTAAGCTGGACGCTGCCTTTGCGGTGGTCGAGAAAATACCTTTGCTGGAGGTGGATACTTTCTCCGGAACGAGAATCAGCAAACCCGATAAGCCAGATTTTGAGACGCTGGAAAAAATAGGTGATACGGAGCTGGTTGTTTTCGGCTCCGGCTCAAAATCTCCGCAGCGGGATGTATTTGTGCGAATACTGCTAGAAGATTCTATCACCGTTGAAAAGTACGTCACTACGGCATTTTACACGGCCTTGAAATCTTTGCCCATATTTGCAGGCTCCGAGCTTAATCTGGAAGCCGTCGCCTACCGTAATGGCCAAATCTTCCTTTTCAACCGAAAAAAGAACCTGGTTTTGCAATTTCCTTACGTTGAGGTGCTAGCGTATTTGCAGGGAGTGGGGGATTTTCCTATCCCTATGGCGACCGAGTTTACCCTGCCCGCCATCAACGGAGTGGAAGCTGGCTTTTCGGGTGCTACAGCACTGGAAGGACAAGCAAAAATCATCTTCACCGCTTCCGTGGAAGACACGGACAATGCCTACGACGACGGCGAAATTCTGGGGAGTTTCCTGGGCACGATCGATCTGTTTGACGATGCATTGGGGGGCGAGCTCCACTACATCCAATTACCCGGTTCTGCGGGCGTAGTGAAGGTGGAATCCATCACCGTGACCGCAGAAACGAGCCCATCCTCCGCCGCCGTGGTGCTGATTACCGACAACGACCGGGGGGATTCTGACCTTTTTCGTGGGGTGCTGTCCTGGTAAGAGGAATTACCTTCGCACCACGATTCGTTCAACAATCCGGGTGGATAAATCGGCTCCACGAAGTTCGAGGAGATAGGTCCCGCTGGCCAGGTGATTCACTTCAATTAAGGAACTGTTTTTTCCACTGAAAAGAAGTTGTCCTTGCAAACTATACAGCCTTGCCTCGAAATCCAGGTTCCCTTCCACCACAATGTGTAGCTCCGCTGCCACAGGGTTGGGGAAAATGCTGATAACAGCATTCTCGACCTCATAAGTAGAGGTACTGAGACTGTCTAATCCATTACAATCTTCGTCAATCCCATTGTCCGGTATGTCTACGGCCGCTGGATTAATGTTTGGGTTGATCTCATCGCAGTCTTCTACCAGGACGAAGCCATCTTGATCCAGGTCGTCGTCAAAAGTCGTCGCGTCACAGTCGTCATCCAATCCGTTGTAGGCCGTCTCCGTTTGGCCGGGATTTACGGCGGGGTTGATGTCGTCGCAGTCTTCGGCCAAGACGAAGCCGTCCTGGTCCAGGTCGTCATCAAAGGTCATCGCGTCACAGTCGTCATCCAAGCCATTGTATGGGATCTCCATTTGGCCGGGATTTACGGCGGGGTTGATGTCGTCGCAGTCTTCGGCCAAGACGAAGCCGTCCTGGTCCAGGTCGTCATCAAAGGTCATCGCGTCACAGTCGTCATCCAAGCCATTGTATGGGATCTCCATTTGGCCGGGATTTACGGCGGGGTTGATGTCGTCGCAGTCTTCGGCCAAGACGAAGCCATCCTGGTCCAGGTCGTCATCGAGCGTCATCGGATCGCAGTCGTCATCCAGTCCATTGTAGGGGATCTCCATTTGACCGGGATTGATAGCGGGGTTGAGGTCGTCGCAGTCCACATCGGCGGTAAACCCATCATTGTCCTCATCGATGGGTTGGCTGATCAAATCTATGATGTAGGGTTCATATCCAGTTGCATCGGTCTGGGCAAAGCAAAATAATTTGCCGTCGAAGAGGTAAAGAGAGGTAGGTCTTGATTGGCCTTCTGGGTTAATGTTAATTTCAAAAGTATTGGCGGCAGTTCCATCGGAAACCCAGATCTCCTGAGCGAAGGATCTGCCCGCATTCAGGTAAATGAAATTGGTGTCCGCCACAATTTCGCTGGGCAAGGCAAAGCCCGAGCCATTGCTGTTGAAATCCCGAAAAAGAAGGGTGCCAGCTTCGGTCCCGTCCGAAACGAACAATTCAATATCTGAACTGCCATTATTGCCTTTGTAGTACAGTTTATCTTTAAACACCACCGCATTTTGGGGAGCGTAACCATTTGCGCCCGGCCAAACATCCTTTACCAGGGTGGTGCCCTGGGCGGTGCCATCGGTCCGCCAGAGTTCATCTCCACTTACTCCGTCGTTGGCGGCAAATAGGATGGTTCCGTTGACGCGTTCAAAGCGGGGCCCTATCCAATTGAAGGATATTGACTGAAAATCACGTATCTTGAAGGTGCCCGCTCTCGTTCCATTGCTGACCCAGAGATCCTGATTTTGAATCATCAACATAAAGTTTTCCGTAGAAAACAGTTGACTGGGCTCAAAGCCAAAGAAATCTTCGGGGTCATCGTTCCTCACCAATACAGTGCCGGCAGTTGTTCCGTTCGTTCTCCAAAGGCCTTCCCGGCACGAAAAGTAAACTTGATTATTAAAAACTGTGTAAGAATTAGGCAAACTCGAACCATTCAGGGAGATGTTTCTCACCAAAACCGTTCCGTTCGGTGTGCCGTCGGTCTTCCACAGTTCGTAGTCGTCGCCGCTGATCCCTGTGAAATAGAGGGTATTATTAAATACAATGAAGCCCTCCGCAGTGTAGCCATGGTCAACCCAAACACCGTGCGAACTGCCGGGATTAATATCCTTCAATAGGGTGGTTCCCTCACTCGTTCCATCGGTCGTCCACCACTCCCGTCCGTGACTGGCGGTCCGGGCCACGAAAACGAGCCTGCCATTGACGATATGCATATGTTGAATCTCTGAGCCTCCAGAACCTGCGTTGATGTCCCTGACCAGCCGTAATTCGGAGTTTTCATAGACCCAAAGCTCGTCCCCATTGATGCCGTCGTTGGCGGAGAAGAACAACTTGTCCTGAAAATAAATAGAGACATTGTCCTTGAAGGTGGCCGAATTTCCGGTCCCTTGGTTAATGTCGGCGATTAGGGTAAAGTCTTGGGCGGGCAGGTGGCTAACCAGGGTTGCTAAAAGGAGCGCAAAGTAAAATTTTCTCATGTTTATTCCTTGAGAGCTGGATAAGGTTGGTGCAAGATGAAAGGCTGAAGTAAGCCATTCTTCGCGGTAAAGATAGTTTGCTTTGGCAATTGTGCAAATGCAGCGGGAGGGAAGTTGGTACAGGTAAAAATCACCTTTCCCCGCGTATCCCCAACACGACCACGCCTCCCCAGCTCCTCCCCCTTTGGGGGTTGGGGGGCGTCCCTGCATTGCACCTGCGGCCGCGCCCAAATTAAAAATCCGCCTACTCCGCTATTCCATTCGTCGCCACCATCCGCTTTAAAAAGCCGAACCAGGCGTCGCGGTAAGGTTCGCCGCCTTTGTCCCAGAGGTCGGCGTGGTCCCCATTTTGGACGGTATAGAGTTCTTTATCGGCGGAAGCCAAAGCCGCGAAAAGGGCGTGGGCGTTTTCAATGCCAATATTGCGATCGGTATCGCCGTGAATGAGCAAAACGGGCTGGGTGATGGCACGGGCGCTCAGCAGGGGCTGGATGCTGCGGGGCGGAAAATCGGCGATTTTTCCCGCTTGGTCGAGCACGTAATTGGTCAGCCAGCGGGGGAGGGGCAGGCCGCTCATGCGCCGCCCGTAGGCGTGGGTGACCGTCTGGAGGTCCTGAAAAGTACTCTCGATGAGGCCAAAGCGGAGCCGCCCGTCGTGGGCCAGGCTTTGCAAAGCCACCGCCCCACCCATGGAGTTGCCGTAGATGCCCGTCGGCAAACCCGGGCTTTTCGCTTCCAGCCAATCGATGGCCAGGCTCACGTCCTCTTTCTCCCGGTAGCCGTAACTCAGGTATTGCCCCCCGCTCTTGCCGTGGGCGCGTTGGTCCCAGAGCAAGACATTGTAGCCCAGTGCCGTCAGCTCCGCCACCGTACCCAGGTAAACTTCCTTGCAACTGCCCACCCCGTGCAACATGATGAGGTTGCTGCGCGCCGGAACGGTGGCCGGAATGTAAAATGCATCCAGGGCCGTACCATCGGCAGTAGTGAGGCGGGTAGGCTCGTAGGCCAGTCCATACGTCGCGGGCGTCTCCTGACGCACTTTTCTTGGGGGCTGGATGATGGCGTAGGGCGCAACGTAAGTCGCCAGGTAAAAACCTGCGGCCAGGCCGAGAAGAAACAGAATCAGCAGAACCATCAACGTGGTTTTCAACATGGTTTTGGGAGAGGGGGCAGGCCCGCCGCTGCTCCAAAGGTATTGAAAAGCCGCACAACGCCACCAATTGTGGAAAGTTCCTTGGCGGAACGTCCTAAGGTTGCCCGCTAAAAAAAAACGAACCCGGAACGAGCTTGCAGCTTGCCCCGGGTCAGTGAAAAGTAGGTTGAATCTGTTGTTCGGACGTAAGTCCCGCCAAAGGGTCACTTCGGAAGCTGGCAGCCTTCGCCCGTCGGCAGATAGCGGCACCCCGTCGATTCCACTTTAGCCTCTCCGTCTTTTGTCCGAAATTTCCAGCTATGAAACAACCCATACTATTCCTGTTCCTGCTTTCCTTCCTGCTCAGCACCCTGGTACCGCTGAAGGCCCAGCAAGAGTCTATCCAAAATTTTGTGGCCAACCTGGTCGTCTCCCCCGATGGATCGGTGGAAGTGACCGAAGAGATCACCGTGGTGGCTACAGGAGACCAGATCAAACGCGGCATCACCCGCGCGCTGCACCGTAAACCGATTGGCGACGATGTTCGGGATATGGACCGCTTCACTTACGAGGTGCTTTCCGTGAGCCGCAACGGACAATCGATCGACCACACCGCCAAAAACGAGGGCGGCAACCGCGTCCATTACCTCGGCGACAAAGACACCAAAATCCCGCCGGGAACCTACACTTTTCGCTTCCGCTACCGCAGTCCCCACCAGATCTATTTTACGGATATGGTCGATGAAATTCGCTGGCCGTTGATTGGCATCGATAACCAGTTGCCCGTGGCCCAGGCTTCCATCACCGTACAGTTCCCCGGCGGTACCCAACTGCTGAACAGCGCCTGTTACACCGGCCCCGAAGGCTCGCGGGCGTCCGACTGCCGGGTGGAGCAGGGCGGCAACGCCACTACCTTCACCCTCGGCCGCCCCCTGACACCGAAGGAAGGTATGACCGTTTCCGTGGGGGTGCCCCGCGGCACTTTTGTGCGCCCCACGCCACCGCCGCCGCCCACGCCCCTACAACGCAATGGCACGCTTTGGGCCTGTATCTTCGGCCTGTTGGCGGGCTTGTACTACGGTTACGACAGCTGGAAAAAGCATGGCGTTGACCCCATTGGTCCGCCGGTCGCACCCCGCTTTACGCCGCCCGCCGACTTGTCTCCCGCCGCCGTCAGTTTCGTCAGCCTCGGCATCCCCCACCAGCCGCAGGTGACGGCTTCGCTAACGGACCTGGCGATCAAGGGCTACATCGTCATTAAAGAGGTCGAAAAGCCTGGCTTTCTCGGCATTGGCACCAAGGAAATGTTCGTCATTCACCGCGGCGACCGTCCCGCCCGGCAGGCGGAAATGCACCCCGAGCAATTTGTCCTCTACGGGAAACTCTTCTCCCAAGGCGACACCGTTGAACTGGACGGCACCTACAACAAGGAACTCAACGCCGCTACCGAAGCCCACGGTAAAACCCTGAAAAACCGCCACGGAGATTTCGTCAAGGACGGTGCCAATGGCAAGTACACGCTCCCGCTGCTGGGCATCTTTGCCCTCACCCTCCTCGGGGCCATTCCTTTCCTCAGCAAAGCCAGCGGAGCGGGCATTGCAGTTTTCGTAACCACGGTAGTGCTGTTCATCGCCGGCATGATCTTTCACCTCTGGCTCATCCGCAAGCCCAGCCTGGCCAAAGTCATTACCCTGGGCGAGATCAAGGGAATGCGCCAGTATTTCAAACTGAAGGAAAAGGAACGCCGCAGTTTGCCCGGTGCGCCGCCCATGACAGAGGCCCATTTCCAGGAGCTGCTGCCCTACGCCATCGCCCTGGGCGAAAACAACAATTGGGCGGCGGATTTGGCGACCGACTGGGCCAACTCCAGCACCCGCTCCCAGCACCATTACCCATATTACCTCCCCAATTTCTCGCAGCGGCTGGGCAATTCCTACCAGTCAACGGCCTACCAGGCTTCCTCGGGCGGTGGCGGCTACTCCGGCGGCGGCGGCTCGGTGGGCGGCGGCGGCGGAACGGGCGGCTTTTAGCGGATGGGCCCCAGCCACTGTTCGGCGGTTGCTTCGTCCCAACCCTTGCGGGCGGCGTATTCGGCGGCCTGGTCGTCCTGGATGCCGCGCACGGTAAAGTACTTGGCCGCAGGATGGCTGTAGTACCAGCCGCTCACGCTCGACGCGGGGTGCATGGCCATGCTTTCCGTCAGTTCCATGCCGGTGTTTCTTTCCACGTCCAGGAGTTCCCAAAGCTTGCTTTTTTCGGTGTGCTCGGGGCAGGCGGGGTAGCCCGGTGCGGGGCGGATGCCCTGGTATTCTTCGGCGATGAGTTGCTCGTTAGAGATGGCCTCGTCGGGCGCGTAGCCCCAGAATTCGCGGCGCACCCGCTGGTGCATCCGTTCGGCAAAGGCTTCGGCCAGTCGGTCGGCCAGGGCCTTGAGCATGATGGCGCTGTAGTCGTCGCCGTCCGCTTCAAAGCGCGCCACGTGGGCCTCGATCCCGAAGCCGGTGGAGACGGCAAAAGCCCCGAGGTAGTCCTGGCGGGCGGTACCGTTGGGCGCGGCCGCAGGTGCAATGAAGTCGGTTAAAGCAAGGTTCGGCTGGCCAGCGGCTTTCTTGCTCTGCTGCCGAAGTTGCAGCAAGGGGTAAGTCTTCCCTTCCGGCGTCTGTACGTGGATGGTATCGGTGTGGACGTCGCTCTCCGCCGGGAAAAAGCCGATGACGGCCTTGGCACCCAGCCATTTTTCGGCGACAACCTTCTCCAGCATTTCCCTTGCCTCGGCGTAGAGGTTGCTGGCTTCGACGCCGACCACTTCGTCCGTCAGGATGTCCGGGAATTTCCCCGCCAGTCCCCAGCTGCTGAAGAAGGGCGTCCAGTCGATGTAGTCCACCAGTTCTCCCAGGTCGTAGTTGGCAAACACGCGCGTACCCGTGAAGGTGGGCACCGGCGGCGTGTAATTGTCCCAGTCGAGCACCAGGTGATTTTCCCGCGCCTGGCTGATGCTGAGGTTTTGTTTTCCGGATTGTTGCCGGGCGCGGTGAACGCGTACGCGGTCGTATTCGGCGGTGATGCTTTGGCGGTAGGCCTCCCGGTCTGCGGCCTCGCCATCCAGCAGTTTTCCGGCTACGGTCACCGCACGGCTGGCGTCGAGGACGTGGACGGTGGGGCCACCCCGGTAGGCAGGCTCCACTTTCAAAGCCGTATGGGTTTTGCTGGTGGTGGCCCCGCCAATGAGCAGGGGAGTAGTCATGCCCCGGCGCTCCATCTCGGCGGCGACGTTGACCATCTCGTCCAGCGAAGGCGTAATGAGCCCACTCAGGCCAATGATGTCGACCTTGTGCTTTTGCGCTTCATCCAGAATCTTGTTGGCCGGTACCATTACGCCCAGGTCAATGATGCGGTAATTGTTGCAGGCCAGGACCACCCCTACGATGTTTTTGCCGATGTCGTGGACGTCGCCTTTGACGGTGGCCAGGAGGATGGTGCCTTTGTACTGGCGGGCGAGAATGTCCTTCTCGGCCACCTCAGCAACGGGTGTTAAGAGTGTTGTATCAGGTAATTTTATACCTTGATTAGAAGGACGATCCGCTAGAGCCATTTCCCTCTCCCCCGGCCCCTCTCCAAAGGAGAGGGGTGACCCATCGAGTAAACTTCTATCTTGATTTGAAGGATAATACACCTCCGTAGGGTAAGGATACTCCCGGTCTTTGCGGGCATCAAGAGTAGATTTGATTTTTGCCGATACTGTAAAAGGGTCGTTCAGAATCGCTTCATTGGTAAATCGCAAAACTTCATAACCAACTGACCGGAATTTAGCGCTTCGTACTTCATCACTCCAAATCATTTCGGGAGTGTTGTGATATCCACCATCCACTTCAATGATCACTTTCTTTTGGATACATACGAAGTCTGGGACACTATAGCCCATTGGTTTTTGTCGGACAATTTTATGCCCGGTCTTTTGAGACTGAAGATGTTGCCAAAGCATCTTCTCCGCAGTGGTCTGGTTACGCCGCAGTTTTTTCGCGTACCCTAATATGGCTTGGAAATGTTTATCAGGAATGTCCCAATAGTTTTCACTGACGACAGGAATGCTCTCCTCGTCGCTAGAATGCACTGAAGTCAGGTCACCCCTCTCCTTTGGAGAGGGGCCGGGGGAGAGGGATTCATCCGTCGCTGGAACGCTTTCCTGATTATTCGAAAGTAGTCTCGGTTGATCTCCTTTTTCTGGAGAACTGCGTTGGGAAATGGCCGCCAAAACATCCGCCTTCTCCTGCTCAATAAACGGCTGCAGGTAAGCCACGGCCTGCTTCATTACCCGGGCCGACTTCACCACCTGGGGCAAAAACATTTTGCCGGATCCGAAGAGATCGCCCACTACGTTCATGCCGTCCATCAGCGGGCCTTCAATGACGTGCAGGGGGCGGGGGTACTTCAGGCGGGCTTCTTCAGTGTCTTCAACGATGAACTCGGTAATCCCCCGCACCAGGCTGTGGCGCAGCCTTTCTTCTACGGTGGATTCCCGCCAGGCCAGGTCTTTGACGACCGAGCGCCCGCCGACGTTTTTGAGGCTTTCGGCCAGTTCCGTGAGGCGCTCGGTGGCGTCAGGACGACGGTTGAGGATGACGTCTTCTACGTGGGTGAGGAGTTGAGAGGGGATGTCTTGATAGACCTCGATCATGCCAGCGTTGACGATGCCCATGTCCATCCCCGCCCGGATGGCGTGGTAGAGGAAAGCAGAGTGCATTGCTTCGCGTACCACGTCATTCCCCCGGAAGCTGAAGCTCACGTTGGAGACCCCGCCACTGATTTTTACGCCCGGGCAGAGGGTCTTGATGCGTTGGGTCGCTTCGATGAAGTCTACTCCGTAGTTGTTGTGCTCCTCGATGCCGGTGGCGACGGCAAAGATGTTGGGGTCGAAGATGATGTCTTGGGGCGGGAAGCCAATTTCCTCCGTCAGCAGGCGGTAAGCCCGGTGGCAGATTTCGACTTTCCGGTCGGCAGTATCGGCCTGTCCTTCTTCGTCGAAGGCCATCACGACGGCTGCTGCGCCGTAGGCTTTAACCAGGCGGGCCTGGCGGAGAAATTCTGCTTCGCCCTCCTTCATGGAGATGGAATTGACGATGCACTTGCCCTGGACGCACTGCAGGCCGGCCTCAATCACGTCCCACTTCGAGGAGTCGATCATGACGGGCAGCCTGGCAATGTCGGGCTCGGCCATCATCAGGTTGAGGAAGGTGACCATGGCCTCTTTGGAGTTGAGGAGGCCTTCGTCCATATTGACATCAATGACCTGAGCTCCGCCTTCCACCTGGTCACGGGCCACGTCGAGGGCTTCGCTGTATTTGCCGTCCATGATCAGGCGGCTGAATTTCCGGGAGCCCGTGACGTTGGTGCGTTCGCCGACGTTGATGAAGTTGGTTTCCGGCCGGACGATCAGGGGTTCGAGGCCGCTGTACTGGGCGTAGGGGGGCAGGGTAGGGATTTGCCGGGGGGGGAGGCCCGCTACGGCCAGCGCCATTTGCCGGATGTGCTCGGGCGTTGTCCCGCAGCAACCGCCGATGAGGTTGACGAATCCGCTGGCGGCGAAGTCGCGGATGTAGCCCTGCATTTCCTCTGCGCCTTGGTCGTAAGCTCCCAGTTCATTGGGGAGGCCGGCGTTGGGGTAGGCGTGGACGTTGCACTCGGCGATTTTGCTGAGGGCGGCCAGGTGGGTGCGCATCTCCTGGGCTCCGAGGGCGCAGTTGAGCCCGACGCAGAGGGGCTTGGCGTGGGCCACGGAGATGTAGAAGGCTTCGACGGTCTGGCCGGAAAGCGTCCGCCCGCTGGCGTCGGTGATGGTGCCGGAAATCATCACGGGCAAGGCACGGCCCAAAGCCTGCCGCACCCGCTCGAGGGCGAAGAGGGCCGCCTTGGCGTTGAGGGTATCGAAGATGGTTTCGATGAGAATGAGGTCCGCACCGCCGTCGGCCAGGCCGCGGATCTGCGTCGCATAGGCATCGGCCAGCTGGGGGAAGGTGATGGCGCGGTAGCCCGGGTCGTTGACGTCGGGGCTGATGCTCAGCGTCCGGTTGGTGGGCCCCACGGCACCGGCCACGAAGCGGGGCTTGGTGGGGTTGCGGGCGGTGAATTTATCAGCGGCCTCCCGGGCGACGCGGGCGGCGGCAACGTTGAGCTCGTAGACGATGTGCTCGGTGCCGTAATCTTCCTGGGCGATGCTGGTGCCGCTGAAGGTGTTGGTTTCGATGACGTCGGCCCCGGCTTCCAGGTAAGCCTCGTGAATTTCGCGGATGACGTCGGGGCGGGTGAGCACGAGCAAGTCGTGGTTGCCTTTCAGGTCCTTGGGATGGTCTTCGAAGTAGCCGTGGCGGTAGTCGGCCTCGGTTAAGCCGTACCCCTGGATGAGGCTACCCATTGCGCCGTCGAGGACCAGGATGCGTTCACGGAAAAGCTGATCAAGGGGCGTAGTAGACATGCAATCTCTTTTGAAGGGCGCGCAAAGATAAGCGCTTTACGCCTCCGGGGAAGGTTTTGCGGGGGCGTTGGACAAAAAGATGACGGGTAAGGGGAGGGGCCGGGCGGGGTCCTCCCTTGCTCCTTTCCGACGAGGCTGGCACCTGCGGCCGCGCCCAATGGCTGCTGATGTTCCAGGGCCCGGAAACGCTCCGTAGGCGTATTTTCAAGGCCGTTTTAGTGTAGCGGAACGGCGCGCGGGTAGTCGAAAATTTCCATGTAACTCTCCGGATTTTCAATGGTTTTGTCTGCCATGACGAGATGGGTCTCGATTTTTCGTTCCTTGGCCTGGGTGATGAAATTTTCGAGGATTTCGATCACGTCATAGTCGACAAACTTCGTCTTGGTAATATCTAGTTCCAGTAAGGACCCGCGGGGAAGGCGATCAAGTTCCCGCAAGATAGCCCCTTTATTGAGGAAGGTTACTTCTTCGGCCAGGGCCATCTGGGTTTTTACCTGGTCGCTACCGACCTCCTTGATGTGGAGGAAGTGCGAGTTTTGGTAGCTTTTGTAGAGGATGACGAAGATGCCAACCAACAATCCCAGGCAGATGCCGATAAGCAGGTCAGTAAAAATCAGTCCAACGACCGTGACGATGAAGGGCACAAACTGCTTCCAGCCCGTGCGGTAAATCGAAATGAACGTGGAAGGTTTGGCCAGCTTGTAGCCCACCACAATCAGGATGGCGGCGAGGACGGAAAGGGGAATTTTATTGAGCAGTCCCGGAATAGTGACTACGGAAATCAGCAGAAGGAAACCGTGGACGATGGCAGAAACCTTGGTTTTACCACCAGATTGGATATTGGCCGAACTGCGAACGATAACCTGCGTGATGGGCAAACCGCCGATCAGGCCGGAGAATATATTCCCTGTGCCCTGGGCGAAGAGTTCCCGGTTCGTTGGCGTGACCCTTTGTTCGGGGTCCAGCTTGTCCGTAGCCTCCACGCAAAGCAGGGTTTCGAGGCTGGCCACCAGGGCGATGGTGAAACCGGTCACCCAGACGTTGACGTCCGTTACGGCACCGAAATTGGGGAAACTGAACTGACCGAGGAAGGAAGCTAAATCCGTTGGGATGGGTACGGTTACGAGGTGCTCCGCTGAAATGCCCCAAGCCTCATTTTCGCGCAGGACCACGAAATAGATGATGCCTAAAACGACGGCGACGAGTGGCCCCTGGATGAGGGTAAAGATTTTGCCTTTTTTGCTGAGCACCTGGTCCCACAAAATCAAAATGGCCAGGCTGATGAAGGCGATTAGGGTGGCGCCTGGGCTGATGTTATCGAGCATCAACTGGATTTCCGAGAAGGTGGTTTGCCCATCGGGTTGTACGAAGGAGAAGTCGCCCTCGGGGTCTTTATCCCAGCCAAAAAAGTGGGGAATTTGCTTGAGGATGATGATGATACCGATGCCCGTCAGCATTCCTTTGATGACCGAGGAAGGGAAATAGTAGCCAATGACCCCTGCTTTGAGGGCTCCGAAAACGATTTGAAGGGCACCGCCAATCACTACGGCCAGCAGGAAGTTTTCGTAGCTTCCGAGGTTGGTGATGGCCACCAGAACGATGGCTGCAAGGCCCGCCGCCGGACCACTCACGCCCAGTTGCGATCCACTGATGGCTCCCACCACCACGCCACCGATAATGCCAGCAATGAGCCCTGAGAACAGGGGCGCGCCACTGGCCAACGCAATGCCCAGGCAGAGCGGTAGCGCAACGAAAAAAACTACGATGCTGGCGGGGAGGTCGTTTTTCCAGCTGCCGAGCATGGAAGGATTAGAATTGGTGGTCATTCGTCGGAAATTAAAAAGAAAATTTTCCCCCAGTGTATGATGGGGATACTATATGCTACTGCCAGTAATGCTAGCGCAAATGTTCAGACAACTTGAGGGCTGGCTTAGTTGCGTAGATGCTAATCTATTTGCGGAGCGGGCTGTGAATGGGTATTTAAAAGGTTGGTGACCCAAAACCAGAGCATCGTGCGGAGCTCTTCACTCAGCTCGGAGGTGCGGCCGATATCGGTCAGACGCGGCAAGTGCTCGGCGAAGTAGGGATGGTTGTGGGCCATCTCAAAAAGGGAAGTAGCCAGGGCGCGGGGGTAGGGGAAGGTGGGGGCAATTTCCAAAATAATTGCACAAATTTCCTCACAGAGGCTTTTGTAGCCCAGAAAGAGGCCTTTGCGGTTCTCCTGGTCAACGTCCTTGGTATGGTATGCCTTAGAGCCTTCGTTGATGACGATGCGGTGGAGCAGCCGCTCGTCAATGTAGGGAACTGCGGGGTTGGCCACGAAGGGTTGGGTAAGGGAAGTAATGGCCGCCTGGAGCCGGTCTTCGGGAGAGGATTTGCCTACGGCCGATTGTTTGACGAGGTAGTGCACCCAATCCCAGTACCAACTTACCAGGTAGAGCAACAACTGGTGCTTGCTGTTGAAGTAACGATAGATGCTGGCCTCGGCCGAGCCCAACTCCACCGCCAGCTTTTTAAAGGTGAAAGCCTCCAGCCCCAGTTCATCGAGCAAGATAATGGAATGGGTGAGGATACGTCGACCCAGTTCGGTATCCTGAGGATCACGCAGGGACAACTGGGGGGCGGGAATGATGCGGACTTGAATGGCCATAACGGCAAAGATAGCACTGATTTACAACTTGATAGTAATGCTGCCTTTTTAGTGGGCCTGGACTTTTATTTTGGGTAGGTAGTACTCGGTGAGTCCTTGCAACACCCGGACGGGAACGGCGTTATTAGGCTGGCCACTGTATCTTTCGCCAGTTCTTTTTCCCTTGTCCTTGCGTCCTACCCATTTATGCCTTTTGCTGGTGTTGCTGGGGCTGCCCGTACTCCGGTCGCAGCCACTGCGGATGGAGTACTTTACGGTCAATGATGGCTTGAGCGCCCGCGACATCAACCACTTGCACGTTGGTAAGGACGGCTTCCTATGGGTATCCACTATGGACGGGCTTAACCGCTTTGACGGCCAGGCCTTCCGGCGTTTCGGGCAGGGCGGTCCGGCGGAGGGAGGCCTGAGCCGGGGACCCATTGCGGGTGTTGCGGACGATAATGAGGGCAACTTCGTGGTGACCTTTCAAGACTTCTACGGCTATTTTGACCGCTTCAACCCCCGCAGTTACCAGGTGGAGCAGGTCCGGCTGGTGCCGAGTACGGGAGTACTGGGGTATCCGCGGGCGATCAAGACCGATGCTTTGGGGCGAACTTTCGTCGTCACGATTGGCTCGGAGGGCACCTTTTTGTACGAGTATACGCCCCTCGGGCAGGAAAAGGGAAAGCTCTTTACCCCCATTTACCACCAACCGACGGATGCCTGGACGACCTTTGCGCCCCGCATTGAGTTGTTGGTGTTGAGTAACGGGCAATTTTTGCTCTACGACGAAGAGCACGCCTTTCGGCTCATCAGCGCAACGGGGGAGCTCCTGGCAGAACCCTTTGCGGCCGATGCCCGGCTGCGGCGCTTTTACACTTTTGCCGAGGGGGCGGATGGTAATGTCTACTTCAGCTTTCGGGCGGGTTCCCCGCTTTACCGTTGGAATCCCGATGACCTGATGCCACCCAGTGCGGTAGAAAACCTGGACTACGGGATGGTGTACCCCCGCATGTGCCGCGATGAAAAGGGGCAATTGCTGTTGCTGGCTACGGAAGACATCCTGGGCAAGCAACTTCCACAGGAGTATTATCTGATCGACACGGCGGGCCAGGTGGCCTACTTCGAGCCTTCGCTGCCCACGGAGCGGCCCGTCTCCGCGATGGCGGCCCTGGACTGGCGGGAAACGGTGTACCTCGGTCTGCGGGAAGGACTGGGCGTAGTGGAGCGCTACAACAATGCCGTGCAAACTTACCTGACGGTAGAGGATGGCAATACCCTTTTCAAAAACAGCATCCGGGGCATTTGCGAAGACCCCAGCGGCCGGGTGTACTTTCTGGAAGAAGAAGGGGTGGTGTACTTTCTCGATCCCAACATGGCCCGGCCCGATACGCTGCGCCTGACGGATGCGCGGGATTCCACCAAGGTCATTGCCTTCCGGGCGGGGATGGGCCTTCAGCTGGATCCCAGCGGCGTGGCCCTGTGGGGGGCTGCCCAGCCCACCGATCTGGAAAAAGGGGGTCTGCTTTTTCGCTACGACCTTCGTCAGCAGACCACTGAGGCCTTTCGCTCGCCCTATCCGCTGACGGCCATAAGTTTTGGCCACGACGGCACGCTTTACCTGGCGGGCTCTGACCCCCGGGAAGTAGGCATCCTCCTGCGCTTCGATCCACAGACTAAGGAATTTTCCCCGGCCCTGGGCGGAGAGACCAATGGCGAACCCATCACCGGACAAAGGATCAATTGCCTGCTGACCACCCGGGCGGGGAAACTTTTGCTTGGCACCAACGCCAAAGGATTACTGGTGTACGACCCCGCTACTAAAACTTTACAATCCAGCCTCCTGGGGCAGTTAGCGGGGGAGGAGGGCACTGGCGAAATCCGCTCCGTATTCGTTATCCACGAAGACGAGCAGGGCGACTGGTGGCTGGGCACCGACGCGGGTTTATTCCACTACCGGGTAGAAGAACGCCAGGTGCACCGCTACGGCCGCCAGGATGGCCTGAGCAGCAATTTCGTCTATGGCATCCTCCCCGATGGCAGGGGCGGCCTGTGGCTCTCCACCGGCAACGGTTTGGTGAAGGTGCCCCCCGACCGCGAAACCGGCTCCTTCCGGCGCTACTACCGGGAGGATGGGTTAAGCAACGACGAATTTAACCCCTATTCCGCGCACCGGGACCGGCGGGGCTACTATTACTTCGGCGGCGTCAATGGCCTGACGGTATTCCGGGAAGAAGACCTCTCCAGCAATGCTGCTGGGGCCGACGTAATGTTGACCGAAGTGACCATCTTCAGCCGTGACCAGGAGCGGACCATTGCCAACGACCTGGAGGCCCTCAAACAAGTCACCGTCTTCGCCCACGAAAAGAGTGTGGCCATTTCCTTTACCCTTCCCGTGGGCCAGCGCCCCAGCAGCAGCCAGTTCCGCTACCGCCTGGAGGGCTTCAACGAAGGGTGGGTAAACCTGACCAACGAACGCACCGTCCGCTTCAATAACCTGCCCTCGGGCAAGTACATCCTCCGCGTACAGGGAGCCGGGGCCAACGGCAATTTCGGGGAGCGGGAGCGCCAGTTGGTCATCAACGTCCGGCAGTACGTCCTGGAAAAATTGTGGTTTCAGATCGTCCTGGTACTCGCTTTCGTGGGGCTCATCTACTGGATCCTGCAGTCCAAACTCCGCGAGCGCCTCCGCAACGAACAGCTGCGCACCCAGCTGAGCAGCGATATTCACGACGAAGTTTCCGGCCTTCTGGCGGGGATTACCTTGCAAGCGGAATTGCTGAAAAACCGGACCACCGACGAAAAACTCCAGTCCCGCCTCCACAGTGTAGGCGAGGCCGGCCGCAGCGCCATGTCGAAAATGAGCGACGTCATCTGGAGCATCGACTCGCGGCGGGACACCATCGGTAACCTGCTGCAACGAATGCAGGAACACGCCGATGAGGTGCTGCTGCCCTTAGACATCCGCTACGATTTCCGGGCCAGCGGCTTTGACGAAAAACGGGAATTGCCGGGGAACCTTCGCCAGGACATTTACTTCATCTACAAAGAGGCCATCAACAACATTGCCCGCCACAGTAATGCCACGCGCGTGGACATTGAACTGGAGCAGTTTGCCCAGAACTTTGAGCTCTTCATCCGCGACAATGGCCAGGGCAGCGCGAAGCCCGACGGCGGAGCATCCGGGCCGGAGACGACCCCCGCACGGGCCCCGAAGACCGGTCAGGGCCAGGACAATATGCGGATGCGGGCCAAGCGCCTGGGGGCAACGCTGACCATTGACGAGCGGGCGGGCTACACCCTCATCCTGCGCATGCGGCTGAGGAAGTTGGGCTAGCCCATACTAACGTCAGGTTGGGGATATGCAACGTAGATATTCGCTGTCTTTCAAATGGTTAGACCGCAATGATTTCTTAGTTCGGTAGTTTTGTAGTTCGGTAGTGGGGTATTGTCCACTACCAAACTACAGAACTACAGAACTACAGTACTGCCTACTAAAGGCCGTTGGAAGACCAGTTATTAGTGATTATTGCCAGGGCTCAACCTCCCGTTATACTACAATGGGATATTGCCGTGCTTGCGCTTTGGCGTGGCTACAGCCTTATTTTCCAGGGCGGCAAAGCCCCGGATGAGCTTGCGGCGGGTGTCGCGGGGGGCGATTACCTCATCGATGAAGCCCCGTTGGGCGGCGCGGTAGGGGTTGGCAAATTCGGCGGCGTATTCGGCTTCCTTTTCGGCCAGTTTGGCGGCGGAGTCGGTTGCGGCCTCAATCTCCCGTTTGAAGATGATTTCGCTGGCTCCTTTGGCGCCCATTACCGCGATTTCGGCGGTGGGCCAGGCGTAGTTCAGGTCGGCACCGATGTGTTTGGAGTTCATCACGTCGTAGGCCCCGCCGTAGGCCTTGCGGGTGATGACGGTGATGCGCGGCACGGTGGCTTCGCTGAGGGCGTAGAGCAGTTTGGCTCCGTTGGTGATGATGCCGCTCCATTCCTGATCGGTGCCGGGCAGAAAGCCGGGGACGTCCACCAATACCAGCAGGGGCACGTTGAAGCAGTCGCAGGTCCGGGTAAAGCGGGCGGCTTTTTTGCTGGACTCGACGTCGAGCACGCCCGCCAGGCTCATGGGTTGGTTGGCAACGATGCCAATGCTGCGGCCAGCCAGGCGCGCGAAGCCAACGACGATGTTCTCGGCGTAGTTTTCGTGGATCTCGAAGAAGGTTCCGGGGTCAATGATGCCCTCGATAACGGCGCGCATATCGTAGGGCTGGTTGGCGCTGGCCGGGACGATGCCTTCGAGGGCTTCGCGGCTTTCCTCGCCGAGGGTGTAGGGCAGGGCGGCGGGCTTTTCCTCGCAGTTCTGGGGCAGGTAGCTCAGGAGGGTTTTTACCTTGGCCAGGCAGACGAGGTCATTGGCGGCCGTCAGGTGGGTGACCCCTGACTTGGTAGAGTGGGTGCTGGCGCCGCCGAGTTGTTCGCTGGTGACTTCCTCGTTGGTGACGGTTTTAACCACGTTGGGGCCCGTAACGAACATGTAGCTGGTGTTTTCCACCATGATGGTGAAGTCGGTCATGGCCGGGCTGTAGACCGCGCCACCCGCGCAGGGGCCCATGATGGCGGAGAGCTGGGGAATGACGCCGCTGGCCTGGACGTTGCGGTAAAAAATATCCGCGTAGCCGCCCAAAGACCGGACGCCTTCCTGGATGCGCGCGCCGCCACTGTCGTTGAGGCCAATGAAGGGCGCGCCCGTTTTGAGGGCCATATCCATCACCTTGCAAATTTTCTCGGCGTGGGTTTCGGAGAGGGAGCCGCCGAAGACGGTGAAATCCTGGGCGAAGAGGTAGACCAGGCGGCCATCGATGGTGCCGTAGCCCGTCACCACGCCATCGCCGTAGAAAAGTTGGTCGCCCATCCCGAAGTCGGTAGTGCGGTGGGTGACCAGCGTGCCCACTTCTTCGAAGCTGCCGGGGTCGAGCAGGAGGTGGATGCGTTCGCGGGCGGTGAGTTTACCCTTGCCGTGCTGGCTGGCGATGCGGGCTTCGCCGCCACCGAGGTAGGCGAGGGCTAATTTTTCCTGAAGGGCGCTGTGGTTCTGCATGGCTGGGGTAGGGGTAAAAGCTAAGAAAAAGGTAAGTGAATGGGTATGGGTTACTGGGTTTCCCCGGGTAAAAACAGGGACAGGATGGCGATGGCCGCCCGGGCGATGACCGTCCCCGGACCAAAGATCGCCGCCACGCCGTGATCGTAGAGGAACTGGTAATCTTGTTCTGGGATGACGCCGCCGGCCACCACCAGAATGTCTTCGGCACCGTATTCGCGCAAGGCGGCGATGGCCTGGGGGACGAGCGTCTTGTGGCCGGCCGCCAGCGAGGAGATGCCGAGGATGTGGACGTCGTTTTCCACCGCGTGCCGCGCCGCTTCCTCCGGGGTTTGGAAGAGCGGGCCTACGTCGACGTCAAAGCCGATGTCGGCAAAGCTGGAGGCAATCACCTTGGCGCCGCGGTCGTGGCCATCCTGGCCGAGTTTGGCGACCAAAATCCGGGGCCGGCGTCCGTAGACGGTGGCGAAGCGATCAGACATTTCCCGCGCCCGGTGAAAATCGGTGTTCTGTTGCATTTCGTTGCGGTAGGTTCCGGAGAGCAGGCGGTTGGTGGCGCGGTAACGGCCAAAGACGTCTTCGAGGGCGGAGGAGATTTCCCCCAGCGTGGCCCGGACCCGGGCGGCGGCGACGGATTTTTCGAGGAGATTGCCTTCGCCGGTAGCCGCGCATTGCCTCAAGGCTTCCAGGGCACCTGCGACCGCGCCCGCGTCCCGCTCCGCTTTTACGCGTTGGATGCGGGCAATCTGGGCTTCGCGCACGGCCTGGTTATCGACCTCGAGCACCTCAATTTTTTCTTCGCCGTCGGGGTTGGGGAAGAGGTTGACGCCGATGATTTTTTCCTGGCCGCCGTCGATGCGGGCCTGCTTGCGGGCGGCGGCTTCTTCGATGCGGAGCTTGGGCAGGCCCTGCTCGATGGCCTTGGCCATGCCACCCAGCGCCTCCACTTCCTCCAGCAAAGACCAGGCGCGCTCGGCCAGCTCGGCCGTCAGTTTTTCGACGTAGTAGGAGCCGCCCCAGGGGTCAACGACGCGGGGAATGCCCGTTTCCCGCTGCAAATACTTCTGGGTATCGCGGGCAATTTTGGCCGAGAAATCCGTCGGCAAGGCAATGGCTTCGTCCAGGGAGTTGGTGTGCAGACTCTGCGTGCCTCCGAAGACGGCCGACAGCGCCTCCAGGGCGGTGCGGGCCACGTTGTTGAAGGGATCCTGGGCCGTCAGGCTCCACCCTGAAGTCTGGCAGTGGGTCCGCAGAGCCAGAGATTTAGGGTTCCTGGGTCCAAAACTTTGGACGATGCGCGACCACAACAGGCGGGCGGCGCGCAGCTTGGCAATCTCCATAAACTGGTTCATGCCGATGCCCCAGAAAAAGGAAAGTCGGGGCGCAAAATCGTCGACGTCCAAGCCCGCTGCAATGCCCGTGCGCAGGTATTCCAGGCCATCGGCCAGGGTGTAGGCTAACTCGATATCCGCCGAAGCTCCCGCTTCGTGCATGTGGTAGCCACTGATGCTGATGCTGTTGAACTTGGGCATGTGCGCGGCCGTGAAACCAAAAATATCCCCCACGATGCGCATCGAAGCGGCGGGCGGATAGATGTAGGTATTGCGCACCATGAACTCCTTGAGGATGTCGTTCTGGATGGTTCCGGCCAGGGCCTCGGGCAACACGCCCTGCTCCTCGGCGGCCACGATGTAGAAGGCCATGATGGGCAGCACCGCGCCGTTCATCGTCATGGATACCGACATTTCGCCCAGCGGAATCTGGTCGAACAAAATCTTCATGTCTTCCACCGTATCGATGGCCACGCCGGCCATCCCGACGTCTCCCGGCACGCGGGGATGGTCGGAGTCGTAGCCCCGGTGGGTGGCCAGGTCGAAGGCCACCGAAAGTCCTTTTTGGCCCTGCGCCAGGTTGCGGCGGTAGAAGGCATTGGACGCCTCGGCGGTGGAAAATCCGGCGTACTGCCGGATGGTCCAGGGCCGCACGGCGTACATCGAAGAGTAGGGGCCCCGGACGTAGGGCGGCAGGCCAGCGACGGACCCGAGGTGCGCCACTCCCTGCAAATCTGCGGGGCCGTAGACGGGTTTAAGCACGATGCCTTCCGGCGTCGGCAGCCCGGCGGCGTCTTCGGCCGGGGCGGGGCTGGGCACGCGGCGGAAGGGGATGTTGCGTAGTTTTTCCAGGCTCATCAGCAGCGTTTGTTTTGCCAGGCGGCGCTCGCGGTGGCGGGGATGCGCAGTTGCCGCAGCTCTTGTTCAAACAGGGCGGCGGCGGCCAGGGCACCGACGTGGTCGACCTCCTCCCGCTCCGCCAAAATGGCCGCCGGGGAGTAGTGCTCTTTGACGAAATTGGTGTCGAAATGTCCACTGATGAAGGCCGGGTGGTCCATCACGTAGCGCCCGAAAGGCAGCGTCGTCTCGATGCCATTAATGCGGTAGGCGTCGATGGCATCGCGCATGCGCTGGATGGCCTCCTCGCGCGTGGCGCCGAAGGTGATCAGCTTGGCGATCATCGGGTCGTAGTAAATCGGCACGTCCATGCCTTCCTCGAAGCCGTCGTCGACGCGGATGCCCGGGCCAGAGGGCTTCTCGTAGGTCGTCAGCGTCCCAATGCTGGGCAGAAAATTGTTGAGCGGGTCTTCGGCGTAGACGCGCAGCTCAATGGCGTGGCCCTGGATCTTGAGGTCGGCTTGGGTGAAGGCCAGCGCCTCGCCCCGCGCCACCCGGATTTGCTGTTCGACCAGGTCGACGCCCGCAATGATTTCGCTCACCGGGTGTTCGACTTGCAGGCGGGTATTCATCTCCAGGAAGTAAAAATTGTTCTGCCCATCGATCAGGAATTCGACGGTCCCGGCCCCGAGGTAATCGCAGGCCCGGGCGCATTTTACGGCCGCTTCTCCCATTTGGGCGCGGAGCGCAGGTGCAAGGTTCAGTGGGACGGCAGGGGCTTCCTCTACCACCTTTTGGTGTCTCCGCTGAATGGAGCACTCCCGTTCAAAGAGGTAGACGATGTTGCCGTGGGCATCGGCCAGAACCTGGATTTCGATGTGGCGGGGGTTGGTGACGTACTTTTCGATGAACACCGCGCCGTCGCCAAAAGCGGAGGTGGCTTCGCTGATGGCCCGTTCCATGCCTTCGCGCAGTCCTTCGCGGTTTTCGACGATGCGCATGCCTTTGCCGCCACCGCCGGCCGCTGCCTTAATGAGGATGGGGTAACCCACCTGATCGCCGATGCGGGCGGCCAGGTCGAGGTCGGTAATCGCCTCCTCGATGCCGGGGACCATGGGGATGTCGTAGGCCGCAACGGCTTCTTTGGCGGAGAGCTTATTGCCCATCACCTCGATGGCGTGGGGACGTGGGCCGATGAAGACGATGCCGGCCGCCTCGACCCGCCGGGCGAACTCCGCGTTTTCACTGAGGAAGCCGTAGCCAGGGTGGATGCCCTCCGCCCCCGTATCCAGGGCGGCCTGGATGACTTTGTCCATAACCAGGTAAGACTGGTTGGAAGGGGCCGGACCGAGCAGAATGGCCTCGTCGGCAAAACGCACGTGGGGCGCGTTGCGATCGACCTCTGAATACACGGCAACGGTTTTGATGCCCATGCGGCGGGCGGTTCGCATGATCCGCAGGGCGATTTCCCCGCGGTTGGCAACTAAGATTTTTTGCATGGTTTTTTGCTTTGGTTGGGCGGCTTTTAGCGGGCTAGGGTGGCTTGAAAATCCGCCCAGATGGCGGTGGCGATGGCGTCGGTGAGGGCCTCCAGGTAGTAGCTGCCCGCGGCGGGGTCGGCTACGGCAGCCAGGCGGGCCTCTTCGCTCAGCAGGTGGTGGATGTTGCGGGCGATGCGCCGCTCGAAGGGGCTGCCCTCGGGGCCATCGGCGGGTTCAATTAAGAGGACGTCGGCCCCGCCGCAGACGGCCGCGAGGGCCAGGACGGGGTTGCGGATTTTGGCGGTGTGGACGTCCAGTTCGGCGGGGCTGATGACCACGCCCAGTTCCAGGCTCGGGTCCAGTTCCAGGCTGGCGTAGATGAGGTTGGCGCAGAGGCGGACGGCCCGCAGGGTGGCGATGGTTTCCAGAAAGTCTTCGCTGGGGCGGAGCCAGAAGGCGGCGTCCTGGGGCTGTTCGGCCAGGGCCAGGAGGGCTTCGGCTACGTCAGCGCGGGTGTAGACGCGGAAGGCTTGCTGAGTGGTATCGTGAAAGCGGAGGTCGATGATGTCCGTCAAGACTTCCTCCAGTACGCGGGTGCGGTCGGCCGGTGCCAGCGGTCCGGCGTGGCAGAAGTAGAGGTAGTTGGCTCCTCCGCGGAGGGCGGCGAGGGCCTGGGCATTGGCGGTGGCCGGATCGGTGATGGTGATCTTTTCGCCTACTTTCCACCCCCGGCCGGGGTAGACGGGAGCGGGGGGATTAGGCAGGTCTTCGGGATGCCAGAAGGGCGACTGGACGGTGCCCGCAACGCTGAAGTTGAGGTCTTCCAGCGGCTGTCCTTTCAGGTCTTTGCGGACCTGGGCCAACCACGCTGCCTTCGTTACACTGGGAAATTCCATGGGCATTGCTCGGTTTGGTGGGTTAGGGCGGCGGGGGTTAGGCGGGGGTGATTTCGATGAGCAGTTGCCGCTTTTCGACGGCTTCGCCTTTGGCAATTTTTACGGCCGTGACCGTCCCTTCGCCTTCGGCTTTGAGGACGTTTTCCATCTTCATGGCTTCGAGGATGACGAGGGTGGTGCCGGGGGAGACGGTGTCGCCCGGGGCCACCAGGACGTCGAGGACGAGTCCGGGCATGGGGGCGAAGACGTCGCTGCCCTTCTGGCTTTCTACGGCGGAGAAGCCCAGTTGGCGCACCAACTGATCGGTGGCATCGGCCAGGTGGTGGTTTTGCTCGCGGCCGTTGACGCGCAGGGTGATGGTTTTGCGGCTGAGGTCGGAGCGGACCACTTCGATGCGGAAAGACTTGCCGGCGCGGAGGAGGTGGTAGGTGCCGTCGGCGGCCGGCACGAGGTCCAGGCCGGCCAGGTCGGCGTCGGTAATGGCGAAGTCGCGGTCGTTTACGGAGACCTGGTAGCGGGGGGTGTGCATGGTGGCTTTGGTTGTGGGCGCTGCCAAGGTAAGGGTTTGCCGGGAAATGGGCGGGCCCGGGCGGTGCGATCTGCACTTTCGTGGCGGGGCGTGGGGAGGAAGCTGATCTTGCTGGCGTACCTTCGCCGCATGACTTCCCAGACCCTCATCATTGGTGGTGGTGCCGCCGGTTTTTTTGCCGCCATTCGCCGGGCGGAGTGTTTCCCGACGGAGCAGATTACGATCCTGGAGCGGGGCAAGAGTGTGTTGGAGAAAGTCCGCATCTCGGGGGGCGGCCGTTGCAACGTCACCCACGGCTGCTGGGAGCCCAAGGAATTGGTAAAATACTATCCGCGGGGGGGACGGGAGTTGCTGGGGCCCTTCCACCAGTTTGCCTGCGGGGATACGATGGGCTGGTTTAGCGATCGGGGGGTGGAATTA
This sequence comes from Neolewinella lacunae, assembly GCF_014349155.1. Classification (GTDB taxonomy): domain Bacteria; phylum Bacteroidota; class Bacteroidia; order Chitinophagales; family Saprospiraceae; genus Neolewinella; species Neolewinella lacunae. The sequence continues at coordinate 154,867 of NZ_JACSIT010000100.1, forward strand.
AAAATTGAAGAAGACGGACGGGTTTTTCCGGTCAGCGACTCCTCTCAGTCTATCATCGACGTCCTTTGGGAGACGGCGAAGCGACGGGGCGTGCGGGTGATGACTAAGGCCAGGGTTACGCAGATCCTTGCTCCTTCACCGGACCTTGCATCCCGAAATCCTCCGGGACTATCGCCCGCGACCGCGCCCGAAAATAAGCCTTCGGGCCGCTGGACGATCCGGACCGACGCCGAGGTATTTTACGCCGACCGCCTGGTGGTGACGACGGGCAGCAACCCGGCCGTGTGGCAAATGCTGGAAGATTTGGGCCACCGGGTGGTGCCGCCGGTGCCCTCGCTGTTTGCTTTTGATACGAAGGATACGCGGCTGCGCGATCTTTCCGGGGTATCGCTGCCGTGGGCCCAGGTGGGCATTGCCGGGCAGGCCCTGCGCGCCGAGGGGCCGCTGTTGATCACGCACCGGGGCTTGAGTGGTCCGGCCATTTTGCGCCTTTCCGCCTGGGGTGCGCGGGAGCTGGCGCCGCTGAACCACCAGTTTGCGCTCGACGTCAACTGGCTGGCCCGCCGGCCTTCGGACGTGGAAACCCAGCTCGACGCCTGGCGGCTGGAGGAAGCCAAGCGGCAGATCAACGCCCGCGCCTATTTTGAGCTGCCGCTGCGCCTGTGGAAATCCCTCGTGGCCGCCGCCGGAATTCCCGAAGAACAGCAGTGGGCACAACTGAATAAAGGACAACGCACGGCATTGACCGAGCAACTTACCGCCGCGCAGTTTCGGATTACCGGAAAATCCATGAATAAAGACGAATTTACCACCGCCGGCGGCGTAGACCTGCGCGAAATAGACTTCAAAAGCTTCCGCTCCAAAATCCATCCTACGCTCTTTCTGGCCGGGGAGGTGCTGGATATTGACGCGATTACGGGCGGTTTTAATTTTCAGGCGGCCTGGACTGGGGGGTGGTTGATTGGGGGAGGGGGGTGAGTGAGTGGGTGAATGCGTGACCGCCGATAGGCAGCAGCGTAGCTCATGAGTGAATTACCGCAGCGCCACCATTTTGTCTGAATTAGGATCTTAAAGATTTTAGGATTGGGAGGATGAGCCTGTGGTTCATATTTACACTTTTACTTGTGCCCAAGTCTCCCGCTATCCTTGGTGCGGAGGGGAAAAGCTACTCTCCCAGAACATCTGGTAAGTGTTCAAATACACTAAACCGTGTGGTTTGCTCCATAAATCTCCGTATTATTGCTGCACATCATCCAGCAAATCCGTTTCTGCGGCAAGTCGCTGTGGGAGAAGTGCTGAGTATAAAGCGCATCGGAAGAACTTCAACGCATCATGACCTACAACGCGTTTAACCTCCCGGGCCGCATCGCCAATGACACCACATCCCAGGCGATGAGCTACCTGGCAGTCTGGGAAGATGACAAAGGAAATATTAAGTCTGGCTGGGTTAAATGGAAACGCAATGAAATTTTATTGATCGGATTTTACTATTTTGCATGATTGAATTTCGGCCAAACCGAAGTGCTTGTCCGTCCAACCCCATCTTGCCCGCTCACCTATCCTGCCCTAGCTTTGCCGTAAACAATATAAATGCCATAAATAATGGAAACAACAGAAATATTTTTTTGGATTAGAGAATTTTTTTCTAAAAATGTAACAGCGTTTCGGCTTAATAAGCTACATTTTTATCTGACAGATGAAGAAAAAGTGTCGTTTTTGTTGATAGATAGAAACATTTCTGAGGTTAAGTCTCTCCCAATTGATAGGTTTTACTTAGAGGCATATATCGACGAAATAGGGAGGCTGAATCCTGTTGATTTCATCGTGTTTAACTTCAAATGGTTTGCTGAAAGCTACGTTCATCGATTAATGGTTTGCCTGCCTGAATTATTTTCGAAACTCAAGTATGAGGATATAGTAGAGGTGTTTTCTAAATCTCGGGATCCGGAAACGATTAAGTCTCTGGTTAAATTTATTGATAAGTACTGTCCTGGTATCAATCCTCTTGACTTGCTAAATAGGGCGAGTTTAAGTAAGTTTACTATCACTAGTGTTGAGCAATATTTTCGTTCTGAAAATATTTTGCAAGGCCCCATAACTAAATCAACCGTTATTACGAAAAAGAACATTGGTATGGATATAGAAGATTTTCAGAGATCTCTAAGGAGGATTCAAATGTCTGCACGAAACTAATTAGAGTTGTTTGACCTTGTTAAAGGGGATGAGAATTAGCTTGCTTAAAGTTCATGTCCTCTCCCCAATGAGTAGCTATCCGTAGTGTCCGCCTTCGCAGTAGTATTTTCGGGCAGCGGCAAGTGGGGGGCTTCAAATCAACCTCAAGTCTCTACAATTTTACGGTGTTGCTAGGAAACGCAGGCCTGGCTCTTGCACAGCTTATCCATGGAGTTCGTAACCAGCAGCAACTCCAGCCCCCATCCCTATCCCCTTCGGCAGCCCATCCCCATAGGCAGTGAATTAGCGACACTGCAGACGATCGGAGGTCACTGACTCACTCATTAGCTACGCTGCTGCCTATCGGCGGTCACTGATTCGCTCATTCACGCATTCACGCATTCGCTCATTCACTAATAAAGCAAATACCGCTCCCGCAACACCCGGTACTCCGCCAGGCCCGGCTGCCAGCTGGCGCGGATTTCAGCGGCGCTCTGGCCCGCCAGGATCTGGAGGCGCAGCTGATCGGTACCCGCCAGAAGATCGAAGAAATCGGGACGGGAGAAGAAGGTTACCCCGGCACTCTCCAAAGCCCGGTAGGTGTTGATGAGGCGATCCAGGTCGAGCTGGCCGGTGCCGCGGGCCTGGGCTAGGGAGAGATGGGTGAGGTCTTCGCCGCGGCAGCGTTCGCCATTGAGGGGAGGATCCTGGCTGCCCGGACCCGGGGTGGGGGTGAAATAGTAGTCGCCAAAGGGTAGGGCGGGGTGGCCGTAGACCTGGAACTGTTTGCTGGTGCCCCGGCCGACGGATACTGGCGTCCCCTCAAAAAAGCAGAGGCTGGGGTAAAGGTAAATGCTGCGCTGGTTGGGCAGGTTGGGAGAGGGTGGAATGGGCAGTTCGTAGATGCGGTCGTGGGCGTAATCGGGCATCTTCACCACGGAAAGCTTCACCCGCAAGCCTTCGGGCAACCAGCCTTCTCCGTTGACCAGTTGCGCGAATTCACCCACCGTCAGGCCGTGGGCGACGGGAATAGGGACGATCCCCACGAAACTCTGAAAGGCGGTATCCAGCACGGGACCGTCGATCAGGTGGCCATTGGGATTGGGGCGGTCTAAGACCACGACCGTTTTGCCGTAGCGGGCGGCCGCCTCCATGACGTAATAAAGGGTCGAGATGTAGGTGTAAAAGCGGGCCCCGACGTCCTGGATGTCAAATACGATCACGTCGATGTCGGCCAGGTCGGCAGCGGAAGGTTTTTTCGTTTTGCCGTAGAGGGATTTGATGGGCAGGCCGGAGCGGCTGTCGCGGCCATCGCTGATCTGGGCCCCGGCGTCGGCACTGCCCCGGAAGCCGTGCTCGGGGGCGAAGATGCGGCGAACGTCCTGGTCCATCGCCAGCAAGGTATCCACCAGGTGGCTATTTGCGACGGTGGAGGTTTGGTTTACGACCAAGGCGAGGCGTTGGCCAGTCAGGAGGGGAAGGTAGCTTTCGGGGAAATAAGCGGCGGGCAGCGGAGCGACGGTGTCCGACATCCCCTGCTCCTCTGTCCATACTCCCCCCTTTGGGGGGTCGGGGGGGAGCACCTGCGGCCGCGCCCCAGCACCCGCAGAATTGTCGGAATTACCACAATTTGCGGCAATTGCCACCAAAAAACTAAAAAAAAGGACTACCTTGGCCATTTCGGGAGCATAAATGACGCCCGCCTCACGCGCAGCAGGATCAGATGAAGGAAAAAATGTACGCGATCATTGACGTGGAAACGACCGGCGGCCGGGCCGACCGCGACCGCCTGACGGAAATCGGGATCGTGATTTTTGACGGCGAAAAGGTAGTGGAAACTTACCAAACGCTCATCAACCCCGAGTGCCGCATTCCCGCCGGGATTACCGAGCTGACCGGCATCACGATGGAAATGGTGGCCGAGGCACCAAAGTTTCACGAGATCGCCCGCCGGGTGGTGGAACTGACCCAGGATCGCATTTTTGTGGCCCACAACAGCCGCTTCGACTACGATTTTATCCGGGAAGAATTTCGCCGCCTGGGCTATACCTACCAGCGCAAGCAACTCTGTACCGTACGCCTGACCCGGCGCATTTACCCCGGCCTGCGCTCCTACAGTCTGGGCAACCTCACCCGGCATTTTGGCATCGAACTGACCAATGCCCACCGAGCCCTGGCCGACGCTACGGCCACCACCGAACTCCTCAAACTTTGTCTGCTCGGCCCCAGTGCGGAAGGCGAAGTGCAGGCGCTGGTCAACCAGGGCATCATCGCCACAAAATTGCCCGAAAACCTGCACTTGAGCCAGATTGAAGACCTGCCCGAAGCCTGTGGCGTCTACTATTTTTACGATACCCTGGGCGGGGTCATTTACGTGGGCAAGAGCAAGAACATCCGTTCCCGGGTGGCCCAGCATTTTAATGACCGGACGAGCAAGGGCAAACGGATCGCTCAACAGGTGGCCGGTATTTCATACGAACTGACGGGCTCGGAACTCGTTGCCCTCCTCCACGAAAGCGAGGAGATCAAGCGCCTGCAACCTGCCATCAACCGCGCCCAACGCCACACCCACTTTTCTTACGCCATCATCACCCGGCTCAACGCCCAGGGCTACCGCTGTTTCGATATTGTGGCCAACACCGCGCAGGTCCGCAAGGAAGAAGACGTGATCAGTGAATACCCCACGCTCAGCCGCGCCAAGGGCCGCCTGAATTTCGTCCGCAACCACCTCGAACTCTGCGGCATCCACACCAAACTATCCACCGGCACTTCCGCCTGCTTTTACTTTCACCTCAAGCAGTGCCACGGGGCCTGCATCGGCCACGAAGCGCCCGAAGACTATAACCTCCGCGCCGAAGAGGCCCGCCTGCGCCTGCGCAATGTGTTTGACTACGATTTTTTGCTCTTCGACCGCGGCCGCACCCACGATGAGGAGGCGGCTATACTGGTCCGCGACGGCAAATACCGCGGCTTCGCCTTCATCAGTAAGGAAGATGCCCACGACCTGGAGTCGATCGTAGACAGCGTAAAGTGCATCGAGGGGCATCCCGATACGGCACAGATCATCCAGCGCTACGTCTCGGAAAAAGGGGGCCGCCTGGTGGATTTGGCCAGTGGGAAGCGGCGGAGTTTGGTGTGAGGGGGAGAGACTTCTCATCTAAGTGTGTCGCCAGAAGGAAGCTCCCTACCGGCCCTGGAGGGGCCGCTTGTGTAGCGTCGGGTAGAACCCGACGTTTTCGTTCGGGAAGGTTGGTACGCCCTACCGCACCGTCCGAATCGTCGATTTCCCGCGCTGCGTCATGTCGGTATCCAGCATCTTTTGCTCCAGCCACTTGCGGTTGGGGGCGATCTGTTTGTTGATGTAACGCTCAATCATCAGGCTGGCGATGGGCGCTGCAATGGTACCGCCGAAACCGCCGTTTTCGATGTAGACCAGAATGGCGATCTGGGGATTATCCCGGGGGGCAAAAGCGGTGAAGGCGGAGTGGTCCCCAAAACTGTTCTGGATGGTACCGGTTTTGCCGCAGATCTCGATATCGGGCACGTTCGCCACGCGGGCGGTGCCTTCGGTAACGGTGCGGCGCATGCCGGCAACTACGGTTTCGAAGTGCTCGCGCTTGATGTCGATGTCGTGGCGCTCAATTTTGAGGTCGCGCTGGACGACCTGGTTGCCTTCCTGCACCTGCTTGATCAGGTGGGGCGTGTACCAGTGGCCCCGGTTGGCGATGGACGCAACGAAGTTGGCGATTTGGAGGCTCGTCAGTTCAAATTCCCCTTGTCCGATGGCGAGGCTGATCAACCAAATGGCCCGCCAGTACTGCTCATCGGCAAATTTCTTTTCAAAGTAATCGCCACTCGGTACGAAGCCCGCAATTTCTCCCGGGAAGTCGATGCCCAGTTTTTGCCCCAGCCCGAATTGCTTGAGGTAGTGGTTGAACTCATCGACCCCCTCTTTAGGGGAAAGCACGCCGTGGCGGTTGACGTTTTCCAGCCAGGTCGTTACGAAGTAATTGTTGCAACTCTGGGCAATGGCTTCCTGGACGTTGTTGATGTAGCCATGGTTGTGGCAGCGGAGTAAAACCCTGCCTCCACTGGTAAATCCACCGGGGCAGCCCATGCCCCGGTCGGGGTCGAGTGTCCCCATTTCCATGGCAATCAGGGCCACCAGCGTCTTGAACGGAGAGCCCGGCGCGTATTTGCCGTTGATGGCGCGGTTGAGGAGGGGTTGCAGGGTGTCGCGCTGCATGGCCGTGTAGAAGGCCCCGCGCTCCCGCCCGATGCGCAGCGTACGCGGGTCGTAGGTGGGGGCGGAGATCATCGTCAGGATTTCCCCAGTAGCGGGTTCAATGGCAATGATGGCCCCGATTTTATTGACCATCAGGCTTTCGCCGTAGCGTTGTAAGTCTAGATCGAGGGTGGTGATCAGGTTGGTGCCCACTTCCGCTTCTACTTCCGGACGGGCGTTGCCGACGTCGCGGCCCAGGCGGTCGATGTAGCGCCAGCGTTCTCCTTTTTTGCCCCGCAGCATGTCTTCGTAGGCGTATTCCAGGCCGGAAATACCGTGGTAGTCTCCCCGGTCGTACTGCCCCTGGCCGGCGTCAATAGCGGCTTGGTTGACTTCCCCCATGTACCCCAGTACGTGGGCCGCGACGGGGTAGGGGTAGTAGCGGGAACTGCGCAGGCTGGCCGAGAAGCCGGGAAAGCGGAACATGTTTTCCTGAAAAGTGGCGTACTGGATGGGCGAGACGTTGGGCAGGAAAATGAAGGGTTTGCTCTTACTGAACTTGGGGGCCCACTGCGTGGGGATGGCGTTGACGAAGTACTCCGGCGTGATGTTCAGCAGGCGGCAAAATTCGAGGGTATCGAACTGGGCGTTGTTTTTCTCGAACTCTTTGTAGGTAAGTTCGATCTGGTAGATGGGCTCGTTGATGGTCAGGCGATTGCCGTGGCGGTCCATCATCAGCCCCCGGGCGGGGTAGAGCTTTTCTTTGTCGTAGCCCACGCGGCTGGCCCGCTCGATCCACTCTTTATTGAGGATTTGCAGGTTGAAGGCCTTGGCCACCAGGGCAACGGCAACGACGACGAACATGATGCGAATGATCGTTGCCCGAGTGTCTATCCTTTTATTGGTAAGCGTACTCATGCCTAAATGCGTGGCCTTAAGAAAGTGACCAAGATAATGCAGAACAACCAGGAAACGGGAATGGTAAACAAAGATTTGACCACAATGTCACGCCAGTATACCGGAGAAAACGCTTCCATACTGAAAAAGAATACACAGTAGCCCCCTACCATCAGCAGTAAGTACTGCATCCACCAGCGGTTGCCGAGGTCTTTGCCCTCCGGACTGGATTTGGCCTTGTAACCGTCGCGGGGCTCCAGCAGTCCCAGGGCAAACTGCCGGGCGTAGCCTACAAAGGTAGCTGCCGCCGCGTGGACACCCAGCGTCTCATAAAACAAGTCCACCGAAATACCCAGCAGGAAGGAAAAAAGCACCACCAGGGGCCGCGGCGTCCGCAGCGGTAACAAGGCCGTGAAGACGGGGACGAGGTAGATGAACAGGTACTCTTTGCCCCCCAGGCCGAGGCTGACCTGCCGGAACAGGAACACCTGCAGGAAAAGAATGAGCAAGAAGCGCAGGGCATTGCTGATGGCGTCGTTTCCCCTCATGCTAGTTCTCGTTTAAGCTGCCGAGTTCCTCCTTGAAAAGGTCTTGCACCACGTAGCCGTGGGTGGCCCGCAGCGGGTCGTTGCTCAGCAGCACCGTCAGGTTGAGGCTGCCCGCACCGGGTTGCCGCTCGGTTTTTTCTACCGTACCAATGACTTGCCCGGTCGGGAAGATGTTGGAAAAGCCCGTGGTGTACACCGTGTCTCCCTCCGCTACCGGAACGTAGTCCGGCAAATCGATGAGCGTCATCCGCCGCGGGTCGAGGCCATTCCAGCGCAGGGTGCCGTAGCCCCGGTTGGCCAGCCCGGCGCTGATCCTGGTACTCTGGTGGAGGATGGAAAGTACGCGTGCGTGGCGGTCAGTCGTTCGGTCCACGATGCCAATCAAGCCACTTTCGTTCATCACTCCCTGGCCGGGCTGGACGCTAAAGCGCGCGCCCCGGTCAATCACCAGCGTATTGTTGGGGTTGTAAGGCGAGCGGTTGACGATGCGCGTAGTCAGGAAGTTGAAGCGCTGCAGCAAGGAGTCATCCTGGATACTGTCAATTTCCGTAGTGATGTTGTAACCCGATTCGGGCAACAGGCTCCTTAGCCGGGCAATCTCCCGGCGGTGGATCTCATTTTGCTCCCGCAGATCCAGGTAGCCATTGACGGTGGTGAGGGCACTCTTGAATTTGCCGGAGCGGATAGACCAGGTCTCGGCCGCAATGGCCGCCTGGTTGCTGTTGTAATTTATGATCAGGTAGAGACACAAGAGTTGCAGGCCAACGAAGGTGAAAAAGCTCCCGTTATTGAAAAATATCCGGAGAATACGCTCCATTACTGCTTAGCCTGGTGGTTGGTGTCATTGTCGTGCCGTAGTTCTGCTCAGCTGCCCGCCTGGTTTAGCTGACGCTGCTGCTGGGAACCAGAATGGCCCGGTACCGGTAGGTATCGGAAAGGGCTTTGCTCGTGCCCCGCACTACGGCCGTCAGGGGGTCTTCGGCAACGTGCACGGGCAGCTGGGTCTTCATGCTCAGGCGCTTATCCAGGCCCCGCAGCATCGCTCCTCCGCCCGTCAGGTAGAGGCCCGTACTGTAAATGTCACTGGCCAATTCCGGTGGCGTGGTTTCGAGGGCACGGATGATGGCCTCTTCAATGGCCACGATGCTCTCGTCGAGGGCCGTAGCAATTTCCTGGTAGGTGACCGTGATCTGCCGGGGAATGCCGTTGAGCAAGTCGCGGCCGTTGACCGCATAATCGGCCGGTGGGTCGTCCAACTGCCCCAGGGCAGAACCCACGTTGATTTTGATTTGCTCGGCAGTGCGCTCCCCAATGAGGATGTTGTGCGTCCGCTTCATGTAGTTGACGATGTTCTCCGTGAACTCGTCGCCCGCCGTACGGATGCTCTGGTCACACACGATTCCCGAAAGGGCAATGACGGCAATCTCGGTGGTCCCGCCCCCGATGTCGACAATCATGTTGCCAATCGGTTCCTCCACGTCGAGGCCGATGCCCAGGGCCGCAGCCATCGGCTCGTAAATCAGGTAGGTCTCCTTGGAGTCCACCCGCGCCGCACTCTCAAATACGGCCCGCTTTTCGACCTCGGTGATGCCCGAAGGGATACAAATGACCATCTTCAGGTGAGTGAAGAACGACCGGCGGTTGCCAATCATCTCAATCATTCCTTTGATCATCTGCTCGGCGGCCCGGAAGTCGGCAATCACGCCGTCCCGCAGCGGCCGCACCGTGTGGATGTTGTCGTGCGTCTTCTCGTGCATCTGCATCGCCCGGTATCCCACGGCAATGGTCTCCTCCGTCTTGCGGTTGATGGCCACAATCGAAGGCTCGTCGACGACTACTTTGCCGTTCTGGATGATCAGGGTGTTGGCCGTACCCAGGTCAATGGCTAAATTTTGCTGAAACAGGTTGAAAAACCTCATCTATTATGTTCTAAAGCGACTCCCGCTGTTCTTTCCGCAAAAGTCGTAAAAAAGCACGGTAAACCCGCCATTGTAGCCACTTATTGTTTTTGACAAGAAAATTTTGTCTTTCCTCCCGCTCTTCTCCCTCCTTTTCCGGCCGCCCCAGGCCATTTGCCACCGTTTCTCGCTCCATCTTATTGGATGTTGGGCGCGGCCGCAGGTGCCCGGTCCGTCCCTCCGAACAGCAAGGAAGGTCAAAAGCCCGTGCTTTATCCAAAAGCTAGGGAGAGTTCAGTAGTTCACTAGTTCATAGTTCACTAGACACAAGCTGAACAGTCTCAAACATCACAAACCCGGCATCCGACATCGTACATCCGACCTCTTACATCACACATCTGACATCACACATCTGACATCAAACATCCAAAGGCCGTTCCACATCCAGCACCATCTCCACTCCGTCTACCGGTGGAGCACCGCCCACAATGACTTCGCTGTCCTGCCCGGGGCAGAGGTAGCGTTGCGCGAGGTCCTGAAGCTCGGCGGGGGTGATGTGCAGGACCGTATCTTCCAGCCGCTGGAGGTAATCGTTGGCATCGTAGTCCTTGATCAGGGCGGCGCGGTAGCGGTAGGCGTGGCCCAAGACGCCGTCCAGGCCCATCGCAATGTTGCCGCTCAGGTAGGCCCGGACCATATCGAGCTCGGGAGCGGGAACGGGGTCCTGTAGTAATTTCTCCACTTCCAGATCGATTTCCCGCCGGACTTCCACCAGGCTCTCATTCGCGACGTCGGCCGATACGCCAAAGGTGCCATCAAAGCGGTACACTTCCAGGTCGCTTTCGATACCGTAGGTGAAGCCTTTTTCTTCGCGGATGTTGCGCATCAGGCGGCTGCCGAAGTAGCCCCCGAATACGGTGTCGAGCACCACTAGTCCGGGATAATCGGGATTAGTGATCTGGATGCCACTCCGGCCCCGGCGGATCATCGACTGCTGCGCGCGCGGCCGGCTCAGTTGCAAAAGCCGCGGCTGGGTGGGTTTGGCCAGCAGGGTAGGGGCCGGGACGCTCCCGCCGGAAGGCATTTGGCCGAAGGTCTCGTCGAGCAACTTTTCAATGGCTGGCGTGACGTTGCCCGCCACGAACAGCGTAGCATTGCCGGCGTGGTAGGTTTGGCGGTGAAATGCCACCAGGTCTTCCGGTCCGATGCCCTCGAAACTATCGAGGTAAGAATTGTAACCGTAAGGGTGGTGAGAACCAAAAATAGCCTCCGTAATGAGGCGGTAAGCCAGCGTGTCGTTATCCGCCAGGTTTTCCCGCAGGTTTTGTTTGCGCCGCCGCAGCATCCGCTCAAATCCTTCCACGCTGAAGCTGGGCGAAATGGCCACTTCAGCCATCACCGGCAAGACCTCCGCCGCCCGCCGGTGAATGGTGGAAAGGGAGAGGTTGTTGGTGTCCATCAGGTCAGGCTGCCGCAGCGAAGTACCGAAATGCTCGAAAAAAGCCTCTACCTCGGCGGCCGAACGGTGCCTGGTGCCCTCCGTAAGCAGATCGTCGGTCAGGGCCGAAATGAGCTTGCGCGGCTCAAAGGGACGGCCTGCATCCACTATCAGTTCTACCTTCAGCACGGGCTGTTCCACGCCCGTAACGGCCACTACCGGCAAGCCGTTGCTGAGCTGCCAACGCCGTGCGGGCAAGAGAGCAGGAATGGTAACTTGATGGATCGGGGGACGCTGGCGGCTGATGGGTGACCTTATTATGTACAGGGGATGCTAACGCCAAAGGAGGCGATAAGTTGCAAAAGGTACTGTCGCGGCTTTAGCCCCAGGTATTGTCGCGGCTTTAGCCCGACCCAGGCACTTCGGGCTTCAGCCCCAGGTATTGTCGCGGCTTTAGCCTGACCCAGGCACTTCGGGCTTCAGCCCAACCCAAACAGTCAGGCTGAAGCCGCGAAAATACCTTGCTCCCCCTACAACGGCAGATCGCAATACCGCTGCAATCGATTGCGCAAAAAGATCAAATTTCTGCGCATATGGGTCTCCACGGTTTTCGGGCTCAGGCCGTGCGTATCGGCAATTTGCTGGTAGGTAAGTCCGCTGAAGCGATTGAGGCGAAAGATCTGTTGTCCGCGGGTGGGCAGTTCCTGGATGGCCGCCTCGATGAGGTGTTGGAGCTGTTTGGTAGCCGCCTGTTCTTCGGGGGAGGGCGCGGAGCAGGGGCGGTGAATGGGCAGGTCGGCCGTGATGTTGCGGTGGCGGTTGCGCCGGCGCAGGTAGTCGATCGAGCGGTTGCGGACGGCAGAGGCCAGGTAGCCCGGTACGTTGCCGTGGACGACGAGTTCCTCCCGCTGGTGCCACACCTTGGTGAAAACGTCTAAGACCACTTCTTCGGCCTCGTGGGGGCAGTGGACGATCCTTTCGGCGAGGTGCAGCAGGCCGGCGAAGTAACGATCAAAAAGGGTCCGGAAGCGCTGTTCTTCAGACGCATCCGGCAGGGCCGCAAGCAGCGGATGATCGGGCAGGAAACTCATGGCAAAAACTTATTTGGCGTTCCGCAAAGACGAAGCGCGGAGAATGATTTTGGGGGAGAGCACCAGGCGCTCGTGGGAGACGTCCAGGGCATTGCGCTGTTTGATGGTATCGATCGCCCGTCGTGCGGCGCGTTGCCCCATAGTGAGGGTCTGCTGGTCGACACTGGAGAGCGAAGGCGTGATCAATTCCGTAAAGGGCTCGTTGGAAAACCCGATGAAGGCCAGGTCTTCCGGCACCCTCACGCCGAGTGATTGTGCGGCCTTGATGCCACCTGCCGCGCTGAAATCGCTGGCGCTGAAGATGGCGTCGGGCCGGGGATGCAGGCTCCAGAGGCGGGCAAAAGACTCCTTGCCACTGTCGAAGTGCGATACGATGTCGACGATGTATTCCGGGGGCGTTGGCCGGCCCGCATCCCGCAGCGCATCGAGGTAGCCCCGGAAGCGGTCGCGGTAAATGTGCTGGTGCTGCGGGCCCCGGAGGTGGGCAATCCGCTGGTAGCCCTGCTCGATCAGGTGGGCCGTTGCCGCGTAGGCTCCCTGCTGGTCGTTGATGACGACGCTGGGGACGTCCAGTTCCTGCGGTACGTTGTCGAAAAACTGGATGGGCTGGCCCGAGGCGATGATGCGGCGGTAAAACTCCAGGTCGTTCTTGCCATCCTTGGCCGAGCTGATCAGGATGCCATCCACCTGCAGGCGCTGGAGGGTTTCGACCATGGTCCGCTCCCGCTCCGAAGAGTCGTAGCTCTGGCAGACGATAACCCGGAATCCCTCCCGGTCCGCCTCTTCCTCAATGCCGCGGATGACGCTGGCAAAGAAGGCCCGGTCCACCGCCGGAACAATTACCCCCAGAATGTCGCTCCGCCCCTTGCGCAGGGCGGCCGCAATGTGGTTGGCCTGGTAGTCCATCTCCCGGGCTTTGCCCTGGATGAGCTCCCTGGTCTGCCGGCTCACGGCCGGGTGGTCATTGAGCGCCCGGCTGACCGTCGAGGCGTTCAGCCCCAACGCACCTGCAATGTCGTGAATCGTTGTTCTGCTTGATCGCTTTGCCATATTATTCTAACAATCGATTGCATAGATAGGGCCTTTTTTTGACTCCGCAAAACTTTTTGCGCAAAATGGAAAAAGGGTTGCGTGTGCGGAGCAGGAAGGGTAAGGTACGGGTAAGGTGCAGGCCTGATTTGGGAAATACCTCCCTCCTTCTGAAAGGCCGGTTGAGGGTGTCCCTACCCCAACTTCCACCGTGGAAGTTCGGGTGAGCAATCAGAAGCATCGGACGTCCTTATTATGTGGTCTTTTCCTTGGACCTGCGGCCGCGCCCTTTTGGCCTTGAACGGTGCGAAAGGGTGCAGCTGGTCCTGGTACCCGCCTATCCTGCACTGCGCTCCCTGCAAAAACGGAAGAATCCCGCGCGGAAATGCTTTGTCACTTCCTTTAAACGATGTACTTTTGCGGCTCAATTGAATTCCCCCCGCACTACCAAGCATCGCTTCATGGCAAATATCGGTAAAGTAAAGCAGGTCATCGGCCCCGTCGTTGACGTAAGTTTCTCCGGCGAAAACGCCAGTCTCCCGGCCATCCTCAACGCCCTTGAGATCACCCGCCCCAATGGCGAGATCCTCGTGCTCGAAGTACAGCAACACCTCGGCGAAGACTCTGTGCGCACCATTGCCATGGAGGCCACCGACGGCCTGACCCGCGGTACGCTCGTCACCGACACCGGCCGCGCCATCGCCATGCCCGTTGGTGACGCCATCAAAGGCCGCCTCTTCAACGTCGTTGGCGAGCCCATCGACGGTATGCCTTCCGTGCCCAAGGGTGCCAACGCCCGCCCGATCCACAACGATCCCCCCCGCTTCGAAGACCTGGCCACCGACCGCGAGCCACTCTTCACCGGCATCAAAGTAATTGACCTCATCGAGCCCTACACCAAGGGAGGTAAGATTGGTCTGTTCGGCGGTGCCGGCGTAGGCAAGACGGTACTCATCCAGGAACTCATCAACAACATCGCCGTAGGCTACGAAGGTATCTCCGTATTCGCCGGCGTAGGGGAGCGTACCCGCGAAGGCAACGACTTGCTGCGCGAGATGATCGAATCCAACATCATCAAGTACGGTGATGCCTTCAAGCACGACATGGAAAATGGCGGCTGGGACCTGAGCAAGGTCGACATGAAGGAACTCGAAGACTCTAAGGCCACCTTCGTATTCGGCCAGATGAACGAGCCTCCCGGAGCCCGCGCCCGCGTGGCCCTTTCCGGTCTGACCATCGCGGAATACTACCGCGACGGAGACCTGAGTGACCCTACCGGCGGTCGCGACATCCTCTTCTTCGTTGACAACATCTTCCGCTTCACCCAGGCGGGCTCTGAGGTATCGGCGCTCCTCGGGCGGATGCCTTCGGCGGTAGGTTACCAGCCAACGCTGGCCACCGAGATGGGTCTGATGCAGGAACGCATCACCTCTACCAAGCGTGGTTCGATTACCTCCGTACAGGCCGTTTACGTACCTGCGGATGACTTGACGGACCCCGCTCCGGCCACCACCTTTGCCCACCTGGACGCCACCACGGTACTCAACCGGAAGATTGCCTCCAAAGGCATCTACCCTGCGGTAGACCCCCTGGATTCCACCAGCCGCATCCTCGACCCCGCCATCATCGGTGAAGAGCACTACCAAACGGCCCAGCGCGTAATCAACATCCTGGCCCGTTACAACGAATTGCAGGACATCATCGCCATCCTCGGCCTTGACGAACTCAGCGAAGAAGACAAACTCGTCGTATCCCGCGCCCGCCGCGTGGAGCGCTTCCTGAGCCAGCCTTTCCACGTTGCCGAGCAGTTTACGGGCCTCAAAGGCGTGTTCGTAGACATCAAGGACACGATCAAGGGTTTCAATATGATCATCGACGGCGAGGTCGATAAATATTCCGAAAACGCGTTCAACCTGGTGGGCACCATCGAAGATGCCATCGCCAAGGGCGAAGCCGAACTGGCCAAAGCATAAATGAGCCGCGCCGCCGGGCAGACTGCTACGCCTAACGTAGTAGCCACTGCCCTGCGGCGTAGCAAGTGAAACTCCCCCCCATGCAGATTTCCGTTCTTACCCCAGACCGTACCATTTTTACGGGCACCATCACCAAGGTGAGCCTGCCCGGCGTGGAAGGGTCTTTCCAGCTGCTCGATAACCACGCTCCCCTGGTGTCCGCACTTTCCGCCGGGAAGGTGACCCTGCAAACCGCCGCTACGGGAACTTTCCGCTTTTACGACGAAGAGCAGGAAGCCATGGCCGAAAGCAGCGACGCCAATCGCAAAATGACCTTCACCATTGATCGTGGCTTCGTGGAAGTCCTCAACAACGAAGTGAACCTCCTCGTACAGGGCGCGCGCAACCTGCGTTAAGCGCGGGCGGGCGACGGTCCATTCCAGAAAACAGCTGATCCCCGGGTCTTCTGCGCTACCGCGCTGGCCCGGGGATTTTTTTGTCCGCCCCATCTGTTTTGTCCGCTGGCGGGGCAAAGCTTTCCATCTTTGCTGCGGTAGCTACGCGTGGTCAGCTTATCTTGTGGCCATGAAAGCCATCATTCCCGTGGCCGGTAAAGGCCTTCGCCTGCGCCCCCTCACGTATACCCAACCCAAACCCCTGATTCCCGTTGCCGGTAAGCCCATCATCAGTTTTATGGTGGAGCAGCTCATCGACCTGGGCGTGGAAGAGTTTATCTTCATCATCGGGTACCTGGGCGAAAAAATCCGGGAATACGTTGAGCGCACCTACCCCTACCTCAACACCGTTTTCGTACAGCAGGAGGAGCGGATGGGCTCTGCGCACGCCATCTGGCTGGCCCGCGACCACTACGCCGACGCCGATGAGGTCATGATTTTCTTTGGCGACGCCATCCTGGACGCCGATTTGCACGCCTTTCGCGATAGCGAGGTGAGTTGCATCGGGGTGAAAAACGTCGATGACCCCCGCAAATTCGGGGTAGTGGAAAAAGACGTAGAGGGTAACATCCGGGCGCTGGTAGAAAAACCGACCATTCCCAAGTCCAACCTAGCCATGGTAGGCTGCTACAAGATTCGCGAGGTAGAACAATTCATCGAAGCCTGTTCCTACAACCTCAAAAACAACATCCGCAGCATCGGCGAATACACCCTGACCGACGCCCTGAGCCGCATGCACGAGTGGGGAACGGAGCTGCGCACGATCGCCGTAGACAATTGGTTCGACTGTGGCCGCTACGACGTGCTGCTGGAAACCAACGCCATTTTCCTGGACCGCGAAGGCTTCGCTACCGACGATCCGCCGCCTTTTGACAACAGCATCATCATCCATCCGGTCCACATCGGCCCCGACTGCGTGATTTCCAACTCAATCGTCGGCCCTTACGTCACCCTGGGAGCCAACACCAAGCTGGAGCACGCCATTGTTTCCGACTCCATCATTGGCGATTACGCTACGATTCACGACATCGTGTTGCGGCAGTCGGTGGTGGGCAACGACGCCAGTATCGGTGGATTGCGGCAGTCGCTTAACATTGGCGACAACGCCGAGATTGATTTTGGGGGATGAGGTGAAGATTTTTCACGTCGGCGTACAACGGCTCCACCATTTTTGAACCACTAAGATCACGAAGAGGGACTAAGAATAAGCAGTCGCCGTGAAACCCCTCCACCTCACCCAACTCCAAGCAACTCCATGGGGTAAGAAAATAACCGAACCAGCGGTTCGGATTCGTCCCAACTCCAAGCAACTCCATGCCTAACTCCATGCAACTCCATGGGCCAAGAAAATAACTCGGACCAGCGGTTTGGATTGATCCCAACTCCAAGCAACTCCATGCCCAACTCCATGCAACTCCATGGGCCAAGAAAATAACCCGGACCACCGGTCCAGATCAACCGAAAAAGCCCGATCTTTCGCCTCATACCACCTCGTATCCGCATGTCAACCTTAGAACGACTCAATGAATGGGCCCGCCGCTCCGTCACCCTGAAACTATTGGTGATCGGGGTGATGATTCTCTTCCTGCTAATTCCTACGAGTATGCTCGACGGGCTCATCCGCGACCGGCAGAGCCTGCGCGACAGTGCGCAAACGGAGGTGGCATCCAAATGGGGCCTCCAACAAACGGTGGGCGGACCGGTAATTTCCGTTCCTTACCGCTACCAGGTACTCGACGCGGAAGGAAAAACGCTGACCACTTCCGGTTACGCCCACTTCCTGCCCGATGAAATCAACATTGAAGGCACCCTCAACCCCGAAGAGCGCTACCGGGGCATTTTTGTGGTGGTGCTGTACAACACCCGCCTGCAGGTTACGGGCCACTTTGGGGCTTACGACGCTGCTGCGCTCAACATCCCCGAGACGGCCCTCCAGTGGGAAGACGCCATTTTCTCCATTGGCCTCAGCGACATGACCGGCGTGCAGGCCGCCATCGACCTGCGCTTCGGAGACACCACCCGCAGCCTGGGGCCGGGCACCATTACCAACGATCTCTTCGACAGCGGCGCCAGTACGGCCGTGACCGTAACGGGGGCGGAGCAGCGAACCGACTTCAGCTTTTCGCTCGATCTCAACGGCAGCTCAGCCCTGTATTTCCGGCCCTTCGGTAAGCGCACCACGGTGCAACTCAGCGGCGGCTGGGGCAACCCCAGTTTCGACGGCAGCTTTTTGCCACAGGAGCGGGAGGTGAGTCCCGCTGGTTTTACCGCCACGTGGGAAGTTCTGCAGCTGAACCGGAATTACCCCCAGCAAGGTACCGGCGCCTACATCGGCAAATCCTCCCGTGGCTACGTGGATGGCGGCTACGTGGAAGGTGGCTACTATCCCGACGGAGCGGTAAGCGAAAACGACGTCCTGGGCCTCCGCCTGCTCCTGCCCGTGGACGAATACCAGAAAACCTACCGGAGCACGAGCTTTGCCGTACTGTTTATCTTCATCACCTTCCTGACCTTCTTTTTCATCGAAGTGCTCAACAAACGGAAGGTCCACCCCGTCCAGTACCTGCTCATCGGTGCGGCCATTATTCTCTTCTACGTGCTGCTGCTTTCCATCAGCGAGCACCTGCTTTTTGCTTCGGCTTACTGGCTGAGTTGCGCGGCCGTGGTCACGCTGATCACGGGATACAGTTGGTTCATCCTGCGCAACCTAAAGCTCACCCTCCTGGTCGCGGGCATCCTGGTGATTCTCTACGTGTTCTTCTACAGCTTGCTGCAACTCCAGGATTACGCCCTCCTTGTGGGCTCCCTGGGCCTGCTGCTCATCCTGGCCACTATCATGTGGCTGACCCGCAACATCGATTGGTACCAACTCAATCGGGAGGAATAGGGCAGGGCTGGGCTGTTTAAGCGTAGGCTGTCCAATTAGCTAGTCCAAAGCCGTAGCGGGTTTTCGCCCACGAGATCTTCAGCCGGGAGAGGCTCAACTTGGACAAACCCTTAGTGCTAGGCTGTCTAATCTAATGGGTTTAACCCGTGCGCGCTTTAGGGGCCTGGACCGCCTAGGTTGAGACCCTCTGGGTCGATCCAGCTAATCACGGTGCCCCCCTGGGTTGAGACCCTCTGTGGGTCGATCCAGCTAAGTACATTGGCGTATTCTCCTACGACCCAGAGGGTCTCGACCTATTAAGCGCTTGAGCCTCCCCGGTTGGCCAAAGTGAGTACGGCTCCGGCCTGGCTAATTAGACGGCCTACCCTTAGTGCAACTCAGTGCCTTAATGCCTTAGTGGTGAAAAACCCGCAGAGCGGAAAAGCACAGTCCCCTTGAGGAGTACCGGATAACCCCATTAAATAGACCGCCTAGGCTTAGGTGCCCTTACGCGCCACCCGGTAGGCCCGCGCCGCCCGGTAAATCAGGAGGCTGAACGCGGCAACGCCGAGCGCCAGGTAGAGATAGTTCAACTCCCCCGCCAGGCCGAACACGGCAATGAAGGGGACGCTCACCAGAAAGAAGGTCGGCACCTCATTCCAGAGCCTCAGTTGCCAGGCACTGAAAGGGCGCTTGTTCTGTTGCATTGGCACCACCAGCCTGCGTTTGGTGTACCCCTGGTAGACCACCAGTAAAACGACCAACAGCAGCTTGAGGTGCAGCCAACCCGGGGTGCCGGATTGCAGGTAACCAGGGTTCCAAACCAGCATCACCAGGCCCGCCACCCAGGTAATCATCATGGCCGGATTGACGATGATGCGGTAGACCCGGTCTTCCGTAGCGGAGTATTCCTCGTGCAAAATCTCCCGCTTCAGGCGGTTGCGCACGGCGTCCGGGGTATCTCCTTCCAGGGGCACCAGGTTGTCACTCTCGGCGTGGTTCACCAACACACGGCCCAGGTAAAACAGGCCCGCAAACCAGGAAACGAAGCCCACCACGTGCAGGGCCTTGGCAATCAGGATAACGTTCATTTGGTAAAAGTAAGCTACTCCCTCACGGCCACAAGGGGCACTACGGAAATTTGACCCAGCCGTGGCCCCGCCAGACCCCGTAGGGGTCCAACCTTAATAACCCCGGATGGAGGATGCACCGCATCCGGAATCCGGGGTTACTCACCCCCACCGCATCCGGAATCCGGGGGTACTCACCCACACCGCATCCGGAATCCGGGGCTATTCCACCCTCTGCACCGCATCCAGAGCGAGGGGCTTACTCATACCTCGCCCAACCACTGTCCCAGCCGCTGCATGGCCACCTTAAGGTCGGCCAGCGGTACGCAGGAATACACCATCCGGTACCAGCCCCGGCTCGGATTGCCCATGCCCACCGGTGAAGTAAGTAGGATGCCCGTCTGGTCGTACACTTCTTGCCAAAGCGCGAGTTCAGCGGCGTCACTGTCTTCTTCCAGGCGGCTGGAGAGGTCGAGCCAAACGAAAAGACTGCCCACGGCCGGCGCGTAGGGAATGCCGTGGGCGCGCAGCGTAGTCACCACCGCCGCGTAGCTTTCGGTGAGTCGGGTGGCGTTGCGCGTCACAAACGCCGTCACCCATTCGGTGTCGTCCAGCAGCTCGCTGAGCAACCACTGTGGGTAGTTAGAGCTCACGCTGGGCGCACCAAAATTGGCCCACGACTTCAGGAGGACCGCATTGTGGGTGTACAGCAGGCCCATCCGCAGCCCGGAAATGCCAAAGTCTTTCGAGAAGGAATACCACCAATGCAGGTAGGGGCTCTTGCGGCTTTCCAGCGTCGAGAGGAAGGAGGTGAAGGGTACTGCTGCGCCACCAAAATCGGCGGCCAGCGCCGGGTGATCCTGGTTGAAACGGGAAAGGGCGTAGATCTCGTTGACGACCAGATGGATCCGCCGGGCCGTGCACCAGTCTGTGAAGTCGCGCAGCTGTTCTGCACTGAAAACCTGGCCAGTAGGGTTGTTGGGTTGCGTCAAGACCAGCATCCGGAAGCGGTCGCCGAGGGTGGCGTAGGCGCGGTCCAGATCGTCCGTAGTCAGTTCGTAAACGGGTTGAATCGGGGCGGGGGGATCTTGGGCGCGGCCGCGGGTGCCGGGAACGGATGAAGGAGCAAGGTGGTGGAGGTTGTAGCGCTGCAGCCCGGCCTTGTTGGCCACATCGGGGGTGTAGGCCATGTAGGCCGGGCCGGGGATGACGACCACGTCATCCGGATCCCCCAGCAAGAGGGCCGTCATCTCGATGGTGGCCGTAGCGCCGGCACTGACGGCCAGGCACTCCGGGTTCAGTTCTGTGTCCGCAATCATCCGCCCCAGGAAGCGGGTCGCCGCCGCCCGGAAGTCGGGGGCGCCGAGGATGGAGGTATAGCTGGCCACCCAATCCGGCGTCTGCCGGGTACTGGCGATGGATTGCAACTTCGCACGCATCTCCTCCCAGTTCAGCAGGTTCTCGGCGATGCAGAGGGTGAAGACTCCTGCGGGGTTGTCCTGGGGATGGTAGAGGTTTTCGAGCGCGGTGCGGAACAGATCGAAATCGGCCCGAATCGGCTGGGTGGCCGCCCGTTGGCCCCGGGCGGAAAGGGAGGCAAGTTGTTCAGACATGGCCCAAAGATGGGGCAGTGGCGGGGGCTTTCCAACGCCCGGCCGCAATTCTCCGCCGGCAAGACTTCCCCCGCTCTGGAAAGACCTTCACAGCACCTGCGACCGCGCCCTAACTTAGTTCGGCCCGCATCGCCAGGTCTACGAAATCGTTGATGCTGACCTGCTCGGGCCGCCGCTCGAAAAAGTCCTCGGCCAGGACCTCGGCCGGGAAGCAACTCTTCAGGCTGTTGCGCAGCATCTTGCGCCGCATCCCGAAGGCGGATTTGACGATGTGCTTGGCCAGGCCCCAGCGTTCGTCGGGCACCAACGGTTCCTCGCGGCGGACGAGGCGGATGACCGCACTTTCCACCCGCGGCGGCGGATTGAAGTTGCCCCGGCCCACGTTGAGCACCAGCGAGCAGGTGTAACGGATCTGGACCAGTACCCCCACGATGCCGTAGGTTTTGGAGCCGTGGGGGGCCAGTACGCGGTCGGCCACCTCCTTCTGGAACATGCCCGACATTTCGGGAATGAGCGCGTAGTTGTCCAGCATCTTAAAGAGGATCTGGCTGCTGATGTTGTAGGGGTAATTGCCGATGAGGCCAAATGGCTGCCCGTCGAAACACCGGCGCAGGTCGAGTTGCAAAAAGTCTCCCGGCACGATCCGATCCGAAATTTCCGGGTAGTGCTCTTCGAGGTAAGCCACCATGTCTTGGTCGGCCTCCGAAACGGTGAGCGTGAAGTCTTCGCTGCGCTCCAGGAGGTGCTTGGTAAGCATCCCCTGGCCTGGCCCCACCTCAAGCACGTAGTCGTAAGCCTCCGTAAGCTGTAGGGAATGGGCGATTTGCCGGGCGTAGTGTTCGTTCGTCAGGAAATGCTGACCGTATGATTTTTTAGCGCGCATGCTGCAAAGGTAGTTTAGTAGTCTAGTAGTCTAGTAGTTCATAGTCTAGTAGTTCAAAGTTCAGTAGGGCACTTGAACTATCGACTATGAACTAGTGAACTATCGACTATGAACCAAACTCCGCAGTGCCAGCCAGGCCATCAGCCCGGTGCCAGTTTCCAGGCAGCTTTCGTCCACGTCGAAAGTATCGGTATGCACCGGACTATTGATGCCGCGGCCGGCATTGCCCACGCCAAGGCGGTAAAAGCAGGCGGGCAGGTGGTGGGTGTAGAAGGCGAAGTCTTCTCCCGTCATCCGGATGGGCAACTCCACGGCGCGGTCTTCGCCCAGGTAGCGCCGGGCTTCGTCCCAGGCCCAGTTCGTCAGGCCAGGGTCGTTGCGCAGGAAGGGGTAACCGTCGGCAATACGGAGTTCGGCCTGCCCCCCCATGGCGATAGCCAGGCTGCTGACGAGTTGGCGCAGGCGGAGCTTGAGCTCGGCGCGCCAGGCTTCGTCGAGGGTCCGCAGCGTGCCCTGGAGGTGGACGGCATTGGGGATGATGTTGGTCGCTCCCCCCTCGCTTTCGATGCGGCCAAAGGTGAGCACGGCGGGGAGCGTGGGGTCGGTTTGCCGGCTGATGAGTTGTTGTACGGCGGTGATGATGTAGGCACTGATCACCACCGGGTCTACCGCCTGGTGAGGCATTGCTCCGTGGCCTCCGCGACCACGTACGGTGAGGTAGAGCTCATCGGTGCTGGCCATGTAAATGCCTGGCCGGAAGCCCACCGTCCCCGCCGGCAAGGGCGGGTGGACGTGCTGGCCAAAAATGGCGGCCGGACGGGGATTTTCCAGCGCCCCGTCGCGGATCATCAGCGTCGCTCCGCCGGGCAGCAGTTCTTCGCCGGGTTGGAAGAGGAACCGTACGGTACCAGCAAAGTGCTGGCGCAGGCCTTGCACAATCCGGGCGGTTCCCAGTAAGCTGGCGGTGTGTACATCGTGGCCACAGGCGTGCATCACCCCCGGGTTCTGGGAGCGGTATTCGACTTCGTTGGCTTCCTGAATGGGCAGGGCGTCGGTGTCGGCACGCAGGGCAATGGTGGGGCCACTGCCCTGTTCGCCCTGGATTTCGGCAATCAGGCCCGTCCCGCCGGCGCTGCGGTGGGCAATGCCCAGGTCCGTCAGGCGGCTGGCCAGATAGCGCTGGGTGCTGACCTCCTGGAAGCTCAGCTCCGGGTGGGCGTGGAGGTGCCGACGGTCGGCGACCACCGCCGCTTGGTGCGCGGTGGCTGCATCGGCAATGCGTTGTTGGAGGTCGGGGTGGGGCACGGCAAAAAAGCTTTGGTGAAAAAGAATAGCGGCGTCTTAGCGCAGCTGGATGCTTTCGATCTTCGCCCCCTGGGTGAGGGCATCCACCACCGCCTGGCCTTCGATGACTTCCCCGAAGCTGGTGTAATTGTCGTTGAGGTGGGGCGTGGGGCGGTGGGTGAAGAAAAACTGGACGCCCTCGGTGTCCTTTCCGGCGCTGGCCATGCCGATGAGGCCGGGCCGGTCCCAACGCACGCCGGGCACCTCCGTGCGGAGGCTGAAGGCTTCCGAGCCGAAGCCGTCGCCGATGGGGCCACCGCCCTGGGCTACGAAATTGGGCACCACCCGGTGGAAAATTTTGCCGTCGTAGTAGCCGGCCTTCACCAGCTCGAGGAAACTGGAAACCGTGGCTGGCGCAACGTCGGGCCACAGCTTGATCACGATGCGGCCGGCACTGGTACGGAAGACGACCTCCCGGCCCGCATCGGCCCCCAGCAGCCCCCAGTCGATGGCCTTGGCCGGTGCCCCGGCAGTGTAGGGTTCCGGTGCGGGCTCACCGGCGAGAGCCGCGCGGGCGGCATCGACGGCCCGGTAAGTTTCGATGTCCCGTGGAAGTTCAAAAGCGTCCAGGCTGGCCCGCAACCAGTCGAGCTCGAGGTAGAGTGGCCGGTAAATGGCTCCTTGTTCTTCCAGGGCCTCGGCGGCGTAGAAGGCGGGCCCAACGGCGCGGCTCTGGATCATTTCCCGGAAGTAAACGGAGAGATCGAGGCGCACCCGCCGGGCACTGCCGCGGAAAAATTCGTCGAAATCTTTGCGGGAACTGATTCCCCGCAACGCCAGGGCAGCGGCGGTGCGCACGGGCGCCTGGTTGGTTTGCTGGTAAAGCTCGTAAATGGTGCGGTAGTTCCAGGGGAATTCGCCGAGGGCGCGCAGGATGTCGGCCCGCTGCACCACATCGTTGGTATTGGCATAGGCCCGTTGGAGATCGTAGTTGATCCGGCCCCGGTAGTCGGTCAGGTAGAGGGCCAGGTGGCGGTTGGCGGCAGCGGAAAGGACATGACTGATGTCGGCCTGGCTGGAATCCCGCGCCAGCTGGTGGTAGAAAGTGGCGTCGGCTTCGGTACCGTTGGCCAGCAAAAATTCCGCTGCGGTGCGTCGGACGAGCGGGTGGGCATCGCGAAGGGTTTCCACGACGGGTTCACGGATGGAGGCGTAGTCAAACCCCGCCAGGGAAAGGATGATCTCGTTGCGCACCCGCCAGTCGGCAGCCGAACGTAAGGTCCGCAGCAGCGCGACCCGGGCGGCAGGTACTTTGCTGCGGCCGAGGGTGCGGACAATGGCCATGAGCACGTTGGGGTCCGTTTCCGTACGCAGGGCTTCGCGCAGCTCATTTTCCCAGCGGGCGGCGTTGGGGATGGCGAAGCGGTGCAGGTAAAAGGCGGCGGGCTGGCGCACGCGCGGGGGCGTCTGCGGATTGAGCAGCCACTTTACCAGAAGGGAGTCGCCCGCCGGCGTTTGCAAACCCCGCCGGGCGAAGTAGAACAGGCTCCAGGCCTGGCCCGCGTTGAGCGCCGTATCGCGGGCGGTGTAAGTCTTGATGTTCGCTACCTGCAGCAGTACGCTGGAATCCCCCGTCTTGCCAACGGCGGCCAACAGGGCAGCGTTGTAATCCCGCAGCATCCCACTGGTGTCGAAAGCGGCGGCGAGTTGGGTGGCTATCTCCGGTCCGCCCCCCTGGCCCAGGGCGTAGGCGGCGGCGCTGCGGACCAGCTCGTTGCGGTCGCCCAGAAGGGTCTGCAGGCTATCGATGGCCAGCGGCGCGACCTCCGGGAATGAGCCAAATGCCCGGGCTGCCAGGTAGCGGTAGCTCGGGTTGCCGGCGCTCAGGTAATACAAAAGGCTATCGCTTTGCCGCGCATTCTGGTGGTCGTAGATGCGTCGGCTGGTGGCATCGTTGAGGTCCACCACCACGCCAGCGTAGACTTCTTCTCCCGGAGGAACACAGGCGTAGGTGGCCAGCCAAAGGCCCAGGAGTGCAAGCAACCGAACCAAAAAAACAGAAGGGGAATTGCCCGAAAGCAGGTACATGCGAAATCTTTTAGGGATCGTGGGGGCTAAGGTAAGGATAAGTGGCTCGCCCATTCTCCCTTTCAGCGGGGGTGCGGCACCCGGCCCGGGTCTACCCCCCAACCCCCGGCCACTGCAAGACCAAATTGGCCAGCCATTGAGCCAAAACCGGCCTTCGTGCGTTTTCTACCCGTACCTGCTTCCTACCCTAACCTGCTTTAAGCTCCGCCAGGCATGAAAAAAATAGATCGCTACCGTCGTGTGTTCAGTGAATCCCGCTTCTGGGCCAAGCTGAAGCATTTCGCTACGGCCGCCGGGCTCAAGACGGTGTATACGGCACTGTTACTCTACTACGCCTACCGCCGCAAAGAAACGCCCGCCTGGGCCAAACGGCTCGTGTTGGGTGTGCTGGGGTACTTCATCATGCCCATTGATATGATACCCGACCTGGGTTTTTTGATTGGCTATACCGATGACCTGGGGGTGCTGAGCTTTGCCCTGGTTACGATTGCAGGCTTCGTCAACGCTGACGTCCGGGCCAACGCCCGCGAACGCCTGACCACCTGGTTTCCTGCGGCCGATGAGACGATTCTCAGCGAAGTTGACAAGAAACTCTAGCAATCCTGGGCTGGCGGGCAGTACCTTGTGGGGGCTATGAGTCAAATTGCCGAAACGACTACCCTGCTGCACTCCGTAGAAGCTTACGTCGAGCAGTTCATCAAGGAAAACGTCGACCCCAACTTCGTGTACCACAATTTTCAGCACACCTGCGCGGTAGTAGCAACGGCTACCGAATTGGCGGAGTACTACGACGTTAGCGCCCAAGACCGGCTGGCCATCATCCTCGCGGCCTGGTTTCACGATACCGGATACGCCGGGGGGTGGGAAAAGCACGAGGAACGCAGCGTACAGGTGGCCCTGGATTGGCTCGCCAGCCAGGGAGTAAGCGACCAGGAACTGCTCAACAACGTCAGTGGCTGCATCATGGCCACGCGCATGCCCCAGCAACCCCGCAATTTCCTCGAAGAAATTGTGGCCGATGCCGACCTGAGCCATCTCGGCGACGTCAGTTACTGGGACCGCTGCGGGCGCGTCCGCCAGGAATTCAACCTCACGCGCAACCACGTAATGTCGGACCAGGAGTGGATCGATTTCGAGCTGGACTTTATGGTCCACCACGAGTACCACACCGAGGCCGCCCGCGAACTTTTCGGCGACCGCAAAAGCAAGCACCTCCAGCAACTCTACAAACGCAAAAAAGCCCTGTTCCCAGACCAGACCCCCACGAACCTACAGGAACTGGAGTTCTCCAAAAAGAACCGCAAACAACTCAAGAAACTCAAAAAGGCCGTAGCCAAAGCCCGCCGCGACGAAGACCCCGACTTCAAACCCGGCCGCGGCGTGGAAACCATGTACCGCGCCACCTACCGCACCCACGTCAACCTCAGCAGCATCGCCGATAACAAGGCCAACATCATGCTCTCGGTCAATGCCATCATCCTCAGCATCGTGGCGGCCAACCTCTTCCCTAAACTCGACGCCAATCCCCACCTGACGGTACCTACCGTGGTCCTGGTGGGCGTTTGCCTCGCTTCCCTGTTTTACGCCATCCAGGCCACCCGCCCCAAGGTAACCGAAGGCAAAAGCAGCCTCGAAGACATCAAAGCCCGCCGCAGCAACCTGCTCTTCTTCGGGAACTTCTACAGCATGCCCATTGACGACTTTCACTACGGCATGATGGAAATGATCCGCGACGAAGACTTCCTTTACTCCTCCATGACCCGCGATTTATACTACCTGGGCGTCGTGCTGGCCAAAAAGTACACTTTCCTGCGCATCTGCTACAACATCTTCCTCTTCGGCATCATCGTCGCCGTGGGCGCTTTCGTCATTGCCGTAGTCATCGATAATGCCGCTAATGCCCAGGCCGACCTTCCCCTGGAACTTCTCGCCCCGGAGTTGCTGGAGTAGCCAGGGCGCGGCCGCAGGTGCCAGGGAAGTCGTTCGGTAGCAAAGGAGAGGCCATGTTTTGTCGCTGGCGGGGGCAGCGCTTCAGGTCAGCAAAAATTCCAGTTCCCCCCGGTCAAAATCCAGGCCGCCTTCGGTGCCGATGATGTCGTCGGCCAGTTGCTTTTTGCGTTGTTGCAGGCGGTTGATCTTTTCCTCGATGCTGTCTTTGGTCAGGAACTTGCGGGCGAAGACGTTGCCCTGGCGGCCAATGCGGTGGGCACGGGCGATGGCCTGGTCTTCGATGCTGGGGTTCCACCAGGGGTCGAGGATGAAGACGTAGTCGGCCGCCGTCAGGTTTAGTCCCGTACCTCCGGCTTTGATGGAGATGAAAAAGGTCTGCACGGTAGGGTCCTCCTGGAATCGCCTGACTTCCCGCGCCCGCGTTTTGGCATCTACCTGGCCGGTGATCCAGGCGAAGGGCTCATTGTTGGCCCGCAGTTCTTCGCGGAACAGCTCCAGGTGCCGCACCATGCTGGAAAAGATGAGCACCTTGTGACCCGCCCGGCGTACGGTGTTCCACTGCCCGAGGACTTCGTCGAATTTTCCGGAAGACTTATCGTAGTCCTCCTCCAGCAGCACGGGGTGGTTGGCCAGTTGGCGCAGGCGGGTGAGCGTCTGGACCACCCGCAGCTGGTACTGTCCGTCGTTGGGGGCGAAGTTGCCGAGCAGGGCGTTGCGGGCGGCGGATTTTTCGCTCTCGTAGGCTTTGCGCTGCGCACCGCTCATTTCGCAGTAGTAGAGCTGGACGTCGAGCTCCGGCAAATCCGGAGCCACTTCTTCCTTGGTGCGGCGCAGGAGGTGGGGCCCGACGAGCTGCCGCAGCTGGCTTTTGCGGGCCTCGTCGTTGTGCACTTCGATGGGGGTGATGAACTCCTGCTTGAAAAATGCGTAGTGCCGCAGCAGGCCGGGGTTGATGAATTGCATCTGCGACCATAAGTCGGAAAGCGAATTCTCAATGGGGGTGCCGGAGAGGCTGATCCGGTGGGGGGCGTGGAGTTCGTTGAGGGCCTTGAAGACTTTGCTCTGGCGGTTCTTGATCTGCTGGCTTTCGTCCAGGATGATGTACGTAAAGTCGATTTCCCGCAGCACACTGACGTCCCGCAGCGCCGTCTGGTAAGTCGTCAGGAGCACATCGAAGCGCCGCAGTACGCGGGCGTCGCGGGTGCGGTGCTGGCCGGTGTGGGTTTCCACCGTGAGGCTGGGGGCGAAGCGGGCCAGCTCGTTGCGCCAGTTAAAGACCAGGGAGGCGGGCAGGACGACGAGGGCGCGTAGGGGTTGGAGGAACTGCTCATCGGCGGCGGGGGCGGCGAAGAGGTCGAGTTGGCTGGCGGGACCTCCCTTGCTCTTGGGGGCTTCCGTGGCACCTGCGTCCGCGCCCACTCTTTCTTTGGCGTAGAGGAGTGCGGCGATGGTCTGGAGGGTTTTGCCCAGGCCCATATCGTCGGCCAGGCAGGCTCCCAGTTGCTCGTGGTAGTGCCGCACCAGCCAGCGGGCCCCCTCGAGTTGGTAAGGCCGGAGCGTGGCATGGAGGCGGGCGCTCGGTGCGAAAGCCTCCGCCAGGCGCTGGGCCTGCTCCGTATCCGCGCCACCTAGGCCGAGGGGCGCCAGCAGCGGAGCCTGGCTGCGGGCCAGCCGCACCTTTTTTCCCTCCACCCGCGCAAACTGGAGGCTGGGCCGGTAGCGCGCAAACCATTCGTCGGGGATGAGAAAGAGGTCGCCGTCGGGCAGCGGAAAGCGCCGCTCCTCGCGCTGGATGTAGCGGACAAACTTATGGAAAGGGATCTCGTGGGGACCAATCACCACGGTGCCGTGCAGGTCCAGCCAGTCGTTTTCGGCTTCCATTTCCAGGCTGATCGTCCCCTGGTACGCACTGATGCGCTGTCCGTTTTCTTCCGGCGGTACCACTTCAATGCCGAGGGCCCGGAGTTCCACTTCGTTTTCCAGCAGCCAGCGGGGCGCGGCAAAGGCATCGTCTTCCGGCGTCCGGAAGGCGTTGCCGACGGGCAGGGCACTGACGCCCAGCGCCAGCAGAGGCTGCAACAGGGCCTCTTCGGCGGCGGGGTTGCGGACGATGCGCGCCAGGCGGTAGGGCGGCTTGAGGTTGTGCACCACCGCCGTAGCTTCTGCGGCCCCCACGGCAAAAAACTTGCCACCGTAGCCAAACTCGGGGTAGAGGTAAAAACGGCCCTCGAAAGGGTGGGGGCGGGCCGCCAGGCGCAGCACCTCCGGCTCCGCAAAGACGGCATACTGGAAACCGTGGGCCACGATGGGGTTGTGCTCGGCCACCCGTACGATGTAGTCGCGCCAGAATTTTCCCACTTCCGCGCCTTCCAGGTGCACCAGGTCTTTGCTCAAAAAGGGCTTCAGGTGGCTGCCATTGAGCTGCCCTAACTGCGTGAGTTGCTTATCCAGCACCAGCCAGCCCGGCGTAGGGTGGTTGGTCAGGATTTTAATGTCGTGGTGGCGGACGGGGCTGCGTTGCCCGTCGTGCGCCTCCAGCTCCAGCCGAAAGTCGAGGCCCGCATCACTAAGGTGGAAGGTGAGCCGCGGCTGGTAGGGCACCGGGGCGAAGGGCGTCACGAAAGGTTCGGGCTCTTTGCGGGGGTCAAGCCCCACGGAAACGGCCCAGCCGTGCTGCTGGCACAGGCTGAGCACCTCGGCGGAGCGGTGGTGGATGTAGCGGATGACGTTGCTGCGTTCCTTGCTTTTGTCAGAGAGCAAACCCGCCAGGGTAGGCATGATTTTGGCGCCCTTGCGGTGGGCTTCGGCAACGTTCTGGTGGCGCAGGCCTTCCACCAGCGCGAGGGCCCGTTCCAGGGGCGGCGTCAGGGTAATGTCGTACACGCCGAGCTCGCGCGCGTTGGCGGTGTGGTGCACGTGCGCCAGGCGGCCCACCTCGTTGCGGCCCACCACGTAAGCCTTGGGCAGGTAGATGCCGGTGCGGTACTCGAAAAAGTCGAAGAGGATTTCCGGGGTCAAAGACACGGCGGGGTTTTTTCTTGGGGCGTTGCGAAAGCCGGCAAAGGTAGCGCAGCCCTGCAATGGCGGAGGTCAATCCCGGGTTTTCTTTTTGGTGCTTTTGCGTTACTTTTTTGCTGGCGGACGGCGGGGCCTTTCACGGGTTTTTTGGGGCGGATGGGGCGTATGCTGCGCTTTGTTGCTACAATTGCTCCGGCAAGGCCACGAACTTTTGCCCGCCGACGTTAATTGTTCAGGTCGCGCCGCCCGCGGCGCTTGCTTTTCCGTACGTAACTCCATTAAAACCACGGCCATTTCGTTCGCGCTTCACCTGTTGTTTTTCTTGCTCGGCATCGTCTTGCCCGGCGTCCTCTTTCTGGCCAGCTACCGCCGCCGGGCGGGCGGGCGTACGCTGCACTGGACGCAGCGCATGAAAACCCACCTATATTATGGTAATGGCCTCCTGCTCTGGGGGCTGGCCGGACTGGTCATCGGTGTGTGGTGGCTCTCGGGGAGACCGCTTACCGACATCGGGCTGGGCTGGGGTGCGGCTCCCTACGATCTGGCGGCAGTGCTGGTGCTGGCCGGTTTCGTGCTTGTGTACCTGTTCGACATCCTGCGCGAGGCGGGCAGCGCGGAACAGCGGGAGGCTACCCGGCAGGAGTTCGCCCGCCTGGGCTTCATGCCGGCTACGGCCACGCAGTTTCTCAATTTCACCTTCCTGGCCGTGGCGGCCGGGGTGGGGGAGGAGATCGTCTACCGGGGTTTTATGGTGACGTATTTGCGGGAGGTGCTGGGCACCTCTCCGGCGGCGGTGGTGGCCTCTTTGGTCTTGCCTGCGCTGGCCTTCGGCCTTGGCCACTTCTACCAGGGCGGGCGGGCCGTGCTGAAGATCGTGGTGATGGCCATCCTTTTTGGCTTCTTTTTCCTGCGCACACAAACGCTCTGGCCCCTCATGCTCTTGCACACGGCCATCGATGTCTTCGGCGGCCTCACGAGCTGGTACCTCCAGGCCGGGGAAGATCAGCGTGCAGTTTAGGCCACAGGGGCGCGGCCGCAGGATGCCAGGCCCGTCGCGCTGAACAGCGAGGAAAGGCGAAAACAAAAAAGCAACTAAAATTTTTCCTGGTGTGTTTGTGTAATTCAGGCGGGGGAATTACCTTTGCACCCGCTTCGAGAGAAGAGATGGCTGTGTAGCTCAACTGGATAGAGCATTTGACTACGAATCAAAAGGTTTCAGGTTCGAATCCTGACACGGTCACCAAGGTACACGTTTAAGTTTTTCACTTTTGTTGTACGCTTTTTAAGCAGGCCAAGGTCTGCTTTTTTATTCTGGGCCATTGGCCGCATAAACGCAAGCAGCGATGTCTAAAGTTTGTAATTTCACGGGCAAGAAGCCAATCAGCGGCAACAATGTTTCGCACTCCAACCGGAAAACGAAGCGTCGCTTTGTGCCCAATATCCAAAAGAAGAAGTTTTTCGTTCCTGAAACGGGCGAATTCGTAACCCTCCGTATTTCTACCTCCGCCATGCGGACCATCAACAAACTGGGCGTTTTCGCTTACGTGAAGAAGTTGGAATCCAAGGGCATCGAAACCGGCGTTAAGCTCTAAACTACCCCCCAACCATGGCTAAGAAAAGCAAAGGCAACCGCAACCTGATCGTTCTGGAGTGCACCGAGCACAAGACCAGCGGCCAGCCCGGCACCAGCCGCTACGTTACCCAGAAGAACCGGAAGAACAGCCCCGACCGTCTGGAACTGAAAAAATACAATCCGATCCTTCGGAAGATGACCGTTCACCGGGAAATCAAGTAATTCGCTCAACTATCCCGCGCGGCGTTTGTCGTTAAAGGGTACCAAACCACTTTTACCATGGCTAAAGTATCGAAAAACTCACGGGTAGGTCAGCGTGCCGCCAACGCCGGCTCCGGCCGTGACTTCATCAAGGTTGTCCAGTCCGTCAAAGACCCCGTTACGGGAAAGTACTCCTACAAGGAGGTGATGATCCACAAAGACAAGCTGGAAGAGTTCATGAAAGACAAGTAAACCGTCTTTCCTCCTTCCAGTAACTTCGGTTATCCCCCCCCGAAAGGCCCGCAACGCAACCGTTGCGGGCCTTTTGCGTTGGAATTCGGACAAGTCTCAGGCAACGGATTATTGCGCCTTAACCCGCTTTTCCGCTGCCTGCCCCCTCTTACCTATCTTCGCGTTCTTCCCTCCTTTGTAGGGGGAGCCACCTCGCCTCCTTTCGCCTACCATGACCAACGAACAATTAAAGGCCCTCAAAGACCGTCTGGCCCTCCTCAAAGGCTACCTGAACGTGGAGCAGCGCAGCTTCCAGCTCGAAGACCTCACCCAGCAGAGCCTCAACCCCAATTTCTGGGACGACAGCAAGGCCGCCGAAGTCATCATGAAGCAGGTCCAGAGCCACAAGAGCTGGATCGGCCAGTACCAGAAAGTCGCCGAGCGCGTCGATGAGCTGGAAATCCTCCAGGAGTTCCTCCGCGAAGGCGAAGGCACCGAAGAAGAGCTCGACGCCCGCTACGCCGAAACCGTCGATATCCTCGACGACGCCGAATTCCGCGCCACCCTCAACCGACCGGAAGACGAACTGGGCTGCATCCTCCAGATCAACGCCGGGGCCGGGGGGACGGAGGCCAACGACTGGGCGGAGATGCTGCTGCGCATGTTCACCATGTACGCCGAAAAACACGCAGGCTTTCAGGTTTCCGTCGCTAACCGCAACGAAGGCGACGTGGCGGGCATCAAATCGGCCACCATCGAGATCATTGGCGACTTCGCCTACGGCATGCTCAAAGGCGAAAACGGCGTCCACCGCCTGGTGCGCATCAGCCCCTTTAACGCCCAGGGCAAACGCCAGACGAGTTTTGCCTCCGTCTTCGTCCACCCCCGCGTCGATGATACCATCGAGGTAGAGATCAACCCCGCCGACCTCAGCTGGGATACTTTCCGGGCCTCCGGTGCCGGTGGACAGCACGTCAACAAGACCGAATCGGCCGTCCGCGTCACCCACGCCCCCACGGGCATCATCGTCGAATGCCAGGAGGAACGCAGCCAGCACCAGAACCGTGAACGGGCCATGAACATGCTCCGCAGCCGCATCTACGAGCTCGAACTCCAGAAACAGCAGGCGGAAAAGGACGAAATCGAAGCCAACAAGACCGCCAATGAGTGGGGCAGCCAGATCCGCTCCTACGTCCTCGACGACCGCCGCGTCAAAGACCACCGCACGGGCTGGCAAACGTCCCAAACCGACGCCGTGCTGGACGGCGACCTCGAAGGCTTCCTCAAAGCCTACCTCCGCTGGAGCGGAGAAGCGAAGTAAGGCGTTTTGATAGGGGGCACCAGCCTGCCCGGACCCTTGAAACCAGCCACCAAAAGTTTTTTGGAAATTAATCTCCCCTAGCCTAGGATATTTCGCAAGTGGCCTTAAATTTGCGTCCGCTTTGGGGGAGAGGTGCCAGTACGGTGCAACTTCCGGCCACGAAAAGTCGTTGGCCAACGAGCGGACAACTGGAGATGTGGGTGAGTGGCTGAACTTTCTCACGCGTAGCGTAAACCACCGGTTTGCTAAACACTCCAGCCCCAAGAAGACGTCTTGGGCAGCATGTTTTCTCATTACTGGAGATGTGGGTGAGTGGCTGAACTTTCTCACGCGTAGCGTAAACCACCGGTTTGCTAAACACTCCAGCCCCAAGAAGACGTCTTGGGCAGCATGTTTTCTCATTACTGGAGATGTGGGTGAGTGGCTGAAACCACCGGTTTGCTAAACCGACGTACCTTCACCGGTACCGCGGGTTCGAATCCCGCCGTCTCCGCCACAGTTTGTTGAAGCGAAGTTACTTCGTTTCTCGGGGCATAGCGCAGTCCGGTTAGCGTGCCTGCTTTGGGAGCAGGAGGCCCCAGGTTCGAATCCTGGTGCCCCGACATACTTACTTAGTAAAGCCCCTGACTATCAATTAGTTAGGGGCTTTCTGCTTTACTCCGGGGACAGATAAGGGGACGATTATACTTTTTTGAGGTGAAAAGGGGGCGTTTCGGCCCTGTGTTACACTTCGCCGCACAGCGGCTCCACCATTTGGCACCTCGGCTACGTCGATGAGCCAGGGGGAAGAGGGCACGTTTCCTGCGCCGTAAAACGTCTTGACCTCAGCGCGCCACCACCCCAGTGTAAAAATCCCCTCCACACCTGGTGCCGCCCCCGGCAAGCTCCAACTTTGCTTTACCTTGCGGCCCTAAAGCAAAACCCACCCTGCCAGATGCAGTACGAGCAACGCATTCCCCGCCAAACTTCCGCCGACCTGTTTGAGGAAGCCAAGGGCTACTTCCCCGGCGGCGTCAACTCTCCGGTGCGCGCTTTTCGTAGCGTCAGCGGTCCGCCGCTGTTCATCCGGGAGGGGAAAGGGAGCCGGATGTGGGACGAAGACGGCAACGAATTCATCGACTTCTGTTGCAGCTGGGGGCCGCTCATCCACGGCCACGCCCACCCCTACATTCAGGAAAAGGTGATGGAAACGGTAGCCAGGGGAACCAGCTTCGGCACCCCCAACCGCCTCGGCAACCAACTGGGTAAGCTCATTCTGGACAACCACCCCTACCTGGAGCGGCTGCGTTTTGTCAGTTCCGGGACGGAGGCGGTCATGTCGGCCCTCCGCCTGGCACGGGGGGTGACGGGCAAGAACAAGATCCTGAAATTTGACGGTTGCTACCACGGGCACGTGGATAGCCTGCTGGTCAAGGCGGGTTCCGGCCTGGCAACGTTCGGTACCAGTTCTTCGGCGGGCGTACCGGAGAACGTGGCCAAAGACACCCTCATCATTCCCCTCAACGACCGCGACCTCCTCGAAGCCACCCTGGCCCAGCACGCCCACGAAATTGCCTGCATCATCGTGGAACCCATCCCCGCCAACAACGGCCTGCTGATCCAGGACCGCAGCTGGCTGGAGTGCCTCCGCATCAAGGCCTGGAAACACAACGTGCTGCTGATTTTCGATGAAGTGATCTCCGGCTTCCGCGTCGGGTTCACGGGCGCGGCTGGCTACTACGACGTGCAGCCTGATATCATCACCTTCGGAAAAGTCATTGGCGGTGGCTTTCCGGTGGGGGCTTACGGTGCCAGCAAAGCCATCATGGACCACATCGCGCCCGAAGGCCCCGTCTACCAAGCCGGTACCCTGAGCGCCAACCCCGTTGCCATGGCGGCCGGACTGGCGGCGCTGGAGCTCTGCCTGACCCCCGGCTTTTACGAATTGCAGGCGGAGAAAACCCACGCAATGGCCACCGCCATTGAGGCCTACGCCCGGCAGCGCGGCTACCCCCTGCACGTCCCCCACATCGGCTCCATCTTCTGGCTGGCCTTCGGGACGGAAAGAATTACGCGCTCCGACCAGATCGACGCGGCCAACATGCAGTACTTCAAGACCATCCACCACGAATTGCTCCAAACCGGGATTTACCTGGGGCCGAGTGGCTACGAAGTCGGTTTTGTCTCGGCCGCCCATACGGTGGCTGACCTGCAAGAGGCCGTTGGGAAAATCTGCGCGGCGATGGATGTGGCGTTTTGGTAGTTGGATGTGTGATGTCGGATGTGTGATGTCGGATGTGTGATGTCGGATGTGTGATGTCGGATGTGTGATGTCAGATGTGTGATGTCGGATGTGTGATGTCGGATGTCAGATGTGTGATGTCGGATGTGTGATGTCGGATGTGTGATGTCGGATGTGTGATGTCGGATGTGTGATGTCGGATGTGTGATGTCGGATGTGTGATGTCGGAGGTTGAGGTTGGGTGGGGATTTTGTCCCTGAAAAACTTTGGCTTGGCCGGGATTGGCGATACCAGAAATTGCGCGTATCATGGCGGGGCAAACCGTAAAAAGCTCGAACATGCGTATCCTCCTTTGCCTCTTGGTCCTTTCCATTGCATCCTGCGTTAGCGCCCCAAAAATGGCTCCGCCTGCTTACGCGGGCAGCTGGAACGTGACGGTACTCAACACCCCGCTGGGAACGGTGGAAGGGCAACTGATCTTAACGGGCACCGACGACAACCTGAGCGGGCAGTTCGTGACGCCGGGCGCTACCTACCCCCTGAAAAAAGCCGTGAAAACGGAGAAGGGCCTGAGCCTGGCCTTTTACTTCCCTGACCAGGGCATTGACGTTAACATGGAACTGGATGGCGGCCCGGCGGCGGAAAGCCTGCTGGGGACCACCCTGGGCGAGTACCGCACCACGGCGGTGCGGGCGGTTCCGAAAGCGGCGCAGTAGGCTGACGTGCTGGCCAAAGCAGGGGCTGCAGCACCCGGACCATGATTCCTCACTCCGGATGGACGACAAGGCAGCGGCAGGTGTCCTTTCCCAGGCGTGGCCGGCGGGGTTTATTGTCCTCGCCGGGCGTACTTTTGCGGCATGGAAAACGACTGGCAGCCCGAGACCCGGGCCATCCGCGGGCAAATGGACAAAACGGCCTACGGCGAGCATTCGGCGCCGCTGTTCCTGACGAGCAGTTTCACCTTCGGGGGTGCCGAGGAAATGGCGGCTACCTTCCGGGGGGAGACCGGGCAGATCATCTATTCCCGCTACAACAACCCCAACGTTGATGAGCTGATCGAAAAGGCTTGTGCGTTGGAGGGGACAGCGGCGGGATTTGCAACGGCCTCTGGCATGGCGGCGGTATTTGCCAGCGTGGCGGCGCTTTTGCAGCAGGGCGACCACATCATCGCCACCCGCGCCCTGTTCGGCAGTACCCACCAGCTGCTGACCTCGGTTTTCCCCAAGTGGGGCATCACCTTCAGCTACGTGGAGCCCGATGATCCCGACAGCTGGGCGGCGGCCCTGCAACCCAACAGCCGCATGTTTTTGACGGAAACGCCCTCCAACCCCGGCCTGAAACTGGTAGACCTGGCGGCGGCTGGCGAATTTTGCCAGACGAATGGCCTGCTGTTCGTCGTTGACAACTGCTTCGCCACGCCCTGCCTGCAACGTCCGGCCGACTACGGTGCCGACCTCATCACCCACTCCGCTACCAAGTGGATGGATGGACAGGGCAGGGTGCTCGGCGGTCTCCTGCTGGGCAGCGCCGAGGTGCTGGAGCGGGTCACCTTTTTCTGCCGCCACACGGGGCCGGCAATGGCTCCCTTCAACGCCTGGATCATCTCCAAAAGCCTGGAGACACTGCACGTCCGGATGGAGGCCCACTGCCGTTCGGCGCTGGCGTTGGCTGCATGGTTGCAGGGGCAGGCGGGTGTGGCGGCGGTACACTATCCCTTCCTGCCCAGTCACCCCCAGTACGCCCTCGCCCAACGGCAGATGAAAGCCGGTGGAGGCCTCGTCAGCTTCGAACTGGCGGGCGGCCTGACCGCCGCTCAACGCCTCATCGATAGCGCTCTGCTCTGCACCCGCAGCAGCAACCTGGGCGATACCCGCACCATCCTGACCCACCCGGCCACCACCACCCACGCCAAACTCAGCCCCGAGGAACGTGCGGCGGTGGGCATCAGTGATGGATTGGTCCGCATGAGCGTGGGCCTTGAAGCGCTGGCGGATATTCAGGCCGATTTGCTGCGGGGCTTGTAGCCCACCGCCGTGCCCTAATACGTCAATACCCACCCCATGTCCACGCCTTCCTACTGGGAAACCACTACTTTTTTGCGCCCGGCGGACGTCGTCGTCATCGGTGCGGGCCTTACGGGCTTGCAGGCGGCGCTGGAAATCAAACGCCGGGAGCCGCAGCGCGATGTGCTCGTGGTGGAACGCAGCCCCATCCCCCACGGCGCCAGCACGCGCAACGCGGGTTTTGCCTGCTTCGGGGCACCGACGGAGTTGTTGGCCGATCTGGACGCCTACGGGGCGGAGTCGATGCTGGATACCGTCCGGCAGCGCTACGCGGGGGTCCTGGCACTGGAAAAAAACTTTGCCCACCGGTCCATCGGCTGGGAAAAAACAGGCGGCTATGAAGTGGTGGATGCACCGGAGACGGAGGCGATGTTGCGCGAGCGATTGCCCGCGCTCAATGCCCTGCTGGCCGGGGTAACGGGTGAGCCAGCGACCTGGCGGGAGGTTCCGGGCCGGTCTACCCATCGCCTGACCTTGTTTAACCCCTGCGAGGCCCAGCTGCACCCCGGGCTGCTCGTCACGCGCCTGCTCGAAGATGCGCAGCGGGAAGGGGTGCGCCTGCTCTTCGGGGCGGAAGTGACGCAGTTGGGCGCGGCCGCAGGTGCAGTGGACATTGAACTAGCGGGGCTAGGAACCCTCCGCGCCAGCCAAGCCCTGATCGCCGTCAACGCCTTCGCCCGCAAGCTCCTGCCGGAAGATTTCCCCGAGCACATCCGGCCCGTCCGCAACCAGGTCTTGCTGAGTCGGCCACTGAAAAATTTCCACCTCCAAGGCTGCTACCACTACCACGAAGGCTACGTCTATTTCCGCAACGTTGGCCCGGATCGCCTCCTCATCGGTGGGGCCAGGCACGTGGCGGGTCCGGCCTCGGAGACGGAGGAGTTTGGCTACAATCCCGTGCCGGTCGCCTTTTTGCTGGAAAAGTTGCGGCAGTGGTATCCAGAGCGCCGTTGGGAAGAGGCCGACTTTCCCGTGCGTTGGAGTGGCATCCTGGCCCAGGGGGAAAGCAAAACGCCCATCCTCCGCTTTGCGGAAGAGGGCGTTTTGGTCGCCGGTCGGCTGGCGGGCATGGGCGTTGCGCTGAGCGCAGACCTGGCCCGCCGGGCGGCGGACTTACTGTTGCGTTGAGGTCGGAACCCTAGTGCGCCGCGCTATTCTCCGTATGGAGATAACCGACGGACAGGCTGTCTTCCCCGAGGAAATGCTCCAGGTGATGGGCGCGGTCTTCTATTTTAAAGAGAAAGCCTTCGAGCATTGATTTGGTGCCAAAATCTTCGTGTTCCATCGCTACCTTGATGGATTTGCGGATTTCCACGGCGATTTTGCGCTCGTTTTTCATGTCGTTTTCCAAAGATTCCCGGATGTGGAAGACGTCTTCGGACTCTTGCTCGATGTAGGAAAGCTTCACGTAGTTTTCCAGGCGGGTGGTGGGGGTGTAGCCAAGTAGGGTGATGCGTTCGGCAACGGCATCGAGCTGGAGGTTGACCTCCTCGTAGTGGGATTGCAGGAACAGGTGGAGGTCGCGGAACTGGGGCCCTTCCACGAGCCAGTGGTGTTTGTGATACTGGGCATACATGATCCAGAGGGCGGCCAGGTGGCGGTCGAGTTCCTTGGCTACGGCTTTGCAGGCCTTATCCGTAAGGCCAACTGGGTTACCTTCGTAAGCTTTCTTGCTGCGTAATTTTTCCATTGTTTGGTGATTGGTTAGGATATGTTAACGGAAGTTGGACCGGTGCTTGTTCGGTCAGGCCTCGGGATCAGGGGCAGGATAAAAGCAAAATCTTGCTGCTCCCGCCCGCAGGAAAAAGGCGGATGGCCGACGTTAAGGCGAGACAAAGGATACTCCGCTGCAGCGCTTTGGGCGTCGGATTCGTTCCATCCATCAGCACCGTTTAATTTTCGGGCGGCGGGTTACCTTGTGGCCGCTTACCCGTCTTAGCAAGCGGATTGACCTTCCTCTTTGCAGTCGATGCTGCGGTACCAACGAAGCGACGACTCCCTTACTTTGGCTTTCGCTTTTTCTCAAGAGTGACTCAATAGCATCCCCACTATTCAGCACCTTTTGATGACTGAGTAGCTGGTAATTCAAGTCCCTGCGGGCCCCGGTTTCCCCCCTACCCGCCTTATAACCATATTGAATCTCACGAACTTGCCCCCCCTGACCATGAGCCGTTTACGCCTTGCCATTCTGGACCTTTACAACGGTATTCCCAACCAGGGAATGCGCTGCATCCGTGCCATTGTCGAGCAGTTTGCCGACCGCATTGACTACGAAGTGTTTGACGTTCGGGTGGACGGAAAAGTCCCCGACCTCAGCTTCGACATTTACATCAGTTCCGGTGGCCCCGGCGACCCCCTGGCGGGCGAAGGGCAGGAAGGCTGGGAAGAAGTCTGGAACGGCTGGCTCGACGGCATTTACGCCCACAATGCCAGCAGCCCCAACCGGAAATTCGTATTCCTGATCTGTCACAGCTTTCAAATGGCTGTCCACCACTTCGGTTTGGCTACGGTGACGGCCCGCAAGGGCATCAGCTTTGGCACCTTCCCGATTCACCCGGAGCTGGATGGGAAAGAGGACGTCCTGTTCGGTCCGCTGGAAGATCCCTTCTGGGCGGCCGACTTCCGCCGCTACCAAGCCATTCAGCCGGTGATGGAGCGCTTTGAAGCGACCGGGGCCAAAATCCTGGCCCTGGAAAAAATCCGCCACCACGTAGCGTTGGAGCGGGCCATTATGGCCGTGCGCTGGAGCCCCGAAATTGTGGGCGTGCAGTTCCATCCCGAGGCCGACCCCGAAGGTATGCTGGCCCACTTCAGCCGCCCCGACATTAAGCAGGAAGTGATTGCCGACCACGGGCGCGAGAAGTGGCTGCAGATCATCGAAGACCTGAGTCACCCGGAGCGTATCAGCAAGACCCACGACGCTATTCTGCCCGGTTTTCTGGAGCGGGCCATCGCGGCCCTGGCCCCCGGCACGCCCGTGAACGCCGCCGGGTAAGCAGGGCATAAATGCCGCAACGATCCATTTTGGAGCGGGGTAATCGACACTTTTTTGGTGCTTAGGCGTCGTAAAAAAGCCCGAAACGGGTGAACTCTACGACAAAAGGCTATCTTTAGGCCGGCTAGTGAAAACAAAGCGCTTGCTTTCTGGATTTTACTACCGATAGCCTACTTATTTACCAGCCTTAACCAAAACTGAAATGGTCGATACCGCAACCTTCTCCGCTACCGACGAGCACCTGGCGATGATCCGCCAGAGTGCGCGCGACTTTGCCGAAAGCCGCATCCTTCCCAACGTAATGGAGTGGGACGAAAGTGAAACCTTTCCCCGCGAACTGTTCCGCGAGATGGGGGAGTACGGATTTATGGGGGTACTGGTTCCCGAATCCTACGGTGGCACCGGCCTGGGCTACGCCGAGTACATTACCATTATTGACGAGATTGCCCGCGTTTGCGGCTCGATCGGTTTGAGTGTAGCGGCGCACAATTCTTTGTGTACCAACCACATCCTGAGTTTTGGCTCCGAAAGCCAGAAACGGAAATACCTGCCCAAGCTTGCCACGGGCGAACACCTGGGGGCCTGGGGACTGACCGAGCCCAACACGGGTTCTGACGCCGGCCGGATGCGGACCGTAGCGGTACGGCAACCCGACGGGAGCTACATCCTCAACGGGGCCAAAAACTTCATCACCCACGGCATCAGCGGCGAAGTAGCCGTCGTAATTGCCCGCACCGGAGAGTTACTCGATAGCCACGGCATGACGGCCTTCATTGTGGAGCGCGGCGACGCAGGTTTCCAGGCGGGCAAGAAAGAGCGCAAGCTCGGCATGCGGGCCAGTGAGACGGCGGAAATGATTTTCCAGGACTGCCACCTGCCCGCTGACCGGATCCTCGGCCAGGTAGGAGAGGGCTTCATCCAGAGCATGAAAATCCTCGACGGCGGCCGCATCAGCATCGCCGCCCTCAGCCTGGGCATCGCGCGGGGGGCCTTTAACGCCGCCCTGGCCTACAGCAAGGAACGGGAGCAATTCGGACAGGCCATCAGCCGCTTTCAGGCCATTTCCTTCAAGCTGGCTGACATGGCCACCGAGATCGAGGCCTCCGAACTCCTCACCCGCGAAGCTGGAAGGCTCAAAGACGCCCACCTGCCCGTTACCAAGATTTCCGCCATGGCCAAGCTCTACGCGAGTGAAACGGCCGTGCGGGTAGCCAACGAGGCCGTTCAGATTTTCGGTGGATACGGCTTTACCAAGGATTTCCCCGCCGAGAAATATTACCGCGACGTCAAACTGCTGACCATCGGCGAAGGCACATCGGAGATCCAAAAATTGGTCATTAGCCGAAGCCTTCTCAAGGACTGATTGCTTCGGTCGGCGTATCTTGCCGCCCTATGTCGAGCTTTCCAACCGTGCCGGTTTTGCGCCTTTTCCGCGTCCCCAATCTGGTGGTCGTGGCGCTCACCCAGTACCTGGTGTACTACCGCATCATCTGGCCGGCGCTGGCCAGTGAAGGCATCGAAGGCCTGCTTAGTCCCTGGAAATTTTTTGAACTCTGCACGGTCACCCTGCTCATTACGGCTTCAGGGTACCTGGTCAACGACCTGCAGGACGTAAAAACCGACGAGATCAACCGGCCCGGCACCAACCCCATCGAAGTGCTGGGGCGAGATACGGTACTGTGGTTGTACGCCACTACTTTGCTGGGCGGCTTTCTGGTCAGTTTGCTGCTGGCCTTCCGGCTCAATGAAAAAGCCCTGTTGGTGATTTTTCCGCTGGCCGTGGGCATCCTTTCGGTGTACAGTACGGGGATCAAAAGAATACCCGTGCTGGGGAATTTGCTGGTGGCTTTTTACTGTGCTGGTGTTCCGGGGATTCTGGTCCTCGCCGAACGCAGTAATTTGCGAGCGCTGCTTCTGGTCAATCCGGAACGCGGGATGGATACGCTGCGGATTTGCCTGTTGTTTATGGTTTTTGCCTTCGTTGCAACCTTGTTGCGGGAGTTGGTCAAGGACCTGGAAGACTTGCGGGGAGACGAGGCAGTGGGCCGGCGGACCATACCCGTCATGTGGGGCGTGCCCACGAGCGTGAAGCTGGCGATTGTGCTCGGGGGCATGGTGATTTTTGCCATCCTGAGTCCGCTTTTTCTGGGCTGGCCCGCTTTTATGGCACCGCCCATGGTGGGGTGCATCAGCGTCTTGCTACTGGGCTTGGTGTACATCCTTTTCCGTTTGCAGCGCGCCCGCACCCCCCGCGAGTACCGCCGGCTGAGTACGGAGCTGAAATTCTTCCTGTTGGCGGGGCTGGGCTTGCTGGTCTTTTTCTAAGGCTGGTTTGGGCGCGGCCGCAGGTGCAGGGGAGGGACTAAGGGATTAAGGGGGTAAGGGACTAAGGGACTAAGTGAATAAGGGCGTAAAGGTATAAGGAGTAGACTTACCTTGCTCGTTGTGCTTTTCCTGGCACCTGCGGCCGCGCCCTGATTGCTTCCGTCCCCTGCGATCCCCCACTTTATTAGGTAGAAATACCTATTTTATCCCTACTTTCTTGGTAGATCAACGAAAAAGAGCGTGTTTAGGCGCTGCAACGGGGACTAGTGGTTCCCGGGCGAGAACTTCACCCAGGTGGCAATGGACCATTGCCCTTCTTTCATCCATCAAACCTATTTGTATGGCTACTCCAATTCTTGGCGAGATCCGCCAGTTCGGTTTCAATTTTGCACCGCGTGGCTGGGCATTTTGTAATGGGCAACTCTTGTCCATCGCACAAAACACCGCGCTTTTTTCGCTGTTGGGCACTACTTACGGCGGGAACGGGCAAACCACTTTTGCCCTTCCAGATCTGCGCGGACGGGTTACCTTTACCTATGGCCAGGGGCCCGGTCTGAGCAATTACGCCCAAGGGCAGGTTGGTGGTACCGAATCGCAGACGCTCCTCATCACCCAGATGCCCGGCCACGTTCATGGCCTGAATGCTGGGCGTGTTTCCGTCCCCGCCAGCGCCGAGGACGCCAACCAGGATGAGGCCAGCGGCCACTACCTGGCCAACGGAAACTTCTACCACGCCAACCCGGATGCGGTGTACGGTGGCGGGCCAATTCCGCTGACGGGCACCACTGATCTGGCGGGCGGCACTCAACCCCACAGCCTCATGCAACCTTACCTGGTGACGAATTTCTGTATTGCCTTGCAAGGAATCTTTCCATCACGCAATTAAGGGTTTGTCTGAAGGGCGCTTGCGGTGGGGGAGAAAATTCACCCACCGCAAGCCAACCTTTTTCACATCAAAGCAGGGAGTTATTGCACCTATCGTTCTGACTGTCTGCTGAAAAATAAATTTTTATGGCTACTCCAATTCTCGGCGAAATCCGCCAGTTCGGTTTCAACTTTGCCCCCCGGGGCTGGGCATTTTGTAATGGACAATTGATGTCCATTGCCCAGAACAACGCGCTTTTTGCCCTGCTTGGCACCATCTACGGTGGCGACGGACGCACCACCTTTGCTTTGCCAGACCTGCGGGGTCGGGTAGCGTTTACCTTTGGGCAAGGGCCGGGGCTGAGCAACTACCAGCAAGGGGCACGGGCTGGTGCGGAGACACAAACGCTCCTCCTTACGCAACTGCCAGGACACACCCATGGCCTTACCTCCGGCCGGGTCTCCATCCCCGCCAGCGCCGAGGATGCCAACCAGGATGAGGCCAGCGGCCACTACCT
This sequence comes from Neolewinella lacunae, assembly GCF_014349155.1. Taxonomy (GTDB): domain Bacteria; phylum Bacteroidota; class Bacteroidia; order Chitinophagales; family Saprospiraceae; genus Neolewinella; species Neolewinella lacunae. The sequence continues at coordinate 199,656 of NZ_JACSIT010000100.1, forward strand.
GGCCAACGGAAACTTTTACCACGCCAACCCGGACGCGGTGTACGGCGGTGGGCCGATTCCGCTGTCTGGGTCAACCGACCCGACGGGTGGAAATCAGCCCCACAGCCTAATGCAGCCCTACCTGGTCACCAACTTTTGTATTGCCATCCAAGGGATCTTTCCCTCTCGGAACTAATTGATAGTGGTATGACTTCCGGCGCAGCCCCAGGGTTGCGCCGGAAGTCTGCTGTTCCTTTTTCTCCATTTCGTCCGTAATCCCTAATCATTACACTATGGCCAAATCAAAACTTAAGGCCAAAACATCCACTTTGGCCGAGCTGGCCGCCACCTGGCAACTGTGCCGCACGGAGGAAATTCCGGACTTATTGTACGCCTTTGACAGTGATGAACAGGCGAATACCACAGAGCGGATTGTCACCTTCAATTTAGAGAAGGAGCAGATGCAAATGATTGATGCCACCATTGAGGAGATGACGGCGAATGGTCAGGACTTCAAGCTCCTGGTTCACCTGGGGCTGCGGCCGGGGTACGAAGGGCAGTTTGCGCCCACTACGCCGTTTTTCCAGCCTTTCCTTTCGGTCTTTCCGGTAGGGGGCAAAGACCGCTACGTGAACAGCCATCTTTTTACCTGGGACCCCAACCCGCGTTTCCCTACCAACCCCATTGAATCTACGGAAAGTGGGACGGACGCGATTCCCGGTGCCGGTGCCTTTCTGTTTGTCCACTACTATCTGGAGACGCCGCATTTCGATTTGAGTTCCATCTTCGAGGCAACGGCTTACCAGCTGGGGCGGCGGGTGCGGGCCTACATTTTCAGTGTGGCAGAAAGCAAGGCAATTGGAAAGCGGATTAAAGTCCACCTGCAAGGCACCAAGCCGCGGCTTTCCTTACACCTGGGGCGGGGCATCACGGTGGCTACCCACCCGGTCAGCTTCCGGCCCGTACTGGAGGTAAGCAGTTCGGGGGTAACGAAAAAAGGCGTCAGCATTTTTGCGGATGGCGGCGATGACGGAAGTGATTTTTACGACTTCAGCATGCCGGATCCGCCGCACAGCGCCTAAGAGCGTGTCTAAATTTTTACTTCCTGATAACCAAGCACTTATGGAACCTGGCGTCACAAAAAATGGCTTACGTAGTCCACTATGCGCGCAATTTTTTGTCTAGCCAGAACCATAAGTCATTGATTATCAGTTCTTAAAAATTTTAGACACGCTCTAAGTACCCCAGCAAGCGGAGGGCGGCCGAATGGGGACTGAGCGTTGGGGATTTAATTTGCGATTGAGGGGCGTGCTGACAAGGTGGAGTGATGGAGGAACAGGTATTGCATGCATTTACGAGTGCTTCGGCGTTCAGCTCTGGCTTTACGTTCATCTACGCATTGCTGACAGTGCGGGCCCACTGGCGTGAGTTGTGGCCGCTATCGGCATTGGTATTGGTGTCCGTACTAACGGAGTATTTGGCGAATCCTCAGGTACACCGGGAGCTTTTCGGGACGAGTACCAATTTGCCGGCCTTACACGTGTACACGGCCCTCCAGACCATCCTGCTGCTGCTGGTTTTCCGGGGGCATTTGAGCGCGATGATTAATCCGTGGGCACCGGTAGTATTGATGGTGCTGTTCGGTGTTTTCGCGGCGGTCAATGCCGCATATATTGATGGATTGTATAATTTCAATCCCCACGCCCGGGCGTTGCAAAGTATTATCTTATTGCTGGTCGCTATTTCTTATTTATTTCGCTTGCTGCGGGACAGGGCCTTGCGACGCCTGACGGAAGAATCCTTGTTTTGGGTAAGCGCGGCGCTTATTCTGTACTTTTCGGGGAACTTCCTGATTTTTATGGCCAGTGAGCCGCTGTTGAATGCGCCGGGCTTACTGATTGGCTTGTACTCCATTCACTCGATCCTGAACATTCTGGCGAATTTGCTTTATACGCTGGCGTTTTGTGCGGCATTTCGGAGGTACTGGTTCAGGAGCCTGGAAAATGGGGGAAAGCTGGCGCACTGAGTTGGTGGTAGGTGATGGAAGAAACGAGGGAAGGCAAGTGAGCTACCGCACCTGGCAGGAAGCCGATTCTCCGAGAATCCCCCTCCGGTTGGGGCGGGTAGCTATCCGGTATTTGGCAGGTAGAAATACCTGAAAGCACAAAAGGGGAAGCCCAAGAGAGCCGTGGAGAAGGTTTATTTGGCGTTGCAACTGGGTAAGTTTTTGCTGCCCACACGCTCATCGGTCCAGAAATCACCTTACACACCTTTCAAGCTGGCTGGTACCGCTGGGCCCTGACAGCTTTAGTTAATGACGGCCCACTATGCTCGCTTTCCCTCAACAACTGGTCGAACTTCCCGGCTGCCTTACCCTGCTGTTGCCGTTGTTGGTGGGTTTGGTACGGCGGAGGGGCGTGGTGCGGGAGCAGCATTTGTTGTGGCGGCTCTTGTACCTGACGGGCGTAGTCTACGTGGTGCAGTTGCTGGCGCTTAGCCTTGACTTGCAGTGGGGCTGGATGCTGTTGGAGGTGACTTTGCTGGTGGCCCATACGTGGGTGTTGGCCATGTGTTTTACCCCGCCGCCGCGCCGACCCAACGGAGGGTATCTCCTTGCTGCGCTGGCCGGACTAACCATTGGGATTTTGGCAGTGGGCATCTCCTTGGTGGGGGGCTGGCAATGGGCATTGGTGGGGGGAAGGTTGGGTTCTGCTTTCGTCCTGATGGGCTTTATTACGGCTTATTTCTATGCTTTGCTGCAGGAACTTAAATTCCCCTATCTGGAGCGCGAGCCCTTATTCTGGATGGGGTGTGGAATCCTGCTTTTTGGGGTAGGAACCGTACTTTTGCTTACCTTGGGCGGAGCACCGCAGATGGGGGGTATTGCTTTACAAGGCTACGTTCCGCTGGACTCTATTCTCACGGGAATTCTTCATTGTTTCTACGCGGTAGCTTTATGGGTGAGACCAAGGCCATAGATTTTTCTCTTTCGTTGTTGCTCAGCGGAATAGTGGGAATGTTGCTGCTGGCAGTTGCCTTGGTGCTTTTTTTTGTAATTTACCAGCGGCGGCTGCTGGCCCAGCAGTTGGAAGCCCGGGCGGAAGAACAGCGCCACCAACTGCAATTGCTGAGTGCGGCAGTGGAAATTCAGGAAACCGAACGCCGGCGTATTGCCCGGGACCTGCACGATGACATCGGCAGCCTCCTCTCCGCCGCCCGCCTTTACCTGCGCCAATTGAGTCCTGAAAACGATCCCAGCCGGAATGAGGCGGTCAAAGAGGAGGCTTTGGGGATTATGGACGAAATGATCCGCAACACGCGTCGGATTACGCACGACCTCCTGCCGGCGGAGCTAGAGAAATTCGGCTTCTTTGCTGCGGCCGAAGACCTTTGCCAGCGGGTCCACAACAGCGGAGCGATTGCGGTAAACTTCCGCGGCAACCTGGAAAGAAGGCTGGAAAAGCGCCAGGAAATCCCCCTTTACCGCGTCCTCCAGGAACTGATTAACAACAGCCTGAAACACGCCGAGGCCACCGAGATTGAAGTGACGACCGAATGGCGGACGGATCACTTCCTTTTCCACTACCGCGACAATGGCAAAGGCTTCAGCATTCCTACCGGAAGCTACGCAGGTCTGGGGTTGAAAAATATTGAGAGTCGGATCACCTTGATCGACGGAGAACTGCAATTTACTACCGCTCCTGGGGACGGACTGGAGGTCCGCATCAGTTTACCGCTGCCAGTTTTAACTTAGAAAAACACAATTACATGAACCAATCCCATATCCGAATTGCCATTGTCGATGACCAACGCCTCTTCCGGGGAGGACTAAGGATGATTCTCGACCAGCAGCCCAATTTCCGCGTCGTCTTTGAGGCCGGCAATGGAAAGCAATTTTTTGAGCGCTTGGCCTTTGAGCCGGTAGATGTGGTCATTCTTGACGTTGAAATGCCCGTAATGGATGGCCTGGAAACCTTAACAAAACTCAGTAACGACCATCCCGATATCCGGACGCTGATGTTGACCATGCACGATTCCGATCGCCTGATCAACCACCTCATGCAGCTGGGGGCCTCCGGGTTTTTATTGAAAGACGAGGAACCCCAGGTGGTGTGCCAGGCCGTAGAGAAAGTGGCCAACGAAGGCGTCTTCTTCCGCGATTACGTCTCCAAGGCCCTCCTGCGGAGCAGCCGTTCTACCGCCAGCAACCTGGCGGCCGACCGCCTGCTGAACGCTAAACTCAGCGAGCGGGAATTGCAGGTGCTGGATCTCATCTGCAAGGAAAAGACGAGTAAGGAAATTGCCGATACGCTCTACATCAGCATCCGTACCGTCGAGGGCCACCGGCGGAGCCTGCAGGAAAAAACCGGCGCAAAAAACCTGGCGGGACTGGTCTTGTACGCCGTACGCAACGGGATGGTCTGACAATAGCACACGGGCGCGGCCGCAGGTGCAGGGGAAAGGACCTAGCGAGGCATGGCCCGACGGAATTCTCCCAGTGGACCCCTGGCCCATTTATTCGGGCAAAGCAAAGGCCACGTAGCTGTCTCCCGCCGGGGAGCGCAGTTTCCCTCCGCCGCAAGCGATGACGACGTACTGCCGCCCCCGGAGTTCGTAGACGGCCGGGGTGGCAAAACCAGCGGCGGGAAGTTCCGTTTCCCACAGCAACTGCCCATTGCGTTTATTGAAGGCGCGGAACTTGCGGTCGGCCGTAGCAGCAATGAACACCACGCCGCCGGCCGTAACTACCGGTCCGCCGTAGTTCTCCGTCCCCGTGGGCGGAATGCCGCTTGCCTGGTAGTCGGGGTACTCACCGAGTGGAATGGACCACCGGTGGGCGCCCGAATTGAGGTCGATGGCCGTAAGCGTTCCCCAGGGTGGGCTGAAGGCGGGTTTACCATCAGTGGCCAGGAATTTGCGGTAGCCCTTGAGTTTGTACGGGACGAAGTGGGGGTCTTCCTCCGGGGAAAGGGGCTGGATGCTGAAATCGCGCTGACCTTCTTCCTTTTGCTCGAAGATGAAACTGGCGATGGCCGAGACCTCCTCTTCGGCCAGGTGGGCAAAAGCGGGCATCATGCGGCGGCCGCTGGCCAGGAGGGTGCCCAGGCTGGCACGGTCGTAACGACTGCCGATGTTGACCAGGGTGGGGTTATTGCCCTGGCCGGCGCGGTCGGTACCATGACAGCTTTGGCAGTGCTTGCCGTAAAGGCGCTCGCCGGCCTGCAGCCAGCTTTCGGGGCCGGGGGCAGACCAGCTAACGGGCTCCATTTCCAACTGCCAGGCCATCTGGTTGGCGTTGAGGTAAAGTAAGTTGGTGGCGGGGTCGTAGGCGGGCCCACCCCATTCCGCTCCACCATCGTAGCCGGGCAGGAGCAGCAAGGGCGTTGCACTGGGGGGCAGGTAGGGGTGGCCAAAGCGGGCGGCGGCGAAGATTTTGCGGATGTTTTCCTGTTCCCCGGCGGGGAGGTAGGGGTTGATGTCGTCGGCCGTAAGGGTCTGCCGGGCGAAGGGCGCGGGAAGCCGTGGAATGGGCTGGGTAGGGTGGGGGTGCTCACCCGGCAGCGCATCGGTGATGTTGACGGGTACTTCGTCGACGGGGAATAGGGGCTCGCCAGTATCGCGGTCCAACACGAAGAGGTAGCCATTTTTGGTGGGCTGGGCAACGGCGTCGATGCTTTTGCCTCCGTGCCGAACGGTAACGAGGACGGGCGGGGTGGGGAGGTCTTTGTCCCACAAGTCATGGTGCACCGTTTGAAAGTGCCACTTGCGCTCCCCGGTCGCAGCGTCGAGGGCCAGGACGCAGTTGGCGTAGAGGTTCTCTCCCGGGCGGTTGCCGCCGTAAAAATCGTAGGAGGCCGAGCCGGTGCCGCAGAAGACGGTGCCCCGGGCGTGGTCCAGACTGAAACCGCTCCAGGCATTGGCACCGCCGGTGTACTCCCAGGCCGAAGGGTTGCCCCAGGTATTGTAGCCTTCGTCCTGGGGGCCGGGGATGGTACGGAAGATCCACTTTTGCTGGCCGGTGCGGACGTCGTAGGCGCGGATGTGGCCGGGGGCGGCGGGCAAGGTTTCGTCGACGCGGGTTCCCATGATGAGCAGGTCCTGATAAACGATGCCGGGGGAGGTGGAGACGATGAAGTTGTTGTCAACGTTACGGCCCAGGCCGAGGTGCAGGTCGATTTTCCCCTGATCGCCGAAGCTGGGGATGACTCTGCCGGTGCTGGCATCGATGGCGTAGGTCAGGGAGCCAGCGGCGAAAAACAGGCGGTGCTCGGTGCCGTCGGTCCAGTGGGCCAGGCCACGGCTGTTGATCATGACGTGCTTATAGACGCCTCCCCTGGCGTCGAGGGCACTGTCCTGGGGGGAGAAAACCCACTTTTCGCGGCCCGTGGCGGCGTCGAGGGCAAAGAGCCGCATCTGGGGGCTGACCCCGTAGAGGGTACTATCGATTACGATAGGGTTGCACTGGATCTGGCTGAAGTTGGCGCTGTCGGCATCACCCGTGCGGTAGGTCCAGGCGGGCAGCAGTTGGGCGACGTTACCCGTGTCAATGTGGGTAGAAGAACTGTAGTGGTTGAGTCCGGGATCGCCGCCGTAGTGGGACCAGGTCAGGTGGACATCCGCAACAGCGGGATCGGAAGGGGAGTGGTTGCAGGCCACTAGCAGAGGGAGGGCCAGAAAGAGGAGGTGGCGCATGTGGTTCGACTTAGCCAGGTTGCGGATGAGGCAAAAGGGGGCGGACTAAAGGTACACTGCGTGCGGAAGAAAAACCTATACTTCCTTGAAGGGCAGGGAAGGAATTAATGGACGGCGGGAAGGAACAATTTCACCACCGCCCCGGAACTGCGCTGGCCGCCTTACTTTCCCTGCTCCTTATCCTCTCTGCGGCACCTGCGGCCGCGCCCCTTTCCCATCGGTTCATCAGCAAGCGCCCTGGATTGCCGCTTTTAATTGGCGGGAGGGAAGGGTTTAAATGATTGTGAATCAATTGTTTGTACGATTTTGTCTGCACAATTAGACTTTTCTCGCCCCCCGGGGCTGTAAAATAGTAACCTAATTCGATCATGTACCCGATGAATACACGCACACTTGGCCTCACTGGCTTCCTTTTCGTTTTTGCGATGACTTTGCTGGGGCAAACTGGCTCCATTACTGGTGTAGTGACCGATGCCGACCAGGGGGTTGGCCTACCGGGCGCCAGTATCTTCCTGAAGGACGCGCCCTCGGTGGGAACGGTGACGGAGCTCGACGGCACCTTCGTGCTGAGTGGTGTGCCGGTGGGCAATCAGACGGTGGTGATCTCCTTCGTTGGTTTTGCGCCGGAGGAGCGGGAATTGACGGTGGTGGCCAACCAGGCCGTGGAGCTGAACCTCATTTTGGGGGGGCAGGTCATTATGGGCCAGGAAATTCTGGTGACGGCCCAGGCCATCGGGCAGGCCAAGGCCATCAACCAGCAGCTTAATTCGGACGCGATTGCCAACTTCGTCTCGGCCGATAAGATCAAGGAACTGCCCGACGTGAACGCCGCCGAGGCCATCTCGCGCCTGCCGGGCGTGGCCATAAACCGCGATGGAGGGGAAGGCTCGAAGATTGTGGTGCGGGGCCTGGACCCCAAGTTTACGGCCATCAACATCAACGGCGTTCGCCTGCCTTCCACCTCCGGCACCGACCGCTCGGTGGACTTATCCCTTATCTCCCCCGAGCTGCTTTCGGGCATCGAACTGTTCAAAAGCCCCACTCCGGACATGGACGGCGATGCGCTGGGTGGGACGGTCAACCTTAACATCCTCAAAGCCGACGACCGGCCGCGGGGCTCCCTCAAAGCCCTCGGGGGCTACAACGATCTGGTGGGCGAATACAAGGACTACAAAGTTACCGGGTCGCTGAGCCGGCGCATCTTCAACAACAAACTCGGCGTCATCGCCACGGCCAACGTGGAGCGCTTCAACCGGAGCGGGCAGACTGTTGGCCAAGCCTGGGGAGACAAGCGCGAAGTGATTCTCGATACCATGCTTAACATCTTCGATCAGGAGGCCAATGCCCTGACCTTTTCCAGCCGCCGGGAAATCCGCCGCCGGTACAACGGTAGCCTGGGCTTTGATTACGCCTTTGGGAAAAGCACTGACGTGACGGTGCTGGGCATTTACTCACGCACCTCCCGCGACCAATTCAATCATTCCGAACGCTACGACATCAACAACACGGGTGTACAGTTCAATCCTGCGATCACGGAAAGTGCGATTGACCTTTATTCTGCTTCCGTATCCACCCGCCATAAACTCAACGTTCTCAACATCGAATGGGGCGTGAGTTACAGCGAAGTCCTGGGGGAGACGCCCCTCAACATCGGATTTGACTTCGTCGGGGCGGGCATCAACTTTCTTCCCGGTGCCCTGGACGACCGGACGGACCCCTCGCTGATCTACAACTTCCTCGACATTTCGCCGGACCGTACCTACCTGACGGGGGCCAACTCGGCCGTTACGAGCAACAGTGAAGACATTACTACTGCGTTTGTGGACCTGAGCCTGCCCTTCAACCTGGGGGATAAGGCCCGGGCCACTTTCAAGTTTGGCGGCAAGTACCGCGTGAACAACAAAGAACGCTCCTTTGCGGAGTACTACGATAAGCTCTTCTACCTGCGGCAAAACAGCACCTGGAATGAACTGAACGGCAACGCCGTCGGCGCACCCGGCATCGACCCCTCGGGCCAAACCTACCTGGGCGTAAGCAATTTCACCACCCAGGGGCAATTGGACATTACGGACAATTACCAGCGGGACGTTAACCTGACCTACGCCTTCGACGAGGGCCTGCTGCGGCGCTTCAATGAATTGTTTTCCGCGACTTACCCCCAGGATTTCCTGAGTGTCACCAACAACTACGGCCTGACAGAAAAAGTGGCCGCTGGCTACGCCATGCTCAAGGTCAACGTGGGCAGCCAACTGACCATTATCCCCGGCTTTCGTTACGAAGCCAATGACAATGTGTACAACGGCATCTACGCCGACCTGAGCGGAGACTGGGGGGAAAGCGGGGTGCGCGACCCCCGCACGGCCACCAACAAATACGGGGTGTTCTTGCCCCACCTCCACCTGAAGTACAAGCCCGTGGAATGGTTTGACGTGCGGGCATCGTACAGCACGACGCTGGCCCGGCCCGACTTTAACTACCTGGTACCGGCGACGCTCGTCAACCGCAACGGCAACCTGACGGTCGACCGTGGCAACCCTGCCCTCAATCCATCGGTCTCCACCAACTACGACCTCTACCTTACGGCTTTCTCCGGTAAGTACGGCCTCTTTTCCATCGGCGGCTTTTACAAAGACATTCAGGATGCCTTTTACCCCCTCATCCTGGGGGTGAACAACGACAGCATTGCGGTGGCCAATGGCCTGCCTGCAACGGGTTTTATCGGGGCGGAGCTGACCACGTTTGAGAGTTCCCCGGCCTCGCGGGTGTACGGCGTGGAGTTTGACGTCCAGTCGAGCCTGAGTTTCCTGCCTAAGCCCTTCAATGGCCTGGTGGTCAACCTCAACTACGCACGGCTGTACTCCAACACCACGATCAACTCCTTCCGGGAGGAAACGGAGTGCGTGATTGTAAGGGGCCGGCCGCGCTGTACGACCAGTGCCTTCGGGTACCAGCGGGAGGTGGCCCTCATCGGGCAGGCCAGCGACATCTTCAACGCCTCCCTGGGCTACGATGCGGGTGGTTTTTCCGCCCGGGTATCGGCTGCTTACCAGGGGACAAAGCTGACCGGCTACAGCTCGATAGCGGATAAAGACCGCTTTGACCAGTCGTTCTGGCGTATGGATGCGGCTTTGAAATACCGCTTCAGCCGCCGCTTCAACGTCTTCCTCAACCTTAATAACCTTACCAACCAGCAAGACATCACCTTCTTCCGCCAGGAACGATTTGAAACTTCCCGCGCCTCCTTTGGCACTACCGCCACGGCCGGGGTGGAAGTTAAGTTCCTGCCCCGGGAAGAGCGCTAGACCAGTTCTGCACACCCTTCGCAACCTTCATATTTCTTTACACAAACTCGTATACAATGACCAGATTTTACGCTTTTTTACTGACCCTGCTCTGCTGCTCTGTGGCCCTCACGGCCCAGTCCGTTGTCGTCCCGGCCAACCTGACGACCGCCGGCGGATTTTCCTTCACCGATCTTGACAGCTACATCGACGCTGATACCACGGCGACGGGCGAGCGCGCCCACGATACCTACCTGCTCGAAGCGGGGGGCATTTACTTCTTTACCAAGGTGAACCGTTGGACCTACGACGTAACGCTGCGGGCTACTGGCGACATCGAAGCGCTCGGCCGCCCGCTCGTTGACCGCCGCGACCCCACCGGCGGCAGCAACCGGGTGGATTTCTACCGGGGCTCCGGCAGTTTTTACTGGGACGGGATTTACCTGATTATGGGTGACGAAGGCCCCAACGCCGCTTCTTACGAAACGGCCCCTTTCCGGCCGGAAGGCTTCAAGAAAACCTACAGCTGGAACAACTGCATCATTGAAAAATGCCGGCAGGGCACCATCCGCAGCGAGGGCGATAGCGTCAAGGTATTTGTAACCAACTCCCTCATCCGCAACTTCGGCGATTACGAACGGCAGCAGGGCAATGGCCGCATCGTTGACCTGCGGACCAACTTCGGGGACACCGTCGTGATCAAAAATAACGTCATCCACAACATCCTCGACCGGATCTACATCGGCTTCCGGCAGCGGGGGCTCAACTACTTTGAGTTTTCCCGCAACACCGTATTCAACCACGTTGGCCGCCACGGATTTATCCAGATGCGCAACACCAAGGAAACGGTGATCAAGGACAACTTCATCCAGAATCCTTCCATCATCGGCTCCAGCCCCTTCCTGGCCAACGAGCAGATCAACTTCCGCAACCAGAAAAACTTCCTCTTCACCCTGGATACCCTCGTTGAGGGGGGCTCGGTGACGATGCTCAACAACAACATCCACTACACCGACGACGTACTGAACCACTACGCCACTTTCGATTCGGTGACTAAACCCGACTACTACAGCCCGGTCTTCCTCCAGGCCCTGACCAATGACGTGGCCGACGCCGACTTTGAAGAGGTACTGGAACTGGGGGCCGTACCCGATCGGCAGCCCCTCATTGACTACTCCCGCGAAGCCATCCTCTACAAAGACTCCATCGGCATTACCAATATTATGGTGGAAGACAGCCTTTTTGCGGTGGGGACGGACTACGACCGGGGCTACCTTTTCGATTTTGAGCGCTTCAACCCTTGCTACGACCCCGCTTCCGTCTCCGCTACGGCGGCTACCGACGGTGGATCGGTAGGAGCCACCAGTTTCTGCTCCGAGCTCGTCAACAGCGTCCCGGAAGCCTACAACACTACGCTGAAACTGACCGCCGCACCGAACCCCGCGCGGGAGGAGGTGACCTTTGCCTACGACCTGAGCGTGGCTGGCAAGGTTGACCTTTCCGTCTACAACACCAACGGCGCGCTGGTTGCCAACGTCGTTTCTGCCCACCAGGGTGCGGGCCTGCAACGCATCACCTGGAATGGGCTCAATACCCTTTCCGCCGGCATGTACTTCGCCTACATCCGTACGCCGCAGGGCCGCATGTACGTGAAGATTTTCAAGCAGTAAAACTGACCGCTTATCCCCCGCACGAAGGCCACCCGCCCCCCGGCGCAGGGTGGCCTTCGTTTTTTGGCCTACCTTCATTTGGGGATGCGCCGAACATTCGCTATTCTTATGCGCTGATTTGGCATAACCAGACTAAAAACGTGTAACTATGAGTATTCTCGCTTGGATTTTGCTTGGCCTGGTGGCCGGCGCTATTGCCAAATGGATCCACTCCGGCAAAGACCCCGGTGGCTGGTTGGTCACCATCCTCATCGGCATCGTCGGTGCCGTCGTGGGGGGCTTCATTACCCGGGCCGTGGGGCTGGGGGCCGCAACGGGTTTTAACTTGTGGTCCATCCTCGTAGCCGTGCTCGGTGCCGTCATCTGCCTCTGGGCCTACCGGCGCTTCGCCTGAGCAATTGTTATGGAATGAATGAAGGTGCTGGCGTTTCCGGCACCGTTGAATGATGAAGTCAGGGGCGGTAAGTGGGTTAAGTCCCGCTGCCGCTCCTCGCTTTTTAACGACGTCCTTTGCATCCTGCGTCCGCGCCCTTTTTATTTTGCGCGGTCGCAGGTGCCCGGGAAAAGTGGACGAGCGAGGCCCGACCCCGGCGGACGACATTTTTTGCTATCTTGGCAAAAAAAAGCCATGCCGCCCATCCCGCACCAAGCCATCCGGCAGGAGGTTTTTGACCTCTACGACCAGTACGCCCACAACCAGATTGATCGCCGTGCTTTCGTGCGCCAACTTTCGGTATACGCCGTTGGCGGACTGACCGTAGCCGGCTTGCTGGAGCACCTGATGCCCAATTACGCGGCCACCCTGCAGGTAGCCCCGGACGATCCTCGCCTCGACGCGGACACGGTAGAATACACTTCGCCGACCTCGGGCATCACCATCCGCGGGCTCCTCACCCGGCCGGTCAATGCCACCGAAAAACTGCCCGGCATCATCGTCGTCCACGAAAACCGTGGCCTCAACCCCTACATCGAAGACGTGGCCCGCCGCGCCGGACTGGCCAATTTCATCGCCCTGGCCCCCGATGCCCTGACGCCGCTCGGTGGCTACCCCGGTACCGACGACGAAGGCCGCGAGCTACAACGGCAGCGCGACCGCGAAGACATGCTCAACGACTTCGCCGCCGCCTACGAGTTCCTCCGCCACCACCCCGAATGTACGGGCCAGGTCGGCGTCGTGGGCTTCTGTTTTGGTGGGTGGATATCGAACATGCTGGCCGTGCGCTTGCCCGACCTGGGTGCGGCCGTGCCTTTCTACGGCTCCCAGCCCGAGGCCAAAGACGTGGCGAGTATTCAAGCGCCCTTACTGTTGCACTTTGCGGGACTGGACGAGCGCGTCAACGCCGGTTGGCCCGCCTACGAAGCCGCGCTGAAGGAAGCGGGGAAAACGTACACCGCCCACTTCTATCCGGAAGTCAACCACGGTTTTCACAACGATTCCACCCCCCGCTACGCCGAGGCCGAAGCCAAACTGGCCTGGGAACGCACCATCGCTTTTTTCAACGAGCACCTGCGCTAGGCGGAACAGACCCGGAGGGGCGCCCAGTGTAGCGAGGGGATTTGATCCCCTCGTTTTCGTTCCTAGCCTTCCACCAGCGTCCGCGCCGCAGCCAAAGCCGCATCCAATCCCGCCGGGTTTTTGCCACCCGCCGTAGCGAAGAAGGGCTGGCCGCCGCCGCCGCCCTGGATGTGCTTGGCCAGCTCGCGGATCATCGTACTGGCGTTGTACTTGCCCTGATCGGCCAGGTCTTTGGCAATCGCGAGGGTAAGCAGGGCCTTGCCGTCGGCTTCGGAGCCGAGGAGGACCAGGCTGTTTTCAGTTTCTCCAGTCAGCTGGAAGGCGAGGTTTTTGATGGCCGCCGCGTCCGTCAACGGCACTTTGGCCGCCAGGAAGTTGACGCCGTTGACTACCGCGAAGGCCTGCTCCAGGTCGCCTTTGACGTTGCCCGCCTGGGCGGCCTGGAGCTTTTCGATTTCTTTCTTCAGCGCCCGGTTTTCGTCTTGCAGGCTGGCCACGGCCCGGAGGGGATCGCTGGAGCCCTTGAGTAGGTCGCGGATCTCCGCCAGCGTGGCGAGGCGCTCATCAACGTACGCCTGCGCCCCGGCGGCGGTAACGGCCTCAATGCGGCGGATACCCGCAGCCAGCGAACTCTCGGAAGTGATCTTGAACAGGCCCAGCTCGCCGGTGTAGGGCACGTGGGTGCCACCGCAAAGCTCCGTGCTGAAGCCAGGCTCGAAGGTGATGATGCGCACCGCATCACCGTACTTTTCCCCGAAGAGCATCATCGCCCCCGAGTTGCGGGCTTCGGCGATGGGGACGTCCCGGCGCTCCACCAACGGGATGTTCTGGCGGATTTTGGCGTTGACCAAAAGTTCGATGCTTTTCAGTTCCTCCTCCGTAGGCCGGTCGAAGTGGGCAAAGTCGAAGCGGAGTTTTTCGGGGCCGAGGTCCTGCCCCTTCTGTACGGCGTGGTCGCCCAAAACCTCCCGGAGGGCGGCGTGCAGGAGGTGGGCGGCCGTGTGGTTCTGGCTGGTGGCCTGGCGCTTATCGGCGTCTACTTCAGCGTACACTTCTGCCTCGGGCTGCTGGGGCAGCTGCTCGACGATGTGGACGGTCAGGTCGTTTTCCTTCACGGTATCCAGCACGGGGATGGGTTGGCCGCCGACGCGCAGGGTGCCGCTATCGCCTGCCTGCCCACCGCTTTCGCCGTAGAAAGGCGTGCGGTCGAGGACGACGTGGTACTGGGGCTTGTCTTTGACAGTAACCGTGCGGTACTTCGTGATTTTGGCACCGTGGGCGGAAAGGTGGTCGTAGCCGATGAAGACGGAGTCTTCGTCGGAGAGCACCGTCCAGTCGCCCACCACCTTGGCGGCATCGGCGCGGCTGCGGGTCTTCTGCTCGGCCAGGGCGGCGTTGAAGCCGGCCTCGTCTACGGTCAGGCCCTGTTCTTCGGCCAGCAGCCGCGTCAGGTCGATGGGGAATCCGTAGGTGTCGTAGAGCTCGAAGGCGTCTTTGCCGGAGATGAAAAAATCGTCTTTAGTCAGGTCCAAATCGCCAAAACCAAAGACTTTGAAGATGCTTCGGAAATGGTCTTTCTTGAAATCATCAAGAGTTGCACCAATTGCTGAGTTGACACCCTCCAACTTCCTGATAACTTCTAACTGATTATCCATGGAAGGTGTTTTCTTCAACTTAAATTCGAAGGCAGTCCTAGTCTTGGTTTCAAATAAGTCTAGTCTGACTTCAGAGTCAGGTGAAATCTTTGCCTCGCGAACGGGACTGAAGCCCTGTTCAACTAAAACACGAGCTAAGTGGGATAAGATACTATCGTGGACAAGTTGAGGAAACTTATTAATCCCACTCCCTAGAGTCATAAGGAACGACTTCTCTTCGCTCTCGATGATGCGGGTGATCTGCTGCTCCTGTTGTTGCAGCTCGGGGAAAGCGGCGCCCATTTCCCGGACTAGGACGGGCATCAGGCGGTGGATGAACGGTGCTTTCTGGTCGAGGAAAGAGTAGGCGTAGCGGACGGCCCGGCGGAGGATGCGCCGCACCACGTAGCCCGCGCCACCACTGCCGGGCAGCTGCCCGTCGGCAATGGTAAAGGAAACGGCCCGAAGGTGGTCGGCAATAACGCGCATGGCCATATCGGCCTTGGCCTCGGGGGCGTAGGAGCCGCCGTAGGTCTTGCCCGTCAGGCGTTCTATTTCGCGGAGCAGGGGTGTAAACACGTCGGTATCGTAAGTGGCCGCTTTGCCCTGCATCACCATGCAGAGGCGCTCGAAGCCCATGCCGGTATCGACGTGCATTTCGGGAAGGGGTTCCAGCGCGCCATCGGCTTTGCGGTTGAACTGGATAAAAACGTTGTTCCAGATTTCCACCACGCCGCTGCCGTCTACGTTCACCAGGTCGCGGCCGGATACCTTGGCGCGTTCGCTGGCGGATCGGGTATCGAAGTGGATCTCGGTACAGGGGCCACAGGGACCGGTGTCGCCCATTTCCCAGAAGTTGTCTTTTTTGTTGCCGTAGAGGATGCGCTCTTCGGGCAGCACGCGGAGCCAGAAAGCTTTAGCCTCGTCGTCGCGGGGGATGCCTTCGTCGGGGGCACCTTCGAAGACGGTGGCGTAGAGGCAGGTGGGGTCCAGGCCCATGGTCGTGGTGAGGAACTCCCAGCTCCAGGCGATGGCCTCGTCCTTGAAATAGTCGCCGATGCTCCAGTTGCCCAGCATTTCGAACATGGTGTGGTGGGTGCCGTCGCGGCCCACGTCTTCCAGGTCGTTGTGTTTTCCACTCACGCGCATGCACTTTTGGGTGTCGGCAATGCGGCGCTTGTCGGGGGTTTTGTCGCCCAGGAAGAAGTCCTTAAACTGGTTCATGCCCGCGTTGGTAAACATCAGGCTGGGGTCGTCCTTGTTCACGATGGGGGCGGAGGGGACGATCTTGTGGTCTTTGGAACGGAAGAAATCGAGGTAGGCCTGGCGGATCTGGGCGGAAGTCATCATGTTTGTTTTAAGACGGGTGTCTTTTTTCAAGGGCGCAAAGATACTGTTTTGGCGCGGACGCAGGGATGATGTGCGATGTCAGATGTGTGATGTCAGATGTAGGATGTCACAACATCTTACTTCTGACTTCTTACTTCTTACATCCGTCGCACCTGCTTACGCGCCCACCACGCATAGGCGGCGAGAGTGACTCAGGAGACAATGCCTCCTAGAGGTAGGGTGTGTAATCTGATACAGAATGCCCTCACGGTAACTGTGCCGTTGGAAAAACTCATAACTACGTTTAAAACCAGTAGTTACGTTTTTACAAGGGAGCCAAAAAACGACGAACAGATTTCCCGTCAGATTACACACCCTACTCCTAGAGGTATCTTATCGGCAGTAGTTTAGTGTTTTTTGAAGGTAAATTACAATGGAAGAGTTTAACTTAACCCTCATGAAAGATAACGCCCCGAAGGATTTACAGACCCTGTACCGCATTTTTAACCTGATAAAGCTGCTGAGTGCGCCGCCTTATTATAAGGTCAGCGAGCTGGCCAAACGCCTAGAAGTATCGGACAAGACAGTGTACAGCTACCTACAGTTGCTGGAGTCCGTGGGCTATGAACCGGATAAGAACAAGCACCACCAGTATTTCCTACCGATGGATCGGGGACGTAAACCAGCGGATGGCCTGGAGGTAGACGACGCTAAGTACCTGCAGGAAATGCTCTGGCAGATGCCCGATACCGACCAGCGTCGGAACCAGCTTTTGCTTTGGTTAAACCGGCAGTATGCCATTGGCCCGGTGGTGGAGAACCTAACCCGCTACACTCCGGCAGAGCATCGCAGCCGCCTGACCCAGGCTTTGGAGCTACGCAAGCAAGTTCGACTGATCAACTACCGGGGTGCGGACGGAGGACTTTCCCCTCAGCGTCATCTCGACCCAGTTGCCTTTCAACAGGACTATACCTACCTCTATGCCTATGACCTAGAAAAGGAAGATTACCGGCAATTTCACTTGGGAAGGATTGGTTACGTGGAAGTATTGGAGACTGATATTTCGCGCGATCACGTGCAGGCCATCCCGGACCTATTCGGTTGGACGGGGGGCACATGGTTTAACGTCCGCTTGGAACTGAGCGAGCGGGCCAAACAGCTTCTGCTCGAAGAGTACCCCCAAGCACGGCCTTCCATAGTGCCACTTACTGGCGGACAGTGGTTAGCGGATTTGAGGGTGAAAGGTTTCCCAGGGGTTGGCCGGTGGTGCCTGGGGCTGTGCGCTGAGGTGCGGGTGTTAGAAGGGGGCGACGGGGCGGCGTTTCGGGTCTACTTGAATGAGAAATGGGGGGAAGGGTTCTAATTTTATTTGGATGGTATCACTTCTTTCCCTTAAATTCGTCTGGCAAAGAGCAATCAAATCCAAGTAAGAAGGTTTGAAACATTGCCCTTTGGCAGCTTTTCCACTCCAACGCGGATAAAAAATAAACCCGGCCCTCTTGCGAGGAGCCGGGTCGGGCCAGGGATACTCTCCCTGGGGGGGTAATCTTGTCACTAGACTACGAAGTTACGAACTTCTGAGGCATAAACCAAATTTTTTCATGAAAAGTAAGCTTAATTTTTACGTGGACGGATTCAATCTATACTTTGGGCTCCGTACGTTGAATAGTAAGTACAAGTGGTTAGACTTGATGGCGTTGTGCGAGGTACTTTGCCGTCCGGGGCAGGAGGTAGGAGAGGTAAAATATTTTACATCTAGGATAACCGGGGCAGATGCGGCAAAAACCAAGCGACAATCTATTTATCTGGAGGCGTTGGCATCTACTGGTGTAAACATCATCTATGGGAAGTTCCAGACTAAAAAAATAAAGTGCCAGTCTTGCAGGGTCACCTCCATTAGGCACGAAGAGAAAGAGTCTGATGTAAACCTTGCATCTTGCTTGCTAGTGGACGCGGTAGAAGGAATCGCTGATCATTATTTGGTTATTTCGGGTGATAGCGACCTGATTTCACCAATGGAACTGGCTAGAGATCGATACGGTAGGGACGTAATTCCCGTTTTTCCGCCCAATCGTCACAGTTCGGAGATTAAAAGGCGAATGCACAAGCACATCCCGCTCAGCGAAGCTAGTATTCGGCAAAGCCAGTTACCTCCAGTTATCACTAAGCAAGACGGTTACGTGTTGTGCCGACCAGACGAATGGTAATTTCACTTTTACGCTATTTTACAATCCTATTATCGCATCTTGCACTCATCAACAATAAGCCATGATACAATCCTTGCATGACTTGGGGCGGGCGTTGCACGCTGACAACAAATACAGTTCCTTTTTTGCGAGCTACGCCGATCCTTTTGCTGGCTACGATGGTGAGGCCGTCGTAGTAGTGATTGATATTGAAGATGGCGAAGTGCTGGAAGAGCTTTCTCTGGAACAGTATGCGAGCCAAAACGCATGGCGCTATCTGTACCGTGACCCCAACGGACCGAGGGGGGCACCCCTGGTAGCGACAGGCCCCTTTTATCCGATGCATAAGCTGGAGACCCAGGCTCAGCGCGAAAAACAGGCCGAGAACGTGGAAAAAATTATGAGCCGCATTGCCCGCTCCATACCAGACGGGCCGAGCGTCTATTTCGCTTCCACCGAAGCGAAGGAACGGGGCTTGGCGGTGATTGAGCGTCTGTTGAAGGAGCAAGACGGGGCCAAGGATAAGCGTTTTCTTTACACCGTCCGGATTGATAAGAAGTACCTTGGCGAATTTCCCGAACTGGTCGAAAAGCTTGATGATGAAGCTTACCTCAAGTACTACGAAAAGAGTAAGGGCCGGGGCACCTGCGCGCTTACCCACGCCAAGGATGTTGAGGTGTGGGGTAGGGTAGATACCCTGGGATTTACCGTCAACGACATTTCCTTCAATCGGGGCGGATTCGATGGAAAAACGTCCTACCGGATGTTTCCCGTTAGCAAACCCGCCGCCTTGGCCCTGGAAGCCGCCCGCCGTTATGCCTTTGCCAAGCTCACCGACCGCTTCTACACCCTGGAGTACTTACTCATTCCGCGTACTTTAGAAGAACGGCCAGAACTGCTGCTTGACCTGGTCAGGATAATTGATACGGCACGGACGGGCGAACGGTTTGAAGACAAAACTGTACCCATCGCCAAAGCCGAAGGCGTGATCGACCTAGTGGCGGACGAGCAGGGCCTCAATCGGGCGGGCGTCCTTTTTGACTTGCTGTTCTTCCAACGGAACCAGGCACAACTGGCCCTGCTGCTGCACTTGCAAGACATTCCCCCCACCCGTTTGGGAGGGATAAAAGCCGCCATCAATGGCACTAGCCTCCGTTACGGACGGGTCTTTGGCTACACGGACAAAAAAGACAAGGAGTTCAAGCCCTTTCGCGTCAACCTCAACGTGGTTAAGAATTTCTTTTCGACGGGTAAGGGAGTGAAAATCAACTTTGATCCTTTCTTCTTTCACCTGCTAGAGGCGATATTTCACGAGCGCAAGGTAAATGAGGCAACTGTTTTGGTTGCCCTGATGGATAAGATCCGGATCGCTTTTAAAAACGATGGAGACGATTACCATCTCCCCTTTCATACTACCGTTCACCAAGCCATTGCTACCCGAAGTTTACTCGGGGCATTGGGCTTATTTCACCATCCAACTTACCTTCTTATGGAGCAGCATTCCGAACCCATTGGGCTGGCGCCCGAGGTCTTCATCGACCAACACCAGGCCTTTTTTAAAGACCAGCCTGCGCTACGCGGGGCCTTCCTCATTGGCGTACTCACCAGCATGCTCACCTACGCCCAGTACGATAGCCTGAAGAGTAAGCCCTTTCTCAATAAACTCAACAACCTCAACCTGGGCTTGGAAGAATTGCGGGCGCTTGTCCCCCAGTTGTTGACCAAGATCCACCAGTACCAGAGCCGCAAAAGCGGTTATTCCCCTTCCCACTTCACCGTCACTGACCTGGCCGCCGAAGCGAGTTCGTTGCTCATGCAGGGCGGGAAACCGAGCCGCGACGACCTTTCCTTTGCCTTCACGACCGGCATGGTCATGCAGGACAAGTTCGCCATTGACGCCGCACGAAAACGCAAGGCCGAAGGAGAGGACGCTGAATCATCCACTGCTTCCTAATCCTCCAGCACGGCACCTGCGGCCGCGCCCTTAATTAACCTTAAAATAGTTTTATATGTCTACCATTTCCCAGCGCAGCGAATTGCTGTTCCTTTACGATTGCAAAAACTGCAATCCCAACGGTGACCCCAACAACGGAAACCAACCCCGCCTCCACGAAGCCACCCGCACTTGCCTGGTAACGGATGTACGCCTGAAACGTACCGTGCGCGATTACCTCATGGAAAAGGGCCACGATGGCACCAACCCCGACCGCGATATTTTTATCCGCGATGAGGATGATAAGCCAGTAACCGGCGCCCAGCGTGCCAAATCTTATGCGAACCGGGAGGAATACACCAAAAAATTTATCGACGTCCGGCTCTTCGGAGGGGTATCTGCTCCCGGTGGTTCAAGTAAGAAAAAGGAGGAAGAAAGCAAGGTGTTTAACCTCACCGGTCCTGTCCAGTTCGGCATGGGAATGAGTTTGCATCCCGTAGAAATGAATTTTCTTAAAGGCACCGGTGCTTTTGCTACCAGCGAAGGCGCGCAACAGAAAACCTTCCGCGAGGAGTACAACATCACGTACGGTCTCATCGGTTTTCACGGGGTGATCAATGAGGCTGCCGCCCGCCAAACGGGGCTTACGGAAGACGATGTAACGGCACTGACGGACGCCATGTGGAACGGTACCAAGGGGCTGTTGAGCCGCTCCAAAAAAGGGCATATGCCTCGGCTTCTGGTCAAAGTGGATTATAACGAACCGCTGTTCTTCATCGGCGACCTGCTGGAGGAGTTGTCTTTCGTAGATCGGGAGAACATTGATTTTAAGGAGGTTACGGACGTAGCGGATTATGTATTAGACGTTTCCGGGCTGAACGCCCGGCTGCGCAGCCACGCCGGTAAAATTGCGCGCATCACGGTGATGAAGGACGACCGCTTGCAATTGAGCGAAGAAATTTTTATTAAGTGATGTTAGGCCCTAACGTTCGCGCCCTGATCTTCGATTTAAGTGGGCCCTTTGCCCACTACAAGAAAATCTTCGCGACTACCTCCGCCCTGACTTATCCGTTGCCCCCGAAGACGAGCCTTTACGGCCTTTTTGCAGCTATTCTAGGTCTGGATAAAACGGATAATGCTTACTTGAACCACTTCAGCGAAGGCAATTGTAGGGTGGCCATTCAATTGCTCAACCCGGTGGTCACCCAACGGATGTACATCAACCTGCGGCCCAGTTTTGGCAGTTTGCGTTCGACGGAAAACCGAAAACCTACGCTGATGGAATTCCTGGATCGGCCACGCTTCCGCATCTACTTTACGCACCAGGACGCATCCTTGTACGACCAGCTTAAAGAACGCATCCGCAATGGTCAGTCCACTTACACGCCAACTTTAGGCTTGGCCAACTTGATTGCGTCGGTAAAATACGTTGGGGAGGGAGCAATCCGCCCTAGTACGGAAGAACGGGTGGATTCAGTCATTCCGAAGAGCCGCCTGGAGACCCTTCTGCCGCCAATTGTTGGCTACAGCAACCGCCTCCTTGAGGCAGGACAGTACGCCGTGGAGATGCAGCCAAACCGCGACGTGACCGTCCGCGACGGCATTATTCTCGATCGCAATGGCACGCCCATACCGGCTCGGGTCCGTGACTTGGCCAAGGTAACCCACGCCCAAAACTCCGCTAATGTCGTCCTTTTCTAAGCACCGTCTGGTGAGCCACCCCCATCAGTCGTTATACCGCCATCTCTCCTCCGTAGACGAGGTCAGCGAACGGGCCTTGCGGGCCAAGGTGCTTGGTCCGCAGCTCTTCCCGGGCCTTGATGCGGAAGTTCTGCGGCGACTGCTCGTCTTCTTCCATGATTTTGGCAAAGGGACTGATTTTTTTCAGTGGATGATCACGCAGGTTGCGCAGAAGGAAAATGCCTCCTTTGCTGGGCTGGATGCGGATTATGCACAATCCTTTGCGGCCCACGCCGAGCCTTTCGTAGCGCAGATTGGCCGGGAGGGCGGTCCGCTGCGGGGGCACGCGCAGTTAGGGGCATTTGTAGTGCAAACGGCGCTACCAGCGGATGCTGATCCACTGCTTCGCGCCATCGTTTTTGAGGTCATTGCCCGCCACCACGGCAACCTGCGCAACTTTGACCAGGCAGCCGAACGGGAAGCAGAAGCCCACGACGAACTGCTCTCTGAACAGTGGAAGCGGATGAACCACGGAGACTACCGGGCCATTTTAGCGGATACCGGGTTGGGGTACGCCGAGGACCTGGCTGTGGTACGACAACGTTCCCGTAGAACATTTTTCACGCGGGTTTTTCTTGAACTCAGCCGTAACGAAACACTCTTGCCTTATCTACAGACGGTCTTTTTATTTTCCCTGCTGCTTTCCGGCGATAAAGGAGACTTGATGTTGCCGGAAAGAACTTTAGTGGGGCGCGGCCGCAGGTGCAATGAACAGTTGATTGAGCAATTCAAGCTGTCCAGCTTTGGCACCCCCAGCCAGGATGGGATCAACCAATGGCGGGAAGAAGCCTACCAGCGCGTTGCCGCCAACCTGCTGGAACACGCCAATGCGGGCTTTTATTCCATTACCCTGCCGACGGGGATGGGCAAAACGCTGACGGCGTACAACGCCGCCATTCAACTACAGAACCGCTTGGCAGACCGCTGGCAAACCGATAATCCGCACTGCATTCCCCGCATCATTTATTGCCTGCCCTTTACCTCGGTGATCGATCAAAACGCCGCTATCCTGGAGAAAATCCTGGCGCTTGACCCTGATATGGTGGGAGCACTCGCCAAACACCATTATTTAGCGGATTGGCCTGAGGCTAAAGACACGCATGAGCAAGCCCTGAACTACAGCGAAAAAGAATACCTGGTAGAAGGGTGGGAATACACCCTGACCGTCACCACTTTTGTGCAACTGCTGCATACGGTGGTGAGCAACCGCAACCGGCAACTGCGTAAATTCCATAACCTCGCGAATGCAGTAGTGGTACTAGACGAAGTGCAAAGTATTCCGCCGAAGTACTTCAACCTAGTCAGTAAACTCTTCGTCGCGCTACACGAGCAGCTCGGTACCCGCTTTGTGTTTGTCACCGCTACCCAACCTTTTCTCATGAATCCCGCTGACGGCTACGAACCGGTGGAATTAACGGACCCGACGAAAGTGTACACCCGACTGGCCTTCGAGCGCATGAATCGAATTGATCTGGACGTACGCCTCTGGAAAGACGGGCCCGAGGAAATAGCGGAGCAGACGGACATATTCGCCAGGGCAATCCAGGAAGAAGCCGATTCCAGTTTTCTCATCATTCTCAACTTAGTAAGAGAAAGCCAGGCGGTTTACCACAGCCTAGCCGGCGAAGCGTACCGTCAGCCCAATGTAGAGTACCTTTATCTGTCGTCCGCCATTTTGCCCGTACTGCGCCGGGAGATTATCGAGCGGGTCAAGCATCCCCCAGCTGGTAAGCGCATCGTCTTGGTCAGTACCCAAGTGGTAGAAGCTGGTGTTGATATCGACCTCGACGTGGTGTACCGCGCCTTTGCCCCGCTGGACAGTATCAACCAATCGGCAGGCCGTTGCAACCGGAATATGCGGGCGGGTTGGCGAGGGAGTGTTCGGTTGTTCAAAAGCAAAGGAGCCAAAGACATTTATGACGTGGTTTTGCTGGAAAAGACCGAGCGCACCTTAAAGAAGCAACTCAGCACCGAAGCCAAACTCCCCGACGGGCAGCCAGGTATTCTCCCCGAGGCGCGTTTCTACGAAATGAACCAAACTTATATGCACGAGATGCGGCGGGCCGTGGCCGATGGCAGTGATGCTTCCCGCCAAATCCTGGAGGACTTATACCGGCTGAACTTCGAGAAAGCCAACGCAGCATTCCAGCTCATCCCCAAGACTTACGAAACCTTCGGTGTATTCATCGATGATCCACAAAATTTGCCGAAGGTAAGCGTGAAGCTGGATGGCATGGAAAAGACTGTGAACAGTAGTGACGTGTACCAAGCCATGCAGAATATTTTGCAAGCTACCGCAGAAGACCGCTGGGAGCGAAAACGGCAACTGCGGCTTTTGCGTCCGGCACTTTTGCAGTACGTGGTACAAATACCTACGCGCTACCTCCCGGAGGATTTGCACGAAGATGCTAGAGCACGGCCATTCATTCGCATGGGCACGGAAGCTGGCGAACGTAACTACGCTCGTTGCTACAATTTAATCACCGGCTACTTCTTACCAGACGCAGCCCCCAACCACCAAAGCTTTTGACGACTTTAGTTGACCTAACCACCCTTACCTTCTCGGGGCTACACCTACGCGCCGCCGACGCTGGCAAACTGCGCGGGTACTTCGCCGCCGCCTTTGGCGATCGGTCCATCCTTTTTCACAACCACACCGAGGAGGACGGCTTTCGTTACGCATATTCCAATATTCAGTACAAAGTATTGGGTGGAGTACCAACGGTTGTTGGCGTGGCTGAAGGGGCCAGGCTGGTGCTGTTGGCCTTTGCCGATGTGGAAGAGTTGAACCTGGATGGTCAGCGCGTGCGCGTTGATGACAAGGAACTGCGGGCGGACCGGATTGAGGCGGGGGTGATCGACGAACTGCGGGAGTACCGGTTGGCGACGCCGCTGTTCATGTTTAATCAGGATAATTACGCGCTTTTTAGGACATTGCCAGATGCGGAAGGAGCGGCATTCCTGACCAAATTGCTCCGCAGCCACCTCGTTACCGCCCTGCGGGGTATTGGGTGCACGGTGACGCCGGAGCGCCCCATCATGGTCTTACCCCGGCTGGAGAAACGCTTGGTAAACGTAAAAAACCAACCCATGCAAATGTACGTAGGCACTTTTACGGCCAACGTGGCATTGCCTCCGGCGATCGGTATTGGTAAATCCATCAGCAAAGGCTTTGGGACGGTGGTCCCGGCATAGCTCCTTGTCCTTTCCCCGGCACCTGCGGCCGCGCCCAGCACAAAATATTGCGCAGCAAAAAACGGCTCTGAAGCTATTTTACAATCCGGGGCCGGACCTTGCGGCCATGCAAATTTACCTCAACAGTTTCGGGACTTACCTGCACGTTAAGGACGCCATGTTTGAAATTCGGGTGCCAAATGAGCGGGGCGGAACGACCAGCCATCACCTGGCCGCAAAAAAGGTTACGGCCATTATTTTAACGGTGGCGGGGGCGCTGAGTAGTGATGCGGTCCGCCTGGCCCTTGCGCACAACGTTGACCTGATTTTAGCTGATCACAGCGGTCAGCCACTGGGGCGTTTCTGGCATGCTAAGCTGGGCAGTACGACCAAAATCCGCAAGCAGCAGTTGGCCGCCAGCATCGGGCCGCTCGGCCTGGGCTACACGGGCAGCTGGTTGACTGCCAAGATCGCTGCGCAGGCCGATTTTCTTAAGGACCTCAAAAAGCATCGCAAACACGCCCACGAATTGCTGGATGAGCGCCGGAGCAGGCTGCTGGAACTTGCGGCTTCAATAGAGACCTGCGTGCGTACCGCTACGCGTACCGACGAGATTGCCGATACCTTGCGTGGGCTGGAAGGTACCGCTGGCCGACTTTACTGGCAAACCCTGAGTGCGCTGACTCCGGAGCCTTACCAGTTTGCGGGCCGAAGTTTCCGCCCGGCCGCTGACCCGTTCAACGCATTTATCAATTACGGATACGGAATACTGTACGCACGGGTAGAGAAGGCTTTGATGACGGCTGGCCTGGACCCCTACGTTGGGTTTATGCACCGCGATGATTACAACCAGAAGAGCATGGTTTTCGATTTCATCGAGCCTTACCGGCCCTGGGTGGACCGGGTGGTATTTCGCTTGTTTTCGGGCAAGCAAGTAAATACTACCCACTACGGTGACTTGGCTGGAGGGGTAACGCTGGAAAAGCCAGGCAAGGAGCTACTCATCAGCGCGCTGGGTGAATACCTCGACGGGGATAAGGTGCGGCACCACCAGCGCGTAAGAAGCCGGGCCAATGGAATGTTGGCCGATGCCCATCGCTTTGCGCAGGAGCTTTTGGGTAAGGACTTGCAAGACCTGGAAATCGTGGAACTATGATCCTTTGGGTGCTTTACGACGTTGCGGAAGATCGGGCACGCGGGCGCGTTGCCCGGCATTGCAAACAGGCTGGCTTATACCGTGTGCAATACAGTGTGTTTTTGGGCGAGGTGACGGCGGACGAGCGAGATGCGCTGCGCTTAGAGATCGAAGATCTTATCGACCCCGACCACGATAAAGTATACCTTTTTACCCTCACGCGCAAGGAACTGAAACAAGCCATTTTGCTGGGGCAGGCCTTTGACCGAAAACTGGTGACTGCACAGGTGCGGGAACTGTTTTTGTAGGGCGCGGCCGCAGGTGCAATAAAAACTTTTGAAAGCAATGTTAAGCCTTACCCCATCCCACGTCATACAGCATTTGTATTGCCCTCGCTTTACCTACTTTGAATGGGTGTTGCGGATTCCGCAGTATGAGGAAAAATTCGGGAAGGTTCTCCGTGGCCGTCATCTTCACGACGAGCGCCTGGCCCGCAACAAAGATTATTTACGAAAACGGCTGGGCGTTGTCAGCCGAGTGGATGACCAGTACCTGACCAACGATTATCTGCGGGGCCGCATCGATGAGGTACTCACGTTGGCCGATGGTACGATGGCCCCTTTGGATTATAAATTTGCCGAGTATAAAGACGTGGTCTACAGTACCTACCGAACGCAATTGTACTGTTATGCGTTGCTGGTTGAGGCCAACTTTGGGAAATCCGTGCAGCGGGGGTTCATTGTTTATACCCGGAGCAATAATAAAGTTATCGAGGTTCCCGTCACGCGGGATGCGCTTACGAGTGTACAGGCCACCGTTGCCGATATTGGACGGGTGGTTGGTGAAAATTTCTTTCCCAAAGCTACGCCGGTAAAGGAAAGATGCGTAAATTGTACCTATCGTAATGTCTGTGTCCGCTGATCCGGAGGCAAACTTATTTCCATGGTCAAAAAAAGCCTCGCTACAAAGTTGATTTACAGCCGATTGCCAATGCGGAGATGTAGCAAAATAAGCTTGTTTTGGCCGTTCTTTGACGTGCTTCATTGGCAAAAAGACAGTCGCTCGAAGCGGTTTAGTTTGTTTATTTTCAGTGCATTGTGTAGGTTTACGGCTTCCAGACCGTCGAATGACGGGAGATGGATTGAAACGCCTGGACAGCGTTGAGGGCTGGGGACTCGATGATGCTTCCAGACCGTCGAATGACGGGAGATGGATTGAAACCGGAGCGCGAGGAAGCCGCAGAGAAGGCCAGAAAGGCTTCCAGACCGTCGAATGACGGGAGATGGATTGAAACTTGCTGTTGGTGACCTGGAGGATGCTGCTGATAACTTCCAGACCGTCGAATGACGGGAGATGGATTGAAACGGTTCTTGCGGTGGGCTGCTTCGCGCTTGCGCTCTGGCTTCCAGACCGTCGAATGACGGGAGATGGATTGAAACTGCAGTACTACTTCGGCTTCCTCATTCACCCTGCTCAGCTTCCAGACCGTCGAATGACGGGAGATGGATTGAAACTCGAAGACCGACTCGTCCTTGAAGTCTTCGCCCTCTTCCAGACCGTCGAATGACGGGAGATGGATTGAAACCCCAGCAGATTGAGACCATCCAGAAGTTCACGGGCATCTTCCAGACCGTCGAATGACGGGAGATGGATTGAAACTTGGAACTTTCGGTAAAAATACGTCGAAGGTTTGGCCTTCCAGACCGTCGAATGACGGGAGATGGATTGAAACCTGCATCTCAAACAGCGTTTGAGCGGCTTTCTTCTTCTTCCAGACCGTCGAATGACGGGAGATGGATTGAAACCTTCCAAATCGACAACAATGAAAAAAGCGAAAATCATCCTTCCAGACCGTCGAATGACGGGAGATGGATTGAAACTTGATGTGGCCCACTCCTGTGACAGCAGGGTGGGCTCTTCCAGACCGTCGAATGACGGGAGATGGATTGAAACTCGAACAGTTCCGGGGATACCAGGTAGTTGAACTCTTCTTCCAGACCGTCGAATGACGGGAGATGGATTGAAACCTTTTTTGCGTATGGTTTGGGGTGGGGTAGGGCGCGCTTCCAGACCGTCGAATGACGGGAGATGGATTGAAACACGCGAACACCAGCACTCAAATAAATATGTTCGACGCTTCCAGACCGTCGAATGACGGGAGATGGATTGAAACGTTGATCTCGGTTTCCAGTTCCTGGCGGCGCTCTTCCTTCCAGACCGTCGAATGACGGGAGATGGATTGAAACCCAATTGCTGTTTCTGAAACGTCCTCGTACTACTTTCTTCCAGACCGTCGAATGACGGGAGATGGATTGAAACCAAAGAATATCTCTGGGAATTATTACACGGGGTTTTCAGCTTCCAGACCGTCGAATGACGGGAGATGGATTGAAACTCGATTTTTGGATGATTAGAATGGAAGTTGGTCCTTCTTCCAGACCGTCGAATGACGGGAGATGGATTGAAACGAATGATTCCCAGCCGCCCTGGCACTCTCTCCAGGGCGCTTCCAGACCGTCGAATGACGGGAGATGGATTGAAACCCGCCTCGCCAAGATGATGTATGGCAACGGGCTGTACTTCCAGACCGTCGAATGACGGGAGATGGATTGAAACTGCCACCGACGGCACAATCCCCGCAGGCCGCATAGCTTCCAGACCGTCGAATGACGGGAGATGGATTGAAACCAGGCTTGGGGCAACTGGTAGTATTTCCGGCACGAACTTCCAGACCGTCGAATGACGGGAGATGGATTGAAACCTTCGTCCTGTTTCGATTCCGGCAATAGTGGCTTTGCTTCCAGACCGTCGAATGACGGGAGATGGATTGAAACGTACTGTCGGCGGGTGAAGAAATCCGCCAGTTCGTCCTTCCAGACCGTCGAATGACGGGAGATGGATTGAAACATGATTTCCAAGAGGATGGCGTATTTCTGCGCCCATTCTTCCAGACCGTCGAATGACGGGAGATGGATTGAAACCACCAAGTTGACCGAACGGGGCGGAGCATAGGGCTCCTTCCAGACCGTCGAATGACGGGAGATGGATTGAAACATCCCGTAGCGGCTACCAGGTGGCGCTGGAAGATGCTCTTCCAGACCGTCGAATGACGGGAGATGGATTGAAACCAAGGACAGCGACAAATGGTATGCCGAGGAAATGGCTTCCAGACCGTCGAATGACGGGAGATGGATTGAAACTCGGGCTTTTTCCGGCGGTCCGCGGATACCGAAATATCTTCCAGACCGTCGAATGACGGGAGATGGATTGAAACCCGTAACGTCTCCGCCGCCTACAACCGACTGAACCGGCTTCCAGACCGTCGAATGACGGGAGATGGATTGAAACATAGAAAAACCCCGCCCACGCAATTGCGGGCGGGGTCTTCCAGACCGTCGAATGACGGGAGATGGATTGAAACGTGCCTGGATCAGCTTCCGCATCACCAGCTCCTGCCTTCCAGACCGTCGAATGACGGGAGATGGATTGAAACTAGCCTTCCCTGGACGCTGCCAAACTTATCCCGAGCTCTTCCAGACCGTCGAATGACGGGAGATGGATTGAAACCTAGGCGACCTGATGGATCGCGTAGGCAGATTGCACCTTCCAGACCGTCGAATGACGGGAGATGGATTGAAACACGAGGCCAACGCCCACGACCTTCTAAACACGCTAACTTCCAGACCGTCGAATGACGGGAGATGGATTGAAACCCGTGAACGCGTCCAACTCGGGGCCGGTCGCGCCAGCTTCCAGACCGTCGAATGACGGGAGATGGATTGAAACGTTCTTTGTCGAGTTTCTGTATGCGTGACAGCAATCCACTTCCAGACCGTCGAATGACGGGAGATGGATTGAAACCGCGCCTATTGAGAATG
Organism: Neolewinella lacunae; assembly: GCF_014349155.1. GTDB lineage: Bacteria > Bacteroidota > Bacteroidia > Chitinophagales > Saprospiraceae > Neolewinella > Neolewinella lacunae. The sequence goes on from NZ_JACSIT010000100.1 coordinate 229,804, forward strand.
CGTTGTCAACCGAATTAACTCTTCCAGACCGTCGAATGACGGGAGATGGATTGAAACGGAGGTGATGCTTTCAATTGCATCCTGATTGATGAACTCCTTCCAGACCGTCGAATGACGGGAGATGGATTGAAACGTGACAGGTTGGCACGGTTTTTTGGTTGGGGCGCGGCTTCCAGACCGTCGAATGACGGGAGATGGATTGAAACTACTCCCTGCGCGTCTTCGTGGCCTGGACATAGACCACTTCCAGACCGTCGAATGACGGGAGATGGATTGAAACAGTCCATCCTCCGCGCCACAACTTTTCATTGCACCTCTTCCAGACCGTCGAATGACGGGAGATGGATTGAAACGTGTAAACGTGAAGGCGATCACCACGAAGCTAGCTCTTCCAGACCGTCGAATGACGGGAGATGGATTGAAACAAGCGGGCGGCACTGCCGTAGAGCATGGCGGCGTAGCTTCCAGACCGTCGAATGACGGGAGATGGATTGAAACTATTTCCAGGACGGTGTTGGCGGGAATGGTAGCAGAATCTTCCAGACCGTCGAATGACGGGAGATGGATTGAAACACGATAACAGCCAGTATGATGCCGTCTTTGGCTACACTTCCAGACCGTCGAATGACGGGAGATGGATTGAAACACCATCGCAGAGGTAAGGTATCGGGCACCAATGTTTCTTCCAGACCGTCGAATGACGGGAGATGGATTGAAACCAAACGACCCCACACCAACCAACGAACGCCGAACTCGTCTTCCAGACCGTCGAATGACGGGAGATGGATTGAAACCAAATCCTGTTCACGGCTACATCAAGTGCCACGCCCTTCCAGACCGTCGAATGACGGGAGATGGATTGAAACGCCAGATTCGCGTGAACACGACTACTGGACTATTTCGACTTCCAGACCGTCGAATGACGGGAGATGGATTGAAACCCGTTTCTTCAATCCTTACTAGTCTTCTTACCCCTGCTTCCAGACCGTCGAATGACGGGAGATGGATTGAAACTCGTTCGGCGTGATTCGCTCCGCCTTGAAGCCTTTAGCCTTCCAGACCGTCGAATGACGGGAGATGGATTGAAACCGCAGCTGCAGTTCCTCCCACTGGGGGTTGTCTTCGCTTCCAGACCGTCGAATGACGGGAGATGGATTGAAACCAGCGCTCGATCAACCGGCAGACGTCGCGGTACAAACTTCCAGACCGTCGAATGACGGGAGATGGATTGAAACTCGAGCGCTCCAACGGCCGAGTGGTCGCCTCCGGGGCTTCCAGACCGTCGAATGACGGGAGATGGATTGAAACCATCTTCTCCAGCTCACGCCGGAGTTGATAGGCGACTTCCAGACCGTCGAATGACGGGAGATGGATTGAAACACCATGACGGTAAAGGCAGTACTCTGGACTTACTACTTCCAGACCGTCGAATGACGGGAGATGGATTGAAACACCATTTCCACGGGGAGGTGATTGGTAGCCGGACTTTCTTCCAGACCGTCGAATGACGGGAGATGGATTGAAACCGCCCCGTAAGGTCGCGGAAATTGTGGGAAGTCAAGCTTCCAGACCGTCGAATGACGGGAGATGGATTGAAACTCGGGAATCGGTACAAACTTGGAGTTTGCAACGTTTCTTCCAGACCGTCGAATGACGGGAGATGGATTGAAACCAGGTGCTGGCCCGGATGCCTTCCCGGCCAGCTTTACTTCCAGACCGTCGAATGACGGGAGATGGATTGAAATGTGGCCTGGGATGGAATCGAACCACCGTCGTAACCTCGAATAAGGAGAGATGGACGGAGAGGGGGAGAAAATCAACGGGGTCAGCCAGCCAAGCCCACTTTCCGCCAATTGAGAATAGCCAAACACCCTCTCCTCCCTCGCTCCCTTATCCTCTGCTGCGCACCTGCGTCCGCGCAAGATGCCCCCAACCGCCAGCGTAGTCCCGACGAGCGAAGTGGATCATCGCCTCCGCGCCCAAATAGCATAAGCCGCCAAAGTAACCCAACAAATAAGGAGCCCAAAAAACTCCCGCGTCAGCTCGATGTACGGCGATTCGGCCTGCATGGAGCCGGTGATGGTGGGCGTGCCGTCGCGGAGCCACTGCGTAAAGTCGGGCAAATACGCGCACCACCAGGCAAAAAGCGCCACGGCCGGCAACAGGGCCACCACAGGGCGCAGGCCGCCGGTAAACGCCCGCACGGCCACGAAGGCCACGATGCCGTAGGCCGCCACCCAGCGGTTCCAGTCGGGGTCGTTAAGCTGCCAGTAGGCACAAAGCAGGAAGAGGGCGGCAACGCCGAGGTGCAGAAATTTCATCGTAGCAGGAGCTTTTGCGAGCCCGCAAGCTACAACGGCTCAGCGAATAACTTCCTGAAACGCCGCACGCTCGATAAACGCCGGGTGCCCCGGTGCCCAGCCCGCCGTGAAGCGGTAGCCCGTCGGCAGCCCCTCCCGCAGGCGCGCCACCACGTAATAGGTGGAAGATACCGGCTGCTCTTCGGGGCCCAGCGCACCGTGGCGGAGGTAATCGCCCCGCTCCAGCGAAAGGGCCATGCCCAGGTAGTGCTCCAGTTCGGCCTGCGGGCCGTGGGTGTACATCACGAAGCGACCATCTTGCTCCAGGGTGTAGAGCGTATCGCTGTGGAGGTTGACGATGCCGATCACCAGCTGCTCGTCTCCCCGCAGACCCGTGGCCGTCACGGCTGATTCGTAGTGGTGGGTGCCCGCCGCGATGCTAAAGGCCCACGTCAGGTCCAGGGTTCTGCCAGCCACTTCCCAGCCTTGGTAATCCACGCGAAACGAAGACCGCTCGGGACTTTCTTCGGTGATCCGGACGGTCTCCTTAGCCACGTCGCCCAGGCGGTAGATGCTGTCGCCCACCAGCAGGGCGATGCCGCCCGCGCCGAGGGAGTTGCCCACCTTGAGCACGTCCATGCCCCAGTCCGCCATCGCGTGGTAGTTGTTGCGGTCTAAGCCCACGGTATCGAGCACCATATCGCGCACTTTTTTGCCGTGGATATCGAGGCCATTGCGCCGGTCAAAGTACATCCGGAAGCCGATGTTTTCGTTCTCCCAGGCCGGCCCCTCGTTCTGGTAAATGGCGGGCAGAATCTGCTCAATATGGTCTTCCGCCCGCGTAAACACGCTGTCTTCCACAAATTCGTTGGCGGCGTTGCGTTTGGCCAGCCGCACGTTGGTGCGCATCTCGGGAGCGTCGGCAGGCGGGGTAGGATTTTGGCAGGCGGGGCAGAGCAGCAGGGCGCTGACGCAGGTGCAAAGCAGGGTAAAACGAGCAAGGTTTGGCATAGCAAAGGAAGGCTGGTGGTGGAAAGGAAAGAAGCCCGGCGGAGTGGAGCGTTTCAGCGCCCCATCCAGCCACCGTCGACGAGCAGGATGGCCCCACTGACGTAGTCGGCCGCCGCGCTTGCCAGGAAAACCGTCGGGCCTTTGAAGTCATCGGGCCGTCCCCAGCGCCCCGCCGGAATCCGACCGAGGATGGCGCTGCTCCGCTCGGCGTCGTTGCGCAGGGCCTGGGTATTGTCGGTAGCAATGTAGCCGGGGGCGATGGCGTTGACTTGCACGCCTTTACCCGCCCATTCGTTGGAAAGGGCCATAGTCAGCTGGCCAATGGCCCCCTTGGAAGCGGCGTAGCCCGGCACGGTAATCCCCCCCTGGAAGGTCAGCAGCGAGGCCGTGAAGATGATCTTGCCACTGCCTCGGGCGACCATCTCGCGGCCAAATTCCCGGGCCACAATAAACTGGGCGGTTTGGTTGATTTCCACAACGCGGTCCCAGTAGTCGTCGGAGTGCGTAGCGGCGGGTTCGCGCAGGATGGTGCCAGCGTTGTTGACCACAATGTCGGGCGTGCCCACCTCCGCTTTCACCCGTTCGATGAAGGCGTAAAGGGCGCTGCGGTCGGCAAAGTCACACTGGTAGCCTCGGAAGCTGCGCCCCGTGGCCAGCACCGCCTTTTCCAGGTCGGAGCCGCTTGCTTCGAGGCTGGCGGAGACGCCGATGATGTCGGCCCCGGCTTCGGCGAGCCCCAGGGCCATGGCGTAGCCGATGCCGCGTTTGCAGCCGGTGACGAGGGCGGTCTTGTTCGTCAGGTCAAATTGCTGGAGGATCATGGGGCTACGCTTAGCGGACGCTCGCCAGGGGGGCGGCATCCATATCGGTGAAGGCCTGGTTTTCGCCCGCCATTCCCCAAACGAAGCGGTAGGCGCTGGTGCCCGCCCCGCTGTGGATGCTCCAGGGCGGAGAGATGACTGCCTCTTCATTCCGCACGGCCAGGTGCCGGGTTTCGGTGGGCTGGCCCATGAAGTGCATCACGAGCTGGTCTTCCGGCAGGTCAAAGTAGAGATACACCTCCATGCGCCGCTCGTGGGTGTGGGGCGGGAAGGTGTTCCAGACGTTGCCCGGCAGCAGCTCCGTAAAGCCCATCACCAACTGGCAACTTTTGATGCCGTTTTCGTGGATGTACTGGTAAAGGACCCGCTCGTTGGCGGTCTCCTGGCTGCCGAGTTCGACGCGGTTGGCCTGGGCCTGGGTGAATTTGGTGGTAGGGTAGGGGCAGTGCGCGGGGGCGGAGTTGAGGTAGAACCTGGCGGGCGTCCCGGGGTGGGCGCTCCGGAAAGTCACCTCCCGGCTGCCGCGACCGACGTACAGGCAGTCGAAGCGCTCCAGGTGGTAGTCGGTGCCATCGACCCCGACGGTACCCGCCGCGCCCAGGTTGAGGATGCCGAGTTCCCGCCGCTCCAGAAAACAGGCCGCCCTGAGAGCCTCGTCGTTGGGCAAGGCCAGCGGCTGGGTGGTGGGTACCGCTCCGCCGAAGATGAAGCGGTCGTAGTGGGAATAGACGAGGTTGATCTCCCCGGCCCGCAGCAGCCCGGTGACCAGGAATTCCTCGCGGGTCTGGTCGGTGGTGTAGGTTTTGAAATGGTCGAAATGGACGCCGTAGCGGGTCTGCATAGTGGGTGGCTTAAGTCAGGTACTGGGAAGTAGACGCTGGATTTCGTTGCTCTCCCCTTACAAAGTGCGTTGAGAATGCAGCTACTTCAGTTTGAGCACTTCGCTGCCGGCCAGCAGGAAGGCTCCCGTGCCGAAGTTTTGCCAGCTCTCGGCCGAGGCGGGTTTGGGGTCGTAGCCGATGTTTTGCACCCAGGTAACTTTACCGTCTTCCCGCTGGACTTTGGTCAGGGCCCTCCAGGCTTTGGTGACGGTGGGGAGGTATTCGTTGCGGTCCAGCAGGCCCTTGTTGATGCCCCAGGCCAGGGCGAAGGTGTAGAATCCCGTGCCGCTGGTTTCACCGTGGGGCCAGGCCTCGGGCTCCAGCAGGCTGACCCGCCACATGCCATCGGCGGGCTGGATGGCTTTGACTTTGGCGGCCATTTCGCGGTAGAGATCAACGTAGAACGCGCGGTGCTCGTAGTCCTCCGGCAGGGATTCCAGCATCAGGGCCAGCCCGCCGATGACCCAGCCGTTGCCCCTGGACCAAAAGATTTTTTTGCCGTTGGCCCCTTTTTGGTCGTCGGGGCCGCCCGTCCACACGAAGCGGGTGTCGCGGGCGAAGAGGTGTTCTTCCTGGTCGTAGAGCAAGTCGTAAGTCTCCAAGAAATAGCGGTGCATGGGGCCCAGGTAGCTGGGGTCGTTGTTGCGCCTGGCCCATTCCACGAGCACGGGGGGAGCCATGAAGAGGGCATCGCACCACCACCAGAGGATTTCTTCTTTGACGCTTTTGTCGCCGTTTTTCCAGGCGTGGTCTTTGTTGAGGTGGTCTTCAATCCACCGGGCGGTGGGGGCCAGGTCTGCCACGCCGGGTTTTTGGTTGGCGAGATAGAGGTAGGAGTAGGCAATGGCCACGTCGTCGGCGTGGTAATAACGCTTCCAGGTTTTCCACCCGGTGCGCTGTCCCATGTCTTCGATGGCCTGCAGGAAAGCGGGGTTTTGGGTGGCCTGGTGGGCGCGGGCTACGCCGGTGTAGTAGGCACCGTTGGTCCAGTCCGTTGGATCCTGGGAGTAGATGGGGTTGGCCTCCTGCCAGCGGAGGGCTTTGAGCATGGCCGTTTCAATGGGGGCCGTTTTCAGCAAGGGGGCACCCCCGGCGCTGGCCGGGCGAGCGGTGGAGCAGGAAATGGCCAGGAGCAGGCAACAACTGAACAGAAAAGAGAGGATGCGCATGATCGGAAGCTGGTTTTAATTCGTCCCGGTGGCCTCCGACGGTGGGCGCTGCGGGGTGGTTCAACTATAACAGGACGAAGCAAGGGGGCAGACTCCATTACAGCGCTTCCCGACTGGTGGCGGCGGCATTAGCTAATTTCCCGCCCGGCTGCTACCTTTACCCCATGACGATTCAGCAAGTTTCTCTTTCGCCCCAGGGCCCTGACCTCTCCCAAATCGTAGCTGGTGTGATGACCTGGGGCGAATGGGGCGTTGACTATTCACCGGAAGCCATGGCGGCCCTGATTGAGCACTGCCTGGACCTGGGCATCACGAGTTTCGACCACGCCGACATTTACGGACACTACTCTACGGAGGAAGGCTTCGGGCTGGCCCTCGACCAGCTTGGCACCCGCGTCCGCGCCCAAATGCAACTGGTGACCAAGTGCGGCATCAACCTGCCCACCCAACGCCGGCCCCACCTGCGGGTGAAAAGCTACGACAGCAGCCGCGCCCACATCATTGCCTCGGCTGAGCGCAGCCTGCAGAACCTGCGGACCGACTACCTGGACCTGCTCCTGCTGCACCGCCCCGATGCCTTGATGCACCCCGATGAGATCGCCGAGGCCTTCACCCAACTCCAGGCGGCGGGTAAAGTCCGCGCCTTCGGGGTCAGCAATTTTACCCCCAGCCAGTTTGCGCTCGTCGACCAGGTCTTTCCGCTGGTGACCAACCAGGTGGAGTGCCACCCCCTGCATACCGACTGCCTGTTTGACGGCACTTTTGACCAGTTGCTGGGCCAGAAAATCCGCCCCATGATCTGGAGTCCGCTGGGCGGCAGTGCCTACTTCAAGGATGGGGGGACCGACGTGCTCCGCCTGCGCGAAGTCGTCAGGGCCATCTCCCACCAGCACGGGGACGTTGGCGAAGACGTCATCCTTCTGGCCTGGCTGCTCCGCCACCCCGCCGGACCCATCCCGGTGGTGGGGACGACCAAAAAAGAACGGCTTTCTTCCACCCGCCTTGCCCTGGATTTTCAGCTGGACGCCCAGGATTGGTACGCCATCCTCGAAGCGGGCCGTGGCCACGAAATCGCCTGATCCCACCGCTTTCCCTCACCCTCCAAGACTTTTCCATGGCCCTTATCGTCCCCGTCCGCAACCACACCCCCCGCTTGGGCAAGAACTGCTTTCTCGCCGAGAATGCCACCCTGATCGGGGAAGTCACCATGGGTGATGATTGCTCCGTGTGGTTTACCGCCGTGGTGCGGGGCGACGTTAATGCGATCACCTGCGGCGACCGGGTAAACATCCAGGATGGGGCGGTGATTCACGGGACTTACCAGCGGGCGGCAACCACCATTGGCAACGACGTGAGCATTGGCCACCGGGCGGTGGTCCACGGCTGCACCCTCCACGATTCGGTCCTCATTGGCATGGGGGCCATTGTGATGGATGATGCGGTGGTGGAGTCCAACGTCATTATCGGGGCTGGCGCAGTCGTTCCCGCCGGCATGCGCTGCGAGGCCAACTCGGTCTACGCCGGTATCCCCGCCAAAAAGATCAAAAGCCTGGACCCCGAGCAAAGGAAGGATACCATCGAACGCATTGCCGCCGCCTACCTTACCTACGCCTCCTGGTTTGGGGAGGAAGGGTAGGTCACCCAAAAGATATGAACCAGCTATACCCCGTATACACCGCCGTTGCCAACCCACCCGAGACGGTGTGTCAGGAATTGAGCAGCGAGGTCTTCGATTATCCCTTCTTTAACGATGGCGCGCGCGTTTGCAAGACTACGAATCGGGCAACGCATACGCTGCAACCCGCTACCGTACCGGCGGAGGAAGAACAGCTGGCGTTAAACGGCTTGATTTTCCATATTTCCCACTGTGGTTCCACGTTATTGGGCCGATTACTGCAACAGATGGACAGGGTGAGGGTGGTCAGCGAGACGGAAGCCATTAACGGGCTGTTGTTGTCAAAAGCACTGCACGGGATTGACGATGAGGTGATCATCGAAAAGCTAAGAGCCATTGCAGGTCTGTACCGGCAAAAATCGGACGGGAAAGCACACGTGGTCTTCAAGCTTACGTCGTGGAACGTTTACTTCCTGCCCCTTTTTCAACGGGCCTTTCCGGGTGTCCCGTGGGTTTTTCTGGACCGGGAGGATAAAGCATTGACCGCGAGTTTGTTGCAAGCCTCCGGCGGCTTCATGGATTGGTTGAATCATCCCGTCGACGTTGTCCGCAAGCATTTCCTTTCGCCAGGCAGCGTAGTTCGGAGCGTAGAGGAATACCTGGCGAATATGATTGCCGGGCACCGTTTTCACGCCAGCAGCAATAAGAATGAAGATGGCCGGTATGGTGAATATCCAGCATTTTTGGAGGATTACCCAGCCATTATTACGCACTTCGGGTTATCGCCTACCGCCCAGGAAGCAAATGCCATGAAGGACGCTTTGCGGTACGATGCCAAGTCGCTGGAGAAAATACTTTGGCAAGACGTGCAGGCTAATGAGTGGCGGTAAAATTGCAGAACGGGAGCGTTCTACTTTACTGCACTTCATATTTTGGCGACAGGAAAGATCCCATCCACGCACCAAAATCAGTTTGGCTTGCATCTGCCGCAACAATGAATAAGAAATTTATTTTTGCCCTACTGCTGATCGGATTTCTCAAATTGAGCGCACAGAGCAGCACCCTGGCAGGAGACAGTCTCGTTTACGCTCAAGGACAAGTAGCTGCGTACGTAAAAGGAGTTTTTTACAGGTCTTACAACTTTGGCTTTAATTACCCGAGAGTAGCTGCCGAAAACGGAATAGGGGGCATCATGGCTTTCACTTGCCAATTGGATGAGTCTTGTGGTGTTGCAGCTATTGGTTACTGGAACTCTTTAGGTCCAACTTTTGAGGAAAGTATTAAGAGCAGTCTCATCAAAATCAGCAAAGTTTACCAGGCATACCAGTACGAAAGGTGTGAAGACATTGTATTAACCGACACCCTAAATTTTGCAGTTTCGAGCTGGTGATCTCGAAAAAACGCTAGCACGACCTCCTCACTCCCGAATCATCGCCAAAATCTCGTCCACTTCCAATGCGCCGGCGTTGCCCGTGCCGGAGAGGATTTGGTCGGCCAGGTCGCGTTTTTCCCGGTGGAGGGAGATGATGCGCTCTTCGATGGTGCCCTGGCTGACGAAGCGGTAAACGGTGACGGGGCGTTGCTGCCCGATGCGGTGGGCGCGGTCGCTGGCCTGGTCTTCCACGGCGGGGTTCCACCAGGGGTCGAGGTGGAGGACGTAGTCGGCGGCCGTCAGGTTCAGGCCTGTCCCGCCGGCCTTGAGGCTGATCAGGAAGACGTCGCCTTCGCCCCCCTGGAAGGCATTGACGGCCGCTTCGCGCTGGGCACCGGGCGTACTGCCGTCCAGATACTGGTAGGGTATGCGCTGGCCTTTCACCCAGTTCTCGACGATCTTGAGGTGCTTGACGAACTGGCTGAAGACGAGGGCTTTGTGGCCACTTTCCAGGATCTCCAGGAGGGTTTCGCCGACGAGTTCCAGTTTGGCGCTGCCCAGTTTGCTGGTGGGGCGTACCAGGCGGGGGTGGCAGGCGGCCTGCCGCAGTTTGGTCAGTTGGGCCAGCACGGTGAAGCGGCGCTGTTGCTCTTCGGCGGCGGCAATGGCCTCCACGGCCTGCCGGCGCATGGCTTCGTAGAGGGCTTTTTCTTCTTCACTCAGCTCCACTTCCAGGATGATCTCGGTTTTCGGGGGCAGCTCGGTGAGCACTTCGTCCTTGCGACGGCGCAGGATGAAGGGTTGGACCAAATTTTTGAGGGCCCGCTGCCGCTCGGCGTTGCCATCGCGGGCGATCGGGCGGTTGTACTTTTCGTTGAAGGCCTGTTTGCCCAGCAGGAGCCCGGGATTGAGGAAGCGGAAGAGGCTCCAGAGTTCGCCGAGGTGGTTTTCAATCGGCGTTCCGGTGGTGGCCAGCTTGAAATCCCCTTGCAGGTCTTGTACGGTCTTGGCCCGCTTGGTGGCGGCGTTTTTGATGGCCTGGGCTTCGTCCAGGACGATGTTGGCGAAGGGGATCGCGGCCAGCTCCTCGCCGATGAAGGGCAAAAGACCGTAGCTGACCAGGGCCAGGTCGTTGGGGCCCAACTGGCTCAACTGCGGCGTGTCCTGGCGCGTAGCGATGAGAATGGGCTGGAGGCTGGGGGCGAAGCGTTCCGTTTCCCGCTGCCAGTTGCGGGTGACGGAAGCCGGGGCAATGACCAGGCTGGGGCCGAGGTGGGCGCGGGCGGTAAGGACGGCCAGGGCCTGCACTGTTTTGCCCAGGCCCATATCATCGGCCAGGCAGCCCCCGACGCCCCAGGCGGCCAGGCGCATCATCCAGCGGAAGCCTTCTTTTTGGTAGTCGCGCAGGTCGGCCAGGAATTCCTTGGGTACCCGCGGGCGGATGTTGTTGGCGGTGCGGATGCGCTCCAGGCTCTCGTTCCAGGCTTCATCCAGCTCGAGGTCTTGCAGGCCCTCGGTGAGTTCCGAAAAGGCGGTGGCGGCCAAAACGGGCAGTTGGAATTTCTCGCCCTTGCGGTGCAGGAGGCCTTCCATTTCCAGGATGCGGTCGCGGAGCTCATCCGTCAGGGCCACAAACTGCCCTTCGGCGAGTTCGATGAAGTTGCTTTGGTCGCTTTGGAGGTGTTCCAGGACGAGCTGGAGGTCTAGTACCCGGTTTTCGTCGACCGTGAGTTTGCCATCGACTTCAAACCAGTCCCGTTGCTTCCCGACGCGGATGGCCAGCTCATCGGAGCCGAGGTTACCGACGATGCGGAGTTTCTCGCCCCTGGGGTGCTCAATGCTGATGTCGCCCTGGGTCACGAGGCGGCGCAGTTCGAGCAGGATGCGCAGGGCGGCCTGGGTATTTTCGACGGTCCATTCAAATCCCGGGTGGGGCAGGGCCGTCAGGGTGGGGCAGCTGGCGATGGCCTGCTCCGCCCTGGCAAGTTCTTCGGCCAGGGGGCGTTCCAGGATGTGCCGCCCGTCTTCCAGCACAATGATGCTGCGCGGCAGGCCTTCGCCGGGCTGGAAGTAAAAGGGCTCCGCCGGGAGGGGTTTGACGTGGAGTTCCACCTTGTAGCCTTCCCCGAAGGGCAGCAAATGGAAGCAGGGCAGGGGGCTGCCCGCGTGCACCTCCAGGTCTTCATCGATCAGGTCGAAGGTAGACTGGACCTGGACCAGCGGACGTACTTTTTCCAGAATCCCTTCCAGGGCGGGACGTTGGTCGGCGGGGAGTTCCAGTTTACTCCCGATGGCCCAACCCAGCTTGGCCTGCTCTTCGGTGAGGTGGTAGATGCGGTAGCGGGTGGGGGTTTCCTTTTGCCAGCGGTAGCCCGCGGCGTCGATGGGCGGATCGAAGCGGAGCAAAATGCCTTCGGCCGTCTCCGTTACCTGCAATTCGGGGGTGGAACGGATGAGCTCGACGGGGATCCGGCGGTTCTCATCCATGTAGATGCGGGGGTGATCGGCAATTTCGTGGAGCATTTGCGCGAAGTCGGCCACCAGCATGTCGTTCTGGTAGGACATGGCCGTGGAGAGCCGGCGGCCATCGTAGGAACGCACGGCGGCCAGCGACCGGACGTCGGCGGGGTCCAGTACCTCAGGATGGGGATAGTGGAGCAGGTCGGTAGTCTTGAGGCGGCGGCCTTTGGTCCAGCCCGACTTTCCCTGCTTTTGTTCTTTGCAGTAGGCTTCCTGCGCGTCGAAGTCGATGATCCAGATGGTGCGCAGATTCGTTTCTGAGGTCTTTTCCTTGCTCGTCCCGATGCTGGCAAGTTGTCTTAATGCGTAGGCCCAGGCTGGTTTTACGGGGATCAGGTGGAGCAGGCTCGACTCCCCCGGCACCTGCGGCCGCGCCCAATCGTGCGTAGTAGGAACGGAAAAAGTTTCGCCCGGAAAGAGGACGCCCAGCGCGTGCAGCAGTTCCCCACTGAGCCAGGGAAGGCCCTGGAGCTCTCCTTTGGCCAGTTGTATGCGGAGATTATCGACCTGCGACGGGCGCAATTTGATGCCCATCCAGGCCGCCGACCAGAGCGCCATGAGCATGGCCGTGGGGTGCAGGCTGGGGTGCCCAATTTGCTCAAACAACAGGGCTTCCCCTTTCTCAACTTCCCCCTTTTCGTGGAGGACGAAAGCCAAAAAGCAATTGATGGTGAGGGGCTGGGCGCTGCGGCGGAAGGTACCCGCCACGCTCAAAAAAGCCGCTTTATCCAGGTGCCCCTTTCCGTAACAATACAGCAGGGCAATGACATCGATCAGGTCCGCCTCCTCCCGTTGCCCCCTTTGCAGGATGCTGGTGAAGTCTTTGGCCGCCTCCTCCCCGCTCCCGCTGAGCAGGTAGCAAAGCCCCCGCAGGCCGGGGTCAAAGTCGAAAAACTCCGGCCGTTCCTGAAAATAATGCATGCCCATGACGGCCACTATGCGGATCTCGTTGGGATAATCCTGCGGGGCAATGTCGGGGCGCAGTAAATTAATGATGCGTTCCAGCTCCTGGGCGGCGTACTGGCCCCAGGTAGGGTAGTGCTTGAAGTGCTCGGCGAGGGTGAGCCAAATGAAATCGAAGTGGCGTTTGCTCCAGAAATGGTAATCGAACACGGAAAAAAACAGGGCAAGCGGGTTACCCAATTTCCGGACACTAAACTGATTGAAGCGGGATATGGAGGCGTCCAATTCTTTGAACTCCTTCGGCCGGTTGAGCAGCAATTTTTGCAGCAGGCGGGTTTCCATCTGCTGTTCATAGCTGCCCCAGAAGTGGTTCACCTGCCCGTTATCGGGGTAGCTGTGGACCGCGTTGACGCCCTTGATGATGGCTTCCAGGACTTCCCGGGGCAAGGCATCGAGGGCAAAAATGATGGGCAATTCCCATTTCGGGGCAATCAGGAACTTGCGGAAAGTATAGGTGAAATAGGGGCAGTATTTCGCGTTGCCGGTGGGGATTTTGATTCGCCAGTTAAACTTCGGGGGCAGTTTTTTGCCATTGCGCTGCGCAATTGAGGCCACGGTTTTGACGGAGTCGTCGTCCGCCTCAAAACCGTTCAACGCGGCAATGGCCAGGTACAGAAATTCTTCAGGTGGCAAGGACAGTACTTGCTTCTTAAGCTGCTCGTGCTCAGAAATAGGAAAGGTGACTTGCATCCGGCAAAGATAGCTTTACGGAGCGCCTTTTTTCCCAGGAAGTGGGCGCGGCCGCAGGTGCAGTGGATGTTGGATGTGCGGTGTCAGATGTGCGATGTCAGATGTGCGGTGTCAGATGTGCGGTGTCAGATGTGCGATGTCAGATGTGAGGTGTCAGATGTGCGGTGTCAGAACGTGGTACATCTGACATCTGACATCGTACATCATACATCATACATCATACATCATACATTTCCCGTTGGGTGCAGCCGACGAGGACGAAATTGGGGAAGGACCGGAAGAAGAGGTCGTAGTGAAGATTGAGTTCGTCGCGGACGATTTGGCCGGTGGCCTGGGCCAGGTCGACGCGCAAGTCCTGGCGAAAATCAAGCTGCCGGCGGCCGAAAGCTTTGTACATGGCCTCTTTAGCCGCCCAGCAGAGGTGCATCTGGAAGAGCGCGTCGTTTTCCGTCAACTGGGCCAACTCCGGGGGATTCATGAAGCGATCAGCCAGCACCTCGATGCGCGGAACGATGCGTTGCACATCGATGCCACAAGACCGGGGGTGGGCGATGGCGGCGGCGTAGTTGACCGTATGGCTGATGGAAATGTGGAAATGGGTGTCGCGCAGGTGGGGTTTGCCAGCACTGTCTTTGTACATTTCGCCCCGTTCGCCGCGCCCGCTCATGACGTGCAGGAGCATGCGGGCGGCCAGGAACTCCCGGCGGCGGCCAGTTCCTTTGATGCCGGCCAGCGCGGTGGCTTCGGCCGGGAACAGGTTGACCCGCTCGCGGAGCCAGTCTTCGGATTCAGTGATGTGCCAGAGGCCCCACTCGCCGGGGGGCTGGAGCTGCTCGTGCAGAATGACGGCCAAACGCAGATAATTTTGGCCAAAGGTAGCGTGCTGGGCCGGGCTGACAAAAGGGTAGGGGAGAAGGGCCTGGTTTGCCGATTGGCTAGCCGAAGTGGACTTCCCCCATATGGTCCAGCTGGATGCAGTAGCGCATGACGAGTAGTGACACAGTCAGAAGAAGTAGCAGTCCCAGCGCTTGCCCCAGGTCAGAGAAACCTGCGACGGTATAGCCGATGGACCAAAAGAGCAATGTGAGAAAAAAGGGTTTCATGTTCAAGGGGGGGATGACGGAGCTGGAAACGTAATAGGGTTACTGTTAAAACCAGCCGCCGTTACCCCGTGTTCGCCGAAGTTCATCGAAGAAGCCAGCCGGGCAAGCGCTGGACGAAGCCCAATAGAGTTTTCGCAAAGCAGGATTTTTTCGGTACCGCAATTGTTGTTATTGGTGTAGTGACATATATTATTGATGTATCGACAGGGAATTATTTTTTGCTTGGGTGGAAAAATTAACGTTTAAAATTTTTTACTATCGCTGGTGGAGAATACTTTTGAATAAAATAAACCTAAATACTGCCTTATGAGACTTCTCGCTTCTCGCTTCTCGCTTCTCGCTTTAGTGCTTGTTAGCTTAATTTTTATCCCTTCTTGTGAAAAGGAAGAACTTCTTCTGCACACTGAGCAAGGCACCTCAAGCCACCACCCTGCCATTGTTTTTGACGTAGGGACCCTAAGTTACCGGCCCAAAACAATAGGCTTGGTGGAAACCGTTTTAGGCCCCGACCGCCAAAATCCCTTTACACTGGAAAACATGAAAGCTGCTGCAATTGCAGCTACCGGATCCCAAGGAACCCGAATCATAACCGACAAATACGTTGTGTTCAAGCCACAAACTTTAGAGCACTTGCTTTTGCTGGAGGAAGAGGATTTGTTTCTGTTGGAATTCCCTTGGACCAAAGAAATCATTGTCAAGGGAGACTACTATGGGGACTATTCCGATTCTACCAGTTTCCCTAACTTGTATACGGTGGTTGCTGCAGATTATGTTTTCCCCAGTGTTCCTTATGAGTTGATTGCCAACCTTGATCTTTCTGAAAAGGAGGAGATCATTTTGGAAGAAGCTTTTGACAGGACGGGTAACAAGCCGGAATGGGATTCCATTTACAAAAACCAGGGCGACTACTGTTTCGAAAACCGATTAGCCCTTGAATGTGACGATAATGGCACCTTTGGTGGCGGCACGGGCGGAGGTGGTCCTCTGAATGCTTGTGGTTGTCCGATTCCTTCTAACTCCAGATTTCCCAGCGGTTGTATCCAGGTAGAGGACACGGAGTTTGGTGCTTTCCAGGGCGTTCGACGCGTGCGGGTAGTTGGGAAAAACAGTTGGTTTACCTGGCGTACGGCCGATACGAATGATCAGGGTTGCTGGACCATTAACCGGCGATTTTCTGGCAAAGCCTGGTTCTGGGTGAATTTCAAAAATGAAGGTCGGCTCAAGCTACGATTTGCGGGCGTTAATGGATGGCGATTCTGGCAAAAAGCCTTCGCGGGGGAACATTACATTGGTAGGATTAATGGTCCTGTCTTCAACAATATCCTTGTGCGCTACAACAGCCGCCAAGACAATGCAGTTGGCACCGAAGGCCATTACACGTGGGCGGGCGCTACCGTAAACAACGCTTTGCATGAATACTATGACCGTGCGAATGCGGAAGGGTTTAACACTCCTCCCGACATTAATACGCTGGTGATGCTGGGCAGAACGGATGGTTTTGCTACGATGTTGCGGCAGATGGGGGCTGGTAACTTTAGGAATGCTTTTGCTGATGGAGTGGCGATTGGTTCGGGCGCTGGCTCGGGCTTGCAGTCGCCTATCGCAGCGATAGTTTTTCTAGCTACGGGTTTTCAAAATACCCAAGTTCCTTTAGCGAACTTAAGAACCTATCTCGGCGACGTTAACATCGGTGGTAATTATATGAATTCAGACCTTCTTAAGCGCCTCTCCTACCACGAAATTGGCCACAGCGCACATTTCACGAACGCAGGGACGGCTTACTGGAAAGACGTGATCCGCGCCGAGGTAGCCGCTGGTGGCCACGGCGATGAAGACAGCCACCTTGCTGGCCACATCCAAGTGGCCGAAAGTTGGGCCGAGCATATTGCGTTGACTATGACTGGAAGGCAGTATGTTAGTGCAAATCAATTAAATAGTGGGTTCGGAGCTAGCAACGGGTGGTGGAATCGCCTTGAGGAGTTAAGGAATGAAACCTTTGGCCACATCCCCATCGGTCTTTACAACGATTTAATCGATGGGATACATCTCAAGGAGAAAGTCAGGGATGAAAATAGTTTCCAGATGTTTGAGCTCCTTGACCCTGTCTCGGGATACAGCAATGCATTTTTTACCTCCCAATTGGGCGAAACCGTTGACTCGCCAGCCCAGTTCCGTTTACGGTGTCTCAATGCCTTACCCACCGGCGTTCCTACAGCTTCAGTAAATGCACTTTTTGAAGAATACTAGTCAATGTGTAAGGTAAGATATCTTTTACTACTTCTGGGGGCATCCGTCTTATTTCTGAATGGAACTTGCGAAGACGAGTGCCCCCATATTCTAACACCTTTTGGCTACGAAATGAATGCCGAAGTTACTATTTATCCGCTTCGAGATACTTTTCGTACGGGAGACACCATCAACGTTTCTTTTCGATTGCCTCGTGAGGTTGAAAATAATGGTACTGGAACCATTCTTAAGTTGACAAATGTAGACATCACCACTAGAGCGGCAATTGAAATAATTGACCAAGTGACGGAGAGCACAGATATTGTTTCGGCGTTGTTTAATGATGTTGATCTAATCACCTATCCAGATACTACAGGGGACGTTCAACTGGTACGCCTTGGGCCAAGCTCCGGTTATGTACAAGGAATTCCAGAACCAAATAGTCAAGGAGATTACACTTATGCTTTTGCCTTTGTGCCAAAGTCATTAGGATTGTATCGATTTGCGTACGGGGCGGTTAATTTTGGCGAAGAATTAGGGCTTCGAGATAATATTTTGGAGATTGAGCAAGAATGTGATAACAGTAATATTTTCAAACTTCTTTATTTGAAGCTGGTGGATGGTAACGACGATAATTTGGATATGTTGTGCCAAAGCACCGTGTCAACTTTCTGCGTGTTAGATGAGCCCCGTCGTTCCGATTTATATGAAGACTATCGCCGCCAAGCTACTTTCATTTTTAGAGTATTAGAGTAATCAACTTTCCAGGCGCTTGGCTAATGTGTACCTTTGTTGTACCTTCAATTTGCAACAGGGTACGTTTGCCTTAAGAGTCTTACTATGTACGTAATCAGACATATTTTACTACTTCTGGGGGCATTCGTCCTATTCCTGAATGGAACTTGTGAAGACGAGTGTCCCCATGAGTTGGGGCCTTTCGGGTACGTTTTTCACGCAGAAGTCACATTATCACCTCTCCAAGAAACATACCGTGTGGGTGATACCATCAACGTCGCTTTTCGGATGCCGGGGGAGATTTTAAATGAGGGGACTTCTACTTTTGTAAAACTAAGCCACGTTGATATACGCACCTTGTCATCAATATCTAGAATTGATTTACCTATTACGATACCGGAGTTACGAGGGGATGTTTTCCATAATTTTCAATTAATAACTTATCCTCAATCAGTCGGTCAGGTGAGACTAGTTAGAATAAACGATTTTTCCTCAGATGCTGAAAGTGTCCCCTTAAGAAATACCCACGGAGACTATGTTTTCAATTACTCCTTAGTTGCAAAAACAGCTGGGCTATATTCTTTTGGGTTTGGTTCTATCAATTTTGGAGAAGAACTTGGATTTCAAGAAAACATCGTGGAAATTGAGGGTGAATGTAATACAACAAAACAGTTGTATACGATACTCCAAAATCCGCTGCCCGGGAACTTAGATTTGCGCTGTGAAAGTAATGTCATTGATTACTGTATCTCCGATGAGCCACGCCGTACCGAGGCTTATGAAACGTATAGAAAGCGTGCCAATCATGTTTTTAGAGTAGTAGAGTAGTAAACTTCGCAGATATTTGGTCAGTGAGTAACTTTGATATAGCTTTAACCCGTAACGGTACAGTTGCTTTAAGATAATGCCCATGTGTAAGGTCAGACATCTTTTAATACTCCTGGGGGCATCCGTCTTATTCCTGAATGGAACTTGTGAGGAGGAGTGCCCCCACGAGTTGGGGCCTTTGGGTTACGTTTTGCATGCTGAGGTGACTTTCTCTCCCTTGCGCGATACCTATCGGGTGGGAGATACTATTGACGTTGCTTTTAGGTTGCCGGGAGTAGTCCGCAGCGAAGGCACTTCAACTTTTGTCAATTTAAAACGTGTTGATATCAGATCGCGTTCTTCCGCGAGTAGAATTGATCAAATTCTGAACATTGAAGATAGGATTACAGATGTTTTTCATAACTTTGATTTATTGACCTTTCCAGGTGCTATTGGAAATGTTGAATTAGAGAGAATTTCAGAACTTAGTTCCGGAGTCTTTGCCGAGCCCGAGCAAGATGCAAACGGAGATTTCGTATATTCCTTTTCCCTGGTTCCTAAATCAGTAGGACTTTATTTCTACAGCTTTGCGTCAATAATTTTTGGTCAACAACTCGGTTTGAGCGAGAATATAGTTGAAATAGAAGATGAGTGTGAAACTACTAAGGTGCTATATAGAATCTTGAATGGCGCTACTGACGAGAACTTGGATTTACTGTGTGAGAGTAGTATGGAGAGTTTATGCGTCACAGACGAGCCCCGTCGCTCAAAACTATACGAAAATTATCGCCGCCAAGCCTTTCACGTCTTCCGGGTGGTAGAATAGCAAATCCACTGGCCTATATTTTCTAGCAGGGGATGCCAGTTGGCCCTCGGTAATTTTGAACGAAGATCAACCACCCCCCACCACCCCGTGTTCGCCGAAGCATGCTCACCAGAATCAACGAACGCACCGGCCACCAAGCCGCCATCTACGCCCTGTGCCCTGCGCCGGGGGGCTTTTTCAGCGCGGCGGCCGACGGCTACCTCGTCCGTTGGCAAGCCGATGATGCCGAACTGGGCAAGGTGGTCGCCCAGGTAGAAGGGGGGAAGTTTCTTTGCCTGACTACGCTATACGACGGCGGTTTGGTAGCTGGTGCCCTCGACGGTGGCGTCCACTGGCTCTACCCCGGCGCAGCAGAACGCAACCTCCACATCGCCCAGCACCGCCGCGGGGTCTTCGCCATCTGCCGCGTCGGGGACGAAGTCTTTACCGGCGGCGGCGACGGCATCCTCACCCGCTGGAACGCCCACACCGGCCGCACCCTGGAAAGCCTGCCGCTGAGCGCCAACTCCCTGCGTTGCATCGCCCACTTCCCCGCCGCCAATGCCTTACTCGTTGGGGCCAGCGACGGGCAGATCTACACGGTAAGTCTTCCAGATTTTACGCTCATCCACACCGTCCCGGCCAACGAACCCTCCGTATTCACCGTAGTTCCGATTCCCCCAGGCCTGGGCCCTGGCTACATCAGCGGGGGCCGCGATGCCCGCCTGCGGGTCTTCGGTTACCCGGTGGGAAAAGAAATCCAACTTCCCCCCGTCACCGACGCCCACCTGAGCACCGTCAACGCCATGGCCTTCGACCCCACGGGACAATTCCTGGCCACCGCCAGCCGCGATAAAACCGTCAAACTCTGGAAGGCCGACACCCTCGAACTCCTTAAAGTGTGTGAAGTCGTC
Source organism: Neolewinella lacunae (assembly GCF_014349155.1). Taxonomy (GTDB): domain Bacteria; phylum Bacteroidota; class Bacteroidia; order Chitinophagales; family Saprospiraceae; genus Neolewinella; species Neolewinella lacunae. Next base: position 249,736 of record NZ_JACSIT010000100.1, read on the forward strand.
CGCGACCGTGGCCACGTCAATTCCGTAAACACCCTGCTTTGGCTGGACGATAAACACCTGCTCACCGCCGGAGATGACCGCCGCATCCTGGAGTGGCGACTGAACGACCAAACGTAGGCTGTCTAATTAATTGGGGTGAGCCCGTACGCTCGTAAGACTGCCTAGGTTGAGACCCTCTGGGTCGATCGAGCCAGGCACCGTGGTGTATTCTCCTACAACCCAGAGGGTCTCGACCTGGTAAGCGCTTGAGCCTCCCACGGTTGATCTGGGGTTGAGCCCCCAACGAATGGGCCAAAGTGAGTACGGCTGCGGCCTAGCTAAGTAGACAGCCTACGACTAAACGCCAGCACTTCAATCCTCCTCATTACCCGCAATGTGGATGGTGACCCGGGTGCCGGTGTGTTCCCGGTCCGGGTACAGGTCTTCCGTTTGGTAGCTCACCGTAACGGACTCGTGCTCGCGGAGTAGGCGCCGCCGGTCTTCCAAAATCTGGGTTGCGCGGGAAACGTGTTCACGTCCCAACTGCGCCGCCCCGGCAGCCTTGCGGCCCACGCCATTGTCGGTAATGGTGCAGACGATGACTTCCTCCAAGGCATCGCGCAGCTCAAACCGCAGCCACAATTTGCCCCCTTCCTGGATCGGCCCCAGGCCATGGTTGATGGCATTTTCCACGATGGGCTGGAGCAGCAGCGAGGGGACTTCGTCCATCTCCAGGTCGAGCTCCGGGTCCACGTAAAGCTCGAAATCGAACTTGCCCGGGAAGCGCAACTGCTCTAAACCCACGTAGCGACGCAGCATGTCGATCTCTTCCCCGATGGGGATAAATTGCTTGCGGGAGGATTCCAGAAACAAACGCATCAGGCGGGCAAAGTCAGTGAGGTATCCGGTGGCCGTTTCTACGTCTTTGGTGTTGCGGATGAATTCCCGGATGGCGTTCATGGCATTGGAAATGAAGTGCGGGTTCATTTGCTGGCGGATGGCGCGCAACTCCAGGTTTTGCAATTGCCGCTTGTGCTCAAATACCTTGCGCATCTGCCGGATGCGGTTTTCTTGCCACTGGTAGAATGCGCCAATGGCGGTGAGGATGAGCAGCAGATAAAACCAGGCTTGGTTGTACCAAGGTTTCAGTACCGTTATGGGTAAGCTGACGATCTCCCCACTCTCGCGCCCAAATCCGTCGATGGCCCGCAGTTGAAAGGTATAACGGCCGGGTGGCAAGCGGGTGTACCGCACCGCGTTGGCCGTTTCCATCGGGTGCCAATCGGGGTCATAGCCCACCAGGCGGGTTTGGTAGAGGCGGTCGCCCGGCGCAAACAGGTCGGGGATGGTGTATTCCAGCGTAAAGTACACCACCGAGGGGTCAATGACTAAACCCGCCTCCTGCTCCCGGGTAATGGGGTGCACGCTTTCGTAACCCACCCGCTCGTCCAGTACCCGGTAGCGAAGCAGCACGGGCCGGAACGGACTGGGCTTGGGCAGCAGATCCTCAACTTTAAAAGAGGTAAAGCCATTGATGCCCCCGGCGTACCAACGTGCGTCGGTGGGGTTGTAAAATAAGGCAGGGGTATTGAATTCGTTGCTGGGCAAGCCGTGGGCGGTGGTGAATACCGATTGTTTCCCATCCCAGTGGATGACCAAGCCATTGAAGGTAGCAATCAAAAGCTCACCTCCCGCGGCAAGTCGCAGCCCCGCAATGTCGTTGCTGGGGAGGTAGAGAAATTTTTTGGGGTCGTAATCCGGGCTTCCCTCTTCCATTATTCCCCCCGCGTGACGGAAGACCTCCGTTTCCGGATTAAAACTGTACAGCCCCGCGCCAATGGTTCCCAGTAGCAATTGCCCGTTACTTCGGACCAAAATATCCGAAATCGTCACTTGCCTGCCCTGGTCAAAATGGTAGTTGTGTAGCCGTTCAGTCAGGTAATCAAAGCGGTACAACCCGCCAATGGAGCCCAGCCAGTAACACTGCCGGCTGCTGTCTTTGACTACCCGCCGGGCCCAGCCCGCAATGTGCGTTTCCGGTCCGGCCGGCAGCACGGGCAAAAAAACATCTCGGTCGGGGTAAAAGTAATAGAGCTTTCCTTCCGTATGGTTTTTGCTGTGCTCCGTTACCACCAGCAGCTCGTCATCCGTTCGCCCGGGAATAATCCAGCGGGTCACTTGGTTAGGATCGGGCATGGCCCACCGCTTCCACTCGTCAGTACGGGGTCGGTAGCGGTACACGTGGCCAGTATCTACTTCACCCCGGAAACAACTCATGCCATAAATATCACCTCGGTAGTTGATCAGTTCTGAGCCGCAGCCGAATTGGTTGGCCACCGCGCCACTATTGTCGCGCATCAGCAACGTATCCACGTCCTGCCCGTCAGGACCCACGCGAAACCAGTGCGGGGTGCGGGAATCTTTGTTAGCGTAAACGTTCCCCTCGTCGTCCGCCGCAAAGCCACGCATTACCTCCCCGAATTGGCCCGGCTTCACTTGCCGGTAGAGGTAATTCCGGAACCGCTGCACCTCCTGACGGAAAAAAGACAAGACGATCAGCCCGCCGTGGGTATTGAGGTGGATGTCCCGCCGAAAATCGCTTCCGGTAATCGTTAAAATACGGTTTTCGCGTTTGAGGATCCAGTCCATGGAGTAGGTCTGTCCATTCTCCAGCATCACCAAATCGTGGAAGCGCAAAGAGGTCTCTCCCAAGTTGCCCAGCATTAAGCGGTGGTGTTCGTCTTCGCTGGCGTAATTTACCGGCAATCCCGTGGGAAGCCCGGGATGCAGGACGGGCGTTGCGGTGCCCGTGGCAACGTGGTAAAGTTTGCCGCCGCCGCTGATCCAGATGCGGTCTCCCCGGTCCAGATGCAATAGGTCGTAAGGCTCCGTAAAAGGTAAAGGGATTACCTTGGTTCCGGCCGGCGAATGGTGGACCAACTGATGACCCAGCTCCTGGTACAACAGGTAATGGGTCGAATCGGCGTAAATGAGTCGGTCACCGCGCTGGGCAAAAGCTTCCAGCGTATGGTAGCGTTGTGGCCGATCTCCCCGCCGGAAGGCAAAAATGCCGTCGCCGCAAACAAAAAACACCCGGCCCGCCCGGGAAAATACCGCACCGCCGAATTCCCCCTCCAGGGTTTCCGTCAGCCGCGCTCCACTGGCTTCCAAAAGGGTTGGGTCGAAGATTTCAATGGAGTCACCCAGGCCTTTCGGTAACGCAATGAGCGTCCCGTCCGGACTGGCCCGGAACTCACCCTTAAAGCGTTGGGGGAAATGCGAAAATGGACTGGCCTCGTAGCCATCGTAACGCGCCAGGCCGCTTTCCGTCGCCAGCCAGAGGAGATGACGCTGGTCGTACGCCGTATTGTTTACCCGTCGGTTGAGCAGCCCATCGTCCAGGCCCAGGTAATGCTGCCGGACTTGCCCAAAGCTGCTTTCCTGGCCCCGGGCTACCGTTACGGCACCGACCAACAGGAAAATTCCCAGTCCGCGAGTCACTACCTTTTTCAGCAACATAACCAATCAGCCTGATGTTACCCACCGGATTGGACAGCAAGCGTAGCCATCGCTTCCTTCCTGGGGTAATTTCGGGCCGAAGTTAGCACCTTTATTTCATCCCCCAACTGTTTGAACTTCATCCCCTTTTACCGTATGAACGCACTACTGATTGACGATGAATCCGCCGCAATTTCCGAATTGCGCAACCGCCTGCTGGCCGCTCATCCCGCCATCCGCATCGTCGGGGAGGCCATGAACGTCCGCGATGGCCTGAAGAAAATTAATGCGTTAAGGCCCGACCTGCTTTTTCTGGACATTGAAATGCCCGGAGGCAATGGCTTCGAGTTGGTCCGGCAATTGCCACCAGACCACCGGCCGGAGATCATCTTCGTCACCAGCCAGGGCACTTACGCCCTCCAGGCCTTTCGCGTGGCCGCCCTGTCCTATATCCTCAAACCCGTCGACGCCGACGAATTGAAGGCCGCCGTCGACCTGGCCACCATCCGCCTGCGGGAAAAAAACAGCGGCCAGCGCCTGGAAGTACTCCTCGAAAACCTACGCACCGATAACCCCGCCGATAAACGCATCGGCATCCCTTCCGAAGATGGCGTGGAGTTCGTCGAAGCCAGCGAAATCATCTACTGCGAAGGCGTGGAAGGCTATACCCGCTTCCACCTGAAAAATGGGAAAACCCGCCTTTCGGCCTACAGCATCGGCCACTACCTCAGAATGTTGGAACCCTTTAATTTCTTTGCTATCCACCGTTCTTTCCTGGTTAATCACCACCATGTGGTCAGCTACGCCAACTCCGGCGTGCTCGATCTTTCCAACGGAACCCAACTGGAAGTAAGTCGCCGGCGTCGCGGCCCCGTCAAAGAATGGTTGGGCCTTTAGCCTGGCTGAAGGCCAGAAAAGGGCGACCGACGCGGTCGTTTTGCCGCTGCTCAAACGAAAGATACCGCTCGTGGCACGGCCCTTGTTTCCCGCTGCGGGCCAGCGCTATCTTTGGAACATCCTAGAAATTGACGCCGTACCCGATCTGTTTTCTTTCCGCATCGTGAATAATCCCTACGTTTTTCCCGCAGCTATGAACAACAGTAACACCTGTACACAATTTTCACCACGATAGCCAATTAGACCCAGCCCGCTCTTCCTTCACCGGAGAGCGGGTTCTTTTTTGGCGCGGACGCAGGTGCTGGGGTAAGGGACAAAAGAGCGGGGCGAGCTCCAGCCACCGCCCTCCGGAGAATAGCCGAATTTTTCCCCCTCCCACACCCCTCTTTCCCGGGCGAGCAAACGGTCGGAGCACCTACCTTTGACCCATGTACCGCAGCCTTGTCATCAAAGTAGGAACCAACGTCCTCACCCGCCCGGATGGTCGCCTGGACATCACCAATATCAGCCACCTGGTCGATCAGATCGCCGGCCTCAAAGCCGTAGGGATCTCGCTCGTTCTGGTCTCTTCCGGAGCCGTCGGTGCCGGTCGCGAAATCATGTCTTTCTCCGAAGACACCGGCGCGGTCGCCCAACGCCAGGTCCTCAGCGCCATCGGTCAGGTCCGGCTCATGGAGCTCTACCGGCAGCTCTTCGCCAGCCACGGGTTACTCTGCGCCCAGGTCTTAGCCACCAAGGGGGATTTCCGCGACGACCTCCACGCCGATAACATGCTCAACTGCTTTCGCGCCTTACTGCACGATCAGATCGTCCCCGTGGTCAACGAAAACGACGTCGTCGCCGTCACCGAGTTGATGTTTACCGATAACGACGAACTGGCGGGCCTCGTCGCCCGGATGCTGCAGGTCGATGCCCTGGTCATCCTCTCCAGCGTCGATGGCCTCTACGATGGCCCGCCCGACGCGCCCGGCAGCCAGCTCATCCGCGAGGTGGCCGCCGGTGATGACAGCGTGCTCCAGTTCGTACAGGAGAAAAAGACCGCCTTCGGGCGCGGCGGCATGGCCACGAAAATTCGCATCGCCACCAGCACCGCCAGCGTGGGCATCCCCGTCTTGCTCGGCAACGGCCGCAAACCCAATGTCCTGGACGATCTCCGCACCGGCCAGTGGGCGGGCACCACCGTCAAAGCCTGATCAGCGCTCCAGCCGCGACTGCTCCACCGCCCGCAAGTTCCGCCAGTCGGGGTAATTCCACCCCCGCCAGTCGTACTGCCGGAAGGTGCCCTCCCAGCGGTGCCTGAGCACCTGCTGCTTTACGCCGGGCTGCTCCAACAACAGAAAGGTATTGCGATCATCCAGAGACCATTCCAGGTAGTGCCAGTCAATGGCCTTTTCCCCGGGAACCGCCAGATTATAGCGGGTGATGACGCCCGGCCAGTTGACTGCCCCAAAGGCCAGTAGAAATAACCACGCCGCCAAACCATTGGTGTGCAGCAGGTAACTCAGGCTCAGTTTCCGGCCAATCTTGCGGTAGAGCGTAAACAAACCAAAAAGGATGAGCAACAGAACGAAGCCCACGTACACCCGCCCCATCGCCAGCCCGTAAGCATCAATGTAGTGGTAGTTCCGCAGCCCTACCGAAAGGGCCAGGAGGGCATTTTGCGCCAGCCAAAGCCTGGCCAGTGGTGCCAGCAACTCCCTCCCCGCCATGAAGTTCAGGCTTCCCCGGAAATAGTAAACCACCACGCCCATCGCCAGAAAAATCGAAAAAGTAAGGTTGTAGGTGCCCACGTGGACGTAGTGGCTCAGGGTGGCAGCGTCCAGGTTGCCACTGTCCAGCCACACGAAACGGAGGTCGGTGCTGTTCACGATGGCCAGCAATACATTAAGGAGTGCAAAAGTGAGCACCGCCCGGCGGTATTCGTTCTTCAGGGCCCGGAAGGGGTTAAGGACCTTAAACCAGTTTGGCCCCTCATCCGCACCCCGGCGCTTTAATTGGTCTTGAAAACCCGCCTGCCACTCTAGGACTTTCCGAGGGGAAGCCAATGGAAAAAAGAAGGCCGCCACCAAGAACAGCCCCAGCAGCGTGGTAAGCAAGGGCCCAATAACGTCCCAAAACCGCCACGAGAACAGGAAGAAGTTCCCCATTTTAGCAAAGCCCTCCGCAAAGCGAGTATTTCCCGCCAGGTAAAAACCAGTAAAAGCCAGTAAAATAAATGCTGGTACCAAGCCCTGCTTAAACCAAGCCAAAGCCGGCCACCGTGTTCTCACACCACTCCGTGCCCTCCACTGTCCTGCTACATCCCGCAGCCAGCGGATGTGACCCAAAAGCAAAGACCGCAGCCCCAGCAGCAGGCCAAACCACACAAAACGCAACTCCCGCTCCTGGGCGTACCCCAACACGAGCAGGAAGGTCAGGTGATGGGCCACCGTACTGGCCGACCCGTGTACCAACACTACACTCCCCGCCGCAAATAACAACCCCGCCACCGACCAACTGAAACCCCGGTACTGGCTCAGCTCGGGCCGGGCCCGCAAGGCCAGCCCAATCAAAAGCCCATCGAAGAGCAAAACGTTCAGCCCCAGCGGTGCGCGGTAGAACAAAAAGGCGTAGGACACTCCCAACACCAGCAACAGCAACGAACGTCGCAAGAAATCATTCATGGATTGTGTTGTAGTACTTTGAAATTCAAAGTTTATGAACAAAAAAATCAGCACGGGATTGCGTGCAGGTTTTGACTTTCCGTAGGGTGGGGGAGTATCCTTCCGCAGGGGGTGTGGAGCCCCGGCTCTCCCCCTTTGGGGGTTGGGGGGCCAACCAACTCCCCCCTTCGGGGGGTCGGGGGGGAGCACCTGCGGCCGCGCCCTAATTATCGATGCGGCGAATGAAGGATTCCAACTCCGCCAGGTGGGCCTCAAAAGCTTTGCGGCCCTCGGGAGTAGCCCGGTAACTGGTCTTGGGTTTGTCTTCCACAAATTTTTTCTCTACCTCAATCTGCTCTTCCTTCACCAGGGCCTTGAGGTGGCTGGCCAGGCTGCCGTCGGTGAGATCCAGGGCATCGCGGAGCGAAACGAAGTCCACCCAGTCGTTGACCAGCAAAATAGCCATAATGCCCATCCGCGTGCGGTGGTTAAACAGCTTATTGAGGCCATCAATCGAAACGGTGGTGAGGGGCAAAACGTCTTTCATACACGGTCGTATTTGCGGTACATCCACGTGCCATAAACGATGTGGAGCACCCCGAAGCCAAAGGCCCAGAAGTAGAGCCCGTAGCCGATGAAGAAACAAGAGATGAGGCCCAACAAGACTTCCAGGTACCCCAGGTAGCTGACCTCCTCGCGGGCGTAGCCACTGGCGTTAAGCAGGGCCAAACCGTAAAAGATGAGGGTGGCCGGCCCGATGAGCCCCCCGTGCTCCTGGTAGATCAGGCCCAGGCAGAACACTCCTCCCACCACCAGCGGCACCATCAGGTGAAAGATCAGTTTCAGCGCTTTTTTGTCCAGCAGGGTTTGTCCCAGCCGCCGCGCCCGCCGCCCCGTGAAGTAGTAGCCACAGGCCAGGGCCCCCAGCAAGACCAGGCTGCCCGTCAGCGCCAGAAACGGCAGCGGCGCAATGCCCCAGGGATGGGCTGAAGACAGCTCCAAAGACCGGCTGATGAACACCAACTCCTGCCCCCCCGCCCACTGGTAAGCCACCGTAGCCGCAACCCCCAGCAGCGCAAATGCCCCCGCCCCAATTCCCGAAAGCCCACTCAGGCCTATAAAGTAACGCGAACGCTCCATCAGCAGGCGGATTTCCCGCAGGTCATTGATGGGGTTGGCAATGGTTTTAGACATAAACGCTGCTTAATGAATGGCCAGGGAGACGAGAAGCACCAACGGAAAAAAAGCAGTAAAGTGCTTTGGTTCGCAAAGTTATGCACCCTTTCCCTGCCAAGCAAATCGTGGGCACTTTTTCTTGCGCAGCCCCCCCTTACCAGAGCCACTCAGGAAAGAAAATCACCAGCGCCAGCAAAGCCAACTGGATGAGCAAAAACGGCACGATGCCCCGATACAAATGCACGGTCTTCACCTCCGGCGGGGCCACCCCCTTCAGGTAAAACAGGGCGAAACCGAAGGGCGGGGAGAGGAAACTGGTTTGCAGGTTGATCCCCAGCAAAATCCCCAGCCAGATCAGGTCCGTTTCGTAAGCCACAAAAAGCGGCGTGACCACCGGGACGATGATGAAGATGATCTCAATAAAATCGATGAAAAACCCGGCGATGAAAACCACCACCATCACTAAAAAAAGGAATTGGTATTCCGTCAGGTCGCTGCGCTCAATGAGCTGGACCAAAAAGCGATCGCCCCCCAGTTCCCGGAAGACGAGGGAAAAGGTAGTAGCGCCCAGCAAGATCATGAAGACCATCGCCGTCAGGTGCGTCGTTTCGCGGCAAACGTCTTTTACCGTGGGCCAGGTCAGTTTTTGCTGGCTCCAGGTCAGCAGCATGGCCCCCGCTGCCCCGATCGCCGCTGCTTCGGTAGGCGACGCAAACCCGATGATGATGGACCCCAACACAGCCACGATCAGCAGTAGGGGCAAGACCAGGCTCTGCACCAGATTGCGTAAAAACGCGGCGTTCCAGGGGCTGCCTTCGCGGTGGCCAGAGGGGAAGAGCTTTGGCCGCAGGACGCCCAGCGCCAGGATGTAGAGCACGTAGGCACCCACGAGCAGCAGGCTCGGCACGAGGGCCGCACTGAACAATTTACCCACCGATACCCCCAGCACACTCCCCAGCAAAACCAGGACCACCGAGGGCGGAATAATCTGCCCCAGCGTCCCCGAAGCAGCAATCACCCCCGTGGCCAGACTTGGCGGGTAGCCCCGCTTGAGCATTGGCGGCAGGCTGATGAGGCCCATGGTAATCACCGTTGCCCCGACGATGCCCGTCGACGCCGCCAACAGCGCCCCCACTACGATAACGGACACGGCCATCCCGCCCCGCACCCGCCCGAAGAGCTCCGACATCGTGTGCAGCATCCGTTCGGCCAGTCCGCTTTTCTCCAGCATGATGCCCATGAAAACGAACAGCGGCACGGCCAGCAATACTGAGTTTTCCATCACCCCCATCACGCGGTTGGGCAGGAGCGTCAGCACGGCCAGGTCCAGAAAACAGACGGCGTAGAGCAAGGAAAGCCCACACAGCGTAAACGCCACCGGGTAACCGTACAACACCAGCAGGAAAATGCTGATGAACAGGAAGATTGCGAGAATGGCCAGGCTCATTTATTCCGCTTCGTCTTCTGCCCACTCCCAATCCAGGCCGTCGGGCTCAAAGTAGACCGTCAGTCCAGTCGCAATGCCCTGCAAAATCAGCAGCCCCGCCGCAACGGGAATCATTGCCTTGATGGGAAAAAAATAGGGAATTCCGTTGGGGTTGGGGCTGCCCTCGCTGCCCCGCCAGGCTTCGGCCGCGTAGTGCCAGCCCGTGACCAGCAAGACCACCGCCCAGGGCAGGAGGAAAAAAACGGTGCCCACCAGGTTCACCAGCCGCTTATCCCGCCGCGCAAAGCGCTCGTAGAAAAGGTCCACCCGCACGTGCCGGTCCTGCTGCAGGGCGTAGGGGATGCCCAGCAGGAAAATCACCGCAAACAGGTGCCATTCCAGTTCAATCACCCACGCCCCCGTCAGGGAAAAAAGGGCGCGCAAACTGACGTCCACTACGATCAAAACGATCAGGACTAAGTTCAGATACCCGGCTCCCTTGCCCAACAGGCCGATGAGCCGCTCGACGCTGCGGATGAATTTTTCTGGCTTTTTCACTGCGCTAAAGGTACGCCTACCGTTTGATAAAGCGTACCGTTTCCACCCGGCCGTCGGGCGCCGTAGTCTGTAGCAGATAGGGGCCCGCTGGCAGGTGCAAGGCCCGGATGGGGAGCAAGGATTGACCGACCGTCCCCGCCTGAAGCTCCCGACCACCCAGCGAAAGGATGCGGTAGCGGTAGGTGCCATCCGTCGGTACCCCCCGCAGCTGCAAGGCATCCGTAACCGGGTTGGGCCGAACGCTCAATCCCTCCCTCCGCCCCGCAGCCGTTACTGCAACGGTATTGCTGAAAGTATAGTCGCCGCTGTAGTCCGTTTGCCGGATCCGGTAGTAGATAGTCCCGCCCAGAATCCGTGCATCGCGGTAGGTGTACTGCCGTTCTCCCCGGAAGTTGCCGTCAGCGCTGATGTTGGCCAGGGCCACGAAGCGGCGCCCATCGGTACTGCTTTCTACCGTGAAAAATTCGTTGTTCACCTGCTCCGCTACCGCCCAACGCAGTTCCCGTTCCTTCCCCACGGTTGCTACGGTGAGGGGCCCGGACCACCGCACCGGCAATGGTGCCAGGTTGAGGTCGGCCGGCGGAGCGAAGGCCGTTCCCGCATCCGGCGGATAGGCCCCGGTGGGGTTGATGGCCAGGTAATCAAAGCAGGCTCCGTAGTCGTCGCCCCCCGAACGGCCAATATCGATGCGCGCACTGGTGGCACCGGAGGTGGTTTCACTTTCCCCACTGGCAAAGACGGTCGGGGATTCCTCCAGGTACACCCGGGTGAAGAGCGGCCCGCCGGGGGTAGGGTTGCTGCCAAATGTGATGCGGATGATGCGGTAAGGATCATTATCCCAGAAGCCTTCCGGAAAATCAAAGGTGGGGTCGCCGGGCGTCTGCTGCAATTGGATGTTGCTCCGGTTAATGCGCAGCTTTTGGCGCCAGCCCCGGCCGTAGAATTCCACGTAGGTAATGTTGTTGTTGGCGGGAATGGGGGCCAGGCGGAGGAGGACCGTGACTTCATCGTCCGTCATCTGCCGGTAGCGCCAGCGGTAGTTGCCCGTAGTGCCCTGGTCGGAAAGGTGGCAATGCTGGTTGTTGCCCAGCTCGGAGGGGATGCGCGAAGTACTGTCGATGGCGGCATCGCCCGCAACGTTGAAGTCAAAAGAGAACACACTGCTGTGCTCCACTTCCGGGCGGGCGTGCCCCCGCGCCACGTCCCAGTCACCGTCGTCCGGGTTCACCAGGGTGCTGAAGGTGGCCACGGTATTGCGCCGCTCTCCGCTGGAGCTCACCGCGCCGACCTGGTAATAGTAGGTCGTACCCGCCACCAGGGTAGGCGAGAAGGTGGCGGCAGTGACGTTGGCCACCAGCCCCGGCGTGGGCGTAGTGCCCAGGTAAACGTTGTAGGAGGTGGCCCCGGCGGAGGGCTCCCACACCAGTGGCATGTACAGAGGGACGTTCGCCGATCCCTCCAACGGCAAGGCCAGGCGCACCGTGTCGGGCAGACCCAGGTCGGGGAGCAAAGACGGACAAAGCGAAGCGGCCACCTCCGAAGAACAGAAGTTGGCAAAGCGCACAATCTCATCCTTCAGGGGCGGATTGGCCGTAGCGTTGTACGCGCGGTAAATGCCCCACTTCGGGCGGTTGATGACGTTGTTCGAAGTGGGTGCTCCCCGGAACAGGTCGATGTTCGGATTGGCGTAGCTGATGATGCTGGCACCGGTAAGGACGTCGTTGACGGTAAACGTAAGCGCGCCGTCGTTGCGGTGCTCCTGGCGCAGGTACACCTCCACCCACCGCCCCCGGAAGTCGCTGAGCGGGGCGGAGACGAGCGAGCCCTGGGTGCCCGCCGGATTTTCGTCGCCCGCGTGGTGCCGCAGTTCCACAATGCTGGCCCGTGCGGTAATCGTCAGGATGGGGAAGTCGGAATCCGATCCCCCCTGGGCCTTGTTCTGGAAAAGGTGGCAAAAACTGCTGGCCCCCACGAAGTCGGCCGGCAACTGAAATTGCCAGCGGTAGAAGGTTTCGTCTCCGTAGGCGTGTTCCAGCTCAGGGTCGGTGCTGCCCTGGGGGCCACCTTTGATCTCGATGCGCGCCCGGTCGAAAACCACGCAGCGGTCGTTGTCTTCGTCGATGTGACTGACGAAGGCGAAGACGTTTTGGTCGAGTTCAGCGTCGGCAACCTGCAGGATGTGTTGCCCGAAAGACTGGTGGCTGCCCGTGCCGGGGCTGACGCAATCGGGGCTGCTGTTGTCCGGCCCTTCCACCCCAAACTGGGCGGCGGCCAGCGTAGCGTATCCTCCGCCGGAGGACGCACTGGCGTTGGCCGTAGCCTGCGCCCACAGGGCACCCGTGCCGGCCAGCAACAGGGCAATTGCCATCGTCATTCGTAATACAGTTCCCATGATCGTCCATTTTTCGTCGCCTCCGGGATTGGGGCGGCACTGCTGCTTAGGACGCTGCGGGGGGAACTTGTCCCGTACAAAGCCAGCTCGCTACTCCCGGAGTTTCCGGTACGCCTGGCCGAGGTGGGAGACCACGTCTTCGGCCAGCAAAAACTCCTGGCTGAGTTCCTCGGCAGCCAGGTCGCCCGCCAGGCCGTGGAGATAAACCCCCAGGCGAGCGGCCGTGACGGGGTCGTAGCCCTGAGCCAGCAGACCGGTCAGTACCCCCGTCAGGGCATCGCCGGTGCCGGCCGTCCCCATGCCCGGATTGCCGGTGGGGTTGAAGTAAAGCTCGCCCCCGGGAGTGGCAATGGAGGTGAATCCGGTTTTCAGGACGATGACCAGTCCATTGCGCTTCGCAACTTCCCGCTGCACCTGCCACCGGGCAAAATCATGCTCCGTCTCCCCGAATAAGCGGGCAAATTCCTTGGGGTGGGGCGTCAGGAGGCTGTTTTTGGGGATCAGTTTCAGGAGCTCCGGGTGGGCGGCAATGATGTTGATGGCGTCGGCGTCGATTACCATGGGCCGCTCGTAGCGGGACAGCACGGAGCGCACGGCCTCAACCGTCAGGGCTTCCTGGCCGATGCCGGGGCCGATGCCGATGCTGTCGTAGGCCCCCAAGTCACCGATTTCCGTGCTGTGGTAGCGGTGGGTATCGACCTTGCACATGGCTTCCGGAAAGCTGATCTGCATAATTTCGTAGCCACTGCGGGGGATATGGCAGGTGAGCAACCCCGCCCCGGCGCGCAGTACCGCGCGGCCGGCAATGACTGCCGCGCCCATCGTGCCGAAGGCTCCGGCGACCAAAAAAGCGTGACCGAAAGTGCCCTTGTGGTCGTTGGCGTAGCGCTTTTTGAGCAGGCCACCTAGTTCACTGGCGTCGTTCAGCGTCGCCTGATAAGCAGGGCCACCGCCTACTTCCGGATGGAGGCGGTCGGGGTCCGCCAGGGGGAAAGTAACCAGCTCCCAATTGCCCAGCAACTGGGTATTGGCCGGAGCAAAAAGGGCCAGCTTGGGCAGGCCGAGGCACAGCGTCAGATCGGCGTGTACGCAGGGGCCTTCCTGCGGCCCGTCGGAAGATAAGCCGCTGGGCAGGTCAACGGCCACGCGGAAGTTCGGCAACGCATTGAGGTAATCGATCAATTCGGCCCAGTAGCCCGCCACCGGGCGGCCCAGGCCTGTGCCGAACAGCGCATCCACCACCACCGCCTCGGGGGCAATCGCCGGCCAGGGATCGCCCTGGGTCAGTTGCCGGACTTCAATTCCCTGTCCCTTCAGCCGTTTGAAGTTGTCCTGATTGTCTGCACTCCGCGTCCCGATGTTGGCCTGGATGACGGAGACTTTATAGTTGCGCGACTTGAGCCGGCGGGCCACCACGAGGCCATCGCCTCCGTTGTTTCCCGTGCCGCAAACGACGACCACGGGACGTTCCGGATCGGGAAAATGGCGGGTGAATGCCTTAGTGAAGGCCTTGGCGGCGCGCTCCATAAGTTCGCCGCTCGTGATTTTTTCGGCGCGAATGGTGGCTTGGTCCAGGGCGCGGAGTTGGGCGGCAGTGAGGATGCGCATCAGGGCTGGTTTTGGGTAATATGGGCGTTATCATAAGCCTCCGGGCAGTGAACTGTCCCGGTGCGGCGCAAAGCTACGGTGCGGGAGTGGCCTGGCAGCGGGTCAACCGGCCAGGTGCAGATAAAATAATGTCAGGTTGGGGGGGCAACGTAGCTATTCGCTGATTTCCAGATGGTTAGATGGCAATGGTTTTGTAGTTCGGTAGTTCCGGTAGTGGGCATTGTCAACTACCGAATTACAAAACTGCCGAACTGTATTCTAAAAGTTGTTGAAAATCAATGGGTTGTGATTGTTTCAAGGGCTTAACCCCACGTTAAAATAACGCAGTTGCCTAATCCTTCTGTTCTTCCAGCTCGGCGTCTTTGCGGTCGAATCTGAGCACCCGGTTGCGGCTCTTGAAAGGGACGTAGCGGTAAGGACGTTCCTGGAGATCCGTGAAGAGCGTATCGGCTGCGAGTGTGGCGCTGTTGAGGCGGTCGTAAATGGCGTCGTCTTTCAACAGTTTACCCAGGGTTCCCTGGCCGGATTCGATGCTGTTCATCAGGTTGTTGACGCCCCCGATGGCTGCGTTGGCCTGGTTAAGGGTGCCCTTGAGGCTCTGGATGGCGCTGTTGACTTCGGCCATCGTCTGGTCAAGCTCAATGCGGCTGAGGCGTCCGGTAAGCTCGTTGGCATTGTCAATGATGCTGGCAATGGAGGCCTGCTTATCAGCCAGCGTACCAGTGATGGTTTCCAGGTTGTCAAAGGTGTTGTTGATCTCTCCTGCGTTGGCGTCCATGATGTTTTGCAGGCGGGCGGTAGCCATTTTCAGGTTCTCCATCGTCACGGCCAGGTCGTTGGTGGAGCGTGCAATGGGGTTGTCGCTGTTCTCATCGAAGAGCATGTACTCCAGGCTATCGAGCGCCCCGTTGAGCTGGCTTTGGATGCCATCCAGCGGACTTTCGCCGTCGCCTCCCCCCATCAGCGAAGCCAGAATGCCCTTGGTGCCGCTGGCGATTTCCGTACCGCTTTCGGCACAGTCGCCATCGCCAAAGCAGGGTTTTTCGTACTGCAAGTCAATGGCTTTTTCGCCCAGCAGGCTCACGGTGGTGATGTAGGCGCGGGAATCGACGGGAACGTTCACGCCCTTGCGGACGGTCATCGTTACCCGTACGGTCCGCGTTTGCTGGTCCAGGTCGATGCCACTGACGGATCCGACGGTCACCCCACTGATCTGCACCGGCGTGCCCACCGTCAGTCCCGCCACGTTGGTGTAGTAGGTGTGGTAGGTATTGGCGGTGGTAAACAGGTTGGTGCCCTGAATGTATTTGTACCCCCAGACGGCCAGGATAATGGCCGCGAGTGCGAGGATTCCAATCTTAACTTCGTAACGCATATACGGGATACTGATGGCGGGCCCAGGTTGACAAATCAGACCCTCCCTTTCGGTGAGTGTTCAGTGGGATTCGGTTGCTGTAACGCGGCAGGCGCAAACATGGTTTGGCGGTAGCCAAAAATGCGGGGTGCTTCCTCTTCAGGGCGCGGCCGCAGGTGCTCCCCCCCAACCCCCCGAAGGGGGGAGACCGGATGAAGGAGCAAGGCGAGGGGCAGCGGGCCTACCCAGCGCGGCAAATGTAGCATTTCCCCGGCTAGATCCCACCCGCCAGCACCGCACAGAGCCGCAGCTGGTTCCGCGCGCGCAGCAGGTTGTGCTCCGGGTGCTTGATGCCGAAGTAGACGTCGCCCCGCAGGTAATCCGTGTAAAAGCGCACCGCCATCAGGTAGGCCAGCAGGGCCCCAGACTGCGGCAGGTAATGCCGCTCTGCCGCGCTGAGGTAGTCTTGCGTCACCTCAAGGTAGCCTTCCGTGAAAGCCCGGTACAACTCCGGGTCGCTGCCAACGAGCTGGAGATCCGCCTCGTCTTCAGCGGCGGTGGCCGTGGCGGTACGCAGTCCGTCCCCGTAGTCGAAATGGACAATCCCAGGCATCACCGTATCCAGGTCCACCACCGCCTTGCCCTTGCCTTGCGGGGTAAGCAAGACGTTGTTGAACTTGGTATCGTTGTGCGTCACCCGGGTTTTGAGGATGCCTTTGTCCCAGGCCAGCTGGATGGCACAGCGGGCATCGGCCTGCTCGAAGATCCGCCGCAAATCCGTCCGGCATTCCCGCCAGCGGATTTGCAGGACCGGGTCTTTTTCCGCCGCTCCAGCCGCCGCCTCCAGCGCCCGCAGCCGAACGATGACGTTGTGAAAGTCGGGCAACACCGGCACTACCCGGGCGTGGGGGAAGTCGTCCAGAAAGCGCAGAAAATACCCGTAGGAGCGGGCACCTTCGTAGGCGTGATCAGGGTGCTCCACCAGGTCGTAAGCGTGCAGGCCGCCCAGGAAGGTGTAGACCCGCCAGTAGTCCCCGGCTTCGTCCCTGCGGAACAGTGCCCCGTCGAGGGTTGGAATAATCTGTAGGGTAAGCTGCGGCTCGGCCAGGTCGGTAGCCCGCGCCATTCGCCCGCGCAGGTGTTCCGTCACCCGCTGGATGTTGGTCATCAGCCCCGCTACGTCGGGAAAAACCCGGTGGTTGATCCGCTGGAGCAGGTATTCTTCCCTTCCCAAGACGTGGAAAGAGCCGTTGATGTGGCCACTGCCGAAGGCCTCTATCCCCGTTGGACCGCTGGCAAGTTGAAAATGTTCTAAAATTCGCATGCTGGGCATTGGACTGGAAACCTTCCGTTTTACGTCGGCAAAGTAGCGAAGAAAACGGGCTTGACGCTGTCTGCCGGACACGCAATATTAGTGATCCATGGGTTCTTTTGGCGAAGGAGGGGTGTTAGTGGGCCTTGCACGCCTTGCTCCAACCCAATAGACGCACCATGCTTTGGGAGGCTAGTGGTTGAGGAATGAATAGGGCTTACCTCGGGCGAAGTGATCGTGGTGCTGAACAAGTGGACGAAACGCCAGCATAGCCGACCTATGGTGGCGTTTTGGCCAGGCAGTTCAGTGCCGCTAGGACAAGTCCAAGCTGGATCGTAATTCGTTCTTCAACCACTAGGTGGCAACCTAAGCTCCACTTATTTCGTTAGCAGCTAAAAGCTATGGATTATGCAGAGACTGGTTGTTACCCTCAAAGATCCCTCCAAGCAAGTTTTCCTATTGGAACTGCTCACGGCTTTTGATTTCCTAAGTGTAGAGTTTGACCTTGGCAATAGCGGAGAACCACGCGCAGCCCCAGTTGTGTCCATCCCCGCACCTACCATCGTGAAAGACTATCGCAATGACCTGGCAGCCGGATACGAAGCAATGGCCGCTGACGAGCAAAGAGAAATGGAAGCGCTAGAATGGATGGAAGGAACGCTGAATCACGAGGAACTGTGAAGAAACGAGGGGATGTTTGGTGGGTACGCTTTGACCCTTTTGAAGGTAATGAAATTCAGAAAACGCGGCCAGCTATAATTGTCAGTAATGACTTATCGAACCGTGTACTGTCCAGATTTCAAGTTGTTCCCGTTTCTTCTCAAATCCGAAAGATATATCCCGGAGAAACCCTCATAACGTTGAACGGCCTAACACGTAAAGCTATGGCAGACCAAATCACCACAGTTAGCGAAAGAAGGTTGACGGACAAACTCGCCACGCTATCGCTAGAGGATTTGATGGCTGTAGAAGCCGCGATTGGAATTCAGCTTGATCTCGACTTGGTAAAAGAAGAATAAGCCCTCAACCCCCAGCAAGATAAAACACCACTTACTGACCTCGCCCAGCTTCGTTGGTGGTTCCCCCAACTTTGCATCCCGAATTTCTCCGATACTATCGCCTTCGGCAGCACTCCATAACCCTTACTTCCGAAAAGTCCACGCCAATACCCGCCGCAGCTTTCCCCCTTGCCCGATGGGCAATTCCCGCACCCATGCAGCACCCATCCGATCGAGCTCCTGCCGGGCATTGCGGAGGTAGCCTTTTTTGGAGACCAGGGTGGTAAACCAGCCCACTTGTCCTTTGAAGGCGACAGATTCACGGATCATGCGCCGCAGAAATTCGGGCTCGCCCCCGGGCGTCCACAGCTCGTGGGCCTGCCCTCCGAAGTTGAGTTGCGCCTCAGGGCTTTCCCCCAGCTTTTCCCACTTCTGGGTTGCGGCCGCACTGGCGCTGGCGGCATCGCTGAAAAACGGAGGGTTACACATCGTACAGGCGAAGGTTTCTCCCGGCAGGATCACGTTGCGGAAAATGGCCCCCGCCTCCGTCTGCTGCCGCAGGAGGACGGACTTACCAATTGCCGGATTAAACCGCGCAATGGCACCGGCTACCTTCAGGCTGCCCGCATCCAGGTCCGTACCCACAAAACGCCAGTCGTATTCCCCAACGCCCAGAATGGGATAAATCAGCGACGCGCCCGTCCCTACGTCCAACACCCGCACCTTTTTGCCCCCCTGGGCACCTTCCCCCAGCAAATCGGCTAAAACGTGGATGTAGTCCAACCGGCCCGGTACGCCCGGACAAAGATTACCCGCCGGAATATCCCAATGCTTTAGCCCGTAATCCCGCAACAACAGGGCCCGGTTCAGCAAACGCACGGCCTGCGGCGAGGTGAAGTCCAGGCTCGTCCGCCCATCCGGCGTAATGACCAGGTAACCGGCCAATTCCGGAACGACCCCGGCGAGGGAGGAAAAATCGTGGGGTTGTTGGTAGCGGTTACGGGGGTGCATGGGTGAATGCGTGAATGGGTGAATTGGCGAATGGGCGAATAACTCACGGCCTTAGGAGCAGCCCACCAGGTAGGAGAATTATTGAATTATTGAATTCCAGTACAGAAATAAACACGTTAATGTCACGCCTATCCCGTGCTGTAGCTCATTAGCTGCGCTGCTGCCTACGGCGGTCACGCATTCGCTCATTCACTACTCCTCCTCCAATGCCAAAAACTCCTGCGGCAGGTTTTTTTTGTTCTTTGCGCCCAGCTTGCGCAGGCGTTCGGCGCGGCCGATGAGGGTGCTGCCCGGTTTGCCGCCGGTGGAGAGTTTGCGGATGGCGTTGTTGTAGGCGGCTTGGGCGCGATCGAGTTGTTTGCCGACGTTGGCGAGTTCCTCGGTGAAGGCCACAAAACCATCGTAGAGCAAACCACTCTGCCGGGCAATTTCCTGGACGTTCTTCTTTTGCAGGTCTTGCTTCCAGATGAAATTCACCGTCCGCAGCGTCGCCAGCAGGGTGGAGGGGGTGACGATGACGACGTTGCGTTCGAGGGCCTCGGTGAAGAGGTTGCGGTCCGTTTGCAGGGCCAGCCCGAAGGCCGGTTCGATGGGGATGAAGAGCAGGAGGTAATCCGGGCTGCTGATCTGGTAGAGTTGTGGGTAGTTCTTGCTGGCCAGATCGAGGATGTGCTGGCGCAGGCTTCCCAGGTGGGCTTTGGCCTGTCGCGGCCTTTCGGGGTCGTTGCCGTCGAGGGCGCAGTAGCGGTCGTAGGCGGTCAGGGAAACCTTGGAGTCGATCACCAGGTGCTTGCCTTCGGGGAGGTTGATGACGAAATCGGGGCGTTTAATGCGGTCGTCTTCGTCGCGGTAACTCTGTTGCACCTCAAAGTGGAGGCCCGCTTGCAAACCGCTGGCTTCCAGCAGGGTGAGGAGTTGCCATTCCCCCCAGTCGCCCTGGGTTTTATTGTTGCCGCGCAGGGCCCCGGCCAGGTTGTTGGCGTCGTTGCTGATCTGTACGTTGAGCTGTTGGAGGTGTTGGATTTCGTTGCGCAGCGAGATGCGGTCGCGGGTTTCTTCCAGGAAACGGCTGGCGACTTGCTGCTCGAAACCCGCCAGGTGGTCGCGCAAGGGCTGGATGATGCTGCTGATCTGGGCGGCGTTTTGGGCGCTGAAGTGGGCGCTTTTTTCCTGGAGCAGCCGGTTGGCGGTTTGTTCAAACTGGGCCAGGCTGGCGGCCTGCAGGCGCTGCATCTCGCTGGCCTGCTGGTTGAGTTTTTCGTGGGTGGCTTCCAGGCGGACACGCGTGGCGGCCAGCTCGGCGGCCAAGGCTTGCTCTGCGGCCGTTTTTTCCTGCAGGTTTTCGTAGTGGAGGTCGGCATCTTGCCGCAGTTGCTCGTAAATCTCGCGGCGGATGTACTCTTTGGCCAGCGTCTCCAGGGGCAGAAAATCCCGGCGCAGCCGCAGTTGCAGCACGAGCCAACTGAGCAAGGCCCCAACTACGGCAGAGAGCAACAAAAGAATCGCCACGGTACTTGCTTCCATACGCTGTTTTTGGTCAGGGCGCGGCCGCAGGTGCCGGGCAATGCCTGACGAGCAGGGAAAGGTAAGGTGGCCCCGTTCATCCTCCGCTTCCGAAGACCATCTCCCGGCACCTGCGGCCGCGCAAAATAAAGCAAATGTTTTAATTATCCGTTAAAAGCAAGAAAAAGAATGAAACTGAAGGGGCAATACCACGTTTATCCTAGCGTTATCGCTTTTTATTTTCCCCAAAAGAACCGTATTCTTGCGCCCCAGAGCGAGTAATAGAGCGTTGCCTACGGCCCAGTCTAGCCCCCGAAATTGAATGAAACGTCTCCTTCTCCCCCTGATCACCTTTGGCCTGCTTTGCACCGCCCAGCCCCTGCACGCGGGGTCGTGGACGGATGGCCTCTTCGACTGGCTGAGCAGTTGGTTTTCCAGCGAGCCCGCCCCCACTGAGCCCCCGCCGGTGGCCCTCACGCCGGCCCAACTGGATAGCCTGCAGTCTTCCCCCCTTGGCCGGATGCTCAGCCTGGTACCCCAATCCGATACCCTGGCCGTTGGCGCAACCTGGCCCTTTGAGAGCCTTACCCCGGCCATTGATCTGGAGCGCCACAACCGCTTGCTGCGGGAAACGGTTGTGCTGACCCGGCCCGCCGGACGCCTGCCCTACCTGCAAATTCCCGCTCTCCGGGTAATTTATCGCCAGGACCAGCGCCCCGAGCACTTTCTGGCCATTGCCCGGCGCTTCACCAGCGTCCAGGAACTGCCCTACGAAGAAAGCCTGCCCCAACTGCTGCCCACCGCTTCGCCCCTGCCCACGGTAGTTTTGGCCGATGATCCCGTTGGGAGCTCACCGTTCAATGCCGATTGGTACCAGCAGTTGTTTGGCCTGCCCATCGGTGCGGTGACCTTCCTCCACTTCGGCGATCCGGCGTTGCTGGGCGACTTCCCGCAAGACTGGACGCTGCTCAATACGCCCATGCGCTGCAAGGAAACGGAGGTGATTCTGGCGCAGGCCATCTTCGGTGCGGAGTTGATCGACGGCCGCCTGGCCCGCAGCACCGCGCATTTCTCAGCCGGCACCGGATACCGCCTGGGGGCCGTCCGCGGCGGCTTTCGGTTGCCCGAGCTGCTGGGCATCGACCGCGAACGCTTCGCCGATATCGATTACCACATCAACCGCGGCATTCGCTACCGGGCCATGCCCGGTGCCCAGCTCGTAGTGCTTAAAGACGGGCACGTTGTCTACGAAAAAGCCTACGGCAACCACGTCTACCGCCAGCAAGCCGTAGACCCCGGCGACCTCTACGACCTCGCCTCCGTTACCAAAGCGGCCGCCACCTCCCTGGCGGTGATGAAGCTATATGACAAAGGGGCCATTGACCTCAACGCCCGCGTGCGCGACTACCTGCCGGAATTCAAAAAGAAGGCCATTGGCGGTTACCGCGTGGAGCAATTGCTGGCCCACCATACGGGCTTGCAGTCAGACATTCCGCTCAATGGCCTGCTCAGCAAAAAGATCGTCGCTGACCTCGAAGACGCGGCATTCAGTCTTCCCATCGCCCAAAACCGCTGGATGGCCACCGAGGTGCCAGGCCTGGTGGCGGCGAACGTGCTGGGCCGGATCGACTACACTTCCCGCCCCGTGTACCGTTACAGCGATTTAAACTTTTACCTGCTCCAACTCATCGTTGAAGCCGCCGCTGGCGAGCCCATGGAAGAGCTGTTGCAGCGCGAATTCTACCTCCCCCTCCAGCTGGGAAAACTGGGCTTTCGGCCCACGGAGAAATTTCCCCTGGAACGGCTCGTGCCCACGGTGGTGGACCCCTGGATGCGCGGTGGCCTCGTCCGTGGGTACGTCCACGATGAAGGCGCGGCCCTCCTCGGCGGCGTTGCCGGGCACGCCGGCTTGTTCGGCAATGCCCATGACCTGGCCCGCCTGTTCCAGATGTTGCTCGACGGAGGAACCTACGCCGGCCGGGAATTGCTCAGTCCCGAAACGGTGGCTTTGTTTACCGACCGCAATCGCTATAATTACCGCGCCCTGGGTTTTGACCGCCTGGCCGGCGGATGGCGCGGAGTCATCAACGAGGGTGCCGCTGAAACCACCTTCGGCCACACCGGCTTTTCCGGAACTTCCGTCTGGGCTGATCCCGAAAACGACCTGGTCTACGTCCTCCTCACCAACCGCATCCACCCCGATCCCAAAAATGAACGGTTCCAGACGATGGACATCCGCGGGAAGGTGCACCGCGCCATCTACCGCGCCCTCAATACCTGGGAAGTGGTGATGTAAGTAAGGGAATAAGGGAATAAAGGAATAAATTTCCATTAAACACCAGTCTCGCCAGTTCCCTGTCCTCCCTGACCCGGTAGGGGTCGAACCTGAATAACCCCGGATGGAGGATGCCCCGCATCCGTAATCCGGGGCTACACCCAAAAGATCATGCCCGCATCCGGAATCCGGGGCTTCCAGAGGATGGACATCCGCAGGAATGTCCACGCAAACGCAAACGGCAAGGAAGTATTCCTCCCTCCGCCAGCCATCATTTACGGTGCTGAATTACCGTAAAATAGGTCATCACTTTTTCTTCCGCCTCGCGCTGCAAGTTCACTTGCCCGTCGTAGAGCACCGTCCTCAAATGCCGGTACAAGTTTACTGCGTTGCCCAGACTGTCTAAGAGGGATTTCCGCTCGCAAGTCGGGATGGTTAGCTTTAATTGCGCCAAGTCTTCCGGCGCTACCTCTTTTTCTACTTTCCGGACGCCCCGGGGCAAATTCCCGTTTTTAATGTGTAGGAGCGGGCCTAGCACCAGCATTCGTAAAAAAGCGAAGAAATCAACGGCTTCAACGTATTCTCCCCGTCCTATTTTGGTGAGGGCGTAGTGGATCCAGGTCCAGAACCGGTCTTCTATCCATTGGTAGCTGGGGTAGGGGAAGCGGGCTTGGGAACTTTGGAGGGTATTGGCAAGCTGTCCCTCCTTATCGAGCAGCAGGACTGGGGTCTCCACCCGGGTGCCGAACTCTTCGAGCGTCAGAAATTTGAGGTCAACGTGCAGGAGCGGATTATCGTAAAGGCATATCAGCAACCGGGGTTCCCCGACGTGTTCGCCCGTAAACCCCGAGATGAAATCCCCCAGCTTTCTGGCGTATTCCAGCATGTGGCTCAGGTCATGGGAAATTTTTTCCTGCGTTACCAGTACCAGGTCCAGGTCAGAAAACTCGTCTACTTCATCCGCGAGCCAAGAGCCGCCCACGGCCAGGCCAATAACCTTGTCATCCGTCGCCAGAATGTTTTTTGCCTGGCGGGCAAATGCTTGTTGTACCATTGCTGCTTATGGTTCGTTCGAGGACGGAGTTGCCCTGGAATAAGCGGATAATTGGATGCCGCAGCGAGAAGTTGCGCCCTGCGGGAATTATCCTCCCTGTGGGCTAATTTATCCGCCACCGCAGGCCCAGTTTCACTTGTTCGCGGCGAAGGCTTCCCAGGCCATCCTGGTAAACGGTGCCGAGCAGATAGCTGCCGCTGGCGTAGAGGCCCAGGCGTGGAGCAACCTGGTATCCCGCCCGCAGATAGGCCCGGGGCACCAGCCGGTTGATGCTGCCAACGGCGGAAGCATTGCGTCCTGCGTTGAAAACCGGCGTTCCCCCGCTGACGGGGCTTTGGTCGGCAGCAGCAAAATCGACTACCAACAGGTCTTCAAATCCGGCACTTCGGAAAACAGCCTGGTTGGATAGGGTATCGGTGAAAATTATTGGTCCCTGGGCCTGTAGCAAATATTCCAATCCTCCGGCCACGCCGAAGGTCCAGCGACTGTTGAGCCGGTAATCAGCACCCACCACCAATTCCAGGCCCCGGGTACGCAACGCGTCCAGTCTGGCGCGCTGGAGATCGAGGAATAAGCTTTCCACCGACTGCGCATTGAACATCGGCGCTCCTGTTCCCAGGTTTTCCAGGTTCCCGGTCAGGCCGTTCACATTGGCGGAAACGATTTGTACCTTTTCCTGCCGGTAACGCAACTGGAGGGGGAATTCCAACCGGCCCCGCGCCGGGAGGCGGTAGGCCAGGCCAGCCGTAAAACCCGGCTTTTGGAGGCTCGGTGTGGCGATTGCTCCCCATTCGAATGCGAAGCTGCCCGGGCGGCGGGTGGGGCGAAATTCCACTGCTTTCCTGCTGGTAGCCGGCGCGACTTCAAAGGGGAGGAGTTGGGCGAGCGAAGGCAGAAGTGACACGGCCGTGGGCAGCACCCGCTCCGTCGCACGCTGTTCCGGCAGGGGGGAACCCGTTGCCGTTGGCCAGGTGGGGGGGGGCAGGGTGTTTTCCAGCGCAGCACCTTCAACCGCGCGGGGGGCGGTGGATGGCGTGCCGGGGCTGGACGATGCTGGCCCGCCAAGCGCTACCCGGGAATTGGGGGAGATGGGCCTGGCTTCCGGCGGCGCGTTTCGGGCTGGGGTTGATTGCTTTTCAGGAACTAAAGTAGGGGATGGGGTGGTCGTTTCCGGACTTTCCAGGGGCGCTGGTGTGGCAGGCGGGGTAGCTACGGACTTGGTCGTCGCAGCCACGGCGGGTTGGGGAGGGGTGGGGGTTGCGGGGGCATGTTCCCGGCCCGCGCGGTAGGCCAGTAGAACCAGGCTGGCCACGACCAGGAACAGCACGGCGAGCAGTGCTGGCCGGTACCACCAGGCTGCGGCGCGCCGCTGTGCCGGGGCGTCCAGCCGCTGCTGCATGTCCCTCCAGGCTTCATCCCAGAAGGCGGCATCGTCGGTCCAGTCTTCTTGTTGTTTACCCGGCATAGCGGTTGATTTTAAAGGCGTCGGATTGTAATTTTTCCCGCAAAATCTGGCGGGCTTTGTTGAGGTGCCAGCGGCTGTTGCCCTCACTGAACTGGAGCCTTTCGGCAATTTCAGCGTGGTTGAAACCCTCTACGGCGAAGAGCCAGAACACTTCTTTGCTGGTCTCCGGGAGCATATCGATGATGCGGCACAGGTCGTCAGCGTAAAGGGAGTGGGTGGCGCTGGCCTCCGTGGGCTGGTCCCAGTCGGCCACCTCCAGCGTCGGCCGCCTGGGTTGCCCCCGGAACTGGTCGATGGTACTGCGGAAGACCAGGCGCTTGACCCAGCCCTCCAGGCTGCCTTCCCAGCGGAACGTTGCCAGCTTTTCAAAGACTTTCATCATCCCCCCATTCAACAGCGCCATGGCCTCCTCCCGGTCGGGGCTGTAGCGGCGGCAGACCACCAGTGCCGTGGGAGCATAGCGCCGGTAGAAGACCTCCTGGGCTCTCCGATCACCCGCTACGCAGGCGGCCACCAGGCTTTTGTCATCGGGATAGCTGTCCAATGGAGCGGTAAAAAAGGGGATTAAAAACGAATGGCACCCCGCAGCATCAACCGTCGGTACTGGATGTTGCGCTCGATAACGTCGAGGGTGTCAGTAGTCAAAATAAAACTGCTGTTGAGGAAGCGGTAACCAAGGTCGAAGACCAGGCTGCCCCAACCGTCGGGCGTAGACTTAAATTCCAGGCCCAGCGCCGCATGGTACAGGAGCGAGATTTGGCGGGAGCTGATCTCCGGCCCGCTCGCGCTTCCGCCAAAGGGCAAACTCGGCCCCACTTCCAGGCGGATAAAGGGCTGGGCCCGCCGCTGGTTGAGGTGCACTTCGCCCAGCGCCGTCAGGGCCATCACATTTTCCGCCCGTTCAAAACTCATCAGGCCTGCGTCGAGCCCCGCACCGAGGACATAGCGTTGGCCCACCCGCTTGACCAGGTGGTAATTCACGTTGCCGCCAATGGTGGTGAGCACTTCCGAAAAGCCAAAGCGGTTCGCAGTGTTGGAGCCGAAGGACAGGCCGCCTCCCACCTGGTGTAAAAAGCTCCGGCGAGGAATGATTTCACCGGGCCGGTCCTGCGTGCCCACCGCAGTCGTTTCTACCGTCGGCACGTAGTCTTTATCCATTCGAAAGTTTACCCGCAGAATATCCGCCCACGGTACAGTCTTAACCGAGCCGCCTGCCGTTACCAGCACCACCCGATCCTGGAAAACGTATTCCAGAATGGTCCCTTCCAGCGGCTCCCCCTCCCGGAGGTGAATCACGTCGAGGTAACCTTCCGCCCGGTTCTGGGCGGCCAGGGGCAGGAAAAGGATCAGCAGCAAAGGCAAAAGGGTAATACAGCGCATGGGGCTTGAGGGCTTGTTGCTGGCAAATTAAAGGAAAAACCCGGAGCGGGAAAGTGCAAGCATGGGAACGACTGGCGCTTTCCTGGCTCCGGGACGTTACTAACCTTTAATCACATACACTAATATGGCTGGTCGGGGTGAGCCGGCCGGCCTCATCGTAGTTGAACTGCTGGATGCCTTTTTCCTGGCCGTAGCCGAGCACGATCAGTTCATTGTTCTGGGGCAAGACGATCACGTCGCGCGCAAAAATTTCGGTGGAGTGGTCCAGCTGTTCGCCCAGCAGGCCATCGTCCGTCAGGTCGAACACCCGGAAGCCTTCCCACTGTGAACAGAGGAACAATTTGCCTTCCGCTACCGCCAGGCCGTGGCTGGAAGACATGGGGGTAATCTGTAAAGAGCGGGGCTCGCGGGCGTTGCTCACGTCGATGATTTCCAGCTGGTCGCCAATGGAACCACAATCGCGGCCGCCCCAGAGGGTGACGTAGGCCAGGTCATTGGCCACCACCACCGGGTCACAGGCCAGCACGTGCTCGAAGGTGGAAAGGTGCTCGGGCACCAACGGGTTGGCGATGCTGAAAATCTGCATCCCCGTCTGGGAACCAATAAAGAGCTTGTCTTCGTAGGGAAAGATCGTTTCAATGCCCCAGCCCAGGTTGATGTTGCCCTGAAAGACGGGAGCGATGGGATTGGCCAGGGAAAAGGCCTTCAGGTTTTGGTCGTCAACGGCGTAGAGCGTGGAGCTGGCAATGGTGAAGCGCGCCAGGCTGCCGCCCTGCCCTACGTTCTCGGGCGTGCCACCCGCAGTGTTGGTAACGTTGCCCGCGTCAAAGTTGAAGGCGAGTTCATTGCGCGACTGGGCGAAGAAGACGCCGCCTTCCCGCCAGAAGTTTTGCCCCCAGTTCGGGGAGTTACAGGTCAGTACCCGCCGCTCGCCGGTCTCTACGAAGTCGGTAATAAACTCACCGCCACCGAGCACCTGCGCGAAAATGCTGTAAGGGTCG
The DNA here is from genome assembly GCF_014349155.1 of Neolewinella lacunae. Lineage (GTDB taxonomy): Bacteria > Bacteroidota > Bacteroidia > Chitinophagales > Saprospiraceae > Neolewinella > Neolewinella lacunae. The sequence continues at coordinate 277,265 of NZ_JACSIT010000100.1, forward strand.
AAGACGTCTTCGGTGCGGCCCACCAGCGTAGGATTCTCCGGGTTACTCAGGTCAAAGGCCACCAGATCCGTGTACTGGTTCATGTAGAGGATGTCGTTGCGCACCGCAATACCCTGGCCACCGGGGGCCTCCATGAAGGTGATCGGCCGCGGGTTGCGCGTGTCGCTATTGTCGTAAATGTGCAGGCCGCGGTTGGTCTCCACCATAAACAGATAGGGGCCATAAACGTAGAAGCCGCCCGCCTCACACACCGGCTCGGGAATGCCGCAAATGAAGGCCGAGTTGCGCCACGCGTCGCTGGTCACCACCACGGGTTCAAAGCCCAGCACCAGGCGGTTTTCTTCACATTTTTCTTCCAGGCAGCTCGCGAACACGATGGTGAGCAGGGCCAGAAGGGCAAGAGTCAAAAGTCTTTGCATGGTTAAGTATTTTGGGGGCGGGGCTGGCCGGGGCCAGCGGTTTGCGCCCGGTACGTTGGGTCAGACGGGAAACAGCGGCGTGGCGTTGGTGGCTCCACACTTTTTTTTCGGATCTGGGCGCGGCCGCAGGTGCCATGGAAAGAATGAGGAGAAGGTCTGTCGGGCCCCCTGAACCGATTTTCGCCCCCCCGAAAATTATTTTTTCGTCCCAACCGATTGCATTTTTTGCGGTATTTCCTAGTTCTGCCGTGAATGGCTACCTTCGGATTTTCCACGCAAAGTGGCTGTCGTGCGGCACGGTGCCCACGGCGGTAAATTCAACCCTCTAAGCTGATGCCTACTTATTTTTCCACAGTTCCCAACATCCCGTTTGAAGGTGCCGAGAGTGACAACCCCCTGGCGTTCAAGTACTACGATAAGCACCGCGTAGTAGCTGGCAAAACGATGAACGAGCACTTCAAATTCGCGATGGCCTGGTGGCATACCCTTTGTAACACGGGCGGCGACCCCTTCGGTAGCGGCACGGCGGCTTATCCCTGGCTGACGGCCACGGACCCCGTGCAGCGGGCCAAAGACAAAATCGACGCGGGCTTCGAGATCATGGCACGCCTGGGCCTCGACTACTTCTGCTTTCACGATGTCGACCTCCTCGACGAAGAAGACGCCAACCTGGCCACTTACCGCAAGCGCCTGGAGGAAGTCACCGACTACCTCGCTGAGAAAATGAAGGCCGAGGGCCGCAAGGTACTCTGGGGAACGGCCAACCTCTTCAGCCACCCCCGCTACATGAACGGTGCCAGCACCAACCCCGATTTCCGGGTAGTTGCTTACGCCGCCGCCCAACTCAAAAATGCCATCGACACCACCATTAAGCTGGGCGGCGAAAACTACGTCTTCTGGGGCGGCCGCGAAGGCTACATGAGCCTGCTCAATACCGACTACGGCCGCGAAGTCGATCACCTGGCCCGCTTCCTGACCATGGCCCGCGACTACGCCCGGCAACAGGGCTTCACCGGTACCTTTTTCATTGAGCCCAAGCCCTTCGAGCCCACCAAGCACCAGTACGACTTCGACGCCGCCACCGTAGCCGGTTTCCTGCGCAAGTACAAACTGATGGACGATTTCAAGCTCAATATTGAAGTCAACCACGCCACCCTGGCCCAGCATACTTTCCAGCACGAACTCGCCGTGGCCGTCTCCGAAGGCCTCCTGGGCAGCATCGACGCCAACCGCGGCGACTACCAGAACGGCTGGGATACTGACCAGTTCCCGACCAACGTACCGGAACTGACCGAAGCCATGCTGGTCATCCTCGAAGGCGGTGGCCTGCAGGGCGGCGGCGTCAACTTTGATGCCAAGACCCGGCGCAATTCCCCCGACCTGGAAGACATCTTCCACGCCCACATCGGCGGTATGGACGCCTTCGCCCGCGCCCTGCTGGCCGCCGATAAAATCCTTACCTCCAGCCAGTACAAAAAACTGCGGACCCAGCGCTACGCCTCTTTCGACAGCGGCGAAGGGCAACTCTTCGAAAACGGTAAGCTCACCCTCGAAGCCCTCGCCAGCCTCGGCCAGGCCAACGGCGAACCACCCCAAACGAGCGGCCGGCAGGAACTCTTCGAAAACATCCTGATGCAGCATACCTAGGATTAGGTATTTCTCCTTGCGAAGGAGCTAAGGAAACTAAGGGGCACTGGGCGCGGAATAGCGTGCCTGGTGCCCCTTAGTTTTTTCTGGTGGCACCGTTATCCGGCGACCGCTGCGCGCTTTTTAGCCCATAGAGTCGTATAGAGTTGGGTGTGGCGGAGACGTTTCACGGCGACTGCAAACCGTTGCCGCGCTGCATACCTGGATTGCGCGCCCGATAGCACTTCGCCGTATAACGGTTCAACCAGGGCTTTGCCAGCTTAGTCCATCTTCTTGTTCTTAGTGGTTCAAAAGAGGAAAGCGAAGCGTCCCCAAACTTAGTCCATCTTCGTGCCCTGAGTGGTTCAAAAATTAAAGCGAAGCACCCAAAGTCCGCCCTCACCAGCCCTTGCTCCTTATCCTTCCATAGCACCTGCGACCGCGCAAAAAACAAGCTGCCCGCCTAACGATGCACCACTTTGCGCCAGCTCACGCCCCCTTGCGCATCGGCAATGCGCAGCAGCAAAACCCCGCGCGGTAAGCTTTCCAGTGCGAGCCTTGCCTGTTGCCCGCTTAGGCGCTCGCTGCGTAACACCCGGCCCGCCTGATCGAACACACTGACGCGGCGCAGGGGAGCGGCGGAACGGAGGGTGATGAAGTCGCCTGCCGGATTGGGAAATACGCTCACCCCCGCCGGAAGATCGGCGGCAGAAGCGGTAGCGGTCGTGCAGTACAGCCCGTTGATTTTTTCCCAGATGGCGTCGTTGTACCCCGTGGAAACCAGGCTGCCGTCTTCGGGCGTGCTGCCCATACGGACCATAATGAGGCCCTGGCTGGGCACGATGTTGAGCAACTGTGCGTCTTTGCCGATGGCCGCCACCAAATCCTGGGGGGCGTTGGGCAGCAGCGGACCGGGGAAACTGATCTGGAGCGTGGGAATCCGGTAACTGGGCTGGCCATTGAGCCACCAGAGGTAGCCGTAGGAGGGGTTCAGGGACTGGGAAGGCGTGATCATGTCCCGCAGGTAGGCCGTGTCCCGCAAAATGGGCGTGCCCGCCCAGCGGCCGTTGCCCTGCACGAGGATGCCGAAGCGGGCCATCGAGCGGGCGGTGCTGATGAAGACTTCGTTGAAGCCGAAGTCGCGGTACTGCCCGGTGATGCCCGTTCGGGGGGTGAGGCGCTCGGCAATGAAAGTGTTGATGCCCTGGTTGGTGGCGGATTCGATGACGTCCGTCAGCAGGGTGTAGGGGCCGTTGTGGTAAGACCACCGGGTGCCGGGGGCGGCCTTGCAAACGAGGCATTCCGGGTCGTAGCAGGCTGAGTTTTCCACGCCGTCGTCGAGGCTCGTTGTCATAGTTAGTTGGTGGACAATCTTGATGTCCGCTTCGGTGGCGGGGCAATTCGTCCAGCCCGTGCCCAGGTACTGGCTGGTGGGGTCGTTGATGTTGAGCGAATCCAGGTCGGCGGCCATGCCCACCAGAAAGGCGGTGAGGGATTTTCCGGCGGAATTCCAAAGGTGGGGCGTGAAGACGGAGAAGTCGCCGAAGTAGCGCTCAATGACGATTTTGCCGTCTTTGAGCAGCAAAAAGGCATCGGTGTTGGTGCTTTCCAGGTAGTCGTAAAGCTCCTGCTCCCGGTCGGTACAAAAGCCCGCCTCTTCCAGGGTCATGGTTTCCCAGCTGAGGTTGGTCGTTGGGGGGTAGTAAAGTTCCTGGGCGGGCAGGAAAAGGGACCCAAGCAGGCAAAGGAGGAAAAGGAGTCGGTTTTTCATGGGTTACTCGGTTGAAAAGCGGGGGTGGAGGAAAAAGCGGTTAGTGATTGGACGCCAGAAAAAGAACGGGGTTTAAACGCGGAAAGCTTATTTTTGGTCGCCCTGCACAAGGTGTAACAAGTCCCATCGCCAATCGATCAAGCACAAACTCTTTCCACTATGCCGAATGCCAAATCTCCCGCACTCTCCGCCCTGTTGCGCTGTTTTTCCAAAGCTGCTTTTCTCGAGCGGCGCGGTACCCAGGATCCGGGCGATTTCCAGGAAGCCCGCGAAGCTTACCTGGCCTCCCGGCGGGCTTTTTTGCGCCAATCTAGCCTGGTAGTGGCTGGCGCGGGACTGGGCCTGGGCTTTAGCGCCTGCACCCCAAAGGCCAAGGTGGCCACGGGCGGGCAGCCCCGGATCGTCATTCTCGGCGCGGGCATGGCGGGCCTGCACTGCGGCTACGTCCTGCAAAAAGCCGGTGTGCCCTGCACCATTTACGAAGCCAGCAGCCGTACGGGCGGCCGCATCCACACCGTGTCCGACGCCTTCGGTCCCGGCCTGCACTCCGAGTTCGGTGCCGAATTTGTGGATACCGACCACGCCGATATGCTGCAGCTGGCCAAGGAGTTTGGCCTGGAAATGGTCGATACCCAGGACGATTATAAAGACGGCAGCGTCACGAAAGACACCTTCTTCTTCGAAGGCCGCCACTACAGCGAAGAGGACGTCATTACCGAATTCCGCAGCATCGTCGCCAAACTCAATGCCGATAAAGCGGGGCTGGGCGCTGATTACGATACGCCCCTGACGGCCCACCTCGATACCGTTTCCATTGAAGAGTACGTGCGCGGGCTGCCCTGCAGCAAGTGGGTGCAAGACATGATCATTTACGCTTACGTGGCGGAGTATGGACTGGACGCTGGCGAGCAGTCGTCGCTCAACTTCGTCGATATGATCATCACCGATACCTCCGAAGGCTTCAAAATCTTCGGGGATTCCGACGAACGTTTCAAGTACCGGGGCGGCAACAGCACCATCACCCGGAAGCTGGCCGAAAAACTCTCCGATCAGATCAAAACCGGCTACGCAGTCACCAGCATCCGCGAAAAATCGGGCACCTACCAGGTCACCTTCGGCAACGGCGAGGCGATTACGGCCGATCTTTTGGTCGTTACTTTGCCCTACACCATCTTGCGGGAGGTCGACCTCTCCCTGCGCGGGATGACGCCCGAAAAGAAGGCCTGCATCGATACCCTGGGCTACGGGCAGAACAACAAACTGATGCTGGGCGTAAGCAGCCGGCCCTGGCGCGAGCACCCCCAGCGCTTCGCCGGGTACCTGTTCAACGACCAGATCCAGAACGGCTGGGACCATACCCACCAGCAAAACAACAACCAGGGGGCGGGCGCCTACACCGTCTTTTTGGGCGGCACCCAGGCCAAGGAAATTGCCATGGGCAGCCAGCGCGACCAGGTCGACAACCGCCACGTGCAGCACCACCTGGCCAAACTCGACGAAGTCTTCCCCGGCAGCAAACAGGCTTTCACCGGCACCCACGCCGCTGCGCTCTGGACGAGCAATCCCTACAGCAAGGGCAGCTACTCCTGCTACAAAGTAGGGCAGTGGACGAGCATCTCCGGCCAGGAATTCGAGCCGGTGGGCAACGTCTACTTCGCGGGCGAACACTGCAGCCTCAACTTCCAGGGCTACATGAACGGTGCCGCCGAAACGGGCCGCCTGGTGGCGGAGCATTTGGTGATGAAGGTGAAGGGGGGAGTTCGGTAGTTCAGTAGTTCATAGTGCAGTAGTTCATAGTGCACCAGGCACTTATTGAACGATCCCATCTACAACCTGCTCAAGAGGTTCCACGTCGAAAGGTACGCTGGCAAAAGCCTGGCAACGAGCCATCTCCGTCGGTGGCAGCAAACAAAATTTCCCGGAAATTTGCATTTGTCAACAACGTAACGTATTTTTACGTTAAATAACGAGAAATGCAAAAATTGACCAAGGCACAAGAAGACCTCATGCTCATCATCTGGGAGTTGGGTGAGTGTACCGTGGGTGACCTGCGCGACGCCATTGAAGAGCGCGAGGGGGCCAAACCGGCGCACAGCACCGTGAGCACCCTGGCGCTGGCCTTGCTGGAGCGGGGCTTTGTGCGGGCCAAAAAATACGGCCGGACCTTCGTTTACCGCCCGACCATCAGTCGGGAGGAATACGGGCGGCGCAGTCTGGGGCAACTGATCAGCAATTTTTTCGGCGGCTCGCCGGGGCTGGCGGTCAGCCACCTCGTAAAAAGCGATAACATCAGCCTGGAGGAGCTCAACGCGCTCGTCCGCAAACTCGAAGAGGAATGAGCGCCGAGATCCTGGAATACCTCCTCCGCGCCACGGTCATTTGGCTGGCGCTGCTGGCCTATTACTTCGCTTTTGGGCGGTCTGCGGGCTTCCGTTTCCAGCGGTTTTTGCTGTTGCTGGGCTGGGTCTTTGGCCTAGTGGTACCCTTGTTGCCGGCCATTGCGGTGGGGGCGGAGCTGTCGGTCATCCACCTGCCCGCGCTCGGTTTTACGCCGCGGATGGTGACGGCTGAGGCCAGTGAAACTGCAACGGTAGGTTGGTATTGGGTGGACAACATTTTGCCGCTGATTTACCTGCTGGGCGTACTGATTTTTGGCGCGCGGACGCTGGTGCAAGGGTGGTCGATAAAGCAATGTTTGCGAAACGGGGAGCGCAGTACTTTCAACGGCTACCCCGTCATCCGCAGTTCGAGGATTGAGGCGCCGTTTGCCGATCGTGGCTACGTCTTTTTGCCCGCCGCGCTGACGGATGCTGAGTTGACCTACACCGCCCTTATCCACGAAACCGCGCACCTGCGACAGCGCCACCACTACGATAAATACTTACTGACTTTGGGCAGCATTTTCCTCTGGTTTCACCCTTTGGCGTGGGCTTACCGGAGGCTGCTGGCCACCGTCCACGAATACGAGGCCGACGCGGCCGTGCTCCAGTGGGTGCCGGCGCGGATTTACGGCCTCCAGCTCCTGCACTGCGCGCTGGGCCCGGCGGGCAAGCTGGGGCTTTTTTCTTCACCCTTGAAAAAGCGAATTGAAATGATTACCAATAAAAACCGCGAGCGTAAGCTCCGAATTATTCCCCTCCTTGGCCTTTGCCTGCTGCTGGCCGGGCTGGCGGTGGCTTGTAGTGATGTGGCGGAGGTTGTAGTGGCCCCGATTACTGAAAACCAGGTGCGTCCCTACGACCCCACCCAAGGCGATACTTACTTGGTAGATGATCCCCAAAGCCCACTTCTGGTAGACGGCAAGTTGGATCGCATCATCGCAGATGTATACCAACGTATTAAATACCCGGAGGCCGCCCGCAAAGCAGGGTTAACGGGTAAATTCCGTATCCTCGTCAGCGCAGACGAAACCGGAAAGGTAAATTTCATAACGGTTAACAACAATTCAGATAAAGCAGCCGCAGAAATAACCGTTGTGGGTTATGGAACGCCAATCGAATCGGACGATGCCCAACCGGAGATTCTTGCTGAAGAAGTGTATGGATTGTTTTTGAAACGGCAGCTTCCAGACCGTTACACCAAAGACGGAAACCCGGCGGAAATACTCCTTGCTTTAGATTTTGTTTTCAAATTGGAATAAGCAAATCTGCCGTGTTATCCACTTTTGGAAACTTTAAGGGATGGGGAATGGCATTTCCTCATCCCTTTCATTTGGTTTTTGATTTTTACTTTCCGTGCATTTCTTGGTATGCTTTCACATGATGGGGGAACGCTGTTTCGTAGAAAGGGTAAGCGATTCCTTCAACGTAAACTTCAAAATCATTGCCGTCCATCCCACTAATCTGATTGCCTAACCCTTTGATTTCAACGCCATTTTCGTCCTTTACGGAGAGTGCATCGATGGTCGAGGTAGAAATCATTTTATCGTCAGGATAATCAGCAGCTAATGTGATGCATTTAGATTGGCAATAATTCTTAAGGAAGTCATAGCCAAAGGACTCGTCGTTGAATTTTATCACGCCGAATACTACCCCCATGCTAGCATCCGCTTTTTCCAATTGCGTAGTGCCTATCTTCAGGGAGTCAAGAAAAATGGAGTATACTTTTTGCAATTTTTTCGGGTTTGTGGTGAATAATCATTTTATTATAGCGAGCTTTTCTCCGCTCAAGCAAGGAGGGAAAGCACAGAGCTTTTTAGACCCTGAGCACCTGCCCGCTTCGATGGTAACTGAGTTTGTTCACGAAGATCAAGGCCGTACACACGAAAACTGGAAAGCAGCTATTGGCTGCCAAGCATCCCCAAACACCCTCACAACTTTTTAACCCTGATGTTTCTAAAGTACACCCTTTGCCCGTGGTGCTGAAACATGATGTGCCCTTCTTTGTCCGAATGAAAATCGGGATTTTCCTTGAATTTACTTTCGCTTAATATTTCTTTCATCTCAGGACTATTCATCTCAAAATCGATCACTTTATTTCCATTGAGCCAATGCTCTACGTGGCCATCGTTGTGTATTAATCTGGCTTCGTTAAACTCGCCAATGGGCTTCAGCTGCTTATTTTTGGGTGCGATCAAATCATATAAGGCACCTGCTGATCTTACGGCCAGGGTGTCGTAAAAATGTTGATCGTCCAGAATCTGTAGCTCATAATTGTCCATCCAGTTGGGGCTGTTGCCATTGCCCGCTTCCATCGAAAGGTCTTCCTGCATGTGGAAAAAGACGCCGGAGTTCGCAGCGGTGTCTACGGCCCATTCAAATTCCAGTTCAAAATTTTGGTAGCGATCTTTGGTGATTAAATCCCGGTTGGTCGTATCTGGGTTGGCGATCAAGACCCCATCCTCAACGTACCAAATTCCCTGGGGAAAGTCCTCCATACCGTATCCCCGCAGCGCACTGGTCGAATCACCTCCGAACAAAACAATCCACTCGTCCTCTGCTTCCGAATCAATCGGCGATGAGGTACAAGCCCACAACATTAAAAGCGGGAAAATGAGGGGCAATATTTTTTTCATAATCATGGGTAATTCCATTTTTTTCTAATGATAATTTCTAAACCAAGTACGAATTTTCCTGACCCGCTACATTGACCGCTCAATCACCCAACCGCATTTGAACGTCGTACCCACATCCCAGATCTGACATCTCATATCTCACCTCGTACATCTGACATCCCACATCCCCTCACATCCCCACAAACTCCACCACCTCCAGTCCATACCCTTCCAGCCCCACCCGGTTTTTGGGATGGTTGGAAAGTATCCGCAGCTTAGAAATTTTCAGGTCCCGCAAAATCTGGGCACCGATGCCGAAGTCGCGCTGGTCCATACTCGCGGGCTGGTTGAGTTTGGCGCTTTGGCCGTCTTCGAGGCGGGATTTTAACAGGCGCAAGCCCGCAATCACCTCGCTGCCATCCTGGTGGGGGCGCATGAACAACAAGACACCCTTGCCGGCTTCGGCGATTTTTTCCAGCGGACCGTGCAGCCCCGTACTGTAACCCGAAAGCAGGCTGTGCAGCAGGTCGCGGCTGCTCGTGCTGCTGTGGACCCGCGTCAGCACCGGCTCATCGGGCATCCACTGCCCGTGGGTTAGGGCGAGGTGGACGTCATTATTCGTCGTTTGCCGGTAGGCGTAGAGCTTGAAGGGGCCGTAGCGGGTTTCCAGCGACATGCTGAGTTCACACTCCACCAGGCGCTCGGTCTGCAGGCGGTAGGCCACGAGGTCTTCGATGCTGATGACTTTTAGGTTGTGTTCTTTGGCCAGCTCCAGCAGGTAGGGTAGGCGGGCCATCTCGCCGTCGGGCTTGAGGATTTCCACGATAACGCCCGCCGGAAACAAATTCGCCATCCGCGCCAGATCGACTGCTGCCTCCGTATGCCCCGTCCGCCGCAACACACCGCCTTTTACGGCGCGCAAGGGAAAAACGTGGCCGGGCCGCGTAAAGTCGGTAGGCTTTGCACTGTGCTCGGTCATCCGCCGGATGCAGGTGGCGCGGTCGTAGGCCGAAATGCCCGTCGTGCAGCCGTGACCAATCAGGTCAATGGACACCGAAAAGGCCGTTTCATGGAGGTCCGTGTTCGTCTCCACCATTTTGCGGAGTTCCAGGCGGTCGGCAATGCCTTCCTCAATGGGCGTACAGATCAGCCCCCGGCCGTGGGTGGCCATGAAGTTGATCATTTCGGGCGTGACGCGCTCGGCGGCCGCTACGAAGTCGCCCTCGTTTTCCCGGTCCTCATCGTCCACCACAATCACGATTTTGCCCGCCCGGATGTCGGCCACGGCTTCTTCGATGGTGTTGAGTTGGTACCGGGATTCGGCCTTCTCGGGGGTATCAGTTGCGTTGGGATGGTTGCCAGACATTGGATTGTATACCGTTGATGAAGCGAAGAAAACCCACCAGCAGGGCGGCATTCATCGCCAGAAAATAGCGCATGGCCCGCGCACCGGCCAGGTGGATGCCCAGGCGACTGAGCAGCAGATCAGTCAGGGCCAGCCCCAGGGTAGCGCTGATCACCAGAACAAACAAGGCCAGCGCCCAATAGTTGCCCGAAAGGAACGCCAGGCCCGCCCAGGCCAGCGCCCCGCCGAGCAAAAAGAAGGGCGTCCACCAGCGCAGTATCTTATGGCTGAAAAAGGCGTAAGCCACCCCACTGCGTCCCGGCGGCCACCAGGTGGTGCGAAAGCGGACCAGGTTCTGCCAATTGCCACTGCTGATGCGGACTTTCCGGCGAAATTCGGCGGCAATCGACTGCCCCACGGCTTCGTAGACGATGGCGTCCGGACTACTCCGGCCCCGCCAGCCGGCCTCGTAGGCCGCCAGGCAGAGGTAAAAATCGTCGACCAGAAAATTGGCCGGCACCGGATGAAACGCCGCCGCCCGGATGGCCCAGCAGCCGCCAAAGGGACCCATCATTGCCCCCCAGCGCAGCCCCTCGGCCCGCTTGAGCCACACCTCGCCACTGATGTATTTTTCTTCCGCCAGCCCAATGCCCTCGGCCCGGCCGCCGGTTTGCACCATCGTCGCATCCACCACCCCCAGGCGCGCATCGCTCAGCAAGGGGAGCACGAGTTGCCGCACGGTTTCCGGCCGCAGCATCACGCTCGCGTCGGTCAAAACGAAAACTGCGTCGGCTTCTATTACGGCCGCCGCCAGTTGGTTGATGATGGCCGGTTTGCCCTGGCGGACGGTAAAATAGGTGGCCGCGAAGCGTCCGTCGGCCGCCGCCTGGGCTTCCAGAATGCCGTTGGTCGCATCACTGCTGCAGTCGCTGCCAATGCGGAAATACAGCGGCCCGGGGTAGTCCTGCGCCACCAGCGTAGCCAGTTTTTCGCCCAAAACCGCCTCCTCGTTATGGGCCGCCATCAGCACGTAGACCGGGGGCCAGCCCATTCCTTCATCGCTCCTCATCCGTTCTCCCCCCTTCGGGGGGCCGGGGGGGAGCACCTGCGTCCGCGCCCAAATGCGCATCTGCCACGGGTAAAACAGGTAGGTGTGCAGCACGCCAAGCCCACACAAAACCAGAACCGCAAGGAGGAGAATGATCACGCCGCAAAGGTAGCCCATCCGCACAAGTTGGCCGCGGGAAGTGGGCGCGGCCGCAGGTGCCACGAACCGGACGAAGGAGCAAGGGAAGTCAATCCCAAGCCCTCGCTCCTCCGGAAGCTACTCTCCCTAGCAACCTATTAAGGTACTAAATCTCCATCATTCCCCTGCGAACAACCATCCATTTTACTGGAAAGAACTGATTCATGGGTCACCTATCTATCCCTCTCCCCAACCCCTTTTGCTGCGCAGTACTACGTGCTCGGTACGCGGCTACTTCGTGGTCCACAAGAAAGGGGAGACGCAAGGGTTTGATTGCCAGTTTTTTAGGTAGAATTTTTGAAAGAATTTAGCTTCTTGCTATTGCTTTCCCCATGATTCATCACTGGCAATAGAATGAGAGACTTTTGAGAGGAAACTCTAGCGGCTGATAAACATTCCCTTAACGTAAAAAGAACGGTGCTTGAGTCACCCCTCCCACATGGGGAGGGGAAGGGGGAGGGGTCTCAAGACTAGACTAATAGCCTGATAATCAATCGTATACCCTAAAATCCCCAGCCCTCGCTCCTCTGGAGGTAGCTAATTCTACCGCACCAGCTTCCGGGCAAACTCCTGCCCCGCCGGCGTCCGCAGGCGCCAAACGTAGCTGCCCGCCGGCAAATCTCCCGCCCGCAAGGGGATGCGGTTGTCCGCCCCCCCGAGCAAGGTGACCGTGCCCGTGCGGAGCCTGCTGCCCCGCGCATCGATCAACTCAAAAGTGGCCGTCGCATCCACCGGCGCGTAGACCTTGATGTAACTGTCTTCGCGCACGGGGTTCGGACGGGGCAGACCCACCGACCATTCTCCCTTGGCAGAACCGCGCAATTGGGCCGTCACGATGGGGCTCAGCGCCGCATCACCACCTCCGTCCTTGCGGATGCGGTAGTAGTAGATGCGGTTGCGAACGACGTTGTTGTCACGGATCTGGTACTCGGCCGTAGTCGTTTCCCGGTTGTCGGCCGCCACGCGGCGGATGTCCCGGAAATTGCGCCCATCTTCACTCCGTTGCACCGTAAAGCCGCCACTGCGGAGGTGTTCCCGGTCGGCCCAGGAAACGAGCACATCGTCGTTGTATCCCTCGGCGGTGAGGTCGAAGGTCAGGGGATTGGCGTCCAGCAAGGTATTGCAGGCATTGGCCAGGGGCAGGTACACGAAGCCGCCGGAGATGAGGTTCTGGACCGTCGGCTGCGGCACGTTGAACCAATCCACGAGCACCGAACCGTAGACGTCGCGGAAGTCGTACTGGTAGGGAACACCTACGTTTTGCTCCACTGCGGGGTCAATTTCCGGGTTGTTGCCTAGTACGCCGCCCTGTACGCAGTCGCCGAACAGGAACAGCGGACCAGCGTCGCCGTGGTCCGTGCCGTTGCTCTGGTTGGAACGGATGCGCCGACCGAATTCGCTGAAGGTGAGGCCCAAAACGCGCTTGCTCAGGCCAAGCAATTGTAGGTCGTCCATGAAGGCTTTGATGGACGAGCTGAGCTCCGTCATCAGGTTGGCGTGGGTGCCGACGCTGTTGTCGTCAATGACCTGGGCGGAGTGGGTATCGAATCCGCCGAGGGTGGCAATGAAAATCCGCGTTTTGATGCCGCCGCTGAGCAGGTAGGCGATGTTGCGGAGCTGATTGGAAAGCGTCCCGGTAGTGTAGTTGGTGGCCAGGCTGTTGCCCGCGTTGGCCGCACCCTGAACCACATCGCCGTACTGGTTGCTCTGGCCGATGAGGTTGCGGACGAATGAGACTTCGTCGCCGTAGTAGTTGCCCGGCAGGGCCGTGTCGCCGCCCGGAGCAATGTAGAGGAAGTTGAAGGGGTTGTTGACGGCAACGCTGAAGTTCGAGCTCGTACCCTGGCAAGTCTCTGAAACGACGTTGCCCATCGTCATGGCCAGCGGGTAATCAAACTCGGGGTTGGGATAGCCGATCGGGAAATCGGGGTGATCTTGCTCCAGGTAGCGTCCGAACCAGCCGGTGGAAAGGACTTCGTCGGCGGCCGAGGCACTCGTCCAGATGTCGGTACTCCGGAAGTGCGAGCGGTTTTGGTTGGGGTACCCCACGGCCTGGATGGCGGTGAGTTTGCCGGCGTCAAACAGGTCGCGCATTCCCGTCATGTTCTTGTGAAGGCCTACGCGGGCGTTGAGGTTAATGTAGCCGTTATCGGGCAAAGCGACGTTGGGCCGCACGCTGCGCAGATTGGCCAGCTGGTCGATGCCGATCAAGGTATTGAGGCCATCGTTGCCGCCCGAAAGGCGGATGAGCACCAGCACCCGGTCGCTGTTGGGGTCGAGGAACTGCGTGAACAACTCAAGGGGGGAGGCGGCAATGCCACCCTGCAAAAGGGCGGGGATGCTCAGGGCGCCGCCCGTACGGAGGAAGTTTCTTCTATTCATGGCTGCGCTGCTTTAATTGACTTGGAATTCGGCGAGTTGGAGCATGCCAAACATCATATCCGTGAGGCGTTTGCTGACGGATTCCCGCAAGTTGGCGTCGTCGGGGTTGGCCGTGTAGTTGGCGTACTCTCCGGTCCAGACGAAGTCTTCCAGCCCCGGGAGCAGGAGTTCTTTGACGGCGATGAGTTGTTCGGCCAGCAGGGGCTGGGGGAAGAAACGCTGGGCCATTTCGGCGACCATGGCGTTGGCATCGAAGGGATTGGCAAAGTCCTCCAGCAAAGCCAACCAGTTGACGTAGCGGCGCTGGCGGTTGAAGAAAAACCAGCGCAGGGTAGCGTCGCGCTGGAAGGTGGTGCGCTGCTGGATGGTAGTGGTATTGAGCCAGAGCCGGTAGAAACTGGGTTCCTGGTAATAGGCCGTCCATCCCGCCACGCTGGGAGGGTTACGCAGTTCCATGCCCGTATCCCGGGCGTGTACGGCCGCTACCCGGGCGGCCAGGTAGGTATCCGTAATGTTCGCCTGGGCGTAAAAGTTAGTGACCCGGAAGATGCTGTGGACAAACTCCAGCGGCGTCTTGATCATGTCTCCGACGATGGACATCTCGAAGAAGTGCTCACTGCCCAAAAGTGCTTGCAAGGCAGGGCCAACTTCGTAGTCGTTGTCGAGCAGAATCTGGGCCATCGGCGCAATGACGCTTTGCTCAATCCCGGGAGTAATTTTGTAATACACGAAGTGGCGGTATAGCTTACGACAGAGGTAGCGCGCCACTTCGTCCTGCTGGAAGATGAGGTCTACCACGTCCTTGTATTCATCCTCACCGTTGTTGGGAATCTCTGCGTTGCCGAAGCGGTGGCTCAGCCGCTTGGTGCTGGTGTCGTGGCGGTTGGCCTGGAAGTAGCTTTCGCCGGTTTGGTCCGGATTGACGGAATTGAAGTAGCGCGTCCGCCAGCCCGTGAAGGCTTTAGCGAGCTCGGCTACGTCCAGTTCCGTGTAGTTGGTATAGTCCCCGGGAGCCACCTGCGGGCCTTTGCCGATGGTGAAGAGCTCGAGGATTTCCCGGGCGAAGTTTTCGTTCGGGTTGGCGGCCGTGTTGGAATTGCCGTTGAGGAAGACGAGCATGGCGGGGTCGATGGTCATGACCTTCATCAGTTCCCGGAAATTGCCCGTGGCGAAATTCCGGTAGTGGGTCATGAAGCGGTAAACGACGCGCATGTCGTTGGTATCTGCAATACCGAAATGGTTGTGCCAGAAAAGCAGCATCTTTTCCCGGACGGTGAAGCCGTCGGCGGCAGTGGAAAGGATCCACCAGGCATCCATGCTCCGGCGGCGTGCATTCCCGTCACCCGTCCGGTCGGTATTCTCAATGGGTAGGTCGATCCACGTGTCCCCAAGACCTGCCTGGGTGTGCCCTTCGTAGTCGTAGTACACCGGCGGGGCGGGCAGGGGGATGCTGCTGAAGAGCCGCTGGAGGGAGCCGTTCAGGCCCAGGGCAACGGCTTCGTCGATCTCGTTCTTCGTTGGGGCAAAGGTGGCCCGGCGGAGCAGATGCGCGGCCTGGAGGAAGGTCCAGGGGCCCGCATAAGCGGCCAGGGTACTCACCGCTGGTGCGGCAAAAAGTGTAGTGGCTGACATTATGGGCGGTAGTTTTTGGGAGCCAGGATGGCCGGTTTACAGTCATGTCGCTGCAAGGTGCGTGCCCTGCGGGAGGGCGAGGTCGTTGGTACACGGGCAGGCGAAAGAAATAATAGATGGGAGTATGCGACATTCCTCCGGCGGGAGTAAGCGCACTACGCACCACTTAGATTCCAGATTTCAGCGAGGGTTTAAACTGCGTTGCGTACCTGAGGGAAAAATGTGCAAATTTCGTTCCTCAAGCTACCGCAGCGCACTCCAAAGTAAGGGGTTTACTCCCGGATTCCAGGCCATTATTCTCTTAAAAAGCGTCTGATCTCCGCTTGAATGCCCAAATTTAACACCACTAAGGTTTTAAAACGAATATAATCGCAAGTATGCGTTTAAAAAACGGTTGTCACTAAGGGATTGATCCACCTTGCCGCCGAATCAATCCTTTCGCTTATGTCTTTATCCTGGAACCAGGTGCAGTTGGTGGGCCGTGCTGGCCACAACCCCGAACTGTTTTTTCTTACCGATGGCACGCCCATCACCCGTCTGCGCATTTACATTGCTGCCGAGCCCGACCGGCGGGAAGCTGGCCCTGAAGCTTTTCAACTGGTGGCCTGGGGCCGTACTGCCGAAGCCCTCTGTACCCGGGTGAGCCGCGGACAGGCCCTTTTCGTCCAGGGCCGCCTCAGCAACCGTTCTTTCCGCCGGGAGGGGATCACCCACCTGCGTACGGAAATCCACCTCACCGCTTTTCATCACCTGGCTTCGGGAGCTTCTGCGCAGGAACCTATCCTGGCCACTACTCCCATTTGCCATGAATAGCCTCAGCCTTGCCGGGGTCCTGACGGGCACCCCTACCTACCACTGCAATCCCGAGGCCCGGGATTTGCTCCGCTTTACCCTCCGTACGCCGCCCAGTGGTGCGGCAGGCAGTACCGAAGAAGACCACCATTGCCTGGCTTGGGGGCCGGCTGCCCTCGACCTCCACGTTCACCTGAAAGTGGGCGATCAACTGGTGGTACGCGGCGAATTGCGCTACCGCCCCCGGCCCAATGCGCTGCCCGATGACCCGGCCTACCGGATTCCCGAAGTTTACGTCAAGGGCTATTCGTACCTGGGGACGTCGGAAGAACAGGGGAGTCAATAGATCAATTTATCCCCGTAAGCTGCCGAGGATTTCCCGCAAGTCCACCCGGAAGCGCTCCAAACCAAAGGCCTGCCGGGCCCGCTCTGCCCGCTGCTGGCGAGCGTGGTCGGTCTCCGCTGGCCGGGCCAACCACGCCAGCATGGCCTCCGCCAGGGTGGTGGGTTGGAAATCGGCCAAGACGCTCCCATCCTCGGGGTGCTGCAACAGGCTTTGGGGGCCACCGCAGGGCGTAGTGATTACCGGCAAACCACACAGCAGCGCTTCAAGGACCACAATGCCCTGGGTTTCGATCGTGGAAGTGAGCACAAAAAGCCGGGCCGATTGCATGGCGGAAACGACCTCGCTGCGGTCCAGTGGACCCCGCAGGCGGAGTGCGCGCCGGGCGGCCGGGCCGAGGTGGGTGGCAATGGCCCTGCGCAGCACAACCGGGTTTCCATCCCCCGCCAGGACTAACTCCAGGCCAGGGTCTTCCCGGTGGGCCAGCTCAAACGCATCCAGCAGGAGACCGATGTTTTTTTGCCAACTAGCGTCAGATAGGTGCAACATCTGGCGACCGCCTGGCGAGGCTTCCCGCGAAGCAGGTACAAAAAAGCGATCGTCGACGGGATTGGGCAAAACCCGGTAGTTGGCCCGGATGCCCTTTTGCTCCATGCCCATCCGAAGGGCGGTACTGACGGGCAGGACCCAGCTGGCCCGCCGGGCCGCCCGCCTGGCCAGCATGAAATCAAATGCATAGCGCAGCGGGACCCCGGGCTCCAGATAGCGACTGGCGTGCTCGCTAACCACAAAGGGCACTCCCCACCGCCGCGCAAGGCGCGCCGCCACGATGCCGCCGTCGATCAAGACGTGGGCGTAGATTACGTCGGGCCGCTCCGTCAAGGCAGCAATCGCTGCCCGCCAGGCCTTCCGCCGGGCCCGGAGGCGTTGCCAGCGCCCCCCCTGGCCGCCGTAGTACACCTGATGTAACTGCCCCCAGATGCGGGCTTCAGTATGTAATTCCAAGGTTCCCACCCCCAGTTTTGGGTCGTGCACCGCATGGAGTAAGGTGACGCTACCAATCTCCGCCGCCAGCGCTGCGTAGCGCTCCACGAAGTTGCCGTCCCGGGCGTGCACGCGGTTGGGAAACCAGGGAGTGAGGAAAAGAATACGCATCGGGCCGGGGGCTTTACAACGTAATGATAGGTACATTTGCGGCCAAAACCGCAGTAAAATGATTGCAAAACTCTTCCAGTTCAGCCTCTTATTGGTGGCCGTTTGCCTACTGACCACCTGTAAAAATCAAAATACTGACGCTTCTTCAGCCACCACCAGCATCCCCGCCGGGGAAGGAGCCTACGTGCCTGAAGGGTACGAACTGGTGTGGAACGACGAATTCGACGGCGGTCCGCTGCCCGATACCACCCGTTGGACTTACCAGACCGGCGGTTTCGGCTGGACGGCCAAAGAACTCCAGAATTACCTGCACGCCGACCCCGATAACGTCGGCGTAGAAGATGGCCTGCTACGTATCACCGCCATCGCTGAAAAATCCGGCCGCAACAACTACACCAGCACCCGCCTGGTGAGCAAAGGCAAAGCCAGTTTTACCCGGGGATACTTCGAGGTGCGCGCCAAATTCCCGAGGGGTGCCGGACTCCGTTCCTCCTTCTGGATGGTGGGCGATACCGTCTCGAAAATGGGCTGGCCCAAAGCGGGCGAAATCGATCTGGTGGAGTACTACGGTGCCGTTCCCGATAAGGTCAATGCCGCAGTGCAAACGACCAACAACTACTGGAGCAAGAAAAACCAGTTTGGCGGCGGGGTGACCGTGCCGGATGCCCAAACGGAGTTTCACGTCTACAGCTGCACCTGGACGGAAGAGCAGATTGACTTTGCCGTCGACGGCCAAACCTACTGGTCTTACCTGCCGGGACCCGATCCCACCATTGAGATTTTTCCCTTCCGCTGGCCCTTCTACATGGCAGCCACCCTGGCTGTGGGCGGTATCCGTGGCCCCGAATCCGCCGGAGACAACACGGCCTTACCCGCCAGCATGTACCTGGACTACGTCCGGGTGTACCAAAAACCAGAGTAGCGAGGGGATTGCCAGAACTTATCCCCACCCCAAATGATTCACCCCAGCAAGGGCCACGCCAAATCCCGCGCTGCCACCGTAAACGCCTTCCCCAGGTCCGGCCACTCAATCCCGATGGTGGGATCATCGTAGCGTAACCCAGCCTCCGCCTGGGGGAAGTAGAAATTGTCGCACTTGTAGGCAAAAATGGCCGTTTCCGAAAGAACCAGGTAGCCGTGGGCGCAGCCCCGGGGGACGAACAACTGCTGCTGATTGTCCGCGCTTAAGATGCAGCCGTACCACTGGTGCAGGGTGGGGGAGCCGGGGCGGAGATCGACCACTACGTCGAAAACTTCCCCCGCGATGACCCGGACCAGCTTGGCCTGCGCAGCCTCGCCCGTCTGTTGGTGCATTCCCCGCAAAACACCCCGGGGAGATTTGGCCTGGTTGTCTTGTACGAAGAGGTTGTCAATGCCCGCCTGCTGGAAGGTTTGCTGGTTGTAGGACTCAAAGAAGTAGCCCCGCTCATCGCCAAAAATACGGGGTTCAAAGCGTTGGACGCCCGCCAGCGGAGTAGGAAAAAATGGCATAGATCAGTCTTGTTTGCGGCCTTAAAATTCCAGGAGGGAGGCACCTTACCAGCCCCGGTAGCGCGGAGGCTCAATACCCAGCAGCCGGAGGTACATCAGCACCTGGGCCCGGTGGTGGGTAGCGTGGTCCTGGAGCAAATAAATGACGACCCGCCGGCTCCGGGGGCCAGCAAAAAAATTGGGCACTTCCTCGTCCCAACGCTCGGCTGGCAGGTTATCGATGGCCGCGTGGCCAAAGGCATAGGCCCCGTTGAGCAGTGCGAGCAGTTCCGCCCGGCTGAGCGTCTCTGCGGCCAGCTTAGCGCGGAGGGCTTCTTCGTCAAACCCCCGGGGTTCGTAATCCAGAAAGCGCCGCGAAAGGCCGTAAATGTTACCTGCAATGTGCTGCACCTGCTCCTGGATGCTCATCTGCCCCGGTGAAGGGCGGTAACTGAGGCTGGAATCGGGGACACTCGCCAGAGCTTCCTGGGTGTAGGCCAGCGAGTTTTTCCACTTTTCGTGCCACTCGGTGCGGGCGGCAAAAGGCTCGCCCTTGGCCTGGTCTTGGGCGTGGAGAGAACCGGTCAGCCCGGTCAGTAACAGCAGCAGTGGGAACATTTTCATGCCGTAAAGATAAGCGCACCTGGCCTCGAAAGACAAAGCCTTCGGGAGAGAACACTGAGGCACACCATCCGCCTCAAGCCTGGGTAAAAGGCAAGAGCATTTGTTGCAGGGCGGCGTTCAAGGCCCCGATGGCTTCGCCCATCCGCCAGTTCGCGCGGTTGCGGGCTTCCACGTAGTTGCTGATGGCCCGGAGTTGAACGGGCTCCAGCCCAGCGGAAAGGCAGGCGTAGAAAAAGGCGGCCCCCTCCATGCTTTCCACCTGGGCCTCGGGGAGGCGACGGCGTAAAACGCTGATGCTCTGGTCGTTGCCGCTGACCCGGTTGACGGAGTAGCCTGCGCATTCCCGGAAGGGCAGCCGGGCGTACCCCGGGGGGAGGCGCAGGACTTCCTCCCCGTCGAAGGGAGGGCCGGGCGGCAGGCCGATGTCGCTGAGACGCAGGTGGTGGCCAGCCGGGTCTTCCGCCCCCAGATCGGCGAAGCGCTCACTCGTAATCCGCACCACTTCGCCCAGCGCCAGAGTAGGGTCCAACGCGCCCCCCACGCCCGCCTGCACCATGGGGCCTACGACGGGGCCACTGCCCAAACGCCTGCCCAGGGCAAAAGCCGTCGCCGGCAAGCCCACCCCGGTAAAACAGACCTCCACGCTGGTGCGCGCAAAAACCAGGACGTTGCCTTCTTCCCGAATGGCCCGGTCGCGCAGCCAGGCAACCGTTGGCGCAATTTCAAATGGGGTAGCGGAGAGGAGTAACATGCCGTAGAAATTAGCGGATAAAGCGGGCGCGGACGCAGGTGCCCGGTGGAAGACCAGGAGCAAAGGAAGGCCGGAATCAAGGATTTTCCGCCGCCCCGGAGCCCAACGGAAAAACACTGCCCAAAGCCGGCAAGTGCAGAAAAGCCGCCGCTATTTTCTTCCCCGTGTTCCGGGAGATCAGCTCCCCGAGCAAGCACAGCTCGGCGGCTAAAGTGCCTTGTTGCTGGTCAAATTGCCGCGCTGGCAAGTGGACGTCGCGGAGCAGAATCAGGGCATCGTCGGGGGTGGCCATCAGGTAGTCGGCGGTTAAATGCAGTTGCCGGCCGTGGGACGTTCCCTGCTCGACCACCCTCCGCTGCACCTGCGCTCCGGCGCCCGTCAACACCGCCCCCAGACCCGCCAGCCAGGCCTGGAAAGCACTGGATTGCGCCACGAAAGGATCCGACGCCTCCTGGCTGCCGGGAAGGTAGGCCTCCAGCAAATGCCGGGCCCGCTCCGCCCGCAACTCCGCCGCCAGCGGCGGAAAATCGCCCTGCAAGAACGCTCCGATGGCCTGGCTGAGCAGGCGCTCGTCCGTCTGCGGATCGGGCACAGGACCCTGGAAATAGAGCTGCCGGCCGCCAAGCGTGGCGTGACCGTAATGCGCCAGTAACCAGTCTTCAGTGGGCTCCAGGGGCTGGTGCTGCCCGGGCCCCGGTCGCTCACCCGCGAGGAATTGTACCGCAGTATACTGCATCGTAGCGGAGGGCAAATTGCGGGGCTCCGTCCAGGTTTTCAGGTATTTGGTGACCTCGTGGCCCTGCCAATCGAAGGGCGCCTGATTACTGTGGGGGTCTAAGACGGGGATCACGCCACCGCCCCGGACGAAGGCCCGGTCGAGCCAGGGCGCACCCTTTTTGGCGGTGGGCAGGATGAGGTAGTCGCGGGCCCGTGTAAAGCCGACGTAGAGGAGCCGGGCCTCTTCGGCCAGGGCGTCGTTCGTCGCCGTTTGCTGCCACTGGCTTTCCAGTAAGGCGTTGAGCCAGGGCACGCCACTCGTCAGGCGGGCGTAGGGATTGACCCAGAATTTCACCCAGCGATCGGCCAGCGGTCGGCTGAGGTCCACCGTCTCGGTTTCGGGTACTACGGCCAGCCCCCAGACGTCGGCGCGCAGGTCTTGCTCCAGGTCCATGGCCACCACGGCGGGCCATTCGAGGCCTTTGCTGCGGTGGTAGGTCAGTACGTTGACGGCATCGGCGCGTTCTCCGGCCCCCTGTTTGTCGCGGTCGCTGCGCAGCAACTGATCGAGGTAAAGCAAATAGCCACCCAGGGAGGCGGCGCGGTGCTGCCGGTGGCAACTGTCTTCGTAGGCCACGGCCAGGCGGCGGAGTTCATCGACGTTGCTGAGCCGCTGCTCGCCATCGCCCCAGGCCACGATGGTGCGACGCAGGTCGAGGCGTTCCAGCAGCAGGTTGAGCATTTCGCTGGAGGAATGCTCGGTAGTGGTCACGCGCAGCGCGTCGAGCTGGGCAATGAAGGGGTCGGCCTCGGCCCAGGCGCTGGCCCGGTCGGTATCGGCACCGTCGTTTTCCTGTTCCAGGTAATCGAGGCGGCTTTCGATGATTTCCGGCAGGCGGTGGCGGCTGCCGAACAGGAGGATTTCGGCTACGGAGAGGCTGTCCGACCGGTTGAGAATGTACTTGAGGCAGGCCAGCAGAAGCGTAGCTTCGGCCGTTTGGAGGAGGCCCGTGCGGGCAATGGCGGCGGGAATGCCCTGGCGGGCCAGCGCCTCGGCCATGGCTACGCAGCCGTAGTTGGTGCGGCACAAAACGGCGACGTCGGCGGGCCGCAGCGGCCGTTCCGGGCCGCCCTCGCGCGGGACGATGGGCAGGGGATTATCCAGCAGTTCCCGGATGGCTTTGGCCGTTACGTCCTGGTGCCACCCCCGCGCGTACAGGCCCGGGCCTTCCAGTTCAAAGTGCCAGTGGCGGAGGGCGGAGTGCTGGGCCAGTTCCGGGCTCTCGGGTGGGCTGTGCGCGCCGCCCGCCCGCCAGCGAACGGGCTCGAGGACGACTTCGGCGGCCGGCAATTCCGGAAAAGCGCGGGTGAAAATGGCGTTGCAGGCCAGGACGATGTCCTGGCGGCTGCGCCAACTGTAGCGCTGGATGTTTTCCGGGGGCATGGGGCCGTTGGCGTGTACCACGGCGGCCATCAGGCGGGGCTCGGCACCCCGGAAACCGTAAATGGATTGCTTCGGGTCGCCAACCCACACACTCTGGCGGGCCAGCTGGCTCAATTTCAAAAACACCGCCAGCTGGATGGGGCTGGTGTCCTGAAACTCATCGACCATCAGCAGGTCAAGCTCCCGCCGCAGCGTTTCCTGCACGCCCGGGTGGTCGAGAAGATTGAGGACCAGCACTTCCATGTCCGTATAATCAATCCGGCCCCGGCTTTTTTTGTAGCGGTCGTACTCTTCGATGGCGGCGCTGGCGCAGGTGAAAAGAAGGTCCTGGTAGCTGCGGACGTCAGACTGGAAGGCTTCCAGCGCGGGGTGAAGATTGCCCAGGGCCACCACCTCGTCTACCAATTCGCGGCTTTTGGCTCCTACCTCCGTAACGAAGCGGGCCAGTTTACAGTATTCGTACCAGGGCAGGTGGCCACGACGCTGGAGTTCGCTGGCCAGGCGTTTGAGGTAACTGGCGGCGGTGAGGGTCTTTTTGGTTCCGTCCTGCTCGTTGTTTTCCAGGGCGCGGGCGGTCTCCGTCAGGGCAACGCTGGCCCGGCTTTTGAGTTGCTCCGGGGTGGGGGAGGACACGGGAGGCGGCAGAAAGGCGGCGAGGCTTTCCCAGGAAAGTCGCTTGCTTTTTTCGATGGTGGCGGCGGAGAAGTTGTTGGCGCGAATGACTTCCACGAGGCGGAGCACATCTCCCCGCCAGTTGTATTTTTCGCCACTCTGACTAAGCCCCAGCTTTTCGCAGAGCAGCTCAATCTCTTCGATGGTATCGAGAGGGATGACGGCGGCCATGCTGAGGTTGAACAGGCGCTGGTGGTCTTCGTCGGCAATGATGTCGACTTCGGGGGAGACGCCGGCCTCGAAGGCGAAGCGCCGCAGCAATTTAACGCCCAGGCCGTGGACGGTGCCGATCAGGGCATTTTTCAGTTCATTGGCTTCGGTGGTGAGGCCTTCGCGCAGCAGTTTTACCCGGACGCGCTCGCGCAACTCCGCCGCCGCCCGCTTGGTGAAAGTGGTGGCGATGATTCCCGAAGGTCGTGCGGCCCCGCTGGCCAGCAGGGAGATCATTTCCTGGGTCAGGCGGTAAGTCTTTCCGCTGCCAGCACCAGCTGAGATGAGCTTTAGGTTGTTCAGCATTGGGCGAAGGTAGGCAGACTTTGCTGCTAACGATAATGCATTGGTCTGCTGATCAGTGTCTAAATGAACATTTCAAACAGCATCGGTTGATCGTTAATGTGCTTGAAATCGATGTTGGCCGCCAGCATGCGGGCTTCGAGGAGGGCGTAGTCTTCTTTGGCGGCCAGCTGGATGCCGACCAGGGCTGGGCCGACGGCGCGGTTGTGTTTTTTGGTATACTCGAAGTGGGTGATGTCGTCCTGGTCGCCCAGTACGTTGAGGAAGTCGCGGAGGGCCCCGGCGCGCTGCGGGAATTCGATGATGAAGTAGTGCTTTAACCCGGCGTAGAGCAGGGCCCGCTCCTGGATCTCGGCGGTGCGGGCAATGTCGTTGTTGCCACCACCGATGACGCAGACGATGGTTTTTCCCTGAATGTCGGTCAGTTGGCTGAGGGCGGCAACGGAGAGCGAGCCGGCGGGTTCCACCACCAGGCCGTCTTCGTTGTAAAGTTCAAGCATGGTACGGCAGACGAGGCCCTCGTCGACCAACAAGACCTCGCGCATGGTTTCACGGACGATGGGGAAGTTCAGGTCGCCTACCCGACGGACGGCGGCCCCATCGACGAAACTATCGATTTTATCCAGCTTAACTATCTTGTTCTGCCTCAGGCTTTCGTACATTGCGGGTGCACCAGCCGGTTCAACCCCGATGATGGCGGTTTTGGGGCTGAGTTGAGCAAAAACGCTGCCTACGCCCGCGCTGAGTCCGCCGCCCCCGACGGCCATCAGTACATAATCCACCGGCCCGTTGGCGTCGTCGAGGATTTCCAGGCCAACGGTCCCCTGGCCAGCAATTGTATTGTGGTCGTTGAAGGGGTGTACGAAAGTCCAGCCGTTTTCCTTGGCTCCTTTCATGGCTTCGGCGTAGGCATCGTCGTAGGTATCTCCCGTCAGGACCACGGTCACAAACTCCTTACCGAAAGACTTGGCTTTTTTGACTTTCTGCTGGGGCGTAACGGCGGGCATGTAAATCGTGCCTTTCACTTTCATCTTGAAGCAGGCCTGGGCCATACCCTGGGAGTGGTTGCCCGCGCTGGCGCAGACGACGCCCCGGGCGCGCTGCTCGTCCGTCAGCAACGCCATGTTGTTGTAGGCTCCCCGGATTTTGTAACTCCGCACCTCCTGAAGGTCTTCGCGCTTGAAGTAAATCTCCGCCCCAAACTGTTCACTCAGGCGCGTGCTGCGTTGCAGGGGCGTATGCAAGGCCACGTGGCGTAGCCGGTGCCGGGCCCGCGTGATTTCTTCGACGGAAATGAGGTGTGGTGGGGAAATTTTGGACATGGAAGCGGTGGGGAAACTTATGGAGGGTAAAGGTACGGGAGAAGGGGTTATGGGGATAGTTCATTCATAGTTCATAGTTCATAGTCCAGTAGTAAGACCTTGGTGTAGAGTTGCTCCGCCGTCGGTAAAAATGAACATTCGAACATGTTCGAGAGTACGTGGGGGGCTGGCAGCACGCGGGGGAGTGTGGGAGTGTTCATTCGCCGGTTCACACATTAGCTACTCTGCTGCCTTCGGCGGTCGCTGATTCACGCCTTGCTCCGTAGTTCTTTTCCTGGCACCTGCGGCCGCGCAAAAAAAAACGCCGGTAATGCTCCTTTGGCACTACCGGCGTGGTGAGTAAGCGCTGGGTTGCGCTGGCTTAGTTGTTTTCCGGGCGGAGGCTGCGGACGGTGCGGCCGGCCTGCCACATTTCACTTTCGCGTAGTTCCCGGAGTTCGGCTTCGAGCTTTACGCGGTAGTCGGTTTGGGAGTTGGAGTCGATGCTGCGCTGGGCCTCGTTGCCGGTGGCGACGCTGCGGTAGAGGTCTTCGAAGACGGGCTTGGTGGCGTCGCGGAACTTGTCTTTCCAGTCGAGGGCACCCCGCTGGGCGGTGGTGGAGCAGTTGGCGTACATCCAGTCCATGCCGTTTTCGGCGACGAGGGGCATGAGGCTCTGCGTGAGTTCTTCGACCGTTTCGTTGAAGGCTTCGGAGGGCGTGTGTCCGTTGGCGCGCAGCACCTGGTACTGGGCCTCGAAGATGCCCTGGATGGCTCCCATCAGCGTACCGCGTTCGCCGGTGAGATCGGAGTACACCTCGCGTTTGAAGTCGGTCTCAAACAGGTAGCCGGAGCCGACGCCGATGCCCAGGGCGATGACCCGCTCGTAGGCGCGGCCGGTGGCGTCCTGCGCGATGGCGTAGCTGGAGTTGAGTCCGCGGCCCTGCAAAAACATGCGGCGCAGGCTGGTGCCGGAACCCTTGGGGGCCACGAGAATAACGTCGACGCCCTCCGGAGCCTGGATGCCCGTACGGTCATTGTAAGTAATGCCAAAGCCGTGGCTGAAGTAGAGGGCTTTGCCCGGGGTGAGGAAGGGCTTGATGGTGGGCCACACCTCGATCTGGGCGGCGTCGGAGAGCAAGTATTGAATGATGGTTCCTTTCTCGGCGGCCTCCTCGATGGAGAAAAGCGTCTTGCCGGGGATCCAGCCGTCTTCCACGGCCTTGTCCCAGGATTTGCCGCCCTGGCGCTGGCCGACGATGACGTTGAAGCCATTGTCGCGCAGGTTCATGCTCTGGCCGGGGCCTTGCACACCGTAGCCAATCACGGCGATGGTTTCGTCTTTGAGCGTTTCGAGGGCCTTGGTGAGGGGGAATTCTTCGCGGAGGACTACTTTTTCGTCGGTGCCTCCGAAGTTGAGCATTGCCATACTTCTCTGTCTTTTTTATTGGGGTGACAAAGATGCAAAAGCCGACCGGAAGCCCGGGGCTAAATGGCCGGGCCATTTACGACGGCTAAATCTCCCGTACCTGGCAAGTCCGGGACCTTCAATAAGGCGGGCTACTCCACAAAACACTAGCTTTGCCCCAAATTACCCCATCTATGCGCGTTACTGACCTGCAGCCCGACGAATATGGCTCCTTCTATGCCGGCTACATCGCCAAGATTCCGGAAATCACCCTGCGTTCCGCCTTCGACGAAAGCTCTGCCGCCCTGCTGGATTACCTTACCCACGTACCCGAAGAGCGCGCCGACTACGCCTACGCGCCCGGCAAATGGACCATCAAGGAATGCCTCCAGCACATCATCGATACCGAACGGATTTTCAGCTACCGTGCCTTGCGCATCGGGCGCGGCGACCTCACGCCCCTGCCCGGTTTTGAGCAAAATGATTTCGCGCGGGTGATGGACGTTTCCGGCCGTAAACTCCTTGAGATGATCGACGAGTTCCGCCTCGTGCGGCAGTCCAGCATTGTCCTGTTTTCCAGCTTTACCAAAGACGATCTGTTGCGCAAAGGGACCATGAGCGGGGCCAGCGCCTCCACCCGGGGCATCGGCTACGTGATGTGTGGCCACGTGTTGCACCACGCCGACGTTTTTCGGGAGCGTTACGCATAAGGAAGGTCGGCCCGGCGTTATAATCGCTGGCGTCCTCCGGTCCTCGCCTGCGGGGAGTTTCCCGGTCCGTGCCTGGTAAAACTGCCGTCGCAGTCCTACATTTGGCTTTTGTCCTGTACGGTCTTAAGAACTTCATCCCCACTATGAAATACCTCCTGCTTCCCTTGTTACTTTGCCTGGCCACGGGGTTGCGGGCCGATGTGCTTTCCACCCGGCTGCGCCTGCTGCTGCCGGGCGATGACCCCGCCACCGTCAACGAACGGCAGTTTCTCTACCAGCGCATCGACCAGTTGTTTACGCGCCTGGAGGAAGAAGAACGGCTCTCGCGCAAATCCACCAGCAAGCAAATCACGCGCATCGTCAGCCGCTTGCAGCGGGAACTTTTCCGGACCTTTGCTGCCGACGCCCGCCTGGACGACGCCTTCCGTACCAGTCGCTACAGCGATGCCACGGCCGCCATCCTCACCGCCCTGGCTTTTGAACGCTTTCAGATCGACTTCAACGGCTACGTCGACCACTGGGAAGCCTTTCTCGTCGCCGATCCCGAAGGCAAGAAGGTCGTCGTCCGCTCCCCCAGTACCAAAAAGCGCAAAGAGACGGTCGTCCAGGCTTACCAACGCGATTACCTGGCCCTGATCCGGGGGACAGTAGAACCTCGCCTGCCGAGCCTGACGGAGGAACAAGCCGAGGCCCTTTTTTACCGCTACTACTACTCCCCCCACCGGGCCCTGAGCTTCGGCCAGCTCTCCGCCTACCTCCAGTACCGCCGCGCACAGGATGCCTACCAGCGCAAAGATTACCCCGCCTGCCAGGTTCTCCTGGACGCAGCGCTGGCCCGCGAAGAACGCCCCGCCTTCCTCGTCCTGCGCCGTGCCGCCGAACTGCAACTGGCCGCCGCCAACCGCTCGACGGTGGCGGGAGACGTAGCCGAATTTTTCCAGCAGTGGGCCGAAGACCCCACCAACCGCTACCTGCCCGCCGCCATTTTGCAGCATTACGACCAGCAGCAGCGCCTCTTCTTCGCCCAAAACCAGGTGACGGCGGCCACGGCGCTGCTGGAAGAATACCTCGAACGGGCCCCCGCCGGGCAGGCAGCGTGGGGCGTAGCCATCCGGAAACTCCACCAACTGCGCCTCCTCAACCACTACCATACGGCCGGTCGCCTGGACCTGGCCAAGAGCATCGCCGATACCCTCTACCGCCAGGATCCCGCCAACCCCACCGTCCGTTACGTCCTCGGCGAACTCGTCATCGCCAATCTCCGTGGCACCCGCCCCGGGGATCCCGACTTTCTCCGCAGCGCCGAAACCGCTGCCGCCAACTACCCCTTCATCCGCCAGCAAGACCGCTTTGCCGACCTCCTGCTGCGGGAACAGGCCTGGAAAGTCCGCGATCTGTACGCCAGCGACCGCCCCGATCTGGCCAGCATCGCCCTGGAGGCCTTCCGAAAGTCTCTTCAGGACACCCCCCTCGGCCGCGAACGCAGCTTATGGACGCTGACGGCCTTCGCCGCCGCTTCCAATTACCACTTCCGCATCGAAGATTACCACGGCGCCCGCCACTACGTAGAAGAAGGACTCCGCCATACTCCGGAGGATTCCTACCTGCTACACCGGCGGGCAGTTTTGGCGCGGTACTGACTTTGTTCGTATTCAACTGGACACCCCGGCAAGGAAAGCAGCTCGGCTCCCCGTTCTTGCCTACCTTTGCGGGATGCCTTCTTCCAAAAATAGTATCGACCACATCGAAACCGTCCGCATCCTCGTTGATGCGGGCCAGCAACCCGTGCGTCTTGACAAATTCGTAACCGATAAACTGCCGAAAGTCAGCCGCAACCGGGTACAAAACGACATCAAAAACGGGCGCATCCGCGTCGACGGGCTTTCCGTAAAAGCCAATCACAAGCTGACTCCCGGCCAACTGGTCACCATTGATATTCCACGCTACCGGCCCGAAGAAGAGCCCACCGTCATTCCCCAGGAAATCCCGCTCGATATCCGTTACGAAGACGACGACGTAATGGTGATCTACAAGCCGCCGGGGATGGTCGTCCACCCCGCCGTCGGCCACCACGATGGGACCTTGGTCAATGCCCTATCCTTTCACCTCAAACAGGATGATTTGCCCGTTTTGCCGGGCAACGACGATAGCCGCGTCGGCCTCGTCCACCGCATCGATAAAGACACTTCCGGCCTGCTCATCATCGCCAAAACGGAGGACGCCATGACCCACCTGGCGCGGCAGTTTTACGAGCACACCATCGAACGCACCTACCAGGCCATCTGCTGGGGCGAGCCCGATCCGCCCAACGGCACCATCGACGCCCACCTGGGTCGCGACCCCAAAAACCGCCAGAATTACCGCGTCTTCGAAGAGCCCGAAGACGGGCACAAACACGCCGTTACCCACTACACCACGCTGGAGGGCCTTTACTACGTGAGCCTCATCGAACTGAAGCTGGAAACCGGACGTACCCACCAGATCCGGGTCCATTTCCGCTACATCGGCCACCCCTTGTTCAACGACGCGCGCTACGGCGGCAACCGCATCGTCAAAGGCACGATTTACAGCAAGTACCGGATTTTTGCCGAACGCTGCTTCGAAATTTGCCCGCGCCAGGCCCTCCACGCCAAAAGCCTGGCCTTCACCCACCCCACGACGGGGGAAAGACTTTCTTTCGATAGCGACCTGCCCGACGACATGCGGGAGGTACTGGAAAAATGGCGCAATTACGTCAGCCCCCGCCGCCAAAACGACCAATTGGAATGAACCCCGTAGTCGACTCCCTGGCCTGGGTGCGCGATTTTGTAATCCAGCACACCCTCTGCCCCTTTGCCGCCCAGCCCTTCGCCGCCGGGCGCGTGCTGGCCACTGAAATAGGTGGTTCCGACCTTGAAGCTTGTTTTAACGGGGCGCTGGCGCAGGTGCAAAGTCTGCTCTCCGAACCAGCCGGGGAAGTCGAGACGACGCTGATCGTTTTCTCGGAAGCCATGGAAGATTTTACGGAATTTATGGATTTCGTGTACACCTTCGAAGATACCCTCGCCGAGGTGGGCGCCGATCAACTCGTGCAATTGGCCCATTTCCACCCCCGCTACCGCTTCGAAGGCACCGCCGACGACGATCCCGGCAACCGCACCAACCGCTCGCCCTATCCCATGCTGCAATTGCTGCGGGTGGAGTCCGTCGCCCGCGCCATCGCCGCCTACCCCGACGTAAATGCCATCCCCGCCCGCAATATCCGGAAGATGGAGGAGCTGGGGAAGGGGGAGTGATTTTGAGTATAGAAGGGCTGTGAAAATTCTAAAGAGCAGTCAACTTTACCCCAAGCCTGTTTATAAACCTAGGGAAATTAAAATATTTTTTTGCACGATTCAAATCTTAGTCTTACCCTTCGGATCTCTTGAAGACTTAAACCCATCCCTTATGTTAAATCACCTCACCACTATTATAATCATTTGCTTAGCAATTGGCAATTCTCTCGCTTCCCAGTCAGCTGAAACGCTCTGTGGGACTGACTCGACGCAATTCGCTCAACCTAGAATTATTCAGAAAAATCTCTATGAGTTTTGTAATTATTCAGAAAGCTATATCAACAATAACTGTCTCACTACCTACATCCGAGTAAATGTTCACTTTTTTGTGGAGTCCGATTGTTCGGGAACTACCGCTGCAGCAGCAGTCAATAATCAACTTCAACAGTCAGAAGTATTTCAAAAGGCCGAAGACTACATCGGCAATGCTAACACCTTCTTAAGCATCATGAGCGGAAACCAGCAATGGAACCAGCTTGAATGGGGTGCTACGGTGACTGATACTCAGTGCGTAATGCTTCGTTTAGTCTTAAATGAGGTTTTCATTCACTGTGAGACGGGTAATCGAGTAGTAGGAGTACAATTATCGCAATCCGATGATGTTGTTTCGTACGACACAGCTAACTACGGTTCTGCCCTAAATGTGTTCATTACTAATGTACAGGGTGGCGCTAACGGATTTGTATATTTAGATCTTGGGAATACTACCATTTTCAACGAAAATTTTCACTCACAACTGCTCATCCATGAAATTGGCCATAGCCTAAAGCTTAAACATCCATTTCAAGGGGTGCCCTGACAAACGATGGATGTGCGGATACTCCCTACATTCGCTGGACCTATGACAGAAACGGAGATGGAACGACAGATGCTTCCGGGGTTAGTTGTTGGAACCTGTAAAATGTCGTAAATGGCATTGACCTTTGCCAACCAAACGGCACTACCGTAGTAAACTCCCACCCATGTTGTGAACAGCAGTATCAAACCAACAATATGATGAATTATGCATCCTACGCTAGCGATCCTTTTGTTTCTGCCTTTACACCATGTCAAATGGATATTATGCTGAATGACTTATAAATGATAAATGCGACCTGATCGAGGCAATCGATCCAGGCTGTCCACCTGCTTCTGCCCATATTGGGGTATTGCCAATGGTTGATTTCACTGCAGATTGTAAGTACACTTTCCATTTTCAAGCAAGTACAAATGACACGGAATACCGTGTTACCTAGCGAAGTGCAACAACCCAATGGTACTTTCGTCACATATCGCCAGACGGATTGGCTCGACGGGCCCGCAGAATCCGATCGAGTAGCGGTTGGCACCAATGAACACGACAAGTTCGCGAATGTTGTTTTGCTCTCCAATGCTTCCTATAAGGTGATCGTTCAAACAAAAAATCTTTGCGGCGATTCCGACCACTTTATCCTCTTTTTTACTACTGGAGATTGTGATTTACGGCCTGATAACCCTGGTCCGTTGAATCCAGTTGAAGAGGGTAGCATAATAATTTACCCTAATCCTGTCATTACTGGTACGAGCTTGAATTACACTTCGCATGTCACTGCGAACATATACATTTATCTAACTACTACTTCCGGGAATGGAAATTCCACCCAAACCTTGCTCAAACAGGCGGACTCCGGAAATAAACAAGCCGGGAGCTATATTGTATACTTCCCTGAATACGAGCTAAGCGAAGGGCTTAATTACATCAGTATTCATGCAGGTGACCAAATCATAGTTAAACGCGTCCAAAAAAATTAAACCATGCCCTCCTATAGAACCATCATTTCAGGTCTTTGTCTCGTTATGGGATTCCTGAGCGCTAATCTTCGTGCGCAAGATTCTATTGTAGTTACCCTTCCGTTCTATTTCGAAGATGCACAAGGGAATAGGGATACGGTCACGATCATTATTTCCGATCATAAAAGTGATTCGATTAACGCAGCTCTAAGGTCTTCCAACATCTTGGGAGAACCTTACGACAGTGTGCTTGAGGTACGGGCAAGCGAATATGATCAATTCATTTTCGGTGACCCCGCCAGATATGAGTACAAAAGGCAGGTAATTAGGCGAGTCTATCTCAGTGGAGATCCTGACGAGTGTATTAATTATCTTTTTAGTGAAGTAATAGCTTTCGCCATCAACGTCAAGTATCCACCTTTGAAAGTATACTGGAATCAGGACGCCTTTGCCAGAGACGGCTTTTCCAATTGTACGCATACCTCCTGGATAATTAATAGTTTTATTGCGGAAACAGTTTATCCGTGGTGGACGGTCGAAAATAGGGAAGGAGGGATATATTGGAAATGCCTCGCCTTGGATTCTTCCATCGTTTACCAGTCTTTTGACGCAATGCCCGGCTCCAATTCCCATCGTGCCTTCTCTTTTACCTTACAACCCGTAGAAGGTAGCTCCAATCCTTTAGATACAATTGAAGTTCTGTCTATTTATTTGTCCCCCCCATTATTTATGCCTTGCTCCGATCTCATCTCTTCCACTAGCGTCACGCCACCAAGTGTGCAGCCCAGTGTTTTCCCGAATCCGGTGTCGGGGCTCCTACACTGGCCGGATGGTGCGAATGCCTCTCCAGTGCAAGTTGCTACGGTCTATGCCATGAATGGCCAACGGCTACTGATGCAACAACGAGTGGATAGTAGCCTGGATGTTTCCCAATTACCGCCGGGTGCGTACGTCCTACGCTTAGATTACCAGAATGGGCGCTTTTCGGCCCACAAATTTTTCAAGCGTTAACCTTTGGTCTGATAAAGATGGTTCCTCACTTTCAAGGATAAAAATTGGCATTTGAATAATGAAGTAGGACTAATCCCTGCTAGGTCGTAATTCGTTTCTCAATCCCTACCGTTCATACACCATCGCCCGGTGCGGAATCCCATCTTCGTCGTAGAGGTCGCCAACGCCCACGAAGCCTACGCTGCCGTAGTACTCCTGCAAATGGGCCTGGGCGCTGATCTTGACCGGCTGGTGCCCGAAATTGGCGAAAAGCAGGCGGAGGGATTGCTCCATCAAGGGCCGCCCCAGCCCCTTGCCCCGCGCAAAAGGAGCGGTGATGACCCTCCCGATGCTGGCGTACGCCGGGTAGGAAACCCCCTTCGGCAAGAGCCGGGTGTAGGCCGCCAGCCGACCATCTTCGGCCAAGCCCAGCAGGTGGATGGCCTGGAAGTCTTTGTCATCCAGGTCTTGGTACGGGCAGTTTTGCTCGACTACGAAGACCTCAATGCGGAGTTGGATGATTTGGTAGAGTTGCTGCGTATCCAGCTGGGCGAAGGGCAGGGATTTCCAGGTCAGTTGCACGGGCAGAAAAAGGTTTGGCGGGGCCAAGGTAAGCGCTGCTCGCGAATGTGCCGAAGATGAGGAATAAACAAAAAGTTGGTCCTTTTGAATTTTAAGTTTTTTGCTTTAAATTTGCCTTTTCACCGGACTTTACCATGGCCAAAACCAAAACCTCCTTCTTCTGCCGCAACTGCGGTTCGGAATCCCCCAAGTGGATGGGCCAGTGCCCCAGCTGCCGGGAGTGGAATACCCTGACGGAAGAAACCATCGTCCAGACCAAAAACGAGCGCCTCGATAACCAACCCAACTGGCGCGAAGTCGGGAAGACCAGCAGCAACGGCCCCGTCGGCAAAGGGCCCCGC
This sequence comes from Neolewinella lacunae, assembly GCF_014349155.1. Taxonomy (GTDB): domain Bacteria; phylum Bacteroidota; class Bacteroidia; order Chitinophagales; family Saprospiraceae; genus Neolewinella; species Neolewinella lacunae. The sequence goes on from NZ_JACSIT010000100.1 coordinate 311,555, forward strand.
CCCATTGCTCTCGATCAGGTGGTGGCTGGCGAAGTCCACCGCCTCATCGCGCCGGACCAGGAACTCAACCGCGTCCTGGGCGGCGGCATCGTCCCCGGCAGCATCATCCTGTTCGGCGGGCAGCCGGGCATCGGGAAGTCGACCCTGCTTTTACAACTCGCCCTGCGCCTGGGCCAGCGCGTCCTCTACGTCTCCGGCGAAGAGAGCGAAGAACAGATCAAGATGCGCGCCGACCGCCTCGGCGGGGCCTCCCACAACTGTTTCTTGCTGACCGAGACAAACACCCAAAAACTGCTCCAGCACGCCGCCGAGCTTCAGCCCAAGCTGCTCATCATTGATTCCATCCAGACGCTCGCCAGCCCCCACGTCGATAGCATGGCGGGCACCGTAAGCCAGGTACGGGAATGCGCCGCCGAACTGCAACGCTTCGCCAAAGAAACAGGCATCCCCACCTTTTTGATCGGCCACATCACCAAGGAAGGGTCCATCGCCGGCCCCAAACTGCTGGAACACATCGTCGATGCCGTCCTCCAATTTGAAGGAGACCGCAACTACACCTACCGCATCCTCCGGACCCTGAAAAACCGCTTCGGCAGCACCGATGAACTGGGCATCTACCAAATGGATGGCTCCGGACTGCGCGAAGTCTCCAACCCCAGCGAACTGTTGCTCTCCGAACGCGACGAAGACCTCTCCGGCTCCGCCGTCTGCGCTACCCTCGAAGGGATGCGGCCGATGCTCATCGAAGTCCAGGCCCTCGTCAGCACCGCCGTCTACGGCACGCCCCAGCGCTCCGCAACGGGATTCGACCTGCGCCGCCTTTCCATGCTCCTGGCCGTCCTGGAAAAAAGAGCGGGACTGCCCCTCGGCAACCAGGACGTCTTCCTCAACATAGCCGGAGGAATCCGGGTGGATGATCCGGCCATCGACCTCTCCATCGTCGCCGCCCTGCTGTCCAGCGCCATGGACGTAACGATCTCCCCCGAAATTGCCTTTGCCGGAGAAATTGGTTTGAGCGGAGAGATCCGCGCCGTCACCCGCATTGAACAGCGCATCCAGGAGGCCGATCGTCTGGGCTTCCGCTCCATCTACGTTAGCAAATACAACGTAAAGGGCCTCGACCCCGACCGCTACAGCATCCGGATCTACACTCTGGCTACGGTTCGGGAATTGTACGAAGCGCTGTTTGCCTAAACCTTACTTATTCGGCACGGGGTCAAAACCTCCCGCGTCCACGGGTTCCATCACGTAAACTTCCCAGCCGCCCCCCATTGGCCGCAGGGCCCGGAATTGGGTGACGGATGAAGTGGTGAAGTAAATGTACTGTTCCACCGCCTGCGCCGCAGCAGCCACAAAGCGGTGCCCCCGTTGCGCATCGCGGGGGTAGTAGCGTTCGGGGCCGTTGTCAAAGCGCAAGGGGTGGTGGCTGGCGCTGAAACCGAGCTTACTCACTTCGTCGTCGTCCAGCCGCCGCTCTTCGTAGTAGCTCCAGCGGCCGCGTTCATTTTCGGTGTACAGGTAGCGCGTATCCGGCTTGTTGACCCCGGTGATCTCAAATTGTCGGGCGCTGCTTTGGTGGTCGTTGTCCCAGTCAATTTGGGCAGAGCGTCCCACACGGAAGGGTTCGTGGTTCCAGTGGAAAACCTCGCCGGAGGGGGCGGAGTAAAGCGGGAAGTTGAAGTCGTTGGAAGAGGCCGGCAGGGCACGCGGCCGGACGGCACCCGGATGCAGGCTAACCTCCCAGTCTTCCCGGCCCTGCGGCGGTGCGCCCGGGGTGGGGGAGACCAGCGTTTTTTCAGCGGCCTTTTGGTGGATTTTGGCTTCGGCTTCTTCCATCTTCGCCACCATCGCGTTCGGCAACCATTTTTTAATGGGTTGCAACATCTCGAGTTGCTCCTTCATCTGGTTGAGATCCAGCGCCGTATGGCCACTCCTGGATAAGTCGAACGTCTCGTCGTTGCTGATGTGCAGATAGGCCTCAATAGTGCGCTCCAGCTCCATCAGCAGCTCGCGGTCGGGTTCGGCGTGGAACAGGGTTAGCTCCGCGCCGGTATCCAGCTTGGCCTTCAGGTTGTAGGTCGGCTGGTTGTTGATCCGGACACTGCTCTTCCCAACGTACAATTGCACCAGCGACCGCGCCGGAATATCGTGCTCCGCCGCAAAGGGCCACGGCATGGGCCCGTGCGCAATCTTCAGCGCAGAAGTGGAAACCGTAATCGTAGATTTATTGATGAAGCGCGTAGCCGCAAAATACCCCACCAGCACGCCCACGATGAGGTGAACGCTGATGAACCACCCGGCTTCGACGAGGAGGAAAAAAATGACGAAGGAGTTCCAGAAAATGGCCCACAGCAGGATGAACCAACTGCTCGCCGTGCGCCAGGAGTAGGAAATGTCGAGGGTGCCCGAGTTGCGGACGATGTTGATCTTCTTGGCCATGGTGGGTGCTAAAGCAGCGAAGATATGGTCCCGAAGGGAAAAAATGCTGCGTTCAGCTGCCTATTCTGCGCTTTCGTGGCCGTCGATCACCCCGCGGCCTCCTGCGGCGGGAAAGCTACAGTAAGCATCAAACACTGGGGTCTGGCCAACGCGTCTGGATGGCCTCCAGTTCCTGGTAAATGGCCTTGGACAAGACCACGTCGATGCTGCCGATGTTCTCCCGCAGTTGCTCCAGGCTGGTGGCCCCGATGATGGTGCTTTGGCTGAAATCGCGGTCGATGACGAAGGCCAGCGCCAGCTGGGCCAGCGGCAGGCCGTGCTTTTGGGCCACTGCGGCGTAGGCCTCGGTGGCTTCCAGCGCCGCTGCGCCGTTGTAGCGTGTGTACTGCTTGAATTGGTTGAGGCGCGAATCCGCCGTAGCCCTTCCATCGAGGTACTTCCCCGAAAGCCGGCCCATGGCCAGCGGCGAATAGTGGAAGCCAGCAATGTTTTCCCGCAGGCATACCTCGGCCAAACCTACCTCGAAGCTCCGGCTGAGCAGGCTATAGGGGTTCTGGATGCTGACCGGCCGGGGCAGGCCGTGGACGTCGGCGAGGTGCAAAATCCGCATCACCCCCCAGGGCGTCTCGTTGCTCAGGCCCCAGTGACGGATGCGGCCGCTCTGGATCAGCTCGTTTACGGACGTGAGGATGTCCAGAAAGTTGTCTTCCCAGACATCATCTTTAATGGTATGGACGCCGCGTTTGCCAAAAAAATTGGTCTTGCGGGCTGGCCAGTGGAGTTGGTAGAGGTCCAGGTAGTCGGTCCGCAGGCGGTCCAGCGATTTGCCCAGGGCTTCGTCCAGTTGCGCCCGTTCGTAGCCCAGGGGATTGCGAATGTGGCCGGCGAAGGGCAGTGGGCCGGCAATTTTGGACGCCAGGAAGAGGTCTTTGCGCATGCCCGTCTGCGCCAGCCAGCTGCCGATGATGCGCTCGGTGCTGCCCTGCGTCTCTGCCTGGGCGGGCACGCTGTACAGTTCGGCGGTATCGATGGCGTTGATGCCCATTTCCAGGGCGTAATCCAGTTGGGCGTGGCCCTCGGCCTCGGTGTTTTGCTGGCCCCAGGTCATGGTGCCCAGGGTAATTTTGGAAATCTCGAAACCAGTGGTGCCAAAGGTGGTGTAGCGCATGGGGTGTGTTTACGGACGGGAATGCCCGGCGCCGGCTAAAGTTCAATGGGCGTTTTTGTCGGGCGCGGCCGCAGGTGCTCCCCCCCGACCCCCCGAAAGGGGGAGAATGGACAAGGAGCAAGGGTAGGGGAGGGCCAGCAACCGGATGATCTGCCGGCCAAACACTACTTTTGCCCTGCATCTTCCATCCCCCCTGAATCGCCTCCCCCATGGTCCGTCTCTCCGTCAACCTCAACAAAGTTGCCCTCATCCGGAACAGCCGCGGGGCCGACTACCCCAACCTGGTGCAGGTTGCTCTGGATTGCGAGCGCTTCGGTGCCCAGGGCATCACCATCCACCCCCGCCCGGACCAGCGCCACGCCCGTTACTCCGACGTGGCCGAATTACGCGCCGCCTGCACCACCGAACTCAACATCGAAGGTTACCCCGCCGGGGAGTTCATCGACGTGGTCCTGGCCAGCCGCCCCGACCAGGTCACGCTCGTCCCCGACGAACCCGGCCAACTGACCAGCGACCACGGTTGGGACACCGTCGGTCGCGCCGGTTTTCTCCGCGAAGTCCTCCAACCTTTCCAGGCGGCCGGCATCCGCACCTCAATTTTTGTTGATCCCGACCCCCGGATGATCGAAGGGGCCAAAGCGGTGGGAACTGACCGCATCGAATTTTACACCGGCCCCTTTGCTCATCAGTTTAAACACGGGCCAGCCGCCGCCGTCGCGCCCTTCACTGAGGCCTGTCAGCTGGCGGCTGATCTGGGCCTGGGCATTAACGCTGGCCACGACCTCAACCTGGAAAACCTCGCCTACTTTGCCCAACACATGCCTGGCCTTCAGGAAGTTAGCATCGGCCACGCCCTCGTTACCGATGCCCTCTACCTGGGCTTCGAAGAAACCATCCGGCGCTACCTGGCTTGCCTGCGGGGCGCTTAACTAAATGGTGGTCAAACTTCCTTAATCTAAGACGATTTGGGGTTGGCACATTTTCCAAAAATTTCGATGAATCGCCACGGAGGATCGACCAAATTATCCTCTCTATCGACCGTTGTTTGGGCAATTAATTCGTCGGGGGGCTTGCACAAGCAGCGAATTGAATTAACTTTGCGTTAAGGAATCGGGCCCGAAGTGTAAAGCCAGCGCCCCTGAGTTTAGAACGCTAGTAGAAACACTGCCTGACCCCGCGTAGAAAGCTTTATTGAGATCATTACCCGCACTTTTCCATACACTCCTTACACAAAGACGCTTAATTTTCAACTACGCCCCTCCCCAAACCACCTTGTTTTGCTCACCTAAGACGCTTAAAGGTCTTTGCAGGTCTACACCCTGCGTGCTTTCACCACATTTTATCACCATTTGAGACTAGTAATCAACTTAAATTTCAACTAGAATGAAGAGAATTTCGCTAGTGATTGCGTTCGTCTGCTTTGCCTATAGTTTGGCATTTGCGCAGTCAACGCTCACCGGTACTGTCGTTGACGAGTCTGGCGAGCCCCTGATTGGGGCTTCCTTGCTCGTTAAGGGCACGACCTCCGGAACCGTCACGGACATTGACGGTAATTTTTCCATCGCCGTTCCGGCCAACGCCGAGGTAGTTATCGTAAGCTACACCGGTTTTGCCACCCTCAACTACCGCCTTACGGGCGCTACCGAAGGGGTAACGATCACGCTCTCTGAGAGCGCGGCGCAATTGAACGAAGTAGTAGTAACCGCCCTCGGTATCCGCAAGGAGAAAAAGGCCTTGGGTTACTCTGTTGCCACCATTGGCTCCGGTGAGGTACAAAACCGCGTCGAGTCTGACGTGGGCCGTATCCTCCGTGGTAAAGCAGCAGGTGTAGACATTACGCAAACTTCAGGGGTAGCCGGTTCCGGTACCAACATCATCATCCGTGGCTACAGCTCCATTTCTGGTTCCAACCAGCCGCTGTTCGTTGTAGACGGTGTGCCTTTCAACACGGCAACCAACACCGACCGCAACTTCGTTACGGGTGGTGCAACGGCTTCCAGCCGCTTCCTTGATTTGGACCCCAACAACATCGCCGAAATCAGCGTACTGAAGGGTCTCTCCGCTACCGTCCTCTACGGTGAGCAGGGTGCCAACGGTGTAATTCTGGTTACGACCAAGAATGGCCAAGGTGGCGCCAATGCCCAGAAGGGATTTGAGGTGAGCTTCACCCAGGGCGTTGCCCGTACGGAAGTGGCCAACCTGCCCGACTACCAAAACACTTTTGGTAACGGCTTTTCTGGTGACTACGGTCTGTTCTTCTCCAACTGGGGCCCCGCATTTGATATCCGCGGCAGCAACGGTGTTGCCGCTGACGGAACGGTACCTCACCCCTACAGCCGTGCCAACCTGGCCGCTATTTTTCCGGAATTCGTCGGTGCGCGTACCCCATACCAGCCCTACGACAACGTAACTGAGTTTTTCCAACCCGGTGCGGTGTACAACACCAGCGTCAGTGTGGACAAGAACTTCGGCAACGGCATCAGCTTCAACGCCAACTACAGCTATCTGGATGACCAGGGCTTCGTTCCCCAGAACACCTTTAAAAAGCACAATGCAGGCATTGGCGGTAAGGTTGACCTGGCCAACGGCCTCAAGATCCAAACCAGCCTCAACATCGTGAACTCCGACCGGGTGAACCCCCCAGCCTCTATCGGCTTCGGCTCTAACCCTTCCGGCGCTTCTGTATTTGCCAACGTACTGTACACGCCCCGCTCCGTCGACCTGTTGAACTGGCCGTTCCAGAATCCGGTTACCGGTGGCCACGTCTATTACCGGGGTGGTAACGATATCCAGAACCCACTGTGGGGCCTCCGGAACATGTTCGACCGCGAAAACGTGACCCGCTACTTCGGTAACGTTTCGATGAGCTACGCCATCAACGACTGGCTGACGGCCAGCTACCGCATCGGTATTGACCAGTACACGCAGGAATCCCGCCGCGAAATCAACAAAGGTGGTGCCCAGGTTCCCGATGGTCAGCTCGTCACCACGACGCGCCGCAACACCATCCTCGACCAGGTCATCAACCTGTCTTTCGATACCGACCTGAGCGAAACCTTCAACCTGAGCGGTATCATCGGCTACAACGAGCGTACGGATAAGCTGAACCTCAGCCGCGTATCTTCTTCGCAGCAGTTCATTTTCGACCTCTTTGACCAGGATAACTTCATCAACCACATTGGCAGCCAATCGGTCATCAACGAAGGCCAGCGCGGCATTTACGGTAGCATCACTGCCGGTTACAACCGTTACCTCTACCTGACGGCTTCTGCCCGTAACGACTGGAGCTCTACGCTGGAAAAAGCCAACCGCTCTATCCTCTACCCGTCCGTCAGCCTGAGTTTCGTGCCAACGGATGCTTTCCAAAGCCTGCAGGGCAGCCGGGTCCTTAACTACCTGAAACTGCGTGCAGGTTACGGTACCTCCGCCCGTTTCCCCGATCCCTACAGCACCCGTGCCATCCTGGGCAGCGCCACCAACGTCAGCCAATCTCCCGCCGGCGCAACGCTGAATACCAACTTTGTGGATAACGTACTTGGTAATACCGCACTGGAGCCAGAACTTTTGGGCGAACTTGAATTCGGCGTAGAAGGCCGCTTCTTCAACAACCGCATTGGTATTGACGTAAGCCTCTACGACAAGCAATCCAGCGACCTGCTGGTAGACCTGCCCCTGGACCCCGCTACGGGTTACACCCTGACGACGATCAACGCCGCCGAGGTCTCCAACAAGGGCATCGAAGCCAGCCTGAACCTCATCCCCGTTAAGTCTAAGGACTTTACCTGGGACATGACCTGGAACCTTACCCGCAACCGCAACGAAGTCATCAGCATTGCCGAAGGGGTTAACCAGGTAACGATTGCTGGTTACACCAACCTGGGTAACTTTGCTATTCCCGGTGAGCCTTTCGGTGCCATCCAGGGTTCTGCCTTCCGCCGCGGTCCCAACGGTGGCCTGCTCGTAAACGCCGCCGGTGAATACGAAGCCACCAACGACATCGAAATCATCGGTGACCCGAACCCGAACTACCAGGCCAACTGGTTGAACACCATCAGCTACAAAGGCCTCAGCCTCAACTGGCAGTTCTCCTACACCGACGGTGGCGACATCTACAGCATCACGGCCGCAACTATGCTGGCCCGCGGTCTGACCACCGATACCGAATTCGACCGCGCCCTTCCCCTCATCCTGCCGGGTGAAAATGCAGAGGGTGCTGTAAACACGGTACAAGGTTACGCTGGAGACTACTACTTCGCGGCCTTCTTCGGTGCCGACGAAGGCTCCATCTTCGACGCTACTGTGATTCGTCTGCGGGAAGTTAGCCTCAGCTACAGCCTTCCCGCCAGCTTGCTCAGCAAGACTCCTTTCGGATCCATCAGCCTGCGCATCGCCGGAGAGAACATGTGGTACTACGCACCGAACTTCCCTCCCGGAGTAAACTTCGACCCCGAAGTCCTCTCCCTCGGGGTAGGTAATGGCCGTGGTTTCGATTACCTCACTGGCCCTACCGCCAAGAAGTACGGAGCAACCCTCAGCCTCACGTTCTAAACGCAACCATCCTTTTCTAAGACTCCTTTTGTCCCCTCCCGCCGTAGCTCCAAAGCTACACCGGGAGGGGCAGGAGACAAGCAACAGATATGAAACTATTCAAGAAAATTGCTCTGGCAATGATCGTCCTATCCATGGCCGCCTGTGCGGATCTGGACGAATTGCTGATCAACCCCAACGGCGTTGATCCCACCCGCGCCGATGCGGTTTCGCTCTACAACAGTGTACAGCTGAACTTCCGCAACGTCGCCAACAGCGGTGCCGTTTGGGGCTTCGCAGGCGGCCTTGCCCGCCAGCGGGCAGAAATCGGTGGCTTTACTTACGAAGCTACTCACGGCCCAACTGAGTTCAGTGGCCTTTGGGACGATGTTTACGCCGATCTCTTTCCGGACATCGACGCCTACATTGCCATCGCTGAACCTCTCGGTCTGCGGACGGAGGTGGCTTCTGCCAAAATCATGAAGGCTTACTCCTTGATGCTGCTGGTGGACCTCTTCGGCGGTGTTCCCCTTTCCCAGGCCGGACAGGGCCAGGATGGTGTAACCAACCCCGGTGACGATACCGGCCCAGAAGTATACGCAGCCGCCGTTGCGCTGCTGGATGAGGCCATCACTCAGCTCACGGGTGCAAGCAACATGACTTCCGGTGTTTTTGACAACTTCTACGGTGGTAATGCCGCCAACTGGGCCCGTGCGGCTAAAACCTTTAAGCTGCGTGCGGCCGTCACCACCCGCCTCGTCAACGGTGCCGGTGGCGTAGAAACGGTTAACAGCATCTTCGCGGAAAACGACTTCATCTCCTCCAACAACCGCAACTTCGAATTCAAGTACGGTACCAACCGCAACGTGCCCAACAACCGCCACCCCTTCTACAACGACAGCTACGAAGCGGACGATGGAGTGTACCAGTCCAACTGGTACATGTGGTTGCTCGCTGAATCCAAAGGATTTGAAGATCCCCGTACCCGCTTTTACTTCTACCGCCAGGAAACGGACATCCTCAGTGCCATTGACGATGACCCCGATGCCTTCGACTGCATCTTCACCCGGGTACCCCAGGAGGATTTCCTCCCTGAACACTACGCGGCCGTTTCGCCCGATATGCCTTACTGCTTAGGCAGCTACAGCAAAGGATATTTTGGCCGCGACCACCTCAACGGTTCCGGTATCCCACCGGATGGTCAGATCCGTACCGTGTACGGCCTCTACCCCGGTGGTGGCAAGTTTGACAACGGTATCCGCGATGGCGACGTACAGAACAACGGTGTTGACGGTGGACTTGGTGCGGGTATCGCCCCCATCTGGCAGGCTTCCTTCTCCCACTTCATCCTGGCCGAAGCCATCCTGACGATGGGCGCTACGGGTGATGCCCGGGCCCGCCTCCAGAGCGGTATGGAACTTTCCCACGCCCGCGTCCGCAGTTTCCGCTCTTTGATCGATGAGGGTGAAGTACTCGCTACCGTCCCTACTACCGTAACGGTAGCCAACACCATCCCTGCCGATTCTACGGTAACCAACTACGTTAACTTCGTCCTGGCTGAATACGACGCGGCTACCAGCGACGAAGAGCGCCTGGGCATCGTCGCCCGTGAATACCTGATCGCACTGTGGGGCAACCCTATCGAAGGCTACAACCTCTACCGTCGTACCTGCCTGCCCGCCGCTATCCAGCCCGGCATTGACCCCAATTCTGGTCCCTTCATCCGTTCTGCCCTCTACCCCGCAGTACACATCAACCTGAACCAGAACGCTACGCAAAAAACCAGCTTCACCGAGCCGGTTTTCTGGGATACCAACCCTGCCAGCTGTAACTACTAACAGGATTTCTGATGCCTTCGGTCGGGCCATTCCACCAAGCCTTGGCTGGCTCCCCGGCCCGACCGAAAGTTTTGCTTAACTTTTATCCCGCCTCAAAACGCTGGATTAAAAAATATACCATGTTAAAAAAACTTTCTTACCTGATGGCAATCGCCGTCCTCGCAGCCGCTGGCTGTACGGACCCGGATTCCGCGCCGACCATCACCTTCGAGACCCTGGGTATTGGGGCTTTCCCATTCCTGGAGGAACTGAAAACCGCTGAGTTTGACTTGGCCAACTTATCCACCTCCGCTTACGAAATGGACGTGTCCTTCGTCGATAATGCCGGTGGAAATGATGTTGCCCAGTACAACATCTACGTTTCCTTCAATGACAACAACCCCGACAACGGGACCATCGAGTTTCCATCCACCCTTTACAAGTCATTTACCCCCAGCGACTTCGCGCCACTGGGTGAAAAGGGCAACCTGGGCCTCACGGTTCGCATTCCTTTTTCGGAGATCGCTGCATTTGTTGGTGCCGGTGCTCCAGACGCAGTAGTGTCTGGTGACCGTTTCCGCTTCCGTACTGAGATCGTAAAGGCCGACGGTGTTACGTTCTCTTCCGCCAACTCAACGCCCGCCATCACCAGCTCTTTCGGTGGTATCTGGAACTTCGACGTTACCGCTACTTGCCCGCTAGCAAACACGGCGTTCGTTGGCAACTATGCAGTATCCTACGGTAGTGTTTATGACGAATTTTCCCTTTTTAACTTACCGGTTCAGGCTCTGGGTAATCCCCCACTCAATCTGGTAGTGGAGTTGAAATTGATAGCTGGTTCTACCACGCGACGTACCTACGACGTAGGAACCACCGTAAACCCCGGCTATATGTTCGATGCGCCGCCTGCTACCCTCGAGTTTGCTTGTGACGTAGTACGTTCTACCGCCATCGACTCACGCCAAGGGTGTGGGACTGGATCCATTGCTGCCGTACAAACGGGTGTAGCTACCTTCGACCTCAACGACGACACCACTTGGACGATTGAATTCACGGAATACGGTGCTAACGACGGTGGGTGTGGCGTTCCTGCTATGAATTACAGCCTCGTATTCACGAAGCAGTAATTCAGCAACCTGCGATTTTACCCAAAGTGGGGTGCTGCCTTCCGGTGGCACCCCGCTTTGTATTTGTGAGCAGCCCTTTATTTCTCCCCCTTTAATCCCTTACCACTCAATCTGGTATTGGTAGCCGCTGCCCGCCTCAGGGCTCTTTTTTGCCGCACTCGCCGTCGTTGTATAGGTAATCTGGACGGCGGTTGCGGGGGGCGTCGGGGCTTTTTTGGTCGGTTTTGGCAGTTTGAAATGAACGTTCAGGTCTTGGTGGATGCGCACTTTTTTCTTGCGGTCTTGCGGCACCGTAAAGCGCAGCAAGCGGGTAACGCGCAGCGCTTCTTCGTCGCAGCCGTGGCCCAGCCCCTGTTTGATTTTGGCATCGACGACTACGCCGCGGTAATCCAGGGAGTAACGCACCGTCACGGTACCCTCTACCTTGGCCGCCAGCGCCTCAAGGGGGTAAGTCAGGTGGCTGCTGACAAACTTGCGCAGGGCAGCCAGCCCACCGGGGTAAATGGGTTTGGCAACGTGGGTAATCTTATTTTTAGCCATAGTCAAGGGGGAAGGGGATAATGGGGGCGCGGCCGCAGGTGCGGGGCGGCGGATCGGAGAGCAATGTAAAGAAAAGCCATCAGATCAGGTTTTCGAGGCGGAAAACAACGGTAGTGTAGTCTTTGCCGCGCAGGTACTTGATTTTGATCTTGCGGCCGGGTTTGCCTTCCAATTTGTGAAGAACGTTGGCGAGGGAAAGAAAGGTTGAGGATACGCCATTGACGGCCACGATGCGGTCCCCCACCTGCAGGCCTGCCCGGCTGGCGGGGCTTCCCGGTACAATGCTGGCCACGTTGTAGGTCCGTAGGTTCGTCCCCCCGGCCAGGAGGCTCATCCCGCTGCGGTCGTAACGGAATTTTTTCTTCCAGCCCTTTCCCTCCGGCCGCAGGTAAACGCGGTAGTTGATGTAGTCTACCACAACGTTGAAGCGCTTGAGGATGCGGTTGCCGATGATGCCTTCGCGGTCGTTGAGAAAGTCTAACCCTACCGTATCCAGGGGTTGGAAATAGGTGACTACGCCGCTGAGTTCTTTCCCCGCCAGCCGGAGACTCCGCGCCCGGCCGACACTGCCCTCCAGCGAACCGCCCAGGCCATTGGCAATGCGGGTGGGCACCGTCAAAACCGGCAAATCCTCGGCCTGGGCAGTAGAATCCGCAAACGTGTGCATCAACAAGGTCAGGCCCGCCCCGGAGTCCACCAATAAGCGCCGGGTAGTGGGCCTGGCATCGGCCACGGCCAGCGGAACTTCCAGGTAGGCCCGGTTACGAATGAAAACGGAAGGGACTTCTACGTGGCGGTTAGAACGGCGAAACTCACTGGGCTCATGCAGGATAACGACACGGCGACCATAGTCAAACTCCACGATGAAGCGCATCAGAAAATCAGCGCCCAGGATGCCGTGGATGTTGCTGCCAATGATTTGTTCAAAGTTAAAGTAGTTCTCCTCCAGGACCAACACGGAGCGGTTGCGGGCCAGCAGGACATTGGCCAGGCGCATATCGATGCCCGTAGCCAGGTAGGCGGTGAGGTCGGCCTCAACGTCCGCCCCCCGCACTTTGAAGGTGCGGCGGTAATCCACGTTGAGCAGGTCCGTCATCTTTTTGTCGAGCAGGACGGTGTTCTCCGCGCCCGTGTCGATGATGAAACGCAGTGGCAAGAGGTTGTCCAGCAGCACATCAATAATGATGAAATCATTCTCCAGTTCAAAAGGCAGCTCGATGTATTTGCCACCCCGCAGGCGCTTCAGGTCCGTACGTTGCCCTAAGACTTCCCCTTGCACCTGCGTCAGCGCAAAAAACAGGAAAAGCACCCGCCAGCAAGGGGCGAGCAGGAAGCTGACCAGCCCAGTACACGCAAATCCTTTCCGCATTGGGGAAAGATAGTGACAAAGATTTAAGCAGTGGGCAGTTGCCACAGCGAGGGCGAATAGCTTAGACAGACTCTAAGAAAACCTAGTGCTGCTTAGTGCGCTGAATGTCCTTAGTGGTTCAAAAAAAGCGCGCGAAGCGGGGGACTCTGTTTCCTGATCCATGCCGGCAAATTGCGGAAGTTAGTGGGCATCGCCCAAAGGCCCTACCTTGGCGGCATATGAGCACAAAGTTGGTTTACGCCTGGTTCCGTATCCGCTCCGCCTTACGGTGGTACTGGGCAGCGCGTACCCGCTACGACGTCCACTCTCCGCACCTTGTGGATTTCATGGGGGCGGTTTTCCGGGATGACCGGCAGTACTACGCCTTTGATCTGATCCGGGCGGTGCGCCGCTACTGGTCGGGCCACCCCGGCCGGGTGACCCTGCAATCCCTCGGGGCTCCTTCGATGACGACGCGCCGGAATGAACGCAGTGTCCGTTCGCTCGTGGCCACCAACGCGATCAGCGACCGGAGCGGACGGTTTTTGTTTCGTCTGGCCCTGTGGCTGCGGGCCCGCACGATCCTTGAATTCGGGACCAACGCCGGCATTTCCACGCTCTACCTGCACCTGGCCGATACGCGGGCCCGGCTCGTGACGGTGGAAGGCAACCCCGCCGTGGCGGCGCTGGCGCAGGAAACCTTTGCCCGGGTGGGGGCGGGACCCAATTTGTGCTCTCACGTCGGCCTCTTCCAGGAGTGGCTTGACACCCAATTGGCCAATGCCTTCCTCCCAACTGCTGCCTCCGGGCAGCCTACCGTCCTGGACTTATTTTTCCTGGACGGCGACCACCGCGAGGAGCCGACACTGGCTTACGTGGAGCGTCTGCTGCCGCTCGCGGGGCCGGATTCCGTGTTCGTTATTGCCGACATTCACTGGTCGGAGGGCATGGAGGCGGCCTGGCGGCAGTTGCAAGGACTGCCGCAGGTCACCGCTTCGGTGGATGTCTACCACTTTGGGCTGTTGTTCTTCCGGCCGGGGCTGGCCGGGCCGCACCTCAGCCTGGTCCCGACGCGTTTTAAGCCCTGGCGCCTGGGGTTTTTCTCCTGAACTCCGGCGGGCTTAGGGCGTCCGCACCCGGGTAGTTTCCTGAATCCAGCAGCCGACGGTAAAGGAGTCGCCCTCTTTAATGCCCCGTTGGAAGATATCGGATTTTGAGGGCATGTACTGAGAATAACGGGCGATCAGGGCATTGGCTTTGCCGGCGACGGACGGATCGACGCTTTTGGCGCGCTGCCACATATCGATGGCCGGCCAGGTGACGACCTGGGAATCGAAGCCGGTGCCCGGGCCACACAAGGGGCCGCTGCTGGCGTAGAGGGTGCCAATGAGCATGTAGGGCTCGCCGAAATTGGGGTTGGCCGCCGCTGCTTTGCGGGCGTAGGCGCGGGCCTGGCCGAAATTACGCTGGTGGGAGTAGTATATTTTGGCGGCAGTGAGGAGATAACGGCCTTTGCGTTCGGCGTCGTCGGTTTCGTTGGCGGCTTGCTCGAAGAGGTCGATGGCCTGGCTGTACTTGGCTTGCTCCAGGGCATCGTAGGCTTCGCGCAGGGTGCTGGGGCCGGAGGAGCTTTGTACCCGACAATTGGCTTCAAAAGCGGCTTTTACCTGCTGAAACTCCGCAGTTTCTTCGCCACAGGCTCCGTAGCGGAGGCGGCTGTAGGCGGTGGAGATGGCGTCGCAGTCCGTCGGGTTGGCCAGGTAATCGCCGTAGTACTGGTCGATGTAGTATTGGCAGTCGTAGAACCCGGCAACGGTCTCGAAGTAGCGCAGCGCGTCGGGGGCGTAATTTTCAATGGTCTTCCAGGCCTCGCAGTCGGCACCCTGGCATTCCTTGAGGCCCAGGGCAAGTCGGGTATTGAGGGCGCTGACGATTTCTTTGGCCTCTTCGGCGTCGATTTTACCTTCCCGGTGCATTTTTACGACCAGGCTGGACATGGGGTTGATGACGAAGTACTGCAATTTTTCGGGGCCATCGGTTTCGATGCTTTCCTTGAAGAGGGCGTAGATTTCGTCTTCGGTGGCGCTGCCGGGGTAGGTGTAATAGCTATCGAAAGCCTGGATGGCGGCCATATAGCCATCGCCGGGGTAGCAGCGGCGGGCTTCCTGGTAGAGGGCGATGATGGAATCTGCGTAGACGTCCTTTTTGGCCGGGTTTTTCTGGATCAGGTTGTTGTAAAAGGCGATGCCATCGGTGTAGACGGTGGCCCGTTTACCGTCGGCGGCGGGGCTGGTGGCGTAGACTTTGCGCCAGACGCTGAAGGCACCGGCCATATCCTGGGCATTAAGCATTTGCCGGTAGATGACGTAGTTGGTTTCGGCGTCGTCGGGGTTTGGCGCGTCCGAGAACTTCTTGCAGGGGCTTAGGTTGCTGTCGGCAGGCTTGGGAGGCTTGGGCGTAGTTGTGGTTGGCGTCTCGGTTGTGGTGACCGGGCCGACTGCTTTGGGCGTACAGGCCAGAACCAGGAATACGGCGCAGCAAATTAAGGTCAGGAAGGAAGGGAGGTGGCGCAGATGCATACGTTAAAGCTGTTGGTTGGTAAAAATAGCTACTGAGAATGGCGTGCCAGGCGAAGAGGAGGTCGCTATCCCGGGCTGGTAGTTTCCGGTGGGAATGCTGGGCAGTGGACTCGTCCTCCGTAGGATGGATTTTCCCCCGGCACTTCGTTTCAGGTATAAAGATGCAAAAGCTTGGCGATGTTGGATGGTGGTAGCCAAAAATCGTATTATTTTTGCGCCTCAATAGCCCCCTAATGAAAAAGCATAACTTCAGTGCTGGCCCAGCCATCCTTCCCGCCAGCGTAATCAAGGAAGCCGCCGCCGGCGTGTTGGAATTGGATGGCATCGGGATGTCCATCCTGGAAATCAGCCACCGCTCCGCAGAATTCATCGCCATTGCCGCCGAAGCAGAAAGCCTGGCGCGGGAATTGTTGCAGATTCCTGCTGACTACGCCGTGCTTTTTCTATCCGGCGGCGCCAGCGGACAGTTTTCCATGAGTGCCATGAATTTGCTCAACGAAAACCAAAGCGCCGGTTACCTGGATACGGGAACCTGGTCTTCCAAGGCCATCAAAGAAGCCAAAGCCTTCGGTAAGGTACAGGTCCTGGCCAGCAGCAAAGACCAGAACTACAACTACATCCCCACCGGCTACGACATTCCTGCGGGACTCCGCTACGTACACGTGACGAGCAACAACACCATCTTCGGTACCCAGTTGCGGGAATTCCCGACGACGGATGCGCCGCTGGTTGCCGATATGTCCAGCGACATCTTCAGCCGGCGCATTCCCCTGGAGAAATTTGGCCTGATCTACGCCGGTGCCCAGAAGAACATGGGGCCAGCCGGCGTTACCCTCGTCATCGTCCGCAAGGATCTCCTCGGCCAGGTAGACCGTCACCTCCCCTCGATGCTGGATTACCGTATCCACATTGAAAACGAGTCGATGTTCAACACCCCCCCGGTGTACCCCATCTACGTGAGCATGCTGACGATGCGCTGGGTGAAAGCCCAGGGCGGACTGGAGGCCATGGAACGCCACAACGAAGCCAAGGCCAAATTGCTCTACGATGAAATTGAGCGCAACCCCAGGTTCCAGTGCACCGTGCCTAACCCCCAGGACCGCAGCTTGATGAACGTGACTTTCGTCTGTACGGACGATGCCGATACGAAGCCTTTCCTGGCCGCCGCCGAAGCTGCGGGTTGCGATGGCATCAAAGGCCACCGCTCGGTAGGCGGATTCCGTGCCAGCATTTACAACAGTATGCCGTTGGAGAGTGTACAGGTACTGGTAGATGTGATGAAGAACTTCTGATCTGTTCGCTGCCGGCCCTCCCGCTCGTCGATAAAAACTTAACCTTCGTCGACAAACAGGGCAATTTGTGACCTAAAATGTTGTTAAATCGTCCGCGCACGGTAAATTTAGGGTCGAATCAAAATCAAGTAGCTGATGTCTTTCCGCAAAATCAGGTGGTCAAGCGTTGCGTTCGTCCTCATCCTCGGGTTGAGTGGCGCTTGTTTTGGTTTTCTGCTGGGCCGTATCCAGCACCACAATGCTTCTTCCACCACGCAGTTCGAGGAAATGGGCAGCCAGGTAAAGGCTACCAGTGAGGTTCTCTTCCGGGGCGCTGATCTTGTAAAGCGTCTGCTGGTAAAGTAAGCCTCCACCAAGCACTAAAACACGAACCCGCCGGAAGCAACTCCGGCGGGTTCGCTGTTTTTGGGCATCCATTCAAGCCGCTGCGCCGAAGCCGGGCTTCACCCGCCCCGTCCCAGGCAAGGAAAATGCGGAAGCGCACCTCCGCTCCGCTTCTCCTGCCTTACCTTAGCGCACCCCAAAAGACAAAACCCGTGGCAAGATTCCTTGGCCTTCTGTGTGACCTGGACGGCACGCTGGCCGACACCGAACCCCAACATTGCAGCGCCTGGCTGAATTTGCTGGAGAGTAGCTACGGCCTCCACTACGACGAACACTGGTTTGAGCAGTGGATTGGCACGAGCGACCGTACGGTGGCCGACTGGCTGATCCGCGAGCACGGTCTTTCCAGCAGCATTGATGAGATGATAGCGGGGAAGCAGGAAAAATTCCATGCGATTGTCCGTACTGAAGGCAGCAGTTTCCCGGGAGTAGCGGCGGCCCTGGCGGAAATCAGCGCCGCCTTTCCCCTGGCCATTGCCACCAACAGCGGCCGCGTGGACGCCGGGGTGGTCGTTCCGGCCCTGGGCCTGGACCGCTTTACGGATACGGTTGTGACGGCCACCGACGTCGTTCACCTGAAACCCGCGCCAGACATCTATCTTCTGGCTGCCCAACGCCTGGGTTTGCCCGCCGCCGCCTGTATTGCCATTGAGGACAGTACGCCCGGTGGGGCGGCGGCCAAGGCGGCGGGCTGCTACCTGATTGGGCTGAACGACAAGGTTATCCACGCCGACGAATGGTGCACCGATAACGCGGCCGCCCTCCGCCGGGCGCTGGAAATGCTGCGGGAGGGCTAATCGCTTGTCTTAAAGATTTAAGACAAGCTCTAAGCGTGAAAACGGGTTTACCTCCGTTTAGCAAACGCTTCCAGGCATTCCAACAACCAGGGCTTCTCAGTGCAAGGTTCCGTTTTTTCGATCTTTTCCTTTAGCAGGGTCCGGGCTTTTTCGTCGCCGGGCGGCAGGCGGGTAATGGTGTCGGCGAGGGCGAAAATGTGGCGGTAATTCTGTAAGTGGTAGCCGATGCCCCGACGGCGGGTGAGCAGCTTGCGGGTGCTGCTGATGTGGGAGCTCAGGAGGGTATAGCTGTCTTGGCGGAAGTAAATCTTCAACTGGAGGACGCGGGCGGTTAGGTGGTGGATGAAGTCGTGGAAGTCTGCCTGCTGGAGATAGCGGAGGGCTTCGCCGTCTTTGCCGTTGGCGAGGGCCAGGCGGGCGCGGCCGAGGGCAATGACTTCCTCGCCGCCTTCGGGCAGGTCGGCCTGGTGTTCTTCCAGAAAGCGGCTGGCCCAGGCGACTTCCCTTAGGCGGAGGGCGAGTGCCAGGACATTGTTGAAGGTGAAAACGCTGAGTTTGCCCCGGTCGTAAAGGCTGCCGCGTTCCAGGCCAAGTTTATAGAGGGCAAAAGTGGTAGATATGGCGGGTTCCCAGCCGGTATTGGCGCGGCGCAGTCCGTAGTTGATGGCCAGCAACAGGAGGTTGCGCAGGTCTTCCTCCGGCAGGCGGGAGCCTTCCTGCTCCAGCCCGCTGAGCAGAAGGTGAAAGCTGTCTTCTGCGCTGCCGTCTTCGTCGAGCTGGAGCAAAGCAACCAGATGGTAGAGATAGATGAAGGGCGTGGCACGGTGATCGGCGCTCGCCGCGGCAGCAAGGGTCTCCCGCAGGCGGGGGATGGCGTAGGTTTCGGTGGACTGGTGGAGGCGCTGGTGGGCCAGGGTATTGCAGGTTTGCCGGAGGCGGAGGGCCAGCAGGTAGCGCTCCAGGTGTTCTTCGGGCGCGCGGAAGTCGTCTTTGCCTCCCCGGGAATTGCCCAGGTTGAGGTCGTATTCCTCCCGGGCGTGGAAATAGTCAAAGCCCAGGCGCTCGATGCTGGTTTCCTGCCCGGGCTGGTAGCGGCGCAGGCGGGTACGGCGGTGATCATCCAGCCCGCGCTCGCGGTAGGCCTGCAGCAGGTAGCGATCCGGCGCAAAATGGTCGCGTTGGTACTGGTCGTAAGCCAGAAAAGCTTCCAGGCGACGGAGGAGTTGGTGTTCCACCTGCCGGTGCCGGGCGGCGTGGTAAGTCGCGTCCGGAAAGAGCAGCGTATATTCCGCCTCGGGAGTAGTGGGAGCGTCCCTGGCGGTCCTGAGCCGGAAGAGCGCAACCACGTCCGCCCGCTGGTTGTGCAGGGGGCAGGCCAGCCAATCGGTCGCGCGGCGGACATCGGCCGGGCTCAAATCCGCAATCAGGGCATTTAAAAGTGACAAGGCTTCAGTAATTTCTTTCAACAATAGTACAACAGTTGTAACAAACATTGCTTATTTTTATTGACTTTGCACCTGCGTCCGCGCAAAAGTGGCAGTAACAAATGGGCGAAAATGTACTTGAAATGCCCAGGTAATCACCGGATTATTGTACTGTGAAAATGGCATTGCAGCCAAACACTATTTACTCTGATCTGAAAACTTATTCCCATGCGTACTTTACTTGCTTTGCTTTTTTTCCTCGCCTTGGCCCCACTCACGGGCCAGTGCTTTACCGTATCGATCGATTCGGTCTTTTGCGGCAACAACAATGAAGGTTATTTCATCAGCTTCGACGTGGACGGAACCACCGAGGGTACCTGGAACCTGGTGGGGACCAACCAGACCGGCAGTTTCCTGACCGACGAACTTTTTGAGGCGGGTCCGTTTCAGGGCATTTCCACCCTCGTGTTCGTTGACGTCGACAATCCCAACTGCGTGGTGAGCATCGAAATCGCACCTCCGGCGGCGGGCTGCGGCACTGACCCCTGTTTTGGGTTTGCGGTGCGGGCACAGCAATTCGGCGGCAACTGTAGTCCGCAAGATTCAAATAGCTTCATCCAGGTGCAAATCATCGGCGGGGTACCTCCGTATCTGGTCAATGGGGAAGTCAACCAAAGTGGTCAATTGATCGTAAGCAACATCACCATTGGCGAAACCTACAACTTTGTTGCCATCGACGCCCGGCAGTGTGCTGCCGAAACGATCATCACCGCTGAGCCTGATACGACCAATACCATCAACTGGTTCAGCCCCTTCTACCTGCCTTGCGAGGGTGGGTCGGTAACCATTGAGGTGGGCGATGCTACGGTATTCTATGAATACACCTGGACTTCCCCTTCCGGTGTCATCACCGAAGGACCCAGTGTAGAGGCTACGGAAGCGGGCATTTACCGCGTATTGGGGGTCGCGGAAGACGGGGGCTGTACCGTGCGGGGCGCAGCTACGGTGATTGCCTTCCCGGAATTCGGGGATCTGCTGCTCTCCGAACTTCCCGACTCACTGTGCGGAACTTTCTTCTGTCTTTTCCTGGAAGGAGCGGCCAACGTGCCCGCCACTAATGCGGGAATTTCCTACACCTGGACCGGCCCGGATGGCGCGTTGAACGGCCAGAACAACGGACCCGGCATTTGCGTAGATCAGCTGGGCACCTACACCGTGGAGATTGCCACGGAATGTGATACCATCATCAAAGCGATTGTGGTGGACAATAGCGTACTGCAAAACCAGGCCTGCGGTAGTGTGTCCATTGACGTCTACCTGGATGCCGCAGGAAACTGCTCCTTTGACGGAGGCGATACGCCGGTGCCCGGCGTCGTCGTTCGGTTGGTCGATACGGACGATGGACAGGTTTACTACGGCATGACGGATGCCAGCGGGCGATTCGTACTGGACGTGCCATCGGGGACCTACACCCTGCACCCCGTAATCCAGCCAGGGCAGCCTTTCGGTGCCTGCGAACCAGCGGCTACCGTTACGGTATTTCCTTCTTCGCCCAGCCAGGCCAATGTTTTCCTGCCGGTGCTGGCAGACTGCCCGATGATGACCACCTCCGTTAGTGTACCCTTCCTGCGCCGCTGCTTTAGCAACGTGGTGTACGTAAGCTACGCCAACCAGGGATCGGCCGTCGCTGAGAACGCTACGTTGACGGTCGAGCTCGATCCATTCTTTTTCAACATCTCCCCGGGCATCCCCGCCAGCAGCCAAACGGGCAACACCTTTACTTTTGAGCTGGGCGACCTTCCTCCCTTTGCGCAAGGGCGCATTCAGTTTACCTTTACCGTCAGCTGCAACGCGGCCCTGGGCCAAAGTCACTGCGTAGAGGCTGCCGTTACCCCGGATGCCCCTTGTGTGCCGGAGAACGGTTGGTCGGGTGCTCTGGTCAACGTTACCGGCGCAGATTGTGACGGCGAGCAAGTACGCTTTTCCATCGAAAACATTGGGGCTAATCCCATGACCGTTCCCCTCAGCTACGTGGTGGTGGAAGACGGCATCATGATGACGCCGCAACCCATTATGGTGCCCGCTCTGGCCGCCGACGGGGTGTTCACCGTGGATTTGCCCGCCGATGGCCGGACGTACCAGATCATCACCAACCAGGAACCCCTTGCCCCCGCCTCCTCTTCGCCCACGGCTCTTTCCGAAGGCTGTGGTACGAACACCGCAGGCAGCATCACCACGGGCCTGGCCAACATCCTGGCGCTCGGCAACGGTATGCCTGCTCAGGCCATCGCCTGCCGCGCCAACGTAGGGGCTTACGACCCCAATGACAAGTTCGGTTACCCCCTGGGTTACGACGGTGGCAATATTCCCAGTGGCACCCGCATCGATTACGCCGTACGCTTCCAGAACACGGGCACGGATACCGCCTTCAACATCGTCATCCTCGATACCATTGCGCCAGAGCTCGACCTGGCCACCTTCAAGGTAACTTCGGCCAGCCACGACTACCGCGTAAGCATCGATTCCGGCCGGGTGGTCACCTTCCGCTTCCCCAACATCATGCTGCCCGATAGCAACGTCAATGTAGCCGCCAGCCAGGGCGTGATCAATTTCAGCATCGACCACACCGAAGGCCTGGCCCCCGGCACGCCCATCACCAACCAGGCGGCCATCTACTTCGATTTCAACGAGCCGATCTTTACCAACGTCAGCCTCCACCGCATCGCCAAAGACGGCCTGGTCAGCAGCACCCGCGCCGAACTGGCCCAGGAAATCGACCTCCAGGTTTTCCCCAACCCGACGGACGGCCTGCTGCGCATCAGCCTGCCCAATGCCAGTATTGCCGCTACGGACGTACTGACGGTCATTGACCTCCACGGCCGACGCCTCCTCAGCCAGCCTTACGGCAGCAGCAGCCGCGGCCTGCAAGTGGGGCACCTGCCCGCTGGCTACTACCTGCTGGTTGTCCAGAACGCGGCTGGTATTGCTAAAGGCCGGACCGCCTTCGTCAAGCGCTAAGTACGAGTCTTATTTAATGTCCTGAGTTTTATTTGGGGGGAGCTGCTTGCATTAAATTTTGCAAGCGTCTTCCCCCAAAACTTTTTGCAGATAGTCCGTCAGCTGCGCGGCGTTTGCGGCGTTGAAACACAGGGGAGGCTTGATTTTGAGGACGTTATCGTCTGGCCCGTCGGTACTCAGCAAAAAGCCAAGTTCGCGCATGCGGTCCTTGAGGTATTTCGCGGGCGCGGCCGCAGGTGCCAGGTCCGGATAAACGAGCTCGAAGCCCAGAAATAATCCCTGGCCCCGGACGTCCCCAATCAATGGAAACTCCGCCGCCAGCTGCCGCAGCAAGGTTTGGAGAAGCTGGCCCGTCGCCTGCGCATTTTCCATCAATCCTTCTTCCCGCACCACGCGCAAGACCGCCCGCCCGGCAGCGCAACTGACGGCGTTGCCACCAAAGGTATTGAAGTACTCCATGCCATTGGCGAAGTTGGCCGCTACCTCCGGGGTACAAACGACGGCCCCGAGGGGATGTCCGTTACCCAGTGGCTTGCCGATGGTGACGATGTCGGGGATTACCCCCTGCAGTTCAAAACCCCACCAGTGCGTCCCCATTCGCCCCACGCCCACCTGCACCTCGTCGCTGATGCAGAGTCCGCCGTGGGCCCGTACGTAGCCGTAGACCTCCCGCAGGTACCCTTCCGGCAGCGGGATCTGCCCCCCGCAACTCAGGATGCTTTCGGCGATGAAGCCGCCAAAACGCCGTCCTTCGCCTTCGGCCCTTTCGATTTCCTGCCGGGCGTAGGCTGCGTAGTCCCGCCCGGCCGTCGCTGGGTTGCGGTGGCGGCCGCGGAAGACGTCGGGCATCGGCAGAATCCGGGTTTGGGGCGGAGCGCCTTGGCCCCCATTGCCGTTGAATTTGTAGTGGCTGACGTCGATCGTCCGGCCCGTATTGCCGTGGTAGCCGACCTCGAGGGCGAGCATGTTGCGGGTCCCTGACCAGTTTTCGCACATCCGCAGGGCCAGCTCATTGGCTTCGCTGCCGGAGTTGACGAAATGCACCACGGACAATTCCCGGGGGAGGGTCGCAACCAACTCTTCGGCGAAACGGAGGATTTCTTCGTGCAGGTAGCGCGTGTTGGTGTTCAAAACGGCGGCCTGCCGCGCAACGGCTTCGACGACGCGGGGGTGTTGGTGGCCAACGTGGGCGACGTTGTTGACCGTATCCAGGTAGCGCCGGCCGGAGACGTCGTAGAGGTACTGGCCGGCCCCCCGCACGATGTGCAGCGGCTGTTGGTAGGATACACTAAGGCTATATCCCAGGGCCCGCCGCCGGGTGCTGAGTAAAGTTTCCAGTGCGGGTTGGGCCGTAGCGCGGGCGGAGATGGCCGGACCGAGGAAGGCCGAAGGGTCGGGGCAGAGCAACATCCAGGCGGCGGCCTCGGTAGGGTAGGCCACCCCGGGGAAGTCGCCGACGTAGCCCAGCAGGTCCGTCATCACCTGAAAGTGGAGGTGGGGAGGCCAGCCGCCGTTTTCCCCGGCCTTGCCAAACCTTGCTATCTCATCCCCCGCCTGCACCTGCGCTCCGGCGCGAAAAGGAAGCAAACTATCCGCCGAAAGATGACCGTACAGGGTGTAAAAAACGCCGTCCTGGTCTTGGTGTTCCAGGATGATGGTGGGGCCGTAGCTGCCGGGGGCGGGGTCGATGGCGAGGCTGTGTACCACCCCGGGGAAGGGCGCAAAAACGGGCGTTCCGGCTGCTCCCCAGACGTCGAGACCCAGGTGCGTGGTGCGCCAGCGGGGGCCGTAATTGCCCTCCGTAGCGTAGGCGTCGGTGGTGTAAACGGGCCGGGCTTCGCCGTAGCCGCCCACCGCAAAATCGGCGTTCCGGTCTTCGAGAAAACGGGCAACGTGGCGGGTGAAAGTGGGCAGGTCGGTATAGTTGCGATGATTGCCCAGGTCGAGACTGCCGACGCTCAAATCGATTGGCACTACCGTCTTACCCGCCAGCCGGACGACGGGATGCAGGGGAGCAAATTGCCGCGAACTTTCCGCCCCCGTTGCCGCCCGGAACATGGCCAGGGCAAAGGCGGGATCGATCTTCCGCAAACGACGCAAAAGTGCCCAGGCCGGGGCGGCCGAAACCTGGAGGTAGGGGTTTTCCGGCGCGTGGGCCAGGTTTTCGGCGGCCGTGGTGACGGTAAGCAGCAGGCGGGCAATGATCAGGTCCAGCAAGACCAGCAGTTCCTCCGGCTGAAGCGGAAAACTGGCGTGGTAGCCCGCTACAACTTCGGCCATGGCACCGATGGGGTCGGGCCAGCCCATGCCGGCGTAGGCGCAGGCGATGGCCAGTTCGTTCACGGTATGGGTATGCATCGCGTCCCCGAAATCGATCACCCCGGTGATGCGCCCGTGGGCGTCCACCAGCAAATTCTGTTCGTGGGCGTCGTTGTAATTGATCGACTGCCGCAAGTCCGCCAGCCGGGGCAGGGTATGGGTGGCAAAGCGCGCCCAGAAAAACTGTGCCAGGCTGCGCTCTTCTTCGGTCAGGTACTGTGCCAGGACCTGAGCATCAAGCGTTTGGCTGGGGTTCCACTTGTAACGGGTGGGGGCCGCCGGGTGCTGGAAATTCTGGAGGGCGTGGCTGAGGAGCCCCGCCGTTTGCCCCCACTGCCAGCGCAGGCTGGCCGTGATGGGGTGTTGGTCGCCGAGCATCTTACCCTCGATCCAGGTTTGCAAGCGCAGGAACCGACCTCCACCGAGCGGGGTAATATTGCCAACGGGTACGGGCGTTTGCCGGGGAATTCCACTGTCCGCCAGGTGGCGCATGATCGCGTCCTGGAATTCGAGCGAGGAAAGAGCAGTATCCGGCGCGGAAATCTTGAGGGTATAGGCCGCTCCCGTTGTCGTGCGCAGGTAAAAGTTGAGGTCGACCTCCCCCGCTAAGGCTTTTACCTCAGTGGCGTCAATGCCGTAGTGTTCGCGGGCCAAAGCGGCAGCGCGCTCGCTGGAAAAAGTTGGGGACATCCGGAATAAGGGAGTAAGGGAGGAAAGGAGGAAAGGGATTAAACGATCTTCGGTCATCACGCGAAAAAAATCACCCCCAAGAAACACCTTTTTGCCAACTTTTTTAGATTCGCACCGAGACCAGGGAGAGCCCGCTACTACGGCCTTGCTTGCCGCTTGGGAGTCCTGGTCTCTTTTTTCCTTCTGGCGCGGGTGTAAGTAAACTGTGAAGCCAGGTGTGAAACTGCCTTTGCTTATTCGTGGACCCTTCCCTTAATCGCGCCAGCCTGCACGGCCCGGTCCAGGGTATCGGACTTAGCAAAAAGCGTGGGCCGGGGAACCAGCCGGCGCAGATCGGGCTGGCCGGCGTCTACCCAGCAGCTGTACCAAACGCTGCCGATGCTGTGGATGGCAGCGCGGAAACGTTCTTCGACCATGCCCTGCATCTCGCGGTCCCAGGCGGCGGAGAATTCGGCGCACTGGGTGCTCACCGTCCGGCCCAGGCGTTCCTCGAAGCACATTTGCTGGTCTTCAGGGTAAGTGTCGCGCAGGCGCTGCTCGGTGCGGAAGACGCTGTCCACCAGGGAATGGCTTTTCAGTACGATCTCCCAGTAGTACTCCCGGGGATTTTCAATGTATTCGGCTTTACCGACGAAGAAGTCGTATTCCTCATCCGCAAACAACTCGGGCAGGCGGCTTTCCCAGAAGGCGTGAATGCCCGTTTGTCCACTCAGTTGCCCGTTGTAGTTTTCGGTCGTGTGCAGCGGCACGTGGGCATCGCCGACGTAGTGGCCCATCTCGGCGCAAAGTCGGAGGATTTGGTCGGCGTTCTCGTCCTTGAAGGCCTTGGTGATGCGGCGGTGCATGGACTCCAGGTGGTAGGGCAGGATGCCGTAGCTGCTGAAGTTTTCGCGCACGGTGATGCTGCTGGTGCCCTCCCCGACGGGAAAGCCCACCGCCCGCAGGCTATCGGGCTGGAGGAGAATGGCGTCTTCGTAGTACTGGGGCAGCACGTTGCTGATCCAGAAGCTACGGTAGGCACCCAACTGCAGCTCCACGGAAGCGCCCCGCTGGTCGCGCAGCAACACCCGGCTATCGGGCGAGAACAAACGATCGGGCGAAGGATGGGTGATGGTATCAACGTGCCACACCTGGGTGTCGCGGGCCTCCACAACCACCAGGAGCTCGGCTTTCCAGAGCAAGGCATCCGTCCAGCGCCGTGGCACGTGCGGAAAACCGGACCCCCGCTCGCCCCAGTGGTCGATGTCGATGTAGTGGCGAACGGCCTCGTGCTTAGAGGCGTAGCGGCGTTTGTCGGGGTCCACGGCGTGTTCCGTAAGCCATTCCACGTGGGCGCGGAAAAAGGGCATCATCTCCTCATCGAGGGTGAAGACCGCCAGGCGATTGATGCGGCGGTGGCCGAAAAAGCCCCAGTCAGGGTCTTCCGGCAGCGTCGTCCAGGCAAAAGCACTGCAGAGGACCAGGAAAAGGAGAAGGTACTTGAGGCGGTGCAACACTAGACGGTCAATGAGTGAATGATTGAATGCGTGAATGCGTGAATGCGCTACCGCGAGCGACAGCAGCGAAGATAATGTGTGATTGCCGTAGGCAGCATAGCAGCTAATGAGCGAATGCGTGAATGGCTACCGCGAGCTACAGCAGCATAAGCGAAGGCCCCTACACTGAATATCCGAAGCGTAAAATTTGATATGACCGAAATGCCGGAGCCAAGAAACGAGCTATTGGATGAAAGCTTAAGCCAACCAGCGCCAGCCCTCAGCCCCTACGCACGCATTAGCTACGCTGCTGCCTCCGGCGGTCACGCATTAACTCTCCCTCCGGCGTTTCAGCTCATCCCGGATCTGGGCGGCGCGCTCGTAGTTTTCGTTGCTGAGCACCTCTTCCAGCATGTGGTTAAGTTCGCCGACGTTGAAACTGCTGAGGTTTTCCGGGTTGGCTTCGGCCGTTGCGGGTTGCTCGTCCAGGTCCTCTTCGTCGTGTTCTTCCTCGCCGTGTAAGACGATGCCGGCCGTTTCGAGGATGTCGCCGTAGGTATAAATCGGGCATTCAAAGCGGATGGCCAGGGCCAGGGCGTCGCTGGTCCGGCTGTCTACTTCAATGATTTCCCCTTCCCGGTCGAGCACGAGGCGGGCGTAAAATACGCCTTCCTTCAGGTCGCTGATGATGATCTCCCGCAGGTCCGTCCGCAACGTTTCCAGGGTGTTCTTGAACAGGTCATGCGTCAGGGGGCGCGGCCCGGTCATGCCTTCAATGGCTACGGCGATGGACTGTGCTTCGGCGCTGCCGATGATGACGGGCAGACGGCGCGGGCTATCCAGCTCACCCAATACAATGGCGTAGTTGGTTGACTGTGTCACACTGCGGCTGATGGCCATTATCCGGAGCTCAATCTTGTTCATACTTTCTGCTTACACTGCTTAGTGCCTGGGGCTTGCTGGGGAGGAATACCAACCTGAGGGTAGAAAGGAGAAGGCTTTTCCCTTTCTTTGTTGCTTGTGGATCGCTCCTTGGGCAGGCACCGGTTGTAACGGATAGGCCACGGCGCGGGTTCAAATGCTTCGCGCCAGGGACGTGCGAAGGTACAAAAACTTGTGAAGGCGCTGCGGAATATTCTTGCCGCAGCGCCAAATATGGCCCCTCCTAGGCCAGTTTTTTGCTGGCTTGCCAGAGGGCTTCCATTTCGGCGAGCGGCATCCCGGCCAGGCCTGCGGCTCCGGCGGCGTTTTCCACGTATTCAAAGCGTTCGCGGAACTTACGGTTGGTGCGTTCCAGGGCCAGCTCAGGGTCAATACCTTTCCAGCGCGCGTAGTTGATGAGGCTGAAGAGGAGGTCGCCGAATTCCTCCTCGCGGTGGCGCTCGTCGGTAGCCGTGCGGAATTCCTCCATCTCCTCCCGCACCTTTTCCCATACCTGGTCCACGTTGTCCCAGTCAAACCCAAACTGGGCGGTTTTTTCCTGCATCCGCATGGCCTTCACCATGGCGGGCAGGGCGGTGGGGACGCCGGAGAGGACGGTTTTTTTGCCCTGCCCCTTGGCCAGTTTGATTTTCTCCCAGTTCTGTTTTACGGCCTCCTCGTCTTCGGCGACAACGTTGCCGTAGATGTGGGGATGGCGTTCCACGAGCTTATCGCACACTGAATGGAGGGCATCGGCTATGTCCCAGGCACCCTGCTCGCTGGCAATTTTGGCGTAAAAAACCATGTGCAACAACAGGTCGCCCACCTCTTCTTTGATGCCTTCGAGGTCTTCTTTCAGGAGTTCGTCGGCCAGTTCGTACGTCTCTTCGATGGTGAGTTTACGCAGGGAGAGCAGGGTTTGTTTGCGGTCCCAGGGGCACTGCTCGCGCAGCTCGTCCATAATGGTGAGCAGGCGGCGGAAGGCCTCGAGTTGGGGAGTTTTATCGGACATCGGCGGGGTGGGGTAGGGTAAAAGAAAAAGAGCGGTGACTTAGGTTGGGCGCGGACGCGGGTGCTCCCCCCCGCCCCCCCGAAGGGGGGAGAAAGGACCGGGAGCGGGGGAGGAATCAGCCCAGTCCTTCCTTGAAGGGGACAAAGCGGCAGCCCCCCAGGTTTTCTTCCGTCCAGGCATTATCGCCGGTGCGGACGATTTTGAGCAGGGTTTGTTCCTCGCCTTCCGGCCCGACGGGGATGATCATGATGCCGCCCACTTTGAGTTGCTCGCGCAGGGCGGGAGGCACCGCTGCGGCCCCGGCCGTGGCCAGGATGCGGTCGTAGGGAGCCATTTCGGGCAGCCCCTTCGTGCCATCACGCAAGTAGCAACGGATGCGGTCGAGGCGCAGCTTTTTCAGGGTCAGTTTGGCTTTTTGGTAGAGCAGTTTGTGGCGTTCCACCGTGAATACCCGGCCCCCCAGCAGCGACAGCACTGCCGCCTGGTAGCCCGACCCCGTCCCGATTTCCAGGACGTGCTGCCGGGGCAGAAGTTCCAGTGCGGTCGTTTGCCAGGCTACCGTACTGGGCTGGCTGATGGTCTGTTCGCAGTCGATCGGGAAAGGCTCATCGCGGTAGGCCCATTCCTGGAAGCTGCTGTCCAGAAACACGTGGCGGGGGACGTTGGCCATCACCTCCAGCACCTGTTCGTTGTACAGACCCTGCTGGCGAAGTTGCTCGATGAGTTGGCGGCGCAGGCCGCGGTGGCGGAAAGAATCCATGGCAAATGGCTTGGCTATCCCCCCAGCACGGCCGGCAGGTTGGCCGGGGAGTAATGAACGTTTTTCAGCACCTTGCGGTCGTCTGTCCGGTACACCAGGAACACTTCGCCGGAGGCTTCGATTTGCCCCTGCTGGCCCTGGGCGGCGTAGTGGGCCACGGTGGCCTCGGCTTCGGCCAGGGTGGCGCAGGTCTTGCTCATGTTGCTGCGGTGAACTTCCTCAAAGAGGGCGCGGAACTTCTCGCCAAGGCCAAATTCCAGGATGGCCCCGCTCAGGACGTACTGGAGGTCAGCAAAGGCATCGGCGGCTTCAACGATGTCTTGGGCGTCGATGGCGGCGGCGAGTTCATCCAGCTCTTCGCGCAGCAGGTTGAGGCGCAGCCGGCAGCGGTCTGGGCCGGGAATTTGCGGCGTGCTTAAAACGGGCAAGTGGAAAGTGCGGTGAAATTCAGCAACGTCTTCGAGTGCTTTGGGGGAGGTCATTCCAAACGAGGTTTGCGGCGAAGATAGTTAACGTCAGGTTGAGGGGGATGCAACGTAGATATTCGCTGATTTTCAGATGGTCAGATCGCAAGGGTTTTTTAGTTCGGTAGTGGAGCATTGTCCACTACCGAACTAAAAAACTACCGAACTGCCTTAACTCCGCTCCTTGTTCCGGCTCCCTGCACCTGCGTCCGCGCCCGTACCCACGCTTTGCCTGCTGTTGGGCTAACGCTAAGCGCTTAATTTTTCCAGGCCAGGCGCCCGCCGACGTAGGTGCTCAGTACTTTGGTGCTGAGGATGTTTTCCTCGGGGCAGCTCAGGAGGTTGTTGGAAAGGAGCACGAAATCGGCTTCCATCATTGGGGCGAGCGTGCCCAGTTCATCCTCCTGAAAGGCGGCGTAGGCGGGGGCGGCGGTGTAGGAATGGAGGGCTTCGGTGCGGGTCATGGCTTGCTCGGGGAAGAAGTCGGCTTTACCATCGGCGCGTTTGCGGGTTACCGTCGCGTAGAAACTTTCGATGGGGTCTACGTCTTCCACCGGCGCGTCGGTGCCGTTGGTGACGGTGGCTCCGGCGTCGAGCAAACTTCGCCAGGGGTAAGCCCCGCTGCGGGCGCGTTCGGTACCCAGGCGGTTTTCGGCAAAGAGCGCGTCGGAGGTGCAGTGGATGCCCTGCATGCTGGCGATGACGCCCAGCTGAGCGAAGCGGGGGATGTCGGCCGGGTCGATGTGTTGGGCGTGTTCGATGCGCCAGCGGCGGTCGTCGCCGGGCTGCACGTAGCGGGACATCACGTCGAGGGTCTCGCGGTTGGCACGGTCGCCGATGGCGTGGACGCAAAGCTGCATGTTGTGCTGGTAGGCCAGCTGGGCGATGCTGTCGACGGTCTCCACTTTGGTGGTGTTCTGGCCAACGAAGCCGGGGTTATCGAAGTAGGGCTCCAGCAGCCAGGCCCCGTAGCTGCCCAGGGCCCCGTCGAGCTCACTCTTGATGGCCGCACAGGTGAAACGATCGCCGTAGTGCGGCAGCCCGTCCATATTGCCCGCCATGCGCTGGTAGGAGTGGCGGAGCATCACCCAAAGGCGGAGGCGGAGGGAGTCGGCCTGGTCGAGTTCCTTGTACCAATCGACTTCCTGGAACTGAGATCCCGCATCCTGGAAGCTGGTGATGCCCTTGCGGAGGCACTCGTCCTGGGCTGCGCTGATGCCGGCCAGCCACTCCGTTTTGCGGGATTCGGGGGTGAGGGTCTGGATGTAGTTCTGGTAGGCGTCGGTGATGAGGTCCATGGCCCGCTCTTCGAAGACGCCCGTGGGGTCTCCGGAAGCATCGCGCAAGACGCGGCCGCCGCGTGGGTCGGGGGTTTCGCGGCTGACGCCGGCGATTTCCATGGCTTTTTCGTTAGCGAACAGGGCGTGGCCGCTGGCGTGGCGGAGGATGACGGGGTGCTGGCTGGTCAGGCGGCTCAGTTCGTCGTGGACGGGGTAGCCGCCAACGCTGTGGTCGTGCGGAGCGTCCCACTTTTCCTGGTGCCAACCCCGGCCACTGATCCAGTCGCCTTCGGGGGTGGTGGCGGCCCGCTCGGCGACCATGGCCACAATATCTTCCCAGCTTTTGGAGCGCAGGAAGTTGAGGTTGCGCAGGCTGCTGCCCAGGCCACTGAAGTGGGCGTGGCCCTCAATGAAGCCCGGCATGAGGAAGTTACCACCCGCGTCGAGCCGCGCCGTAGCTGGCGTAATTTGTGCCAGCCACTCGCTCGTATCATTGCCCACGGCCATGACGCGGCCCCCCTGGCCAATGAGCAGCGCCGTAGCACAGTAATCAGCAGCGGCGGGGCTGCTCACCCCCGGGCAATCCACGCCCGTCCAGATCCGGGCGTTGAATACCAGCAGATCGGCCTGGTTGCCCGTATCCGGCACGTCGCGGCAGGAAACAACCAGCAAAAAGAGGCAGGAAAGGGGCAAAAATCTGGACATACAATAAGGTGCGGATAAATGAAAAAGCGGGGTGGTCCGCCAGCCAGCTCTGGACTTGTTGGCCTCAGGATAAATGCAAACCCAGTTCGCGCATTTCGCTGGGGCTAACGACCTGTACCGGGCGGTTGATGCTCTCCTCCAGCGAAATGAAGGTCTCCGTGCGCTGGATGCCTTCGTACTGCTGGATTTTGCCCAGCACCTGCCGCAGGTGGTCGGTATCCCGGCATACGACTTTCAGGAAGATGCTGTAGACGCCCGTAAGGTAGTGGGCGGAGACGATTTCCTGAATGTCGCGCAGGTAGACCGTGGTGGGCTCGTATTCGCTGCTGCTTTTGAGGTAGACGCCCAGAAAGGCCGTCACGTCGTAGCCCAATTTGGCGTGATCGACCATCAGGGTTTGCCCCTGGACGATGCCCGCAGAAATCAACTTATTCATGCGAACATGGATGGTGCCGCCCGATACGAAAAGCTGGTTGGCCAGCTCGGTGTAGGGGCGCTTGGCGTTCTCCATCAGGAGGGCCAGAATCTTGCGATCAAGGTCATCGAGTTCGTAGCTCTTACTCATAAAACATGGGTATGCGGCAAGATAGGAACATTACAATAAAACGGATGTCATCACGGCAGATCTTGACCTTCCGCCGACGCCTCGCCCGCAGGCCCGGCGCTGAATGGCAGGCCTGCGGGCCGGTCGCTTTCGGCGACGAAAAGGGTGGCCCCCGGCGGCAGGAGGGCGGCGAGCAAGGCCCGGGTACTTTCGTCGTAGGTCGCTTTCTTTTCCGGGGTTTCCAACCACAAGACGTAGACTACTTTGGCGGCGACGTCGATGCGTCGCTTTGCCTCAGACCAGAACCAGTAGTTGGATTGTTGATCGCCCGCCACCCGCTCCACGTACCAGAGCTTAAGGCGGCGGTACCAGTGTTTGCGCAGCGCCCGGTCAACGATGTGGATCAGCCGCAGGGTGTCGCTGAATTTGCGGGCGACCTGCGCGGCAAGGTGCTCCGGGCTCCGGCGTTTGGCGCGGTACTCCAGCCCGGCGGCGAAGCGGGGGCGAAAGTTTTTTACCTCGATCAGCCACAGGTAGCCATCGGGGCTCAGCGCCAGGAAGTCAACGCCCTTCAGGCCGTGGCCACTCAGCGACTGGTAGGCATCGGTAGCGTCGTACTTGCGCACCACCCAGTCTGGGGGGAAGTTGAACAGCAGGTCAGACTCGGGGAGGAGCATGGCGGTGAGGAGTAGTCCAGGATTTTGGATACCCCGGATTTTGGATGCGTTGCACGGTACTGCGAGATACCCCGGATTTTGGATGCGTTGCACGGTACTGCGAGATACCCCGGATTCCGGATGCGTTGCATCCTCCATCCGGGGTTATTGAGGTTAGACCCCTACCGGGGTCAGGGTCGGTGGGCACTACCGACGTGAAGGTAACGCAGAACCGAATCATTCTCCCGCTGTTAGCCTGGCAAAATCGATCTTATGTCCCTTTCCACGATTTCCCGCTTCATCATTCTGCTGGCCCTGGTAATGATCGCGCTAGCCGGCTTTTTCCCATCTCCCCTGATGATTGGTTTGGCGGCGACGAGCTCCGCCCTGCTTGTCCTCTCGCAGACCTACGTGATCTTGCGCGATGACCAGGCGACGGCCGCAAACGAAACAGAAGGTCCCTACGCTGGCTATTCGCAGAAGTAATTGCTGGGTGACAGCCGACTTTTTCCATCCGCAGGGTAGGTGCATATTCGCCCGCGTCTTGCCCGCCTTCATGGCGTGCCGTGGGATCAACACACTTTACGATTATCGAAATCTCGACAATCGTAAAGTGGAGGATAAAGTGGGCCCGGCAAACTCCAGCCCGGCCCAACCCCAACCCTGACAGTTGCGCCACCAACTTTTCTCCCATCTCAATCCAGCGCCAATTAAAGTTTCTGGGAGTTGCAGAGGATGTTGCGTCAATGCAGGTTGCGTCAACCTGAGTTGACGCAACCTGCGTTGACAGAATATGCTTATCTTTGCCCCCATGAAGTTTTTTGGCAGAGAAAATGACCTTGCGGAACTAAGGAAGATCCGGGAAGCGAGTAAGACCCAAAGTCGGATGACCGTAGTTACGGGCCGCCGTCGCATTGGGAAAACCCGTTTAATCCTCGAAAGTCTTGCGGGAGAAGAATACCTGTATTTCTTCGTAACCCGGCAAGACGAACAGCTTTTGTGTGCCCAATTTGTCGAACAGCTCAGTCGTGTCCTCGGCATTGATGTTTATCAGCCCTACACGGAGTTCCGCAACGTGTTTCGCTTTCTAATGGAACTGGCGCATACCCGCCACATCAACCTGGTGATTGACGAGTTTCAAGAATTCACGCGCATCAACCCAGCGATCTACGGGTTTGTGCAGCAGTATTGGGACCTCAACAAAGACAAGGCAAAGATTAATCTCATTCTGAGCGGGTCGGTACAAACGCAAATGGTGAGGATCTTCGATAGTTACCAGGAGCCACTCTACGGGCGGGCCAGCGCAAAGTTTTTCATCGGCCCGCTCTCCGTTGCCACTCTCCACGAAATAATGCATGCCTACGCTCCAAATTATACGGCATTCGATTTTTTGACCCTCTACGCCATAACTGGTGGTGTTCCCTACTACGTCGAAGTACTGGCCGACGATCAAGCACTTTCTTACGATCTGATACTGAAGCACCTGCTGAAACACCAATCCATCTTTTTACCAGAGGGAAATTTTTTGCTCGTGCAAGAATTCGGTAAAGACTATGGCACCTATTTTTCTGTCCTTGCCCTGATAGCTAATGGCCAAACAACCCGTGGAAAAATAGAAAGCGTCCTACAACGGCCAGTGGGCGGGTACCTGACAAAGCTCAAAGATGAATACCAGATCATTGATCGTTTACGGCCGGTGTTCAGCAAGGAAGGGACTACCAATGTCCGGTATTTTATTGACGATAACTTTCTACGCTTCTGGTTCCGGTTCATCCACAAATACGATGGCCCAATAGAAACAAGAAACTTCGCCTACGTCCGGCAAATCATTGACCGGGATTTCAAAACTTTTGCGGGCCCCATTTTGGAAAAACTCATCCGCCAAAAACTAGCTGAAAGCCACCAATTCTCGCACATTGGGAACTATTGGGAACGCGGCAACCAGAACGAAATAGACGTCATCGCCTACAACGAACTCACCAAAAAAGCGGTCATTGGAGAAGTGAAAATGGACCCCAGAAATGTTTCTATTGATGTCTTACGCCTAAAGGCCCAGGAAATCATCCGCAAACTGAGCGGTTACGAAGTTAAGTACCAGTCTTTCTCGCTCCAGGACGTGCTAAAAGAACCCATCGCTGGCCAAAAAAATGGCCAAAACCCGGAGCAATAAACCTGGGGATTTCCAGTTTCATCGCGCCGCGTCTTGGCCAAGGGAGCACTGAAAACGTTCAGCTCAGTGCTATCGGTAATGGACTTTCGTCCAGGTGATGTCGGTGTGCCTAGTTGCCGAGGGGCACCAAAACACCACCGTTGATGCCAATAGAGCGTTGGCGGATTTCGGAGTCATCAAGGTCAGATTGGTCGCTGAAGCTGCCGTTGTAGCGGCCTTCCACGAAGAGCTTGAGGCCCAGGTCGATGGTCAGACCAGCTACGCCAGCGAACTGGAGTTCTCCGCGATTGATGCGGTCGGCGTCGAAGTCAATGTCGGTCTCGTCACCAAGTACCGTCCGCTGTCCGGAAACAGCGTAGCTGAACATCGGGCCGGCCCCTAGGTAAAAGCCGAGGCCTTCTTCGCGGCCGAAGTTGAGTTTCAGCAGGCCACCGAGGTCGATGTAAGAGATGGTTTGGTCGAAGCTGCCAGCGGGTCCGAAATCAGCGCTCAGAGAATATCCCCGGTTGAGGTAGTTCAGTTCGGGCTGGATGCTGATGAGGTCGGTGCCGAGGGGCAGGTCCAGAAAGATGCCCAACATCAGGTTGGTTTCGCCGTCGGTGTCAATCTCGGCGTTTTCGAAGTCAACTTTAGCGTTCGTGGAATTTACCCCGGCGCGGAGGCCGAAGTACTGGGCGGAAAGGCCGCTGGTGAGGAGGACGGCGGCGGCAAGTGTGAAGAATAATTTACGCATTGGGAAATATTTGGTTGGTTAAATTTTTAGGTTCAGTTGCTGGCGAGTGAATGGCGCGGCACGCAGCTGCTTGCTCGCCGATGTTGTTTCCTCAATAACCCGGATCGCCTGGCGCGTGTTCGACCATTGCTGATATCCCATACTCCCCTTTTCGGGGGGGCGGGGGGAGCACCTGCGCTCTGGCACCCGATCCAACAGTCTTATGGTGATGAGTAACTTTGGCCCGTTCCAGCTACAAATGCCGCCGCGCCGCTTCCAGGTCTTCCGGCGTATCGATGCCGATGCTGGGCAGGTCCGTAAGGCCTACCGCAATGGCGTAGCCCGCCGCCAGCCAGCGCAGCTGCTCCAGCGATTCGGCGGTCTCCAGGGTGGCGGGAGAAAGGGCCGTGAGCTGGGCCAAGACCTCCGCGCGGTAGGCGTAAAGCCCCAGGTGCTGAAGGTGCTGCCCGGCCTGCAGCCATTGCCCCAGGGGCACATCCCGCAAAAAAGGAATGGCGTGGCGGCTGAAGTACAAGGCCCGGCCCCGGGCGTCGCGCACCACTTTAACGACGTTGGGGGAAAGCAGGGACTGCTCCTCCAAAATCGGGCGGGCCAGCGTGGCGATGGCCACCCCGGGATCCGCAAAAGGGGCCAGCACGGCCTCGATCTGCCGGGGATCGATGAAGGGCTCGTCACCCTGTACATTAACGATGATGGAAGCTTCCGGAAAACGGGCGGCCACCTCCGCCACGCGGTCCGTTCCACTGGGATGCGTAGGGTCGGTCAGCTCCACCCGGCCGCCCCAGCTGCTGACGTGTTCCTGGATGCGCATGTCGTCGGTAGCCACAATAACCTCGTCCACGGCCGGGCAGGCCTGTACGCGCTCGTAGACGTGGCGGACCATCGACTTATCCCCCAGCGTGGCCAGGGGCTTGCCGGGGAAGCGGGTGCTGGCGTAGCGGGCGGGAATGACGGCGAGGACCAAGACGGCAGACTTTTAGTAACCGAGGATGCTGAGCATCGACTCCGCCGTTTGCCGGGGGTGCAGGATGCGGTCGGTGAGGTTGCCCTCGTCGTCCAGATCAATGATGATGTGCTGGGGGCTGGGGATCATGCAGTGCTTGATGCCGCCGTAGCCGGAGATGTTGTCCTGGTAAGCTCCGGTGTGGAAGAAGCCGAGGTAAAGCGGCTCGGTATCCTCCGGCTTGTTCATTGGCAGGTAAACCTGGCTTTCGTGGATCTCGCTGTTGTAGTAGTCGGAATTGTCGCAGCTCAAACCGCCGATGTTGACCCGGCGGTAATCGTGCTGCCACTTGTTGACGGGCAGGAGGATGAAGCGTTCGCCAATGCCCCAGGCATCGGGTAGGGTAGTCATCAGCGAATTGTCGATCATGTACCACATCTCACTGTCGTTCTGCTGTTTCTGCGTGATGACCGAGAAAATGGTTGCGCCGGATTCGCCAACGGTGTACTTGCCAAATTCCGTGAAAATGTCGGGCTCGGGCACCTCCATCTCTTCGCAGGCCTCCAGGAGGTTGGAAACGATTTCCCGCACCATGTACTTGTAATCGAAGTCAAAACCCAGGCTGTTGCGGATGGGCATCCCGCCCCCGATGTTAAGGGCGTGGAGTTGCTCGGATTCCTGCTTGAGCGCACCGTAAAGGCGAACGGCTTTTTTGAGCTCGCCCCAGTAGTAAAGACTGTCTTTGATGCCGGTATCGACGAAGAAGTGGAGCATGTGGAGCTCCAGCTTGGGATTGTCCTTGATCCGTTCGCGGAACAGGGGGAGCACATCGGCCTCGCGCAGCCCCAACCGGCTGGTGTAGAACTCAAAATTGGGTTCTTCTTCGGTGGCCACGCGGATGCCCACTTTACACTTTCCCACTACGTGCTCATCGTAATAATCCAGCTCGTGGGCGTTGTCTACCACGGCAATCACGTTGCTGAAGCCATCGTTGATCAGGCCGGTAATGGCCCTGAGGTATTCGATAGGTTTGAAGCCGTTGCAGACCACCGTGATGGTCTTATCCAGCTTGCCCCGTTGGTAGAGCCGGCGGATGAGGTCGACGTCGTAGGCGGAGCTGATTTCCAGCTGTACGCCGTGGTCCAGGGCCTCCTCCACCACGTGGGCAAAGTGGCTGCTTTTGGTACAGTAGCAGTACTGGTAGCTGCCGGAATAGCCCTGGCTGCGCATGGCCCGGCTGAACAGGTTACGGGCCTCCTTGATCTTCCGGCCAATACTGGGCAGGTAGGTCAGTTTCATTGGCGTACCGTACTTCCGGATCAGGTGGATCAGGGGTATGTTGTTGAAGGTCAGGTAACCGTTTTCAAGGTCGAACCCACTCTGGGGAAAGTAAAAAGTCTGATCAATAAGATCGAAGTACTTATTTGCCACCGGCGTATTTTTTGCGGGGCAAAAGTAAGGACCAACAACGGGATTTCAAGAGGAGATTTTGCGAAGTAGGCTTTTCGGGCGGTTCGGGGGTAGGGCAGGGCAGTACCGGTCTCTCCGAAGACCGCGCAGGGTTAAAAGAAGGTGAAGTGGGCGCGGACGCAGGTGCTCCCCCCCGCCCCCCCGAAGGGGGGGAGAATGTTGGCCCCCCAACCCCCAAAGGGGGAGAGCAAGGGAAGCAGGGGCCAGCTTATTTTACCGCCTCCAGCAGTGGCAGGCGGCCGCCGTGGAGGTCGCCCCGCCAGAATTTACCGTCTTCAATGAGCAGCACCTCGCCAATGGAACCGAACTTGATGCTGCTGTCTACGGCCAGCACTTTGCCGCCGAAGTAACTCTTTACCGCATCAAAGGAGGTGTGCCCCACCACGAGGTGTTCCGCTTCCACTTTTTTCAGAATGCGGTCTACGTCGCGATCCGTAAAATCGGAATCCACGAAGTAACCCCGGTACCACAAGGGGCCGTTGGCGCCGTGGAGCAGCTTGAGTTTGGGAGAGTCGCAGGTAGCGACGGTGGGGTTGACGTCAATGAGGTGCTCGTGGTAGGTATCGTTGATTTTTTGCAGGGTGCTGACTTCCTTGAGCAGGTCGGGGCTGAAGCCTCCGTGGACGTACACGACATTGTTGATGCGCACCGTCAGGGGCAGACTGCGCAGCCAGCGGCCCAGGTAGGTGTCTGGGCCATACAGGGATTGGTAGGACTTGCGCACCAGGGCAGTTGTGAGGAGGTAGCGCTTGTGGATGTAGCGGATGTCTCCGGCCAGGACCATCGTTTCGTGGTTGCCGAGGAGGAAGTGGACTTTGCCACCGGCGGCCTCGGCCTGTTGCTGGAGGTCGTGGATCATCCAGAGGGTGGCATTGACCTGGTCACCGCGGTCGAAGACGTCGCCGACGATTACCAGATGGCCTTCGCCAAAGGCCCAGTTGCGCTCTTCATCGATGATGCCCTGGGCCTGGAGGAGTTTGCGGGCCGTCTCGTACTGCCCGTGGATATCGCTCAGGGCGGCAACTTTCTTCACGTTTTGCCAATCGACTTGTCCTGAACGGCGGAAGGGCTGGTCGGGGAGGACGCTGCTGGCCCGGAAGCCCGGGAAATCGGGCAGCGTAGCCGCAGCGTGGTCTGCCCAGCGCACGGAGTCGGCGCGCCGCTCCTCCGGCCAGGTCCAGTAGCCCACCAGGTCTTCGCCTTGGTACACCAGATAGGGACCGTCGGGTTCACCGACCTGAGCGCGCAGCAGGTTGGCAGAAAAGACCAAAAGGAGGGGGAGGAGGATGCGGCTTTGCAAGATCGGACGATTGAGTGAGAGGACCACTGGAAAAACCGAAACCGGGAGGCTTAAGCGGTTTTCCTTGCGTAAAGGGAATGCAAAATTAACATCTACTGACGGTTAACAGTTTGTTAGCGCCAATTAAATTCCGTTTTTCGTCGGGAGGCCGGAATAAGCAGTGGGATTTTATCGCCTTCTCCTTGGTTGAGGGTGTCCCCACCCGAACCTCCCCCGCTATTTTGTCCGATCCCCGGCACCTGCGACCGCGCCCACCAAAAGCCCGCATTCAAGTTCCCCTTCCTGGCTTTTGGTAAGATTTTAAGCAAAGCCACTTCGCACCCTCCACGCAACAGCAGCGTCGGGTTTTTTTGGGGCCACGCTAAAGGCTGATCTGCGGAAAAGAACGTTTGGCATTAAATTTGTTTTAAATGAAAAATTTAAGAATTAAGTTTTGCAATTTAA
This sequence comes from Neolewinella lacunae, assembly GCF_014349155.1. GTDB lineage: Bacteria > Bacteroidota > Bacteroidia > Chitinophagales > Saprospiraceae > Neolewinella > Neolewinella lacunae. The sequence continues at coordinate 351,901 of NZ_JACSIT010000100.1, forward strand.
AAATTAATCAAATTATAAATTCGTTAATTCAACTTTTTGTGCACTCCGTCGCGTGCTTAGCTATCGGTTTAAGGGGGCGCAAATTGCCCCGGCAAAAGTGGGAAAAGGTGCCCCGGGCGCGTATCTTGTCCGTCCTTTCGCTACGGCGGGGGAAGGTGAAGGCCCCACCGGGTTGCTGACCCAAACTACAGAACTTTTAATACCCACTCCACCAAGTCACTCCCGTTTTGGTGGGGCGACAACGTGAATTTGGATGCGTTACGTAGCTGATACACCCCGTCCGGAAGGACTTTACACCCCCCACCTGGAGTCTGACGCCTGCGGAACCGGCTTTGTGGCCAACCTGAACGGCGTGGCTTCCCACCAGATCGTGGCCGATGCCCTGAAAATGCTGGCCGCCATGGAACACCGGGGCGCCTGTGGCTGTGAACCCAACAGTGGCGATGGGGCGGGGATCCTGGTGCAAGTGCCCCACGAATTTTTCAGCAAGAAACTGGCCGCCATCGGTAAGGTCTTGCCCGAACACGGCAAGTACGGCGTAGGCATGTTGTTTTTGCCCGAAGAAAAGCAGCTGGCCGACCGCTGTCTTTTCCTCTTTGAAGACTACGCCGATGAGCTTGGCTTCGACCTCATTCACTACCGCAAGGTGCCGACCGACCACGAAGAGGTGGGCCCCACCAGCCGCAGTGTAGAGCCCCGCTTCCAACAGGTGTTCGTCAAGCCCCGCAAGCCGCTGGATCCCGCCGCACTGGAACGGCGGCTGTTCATCCTGCGCAAGTACGCCACCCACCGCATCCACACGACTTACCCCGAGACCCAGGACCAATTTTACCTGGCCAGCTTCAGCTACAAGACCATCGTCTACAAAGGACAACTGACCACCTGGCAGCTCCCCGGCTACTACACGGATTTGCAGGACATCGACTTCAAATCCGCCATCGCGCTCGTCCACAGCCGCTTTTCGACTAACACGGTGCCGAAGTGGAAGCTGGCCCAGCCCTTCCGCATGATCGCCCACAACGGGGAGATCAACACCATCCAGGGCAACGTCAACTGGTGGAAGAGCAAGGAAAGCCTCATCCGCAAAACCGCCCAGTTCACCACCGAAGAGCTCGACAAGATCTACCCCGTGTGCGGCACGGGCCTATCCGATTCGGCGAACTTCGATAACGTGCTGGAATTCCTTACCCTCAACGGCATCAGCATTCCCCAGGCGCTGATGATGATGGTGCCCGAAGCCTGGCAGCACGACGAGCTGATGCCCGACTATAAAAAGGCCTTTTACCAGTACACGAAAGGCCTGATGGAGCCCTGGGACGGCCCGGCCTCGATCTGCTTTACCGACGGCATTCTGGTGGGCGCTACGCTGGACCGCAACGGCCTGCGCCCCAGCCGCTGGTGTTTAATGGACGACAACGTCCTGATCGTCGCCAGCGAAGCCGGTGCCTTGCCGGTAGACCAGTCGCGGGTGGTGCAGAAGGGCCGCCTGCAGCCCGGGCGAATTTTGGTGGCCGACTTAGAGGAGCACCGCATCATTGGCGACGAAGAGCTCAAGGAAGCCATTTGCCAGCGCCTGCCGTACCGGGAGTGGCTCACGGAGCACCGCATCACCCTGGAGGCCCTGCCACTCCGCCGCCGTGCCCCGGTGAGCATGGACGAAAAGACCCTCTTCCAGCGCCTCCAGTTGTTTGGCTACACCAAGGAAGACCTCAGCTTCCTGCTGGAGCCCATGATCAAAAGTGGCCAGGACCCCATCGGCTCGATGGGCGCGGATACGCCCCTGGCCCCGCTCAGTTTGCAGAGCCAGCACCTATCCAACTACTTCAAGCAGCTCTTTGCCCAGGTAACCAACCCGCCGATCGACCCCATCCGCGAACGCAGCGTGATGAGCCTCTACGCTATGCTCGGCGAAACGGGCAACATCATGGAAGCCAAGGCGGAAAATGCCAAGAACATTCACCTGGATTCGCCGGTCCTGACTAACGACGAGATGGCCAAGATCAAGGAGATGCACCATCCTGATTTCCGGACTGGCGTCATCAATTCCCTCTTCCCGGTCGACGGCCAGGAAGGGCGGCTCGAAGCGGCCATCCGTCACCTGAAGTCACAGGCCGAGAGTATGGTCCGCAGTGGCTACAACATCCTGGTGATCTCCGACCGGGCGGCAGACAGCAACAACGCGCCCATTCCCAGCCTGCTGGCGACCGGAGCGGTGCACCACCACCTGGTTGGCCTGGGCCTGCGCGCCAAGACCAGCCTGGTCATTGAGGCGGGCGACGTGCGGGAAACCCACCACTTCGCCACCCTGATTGGCTACGGCGCCAGCGCGATCAATCCTTACCTGACTTACGCGGCGCTGGCCGACCTCTACAACGCTGGCGTGTTCGACAGCGTCGACCCCGACCGCAAGGTGATCCTGACCATCTACCGCAAAGCCATTGGTAAGGGCCTGCTCAAGATCATGTCGAAGATCGGCATCTCCACCCTCCAGTCTTACCAGGGGGCGCAGATCTTCGAAATCCTGGGCCTGAACCACAATGTGGTGGACGACTGCTTCCGGGGCTCAATCAGCCGCATTGAGGGCATTGGCTACGACGGTATTGCCCGCGAAGTGTTGGTGCGCCACCAGCTGGCCTACCCCGCCAAGCCGGTCATCAACCCCCAGTTGGAAGTCGGCGGCGTCTACCAGTGGAAACGCCGGGGCGAGGCCCATACGTTTAACCCCAAGAGCATCCACTACCTCCAGCTCGCCGCCCGCAAGAACGATGCTGCGGCGTACGAACTCTACAAAAAAGAAATCAACGATCAGACCCAGCGGGCCCTCACCCTTCGCGGTCTGCTGGCCTTCCGCAAGGGCGACCCCATTCCGCTGGAAGAGGTAGAATCCGCTGAGCAGATCATGACCCGCTTCGCCACCGGGGCGATGTCCTTCGGCTCCATCAGCTGGGAGGCGCACACGACCCTGGCCATTGCGATGAACAAAATCGGTGCCCGCTCCAACTCCGGGGAGGGCGGCGAAGATGAGGTCCGCTACGAAATCGACGAGTACGGTAACAACCGCCGCTCGGCCATCAAGCAGGTCGCTTCCGGCCGCTTTGGCGTCACGAGCCACTACCTGACGAACGCCGACGAAATTCAGATCAAAATGGCCCAAGGCGCAAAACCCGGCGAGGGCGGCCAATTGCCGGGGCATAAGGTCGACGACTGGATCGGCCGCGTGCGGCACTCCACCCCCGGGGTTGGACTCATCTCCCCGCCGCCGCACCACGACATTTACTCCATCGAAGACCTGGCCCAGCTGATCTTCGACCTCAAAAATGCCAACCGCCGCGCCCGCATCAACGTCAAGCTCGTCTCCAAGGCCGGCGTAGGCATCATCGCTTCCGGCGTAGCCAAGGCGAAGGCCGACGCGATTCTCATCTCCGGCCACGACGGCGGTACGGGGGCCAGTCCGCTCAGCTCCATCCGCCACGCCGGCCTGCCCTGGGAACTCGGCCTGGCCGAAACCCACCAGACGCTGGTGAAGAACAAACTCCGCGACCGCGTGGTGCTGCAAACCGACGGGCAGATCCGCACGGGCCGCGACCTCGTCATCGCCACCCTCCTTGGTGCCGAAGAATACGGCATCGCCACGGCCGCCCTGGTGGTGGAAGGCTGCATCATGATGCGCAAGTGCCACGTCAATACCTGCCCGGTAGGCATCGCCACCCAGGACCCCGAGCTCCGCGCCCGCTTTACGGGAGACCCCCAGCACGTCATCAACTTCTTCCGCTTTCTGGCTGAAGACATGCGCAGCATCATGGCCGAGCTGGGCTACCGGACCATCACCGAGATGGTCGGGCAAGTCGAGCAACTCAAGATGAACGCCGACCTGGAGCACTGGAAATACAAATCCCTCGACCTGAGCCCCATCCTGCACAAGGAAATTGCCGACGAGAGCGTTGGCCTCTACAATAAGACCAGGCAGGACCACGAGTTGGGCGACGTGCTCGACCGGCAACTCATCACGGCGTCTAAACTGGCGCTGGAGGAGATGCAACCCGTCAGCAGCGAATTTGCCATCAAGAATACCGACCGCGCCGTGGGCACGATGCTTTCCAACGAGATCAGCCGCCGCTTCCACGGAGAGGGGCTGCCCGATGGGGCCATCAAGTTCCGCTTCCGGGGCTCGGCCGGGCAATCCTTCGGAGCCTTCGGGGCCAAAGGCATCGAATTTTTGCTGGAAGGGGAATCCAACGACTACTTCGGTAAAGGACTGAGCGGCGGCCGCCTGATTGTGGTGCCTGACCGGCAGTCGAAGTTTGATCCCCACGTCAACATCATCATCGGCAACGTCGCTTTTTACGGAGCGACCTCCGGCGAAGCCTACATCAAAGGCATGGCCGGGGAACGCTTCTGCGTCCGCAACTCCGGCGTCAAAACCGTAGTGGAGGGCATCGGCGACCACGGCTGTGAGTACATGACCGGGGGCCTGGTGGTCGTGCTGGGCGACACGGGCAAAAACTTCGGCGCCGGGATGTCGGGCGGCATGGCCTACCTCTACGACCCCGAAAAGCTGGCCGCCAGCAAGCTCAACGGAGATATGGCGGAGCTGGAACCGCTCAATGATTTCGACTGCGGGCTGCTGCAGCAGATGGTCCGCAATCACTTCACGTACACCAGCTCGAAGACGGCGCTGGATATGCTGAACAATTGGACGGAAAAACTCGGGCATTTTGTGAAAGTCATGCCCCGCGATTACAAGCGGGTGCTGGAGGAAAAACAATTGCAGCCGGATTTGAAGGTTAAGATAGCACAATTGGTGTAGCCCATGGAGAAATGGTCGAGACGTTATACGTCGAGTGGGCGATCAAGACCTTTTAATGTTTGCGTTAAAATAAATTACTTTCTGGGTAGCATTGGTCGACGTATAACGTCTCCACCACTGGGGGTAAAACTCCAAGCAACTCCATGCAAAACTCCATGCAACTCCATGGGCAAAAAAATCCCCTCCCTGGGCTAAAAAAATAAAATATGGCTGATCCACAAGGATTTCTGAAACACACCCGCGAATTACCCGGCAAACGCGCCGTCGAAGAACGCCTCGCCGATTGGCAGGAACTCTACGTGCCGATGGCCGAAGAAAAAACCATCCAGCAGGCGGCGCGCTGTATGGATTGTGGGGTACCTTTTTGCCACAGCGGTTGTCCGCTGGGCAATATCATTCCGGAATTTAACGACGCGGTATACGAGGAAGACTGGCAGCTGGCCTGGCAGATCCTGAGCGAGACGAATAATTTCCCGGAATTTACGGGGCGGATATGTCCGGCCCCCTGCGAAACGGCCTGCGTGCTGGGCATCAACCAGCCGCCCGTGGCCATTGAGCACATTGAAAAAAGCATCGCCGAAGAGGCCTACCGCCGTGGCTACGCCCGCCCCAATCCGCCGAGCAGCCGAACGGGCAAAAAAGTGGCCGTGATTGGTTCGGGGCCCGCCGGATTGGCCGCCGCCGCCCAGCTCAACAAGGCCGGGCATACGGTGACGGTATACGAGCGCAACACCCGCATCGGCGGCCTGCTGCGCTACGGCATCCCCGATTTTAAGCTGGAGAAAAACGTCATCGACCGCCGGCTGGCCCTCATGGAAGCGGAGGGCATTCGCTTTGAGGTGAATGCGAACGTGGGCGCGAACGTAGATGCAAAGCAACTTGTAAGAGAAAGCGACGCCGTAGTGCTGGCCGGGGGATCCACCGTGCCGCGCGATATCCCCTCTAAAGGTAGGGACCTGGCCGGCATCCACTTCGCCATGGACTTCCTCGAACAGAACAACAAGCGGGTAGCTGGAGACGACCAATCGAACGTCCCCGAAATCCACGCCAAGGGCAAAAACGTCGTCGTCATCGGCGGCGGCGATACGGGTGCCGACTGCGTTGGCACCAGCAACCGCCACGGCGCCAAGACCGTGACGCAGATCGAAATCATGGAAATGCCCCCCATGGAACGCGATCCCTTCACCTGGCCGAACTGGCCGCTGATTTTGCGGACGTCCACCAGCCACGAAGAGGGCTGCGAGCGGGAATTTGCCGTCCTCACCGAAGAATTTCTGGGCGACGAAAATGGCCACCTCCGCGCCATCCGCGTGGTCAACATCCGCTGGGGCCGCGACCAGACCGGCCGCAATACCTTCGTAAAAATCGAAGGCAGTGAGCGGGAAATCCCCTGCGAACTCCTCCTCATCGCCGCCGGCTTCATGCACCCCCAGCACGAGGGCCTGCTGACCGAGTTGGGCGTGGGGCTCGATAATTACCGCAACGTAGCCGCCAGCCCCGAACACAATTACCAGACGAGCGTCCCGAAAGTATTCGCCGCCGGGGATATGCGCCGGGGGCAGAGCCTCGTGGTGTGGGCCATCGCCGAAGGGCGGGAGTGTGCCCGCTCGGTCGATGCCTACTTAATGGGTGGCGTTTCCAGCCTGGAGAGTAGGGATGTGGGGAAGCTGGCTTTGGGGGTTTGAGGTCAAGACGTTTTACGTCGCAGCTGCTTGGTTTTTGGCCCATGGAGTTCTGGATCGGATCCGGACCTCTGGTCCGGCTTTTTTAGCCCATGGAGTGTTGGAGTTCTCGATCGGATCCGGACCTCTGGTCCGGCTTTTTTAGCCCATGGAGTGTTCATGGAGTTCAGCATGGAGTTGCATGGAGTTGCATGGAGCTCTTGGTATGAGGTCAAGACGTGAGGTCAAGACGTGAGGTCAAGACGTTTTACGTCGCAGCTGCTTGGTTTTTAGCCCATGAAGTTCTGGATCGGATCCGGACCTCTGGTCCGGCTTTTTTAGCCCATGGAGTGACATGGAGTTCAGTATGGAGTTGCATGGAGTTTTTGGTCGAGGTCTTGGTATGAGGTCAAGACGTGAGGTCAAGACGTGAGGTCAAGACGTTTTACGTCGCAGCACTTTGATTTTAGCCCATGAAGTTCTGGATCGGATCCGGACCTCTGGTCCGGCTTTTTTATCCCATGGAGTGTTCATGGAGTTCAGCATGGAGTTGCATGGAGTTTTTTGTGGAGCTCTTGGTATGAGGTCAAGACGTGAGGTCAAGACGTTTTACGTCGCAGCAAACATGCTCATGCACCCCTCGACGTAGAACGTCTCGACCTCGCACCTCGACGTAGAACGTCTCGACCTCGCATTGCTCCTTTAAGACTTTATTTTGCACCTGCGGCCGCGCCATATTAAAAAAGCCCCCAGCCAATTACTCGGCTGGGGGCTTAATGGTGTTGCCACGGTGCGGAACGGACTTATTAGCTCCTCCAGCGGCGGCGGCGGATTTTACCCTTAGGGGAGCAGTACGGCGTCGATGACGTGTACCACGCCATTGCTGGCGGCGATATCGGCGACGGTTACCTTGGCCTTGTTGATGAAAACGCCTTCGTCATTGATGGTGACGGTGACGTTGGCACCATTTACGGTGGCGATTACCTGTTCGTTGCTCAGGTCGGTAGAGAGCGCCTTGGCACCCACTGCGTGGTAGAGCAGGATTTTGGTGAGGTCGCCCGTGGGGTCTTCCAGCAGGGTCGCTACGGTGCCTTCGGGAAGGGCCGCAAAAGCTGCGTCGGTGGGGGCAAAAACGGTGAAGGGGCCCGCGCCAGAAAGGGTCTCAGCAAGGCCGGCCGCGATGACGGCAGCCTGCAGGGTGTTGTGGGCATCGCTATTAACGATGATATCCACTACGGTAGTAGTTTCCATAATAAATGCGCTTTGATTGATAGTTTACTAATATCCAAAGCAGAACGGCAAGCCCCAAAAAGAGTTGCCAAAATATGCGCTAATTATTAAATTAACCAAGGATTAAAAAATAATAAACATTGGCTTTTGAGAATAATGAAAAATCCCTTAACTGCGGACACGGTTAAGGGACTTTTAGCTGTCGCAGAACGCATTTAAAGCACGGCAATAGGGCCAATCTTTGGCACTAAAACTATGCTTTTTTTATTACTGCTTCGGGAGTAAAACACCGTCGATTACGTGGACGACGCCATTGCTGGCTTCTACGTCGGCGACACTGACTTTTACGTCGTTGATGAAAACACCTTGGTCATTAATTCTTACCGTGACGTTGGCACCGTTGACGGTGGCAATCGTTTGGCCGTCCGTCAGGTCAGTGGAAAGCGCCTTGGCGCCCACTGCGTGGTAGAGCAGGATTTTGGCGAGGTCGCCCGTGGGGTCTTGCAGCAGGGTCTCTACGGTGCCTTCGGGAAGGGCCGCGAAGGCGGCGTCGGTAGGAGCGAAGACGGTGAAGGGGCCTTCACCGGCCAGGGTTTCGGCCAGGCCAGCGGCGATGACTGCGGCCTCGAGGGTAGCGTGGTTTTCGCTGTTCACGATCACGTCCACCACCGTATTGGAGGGGGCGGGCGGCGCGGGGGGAAGGAGCACGCCGTCGAGGACGTGCACTACGCCGTTTTCGGCAACGATATCGGCCGTGCTCACTTTCACGCCGTTGATCATGACGCTGCCGTCAACGATGCTGACGGAGAGCTCTCCGCCGGAAACGGTGGTCAGGACCTGGCCGTCTTTCAGGTCGGCCGCCATTGCCTTGGTGGGGACGACGTGGAAGGTGAGGATTTTGGTCAGATCGCCCGTGGGATCGGCCAGCAGGCCATCCAGGGTGCCGGCGGGGAGGGCGGCGAAAGCGGCGTCGGTGGGGGCAAAGACGGTGAAGGGCCCCTCGCCATTGAGGGTTTCCACGAGGTTTGCGGCCACCACGGCCGTTTCGAGGGTATTGTGGTTTTCGCTGCCAACCACTACCTCAGTAACGGTGGTGGGGACGGGCGTTGCGCAGCCGACGAGCAGCAGCGAAAAGAGTAGAGCAGAAAATGATCTCATGATGTAAACGTGTTGGTTTGCGGAAGCCTAACAGGGAAGTGGGGGAAGTGTTGTGGTTTTTTGGGGGGGCTTCCGGAACCGTGCGGGTTGGCCGGACGAGAGGTGCGGAGCTGGGGGGGGGGCACGAGCGAGAGGGCACCTCATAAATTGTGCTGGGTTGGCCCGAGTACTTTAAACCGAACCATGGAAGAGGGAGAGTATGCTAGCGGGGAGAATTACCGATATCGTTTGTGGGGGTTTAAAGCCAAGAAGATGCCTGTAAAATGATTTTTTAGGTGTTGGAACAAATCCACTTGCGTATTTTGTGGCCATAAACTACCTTGAATGGACGCCCTGATCCTTGACGACGAACGCGCTAGTGCGGAAACCCTGCTGATCTTGCTCAGCAAATACTGCCCAGAGGTTAAAGTAGTGGGACTTTGTACGGACGCTACAGATGCTTTGACCAAGGCACATAGCCTGCGACCAAACCTGTTTTTTGTGGACGTAGATTTGGTGGATTCTACCGGATTTGACTTCCAGCGCAAGATCACTTACCCGACAGGGTTTATTTTCACCACGGCCCACGAACAGTTTGCCCACCTGGCCTTTAAGGCAGATGCCATTGATTATTTACTCAAGCCCATCGATCCGGTGGATTTGGTTCGGGCGGTGGAAAAGGCCAGGCAACGATTAGTTGGCTCGGCTCAGCCGGACACCCCGCTGTCGGCATCGCCTCCGCTGATCAGCCGGATTGCCGTTCCTGTGGCGGATGGAATTATTTTTTTGAAGCTGGCCAGTGTGATCCGGTTCGAGGCGCAGGGCAGCTATACTTTGGTTATTCAGGACAATGGTAAAACTTTATTGCTGTCGAAAAACTTAGCTGCGCTCGAAGAGATGACCAAATACGGCGGCTTTAAACGGGTACACCGCAGCCATTTGGTCAATATGGCCTTCGTGGAAAAATTCCTGCGCGGAGAGGGTGGTGAGCTTTGCCTTTACAACGGTGAACGAATACCCGTAGCACGCAACCGCCGGGATGACTTCATGAACGATTTGTTCTGATTAGATATGGAGAACAACTTTCAAATCGGAGAGAATACCTGGTTGGTCCTAATTGGGCTTTCGGCAGGAATACTTATTTTTCAAATATGGTCAGCATTTTTTTTTGCCCTCATTAACCGCCGGGCGGATTATGCCTGGTACACCGTACACCTGCTTACCGCGTGCTTACTAGCTCCATTCACTTGGGAGCCATTTCTGAGTAATTTTCCATACGATGTAGATATCAGCATCCTGTTCATCTCACTACTTTCCTACAGTTCGTACTTTAAATTTTACGGAATACTATTTGCGATTGATCGAAGTACCCCCTTTTTATATTACCTATGGCGAGGTTTAATGGGGTTTTATGTGTTGTTTGCTTTCTTATGCCTCTTTTACCTTTCGACGGGCTTCAAATATGGCTTTGACAAGTATTATGTGCCTTTTGGTATAATTATATTAAGTATAAGTTTTCTTATTTATCTAGCTACTATTCCTAAAAAAAATCATTATTTGTTAGCCTTAATAGTTTTCGGTTCGTTTGGATCCGATCTTATTTCTTTAGTAGCCGCAAATTACATGGCCAATCAAAATGAGTTATCTGGCATTAGGCTGCACTTTGTAACCTATGCCATCGAATGTTTTTTCTTCGCACTCGCTTTAGCCTATCAAACCAAAACCCTAGTGAGAAACAACCAAAACCTGGAGTACACGCTGATAAAAGAAAAGCTGGACGGGCTCAACTCCAAGTTGACCACTCATTTTGTGGCGAATAGCCTTAACGCCATGTACCGCTTTTTACTGAATCGGGAAGGCGATGCGGCTACCTTTTACTTTCTGAAATTTTCTCGGCTGTTGCGGGGCGTGCTTCAGCACGGGCAGCAAGACCTCGTGACGGTCACCCAAGAAGTAGGGCTGCTCCAGTTGTATTTGGAAATGGAAGCCTTACGTTTCGCCCACCAATTTACTTTCGAGGTGGAGGTAGGAGATTCGAGCTTGGCTGATAATACATTGCTTCCCCCTTTTCTTTTACAGCCTTTGTTGGAAAACGCCATCTACCACGGCCTGCTGCCCAAACGTGCAGATGGGCATTTGCGCTTGGGCTTTGCTTGGCAAAAAGAAGACCTTAGAATCACCATTGAAGACAACGGGGTTGGCCGAGGCAAAGCCGCACTTGAAAAAGGCCCGTCGCTTCCCAACAGCCAGCCATCTTTGGGATTAACCATCGTGAGAGATCGGCTCAAGTCGTTTGCATCCGCTACCAAAAGGACTACAACGCTGACGATCGATGACCTTTTCGATGCGGATGGCCAGGCGGCGGGGACGCGGGTGGTTTTGGTTTTGGGGAGGTAGTGCTTGGTGGCTGTTGTACTGCTAATTCGTTCTCTTACGGTTCAAGTGGGAATTCCTGCTGTTCACAAACGCTGGCCTGCTGTTCGTAAAGTGGAGGGCCGAACGAGGGGAGGGTGAGCGACCTTGCTGTCACTAAACGCTTACACTATGACCCCTAAGGTTCTTGTTTTTTATCTCAGCGTGGCTTTCCTCGGCGCATTAGTTTCCGGCTGTGGATCTTCGGGTAAAGGTACCCCTTCCGAGGTGGTTAGCCTCTTCCTCGACGAACTGTACGACAAAGATTTTAACGGCGCAAAGAAGTATGGGACCGAACGGACCGCTGGCATGCTTGATATGGCACAGGCCATGCTCATTGCAATGGGCAAAATCGACGAACCCACCCCGGAAAAGCGCGAAGACATCACCATCGCGTCCGAAACCATCGAGGGGGAAACGGCCGTAGTGGTAACCCATAATGCCGTCAACGGCAAGGATACAACGTATGAGCTGGTTAAAGTTGACGGTAAATGGAAAATCGACCAGGAGAGCATCAAGTAATGCTGCTACTCTTGCTCCTTTTTATGTGTTTGGGATGCAACGCATCTTCCAAAAATTTCCCCCCGCCGACCACCCCGCACCAAGGTTTTGCGCTGGAAAATCTGCAGGCCGGAGACATAATCTGCCGTATGGGCAAGGGTTACTTCTCTAATCTTTTTCGGCAAGTTTCCCAGCGTGATGATCGGTTTTCTCACGCTGGTATCATCTACCACCGTGCTTCCTTTACCTCCGCTAAAGACAATTCAGATATGGATACGAGCAGCTTCTCCACCCAGCTCCCCGCCGGTTATTACGTAGTACACGCCGAAGCAGATGAGACTACGGGCGTAGGTGGGGTTAAGATTGAACTCATTGATTCTTTCCTTCACCATTCCGTTCACTGGTCTATTTTTCGAGTGGCTGCGGCGGAGGTTTCCCAACGCGCTATCGCTCACCGCGCCTACCTACACTACGATTGCGAAACCCCCTTCGACCTGAAGTTCAACGCTAGAGATACCGCAGCCTTTTATTGTACCGAATTTGTGGCACATTGCGTCAACACCGTAATGAACAAGCAACTAATCCAGGCACAAACAAAATTCGGGGGCCACTGGGTCATCGCACCGGACGATGTTTACGCCGCCCCGGAAATAAAGGAAATTTACACTTTTCATTCTTCCCATTGAGTAAGAGCTTGTCTAAAATTTTTACTTCCTGATAACCAAGCAGTTTGCTACGCAGTACTTCGTGCTATGAACCTGGCGTCACAAAAAATGGCTTACGTAGTCCACTATGCGCGCAATTTTTCGTCTAGCCAGAACCATAAGTCATTGATTATCAGTTCTTAAAAATTTTAGACAAGCTCTAGCACTACTCACCCAACGCTTAAAAATATCCAACTATGCAAGACGAAATAACGACGGAAGCCATCGAGACCCCCGTGGCGACGATCCAAACCTTCTTCACCAAAGAACTTCCCCGCGTTTTCAAAGCGCTTTTTGCCAATCCCGTAACGGGGCTCTTGCCATTTTGGAAGTCCAGTACGCGCTCCAATGCGGTGCCCGTGGCGGCTGTTTACCTGGCGGTATTTCTGTTTTACGCAGTTGGGGCTTTTCTGTTCGCTGGGGAGATGCGGGAATATCTTGACGGATCCGTTTACTTTAGAATAGCGCTTATTCCCTTGTTGCTTATGGCGCTGATCTCCGGGATCATTTTTGGCATTAAGGCTTTACTGGGCAAAGGTGACTTTAATACTGAGCTACTAACCGGGGTTTTTGTAGCCATCCCGCTCGCGATCGTCATACCTGGCCTCTTTGTGGTGCGTCTCCTTACGCCCGATAACATTATTTCCTTGCTCATGAACCCGGGCAGCGGTGGAGCAATGGGTTTATTATTGTTTTGCTACGTGTTTTTGCTGCTGGTGAGCATCGTCTTTCAGTCATTAAAGAGCGTCAATACCAACGCCACGTTTGCCTGGTACGTTTCGCCAGCAGTGATCGGAATCGCCTTTTACCTGGCTACGCGCATCAGCCTATTGTTGGCTTAAGCGTATTTGAAGTTTTAATACGTAAAAAAAAACTACTCTCCATCCAATGAAGTCACTCCTCTTTTTCTTAGCCCTATTATCCGCCACCCTTCAGCTGAGTGGGCAATGCGCCACCATCTATTTCTACCGGCCAATGGCACTGACGGGAGAAGCGAAGCTGGCGGTTTCCTACGTTGGCGGTGACAAATTATTCGACTTGCCCTACGGCAGCTACGTTGTAGCGAGTGCCTGTACGGAAGGGCAATACTTCTTCCGGGTGCTGGTGGAAGGAACCGTTTACGGCGACCGCATGGAACTCAGTGTCCGCCCTGGCCAGGATTATTACGTGCGGGTGGGTACCAGCATAGGGATAGAAATTCCTTCCATGAAGCTACAGGAAAAAGCCAAAGGGATTCGGGAAGTCAGCCGGTCAAATGGTTTTCCGCAGGGGAGCAGGCAGTTTTCGTTGCCAGCACCAGGTGCAACACCGCCTACTCCTGGTCCGGATCCAGTAGTCACCGGAGGGGGCGGAACACCCGGTGCCCAGCGCTTACCCGGCCCCCAGACCCACGGCGGATTCCGCTTTACCCCCACGGCCATCACCAAATCGGGGGCCTTGCTGAAAATAGATTACCAGATTGAGAATTTGACCAATGCGGATCGGGAGTTATTTGCCTCGGGACTCAACATTACTTTCTATGATCAAGCCGGAAATCTGCTGAAGGGTAATGGTGTGCATTGTATCATGGGGAATTGTGTGGACAATGCTGGGATCGATATTCAAGTATACTCTGAAAACTCTAACGGTAGATATATCGGAGAAGGCAGCCAAGGAAATGTTATGGCCGTCATTCCCTACGGCATTCCCGTCAAAGCCAGTATCACCATTGGCGGGATACGCAACGAAAGTCGAACCTTGGTCCGGGGCCAGGTTTTCTTTTGGGGACGATCCCCTACCAACCATACAGACGTGACCGACATCTGCCTCAACTACGGCCCCATCCTCATCCCCAACACCCAGGACGCCAGCAACCCCCGGCGGCACAATATGGGTGACCAGTCGGTCGAAATCCGGGAAGCGAAGCTGGAGAACGGGCGGGTGGTCGTCTCCGGGGTGTGGATGAACAACAGTAACACTCCCCACCAGCTCAACATCAGCTCGGGGCGCATCGTTAACGACGCGGGAACTCAGCAGAACTTAGAGCAGGTCCGGTTCGGCGGGGAAGCCCAGCCAGTCGCTATCGGTAGTTACCGCTCCAATTATCCAGTAAATGCATCGTACAGTCTTCCCTTTACCTTAATTGCGGAGGCAACCAACACCCCGGTACGCGAGATACGCCGCCTTACCATCAACTTTGGCGCTTTCGAACTTTCGTGGGACAACTTTACCATTGGGCAGCCCTATGCACCCACTCCAAGGCCCAGTACTACCCCGATCACTCCACCAGTATCCAGCACGCCCGGTGGTAATTACCTGAGTTACACCGATTTTGAGCGGGCCGCCTCTACGAACGGAAGCGTACAGGGCAAAAAAGTGATCCTGGAAAACATCAATTTTAATCTGGGTAGCGACGTAATCCTGCCCGAATCGTTTCCGCAGTTGAACAAGCTTGCCTCCCTGTTGGAACGTAAGCCAGCACTGCGCTTAGAAATTACGGGATATACGGACGATATCGGTGCGGCAGTCGATAACCTGCTCCTTTCCCAAAAGCGAGCGGATGCCGTGCGCTATTACCTCATCAGCAAATCCATCGCACCAGCGCGGATGACTAGCCTGGGCAAAGGCCAAACGGAAAGCATCGCCAGTAATAGCACCGAGGCGGGGCGAAAGTTAAACCGTAGGGTAGAGATTCGGGCGATAGATTAGCAAATGAGTGGGGGCATGAGGGAGTGGGTTGGCCAAAGTAATCAAGGGTTGATTAAAAGTAAGGGAGCTGAACCATTACCGAAAATCCCCGCAAACGTTGAATGGCAGAATTGTTCCTCACCAGGGCCATCATCTCAAAATCCTTATTATTGAACTATAAATTTTGTAAACATGAAAACGTACGTCAAATTCACCGGAGGGTTCGGAGAATACTTCATCACCTCCTTAGCACTGTTCTTCTTATCCATCATTACCCTCGGCTTGGCATTTCCTTATTGGATCTACTGGTCGTTCAAGTATTTCTTCACGCGCATGGAGATTGGGGGTAAGCGGATGTCCTTTAATGGGCATTTCATCGAGTATTTCCTTATGTCGATCGGTTTGATGCTTTTGACGGGAATTACCTTTGGCTTGGCCTTGCCTTACTGGGCTTACTGGTCGTTTAAGTACTTTTTTACTCGCTTGGAAGTGGATAATTTGTAGCGAATATTTTTCAAAAAAAACGCAAATCAAAGGGCATTTAGGATAAGAAGGACGGAAACGATTCTCCCCTCACACTATTTAGTCCGGACCAGAGGCCCGGACCCCTATTCCATGCGGCAGCAAATGTTAAATTCTAAATGTTGAATTGTAAATATCAATGGTCCGCTACGGTTTGAGGCAACACTTTAGCAAAGTATGCATATAAAGAGGGCAAGCCCTATCTTGTTGGTTCCTTACACCGTACAGATATGACTTGCCCAACGAAGATCGAAATCCTCGTCGCCTCAATTTTGCAAAAACTTCCTGGTATTTCCGCATGGCGCTACCGCTTTTTGCTCCATCTTTTCGTTTTGTGGCCCTCAATGATTGGCCGACGGAACTTTGTCAACCTAGGTCGTCAAGGCGAATATTCTGAGTTCACTTACCGTAAGCACTTTGGTAAACGCATGGATTGGCTGGGCTTCAACAGAGAGTTGAGCGAGCCGTTTTTAGGCCCCAACCGTATCATTGCTCTCGACCCCTCATACCTGAGTAAGAGTGGCAAGCATACTGCTGGAGTCGGTTATTTT
>NZ_JACSIT010000101.1 GCF_014349155.1 Neolewinella lacunae
ACCTTGACGCGAACACGCTGACGACGCTTCCTGCCAACATCAGCAAGTGCTACGAAGTGTTCTCCAACAACCGCAGCGCTACGGCATCCGGCCAGGTTGGTGCGGTAGCTGGCACGACGGTAGCGGGTACGATGGCCCCCCAACTGCGGGCCCGCCTGCTGGCCGGTGGCCTGACGCCGCTGCTGCCGACCTTCACGGACGGTTGCACGGACCGCATCCGGGTCTGCGTCAACGACGTCGTCGCTTTCGACGCCATCGACCCCCTGTGTGAGGACGTCATCCTGACGCGCACCTTCACGGCTACGGAGATCGCCGTCTGCCCCACGGCAGCTGGCGAAGCGAACGAGAGCGTAACGTCCTCGTTCCGCATCATCTTCAACCGCCCGACGCTGGAAGACCTGGACGTATCTGCCGTTGAACCGGTAGTGTACTTCGAGCAGTGTGGCGTAGCCAACCCGACGCGGGCCAACTACCCCGCACCGCGCCTGATGACGCCGACCTTCCGTGGTGACTACCCCGTGCTGAACATCGGTGGCCGCATCTTCGGTCTCCGCTCCGGCGAAGCGATCTGTAACATCGGCGTGACCTACGCCGACGGCGAAGCGATTGTGACCTGCCCCTTCACCTACAAGTTTGTGCGGACCTACACGGTCATCGACTGGTGCAACCCGGGCGACGTACGCACCTTCACCCAGGTGGTGAA
>NZ_JACSIT010000102.1 GCF_014349155.1 Neolewinella lacunae
GGCGTGGCGATGATTGAAAACGCTGACGCAGTAGTCAGCATCTACGACAACTGCCCGGATAACCTGAGTGGTCCCTTCACCGTTGGTGGCCCCGCAGCCCGGACCTTCGACTGCTCTTTTGCCGATTCTACCTTCCAGCGCACCGTCGTCATCACCGACGCCAGCGGCAATCAAGGCAGCTGCACTTATGACGTAACGGTGATCGACACGATCGTCCCCGTCATCGTCTGCGAAGCCATTGAAGTGGCCCTCGACAGCATGGGCGTGGCGATGATTGAAAACGCTGACGCAGTGGTCAGCATCTACGACAACTGCCCGGCTGACCTGAGCGGTCCCTTCACCGTTGGTGGCCCTGCCGCCCGCACCTTCGACTGCTCTTTTGCCGATTCTACCTTCCAGCGGACGGTTGTCATCACCGACGCTAGTGGCAACCAGGGCAGCTGCACTTACGATGTGACGGTAATTGATACGATCGCACCCATCGTAACTTGTGAAGAGATCGTCGTTCAGTTGGATGAAGCTGGCGTTGGCACCTACTGTGAGATCGCGCTGTTCGAAGCTACCGACAACTGTGCGGTCAACTTCGCGCCCTTCGACCAGTGCTTTGTCCTCGGCTGCGCAGACGTTGGCACCTTCGAAGTTCCCATTACGGTCTCTGACTTCAGCGGCAACAGCAGCAGTTGTACGGCTACGGTCACGGTGGAAGACAATGTTCCTCCCGTCGCCGTGTGTCAGGACGTCACCGTTCAGCTTGACGTCAGCGGCAATGGCTCGACCACCGCTGCGGTGGTAGGCAACGGCTCCAGCGATGCTTGCGGCATTGCCAGCCTTGCGCTCAACGTGACGGACTTCACCTGCGCCAACGTAGGCCCTAACGAAGTTACCCTGACGGTAACGGACGTTAACGGCAACAGTTCCACCTGCACGGCCACGGTAACGGTGGAAGACAACATCGCTCCCGAGATTGTCGTCACCCCCCAAACGGTGGTGCTGAGCAATGCCACGGGAACGGCCAGCCTGACGGTTGCCGACCTGGCCACGGCTACGGACAACTGCGGCATCGCCTCCCTGACGGCCAGCCAGCTGCTCTTCACCTGCGAAGACATCGGTGAGGTGGAAGTACTCATCACGGCCACGGACGTAAACGGCAACGTAACGACGGCCCCGGTCATCGTGACGGTCCAGTTCCTGCAGCCCAACCTGTCCTGCATCGGCGAGATCAACCTGACGCTCAACGATGACTGCCAGGGCCTGCTGATCCCCCGGATGATCCTGACGGGCAACGTAGCGTGCCTGGATGTCTTCGGCTTTGACATCACGGTAATGGACAGCGACCCGAGCAACGGCCCGATCATCGACGGCTGCGGCAGCTTCCAGTACATGATTCGCTCTACCGCCCA
>NZ_JACSIT010000103.1 GCF_014349155.1 Neolewinella lacunae
TCTACGGCAGATACGTCCAGGTCTTCCAGCGTCGGGCGGTTGAAGATGATGCGGAACGAAGACGTTACGCTCTCGTTGGCTTCGCCAGCTGCCGTCGGGCAGACGGCGATCTCCGTAGCCGTGAAGGTGCGCGTCAGGATCACGTCCTCACACAGGGGGTCGATGGCGTTGTAGGCCACCACGTCGTTGACGCACACCCGGATGCGGTCCGTGCAGCCGTCCGTGAAGGTGGGCAGCAGCGGCGTCAGGCCACCGGCCAGCAGGCGGGCCCGCAGCTGGGGGGCCATCGTACCCGCTACCGTCGTGCCCGCTACCGCACCGATCTGGCCGGATGCCGTAGCGCTGCGGTTGTTGGAGAATACTTCGTAGCACTTGCTGATGTTGGCCGGAAGCGTCGTCAGCGTGTTCGCGTCAAGGTCTACGCAGAGCAGGTTCACGTCTTCTACTTCCGTGACAACCGCCGGCGGCGTCTTGTCTTCGGCGTTGACGATGCCCCAGCAGGTCTCGAAGTCGAGGCCCAGCAGGTCACCCCCCGTGAAGCTGAAGTTGCTCAGTACCAACTCGCTGGCAAAAGCACCGGCGAAGGGCTGGAAGCCATCGTCGGAGAGCTCAACCATCAGCGTGTAGCCCGTCTCGATCGTCAGGGTGGCGGAACCCGTGGCCGGAGCATCCGTGTCCAGGACCGTGGTCACTACGTTGCCTTCGAAGTCGAGAACGATCAGGGCGTCGTCGAAGCCGTCGTCGACCCCGTTGAAGTCGTAGTCGAAGCTCAACTCACCGGCCGTGGCAAATTGCAGGTCGGCAGTCACGCCGAAGGCAGAACCAGAGCTGAATACTGCCGCAGAAGTGCTCAGCGTCAGCGTAGTGGCGGTGAAGGTGGCCGTGGCCGTCTGGTTGGCGTTGCTCGTTGTGGAGACCACCTCCCAGTTGCCGGGGGCCAGGGCACCCGTCAGGCCGTTCGTAGTTTCAGAAGACTGGGCGGTAGAGCGAATCATGTACTGGAAGCTGCCGCAGCCGTCGATGATCGGGCCGTTGCTCGGGTCGCTGTCCATTACCGTGATGTCAAAGCC
>NZ_JACSIT010000104.1 GCF_014349155.1 Neolewinella lacunae
CTGGATCGACCCAGAGGGTCTCAACCTAGGCGGTCCAGGCCCCTAAAGCGCGCACGGGTTAAACCCATTAGATTAGACAGCCTACCCTTAGTGGTTCAAAAAAAGGAGCGAAGCTCCAACGGGTGGTTCAAAAAACGTAAAATGTGCGGGATATGAAGTGTCTCTACCCGAAACGTGGATGTTCGGGTGGGGAAACCCTCAGCCGGGTTCTTCCTATTTGAGTTGGGATACCCTCAACCAGGTTTTCCTGCCACATCTTAGTCCCTCTTCGTGTGCTTAGTGGTTCAAAAAGGAGCGAAGTTCCTCCAATAGCTTAATCCAATGACTGCCAGCCAGTTCTGCCAGCCGTACTTCCCCTGCGCTCGCTAACCGCATTGTATGCCCCCTGCCTACCGGATACTTTTACGCTGAATTTCCGCTCCGTGCACCTATCTTGTGCCCGTTCGGCCGGGTGATTGCCCCCAGTTTATTTCCCCACCCGCCGGATAATTTGCTGTCCAAGGCCCGTTCGTTCCCTGCGTTATGCTGGAATTGATGGGGCCGTAGCCTTAATTAACTGCGGGAAAACGGACTGGTTATAGACGCGTAGACTCCTTGAATAATCTCATTGACCACACCTACCTGGCCCCCGATTGTACGGGAGAAGACATCGAAAGGGTATGCCGCGAGGCCATCACCCACGATTTTTACGCCGTATGTGTACCCCCGTTTTTTATCGGCCGGGCCAGTAAATTGCTCCACGGCAGCAGCGTCAAGCTAGCTACCGTCATTGCCTTCCCTTACGGATACGCGGAAACGGCGGTGAAAATCCAGGAAATTCGCAGAGCCATGGACGAAGGGGCGGACGAGCTGGACATCGTCATCAACCTCTCGGCGTTGAAGTCCGGGGACTGGGCCTACGTGACGGCCGATCTTGCGGCAGCCGCCACGGCGGTGCGTCTGCGGGGCAAGGTCAGTAAGGTCATCATCGAAATCGGTGACCTCAATGAACAGGAACGCCGAAAGGTTTGCGATATTTGCAATGAGATAAAACCAAATTTCGTTAAAACCTCCACGGGAACGCGGGGTGGCGCAAAGGTGGAAGACGTCCTTTACCTGCGTGCACAGTTGTTGCCGGAAATCAAGATCAAGGCCAGCGGGGGCATCCGCACCCGGCAAATGGCCGAGCAGTTGGTTGCCGCTGGCGCAGACCGCCTGGGAACTTCCGCCGGGCCCGCGCTCCTGGGCTAAAAAATACGCTTATGCTACGCTTTACCTTCCTCCTTCTTTTCGCCTTACCCGCTACCTTGCTGGTTGCGCAGTCCTCCGTATCGATAACGGCAGAAACGGGCATTGAAGGCCTGCTGGAGCTTTTCCAAACGAACAACGAGGCCCAGGACAAAGTAGACGGCTGGCGCGTTCAGATCCTGGCTACCCAAGACCGGGCCCGCCTTGAGGCCGTAGAAAGCGAATTTAAGGTCAATTACCCCAGTGTGCCCGTCGATTGGGTACACAACAATCCATACTACAAGCTCCGCGCGGGGGCTTTTGTGACCAAGCAGGAAGCCGAACGCCTCAAATTTACCCTCGGCCGGCAATTCGAAGGCGTTTACCTGGTTAAAGACGAGATCAAAGAGAGTGAGCTCCTCCGGATGTACTAACCTGATCTGCTCCCGGCAACGGCCTGGCCCGTGCCTGTATCCTCCCCTCCTTCCTCATTCCGCCCGTCGCTTCCGGGGCGGGGCTTCCGCGCTTTCCTGAGTTATGATTTCAGCCTCCGCTAATCGATCTTCCATCGATTGGGTGACCTTCATCCTTTACGCCTTCCTGGTGATGTCTGGGTTGATGATGTTGCACGCGGTGGACCGTCCGCCCGACGGTTACGGGCAAGATCTGGCCGCCATGCTCCATACGCCCGTGGGGCAGCAGGGGGTTTGGCTCCTCATTTCACTGGCGGGCTGGTTCGTGATCAATCTGCTGGTGGATCGCAGTTTTTGGGTGTTGGGAGCTTACCCCATTTATATTTTCTCGGTGGTGTTGCTGGTGGCGGTACTGCTGTTTGGCAAGGAGATCAACAATGCCACCTCGTGGTTCAGCCTCTTTGGGTTTACGTTCCAGCCGGGGGAATTTGCCAAATTCGGTGCCTGCCTGGCCATGGCCGCTTACCTCAGCCAATGGACGGAAAAACTCAACCAGCCCGTCCACATTTTCACTGGCGTCATGATCTGGGCCATTCCTGCGGGCCTCATCATTTTGCAGCCCGACCCCGGTACATCGCTCGTCTTTACCTCTTTTTTGCTGGTGATGTACCGGGAAGGCTTACCGGGTATACTCCTGGTTTTCGGCGGCTTCACTGCGGCCATGTTCCTGCTCGGCATCACCCAATCGCCCACTTTCCTTACCATCTGTTTACTCGGTTTGCTGATGGTACTGATGAGTTTTTCCGCGCCCCGCCGTACTGCGTGGTGGCTCGCCTTTAGTCTTGGCATCACCTTGCTGGGAATTTTCCTGTACCGGCAATTGGAGAATGGCTGGCCCGTCGTTGTCGTCATGGCCCTCTCCTTCACCGTGGCAGCGGGCTATCACGCCCTGAGAAAAAATTTCCGGATGGTAATCAGTAGCCTCAGCGCCCTCGTCTGGGGGGTATTGATTGCTTTTCTGGCCAACTTTACATTCAACAATTTCCTGCTGCGTCACCAAAAAGAGCGGATTGACGCGTGGTTGCGGCCCGAAGGAATGAACGAACAAGGTGCGCTCTACAACATCGTGCAGTCCAAACTCGCCATCGCCGGCGGTGGCCTCAAGGGCAAGGGCCTGTACGAAGGGACAATGACCAAGTACGATTACGTCCCCGCCCAGGAAACGGACTTCATCTTCTCCGTAGTCGGTGAAGGAGAGGGTTTCCTCGGGGTCGCCGCCGTCATCCTCGGCTTTCTGGCCCTCCTGTGGCGCATCAGCGTGCTGGCCGAACGCCAGAACCGCACCTTCGCGCGGGCCTACGCCTACGGGGTGGCGGGCATCATTTTCCTCCACATGCTGGTCAACATCGGGATGACGATGGGCCTGATGCCCGTGATCGGTATCCCCCTGCCCTTCATGTCCAAAGGCGGCTCTTCCCTGTTTGCGTTCACCATCATGATTGCCGTATTGCTGAAACTGGACCGCCACCGCAACGAGGTCTGAGCGGGTGACCGCCCCCCACGCTTCGATAACCTGCCGGTGGAGAATAACGGGAATGTAGTTTTGCTCACGCCTTCAACAAACGGCTGTAGGCATTGGCTTTGGCCATCCGGACCATGTGCTCCGCAACGCGGTAGTGTTCCAGTTCAATCGCCTCCTGAAAAGTGAGGGCACGCGCTTCATTCTTAGCAGCCAACTCTTCCAGGCGGATTTCGTCGGCTTCGCTGGTTTTCAAGGCCATCACCCGCTCCGGTGTGGGAAAATCCGGGAGCACATCAATTACCCGACTTAGTAATTCGCTAAGTGCAGCCATGGCCTTAGCGTTGGTTGGTGAACAAATATATCGGGTTATCCGTAGCAAAGGGTTCACGTGGGGTCGATTTACCGCAATTTTTGCCGCTTCGCCTGGGCATTGGCTAACTTGACGGCCCCAAAAGAGGAAGAAATGCAGCGCGTTTTAGTCATCGGTTGTTCCGGCTCGGGTAAGTCCACCTTCACCGATGCCCTGGCCAGGCACACCGGTCTGCCCGCTATTCACTTAGACCAGCACTACTTCGGCCCCGGCTGGCGCGAGCCCGCCCAGGAACTGTGGCGGCAGCGGATCACCCACCTGGCGAGCGGCGAGCACTGGATCATGGACGGCAACTACGGCGGCACCTTCGACCTGCGCATCCCCCGGGCGGATACCATCGTTTTTCTCGACGTTTCTACCGCACGCTGCCTCTGGCGGGTCTTCTGGCGGACCATTCGCAACTGGGGGAGAGTCCGCAAACACTCCCCGCCCGGTTGCCCGGAGCGCCTGGATTGGCATTTTTTTCACTACGTGGCCAACTACAACGTCACCCGCCGCAAGCGCATCCTCTCCCGGCTGGCCACGGCCGAAGCCGAGGGGAAGACGGTACACATCCTCCGCAGTCCCAGCGGCGTTCAACGCTTTTGGGCCGCCCTGGGTGGATGAAAGTGGGTCCCCAATGGATTCCCCAAAGCTGCTGGGATACGCGAATCGACGCCAAGCGTTTTCCTGCCTGGCGTCTCGCCGAAAATGATGGCTGAACTTCCTACCTTGCGTCGATGCAAGCTTCTTTTTCTCCGCTCCGCCGCTGGCTCGCGCTGCTTTTTATCGTCGGGCTGCTCCTGTTTGCGGCTTTCCTGTGGTTGCGGCCGTTGCTTAACATTGGCAGTGGCTACGCGGCCAAACACGCCTGTAGTTGCCACTTTTTGCAGGGCCGCGAACTGGAAGAAATCAGCACCCATGACCTGAATTTTTCCGTGCTGGGCTGGTTCAGTCTGGCGGTAGAGGGCCAAACGGTGCGCGCCAGTCTGCTGAGCCTGGTGGCGCGCGAGGCGCACTACCGTCCGGGCGTGGGCTGCACGCTGGTCAATGATCCTAACCAAGCCTTGGCACCAATTTTGGGCGCGGACGCAGGTGCTCCCCCCCGACCCCCCGAAGGGGGGAGTAAGGACGAAGGAGCAATGCTCGTCAACCCAACGGAGACCACACCCGCCCTCACTGCCGCGCTGGATTTTGGCATGGAACCCGTCCCCGGCGGCGGCGCAAGGGGCATCGTCGTTTTGCAAGACGGCAAATTGCTGGCGGAAACCTACGCCCCCGGCTTTGACCGGACTACGCCCCTGTTGGGTTGGTCGATGACCAAAACCCTCACCGCTCTGCTGGTGGGCCACGTACTGCTGGCCCCCGACGGCAGCAACCTGGAGGAAGTCGTGAATCGCAAAAGACTTTACCCCGCCTGGAACACCGACGCCCGGGCCAACATCCGCCTGGCCGACTTACTGCACATGAATTCCGGCCTGGCCTGGAACGAAGGTTACGGGAGCCTTACCGACGCCACCATCATGCTCCACGAGCAGCCCGCCATGGCCGCCTACGCCAGTGGAATGCCCGCCGAGTTCGCCCCCGGAGAAACCTGGCGCTACTCCAGCGGCACTACCAATATCCTGGCTGATCTCGTCCAGCGCCAGCTCCCGCCCGGTACCGACCTGGCGACATACCTCCGGGCGTACTTTCGGCCCGTGGCGCCCAGCCTGCTCGTTGAGCCCGATCAATCCGGGCTGCCCGTCGGGAGTTCTTACGGATGGGCGACGGCCCAGGACTGGGCAAGACTCGGGCAATTCATGCTACAGGACGGCGTGTGGGGCGGAGATACGCTGTTGCCGCCGGGCTGGATCGACTGGCTGCAGCAACCCGCAGCGGGCAGCGAGGGTACTTACGGCGGGCAGCTCTGGCTCCCCGGGCCCGATATGCCCTCCCTGCCGCCCGATGCCTTCATGATGCGGGGATTTCAGGACCAGAGGGTATTCATCATCCCTTCCCGGCGGCTGGTTATTGCCCGCCTGGGCCACGGCGAGGACAAGGTGACGGACTTTGACGGCCTGGTCAGTCGCATCCTCGCGGCCGTAGAATAATTTTATCTTCGCCTTATGCAGCGCCCCTTCTTTCGTCCTTTTCCCCTGGCTTACGCTTATTTGCTGGGGGCACTTTTGTTGCTTCTCCTCCAGGGCTGCCGGGCGGCGGGCTGTGGTTGCCCAATGTATTAGCCAACCGGTAAGGAAGGCGGCCGCAGCAGGAAAAAAAGCCAAATGAGCGCGGGCAGAGAAAGATAAATGCCTTAAAGGCTCTACTTTTGTCGACTTTCGCGCGGATGATGTGTTAGTAGGGCGGAAACAGGGCCGGGGTTCTTGCGGCCATTGCTCTGTTACGACCAACCTGGCACCTGCGACCGCGCCCCGGCCGCACGCCGCAGCTACTACAAACGCCCACCAAAGCAGTAAAAGAAAAGTTGAAACATGGCATTTGATATTGATCTGATCCAGAAAGTTTACGCGGAACTCCCCGGCAAAGTCGCCGCCGCCCGTAAGGCCTTAGGACGCCCCCTCACCCTGACCGAAAAGATCCTCTACACCCACCTGCACCCCGAAAACCCGCTGCAGGAATACCAGCGGGGTGGCGATTACGTCTTTTTCCAGCCCGACCGCGTGGCGATGCAAGACGCAACGGCCCAGATGGCGCTGCTGCAATTCATGATGTGTGGACGCGAAAAAGTGGCCGTGCCCAGCACCGTGCACTGCGACCACCTCATTCTGGCCAAAGACGGTGCGGACCAGGATCTGGCCGTGGCCAACGCCGAAAACAAGGAAGTGTACGACTTTCTTTCCACCATCAGCGACAAATACAACATTGGCTTCTGGAAGCCCGGAGCGGGCATTATCCACCAGATCGTACTGGAGAACTACGCCTTCCCCGGCGGCATGATGATTGGCACCGACAGCCACACCCCCAACGCCGGTGGCCTGGGCATGGTGGCCATTGGGGTCGGCGGTGCCGACGCCGTGGACGTCATGGCCGGTATGCCTTGGGAGCTCAAGCAGCCCAAGGTAATTGGGGTGAAACTGACGGGCAAACTGAGTGGCTGGACGACACCCAAAGACGTCATCCTCAAAGTGGCGGGCATCCTGACCGTTAAAGGCGGCACCGGGGCCATCGTGGAGTACTTCGGCGAAGGTGCCCGCAGCATGAGCTGTACGGGCAAAGGCACCATCTGTAACATGGGGGCCGAGATTGGGGCTACTACCTCGACTTTCGGCTACGACGAAAGCATGAGCCGTTACCTCAAGGCTACCGACCGGGCCGACGTGGCCGCGCTGGCCGACCAGGTGGCGGAGCACCTCACCGGCGACCCCGAAGTGTACGCCAACCCCGAGCAGTACTTCGACCGCGTCATTGAAATTGACCTTAATACCCTGGAGCCCCACATCAACGGGCCGTATACCCCCGACCGGGCTTTCCCCATCAGCGAATTTGCTGCGGCGGTGGAAGAATTTGGCTTCCCTCCCGTGTTGGAGGTGGGCCTGATCGGTTCCTGCACCAACTCCAGCTACGAAGACCTCGACCGGGCGGCCAACATTGCTAAAGATGCTGCTGCCAAAGGCCTGCGCGCCAAGAGTGAGTTTACCATCACCCCGGGTTCCGAGCAGATCCGCTTTACGGTGGAGCGTGACGGCATTTTGCAAGCCTTCGAAGACATCGGCGGGGTAGTGCTGGCCAACGCCTGTGGCCCCTGCATCGGGCAGTGGGCGCGGCATACGGACGATCCCAACCGGGCCAACTCCATCATCACCTCCTTCAACCGCAACTTCGCCAAGCGCAACGACGGTAACCCCCAGACCCGTGGTTTTGTAGCCAGCCCCGAGCTGGTAACGGCAATGGCGATTTCGGGTTCCATGAAGTTCAACCCCCTGACCGATACGCTGGTCAACGACAAAGGTGAGGAAGTAAAACTGGCTCCCCCCCAGGGTTACGAACTGCCGCCCAATGGCTTTGCCGTGGAGGACGCCGGCTATCAGGCTCCGGCCGAAGATGGCAGCAGCGTAGTCGTCGCCGTAGACCCGGCCAGCGACCGCTTGCAGCTGCTGGAGCCCTTCCAGCCCATCCGCAACGAGCAATTGCAGAATATGCGCATCCTCATCAAGGCAAAGGGCAAGTGTACTACCGACCACATCTCGATGGCTGGCCCCTGGCTCACCTATCGCGGCCACCTGGAGAACATTTCCCAGAACTGCCTCATCGGGGCCGTCAATGCCTACAACGACAAGACGAACACGGTCATCAACCACCTTACCGGGGAGTACCACCCCGTGCCGGAAAGCGCCCTGGCTTACCGCGATAACGGTGTTGGCCAGATCGTGGTGGGAGAAGAAAACTACGGGGAAGGCTCCAGCCGGGAACACGCGGCAATGGAACCGCGCTTCCTGGGGGTCCACGCCGTACTGGTAAAGAGCTTCGCCCGCATTCACGAGACCAACCTGAAAAAGCAGGGGATGCTGGCCCTCACCTTTGCGGAACCTGCCGACTACGATCTCTTCCGCCAGGACGATACCGTAAGCATCGTCGACTTCACGAGCTTTGCCCCCGGCAAGCAGCTCACCATCGAACTCGGCCACGCCGACGGCACCAAGGACACCGTAAAAGTGAACCACACCTACAACGCTGCCCAGATCGACTGGGTACGTGCGGGCTCGGCCTTGAACAAGATTCGCGAAGAAGTGGTGGGCGGGCGTTAATTCTCCTCCCGCGCTAACGGCGGAATGCTACAGGCGGGTAACGGAAGCGATCGGCTTTCCGTTACCCGCTTTTTTTATGGTCGAATTAGGCGGCATACCCGACAACGGTTTTTTATTGACAATTGGAAGGGCGGAACTGCAAAATGCCGCTAACCAAGCAATTAGGGGCGATTTTAACGCAGAGGCGGGCAGCGCTTACGGCGCAATGGGCGTTTGAAGGGCATGCACCGAACCGTTCTCCTCCTTCTGGGCATGGCCCTTCTTTTTTGCAACCTGACTTGTCCGGATGAATGTGACTTCTTCCCCTCCGGCGGCCAGCTTACCGTGCAGTTGGAAAACCCGGCGGATGGGTACGACTTGGGTGAGACAATTTGGCTCAGCGCCGACTTTTCGACGCTTCAAAGCGTTGATGGCCGGGAATACACCATAACTGACAACGGGGGCCTGGTGGTTACGCAGCTCTTCCGTTTGGCCGCAGACAGTATGACTTTACTGCCCGCCCGGACGGCCTTTCGGACCCAAACGACGGAAGGTGAAATTGTGGATGCGGAGGATGGGGGAGACCCCGCCGCCTTATACCTGCGCTACACTTGCTCTGGTGGGCGCTGCGCATTCCGGCAAGGCGTTGTTCCGGATAGTACCGGGCTGTACATCCTGCAAATCACGGGCTCTGCTATTGATGAAGTAAACAGCGCCTTTCACATCTGCTATCCCCCTGCCTTGAGGAACACCACGCTGGAAGGAGGAGGCAATTTGGCGGAGAATGGCCTGGCTGGCCCCTTCAATTATCCACGGGCACAAGGTGGGTTCTTCTGGTCCGAGCCAGGAGCTGAGCAAAATTCCTTCCTGATTCGTGTCGAGTAAAAATCCATCTCTCATGCGTAGCGGCCTAACTTTTCTTTTCCTGCTGGCGGGTTTTGGCCTGGCGGCCCAGATTTTCGGGCCGGCGGCCGTTCCACTTGATCCCAATATGGTGCGCAACCGCGACGAAGGGTACTTCACGCTGGAGGCCAGTGCTGGTATCAACTTCGCTACTTTGCGGGAGCCAGTTGTCCGCTGGGTAGACCCGGGTGAAATGCGCTGGCAGCCCGGCCTGGATTTGGGGCTAGCGGGCCTACTACACATGAGGAGAACCGTGGCGGTAGAACTGGGAGCCCACATTTTACAAGAAAGGGGAGAAAGCCTGGGGTACGGACAATCCTCCTTCGATGGTTTATTTGGGTCTGGGAGTGAATTCGATCCCTCGGCCGACCGCGTACGGCAAGGAGACCTTACTTTTGACGAATGGTGGCTACGGGGACAACTGCTGTTTCGCTTCCGCATCGGCAACTTTTCCATTAACCCTGGTGTAGGGATTTCGGCAATTTTAAGCGGAGAGGAGCGCTTTAATTTCACGCAAACCACCAATGTCATTTACGACAATTCTACGGATACCCGTATTGTTTTAGATCAACCCCTCCAGTCCACTGGCAGCATTGAAGCATCCTACCGCAATGCGCCAGGGTTCCTCAGTGGACTATTGGGGTTGGGCTTTCACGCAACGGACCGCCTGTACCTGAACCTCCAGTTGGAACGGGGGCTCCGCGTCGGCGCAGCCTACACGGAATCCGAACGGAAGCGCGGCCGCCTGGGCCTGACGGCGAACTACCGCCTCCTCGGTGGGGCAAAGCGGAAGCTTGCGGAGCGATGAGTGCGGGGTGCGCTGCAGCTGAAATGCACAAATAAGGGGTTATTTGTGCGGGAATATGCCCTGATTAACCCCTTATCTGTGCAACATTTGCACAAATAAGGGGTTAATTGTGCATGGTTTACTATAGATCCGCCGAAAAGTACCTTGAACAATGGGCTGCAAGCCGTGACCGTAAGCCTCTGCTTTTGCGCGGAGCACGGCAGGTGGGCAAATCTACCTTGGTCAAAAAATTCAGTAGCCATTTCGAGCACTACTTTGAACTTAACCTAGAGCGAGACCGCACCTGGGTAGAAACTTTTGATAAGGCTGCCGACGTAGAAAGCTTTTTGGCCACACTCTTGCTGCGCAATCGTATCTCTTCGCTAGAGGGAAGTACCCTGTTATTTATTGATGAAATTCAGGTGAGCCCAAGGGCCATCTGGATGCTGCGCTATTTTTACGAACAGCGACCGGATCTCCACGTTATTGCTGCCGGTTCTTTGCTGGAGTTTTCCTTAGGAGACGTGAAAAGCTTCCCCGTGGGGAGGGTACAGTACTACTACTTGCATCCGCTCACTTTTGCGGAGTTTCTCGCTTGGCAAGGAGAAGAAGGGCTGCTGGCTGTCTATCAGCAAGTACCCATACCAGAATACGCCACCGAGATCCTTTTTGAGCAATACAACCGCTATCTGTTGATTGGTGGTATGCCTGCGGTAGTCAAAGAGTTTATCGAGTCGGGTAGTTTTGGGGGCTTGCCGGGAGTGTATGATTCCATCTGGCAGTCCTATCTACAGGACATTGAGAAGTACGCTGAAACGCGGAAGGACCGGGACATTCTCCGCTTTCTCTTACAAGCAGCGCCCTCGGAAGGTGGGCGCATCACCTTCAATCGGTTTGGGGGTGGCTCATTCAGTTCCCGGGAAGTGGGTACCGCCTTTCGGACGTTGGAGTTGACCGGCGTTCTTAGTCTCATTTACCCCACCAGCCAACTTGCCCTGCCCATCGTCGCTGATCGTAAAAAAAGCCCCAAACTTCAGCTGCTGGATACGGGCTTACTTAGTCATGCACTCGGTATCCAGGCGGAGTTGATCAGTCTACAAGACCTACAAACCGTTTTCAATGGCCGGCTGGTGGAGCACCATCTTACGCAAGAGCTGGCGGCACGAGCCGTGCTTAAGGACGAGAAGCCGTGCTTTTGGGTGCGGCAAAACGCAAATGCAAGCGCAGAGGTAGACCTGGTTTTTTCCCACGGCAAATACGTCTTACCCGTGGAAATCAAATCGGGCCCTCAGGGTAAGTTGCGTTCATTACACCAATTCATCGAGCGGGCTCCGCACGGAATGGCCATTCGCTTTTTGCGCAACAATTATAGCATCGAGCAGCACGTAACGGTAGGCGGAAAGCCCTACACTTTAATGAACCTGCCGTACTTTTTGATGGGCATGATCGAAGCATACGCTGCTCACCTGGTGGAAGTCGCCCGCCCGGATTGAGCTGGCTGGTTGAACCGCAGTGCGGCGAATATTCACGTCACATTCGCCGCACGGTGGCCCGACCG
Source organism: Neolewinella lacunae (assembly GCF_014349155.1). GTDB lineage: Bacteria > Bacteroidota > Bacteroidia > Chitinophagales > Saprospiraceae > Neolewinella > Neolewinella lacunae. The sequence continues at coordinate 11,466 of NZ_JACSIT010000104.1, forward strand.
AGCTCGACCAAGCTCCTCCGCTACTTATACCAATCTTCCAGGCGGACTTCAATGCTCTTATCTCCTTCATTGACGAGGGCGGCAAAGGCCTTAGTGTCCATAAAGGTGCCATCGCCATTGCGGTAGTGGTAGGGGTAAACGACGCGGGGCTTGAACTCCAGCACGGCATCGGCGGCGGCGGCCATTTCCATGGTGTAGGGTTGGTTCATGCACACGAAGGCGTAGTCGATGTCTTTGAGGTTGCGCATTTCGGCGACGTCTTCGGTGTCTCCGGAGAAGTAGTAGCGTTCACCGCCGATTTCGATGACGTAGCCGTTGAACTGCCCGGGGGGGTGGAAGCTGTCTTCGCTGGGCGGCAGGTTGTAGGCGGCCACGGCGGTGATGGTGACGTTGCCGCGTGGAGCGTCGTCGCCGTTGGCCAGCGTGGTGATTTTGGCAAATCCGAGGCTATCGGCTTCGGCGGTGACGGCGGCGGGGGCGAAGAGTTCGGCCCTGCTGAGGTCGAGGCCGGCCAGTACTTCCTTGTTGAAGTGGTCGCCGTGGGTGTGGGTGATGACGACCATGTCCGGACTGGGGAAGGAGTCGTACCTGGCCGCATCATCGTAGGGGTCGATGAAAATGGTTTTGCTGCCTTCCTGTAAGACGACGGCGGCGTGGAAAATAGGGGTCATTCGCACGGGGCCGTCAGGGTGTTCCACGACCATATCCTTGTTCATCCCGGCTTCGGGTGCTTCGCTGCCGCCGCAGGAGAGAAGCGTGGCGGCCAGTAAGATGGGTATTAAAAAGCGCATAGTAGCTTGGTTTTAACAAGCAACTAGGGCTGGCGGGAAAAGGTTCAGGCGGGGCGTGGGACTGGCCTTGCTCCTTGTCCCGTGGAGAGCACCTGCGGCCGCGCCAAAAAGAAAGTGGGACTGAGATTCGTACAACCGCTATTCGCTGTGCTGCGCTTGTTGGAGGGGGATGGGTGCAAAATCAGCATCCTTGAGCAACTCCAATACGTTAACTGCACCCAGAAAAGCCCGGACTTGGCTTTGTTGCTGGCGAGCGTGTAAAAAACCACGCAGCGCGCCAATCACGAGCATAGAAAAATGGACGTATAGGTCCTGTTCAATGCTGACCGAGGTCTGGTCTTCGTTCATCCGTTCCGTCCAGGACGCCTCGGTTATTTCGAAGCTTCCACCAAGCCTAGAGATCAAGTAGATATTCCCTTCCTGGGAAAATTCGGCTGATGCCCGGCAGGTTATGACTTTTTCGGCCGCATCGAAACCGAAATCAAGCGATACCATGGCTTTTCCTTTTTTGCCTCCCTGGTAATTTTTAGGGAAAGTGGCGAACTCCTCGTGGTGAAAGGAGCGGAAGATAAAGTTTGCGGGTTGGAGACTCATGCTGCCATAGCGTAATTGGGACTTTCAGCGGGGGCTGGAGTTTCCTCGGTAATAATAGAAGTTTCGATCCTACCTTGCAGTAGCTCGCTAATGTCAAAATTATAGCGCGGAGCGCTATCGGCGGCGGAGGGCTGCTCGTTAACTTCTCCCTGAAAGCGAGCGTTTCTGGCCGCTACGTACGCCCGGTTACGTTGTTGGCCGAAGGGTAGCAACTGACCGTTCATGCTGTCGTACCGCAAAGGAGTGACTACCAAATCCTTTCCAAAAACCGCGCTAAGCTTACCGATGGTGCGGCAGGTGAAATTATGGCTGGGCTGTAGCCATTTGCTTATTTCGGAAGGGGATTTGCCGAGGGCGTCCGCTAAGTCTTTTTGTGTCCAGTTTTTTTCTTGGAGCGCTAGGTAAATTTGGTCCACAATGTCGTTTGCCAAGTTGACGGTGTAGCGCGCGTCATCGGTGATCAGCTCCTGCATACGCCGCCAAGTGTCGGATGGTTCCCGTTTTCTGTCTCCTCTGCTCATAAATAAATTGTTTCTTTTTCTAGGATGGCTTCCACACGTTCGTAGGAAATCGGTTTTGTTTCTTCCGCTAGCCGTTCGTTAAGTTTTCGGGCCAAAGTATTGGCGAGCATAAAATGGGCTCGGACGCCGTCACTCTCTTGTGCGGTGTCTTCTGCTTTAACTCCGCCACCACAAAGGACCATCACATTGTCTGGCAATAAAACGCAGTAAAGGCGAAGTGGCCCGTCCGTAGGCATATAGCCAGCCGAAACCAGACTGCGATCTTTTGACGGAAGCGCCCTAGCCTCCCTTTCGTGGCGTAACTGGTAGTTTTCAAATCCGTGGGTTAGAATAACATCAATTTGCGCAAGTATTTCCTTGAAGTCAGGTTCCTTCTCCTCTTCCATCTCATAGCGATCAAGAAATTTGTCAAACTCACTTTTGACCGCATTTCCTTCAACGCTCTGGGTATGCAAGATGGCCGTGTAGACCGAAGCCCCTCCTTCCGCAGAGTCAAAATACTTGAACGTAACAAAGGTATTCACTTATAAGTTAATTTGCAAACACGACTTTCTTTGACTTGTTCAGACGTGTTAAGGGTTTATTGTTTTGCAAATGTATAACACTATGACTATCAGTGTGAAAACGATATACTGTAGAAAAGGGTGAGCGGTTTGCTTAGCAAAACCAAATGGAGATGCTTGCTAAAGCTAGGCGAAAAAAGTCAGGCTGGGCGTCGGGCTTGCATTGCTCCATGTCCTAACTCCCCCCTTCGGGGGGTCGGGGGGGAGCACCTGCGTCCGCGCCCAGCATAAAATACTGCGAATTAAAAATCCCTACGGCACCTCCACCACGTTGAGTACGCGGGCGATGATGTCTTCCTGGCGGATGTTTTCGGCTTCGGCTTCGTAGGTGAGGCCGATGCGGTGGCGGAGCACGTCTTCGCACACGGCGCGCACGTCCTCGGGGGTCACGTAGCCGCGGCGTTCGAGGAAGGCGTTGGCTTTTGCGGCCAGGGCCAGGTTGATGCTGGCGCGGGGGCTGCCGCCAAAGCTGATGAGGGGCTTGAGATCGGCCAGGCGGTAGGCTTCGGGTTCGCGGGTGGCGAAGACGATGTCGATGATGTAGCGCTCGATTTTGTCGTCCATGTAAATTTTGCGGACGCTCTCGCGGGCGTGCAGGATTTCGGCGGTGGTGGCTACTGGGTTGACCTGCTCAAAGCCCTTGGCGAGGTTGCGGCGCATGATTTCGCGCTCGTCCTCGCGGGTGGGGTAACCGACGGTGCACTTGAGCATGAAGCGGTCGGTTTGGGCCTCCGGCAGGGGGTAGGTGCCTTCCTGTTCGATGGGGTTTTGGGTGGCTAAGACGAGAAAAGGCTCTTCGAGTTTGAAGGAGTTCTCTCCGATGGTCACCTGCCGTTCCTGCATGGCTTCGAGGAGGGCCGACTGCACCTTGGCGGGCGCGCGGTTGATCTCATCGGCCAAGACGAAGTTGGCAAAAACGGGGCCTTTGCGAACGGTAAAATCGTTGATGCTCTGGTTGTAAATCATGGTCCCGACGATGTCGGCCGGCAACAAATCGGGGGTAAACTGGATGCGGCTGAAATCCGCATTGATCGTTTTGGCCAGGGTGTTGATGGCCAGCGTTTTGGCCAGCCCCGGGAGGCCTTCGAGCAGGATGTGGCCGCGGCTGAGGAGTCCGATCAGGAGGCGATCGATCATGTATTGCTGCCCGACGATGACTTTGGCCGTCTCCTGGCGGATGCGTTCGATCACTTCGGAGTCGAGGCGAATCTGTTGGTTGAGGGCTTCAATATCGATGCTGGCCATGGTAGAATGCTTGGTGCTTTGGAGGAGGTGGTGGGTGGAGTTGGGCGCTAATATCGCTCAATTTATTGATGGGGGCGGGGTGGTGAAGCTGAGCATTAGAGGCGGTCTAATGGATGTACCTACACCCACAGTTGCCCTCTGGTTATTCGGTTATCCCTCACCCCACCCCCTCCAACCGCGCGCACCGCGCAGCGTGGTAGGCCGCGCCGATGGTGCCCGCGTCGTTGAGCAGGGTAGCTTGTTCGAGGATGGCGTTGACTTTGAGGTGGCGTTTGAACTCAGGGAAGTACTTGCTGGCCCCACCGCCGAGGATGATCACGTCGGGGTTGAGGACGAAGTCGACGTGGCTCAGGAACTTGTTGAAGCGCTTGCCGAAGGCTTTGAAGCTCATGCCGCTGTCTTTGCGGATCTTGTTGCTGATGTACTGCTCGGCGATCACCTTTTGGTTGCGGAGGTAGATCTGCCCGATTTCGAGGTTGGGCAACAGGTCGCCGTTGAGGAAGAGGGCCCCGCCGAGGCCCGTGCCGATGGTGACCATCAAGACGGTGGCGTCTTCGGCGTACTGCCGGCCCGCGCCGAACTTCATGGTGGCGATGCCGGCCGCATCGGCATCGTTGAGCGCGTAGAAGCGCAGGCCCGTCCGCTGCCCAAAGACCTCCCCGATGTTGGCCCCGATCCAGCTGTCGTCAATGTTGGAAGCCGAGGAGGCCACGCCCCGTCGCACGATGGCGGGGAAACCGACGCCCACCACGCCCTGGTATTGGAAATGGTCGACCAGCATTTGTACGGTACCGGCCATGGCCTCGGGCGTTGCGGGGGCGGGCGTATCGAAACGCAGGCGCTCGGAGCGCATCGTCCCCGTGCTGACGTCCACCAAGCCGCCTTTGATGCCGGTGCCTCCGACGTCGATTCCGAGAATTACGTGGTCTTCCATAGTTGCAGTGCGGGGTTTAACGGGGGCGGGAGGTCAGCCCCGGGATTCCGGGACGTGAAAGTAAGGCGATCCGGTGGGATGCAGCCTGCGCAGCGTGCATAAATTGCCGCCGGAGTGGGTTTTAGCCCCGTTCCGGCGGCGGGGGGGCCTTGTTTACTTCAGGGTCAGCGCTCCGCCGCCACTGATCATTTTGCCGATTTGCTCCTGGAAATCCTGGCGCTTGTTCTTGTAGGGGAAGGGCTCCGTGGGTTCGGCCAAACCGAGGAATTGGCAGAGTGGCCCCCAGCCGTCGGCGACGGAAAATTCCAGCAGGCGGTCGGCTGGGACGGTCGCGCGCACGGCGTCCAGGTGGGCCTGGTAGGTGGCCAGGGTCTTTTCTTTGTCCAGGAAAGTGCCCCCAAAGAAATCGTTGAGCAGAAAGTCTTCCACCAGGCTCAGGGCGGCTTCGATGTTGCGGAAGCGTTCGTTTTCCACGCCCTTTGCTACCATGTCGGCTTTTTGCTCCGGGGTACGGCCTGCGGCGGGAAAGACGGTTTTGAGCATGCTCTCGTACCAGTCTGCGGGGTCGCGGTAGTTGAGGATAAATTTGGTCGTGGGGTAGTGATCGACGAAGGCGGCAAAATCCAGGCAGCCGGGGAAGTCGGTACTGCTCTGGAACCCCTCGAAAAGGCCAGCGTAGTCGGCCGTCTCGCCCGCCAGGTGACGGCGCCAGCGGGCCGTCAGCGCGGGAGTGTTGAAGAGGTTATCCATGTGCAGGCAGGGGCCGACACCGAGGGTTTCCAACGCGGCTTTGAGGGAAGTGGTGCCCGTGCGGGGCAGGCCCAGGGCAATAACTTGAGGTTGCATTGGGGGAGTAGTTATTGGTTAGGAAGTAAGGGGTAGCGTTCGCCGCGGAACACCAGGTCGAACTGTCCCCAGCTCGGTTCCTTGGTGCCCATTTTGTCTTTGAAGTATAGATCGGCTTCGAAAACGACCTGGTTGCCGGGGTAGGTGACTTCCACCATTTTGGCGTGGCCTTCCTTGCCGCTGGCGCGGAGGTTGCCGGAGGTGATGAGTCGGTTGCCGGTGGTGGGGAGCTGGTCGACGTCGCTGGTGATGGGCGAAGACATTTCCAGTCCCCGTTCTTTGCCGTATTGCCACACCTGCCGGACCGTTTTGCGCTCGGTGTCAATCTGGTACTCGACGGCGCGGGAGTACTGCGGGGCGGGGTCGAAGTGGCGGCGCAGGCCGTTATCGAAGAGCAGGAGGTTGCCGTTGGGCAGTACGTTGAGAGCATGTTGGCCCATGGGCCAGTCGAAATCAGGGGCCGCCACCCGCCCCTCCTGCACTTCGGCGGGGTAGGGGTTGCCGTCGGCGTCAACGGCAGTGAGGAGGTAATCGGCGGTATTGAGGCCCGTGCCATCGAAGCCCGCCTTGCCCCAGCCGACGTGCGGGGCCAGGATCCAACGCAGGCTGTTGTCCTGGTTGATTTTTACCACGCCCTGGTTGCGGCCGGAAACGAGCAGGGTATTATCGGAGGGATCAAGGGCGACGGAATTGACGTGGAACCAGTCGGTAGACGGATCCATCCCGTAGTCGGCGGGGAAGATGGCGCGGTTGACGTCGAGGACGGCCCGCAGGTCCCAGTCTTTGGCCGTGCGGTTGTTGGCGCGGTCCCAGAGCACGACGTGATCGAAGCGGGTGGGGATTTGCTGGCCGTTGCGGACGACGTAGCTGTCTTTTTTGGAGCCCGTCATGAGCAGCATGCCATCGGGCATTTCCAGGAGCTCGTGGTTGCCGGCGTTGCCCCACATTTGTTCTTGTTTGACGGTGCGGCCCAGGTCGTCCACTTCCAGGATGTCGATCCAGTTGAGGTAGAGCCAGTTGCCGTTTTTGAGGCGGTAGGGGGTGTAGGTGATTTGTCCGTTTTCGCTTAGGTCCATGAACCAGCGGATGACGCCCTGGTCGTCGAACATAAGGGTGTAGGGCAGGAATTTGCCGTTGTTGGCGATGAGGAGGTCGATCAGGTGAAAGCCCGGCTCCATGTTTTCGCGCTGGAGGGTGGTGACCTCGATGCTGGGGAAAGTGGCGGGCAATGGCTCGGTGGTCAGGGAGGTGGTGCCCGAGTAGGTTTTGCCGTCTTCGGTCGTCAGGGTGATGCTGAGCTCATTGACCTGGCCGGGGTAGAGGCCGAGGACGGGAATTTCGTGGAGGCGCTGGGCTTCCCGGAAATCCCGCGTAACGGGCGTGGGCCCGGGGATGGTGATGCTGACCCGGCAGGGTTCCTTGGTGGTGAACTTTAAGAGCGCGCCGAGGGGGACGCGGCCGGAGGGGTTCAGGTCGGCCTGCACCTCACCCCTAAGCTGGTCTTCCAGTGGGCCGGGGCCGTTGGAGCAGGCCCAGAGGCCCAAAGTGAGCAGGAGGCCCAGGAGGATAGAGATGCGATAGCTACTCATGTTCGGTTTTGCTTGTGATGAACTCAACGCACAGTTCGGGGTGCAAAATTAGCACCCTTTTTGGGGATCGTTTGGACCTTTTATCCCCGCTGCCAGGGCAATCACAAGATCGCTTCTAGTTTACGGAGTCGCAAAAGGGGACCCAATGTTACACAGCGTTTCTACCTCTAGGGTTTTTAGTCCGCATCAATATTTCGAATGCATTGGAGGGCATGAGGCTTCTCTAGAGGTGAAAATTATGGGTAATGAATTTGCGTGCGTCCAGAGACCTGCTTCTAGGCCAGCACTTGAAACAAGATTAGAGGCTTATTGCGGTTAAATTCTGCCCGACGAATGTTAAATTTTTCACGCACCTGAATTATTTATGAAAACATCAAGCGCTCAGCCTATCTTTGAAGTATTCAAGAAAATAAACCACCCCTTATAATGTTCATCGCTTCATCGCTTCATCGCTACATCGCTTGCCTTGTAGTCATACTTTTGCTAAGTATCTCGGCTTCAGCACAACAAGATGATCCAACCTGTGTGACGGATGAATGGCCCGAAGCCTCACCGCGCACAATTCAGAAATCCGCCTACCCATTCTGCTCTTTTACAGAGAACTACATTAATAGTGGCTGTTTGACCACTTACATTAGGGTAAATATTCACTTTTTTGTTGACTCAGATTGTAGCGGAACTATTGCTGCGGCCGCAACAAGCAACCAACTGGAGCAGCAATTGGCCTTTCAGCGGGCGGACCAGTACATCGCTACAACCAATGATTTTTTAGCCAACATGAGCGAAAACCCCCAATGGAACCAAGCAGAATGGGGGGCACCAGTTACGCCAGGTCAATGCGTAATGCTGCGGTTAGTACTTAACGATGTGTATATTCATTGTGAGACCAGGAACCGCATAGTTCTGGATGGGAATGATAATTCTGCTTACTATAGCCAGTATTTTGGTGAAGCGTTCAATATTTTTATCTCTGACGTAAGCGGTGGATGGAATGGGTTTGCATTGGGACGTGGTTCAACTACATTAGTAAATGAAAACTTTAGTGCCCAGCTTCTAATACACGAGCTCGGGCATGGATTAGATTTACGCCATTCTTTCGGGGGAACAGCACAAAGCAATGATGGTTGTTCCGATACCCCCCTCATTTCCTGGACTTATGACCAAAACGGTGACGGATCTATCGATACCACTGGAAATCGGTGTTGGAACCTATCAAATGTGGTGAATGGCGTTGACCTGTGCCAACCTAACGGGACTACGGTGGTGAACCCTCACCCATGTTGCGAGCAGCGTTACCAGAACAACAACATGATGACCTACGCCTCTTACGCTAGTGATCCCAACGTTTCCGCCTTCACCCCTTGCCAAATGGGTAAGATGCTGGACAATTTGTTGAACGATAAGTGCGACTTGATTGATGAGATTAACCCTGGTTGCCCGCCAGCATCTGCGCATATTGGGTTGTTGCCTATCGTTGACTTCAGTGAAGATTGTAAGTTCAGCTTCTACTTTCAGGCGAGCACTAACGAGGTAGAATATCGGGTTACCTACGAAGTACAGCAACCCAACGGCAGCTTTACTACTTTTCGTCAGACCGATTGGTTAGATGGGCAAGCTGGCCAAGACCGGGTAGCGGTGGGGTCAAATGAACACGATAAATTTGCCAACATCGTGCTGCTTTCCAACACTACGTACAATGTGATCATTGAAACTCGGAATTTGTGTGGTGATACCGATCTCTTTGCTCGGCAGTTCACTACCGGAAGTTGTGATTTGCGGCCAGACGGGGGCGGTCCTTTTAACCCCATTGAGCCAGGCAGCGTAGTAGTTTATCCCAACCCTACAATTAACGGAACCAGTTTAAGCTACGCTACGAATGCTGAAGCGGACATTAAAATTTATCTCACTACTACTTCCGGAAACGGAAACTCAGTGCAAACCTTACTGAAGCAAGCGGATTCCGGAAATAAGGAAGCTGGTACCTACACCGTTTACTTTCCAGCTCACGAACTTGGCGAAGGATTAAACTACATTAGTATTCACGCCGACGATAATGTCTTGGTACGCAGAGTACAAAAAAACAACTAAGACCATGCTGAACAGGGACGTATATTTTTATTTTTTTGCCATTGCTTTTTTTGGTGCTTTCGTCAGTACCCAAGCGCAAGACTCTATCCTGGTCACCATCCCCTTCTACTTTGAAGATGGAGTGGGCAATAAGGATACTGTTACCATAATTATTTCTGACCACCAAAATGATTCGACCAATGTAGCACTTAGTTCAGAGAATACCGTGGATGTGCCTTTTGATAGCGTATTTGAGGTTAGGGCTAGTGATTTTTATAGGCTGGAAAGTTTCGATCCTCCCCGATTTACCTACAAAAAGCAGGTGATTTGGCGGGAATACTTAAGCGAAGACCCCAATAACTGCGGGAATTGGATTATGGACGATTTCATTTCCTTTGCGATGAACGTCAAATATCCACCTTTAAAAATTTCTTGGGATCCCTCTGTCTTTGCAGATGAAAGCCCATTTAACTGCATGGCGGAGAGTTCGTGGATAATTAATTCATTTTCTCCTACCATACTTTTTGAGTGGTGGGAAGGTGCTGCTCAAGGATTATGGCAATATGCATGTATGGCGACGGACTCAACAACGATATTTTACCCGGTTAGAGAATACGGCTCACTGGGGGACAGGTTATTCCGAAGTTACACATTTCTACCCATTGAAGGCAGCTCAAATTTAGTGGATACCCTTGAGCTTATTAATGTTTACTTTTCGCGCCCTGGCTTTGAGCCTTGTTTTAGAAGGGTAGATACGGATTCGCCTGCCCAGCTGGGTGGAGACTTGTTGGTTTACCCCAATCCGGCGGGAGAGGTGTTGTACTTGCGAACGGCGGAGAATGGGCGAATACGTACCTTTAGCGTGTACTCGGTGACGGGGCAACGGATGCCGGTTATTGCCCTGGCTGGCGGCGGGTTGGATGTTTCTCGCCTTCCCACGGGAGCCTACTTTCTTCGTTTGGATTACACCGATGGCAATAGTGCGGTGTGTAAATTCTTGAAAAGGTAAAACCAACCCACCTCGCCCCCGTCCCCCGCTCCTCCAAGCTCCCCCAGCACCTGCGGCCGCGCCCAAAAAACGCTGCGCCCCCGCAAAGCCACTCCCCCACACCCCGCCTTTATCCCACGGTCCTTACCTTCGCCGGGGTCATGGATAAAGACTATTCGCCCTTCGCCAACCGCCTGCGCAAAATGGCGCGCCACTACGATAAGTGGGCGCGCCGCCAGGAATTGGAAGCCTACCGGATTTACGATGCGGACCTCGATGAGTTCCCCATCACCATCGATCGTTACGGCGAGCAGCTCTACGTCTCCGTGTACCACCGGCAGGGCGAGCAGTGGACCGAAGAAGACTGGCAGGAACACAAACTGGCCTACCGCGAGGTCATCACCCAAACCCTGGAAATGGGCCGCGATGCGGTGTTTTTCAAGCTGCGCAAGCGGCAGTCGGGCACCGATCAGTACGAAAAACTCTCCATCGTCCGCCGCGAATTTACCGTCGTGGAAAACAGCCTGGGCTTCATCGTCAACCTCACCGACTACCTCGATACCGGCCTCTTTCTCGATCACCGCCAGACCCGCATGATGGTGGCCCAGGAAGCCAAAGACAAGGTGGTGCTCAACCTCTTCGCCTACACCTGCTCCTTCAGCGTCTACGCCGCCGCGGCCGATGCCAAGCGGGTGGATAGCGTGGACCTTTCCAACACCTACCTCGACTGGGGGCAGCGCAATTTCACGATCAACGAGATCGACCCCGCCGCCCACCGCTTTATCAAGGCCGACGTCATCACCTGGCTGGAAGAACACCACATTGCCAACTACGACCTGATCATCCTCGATCCGCCCACCTTCTCCAATTCCAAGATGATGAAGGAGGTGCTCGATACCCAGCGCGATCACCTCCGGCTGATCAACCTTTCGCTGCGCCTGCTTAAACCCGGCGGAAAACTCTACTTCAGCACCAACTACCGCAAATTCCGCCTCGACGAAGCGGGCGTCATTGGCGCAGCGCACATCCGGGAAATTACCAAGCAGACCCTCCCGCCGGATTTTCGCAAGATGGGCCTCCACCGCTGCTGGATTTTTGAGAAATGATGGAAACCCAAGACCCCCACGACTACCTCCGCAAGTGGCGGCTCATCCTCGGCCAGCAGTCGGACCCCGACGGCGCGGCAGGCATCCCCCTGCCCGATCGCCTGGCCGGCATCGATAACACCCTGGAGGCCCTCTACGCCAACCAGGACCGGAAGGCGGGCCTGGGCAGCTCCAGCCCCAACGTCAACCGCTGGCTCGGCGACATCCGCAAGTACTTCCCCACCGACACCGTCCACCTCCTCCAGCGCGACGCTCTCGAACGCCTCGGCCTCCAGCGGATGCTCCTCGAGCCGGAGCTACTGGAAACGATCGAGCCCGACGTCCACCTCATCGGCACCCTGCTCAGCCTCAAAAACCTGCTGCCAGAAAGGAGCCGCGAGAGTGCCCGCGCGGTGGTCTTGCGGGTCGTTCGCCAAATCGAAGCGCTCCTCAAGCGGCCCGTGGAGCAAGCCATCGGCGGCCGCCGCCGGCAGCACAACCGCAACCGCAAGCCCCGGCACGCCGACATCGACTGGCACCAAACCATCCGCGCCAACCTGCGCCACTACCAACCCGAGTACAAGACGGTGTTGCCCGTTCACCTGCGGGGGCAGGCGCGCGCCAACGCGGGCCTGAAGCACGTCATTTTGCTCATCGACCAATCCGGTTCCATGGCCGCCTCGGTGGTCTACGCCGGGGTACTTTCCTGTATCCTGGCCAGCATCCCCAGCCTGCGCACGCAGGTGGTGTGCTTCGATACCAGCGTGGTCAACCTCACCCACGAGCTGCCCGACCCACTGGAGCTCCTTTTCGCCATCCAACTGGGCGGCGGCACCGACATCGGCCGGGCCCTCCGCTACGCAGAAACCCTCAATACGAACCCCCGCGATACCGTCCTGATCCTCCTGAGCGACCTCTTCGAAGGCGGCTCCGTAGAGGCCATGCTGGCCAGCGTGCGCCGCCTGCAACAGAGCGGACTCACCTTTTTGCCCCTGCTGGCGCTCAATGACGAGGGGGCACCGGCCTACGACCGCACCGTGGCGGCGCAACTTACGGAGCTGGGCTTGCAGCCCTTTGCCAGTACGCCGGGGGCGTTTGCTGAGGTGTTGGCACGGGCGCTTTATAGATGATTTGGGTCCCCCCCCCCCGCTTCGCGGGTTTTTTCACCACTAAGGCATTAAGGGCACTAAGAAACACTAAGGATTGGAGAAGTATAATGCCTTAGTGATTCTTACTTAACTTAGTGTGCTTAATGGTTCAAAGAACAAAAAGCGAAGCTTTTTAAAAGCTGGTATCCACAATCCGCAGCCGTTTGTACTGGCTGGTTTTGAACCGCTTCTGCCCCAAAAAGCGGTTGATCAGGTAGCCGCTGGCGAAGGAAGTGAGGGCAATGGTGGCGTCGCGGCCGGAGAAATTTGTCGTCGGGTCTTTGTCCGTAGCGTAGCCGATGAGGCCGATGCCGGCCCAGGCGGTGCCGAAGGTCATGAGGGAGTAGCCCGCAGCGGCCCCGAAAGTGCTGCCGAGGTGTACCGATTCAATCTCTTCCAAAAGGATGAATCGTTCGTTGATGACCAGTGCCTGGATGTCGGGCCGCATCTCCATAATGCGCCCTTCCTGCCAGAATTTATCGCCCTCCATCCGGAATTTCAGGGCCTCGCCCTCGTACATCCGCTCGGCCTTCGAGTCGGTCATCCGTTCAAAGAGGAGCACTTTTTGGGCGCGGACGCAGGTGCAGAGTAAGACCAGTAAGAGCAGGGTAAGGAAACGCATGGCGGAAAGATAGCACCGGAGAAGGGATTGGTTGGTTGTTGGGCACGGCTATTTTGGTCTACGGGTATTTACCCCTTCAGCGCCACTTTCGGCTGCCGAGTTTCTTTAAGGATCGGCGGCACCTCCGAACAGACTGCCCGGTCTCGGCAAGGTATGCCCCGCATAAACGCCTCTCCGTACCAGCCAGCTTAGGGAGCTTTCTGAGCAAGAGCCTATGGCTGGGCTTCGTGGTACCTGCTTTTCCGGCATTCCCTTTCCACGGTCCAGGACCAGCTGCTTCGGGGCTACGGTTTTCGGGGCGCTGGTTTTTTTTGGCCTTCGGCGGGGGGGCTCGTGGTAGAAACCTAAGGCATTTTCCCCGGCGCAACAAAGCGCCTCCTGGCGTCGTCTACAACCAGGACCCAGTCCTGGCCCGCACCTGCGGTAGGTGGGGTGATGTAGAGCCGGGGTGCCCGTTTCAGGTTGGGGCCCGGGTAAGCATTGCCCGTTCGGGGATCAAACCACCAACTGTTTAATTTGGAACTTGCCAGACTGGAGAAATCAATATTGGTGGCCTTTCCGGTGGGGAAATAGATCATCGCAAAGCTTCCCTCGCTGTCCCGCGTAGCCATCACGTGGTTGTGGTCGTCGGGCTGGGCGTCAACGATCATCGCTGCGGCTGGGATACGGGTAAAGAAGGGGCGGGAAAGCAGCAAATTTTTGAGGTGTTTAACCTGGTTGGCCATGGGCAGATCCAGGGCTTGCGGCCAGGGGCGGAGGGGCTGATTAATGGGTGTTCTGCCCGGCTTATACATCTGCCAGACGTCGTGGCAGCCGTAGGTTTGCCCGCAGGCTCCGGCAAAAACGTTCCAGTACATGATGCGCCGGATATCTTGCGGAATGCTGTGGCCCAGCTCTTTGGCGTTGAAGCAGTTCGGGTGGTCTTCGTAGAGGGGCTCACCGTCCAGTACGGGCTTCGTGGGCTGTAGCTGGTAGTCGTGGGTGATGTGTTGGTAAGTCCCCTGATTGGCGCAATGACCAGTTTGGTGCATATTAAAGTCCAGCCACTCCTGGTGGTGGAACCAGGTAGAAGATCCCCCATTTTCTTTGGGCTGAGGGTGGTAACTCATCATAGTCTTCGCGTAGCCACCCGCAGCCTGGGCAATGCCCTCGGCCAGGGCGTTCCAGACGGCCTCGTCCTGGCTTCCCGCCCGTGGGTTACGGTCTCCGCCGATGATCCACACGATGTTGGGGTATTTGGCGTAACGCGCCCCCAGCCACTTGCCAAAAGCCCGGGCATTTTCGGGGTTCAGCACTTCGGGCCCTTCGCCCCAACGGTCTTTGTAGAGTTTATCGCCCCAGGTGGGCAGCAGGGCCATCGTGATGCCGAGTGTGGCGGCCTTCTCGATGGTGTAGTCCACGTGGGCAAAGTACCCTTCATTCGGGGTGCGGGGGTCATTGTTGATCAGCGGTTTTTCGCCGTAGGGGTTTGGTTCGTTGAGGCCATCCAGTTCGGCCAGGATGACGGCTTGGACTACGTTGAACTCTTGCGCGGCGCGTTTCTCCAGGTACAGGTCCACTTCTGACCGGTCGCAGCGGTGGAACAGCTCCCAGGCAGTATCCGCCAACCAGAAAAACGGGCTGCCATCGGCCTTGGCCAGGAAGCGTCCGTTGGGGCTAACCACCAGGCTCTGGGCACTCAGCCCGAGGGCCAGCGTCAGCAAAAAAAGGAGTGCAAGGATTTTCTTCCGCATGGGTGGTTCAACTGTAAGTATCCGCTATTCCCTGGGTGAAGCCCCAGTTATTTTTGTCGAACAAAAGTGGGAATCTCCTCACCGTCCAGGCCCATCGTGAAATACTGGAGCGTATCGTTAAAAGCACGGATGATGACGTGGCATTGTACGTCAAACTCGCCTTTTTCAATGAGGCAAAACTCGTTGGTCCCTCCCGCGCCACTAAAACCGCAGGCGGTTTCCTGGCAGCCCGGCAGGAATTCCAGTTTATTGCTTAGGGTAAGTGACCCGGCACGGTAGTACAAGACCTGGGTGGGCTGGAACTCCAGTTCCTCTTCGGGGTCAGCGACGGACCGCCAGCGGCCCAGGTAATTGGGAGGGGTGCGGCCCAGGTCAGTGGAAATGGAGATGACCACGGGGCGGGCCTTTCGCAGGGTCGGGTCGTCGCTTTTCAGCTCGGTGCCGTCACCCAGCAGTTCCATTGGCGTCTCCTCGCCTTCGGCGGTAAGGAGGAAGGAGGGAGAGAAACCAGCAGCGAAAGCCCCGCCGTTCCAGTTGACCACTTGCCCGCCATAATCCCAGCCGAAACCACTGATGGTGAATGGCTGCCCGTTGATTTTTTCTACCTCCCCAATGCTGGTACCGATGCTGAGGCCGTTGGTGCTCGTCCAGTCGGAGCGCATTTCTTCGCCCTCTTCGTAGTTGCCGGTGATGCGGATAAAGGAGGGGCGGAGGGTGTCGTAACTTTCGTTGTAATACAGCTCTGCCCTGCGCCGGGGGTTATCGGGGAAAAGGATAACGGCTTCTTCTTCGTAGCCTTCGCCGATGAAGATGGTGCCCAAGACGGCGCTGTCTCCATAAAGGGCCAGGACCTGCGACCGGGAGGCACTATCGGACACAATGGGCCCAAAGCGTTTTCCGGGCTCAAAGGTGAAATCGAGAATGCGGGCAGGTACTGCACTGTTGGCGTCTACCACGGGGCCCTCCGCGTTTTTACAGGCGGCAAAGGCCGTAGCAAGGGCAATAAGAAGGATGAATCTGGGGGTGGACATGGGTGCATACTATGTTGCTGCGAAGGTAAAAAATGGGCAGGCAATTTTTATGAGCACCCGATAAGAAGTTTGCTGGGCGCGGATAGCGTGTACCGGCCGGGGAGGGTGTTGCGGCGGCCCGCCCGTTACCGCAGCGTACCCTATATTGAGCCCTCTTTTCCTCCCTTTACCCCCTTCCTCCTTTACTTCCTTTCTCCTTTATTAAAGCACACCCCAATGTTCCGTCTCACCCTCCTTGCCTTGCTGGCCGGATTCCTCTGCACCTGCGGCCGCGCCCCCCAGGAAGACCCTTCGCCAATGACCGACGCCGAGCTGCGCGCCCACGCCAATGAGCTGGCCCACCGCTACCTGATTACCGACGGACACGTGGACCTGCCCTACCGCCTGAAGGTGAAAAATTTCCGCCTGGACAAAGAATACCTCGGCATCCCCATCGAGACCAGCGAGGGGGATTTTGACTACGTCCGCGCCGTAGAAGGCGGGCTTGACGCGCCGTTTATGTCCATTTACATTCCCAGCGGACTCCAGGCCGAACCCGGCGCCAGCCCCGCCCTGGCCGATAGCCTCATCGCCATGGTCCGGGGCATCGCCGAGGCCCACCCCGATAAATTCCGCATCGCCACCAGCCCCGCCGAACTGGAACAGAATTTCCGCGACAGCGTCATGAGCCTGCCCATGGGTATGGAAAACGGCAGCCCGATCGAAGACAAAATCGAACGCGTCGCGGAATACCACGCCAAGGGCATCCGCTACATCACCCTGACCCACGGCAAAGACAACCTGATCTGCGACAGCAGCTACGATACCACCCGCACCCACGGAGGCCTGAGCGAATTCGGCCGCGAGGTGGTCCGCGAAATGAACCGCGTAGGCATCATGGTCGACATCAGCCACGTGAGCGACTCCACCTTCTGGCAAGTCGTCGAAATGACCGACGTGCCCGTGATTGCCAGCCACTCTTCGGCCCGCAAATTCACCCCCGGCTTCGAGCGCAACATGGACGACGCCATGATCAAGCGCCTGGGGGAAGAGGGCGGCGTGATCCAGATCAACTTCGGCTCCACCTTCCTGGATGGTAAACTGCGCATCCGCCAAGACAGCCTGCGGGGCATCCTTCAGGAACGCCTCGCGGCAGCGGACCTCCAGTACCGCGACGAGGCCGCCAAACCCCTCATCGAAGCCTTTGAAAAGGAATTTCCCACCCTTTACGCCGACGTAGAAACGGTAGCCGACCACATCGACCACGTCGTCGCCCTCGCGGGAATTGACCACGTGGGCCTGGGCTCCGATTTCGACGGCGTAGGGGATTCCCTGCCCACCGGCCTGAAAGACGTCTCCGATTACCCCAACCTGATCTACACCCTGCTCAAACGGGGCTACTCCGACGACGACATCCAAAAAATCTGCTCCGGCAACGTCCTCCGCGTATGGCGGGCCGTGGAAGCGGCCGCTACGGCACAGTAAACATCCGCTGCTGGATTCCCCCCCCATCTTTTCACTGGCTCCGGGCCGCTGGGATGCCTTACCCGCCCAGCGGCCCGGAGCGCCCTTCAACCCCCGTCAACATGACCACAAAGGCGACCTATTACCTCCTGAGCAGCCTCGTTCTGCTGCACATTATTTGGGATTACTTGCTAGAAGACCGGCTTGGGCTTTCCGACACCAACAATGAAACGGTGGAAGGCATTCTCGTCCTCCTCCTCTTGGGCACTTTGGCTTACCATGGTTATTTGCGTTGGCGGGGGAAATAGTCAATTCAAGGCCTATGCTACTTTGCCGCCTTTTGCCCTTGGTCCTGGTGCTGACCGCCTGCGGAACCAGTCACCCGCCCAGGCGCATCCGCTTGCCGCCGGCGCTAACCGAGGCCTCCGGACTGGTGATTAGCGGCGAGCGTTTTCACTGGCACAACGACAGTGGAGACGGCCCCTACCTCTATACCACCGATGCCACGGGGCGGCTGCTCCGCACCGATACCCTGGCCGCCCGGGCCAGCGACTACGAAGACCTGACCAAAGACCCGGCGGGAAACTTCTACGTCGGCGACTTCGGCAATAACGGCGGGCGGCGCAAGAACGCCGTCATTTACCGCTACCAGCCCAGCAGCGGACGCACCGACAGCATCGTCTTCCGCTACCCCGGCCAGAACGGCGCGGGGCGCGACGTGGCCGGCAACTACGACTGCGAAGCGCTGGCCTACCACGGCGGCTATCTCCACCTCTTCACCAAAGACCAGCTCTTCGGGCGCGGCAATTTCCTGACCTACCACTTCCGCGTACCCGCGCAGCCGGGCACGTACGTCGCCGAACTGCGCGATAGCCTCCGCCTGCCCCGGCGGGTGGTGACGGCGGCGGCCATCGATTCGGTGCGCGGCGAACTGGTCTTGACCGCCTACAACTTCAAAATGCTCCTGGGCTTTTTGCCCTCCAGCAGCGCTTCCCTGATCACTTTGCGGGATTATCCCCCGGGGCAATTCCTGCAAGGGCGCGTCCGGCGGCGCAACCTCAGTTGGGGGGTGCCCACCCAGTTTGAAGCCGTGGATTTCTACGACGACCAGTGGCTCTACGTGGCCAGCGAAGGCACCCGCCTGCGTAAGCACGCCCTGGCACGGCGGAAACGGCGGCGCTGAGGCCCCCGGCATGGCGTTCCTCAGGGGAGCGATGCGGAAAAGAGCACGTGAAAAACTGCGGAGCCAGGGTACGCCACGCAAAATGATAAAAAACTTTGGCTTAAGTGACATTGGTCACCGTGCAGGGCCAGGGTGGGCACCACTTTTGCAGGGTACATGAAAGACCCAAAGATCATCTACAAATTCGTACTGATGTGCCTGCTCTGCGTTGGGCTGGTCGCTTCCGCCGTCCTCATCGTGCAGTATTTCACCCGCTAAACTTTTCGCAAAATGAAAAAGAACATGTCTTCTACCGATCGGATCATCCGCGTGATCATCGCCGCCGTACTTATCGGCCTTTTCTTCGCCAACGTCGTGGTGGGTACCCTGGGCATCATCCTCCTCGTCTTAGCCGGCGTTTTTCTGCTTACCAGTACGGTCAGTTTCTGCCCGCTCTACACGCTGTTCGGGATTTCCACCTGCCCGGCTCCGGAGCGGAAGTAGGGAAGCCTCTTTTGGGCGCGGCCGCAGGTGCCAGGCAAGTTGAAGGAGCAAAGTACTGGCCGAACGGTAACTTTTCTTTTTCTTCGTCATAGTTCTACAGGAAAGGGGGCAAAGCTTCGGGCGAAGCTGTGCCCCCTTCTCAGGAAACTCATATCATTATGCCACCTCGTCTCGACTAGTACCTCATGAAACGGATTACCTCGACTTTACTGACATTGGCCTTCGCCACGGCACTTTACGGCCAAACCACCTGGACGGAAGTTCCGCTACCCGCAACCAGCCCAGGGAGCGGCCAACTTTTCGAGCTGAAGCTGGCCGGACCGAATTTGGCCTACGCGGTCGGCAACAAAATTCCTGCTTCCGGCCCCAACGAAGGTTTGATCTTCAAATACGATGGGGCCTCCTGGACGGAAATGCCCAACCCCGTAGTAGGAAATGGTTTGAGGATCAGCAGCATTGCACCCGTTAACACAAATGACCTATACATTTTGTCTGCCACCCGAACGATCCACCACTGGGACGGTAGCAGTTGGACAGATATTTCGGCCAACCTCCCAGGTTACAACGCAAACGAAAATTTTGACAACCGAGAGTTGCGAAAATTGCTGGCCTTTGCGAGCAACAATGTGTGGGCCTTTGGGAAATTTTTCAATACAGCCTCCGGATCAGGCGACTGGGAGACCTACGCTGCCCATTATGACGGAACCTCCTGGTCTTCAGTATCGCTTCCGCAGTCCAGCACGAGGGATGGAAATATTGCTGGACTGGTGATGGAAGTAGACGCTAGCGGGCCAGCCGATATTTGGATCGCCACCAGGGGGTACATCGAAGGCCCCGGTTTAACCCAATTGGGCATTTGGCACTACAACGGTACGGCTTGGTCTTTCACCGGAGAGACCATCGCTGCGGCAGGAAATGTCTTCCTGCGCGATGTCGACGTAGTAGCCCCGAATGATGTATGGTTCACCGGCTATTATTCTCCTGCCGCAGGGACCCTGACGGCCCTTTACGTCCACTTCGACGGAAGCACTTACACCTACACGGAGCAAGTTTTACCCACCACCGACTACCAGCGGTACTGCATCGGGGCCCTGAACGCAACCAATGTATGGGCTGGTCACCAAACCGATGGAACGGATTTTACATTTTTCAACGGAACAAATTGGACCCCCCAAAGCACCATCATCACCAATGACACTGGCGGGGGGATTCGAGACCTCAAAAGGAGAAATTCCTGCCTGTGGGCCGTGGGATACACCGGAGGACCCACCGCAGAACCGTTGTTACTGGAGACCTGTTTGCAGTCATTGCCCGTTGAATTGGCCTACTTTGAGGCGGTCCGGGAAGAAAAAATGGTACGGCTTCAATGGCAAACTGATGTCGAAATCAACAG
The DNA here is from genome assembly GCF_014349155.1 of Neolewinella lacunae. Lineage (GTDB taxonomy): Bacteria > Bacteroidota > Bacteroidia > Chitinophagales > Saprospiraceae > Neolewinella > Neolewinella lacunae. The sequence continues at coordinate 31,725 of NZ_JACSIT010000104.1, forward strand.
CGATTACTTTGAGGTGCAGAAATCGACGAATGGCCGCGACTGGATGCCCGTCGGCAGGGTCTACGCCCGTATAAACGGCCCTGGCCCCAACCAATACGAACAAGCAGATCCCAGCCCCGTGGTGGGGGAAAATTTCTACCGCCTCCAAATGCTGGATCTGGATGGCACGTCCACTTTTTCCCCCGTGGTAAGTGTAGTATTTACTCTTGATAAAGGATTTACAGTTTATCCCAATCCCTCCACCGGGGAATTCACCATATCCATGGGGGGCAATACCGGGGAGCTCCTACGGGTCTACAATTTACTCGGGGCACTGGTACATTCCGAAAAAATAGGGGAAAATTACCGGCTTGACCTAAATCATCTGGAGGCCGGGGTTTATCTTCTGAAGAGCAGCAGGGAAGCCCAGTTGGTTTTGATTAAGCATTAAGCGGCATAAGCCGTTGGAGGTTCATGGAGATTTCGTTGGGTGAGGGAGGGCTGTAAACATTGGCTCAGGTTACCGCACAGACAAAAAAAGGAACCCACCGCCAGCTGCTTGCAGTTGTATAACGGCTGATTAATACCACGCAATACTGCGCAGCAAACGGGCTGGGCTGGCAGTGGGAAGAAGTTTAGACGCGCTCTTCTGGGCGCGGCCGCAGGTGCCGGGCAAGTTGAAGGAGCGATGGAGAGAGGACGGAATGTGCTCTCCCCTTCCCTCATCGAAACTGCTTAGGCTTCTGTTGCTGATGCGCCAACTCCGCAATCTCGGTAATGCGTTTTTTCCGGGTCTCGGGCCGTTTGGCGAGGACCAGCCACTGCAGGATGTTTCTTTGGTCGGTCCGGCTTAGGCCCCGGAAATAGCCTTGGGCGCGTGGCCACTTGCCGAACTCCGCCTCCAGGTCGGGGGGGATGATGAGGGCCTCTACCTCGTCCAGGATGGTCCAGGAGCCATCTTGCCTGGCCCGCTCAATCACGGCGTAGCCCGCTGGGGTCATGAGGCCTTCCTGGCCCAGGCGGACGATTTTGTCTTTGTTGATCTTCGACCACACGCTCCGCGGCTTCCGCGGACAAAAAAACTGCCGGAAGCGCTCCTCGTCCAGCTTCTGCGTTTTGCTGTCGATCCAACCGAAGCAGAGGGCTTCGTCGACCGCTTCGCTCCAGGAAAGGGAGGGTACCGCAGACGTTTTGCGGTAGTAAAGAAGCCAGACGGAAGACGCCGTGGCGTGGTGCGCTTGCAGCCAGGCCCGCCACGCTGCGCGGCTTTCTGCGTAAAACAGCTCGCTTTCTTTTTCCATGTTGCTGGCTTATAGTGCGCTTGGATAGACGGCGGCGTGGGGGAGGGCCGCTGCGGCTGCCAGCGCAAGGGCAAGAATAAGGGAAAGATTGTTAATTTTAAAACAAATTGTAATTTTATTTTACGTTTCTCCTCGCTCCGTGGCAAAAATAGCTTTGGCAAACTGGCCTTTGGGCCAACTTCCTTGGTTCTCAAGGAGGAATTCCCCGGGCAGGCTTAAGTCAGAGCGGGCAAAATCGGTAAGTTTGTCTGCATTCTTGCTGTCGGAATCCGACACCTTCTCAAAAAAAATTATCTTTGTGGGCCAATCATAATTTCCATGAAAGAAAGCTACAAACACTTACCTGCCAGGTACTTCTGGCCAGTTTTATTTTTCCTGGCCGTGTTCATTTCTGGATGTCAGCCCGACGATGACGATATCTTTGACGCTGAGCTCCCTTCCCCTGCGGCCATCGACGCTGAAGTGGCCCTGCGCTACCACGAGCTGTTCCTGGACCTGGAGCGCTTCACCCCTGGTTACCGCCCGCCGGTATCGGCCCGTGCCGCTGCCTACGTTTCCTGGATCGGTTACGAGACCCTGGTGCCCGCCATGGGCGGCAGCAACTCGCTGGCCCCCCACTTTAACGTTAGCGGCCTGCCCGAGCCCGAGCCCGGCCGCCCCTACCACTGGCCAACGGCCCTGGTGGAAGCCTACACGCAGTCGCTGGAATACTTCTTTCCCAATGCTCCGGCTGAACGTCTCTTCGCCATCTACGAATTGCGCAACGAGTTCTTTGAAATCTACAAGCAACAGGTTTCCCACGAAACCTTCACCCGCTCTTCCGCCTACGGCCGGGAGATGGCCGCCGTCATCTGTGCCTGGTCGGCTACCGATGCTGCTGGCCACGAAGCTTACCTGCGCAACAGCGACCCCACCTACGTCCCACCAACTGGCCCGGGATTGTGGCAGCCGACTTTCCCTGACTTCACCCCCGCCCTGCTGCCCCGCTGGGGTACTGTCCGCACTTTTGCTGCCGACGAGACCGACGTCATTCCCCCGCCCCTGGAGTACAGCACCGATCCCAGCTCCGCCATCTACCAGGAGGCCCTGACGGTGCGCAACATGGTCGTCGAAATCAAAGCCGGTGGCCTGGAAGAAGACCGATGGATCGGGGAATTCTGGAGTGACGATTGTCCCATCCTGACCTTCACCCCCGCTGGCCGCTGGTATGCAGTGGCCAACCAGCTGGTGCAGGGTGAAAACCTCCGCCTTGACCGGGCCGTTACCCTTTACGCCCACCTTGGCATGGCGCTCAACGATGCGGGCGTACGCGCGTGGGCCGAGAAATACCGCTACAACTACGAGCGGCCGATCGATTACATCCGCCGCGTCATGCCCGGAAATGAAGACTGGAACACCATCATGTGCCCCGATGGCTCCGGAAACTACTTCACGCCACCTTTCCCGGCCTACCCCTCCGGGCACGCCACCTTTGGCGCGGCAGCCGTGGTAACCTTCGAAAAATTCTTCGGCACCAATGTGGGGATGACCGACCGCTGCCACGAAGGCCGTACGGAGTTCCGGGGTGACCCCCGCACCTTCGCCCGCTTCCGCGACATGGCCATCGAAAATGGCTACTCCCGCATCCCCCTTGGCGTTCATTTCCAAATGGACTCCGACTTTGGCCTCGACCTGGGCTACCGGATCGGAACCAAAGTCAATGCCCTGCCATGGGGACGGTAGTGCCCCGCCCGCTTCTCCTGTTGGTCCTCACGCTGGCGTGGGCATCTTGTGACCAAGGTGCCCACGCCAGCGTAGACGAGCACTGGGAACAGTTGCAACCCCTCGTCCACAGGCAGCAACGCTTGCGCTGTACCATGGACAGCTTACGACAGCAGGCCGTCCAGCTCTGGGATGGGGTAGTGGAAACACTGGATGCCCAACTGCCAGCAACGATGCCCGCCGAAGAGCGACGCAATATGCTTGCCGTGCGCAATCGCTCCCTCATCCAGATGTTTATGGCCTACGACTCGCTCTCGCCCGGCATTCAACAGCGCGTGGAAATTGCCGGAGTGCAGGATTCGCTCCTTGCCCTGGCCATCAAAGCCAATAATGCCCAGACGGAAGCCCTCGCCCGTACCTTGGACAGTACCCTGATGGCCCTGAAGCCGCAGATGAGCAGCGCCGAATTCCGGACCCTTACGGAACAACTTGCGGGGGGCAGCGACAAGAATGCCTCGCCGCCCTGTGCCCATTAATCCTGCTTTCCTGCGCTAATAATCCGGATGGTTTCCGCCAGCACCTGGTCTTCGCCGGGGGCTAAGCCAGCGGACAGCGGGTGTTGAACGGGCACGCCATAACCGAATGCCCCCAGCGAGGAATTGGACACTATCTGGTAGCGGGGGATGCGCACCCGAATTGCCGAATGGGGCAATACCAGATCGTAATAAACCATCGCGTTCGCCCCGCTTTCCGTCCCCCCCGTTTCGCCGCCGAAGAAGGTAGCTCCATGTTCGTGGAGGTGGGCAGCCACCAGGGCTGCCTGCGAGAAGGTGCTTCCGTTGGTAATTACGTTCACTTTTCCGGTGTGAAGGACTTTGCTGGGCTGGTAGGTGAAAGTGTGGGTCTTTTGGCCCGCAATTTTGTGCTTGCTGGGTTTGATGGAAAAGGCCATTCTGGTGAGCTTGTTCCAGAAGTCCATACTGACGTGCTTATTCTTCGTGACTTTGCGCTTGGGCTCGTTGAAGTTGAACTCGAAGGGATCCGGCGTCAGGTGGCTCAGCAGGCGGTTGCCGTTGCCGAAATAGCCGCCGGAATTGTTGCGCAAATCCAGGACCAACTGGGCTGCGGGGTATTGCTGGAGGTGCTCAAACACCTCCGCGTAGTATTTTTTGAACGCCTTCCGGTCGCTGAAACTGCTGATTTTAAGGTAGGCCAGGTTTTGCGTTTCGTCCAAGGCATAGGTGCTCCAGTCGTTGGCGTAAACGACCTCAAATGCACCGGGCAAGGCCGTCTCCACGGGGGCTTTTAGGGGGCTGTTTGCGTTGTTGACCCACGTTTCCTGGACGTCACCGGCCTGGTTTTTAAAGCCCACCAGCACCTCCCGCTGGATGCCGCAGAGAAAGAGGAAATAGGTTCTGAACTTGCGAATGGTTTCCGCTTCCACCAGGGCGGTGGTGTAGCCGTCCCGTTCCTGGAACTGGGCCATTTCTGCTAGAACATCTTTAATAGGGATGCTATCAAGGCTAAGGAGTTCATCGTTGGTGGAAAAGGGCAAGTCCTCATCGGTGGTGTTGGCGATGTAGATTTTCCCCTCGGCGCGCTTGATCTCAAAAGGCAGGAGTATTTTTTGCCCTTTCAAGGAATTGTACCAGGCCTCGGAGGGTTTCCCAAAGGTGTGGCCACACTTGACCCGGGCAATCAGGTGACGGGCTACGAGGTGAAACTTCAGTTCCGTCAGGCTATCGGGCAAGGCCTCCCGCTGGCTTTCGTAAAAGGCGCGGAATTCTGCCTCGGGAGTGTAGTGGAAAGGCGCGGGGTGGTAGTTGATTAAGGATGCGTACAGTACGTCGTAATCTTCCATCAACTGGGCCTGGGTCAACATCTTCTCGTAGGGCCCTTGCGGGTCCTGGGCGCTCAGCATCCCCCAACTCCCAAACAGCAATACGTATGCACACAATTTTTTCATTTTCATCTTTTCACTGGATAACTACGGGTTTGCGTTGACAACTGCCTTTGCCCTGGACTTGCCCCGCTCTCCTCCGGCTCCTAACCTGGCACCTGCGGCCGCGCCCTGGTGCTACGCTAACTCGCTAAAATCGCCTCCTTGATCTCTTCCACCAGGGCCTTGTGTTCGGGGCTGAAGTGATCTTTCCAAGCCAGGCCGCGGGTTTTGAGATCGAAGTGTTTGACCAGGGTACCGACGGGGTGCAAGGTGCCGTCGGCATTCGTGGGGTAGCCCAGCACGTAGAGGGAGTCGGCCATCTCCACGGCCAGGTCAATATCGTGGGTACAGAAAATGATGGTGGCCAGTTCGTGGCTCTGGTTGATGAGCCTGAAGGCGTTGATGGCGTTCTGGATATTGCCCACGTCGAGGCCCGAAAAAGGCTCGTCCAGAATGATGTAGTTGGTTGAACTCAGCACTTGTTCCAGGATGGCCGTGCGCTGCCGCTGTCCGCCGGATAGCTCATTGGGGTACTGGTGCCTGACGGCATAAAGGCCCCAGTCTTTGAGGTACTGGGTGATTTTTTTGTCTTTTTCCGCCGCCGGGAGGCTTTGCTTGCGCATGGCAAATTCCATGGCCTGCTGGATGGTCTTGTGGCGGAAGAGGACGTAATTCTGGCTTACGAAGCCTACGTCGCCTTCCCGCACCTTGCGCAGCGGTGGGTTCTCCCCCTCCTTAATGGGGGCCTGGAGATCGGAGATCATTACTTCGCCCTGGGTAGGTTGCTCCAGGCCCGCCAGGGAGCGGAAGAGGGTGGATTTGCCCCGCCCGGAGCGGCCAACGAAGGCAATCGTCTGCCCCTGCACCACGTCGGGCCGTAAGACGTCTTTTTCCGTGAACGTGATGTGCTCAATGATCTGTTTTTCGCCGTAGGCCACCCCCACGTTTTCTACGTGCAGAATCGCCTCGGCGTGTTGATAGGTAGCCATGGCCTCAGATTTTGGAATAGCGGAACAGCATGCGCCGTAAAAAATTAAGGAAAACGTCAATCCCCAGCCCCACCAACAGAATGATGATTTGCAGCGCAACAATGCGGCCGTGGTTCATGAATTTATCGCTGTTCTTAATCAGTACGCCCAGGCCACCGGCCGCCACCAGGATGGACTCCACCGTCACCAGCATCATCCAGGTGATGGCCAGGTTTTGGCGCAGGACTTCAATGACGTAGTCCAGGCGGCCCTTGATGACCACTTCCCAGAGCACTTCCCAGCGGCTGCACTGCAAAGAACGGGCGTGGTCGAGTTCCTCCTGCGGAATAGCGGTAATGACGCCGAGCAGGGAAGTGATGAAGTAGAGGCTCATGAACACTACCAAGACGAGGATCTGCATATCCCGCGCGTCATTGACCACCATCGCCAGGTAGAAGGTGATGCCGGTAAGTGGCAAATAGCGCATCCGCGATAGCATGATGGCGACGGGACGAAAAAAGGGGACCACCGAGAGGTAGGCGAAAAAGAGGGAGATCAGGATGGAGATCACCGTCGCCTGCAGGCAAAGCCAGAGGCTGGAGGCGATGTGGCGTACGAGGCCTTCGGCAAACAGATCCCGAAAGCCTTCCCAGGCCAGCGACGGCGGGGGAAAGAGTTTGGTGGGCCCGGAGGTCCCGATGAACCAGAGGCCGAGCAGCAGCACCACCCAGATCCCGGAGATCAGGGCGGTGTGCTGGCGGGCTAGCCGTTCGAAGGGTTTAAACCAACTTCCGATAGTGGGCACTTTGAGGAGGATTAGTTGAGCAAGTTAATCACCACGCGGCGGTTCTGGGCGCGGCCGGTAGCGGTGGCATTATCGGCCACGGGCTCCGTTTCACCCTTACCCTCCACTTTCTGGAAGCGGTTGGCGGGGATGCCGCGCTGAATCATGTAGGTTTTCACCGCTTCGGCCCGCGACTGCGAGAGTACGAAGTTGGCGTCGGCGTCTCCCTCGGAATCGGTGTGGCCTACCATTTCCAGCTTGGCGTCTTCGGCCTGGATGAGCAGGTTGTAGATCTGGTCTAAGACGTCCTTAGCCCCGGGTGCGAGCGTGGCCCGGCCGCTGGCGAAGTTGATCTTCCACTCCCCGGAAGCGAGGACGGAGCGGGCCTTCTGGGTATAGTCGGTCGTGTAAGCCGCGCCAGCGTCGATGTCTTTGACGTTGGAGAGGAAACTGAGGTTGACGGCCTCGGCGTAGGGGACGATGCGCTTGACGTTCTGGTTGAAGCCGGCGGGGTTGAGTTCCTTGAGGTAGTATGACACCTGGTCGTAAACGGCCTGGTAGCGGTTTACGCCGTCGGTAAGGCCATAGTACTGCCGGGCGTCGGCGAGGTTGAAGACCCGCGAGCCGCCCATGTTGTAGCTGATGCCGCCTTTTTCGCCCTTCTGGCCCTGGAACATTGCCTTCCAGTAAGCGGCGTCTTCCATCTGGTAGGTTGCCGTTACGGCCTCGGCCGCGCGCTGCCGCCAGGAGTCGTAGAGCTTCAGCTGGTTGGAAGAGGTGAAGGAAGACTTGAGGATATTGCTCACCATTGCGGGGTTGCGCTCACACCATTCCTTGACGGCGATGAGGGTGGTGGCCATCTGGTTGTTGAATTCTTTGGTGGAGACGATGTCGGTAAAACCCGTCAGGGCGTCAAAGACCATTTTGTCGCCCGGCGTCCAGGTCGCACAGCCATCGATGGCCTTATTAATGGTGTTGCCCGTCAGTTTGCCGTCGACGATTTCCTTAAGGGGGATCGTCCAGCCTTCCCGTTGGGACTTGATCAGTTCCTTGGCCGACTCGATGTAGTCGTCGTTGGCCGAGGGGTAGAAGTTGACGGCGTTGGGGTCGTAGGTAGACGGATCGGGGTTGACGGGGATGCCGTTGGCGAAGGCGTAGTTGACGGAAGTCACCCAGTCTCCGTCGCCGATGACGGTAGAGATCAGGGCACCGCGCATGGACTGCGGGTCGAGCTTCCACTTCGGCGGGCCGATGAGTTTGTCTTCGCCGTAGCTGAGGCCTACCGCGCCGATGACCTGTACGTGGTACTTTCCGGGGCCGTACTTATCGTCAATGGCTTGCTGTACGGAACTGATGTAATAAGGTGCGCCGTCGCCCATCATCATGATGGCAAAAACGCCTTCCTCGGGGTGGGCTTTGCCAGCGTCAAATTCCTGGATGAACTTCATCTGGAGATTGCGCAACTCGGAGAGCCAGTCCTGGCGGATGATTTCCAGGTTGACGTTGTTGCTTTCCATGACGGAGCCCTCGGTGGTGAAAGGGCCACCGTTGGCGGCGATGATGCCCGACTGGGCGTTCCAGGCGTAGGCGGCGATGCGCGCCAGGGGTTGGCTGGCTACTTTTTGGGAACGGGCCTCGCCGGGCAGCGGAATTTGGGCAGCGTCGGTTACGTTGTTAACGTCGCTATCCGTTACCTCGATGCTTTCCAGTTGCCGGGATTCTTCTACCTTGATGCCCGGGGCAAACTGGTAGAGGAAGTAAGCAATCACGCCCACGATCAGCAGCGTGATCAGGAGCTTGGAAAAAGTGGTGAGTCTGGCCATTGCGTGTGGGTATTTTATGCTTGGATGAATAAGGCAGGAGCGGAAAAGGCAAGCTTTTTCGCGGAAGAACGGGTGGGATTTCGCAGCCAAGATAAGTGATTGTTGGCACCTGCGGTCCATGCGGCCCCCGAAAACACGATCAACGGGTTGGAACGACGATGAACTTCCCCGAAAAGTCGATCAGGGTGCCTCCGTTGGGACGCTGAGAGGTGGGCCCCGGACCTCCCCGGCTTTCCCCGGGGAGCCTCGCCCGGCACCTGCGGCCGCGCCCGAGCGTTGCGGATTGACGAAAAAACAGGCCGCCCCCAAAATGACTTCGGAGGCGGCACTGTTACGGGTTTGATGATAATAATTTGGGGCTACTGCACCCGCACCTTGTACTGGAAGGTATTGCCAACGGATTTGCCGTCGAAGTGGATGCTGATGATGTAGCCATTGACGTTGTTGAGCTGGTGCTGCCGCGTTTCGCTTTTGTTGCTCTGCTGGGAATTGATTTCGTTGAACCAGCCCGTGTGCAGTTTGGTGTAGTTGCCGTTTCTATCGACTTTGCAGATGACGTAGCTCGTCTTGCCTTTGCCATCGAGTTCGTTGATGTTGACCGTCATCGAGTTCTTGTTGGAAGGGACGCACGAGAGGTACATGCGACCGCCGGTGCTGACGATGCGGCCTTCTTCCCAGCTGCCGAAGTCGAGCCGGCGCGGGCCGATGGTGGACCAGGCGCTGGAGCGCTGGTTCCAGTACTGGACCATCTTGCTCGTCAGGCCCGTGTAAGTACCGGGGTTCGCCAGGCAATTAGGGAAGCTGGCGGGCGAGCAGCCCTTTTCTTTCAGCACCTTATCGATTTCCTTATTCAAGTCGGAGATGACGCTGGGAGCAGACTGGCAGCTCTGGGCCGTGGCAAAACCGATGCCGCACAGCAGGAGCAGGGTAGAGAAAAAGTAACGCATGAAGAACGAATTTTAAGGGAGGAAAACCGGTGGCGGAAGCTCCGGCGGGATGAAGCATTGTCGCCGCCCGGGCGAGCGGCGGGAGAAAGGCTGCAGCGGCAGTTGGCGACGGCCATTTTCCGGATTAGGGACGGTGCCGCAAATTCAATTCCACACGGCCCCCGATTTTTTTTTATTTTGGCGGGGCCATAACACTAGTTTGCTCTACACTATGCAAGGAATGACCGACCTGGAACTGGTCCGGGCCTTCTGCGCCGAAGACCGGCGGCAGGCCTTGGGGATCCTCTACCAGCGCTACGGCCATCTGGTGGTGGGCCTGTGCCTGGACTACCTCAAGGAACGGGAAGCGGCGCGCGACGCGACAATGGAGATTTTCGAGAAGGTCACGCTCAAAGTCTGCGACCAGCCCATCGAAACCTTCCGGGCCTGGCTCTTCTACACCAGCCGCAACTACTGCATCGACCTGTTGCGCAAGCAAATCCGGGAACGGGAGCGCCAGGAAAAAATACCCGGGCCGGAGCTTATGGAAAGTGAGGCCGGGGAGCGTCCCTTAAGTGAAGCAAGGCTGGCCCTGCTGCCCGAGGCGCTGGCCCAACTGCCAGTTGCCCAGGCCCGTTGCGTCCGCCTTTTTTATTTATCAGGGATGACTTACGTACAAGTTTGCGAGCGTACCGGCTACGACCTCAAGCAGGTAAAAAGCTACCTGCAAAACGGCCGCCGCAATCTGCGTATTCACTTAGAAAAACTGGCGCATGAGCGATCAGAGTAAACAAGAAAGGGAAAAATGGCTCCGGGGCAGCGCGCCCGCAGGTGGCGACGACGACTTTGCCCGCCACGCCGCGCGCGGCCGCCAGGAACTGGCTTCCGAGGAGGAGGCCAGTGCTTTGCTGGCTGAGCTGGACGGCCTGCTCGCCACGCGCTTCGGGGCTGCACCGCCGCTGGCGCAAACGGACTTGGGCGCGGCCGCAGGTGCCGAAATAAAGACAGGGAGCAAGGCACACCAAACCCGGGTGCGTCCGCTAAGCCGGTGGTGGACCGCCGCAGCTGCCGTATTGCTGCTCGTGGCCGCCGGCCTCTGGTACACCAGCCAGGGAACCGGACCGACGCCGGAAGAAGCCTACGCCCAGGCCTTCACCCCCTACGCCAACGAGCTCAGCGGACGCAGCATGGGCGATACCCCCGAGACCCCCGAACGCAGCGCCGACCTGGAGGCCGCCCTCCTGGCCTACGACCGCCGCGACTACGCTGCTGCGGCGACGTTCTTTGCCGATTACCTCAACACGGCACCTGCGCCCGCGCCCGCAAACGCCACCGCCGCCCGCCTGTACTACGGCATCAGTTTGCTGGCCGCCGGCAACGCGACGACCGCCGACACCATTCTGGCTCCGCTGGAAAGCGACCCCCGCTACGGCCCGCCCGCCCGCTGGTACCGCGCCCTGGCCCTCCTGCGCAAAGGAGACCTGCCCGCCGCCCGCCTGGCCCTCGAAAGCATCATCAACTCGGCCGAATCTCCCTTCCGCAGCCGCGCCGAAAGCCTCTTAGCAATCATTTCTTAGTCTTCCAATCCTCATCCCACATGCGTATCTACACCCTCCTCTTGCTGGCCAGCCTCGCCTGGTCAACACTGGCCAGCCAGCCTGGCCCACCCGACCCCCTGGACCCCGCCTACGCGCAAATCTTCCAGGCTTACAAAAACAAACTCCAGGAGCACGGCTACCCCGTCGGGCGGGCCGGCAACAGCGCCTACGTGCCCGGGCAGTACGTCCTTAAATACCAGGGCAGCAACGCCAGCAGCGATTTTGCTGCCGACCTGGCGAAACTGAAAATGGACTTCGGCCCCAACAACGTCAAACTCATTAGCCAGTGCGGCTGCGGCAGCGATTTCCAGATCTACGCCGTCGAATTCAGAACCCTGGGCGGTGAAGAGAAGGGCAAAGCGGGCAAAACCCAGGTGGCCCAAAGCATCGGGCAGGAAGAGGTGGAGCCCAACTTCTACGTCGTCCCTGAACTCCCCCAGATTCAGGACCGCCCCGCCTACAACCAGCTGCCCCCCAATTTCGCCGTCCTGCCCAGCGGGAAGCCCGGCACCCCGGTCACCATCGCCCTGCTCGATTCCGGCATCGACCCCTATTTCCAGCACCCCCAGGTAACCAACGGCTACGCTCCTCTCTACCTGTGGAAGAATGAAAGTAAAGACCCCGACCCCTTCTGCCTGCCAAACGACGTCTTCGGCTGGGACTTCATCAACGACGACAATGCGCCGGTCGATGACAACTCCCACGGCACCCACATCGCCAGCCGCATTGCCCAGCAGCTGAAAACCAACGCCCCCGACGTCAACTACCGCTTCATGTCCGTCAAAATGCTCGACCACGACGGCGTTGGCACTACCTTCCACGCCGCCTGTGCTGTGTACTATGCCGCTTACCATAAAGCCGACGTCATCAACGCCAGCTGGGGTTTTTACGGAGAACGCGATGCCATCCTCCGCGGTGCCTTCGAGTACGCCGAAAGCCAGGGCGTTGCTACGCTGACCTCGGCGGGCAACGAGCGGCAAGACATCAGTGAGGTGAATCATTACCCGTCCTCTTTTACCCTGGAGAGGGACCCCTTGAACAGCATCTTTTTCACCTCCGCAGCGCGTACGAAAACCCAGTTATGGCCCCTGACCAACTACTATTTCGACGAAACGGCCCGGGGCAGCCACTTCCGGGCCGCCCCCGGTGCTAACCTGTGGGGACTTATGCCCCATCACCTTGGCTTGCCGGATAATGTGGCCAGGAAATCGGGCACCTCCATCGCGGCACCTTTTGCTACGGCGCTGGCTGCGTACTACCACCATCTGCACCCCGGCGCCGACCCCGTGGCGCTGACGGAGGCGCTGAAGGCCGCCATTGAAGACCAGGGCACCGCAGCTACACTGAACTATAATGGCCTGGCCATACCTTATAAAGTCTTCAGTTGGGTTATCTTGCAATAAACCATTGCATGAACAACCCGAAAATGCAGCACTGGCCGCTGCTGATCGCCCTGGTGGTCAGCAGCGGCCTCTGGGGTCAGTCCAGTCCCGCACGATCGGCTTACGACTCGCTCTACCAGCTGGCCGAGACCTACCCCGATGATTCCATCGCCCGTAAGTCCTGGCTCCTGCACCAGGCGGGCCGGCAGGCGAGTGCGGATGGTGACCTGCCCGCAGCCGTAGCGGCCACTCAGCGGGCCCTGGAGTTGCGCCTTTCCGACGAGATCAATTTTACGGACGAGGTACTCGTCTCTGCCTTCAACATCGGGAGCTTCCTCAGCATCCAGGGAGCTTACCGCGATGGCCTGGAATACTACAATATGGTATTGCGGCGCTCTCCCAACCGCAAAGTAGGCCAGGCCCTGTTTCAGGTGGGCTTCAACAATGGCGCGATGGGGGAATTTACCGCCGGCGTCCGGGCCATGGAGGCGGCGGCCAAATTGCCTCCCTTCAGTGAAGACGATTACACGCTGGGTTTCCTGAAAATGGAGCTGGGCCACCTGCACGTGCGCAAGGGCAACCCCGAGGGCGGCCGGGCGGCCATCCCCGTCCTCCACGAAGCCCTGGCCCTTTTTGCCGGTTTTGAAGATTCCGACTACGAGCGGATGCTGTGCCTGAATTACCTCGGCTGGGCTTACCTGGAGGCGGGTGCGCCGGACGAGGCAATCCGCCAGCTGAGCACCGCCGAAAAGCTGGCCAAAAGCCTGGAGATTTATGATGAAGACCTCTCGGCCATCTACGGCAACCTGGGCCTGGCCCACCGCCGCGCCCACCGCCCTGAACTGGCCCTGGACTATTACCGCCGGGCCCTTCGCGTAGAAAAGGCCCAGGGCGAAGACGTTCAACCGCCCAACGCGGCCATTGCGACTTTCCTGGACAACATCTCCACCGCCAAGCTCGCCAGTGGCCAGCCCGACTCCGCCCTCCACTACGCCCGCGAAGCCCTCCGCTGGGGCGTCAAAGACTACCGCCCCAGCCCCAACACTGCGGATAACCCGGCCCTGGAGTTGCTGCGCGACCAACCCCTCTCCTTGCTCATTTTCCTGCAGGACAAAGCCCGTGCCCACTACGCCCTCGGCCAACGGGGCGCGCCCGCTGAGTACCAGGCCGCCCTGGCGACCTACCGCCGCGCGGATGAATTGCTGGACCAAATGCGCCGCGACCAACTCCTCGAAGACACCCGCAATTACTGGCGGGCCGACGCCCGGGCGCTCTACGTCGAGGCCCTCACCGTTGCCGTGGCCGCCCAGGATGCCGCCGCCGCCTTTTACTTCATGGAAAAAGCCCGCGCCCGCCTCTTGCTCGATGAACTCAGCGCCGGTCGGGCCATCGAGCTCCTGCCCGAGGCAAGCCGCGAACGGCTCCAGGCTGCCGCCCGAGCAACCCGGCAAGCGGGCAATACCCCCGTCGATTTGCAACGCTTTCGCCAGCTTCAGGACAGCATCTTCACGGCCTTTCCCGCCTACGCGGCCGCCAGCATCGGTGCATCCCCCCCCGCCGCTACCGCACTGAAAACCTTGCTGGGCGACCGCGCCCTGGTGGAATACTTCATTGCCGATGACCTGGCCGTAGCGCTGGTCTGGAGCCATGCCCAAGGACTGCAAATCATCGAGCTGTCCCCTCCCCGGGGCTGGCAGCCGACCCTCCGGACCTGGCTGCAGGAGGTGGCCAATCCTGACCAGCAACTCTCCGCGGCTGCGGCCAAACGCCTTTACGACGTACTGATTGCGCCACTGGGTTTGCCAGCGGGCGCTCCGCTGCTCATTGTGCCCGACGGCGATCTGTACCTGCTGCCCTTCGGAGCCCTGCTTACGGGGCTGCCCGCAGAGCAGGCTGGCTACCAGGATTGGCCCTGGCTGGCCGCCGAACGCAGCGTGCACTACGCCTTCTCCGTGCAGTTGCTCGACTTCGCCCGCCTCCACCGGGGCCGGGGCAACGGGCGCGCCCTCGGCCTGGCACCGGTTGCCCGCCTGGGGCCTAAGGACAGCCTGGACGTCCACCTGGAACTGCCCGCCACCCTCCGCACCGTGCGCCACCTGGCCCGCCTCTTTCCCACCGATACCCTCGTCAATGCCGACGCCCACCGCGCCGCCTTCCGTGCGCGGGCCGATGCCTACAGCCTGATCCACCTGGGCACCCACGCCTATTTGGAAGACGGCGGCAGCTTCTTACTCCACAACGCCGCAAAACCCCGCTATACGATGCTCGACCTCGCGGAACACCAGTTGCTGGCCGACCTGGTCGTCATCGGAGCCTGCGAAACGGGCAAAGGCGATCAGCTGTTGGGAGAAGGCATCGCCAGCCTGGGCCGGGGCTTTGCCCGCCGGGGTGCCCCGAGCCTGGTGATGAGCCTGTGGTCCATCGACGATGCCACCACCGGGGAGTTGCTGCAAGACATGTATTCCGAACTGGCGCTGGGCGCTGGCCCCGGAACTGGCCTACACAACGCCGCCAAGCGTTACCTGGCAACCGTTACCCACCCCGGATTTGGCCACCCTTACTACTGGGCCGGGCTGGTTTACTACGGACCGGACCTGGCGGTGGAAACAGGGGGAACCGGGGGGTGGCCCGCCTGGATTTGGGCTTTACTGGGGGTAGGGGGGCTGCTGGTCCTGGCGGGGTGGATCTTCCGACGGCGAAAGCTGATGGCTTAATTGGCTTACCTTTCCCTGCTCCTTCGTCATCACCCGAGCACCTGCGCCCGCGCCCGCAACTGCCTGCTCCCGGCGCCCGGAATTTGAATTCTTGGTGCGCTGGGGATTACCTTGGGCCTTCCCGGGGGATTGCCTGGGCGCAATCTCTGCCAAAACCTAAGTGCCCATGTCCGCTCGCTGGTTTCCGGTACCGGCTGATTACCGTGAGAAAGGCCTCGCTGCCGATCTTCAGGCGGGGCTTATCCTGGGCATTCTGCTCATTCCCCAGGCCATGGCCTACGGAATGCTGGCGGGCGTAGCGCCGGTGTATGGGCTGTACGCCGCGCTCGTGCCCGCCCTGGCTTATGCCCTCCTGGCCAGCACGCCCCACGTTAATGTTGGGCCTACTGCCCTGGCGTCTTTGCTGTGCCTCAACAGTCTTACGGGCCTGGCGGAGCCGGGCACGGCTACGTATTTGGCCTACGCTGTGGTATTGGGTGCGCTGACGGGCGTCCTGCAATTGGCGGGCGGCCTGCTGCGGCTGGGGGTGGTGGTGAGCCTGTTGAGCCGTCCGGTGCTCTCCGGCTTCGTTTCAGCTGCTGCGGTGCTCATTACCGTCTCGCAGGTCCGGGTATTGCTGGGCTTCAGCGTTCCCCCGGCGGCCTATTTTCACGAGGAATTGCTGGGGATTTTTCAGGGTTTTCCGGACCTGCACTGGCCAACGGCGTTGCTGGGGCTGGGCGGGCTGGCTTTTCTTTTTGCGGCTAAAAAATGGCTGCCCAGCCGCTTCCCGGATACGCTCGTGTTGATTGCCCTCACTACCCTCCTGCTGGCCACGGTGGGCCAGGACTGGGGCATTGCCACGGTGGGGGAGATCCCGGCGGCGCTGCCGCCTTTGGTGGTGCCCGCTGTTGATTGGGCGGTCGCCCGGCAATTGCTGCCCGCCGCCCTGGTGTTGGCTCTGATCAGTTTTATCGAAACCGTATCCATCGGCGAAGCTTTTTCGGCGCGGCACAATTATTACCGGGTGCGGCCCAACCGGGAACTGCTGGCGCTGGGGCTTAGCAAAGTGGCGGGAGGCTTTTTTCAGGCGGTTCCCTCTTCGGCCAGTTTCAGCCGTTCCGCCGTCGTGGAGGATGCGGGTGGGCGTGGCCCGTTGAGTAATCTCGTGGCGGTGGCCCTGCTGCTGCTTACCCTGCTGTTTTTCACCCCCGCCTTTTATCATTTGCCGGTGACGGTACTGGCGGCCATTATCGTTTTTTCCGTCCGCAACCTCTTCGATGTGGCCGAAATGCGGCGGCTTTGGAGGTTGGCCCCGAAGGAGTTCCTGACGCTGCTCACCACTTTTCTATTTACCCTCTTCGCTGGCCTGCTGTACGGTATTGCGGGCGGGGTGGTGCTTTCCCTCTACTTTGTTTTCGCGCGGGCGGCGCGACCCCATTTGGCGGAGCTGGGCCGGGTGCCGGGTACCAATGCTTTCCGCAACCGCAACCGCTTTGCTGCGGCGGAGATCGACCCCGCCATTCTGATCGTCCGCTTCGATGCGGAGCTGTACTTTGGCAACGCGGAGTACTTCCGGGATAAACTCCGCGACCTGGCCGACCAGCGCGGCGCAGGCCTGCGGGCAGTGGTATTGGATGGTCACGCCATTCATGACATCGACAGCAGTGGCCTCCACGCGCTCAATCAATTTATGGATGATTTGCGGCAGCGCAACGTTGAATTGTACCTCTGCGGCATGATCGGGCCGGTGCGGGATATGCTCTTCAAATCCGGCCTGATGGCCAGTCTGGGGGCCAACCACAACTTCCTGTCCATCCAGGATGCCCTGAACTTTATTGCCAGCAGCGAGGCCGACCGGGGCTGGGATCTGCCAGCCGTGCAACACGATTAGCCGGAGGGGACAACGACCCTTTTTGCCCAAAACAACCTTAGTTCCCGGAAATGCGTTATCTTTGCCCCAACAAGGCAGTAAAAAGCATCGGAGAGGGAATCGCAAGATTCCCTCTTTTTTGTGCCCTGCCCCGCCTTTTTTCCCCGGGGCGCGGCCGCAGGATGCCGGGAAATGATAAATGAGCAATGTGCTATGGTCGGCAAGATCACCGAAATGTTGGAAGGTTTTTTCGCCACGGAAGCGGAGTTTGGCGATTGCTTCGTAGTCGATGTCGTTCAGACGAATACGCGCCTGGAAGTCTACGTCGATTGCGACTCAGGAATGACCTTCGGCAAGTGCCAGCGCATCAGCCGTTTTCTGGAAGCCTACCTGGATGAGGAACAGCCGCTGGGCGACCAGTACACCCTCAACGTCAGCAGCCCCGGCGTCGATCGTCCCCTGAAGTTCTTCCGGCAGTACGTCAAAAACATCGGCCGGACGCTGGAGGTGACCACCCACGAGGGGGATCAGTTCAAAGGCCAGCTCAAGACCGTCGAAGAGGCCTTCGTGGTCCTCGAAACGAAGGTGCGGCGGCAGGAAGGGAAACGCAAAGTAACTGCGGTGGAAGACGTGGAAATCGCCTTCGCCGCCATCAAGAAATCAGTAGTAAAAATTAGCTTCTAACGCCATGAATTTAGTAGATACCTTCAAGGAGTTCAGCTCCGGCAAAGCCATCGACAGCCCCACCATGGTAAGGGTTCTCGAAGATGTGTTCCGTACCCTCATCAAGAAGAAGTACACCACCGACGATAACTTCAACATCATCGTAAACGCCAGCCGGGGAGACCTGGAGCTCTGGCGCGTGCGCGAGATCGTCCCCGACGGGGAAGTGACCGACGAACTGGCCGAAATCTCCTACTCCGAGGCCCTGGCCGTCGACGAAGATTACGAGATCGGGGAAGAATGCTACCAGCAGATTTTTCTCGAAGACTTCGGTCGCCGCTCCATCATGGCGGCCCGCCAGACCCTGATCAGCCGGATCATGGACCTGGAGAAAGACGAACTCTACCGCAGCTACAACGAACGGGCCGGCGAACTCGTCCTGTGCGAAGTCCAGCAAATCCTCAAGCGGGAAATCCTGGTCATTGACGACGCCAACGGCCGCGAACTCGTCATGCCGCGCGTCGAAACCATCCGGGGCGATTACTTCCGTAAGGGAGACATGGTCCGGGGAATCATCAAAGAGGTGGAAATGCGCAACAACAACAACCCGGTAGTCATCGTCTCCCGTACGGACGAGCGCTTCCTGGCCAAGTTGATGGAGCAAGAGGTGCCGGAAATCGAAGACGGCCTCATTACCATCAAAGGCATCGTCCGCATCCCCGGAGAGCGGGCGAAGGTCTCCGTAGAAAGCTACGACGACCGCATCGACCCCGTTGGGGCCTGCGTCGGGATGAAAGGTTCGCGGATCCACGGCATCGTCCGGGAACTGAACCAGGAAAACATCGACGTGATCCACTACACCAACAACACCTCGCTTTACATCCAGCGTGCCCTTACCCCGGCGCGGGTATCGAACATCGACCTGGATATGGAGGCCCGCCGTGCTAAAGTGTACCTGGAGCCCGACCAGGTCAGCCTGGCCATTGGCAAAGGAGGAACGAACATCAAACTCGCCAGCCGCCTGGTAGAGTTTGAGATCGACGTATACCGCAACAACGAAGTAGAAATTGACGACGTAGACCTGGAAGAATTCAAGGACGAAATCGAAATGTGGGTACTGGAGGCCTTCAAGTCCATCGGTTGTGACACGGCCCGCTCCGTACTGGAGTTGAGCGCCGAGGAACTGGTGCGGCGGACGGACCTGGAGGAGGAAACGGTACTCAACGTACTGAGCATCCTCGCTGCCGAGTTCGAAGAGGAGAACTAAGCCTGAACGGGCTTCGTGCCTGTTTAGCGGACAAAAGGGGCAGCACTTTGGCTGAAATCCACCGGGCAGGGTGCACAACCTTCTGAAATTCTGGATTGTTTATCCCGGAAGCGGGGCAGGGAGATACGGTTATGTAAAGCTTGTGTCTTATCTTTGCATCGCTTCCGGGAAACTGTCCTGGGACCGTTCTCTTCAAGCAGCGTTGGGAAGAGGAAAAATTCCGGCAATTTAGGGTAGTTCTAAATCGCCCCGCGTCGGCACAACGCGGTTAAACATTGGCGTGCATAAAAGATCGAATGAGTAAACGACTAATTAAAGTAGCGAACGAATTAAACGTGGCCACCTCGACTATCGTCGAGCACCTGACCGGGAAAGGTTTCGAGATCGAGAATAAACCGACCGCGCAACTTACCCCCGAGATGGAGAACGTGGTGCGTGATGCGTTTGCCAAGGCCCTTTCGGATAAGAAAAAAGCGGATGCGCTGGAGTTCAATACGCGTCCGACGGCCACTCCTGCGCCGCCGCCGCCCGCACCGGGCCGGGGTAGCACCTTGCCGCCTCCTCCTCCCCTGAGTGGCCGCCCCCTGCCGCCCCCTCCGCCGCCGCCCAGCCGCGTCCCGCCCCCGGTTGTACCTCCGGTCCCTGCCGCCAAAGCTGCTCCGGTGGATCCCCCGCCAGCCCCCCCCGCTGCGCCCAGTACTCCACAGGCTCCCCCGCCAGCCGCCGCAACGCCTGCCGCGTCTACGCCACCAGCCGCAACTCCACCAGCCCAGCCAGAGCGCAAGGCACCAGGACTGAAGGTGATTGGTACGATCGATCTCGATGCCGCCAAGCGCGCCGCCAAGCCAGCCCGCAAGCCCGAGCCCCAACGACCCGCTCCGGCGCCGAAGGCCCAATCGCCCGCGCCGCAGCCACCGGCCGCAGCCCCCAAAGCGGCACCCGCCTCCGCCAGTTCCGACAATGCGCCACCGCCCGCTCCCGCCGCCGGAACGCCCACGGACGACTCCCAGCCCATCCGCGCCGCCCAACCCACCCTGCGCGGATTGAAGGTGATGGGCAAAATCGAAATCAAGAAGCCGGAGAAGAAGGACGCCACCGACCCCAACCGCCGCAAGCGGAAACGGAAAAAAGTAACCACCGGCCCCGCCGGCAGTGAAGGAAATACCAGCCGCCCCGACGGTGGCGGACGCCCCGGCGGAAGCGGCCCAGGTGCCGGAGCCGGCCGCGGCCGTACCGCTGGCCCAGGCAACGACTCCCGCGAGGTCTCCGCTAAAGACATCGAGGACAAAATCAAGGCCACCATGGCCCGCCTCCACGGTGGCGGCGACAAGAAAAAGCGCCAACGCCAGAAACGGGACAACCGCGAGCGCATCCGCGAACGCCAGGAAGCCATCGAGGCCGAACGCTCCAGCGACAAGCTCCAGGTAACGGAGTTCGTCACCGCACAGGAACTGGCCAACCTGATGGACGTAGGTGTGGGCGATGTCATCATGGCCTGCATGAACGCCGGTGTCATCGTCTCCATTAACCAACGCCTCGACGCCGAAATCATCGAACTGGTGGCCGAAGAATTCAACCACGAGGTAGAATTCATCACCGCTGAGAAAGAAGAAGAAGAGGAAGTCGTCTGGGTAGACGCCCCGGAAGATCTGGAAGAACGCCCGCCCATCGTCACCGTTATGGGCCACGTTGACCACGGTAAGACCTCTTTGCTGGACTACATCCGCAAAACCCACGTCACCGAGGGCGAAGCTGGTGGCATTACCCAGCACATCGGTGCCTACGAAGTGGTCAGCGATTCCGGTAAGAAGATCACCTTCCTCGATACCCCGGGTCACGAAGCCTTTACGGCCATGCGTGCCCGCGGTGCTAAGGTTACCGACATTGCCGTCATCATCATTGCTGCCGACGACGACATCATGCCCCAGACGAAAGAAGCCATCAGCCACGCTGAGGCCGCCAACGTCCCCATGATCTTCGCCATCAATAAGGTCGATAAGGAAGGAGCCAACCCCGATAAAATCAAGGGTGAACTCGCCGCTATGGGCTATTCCGTCGAGGAATACGGCGGCAAGTACCAGTCGCAAGACATCTCCGCCCTCAAAGGCATCGGGGTCGATGAGCTGATGGAAAAGATCATGCTCGAAGCAGAAGTCCTGGAACTCAAGGCCAACCCCAACCGCCCGGCCATTGCAACCATTGTGGAAGCTTCGCTGGAAAAGGGACGCGGCTACGTCACCAAAATCATCGTCAATCACGGTACCCTGCGGGTGCAGGACATCATCGTGGCCGGTGAGAATAGCGGCCGCGTCAAGGCCATGTTCAACGAGCGCAACAAGCGGGTCACGGAAGTTAAACCCGGCAGCCCCACGCTGTTGCTGGGTCTCGACGGTGCTCCCCAGGCCGGTGAGATGCTCAAGGTGATGGCCAACGAGCAAGACGCCCGTCAGCTCGCCGGCCGCCGGGCCCAAATCGCCCGCGAACAGGCCAACCGTGCGTCTAAGCGGATCTCGCTCGACGAAATCGGCCGCCGCCTCGCACTCGGCAACTTCAAGGAACTCAACCTCATCGTTAAAGGTGACGTGGACGGATCCGTGGAAGCACTCGCCGACTCGCTGATCAAACTGTCTCAGGAAACCGTTCAGGTGAACGTCATCCACAAAGCCGTTGGCCAGATCATCGACTCCGATATCCTGCTGGCAACGGCCTCCGATGCCATCATCGTGGGCTTCCAGGTGCGGCCCAGCAGCTCCGCCCGGAAACTCGCCGAGCGGGAAGGTGTCCAGATCAAGACCTACTCCATCATCTACCAGGCCATCGAAGAAATCCGGGACGCCATCGAAGGAATGCTCGAACCCACCAAGGAGGAGCGCACCCTTTGCCAGATATCCGTCCGCGAAACCTTCAAAATCTCCAAGTTGGGTACTATTGCGGGTTGTTACGTCGACGAAGGAAAAGTCACGCGCAATACCCTCGTCCGCGTTATCCGCGACGGCATCGTCGTCTACCCCCTCAAAGAGGGGATGGTTGGCGAATTGGCGAGCCTGAAGCGCTTCAAGGACGATGTCAAAGAAGTTCGCGCGGGTATGGAATGCGGTCTGAACCTGAAGGGCTTCAACGATGTCCAGGAAGGTGACGTCATCGAGGGCTACGAAATCATCGAAATCGCCCAGAAGATGAAGTAAGCCCACCGGGTTTGCCACAAACTTTTTACAAAATCAATAACCCCGACTGGAATCATTTCTGGTTGGGGTTATTTTTTTGCCCTGTTTTATCGTGCCTGGAACGGCCAGGCGTGCGGGTCACCGTGCCGTTTTTTTTTGGGGGGCGCGGACGCAGGATGCTGAGGAAGTGGAAGGAGCAATGGAGGTGCTGCCCGCGCAGGGCTTGCCGTCATTCGGGTGGTTTGCGCCACTGCCGGCTGCCGATGCGGAAGATGAGCTGCTGCTGGCCGGGGAAAGATGCTACGTAACGCCGTAGCAAAGCCGTCTGGCTGACTAAGCTGGCCGGGCTAAGGGCCTCGTACCGCAGGAGGTCGCCCCGGTAGAGGTAAAGGCCACCGAGGTAGGTGGAAGATTTGACGGCGTAGCGGGTGGGGCTGAGGCGCACAAAGCGGCTGGTGTCGGCTAGTTGGGTCAGGTCGGGCTCGTTGAGGAGGTAAACGAGTTGGTCCTGGCGGTAGACAGCGGCCCAGTCGTAGACGGCCACGGCCAGATCCAGGGGCAGGGGGTAGGCGGGCTGGCCTGCGAGGTAGCCCTTAAGGATGTTGGTATCGAGGATGGAATTTTCGGTGGCCCAGTCGTCGAGATCGCCGGTGTTGTAAGCCATCAGGGTGGCGCGGCGGACGGGCGGAATGCCCTGGCTGGAACGATCCCGGTACTGGTGGAGGCGTACGGTGCAGGTCAGCAAGAGTCCGGGGCGGAGTTCTTCCACTGCGCGTAGCAAGGCAAAATATTGCACCTGCGTCCGCGCCGTCCAATCACAGTCCATTTGCAATTCTGCGTACCCTGGCGCGAGGATACGATCGAGCAGGCGCAGGATGTCCTGGGCCAGGCGGGGAATTTCGCTGGCGGGCAGTTGCTGCAAGACCTCGTTGGTGAGGAAGACGACGGGGATGAGGGGGGGCAGGCCCGCCGAATCCCGGGCGGTGAGCAGTGCCGTGGGTTCCGCCCGGCCATTTTCCCAGGCTACGTCAAAAGCCTTTACGTAAAGCCGCGTGCTTCCCGTTTCCTCAAGCATCTGCCGGGCCGTGGAATCCAGGACGAGGGTGCTTTCCCAGTGATAGAAGTTGGTTTGCAAGGGCTCCGGTGCTGCTGGCTGGCAGGCCATGCCCAGCAACAGGGGCAGCGCCGCCAGCCAAAAGGAGATTGGAGGAACAGGGCAAGGCACGGTCCGCTCAAATTTCCACAACTTCCTCCAGGTGGGGTGCGCGCCAGGCCTGGAAGCCCTTTTCTTCCAGGCTGGCTCCGAAGGCCTCCATCCGGTCGATGGTGCCGTGAACGAGGAAAATCTCGCGGCATTTCTCGCGCTGGTTGGCCAGGAAGTCGAGCATCTCGGAGCGGTCGCCGTGGGCGGAGAAGCTGTCCATCACCACCACTTTGGCCCGCAGTTCGTGGTACTGGCGGAACAGTTTGAGGCCCGTGGCGCCATCCCGTAGTTTGCCCCCCGGGGTTTCGGGGGAACAGTAGCCGACGATAAAAATTGTGTTGCGGGGGTTGCCCATGGTATTGGCCAGGTGGTGCTTACTGCGCCCGGCGTTCATCATGCCGCTGGCCGAAATGATGATGGCTGGCCCGTCGAGACTGTTCAGGGCTTTGGATTCATTGGCGTCGTGGATGTAGGTCAGCCCATTGAACCCGAAGGGATCGTCGTCGGTCAGCAGGTATTCGTTCAGGTCGGAGTCAAAGCACTCGGGGTGGGCGCCGAAGACGGTGGTGGCGTTTACGGCCAGGGGGCTATCGACGAAGACCTTGATTTTGGGCAGTTGCCCGCTGCTTTCCAGCTGGTCGAGCATGTAGACGATCTCCTGGGTTCGCCCCACGCTGAAGGCGGGCACGAGGAGTTTTCCGCGACGCTCCACGCAAGTGTCTTTGATGATGCTCAGGAAGCGGGCCATTTCGTTGGGGGCGGACTCGTGCTCGCGGTCGCCGTAGGTGGATTCGCAGATGAGGTAGTCGCACTCGGGCATGGGCTGGGGGTCGCGCAGGAGGGGCCGGTTGGGGCGGCCGATGTCTCCGGTGAACCCGACGGTAACCACGCTGCCGTCGCTTTTGCGGATGCGCAGGGTGACGCTGGCGCTGCCCAGAATATGGCCACTGTCGCGGTAGGTCATTTCTACGTCGGGGTGGATGCGTTCCCAGTGGTTGTAGGGCAGGCCGATGAAACGGTCGAGGGCGGGTTTGACGTCCTTGCGGGTGTACAACGGCTCTTTGCTCTGGCCGAATTTGCCGTTCTTCTTGTTAAAGTATTCGGCGTCTTTTTCCTGGATGAAAGCCGAATCCAGCAGCATGATGGCGCAGAGACTGCGCGTGGCGTGGGTGGAGTAGATGTTCCCTTGGAAGCCGTCGCGGACGAGCTTGGGGACGCGTCCGGTGTGGTCGATGTGCGCGTGGGAAAGGATCAGGCAGCCGATGGACGCGGGTTGGAAGGAGAAGTTTTCGTTGAAAGACTCCATCTCAGCGCTGCGCCCCTGGTAAAGACCGCAATCGAGCAGAATTTGAAAGCCATCGTCGAGGGTAATTAAGTGGGCGGAGCCGGTGACTTCGCGGGCAGCACCGCAAAATTGGATTTTCATGACTTGATCAGCTTTGCCGCAAGGTAGGGGATTAGTAGTTCATAGTTCATAGTTCATAGTTCATAGTTCATAGTTCATAGTTCATAGTTCATAGTTCATAGTTCATAGTTCATAGTTCATAGTTCATAGTTCATAGTTCATAGTTCATAGTTCACTAGTGACGGGACTATTGAACTACTGAACTACTGAACCAACTACACCATCCACACCCGTACGCCCAGGATGAGGCCAAAACATCCCAGGGCGAGCGCGCCGGTGCGCTGGACCTTGAGGAGTACTTCGGGGCGCAGGATGTCGCGCAGTTTCCTGGCCGCCACTATTTTTATGGTATCCGTCAGGATGATGGTGCCCAGGACGCCAGCGTAGATGGCCCAGGCCTGGGGCTCGGATAGTTGCCGGTCGTGCACTTGGGTGATGGAGAAAAAGGACCAGAAACCGACGGTGAAGGGGTTGAAGGTGTTGATGGCCAATCCCTGGGCGAAGGCGGAGAGTACCCCGCGCTTGGTGGGCATGATGCGGTCTCCGGATAGGTCAGGCGGGGAACGGAACCACATGAATAGCGCCGATCCGACGAGGATGAGACCGCCGATGCTGCCTACGATTTCGTTGAAGTAGGTATGGTTCATGACCTTGCTCAGTCCGCCCATCCCCAGGTGGATGGCCCAGATGAAGGCTGCGTCGCTGCACCAGATGCCGAGGGCTCCTGCCAATGCGGCCAGCGTCCCTCTCCGCAGGCTGAGTTGCAGCAACAGCACCAGCAGGGGCCCCGCAAGTAAAGACAGGAGGAGACCGGCACGAACGCCTTCCAGAATGTAGCCAGTAAGATTAATGATCCGCTGTTTTGACGAGATAACGCAGTGCGGGGCCGGAAGGATCATCCGCCGGCGGGCCGCCCTGGGAAACGGGCCAAAGATAAGCGCACCCTCCTGGTTCAGGCCTTGGGTTCGTCGGCCAGGATCTGGTCGGCGTGCTCGCTGGTGTTGACCTTGGTGTACACCCGGTCGATTTTGCCAGCGGCGTCAATCACTACGGTGGTGCGCAAGACCCCGTCGAAGGAACGGCCCATAAATTTCTTGGGTCCCCAGGTGCCGTAGGCGTCCATCATCCGGTGCTCTTCGTCGGCCAGCAGCGGCATGGGCAGTTGGTATTTGGTGATGAACTTCTGGTGTTTGGCCGGGGAATCGGGGCTGACACCGAGGAGTTCGTAGCCCCGGGCCCGGAGTTCGGCGTAGCCATCGCGCAGCGAGCAGGCGGCGGCCGTACAGCCGGGGGTATCGTCTTTAGGGTAAAAGAAGATGATCAGTTTGCGGCCGGCGTAATCGGCCAGGGAGACGGTGCTGCCGTCCTGGAGGGTACCCGTGAAATCGGGGGCGGTATCGCCTGCTTTTAGTGTAGTCATGGCAGTACAACGGAGGAAATGCGGAGAGGTTGTGGGGGCTGGCACTTACCTTTGTGCCATGCAAAAGACCCTGGTTCTGCTTGGCGTACTCATCGTCGCCGTTGCCGTTTACTGGCCCATCCTGCGGGTAGCGCGGGAGGACATTGCCGCCCGTGCCCGGGCCGGATTGAGTAACAGCATGCTTTACGCGGTGCTTCTGCTCCCGCTGTTCGGTCCCTTGATTTACCTGGTGGTGCGGCGCTACTTCCGCGTTTAACCTTCCAGCGCCAGTTGGCTGGCGGCGACGAAACGCTCCAGATAGTCCGCTAAGTAGCGGCGCTTGTACTGCATGACGAAGCGGGGATGGGCCAGGGGGATGACCTGGCGAAACCAGCCGTACTGTTCGTTGAGGGCGGTGATGAAGGCGTGGTTTTTTCCTTCGCCCAGGACGAGCAGGTGATCGCGGCGGCCGCCGAAAGCCAGTTGGGCTTCGAAGTTGGCGATGATGTGGGGGAGGACCGCTGCCTGGAGGGCTTTGCTGTCGTAGTAATTGTAATTTTTGCCGTCTTTGGTAAAGCCCAGCGGGCAGGCGGAGGTGATGTAAAAATCCCGGTAAAAAGCTTCAGGGCCGCCCATGGCGTCGATCCAGCGGTAGATGAATTCCGAGCTCAACTCCGGCCGTGAGGTAAAGGGGTGCTCAATGGCGCAGGCTTCGCGGAGCGTCTTGGGGCCGGTGAAGGGGACGCCCGTGACGCCCGCCCCGAAGCGGCCGGGGTTGATGCCCATGACGAAGATCCGGGGCCGGGCGTCGGCAAAAAACTTGTGGTAGAAAGCGGTCATGGTGGCCTGGGTGTCGGGGGCGTGGTAGGGGAAAATCAGGTCTACGCCCGCCGGTAATGACCAGTCGGGTTGCAGGGTTTGGAAGTGGTAGTGAAGGACTCGTTCGCCGAAGGTCACCAGGCAGGGGGGATTGGGGTGGGTGTAAGGTAAGGCCTTTTGGCGGAGGCTGGGCCGTCCATTGCTCCATTGTCCGCAGCCCCGCATCCTGCGGCCGCGCCCCGGTAGCTCCCCGTCAATAATCTATCCCGGCGCTGGCGCGTTATCAATGGGCAAGTAAAAAAAGCAAAGTATGTCTCCGCGCAAAAAAGTCTTCGTCGGTGTCTTTTCCGGCCTCGCGTTCCTGGTGCTGACCGCCGCCACGGTGAGCCCCCTCAACGACAAGTACTTCGAAATCATGAAGGCCATTGAGGTGTACACCAACGTTTACAAGGAGGTCAATACCTACTACGTGGACGACATCGAGCCCAACAAACTCATGCGCACCGGCATCGAGGCGATGGTAGGCTCCCTCGATCCCTACACCAATTACATCAGTGAAACGGACGTGGAACTGGCCCGCCTGCGGCAAAGCGGCAAATACCAGGGCATTGGCGCCGAGCTGGAATACATCGACGGACTGCCCACCATCATGACCCTCTACCAGGGGCAGCCCGCCGACGCCGCCGGCCTGAAAACCGGCGACCGCCTCCTGCAAATTGACGGCCGCGAAACCACCGGCTACAACCTGGAGCAACTCGAGGAAATCATGCGCGGCTTCCCCGGCACCACTATGGAACTCACCATCGAACGCCCCGGCAGCGGGCAGCAGGAGCTCAAATTGCTGCGTGGCGACGTCAACATCCCCAACGTGCCCTACTACGGTATGCTGGAAAACAACGTGGGCTACGTGGCCCTCACCACCTTCACCCAGCAGGCGGGCAAGAACGTCCGCGATGCCGTAGCCAAGCTCCGCGCCGAAAACCCCAACCTGGCCGGCGTGGTGCTGGACCTGCGCGACAACGGCGGTGGACTGCTCAACGAAGCTGTGGACATCGTCAATATCTTCGTCCCGAAAGACGAACTCATCGTCACCACCAAGGGAAAAGTGCGGGAATGGGACCGCAGCTACAAAACGAACAACAATCCGCTGGACCTGGAGATTCCCGTTGCCGTACTCATCAACGACCACTCTGCTTCCGCCTCCGAGATCGTCAGCGGTTCCCTGCAAGACCTCGACCGGGCCGTCCTGATCGGCCAGCGCAGCTATGGCAAGGGCCTGGTGCAAAACATCATGGAGACGGGCTACGGCAGCCGGGTAAAGATTACGACGGCCAAGTACTACATCCCCAGCCAGCGCTGCATCCAGGCGCTGGAATACCGCGACGGCAAGCCCTACGATATCCCCGATGCGCAGCGGGCCGTCTTCAAAACCCGGGCGGGCCGCAAGGTGCTCGACGGGGGTGGGGTAGCCCCCGATATTGAGCTGCCCATCCTGGGCGGTAAGGCCATCACGCAGGGCCTGCTGGAAGACCACGTCATCTTCGACTTCGTCAACGAGTGGGTCGCCGACCACCCCACGATCGACTCAGTGGCCAATTTCCATTTTAAAGACTGGGATCGCTTTGAGGCCTTCCTTCAGCGCGGCGAATTTGAGTACACTTCCAAAGCCGAGAAAGCCCTCGAAAAGGCCCTGGAAGAGGCCAGGGAAGAAGGCTACGACATCAGCAGCCAGCTGGCCGCCATCCAGCAGCAAGTCGACCGCGAGCAACTGGCCGCCATCCAGAGCTACCGGGAGGAAATCATCAGCATCATCGAAAAGGAAATTGCCGGGCGCTACTACTACCAGCGGGGGCAGGTCCAGATGGGCCTGCGCAACGACCGCGAGGTCCAGGAAGCCATTGCCGTGCTCAACGACCCGGCCCGCTACGCGGCGCTGTTGAAGTAAATCCTTTTTCCCTTGGTCCAATCCATCCTGGCTAAAGCACTGCTTTCTCCCATCTCGCTGCTTTACGGCCTGGGAGTGAGCTTTCGTAACTGGACGTACCGCCGTGGCCTCCAGAAGAGCATTTCCTTTTCCGTGCCCGTCATCAGTGTCGGGAACCTCAGCGTGGGGGGGGCGGGCAAGACGCCCCACATCGAGTACCTCATCCGGGGGCTGGATCCTTACCTCAACATCGCGACGCTGAGCCGGGGCTACCGGCGCAAGACCCGGGGGTTCCTTCGGGTGCGGCCGGGCATGAACGCCGAAGAAGTGGGGGATGAGCCCTTGCAGTACGCGCGGAAATTCCCCGAAGTGGTCGTGACCGTAGCCGAGGAGCGGGCCTTCGCGATCCCGGAAATCATGGGCCAGCGGCCGGATACCCAGTTGATCTTGCTCGATGATGCCTTCCAGCACCGTTCCGTAAAACCGGGCCTCAACATCCTGCTGACCGAATTTTCCAAGCCCTTCACCCGCGATTTTCTGCTGCCCAGCGGCCGCCTGCGGGAGTGGCGTTCGGGCTACGAGCGGGCCGACATCATCATCGTATCCAAGTGTCCGCCGACGCTCGACCGGGCCACGGCCGATGCCCTGCGCGACGAGATCGCCCCACTGCCCCACCAGCGGGTCTTTTTTTCTTACTACGACTACGCCGCACCCTACTACCTGCTCGATCACCGCTACCGCCTCAAGATGGATGGCAACGTCAATATGCTGCTCATTTCGGCCATTGCCGGGACGGATTACCTGCTCCAACACCTGCGGGGGCAGAGCCCCCTGGTGCAGAGCCTGGAGTTTGAAGACCATCACTATTTTGACCGTGGCGACCTCGGTACGCTCTTGCTCCGTTTCCGCGAACTGCCCGGGGAGCACAAGGCCATCATCACCACCGAAAAAGACGCGATGCGACTGGAGTTGCACAAGGCGTTCATCGCCCAGGAACGGCTGCCGGTTTTCGTGCTACCGCTGGCGGTGCGTTTTCACTTCGGCGAGGGGCCGGAATTTGACGTGCTCGTGCGGGACTTTCTCCTCGAATTCAAGGCTTAGGCTTCCGCTTTTTTCGGGGAATTTATGGGGCGCGGCCGCAGGTGCCGGGGGAAGTTGAACGGCAAAGCGGGCGGACACCGTACCTTGCGGCCATGTCTGGACTCGTCTACCGCCTATTCCATTTCCTGAGCCGCTGGATGCTGCGTCTGTTTTACCCCGGTATGGAGGTTGAAAACGTGCACTACGCCAACCACCCCGGGCCAACCTTGCTGTGTGGGAACCATCCCAATACGCTGATCGATCCCCTCATCGTAGGCATCCATCTTAAGCCCCAGATCTACTTCCTGGCCAATGCTGCCATGTGGCTTAATCCCGTGATGGCTTTCCTGATTGACCCTTTCTGCATTCCCGTGGCCCGGCCCAAAGACAAGCAGGTGGGGGCTACGCAGGGGGACAAAGACGAGGTCTTCGACCGCACCTTCGCCGGCCTGGAAACGGGAAAGGTAATGTACATCGCTCCGGAAGGCATGAGCGAACTGGAGCGCAAACTCCGGCGCCTCAAGGGTGGGGCCGCCAGCATGGCCCTCGAAGCCGAGCGCCGCAATGACTGGCAGCTGGGCCTCTCCCTCCAGCCCGTCGGGGCCAACTACGAAAGCCCCACCACCTGCTTCAGCCGCGTGTTCATCCGCTACGGCGAACCGGTGGACGTACTGCAATTCCGCGAGCAGTACGAGGCCAGCCCCGTCCGGGCCATCCGCTCCCTCACCAACCTCCTGGCCGAGCGGATGGAGGCACTGCTGATCCAGACCAAAGACAAGGCCGAGGAGCGTCTCCTCCGGCCCATCGAACGTGCCGTGCAAAACGACCATCCTTTGTCGGTAGGCCCCCACCACTACCGTACGCAACGGATCCTGGCGGCCTTGCGCGCGCTGCCCGAAGCGGAACGGGAAGCCCTGCGCACCACCGCCACCGCCTACGAAGAAGGCCTGCGGAAGACCGGGCAGATGGACATCGAGTTCAGCCAGCACCCCGAGCGCAAACTCAAAGCGGGTACGCTATTGGCACTGCCCTTTTTTCTTTACGGACTGCTCAACCACCTCCCCTGGCTGCTGGCCATCAACGGCATCTGGAAAGCCCTCGGCATCGACCGGGGCTACAAGGCGACGGTGCAGACCCTCGGCAGTTGGATCATCCTGCCGTTGCTCTACCTGCTGCAAACCTTGCTGTTCAATTGGCTCTACCCCGCTGGCTGGGGCTGGTTGTACCTGCTGAGTTTGCCTGTTTCCGGCCTCTTTGCCCTGAAGTACTGGCTGAACTACCGTGCCTTCTGGGCGGGGCGCTTCACTGGCAGTAAGAGCGACGATGCCCAACTGAAAGCCCTCCGCGCAACGATGCTGGCCCAGCTGGGGACGATGGATGCGGTTGTCGAGTAAGCTTTTTGGCTGGAAAATCGTGGATCTGCATAGGTTTTTATGCAGATCCAGGTTTGAAACGTGGATCTGCATAACTTTTCATGTAAATCCATAAGTGCACCGTGGATTTGGATCCATAATCCTCCTACGCTTAGCAAATGCCTGAAAACCGAATCGACCGCTATTGGGCTAGTGGCCTGCCCCCAAAAGTTCAGCGTACCTTCGCGCCAATGATCACTTCCCAACCCCTTACCTATACCGAAATCCTGGCCCAGCTGGTGGCCTTTCCCGTCCACGGCGGCGAAGGAAACCTCTCGATCGCCAACTGGATCAAGGATTATCTGACGGGCTACGGCGTAGCTTACCACACGGTACCCGACGAAACGGGAACGAAAGAAGCCATCCACTGCCGCATCGGTCCGGCCACGGACGGCGGGATCATTCTGAGTGGGCACATGGACGTGGTACCTACGGTGGGCCAGCCGTGGGAGACGGACCCCTACACCCTGACGGAGAAAGACGGCCGACTCTACGCCCGGGGCAGTTGCGACATGAAGGGCTTCCTCGCCTGCTGTTTAGCAAGCGTTCCCTTGCTCCTGCGTTCGCGCCTGAAAAAGCCCGTCTATTTTGCCTTCAGCTTCGACGAAGAGATTGGCTGCATGGCTGGCGACCTGCTGGCCGGAGCCATTCGCGACACCTATTCCGAAAAACCCGCCGGGGCCATCATCGGCGAGCCCAGCATGATGATGCCCATGGTGGGGCAGAAGGGCATCATGGTGTACACCACCATCGTGCGGGGCAGCCAGGGCCACAGCAGCCGCATCAAGCAGGAGGTGGACGCCATCCACGAAGCAGCCCGCCTGGTGATTTGGCTGGAAGATAAAATGGACAGCCTCATTGCCGCTGGCCGCATCGACCCGCGTTTTCACCCCGCCCATACGAGCTTGCACGTGGGCACCATCCAGGGTGGCTCGGCCTTCAACATCATCGCCAACGAGTGTCGCTTCGACTGGGATTTTCGCAACATTCCCATGGACGATGCCGCCGCCATCTTCGCCGAGTTTGCGGCGCACTGCCAGCAGCGGGAGGCGCTCCGCCGGGCCGTTTTCCCGGGCTTTGCCATTGAGCACGTCCCCATGCATCCGCCCGTGCCTGCGCTGGATACGCCCGAGACTGCGGCCATCGTCGACCTCGCCAAGCGGCTCACAGGCGTGTACACTACGGGTACGGTTTCTTACGCCGCCGAGGCCGGGCAATTTTCCAACGCTGGCTTCCCCGCCGTGATCTGTGGCCCCGGAGACATCGCGCAGGCGCACCGGGCCAATGAGTTCGTGGACATCGCCCAGCTGGAGGCCTGCCAGTCCTTTTTGCGGCGCTTGGCGGAGGAGCTTTCATAAATCTCCTCCCACGGAATTTTGCCGCAAAGGCCGGGGACCAAGAGATTTCGCCAACTTTATTACCTTTCCGGTAAAGTCGTTGTATGCGTTATTTCTTTCTCGCCTTGCTCTTGGGCACGCTGCTGCATTGCGGAGGACCCAGGCCCACCCCCGTCCTCACCCTCCAGCCCAACGACCACATCGTGCTCGTGGGCGGCAACCTCTGCTCGCGGATGCAGGAATTTGCCCACTTTGAGACGGAGCTCCACCTGCGCTTCCCCAACGAGCGCCTCTTCATCCGCAACCTCTGTGACGCGGGAGACACCCCGGGCTTCCGGGCCCACTCCGCGCGGCTATCGCCTTTTGCCTTTCCGGGGGCCGAAAAATTCCATACCCAGGACGGTCTTAGCCGCGATTCGGATTCTCAGGGCTTTTTCCCCACGCCGGAGGAGTGGCTGGCGGAGTTGGAGGCCGACGTCATCCTCGGCTTTTTTGGCTACAGCGAGTCCTTTGCCGGGCCGGAGGGCCTGGACAATTTTCGCGGCGAACTGCGGGCCTGGATCGATTACACGAGCCTGGCGGATTACAATGGCGAGGCGCCGCCCCGCATCGCGCTGGTGTCTCCGACGGCTTTTGAAGACGTGACGGCGCGCCTGGATGTGCCCGACGGCAGCGTGGAAAACAAAAACCTCCAACTTTACACCGAGGCCATGCGCGAGGTAGCCGCCGAGGCTGGTGTGCCCTTCATCGACCTCTTTACGCCCACCGCAGAGTGGTTTGCCGGGGCCGACGACTACACCACCGACGGCGTACAACTCACCGACGCTGCCTACGCCAAGCTGGCCCCGTGGCTGGCCGATCGCCTCTTCGGGGGGCGGGCCGACCAAGGGGCGCGGGCGCAGGTGCAGGGATTGGTGAAGGAGAAAAATTGGCTCTGGCAGAACGACTACAAAATCCCCAACGGCGTCCACGTCTACGGCCGCCGCCACGCCCCCTTTGGCCCGGATAACTACCCCATGGAGCTGCGCAAAATCCGGGAAATGACGCTGCTGCGGGATTCCGCCATCTGGCTGGCCCTCCGGGGCGAAACCCTCGACTTGGTTGCGGCCGACGCCAAGACCTTCTCCCTGCCGCCCGTTACCACCAACTATTCCCTGACGGAGGAGGACGGCACCGTTGCCTACCGCTACGGCGAAGAACTGATGCAAACCTTCGAGACCGCTCCCGGCTACGAACTCCAGCTCTTCGCTTCCGAACAGGAATTCCCCGAGTTGGCCAACCCCGCGCAGATGAGCTTCGATAACCAGGGGCGGCTCTGGATTGCCTGCATGCCCACCTATCCCCACTACCGGCCGGGAGACCAGCGGCCCAATGACAAACTCATCATCCTGGAAGATACCGACAACGACGGCAAAGCCGATAAATCCACCGTCTTTGCCGACGACCTCCACGTGCCCGTCGGCTTTGAGCTCGCCCCGGAAGGCGTTTACGTTTCCCAGGGTACCCACCTGAAATTGCTCAGGGACACGGACGGCGACGACCGCTACGACGAGGCCGAAATCATCTTCTCCGGTTTCGACGATCACGACACCCACCACACCACCAGTGCTTTCACCACCGACCCCTCGGGAGCCATCTACATGGGCGAAGGCGTTTTCCTGCACACCAACGTGGAAACGCCCTACGGCCCCGTCCGGGCCACCAACGGTGGTTTCTACCGCTTCAGTCCGCAGCGCCGCCATTTGGAGCGCACCGCCCAGGTCTCCATCCCCAACCCCTGGGGGATTGCCTTTGACCAGTGGGGGCAACCCTTCTTCGCCCACACTTCGGGCCCTACCGTCAACTGGATGCTGCCCAGCACCATCCGCAACCAGTACGGTGCCCAGGCTCCGCTGACCCGCGACCTGATCGAAGAAGCCCACCGGGTAAGGCCTACCTCCGGACTGGAATTCGTATCCAGCCGCCACTTCCCCGACGAGGTACAGGGCGATATGCTCATCAACAACACCATCGGCTTTCTGGGCATGAAACAGCACCGGATGATCGACGATGGAACGGGCTACGACACCCGCTGGCGGCAGGACCTGGTGAAGGGGACGGACCCCAACTTCCGGCCCGTCGATATGGAATTTGCGCCCGATGGCTCTCTGTACTTCATCGACTGGCACAACGTTTTGATCGGGCACATGCAGCACAATGCCCGGGATCCTTTGCGCGACCACGTTCACGGCCGCGTCTACCGCATCACCTATCCCAGCCGGCCGCTGGTGGAGCCGGCCCGGGTGGCTGGCGCGCCCATCGCTACCCTGCTGGAGAACCTGAAACTGCCGGAATACCGCAGCCGCTACCGCAGCCACCGGGAGTTGCGCGGCCGCGATTCCGCCGAGGTGCTGCCCGCCGTAAAAAGCTGGGTGGCCGCCCTCGATAAACAAGACCCCAACTACGAGCAATACCTGCTGGAAGGACTGTGGGTGACCTGGGGACAAAACCGGGTAGACCAAGCTTTACTCGAAGCGGCCCTCGGAGCCAGCGATTACCGCGTCCGCGCCGCCGCCGTGCAGGTTCTGCGCTACAGTGGCCACCAGATTGCCCGGCAGACGGAACTGCTCAACGCCGCCGCTGGCGATGCCCACGGGCGCGTCCGGATGATGGCCATCGTGGCCGCCACCTGGCTGCCCGAAGACGCCGGGAAAATGGTCTTGGCCACGGCTGGCCAACACGCCATTGACCCCTGGACGGAAGCCACCTACGCCGCCGCCCCCAAGTTCCTCACGGGCGAAGGGCTGGACCTCACCAAGGAAGCCGAAATCACGGCCAACCACCTCAAAGGGGCCGACCTGGAGCAGTTTGCCGTTGGCCGGGACATCTACCACCAGGACGGATCCTGCGTAACCTGCCACCAGGGTTCGGGCAAAGGATTGGTCAGCTCCGGCTTCCCGCCTTTACTGGCTTCCGAGTGGGTGACTGGAGACCCGGAAGTGCTCGCCAAAATCCTCCTCAAAGGACTCATCGGACCCATCAAAGTCCTGGGGCGCGAATACCCGGGCCAGGTGCCGATGACGCCCTACGAAGACTTGCTGGACGATGCGCAGATGGCCGCCGTGATGACTTACGTACGCAACTCCTTCGGCAACCGGGCTTCGGTGGTGTCGGCAGACTTCGTCGCTGCCGTGCGGGCAAAAGTAGAGGCCTCCGGACAAAAAGGCTACTACCGCGCCGAAGACTTAAGCAGCCAGGCTTCCCGCAAGTAGCGGGTTGCCAAAAGCGCCCGGCACCCTCGCGGGGAAATGGGTAGTTTTGCAGTATGAAGTGGAACAGCGCGCTACTGTACCGGACGGCCCTGTGGACGAGCATTCTGGGGATTTGTGCCTTCGTCGTTGACTTTGGGTTTGACCAATCCGATCTGTACCAGCAGCTGCTGGATGGGTTTTATTTCCTGGTCATTGCCGTTGGCCTGGCTGCCACCTTTACGCGCTATTTTCTGGATGCCAAATTGTTCCTTCGGCGGGTATTTGCCTTTGATTTGCTTTCTGTCCTCTATACCCTGTACATTTTCTACATGTACTTGTTTGTCGGGGAAGCCTTCCAGACGGATTTGATTCTGGAGAACCCCGTATGGGTGGTATTGGCGGTGATCCTGACGTTTTTCCGGGAGTTTTTTGAAATCCGGCTCAACCTAAGCCGGACCTACCTGAACCCGGCGCAACTTTTCATTTTCAGCTTCCTGACCATCATCTTTTTCGGGGCCTTCCTGCTGATGTTGCCCAATGCCGCCAACGAAGACATCGCTTTTCTGGATGCCTTATTTACCTCCACGAGTGCGGTGTGCGTAACGGGCTTGATTGTAGTGGATACGGCGACGTATTTTACCCCCTTCGGGCAGTTCATCATCCTGGTACTCATCCAAATCGGGGGCCTGGGTATCCTGACCTTTGCCAGCTACTTCAGCTACTTCTTCAAGGGCGCGAGTACCTACGAAAACCAGCTTACCCTGAGCGAGATGACCAACTCCCAGAAGGTGGGCGAAGTCTTCAGCACCCTCAAGTACATTATTCTCATCACCTTCACGGTCGAGGCCGTCTCCGCCCTGTTCATCTATTCTACCCTGAGCAGTGCCGATTTTGGTTCTTACCTGGAACGGATGTTTTTCGCGGTCTTCCACGCCGTTTCGGCTTTTTGCAACGCGGGCTTTTCCACGCTGACCAACAGCCTGTACGAAGAGGGCTTCCGCTTCAACTACGGCCTGCAGTTAATGGTCATATTTACCTTCGTACTTGGCGGCCTGGGCTTTCCGATTGTGGTCAATATCCTGGAGTACCTGCGCTATCGCTTCATCAATATCTTCCTGAAAAGGAAAGCCAACCAAACCTACCGCCCCTGGGTGCTCAACATCAATAGCCGGATCACCCTGGTAACGACGCTTACCCTGACGGCCCTGGCCTTCGTACTTTTCTTCATCCTGGAGTACCGAAATACCCTGGCGGACCACTCGCTCTTCGGCAAAATGGTCACGGCCTTATTCGGCGCGGCTACTCCCCGTACGGCGGGCTTCAATTCGGTGGACATGACGGCCCTGACCTTCCCAACCATCATGATCACTTTCCTGCTCATGTGGATTGGCGCTTCGCCCGCCTCAACGGGGGGAGGGATTAAGACCAGCACTTTTGCCATCGCCACCCTCAACATCCTGAGCCTGGCGCGGGGGAAAACGAAGATCGAAGTCTTCCAACGGGAGATTGCCGACATTTCGGTACGCCGGGCCTTTGCTACCATTTCCCTGTCCCTGATCGTCATCGGGCTGGGCATCCTGCTGATTACGGTCTTCGACCCCGAGAAAGGGCTGCTGAACATCGGCTTTGAGTGCTTCTCCGCCTACAGTACCGTAGGGCTGAGCCTGGGCATTACGGGGGCTTTGAGCACGGGCAGTAAGCTGGTCCTCATTGTCATCATGTTCGTGGGCCGGGTGAGCATGCTTTCCATCGTCATTGCGTTCTTCAAGAAGGTAAAACACACCAACTACCGTTATCCCACCGAAGAGATAACGATCAACTAAGTTTCAAAAATGAAGTACATCATCGTAGGCCTCGGGAATTTCGGTGCTTCGCTCGGCGAGAAACTCACTGCCCAGGGCAATGAAGTCATTGGCATCGACAACCGTATGTCTAAAGTCGATGCCCTCAAGGAAAAGATCTCCCACACGATTTGCATGGATGCCCTCGACGAGTTCACGGTCGTTGGCCTGCCGTTGCTCGACGCCGACGTGGTCGTCATCGCCATCGGCGAAGACCAGGGCGCCAATGTGATGGCCACGGCCTTGTTCAAAAACCTGGGGGCCAAACGCATCATCAGCCGCTCCGTCAATGCCCTGCACGAGCGGGTGCTGGAGGCCATTGGCGTTACCGAAATCGTCCGTCCCGAAGAAGAAACCGCCGAGCGCTGGGCCAAAAAACTCTGCCTGACCAACGTGGTGGATTCTTTTGAACTGAGCCCGGATTTCAGCATCATCGAGGTGAAAGTCCCCGAAAAATTCGTTGGTAAGGCGCTCAAGGACATCAGCCTGCGGGCCGAGTACAACCTGCTGGCCTTAACGACGATCCAAAAAAAAGAAGTGAAAAGCATCGTTGGCAAAAGCCGCACGGAAAGACAAGTGCAAGGGGTTGCTGGCCCCAACACGGTCTTGGGTGCCGAAGACATCCTCGTAGTTTACGGCTCCAACAAGGACCTGCGTACGTTCATCAATCAATAAGCGCCGCAAACGGAGTAAATTGGTCCGGGTAAAAACCCCCCAGCCTTGGGCTGATCCACACTAAACTTAAGCCTCCACATTATGTCCACCCTCCGTTTCTCGCTGCTTCTTTTCCTCTTCGGTGCCCTGCTTTGCGCTTGTACGACGGGCCCTGCACCTGCGTCCGCGCCCGAAAAAGCCGCCGAACCGCTGCACGTGGTTTTTGTGGCTGGCGACGAAGAGTACCGCTCCGAAGAATCCATGCCGATGCTCGCCAAAATGGTGGCGCGGGAACTCGGCGCCAGGGTGAGTGTGCGTTTTGCGCTGGACTCGGCGGGCTACGTAAACCCCAACGTGAACGACAACATTCCGGGCCTGGAGGTGCTGGATAGTGCGGACCTGCTGGTGCTCTTCACCCGCTGGCGCAAACTGCCCGATGCGCAGGCCAGGCACATCACCGATTTTGCCGAGTCTGGCAAGCCGCTGGTGGGCTTCCGGACCAGCACCCACGCCTTTTTGTACGAAAACGACAGCCTGCGGCAGCACCTCAACGACGCCTGGCCCACCGCCGTTTTCGGGCAGCAGTGGATCACCCACCACGGGCATTTTGACGACGGCGATGCGCCCCTGACCAGTGTGGAAACCATCGCCGAACGGGCCGATCACCCCATTTTGCGCGGTGTGGAACCCTTCCAGGCCTATTCCTGGCTATATCACGTCGACGGCGGGCAGTGGAAAATCAACCCCAATACGGTGCATTTGCTGCGGGGGACCTCCCTGCGCTCGCAGCACGAAGCTGAGGGGCGTCTGGAGGAATTCCCCTTGACCAATCCCGTGGCCTGGACCAACGACTACCACGGTGCCCGCGTGTTTTTTACCACCCTGGGCCACCCTTACGACTGGCGGGAGGAAAGCATGCGCCGCCTGGTGCTCAACGGCATCGCCTGGGCGCTGGGCCAGGAAGACCGGATACCCGCCGAAGGGCTGGACCCCGCCATTGAGGGCACTTACGCCCCCAACAATTCCGGCTTCGGCGCAAAATTCAAAGCGGGATTAAAACCGGAAGATTTTCTGAAGTAGCGGGGGCTTCCCGCTCGACCCACTAAAGGAAAGGCGAGGAAAATGTAGACAAGCTCTTATTCCAGGTCTGCCTCGTAGGCCCGCTGGGCGCGCTTGGCGATGAACACCGAGAGTTCGTAAAGGACGTAAAGGGGCAGCGCGATGAGGATCTGCGTTACTACGTCGGGCGGGGTAAGAACGCTGGCCAGGACCAGAATACCGACGATGCTGTGCCGCCGGTATTGACGCATGCCTTGGGCGGTAACCAGGCCAAAACGGGCAAGGAAGTGAATTAAGACGGGCAGTTCAAAAATGATGGCTGCCGGCAGGGTAAACATCAGCATGTAGCCAATGACGGAGTCCATCGTAGGAATGTTCTTGGCTCCGCCCACCTCGAAGGTGAGCAGGAAGTTGGTCCCAAACGGCGCAATGATGAAAAAGCCAAAGGCCACGCCGATGAAAAACAGGAGGGAGCAAATGAAAATCACCCCCCGCGTTGCCCGCTGTTCTTCTTTGTAAAGACCGGGCCGGACGAAGGACCACAGCTCATAAAAGACGTAGGGGAAGGCGATGACGAAACCGCCGACGAAAGACATCTTAACCGCCGTGATGAACTGCTCGCCGAAGCCGATGGCCTGCACCGTCAGGTCTTCGGTGGGCGCAATGCACAGCACCTGGCCGGTCCCCAGCCACCCCGAGAGGCGGCAAAACCAGTCGTAGCTGATGAAATCGGTCTTCAAGGGGCCGAAGAGCACGCGGGAGAAGTACCAGTCGCGCACCAGGAACAACAAAATTCCGCCGATGACGATGGCTACGAGGCTGCGCACAATGTGCCAGCGCAACTCTTCCAGGTGATCGAGGAAAGACATTTCCTTGTCTTCCGGCGGCTTCGGCCGGCCGTCTTTATCGAGCTCCCATTTGTCTACGTCTACTTGATCCAGTGCCATAGGGCGAAGGTAATACACGGGCAGCTAGGCTGGTAGTGTCGCTGCGGTTGCTTTGGCCTTCCTGACGAGAAAGCGATAAGATTTTGGGCGCGGCCGCAGGTGCGTGCGGTGTCATCCGGAGGAAAGAGCAAGGGAAGTCTGGCCAGCCCTTGTCCGCTGAACGCCATAGCCCGCCCCCACGCTAAAGTCATGGCCAGCCGCTATCTTTGCGGGCCGATAAAAATCTGTTTCGCATGTTCGTTATCCCTCCCTACGTCCGTTTTGCCCTGATTGGGGTTTTCTTGCTCGGTGGCATTGCCCTGTGGGCCAGCCTGGGGGTTTGGTACGGCATTTTTTTCGTGCTCACGGCCGTGTTTCTCTTCGTCGGCTACGTCTTCCTGGGTACGGTAGCACCCGCCGCCAAGGCCATCCAGGTGCAGGATTTTGACGGTGCCGAAAAACTGCTGGGCCTGACCCTGAAGCCCGAGTGGCTCTACAGCACCAACCGTGCCTTCTACTACATGATGAAAGGCAATATTGCCATCAGCCGCAAAGACCTCGACCAGGCCGAGGGCTGGCTGCGCAAGGCTGAATCCATTGACATCCCCACGCCGACGGAACGCGCCACGCTGCATTTTCAGCTCGCCCAGATCGAATACCAGCGCAAAAACTTCAATGCCGCTAAGAAGTACCTGAAAAAAGCGAAGGAGGCCAACGTTAAAATCCCGCAGATCCGCGAGCAGATTGAACTGATGGACCAGGCCCTGAAGCAAACCGGCCAGGTCAAGGCCGTCCAGCGGATGGGCAAAGAAGGTCATGCCATGCTGGGCCGCGGCGGCAAACGCCGGCAGCCTAAGCGGCGGTAATCCCCCGGCTTCGTCTTGTCTTCCAGCGCAAAATACATTCTCTACCTCACGGTGCTGCACCTGGCACTGGGCGTGGTGGCTTACTACGCCTTTCAGCCCCAGGGGCTTCTCGTGCTGTTGGCTGAACTCGTTTTGCTCTTTTCGGCCTACGTGGCCTACCGCATTCACCGCTCCATCATTGCCCCGGTGCAACTGCTGGCCCGCGGTGCAGCGGCCTTGGAAGACCAGGACTTTTCGGTCAAGCTACTGCCCACCGGGAGCCGGGAAATGGACCGCGTGGCCAACATCTACAACCGGATGATCGACCAGCTCCGCGACGAGCGGGTGGCGGGTATGCAGCGCGAAGAATTTCTCGATCGCCTCATCAATGCCGCCGAACTGGGCGTGGCGATCCTTGACTTCGACGGACGGGTAGAGAGCATGAACGCCTGGCTGGAAGCCAAGTGTGCGCAGGAGGCCTTCCGCGTCCAGGTGCTTAATGCCGCCCTGGCCAGTACCACCCCCGCCGTCCAGGAACATGCCGCCAGTGATGTCCACCGGCAGGACGTCCTGATTGGCCCCGATAACCGCCGCTACCGCGTAGAGGCCGCCAATTTTGTGGACCGCGGCTTCGAGCGTGGCTTTCTGATTGTGCAGGACGTTACGGCCGAGCTCTTCGCCGCCGAAAAAGAAGCCTACGGCAAAGTCATCCGGATGATGGCCCACGAGGTCAACAACTCCAACGCCGCCATCGTCAGCGTACTGCGCAGCCTCCTGGAAGTAGCCACCGAAGAAGATGTGGCCCTGGGGGCGCTTAGCAAAGACTACCTGCCGGCCGTCATCAACCGCGCGGAGAACATGACCACCTTCATGCGCAACTTCGCCCGCGTCATCCGCCTGCCGGCCGCCGATCTGAAGAAGACCGATCTCAACGCCCTCCTCCGCCGGACGGGCGAAGTGATGCAACCCGTCTTGCGCGAAGCCAACATCAGCCTCGAATTTGCCCTCACGCCCGACCCTCTCTGGATCCAGGCCGACGCCACCCAGCTGGAGCAAGTGGTCATCAATGCCCTGACCAACGCCCGCGAGAGCATTGGCCAAAACGGTATTATTCGGGTCAGTTCAGCATCCTTTCCCGCCAGCCTGGTCATTGCCGATAACGGGCCGGGCATCGTCCCCGCCGCCCGGGGGCAACTCTTCAAGCCGTTCTTCAGCACCAAGCCCAGCGGCCAGGGCGTTGGCCTTACGCTGAGCCGCGACATCCTCGAAGCCCACCGCGCCACCTACCAGCTCGATACCGAAGCCGATGGCTGGACCCGTTTGCGGATCGGTTTTTGAGTTTCCGGAGGGACCCTGGCAGGCCGTAGGAGGAGCCGCTGGTCTGCGCATTGCCTTATCCAACGGGGCCGGCACCTGCGGCCGCGCCCTGAAAAAGGAGGATCAGGTGATCAATTACCGCGCCAGCCGCAGGTGCTTCACGCTGTAAAAAAAGATGGCGCCGTAGCCCAGGGCCAGCAAACCATGG
The DNA here is from genome assembly GCF_014349155.1 of Neolewinella lacunae. Classification (GTDB taxonomy): domain Bacteria; phylum Bacteroidota; class Bacteroidia; order Chitinophagales; family Saprospiraceae; genus Neolewinella; species Neolewinella lacunae. The sequence continues at coordinate 74,449 of NZ_JACSIT010000104.1, forward strand.
AAGACCACGAAGGTGGTGTTTTGCAGGTAGAAGGCTCCCCATACCGCGAAGCAGAAGTACAGACTCAGTATCCCTTCGCCGATAGTGATGGCGTTGAGGCGGCCGGTGAGGTACTTGCTCGAGGTCAGCCGGTCTTTGATGGTGCTGATGTTGAACTTGGGGGTGCGTACGAAGGGGCTTTTCTTGCCCCGGTAGCCCTGGAGGACGGCCACGGTATTGTGCAGGGAAAGCCCCATGCTGAGCGCCAGGAACAGGGGGAAGAGGAGGATGAACTTACCGACTGAGCGTAAGAAGTTCTTCTCTTTATTGGCTACGCTCTGGACGTTGGCGGTGTAGTAAATGCCGATGACCGACAGCAAGCCCGCCAGAAAGATGGCGAAAAAGTTTTTGCTGAAGCCCAGCGCCGCCAGTTCCCCGAAAAGAAAGAGCAAGGGAACGCTGAATACCCCACAGAGGAAAACGAAAAGAAAAATCGTACTGCCCAGCAGGTGGGCGGTAGCGTGGACCTTATGGCCGAAGCTGAGGGTACTCTTCCATACGTCCGGCAACATCTTGCGGGCGGTTTCGGCGCCACCCTTCATCCAGCGGTGTTGCTGGCTTTTGAAGCTGTTCATTTCCACGGGCAGTTCCGCCGGGCTGCCCACTTTTTCGAGGTAATGGATCTTGTAACCGGCCAGTTGGGAGCGGATGCTGAGGTCGAGGTCTTCGGTGAGGGTATCGGGCTGCCAGCCGCCGCCAGCCTCGATGGTGGCCCGTCGCCAGACCCCGGCCGTGCCATTGAACTGCAACAGGTGGCCACCGTTCATCCGCCCCACCTGCTCGACGGTGAAGTGGACGTTGAGCTGCAGGGCCTGCAAGCGGGTGATGATGCTGTAGTCCTGGTTGATGTGCTCCCAGCGCGTTTGCACCACGCCCACCTTGGGGTCGGCAAAGTGGGGGATGGTCTTTTGCAGGAAATCGGGCTCTGGGACGAAGTCGGCGTCAAAAATGGCGATGAATTCTCCCCGGGCTTCCTGCATACCGTCGCGCAGTGCCCCAGCCTTGAAACCTTCCCGTTTGGGGCGGATGATCTGGCGGATGTCGAAACCCCGGGCCTGGTATTCTTCGACCTTGGCGGCCACCAAGGCAGTGGTTTCGTCGGTACTGTCGTCGAGGATATGGATTTCAAACCGGTCGCGGGGATAGTCGAAAGCTGCGACGGCATCGATGAGCCGGCCAATGACGAAGTACTCGTTGTAAATCGGCAACTGCACGGTCACCAGGGGATAGCAGGCGGCGGAAGCGGGGGCTTCGGCCACGTCGGTCCCGGCGTAGCGGGCAGTGCCAGCATTGTGTGCTTGGGGGATAGCCGGTTTGTTGGCCGCGTCGGAAGAATTGCCTTTCCCTGCGGTGCGGAAATCATCAAACGATACCGGGTGCTCCGTGGGGTTCAGGCTCTGCTTGTAGTGGTAGAGCAGGTTGAATTGCAGCAGGCAGTAGAGCGTGATGTAGATCAGGCAACCCGTGTATATGGCCAGTACGAACAAAGCGAGTAGGGTCATGATCAGATCAGTTTGAAGATGGTCCAGAGGATTTTGTGTCCGGCCAGGATGGTGCCCCGGATGGTGCCCGATATCTTAGACACCCCAATCCGCTTTCGGTAACGGACGGGTACCTCCGTACAGCGAAGGCGGGCTTTGGCTGCGCGTACCTGCATCTCTACCGTCCAGCCAAAATCCGGGTCGTTCATCCCTAATTCCCGCAGGGCGGGGTAGCGGATGGCACGGAAGGGGCCCAGGTCAGTAAATGCATTGCCGTAAATGAGTTTGATCAGGCTGGTGGCCAGCCAGTTGCCAAAGACCTGCTGGGGTTGCATGCTGCCGGGCTCCAGCTCGCCGAGGGCGCGGGAGCCGATGACGAGGTCCACGCCCTCTTCCAGGATGGGGGCAATGAGCTCCGGGAGTTGCTCCGGATAGTCGCTGTGGTCTCCGTCGACGAAGACCACAATGTCGGGCCAGTCTTCCGGTGCGCGGGCGGCGATGTGGGCCATGCCCCGCAGGCAGGCGGAGCCGTAGCCGGGCCGCAGTTCATCCACCACCGTGGCACCCGCTGCTCGGGCTACTTCGGCCGTCCGGTCCTTGCTGTTGTTGTTGCAAACAATGACTTCCCGAACCAGCCCGGCGGGGAGTTCGCCCACCACCAGGGCAATGCTATGCTCCTCGTTGTAAGCGGGGATAATGACGTCGATAACGGGAGCGCGAGTGGCCAAGGGAAGTTATTTGTTGGCGCCTTTGGGGCAGTTGGAAGTCAATCGCAAGTGTCACCACCAGCGTTTAGCAGGCAAAGGTACGGTCAGCAGCCCCTAAGCACTTGTCGGCAAAGGACAGGAAGCGTTTCCGACGCTTAGCTTAAGCCGCCGTCTACGCCCAGTACCTGACCATTTACGTAAGAACTCAGCTCAGAGCCTAGGAAGGCACAAACTTTTGCAATTTCTTCCGGGTTGCCCAGGCGCTTGAGGGGGATCTGGCTGAGGTAGCCCTCGCGCAGGGCCTCCGGCAGTTCGTCCGTCATGTCGGTAACGATGAAGCCCGGGGCTACGACGTTGCAGCGGATGTTGCGCGAGCCCATCTCCTTGGCCAGTGACTTGCTGAAGCCGATGATGCCCGCCTTGGAAGCTGCGTAATTGGCCTGTCCGGCCTGCCCGGTCACGCCCACGATGCTGGACATATTGATGACCGAACCCGAACCCGACTTCATCAGCGGGCGCAGGGCCTGTTTGGTGAGGTTGAAAATCGATTTGAGGTTGTTGTTCATCACCTCGTCCCACTGCTCTTCGCTCATGCGCAGCAGCAGCGTATCCCGGGTGATGCCTGCGTTGTTGACCAGAATGTCAAAGCCGCCGAAGTCTTCGGTGACTTGCTTGACGAGTTCGCCGGCCGCCGCGTAGCTGGCCGCATCACTCTGGTAGGCCCGTACGCCTTCGCCCAGCTCCTGCACCAAGGCTTCCGCCGGCCCCGCCGAGCGGGCGTAGGTAAAGGCCACCCGGGCTCCTTCGGCCACGAAATACCGGACGATGGCAGCACCGATGCCCCGCGATCCGCCGGTGATCAATGCAGTCTTTCCAGTAAGTAATCCCATGTTTTCTTGCTTTAATTTGGGTGCGAAGATAGCCCTATTGCCGCAATGCCAAGTGAAGCCCCGGGGAGCAGCCTGGGCGGACCCACCCACGAAGAAAATAAACAATAGCTTTGCGGGGGGGGCGGGTGCTTTCTTCAGGCCCTGGCCCGCCCTTCCCGCCATTTGCTTTGCCTAACTGCTATGGATTACCTGATTGCCCTCGTCGGCGCATTTTTGGCGGGCTCCATCAATACCCTTTCGGGCAACGGATCGGCCATTACCCTGACGATCTTAATGGAGTTGCTTGGTCTGCCGCCCGACGTGGCCAACGGCACCAACCGCGTTGGCGTTTTGGGCAACAGCCTGGCCGGCTCCGCCGGCTTTTACCGGGGTGGTCGCTTCACCCTGGCACCCGAGCGGCGGCGGGAGATGTGGGAGATCGTTGCCTACACCACCCTCGGGGCTCTGCTGGGCATCTACCTGAGCCTGGTGATCAGCAACGAGGCCTACCGCGCTATTTTCCGCTATTTGCTGGTGCTTATGCTGCTCGTCATCCTCATTAAGCCCAAGCGCTGGCTGGTGACCCACGAGGGCGGGCCCCCTTTGAGCCGCTGGATCAGCATCCCGGTATTCTTCGCCCTGGGCATTTACGGCGGCTTTATCCAGATGGGCATGGGCGTGTTTTTCATCGCTGTGATGGTGCTGCTGGCCAATTATGAGATCATCCAGGCCAACGTCGTCAAAGCCCCGCTCATCGTCTTGTACACCTTCTTCGCCGTAGTCATCTACGCCTGGCGGGGGCTCATCGATTGGCAGATCGGTAGCCTCATGGCGGTGGGGCAAATCGTCGGGGGCTACCTCACCGCCCGCTTTGCAGCGCGGCATCCGCGGGCTGGGGTGTACGCTTATCGCCTGCTCATTGTCGTCGTGATCGCCGCCATCCTCAAGGCTTTCTGGCCCGTCTGACCCACGGGGGCGCGGTCGCAGGTGCTCCCCCCCGACCCCCCGAAAGGGGGAGTAAGGACAGAGGAGCAAGGTTTGTCCCCGCCCCCGTATCTGACCGGTTGAGGGTGTTCCCACCCGAATCTCCTGTTTCGGGCAGGGGCACCCTCAGCCAGGTATTCGCATTCGGGTGGGGAGGCCAAACACTGCTTTTCGGCGTCCTATCCCGGCACCTGCGTCCGCGCCCGCAACTTTTTTCAATAAAATTTCCTTCTGCACTTGTTCCTTTTCTGGGTGAAGCCGTACATTTGCAGCCGCTTCGCAAAACTGCCTCAGTAGCTCAGTCGGTTAGAGCGGCGGACTGTTAATCCGTAGGTCGAAGGTTCGAGCCCTTCCTGAGGCGCCAAAGTCGAGTACGCAACCCGTGCTCGACTTTTTTATTTTACCCTCTTTACTCCCTCCCGCATGAGCCTGTTAGCCATTGGAACCATTGCCTTCGACGACGTCTTCACCCCCTACGGCGAAGCCCGCATGATTGAGGCAGGCAGCTGTACCTACATTGCTATGGCGGCCACGCACTTTGCGCAGCCCGTACAGCTCGTTTCCGTTATTGGCGATGATTACAACCAGGACTTCCTGGCCGATCTCCAGCGGAGGGGGGCCGATTTGGCCGGGGTAGAGGTGGTTAAAGGCGGTAAATCCTTCTTCTGGGCGGGCCGCTACCACGATAATATGATGGGGCGCGATACGCTCGATACCCAGCTTAATGTATTGGCCGATTTCAATCCCCAGCTGCCCGCCAGCTACCGGAATACCGACTACGTGATGCTGGGCAACCTTTCGCCCCAGGTCCAGTCGCAGGTCATCGATCAACTCGAAGGCCGCCCCAAGCTCATCGCCCTCGATACGATGAACTTTTGGATGGACATCGCTATGGAGCCCCTCAGGGAGGTGCTGCGCCGCATCGATATCCTGATCATTAACGACGAGGAAGCGCGCCAGCTGAGTGGTGAGCTGAGCCTGCTCAAAGCCGCCGCCAAGATCGTCGATATGGGCCCGCGCATCCTCATCATCAAGAAAGGGGAACACGGTGCACTGCTTTTTGACGGGGATAAGCTCTTCTCCGCCCCTGCGTTGCTCCTGCCCACCGTGGTGGACCCTACTGGCGCGGGAGATACCTTTGCCGGCGGCCTGATGGGCTACCTGGCCGCTACCGACGATACGAGCTTCGAGAACCTCAAGCGGGCCATCATTTACGGCTCGGCGATGGCCAGTTTCGTGGTCGAAGACTTCGGTACCCGCCGCATGCAGACCCTGGACCAAGCCCAGATTGACGCGCGCATCCGCCAGTTTACTTCCTTGATGGAGGTGGCGCTTTAGTGGGCTGAGCGATCGTGGTTGGTACGGTCGTGTCCCGAAGATTCGGACATTCGAACATGTTCGAATGTTGGTTGTTTTGACTGGCTGCTTGGGCTGCGCGGTCGTGTCCCGAAGATTCGGACATTCGAACATGTTCGAAGGTTGACCAGGCGCAATCCATTCACCAGCTACCAAAGTACCCCCCAACAAATACAACGCTGGTTTAAAACTACGGGCCCCTAAATACCAACGGGGGCTACGGCACACCTGGCCGTAACCCCCGCTGGGAAGAAAGTCGCTTTATTCCGGGAGGAACTAGCGCTTCATGAAGCGGATTGACTGTACACCCGTCGGGGTACTGAACTGGGCGAAGTACAGGCCAGCGGGCAGGTTGCTGATGTCCAGGCGTACCGTTACGCTTTCAGCGCCGCCGGTAAGTGGTTGGACCTGGTAGGCACGGCCGTTGAGATCGCGTACCGCAATTTGTCCGGAGGGCAGGCCCAGTTCAGAAGACAACGTGAGGAAAATCTCGCTGCCCGCAGAGGGGTTCGGGAAGGCGGAGAGCTGCACGTCGTCGGCACCAACTACCGCACCGTTTTCGGCGGGCGTCTCGGCGGCAAAGCCATCGGCTGCTGCGCGGGTTACCGTGACGAAGTTGTCACTCAGGGCAAAGCAACCGTCGCTCAGTTCCGTAGTAGCCGCGTTGTCTCCAACGGCCGCCAGCAGGTTGCCGGTGTAGGAGAGTCCCCAAACCCGGCATACGCCGAGGCCCGCCGTGCCAAAGTCGATGGCAGCCGTCGGGGTGATGGCGAGAATGACGTTGTCTTCATCCGTAACCAAATACACGAAACTGTTGGACGTGGTGGACGTACTGACGAAGTTCACTACGGCGCTGGGGTCCGTGCTGGCCGTATCGATTTCAACGGTGATCTCGGTTGCTCCGTCGGCGGTAGTAATCCTGCCACCATCGGGGTCTTCGTAGATCACGGTAATGAAGTTGCTCGTCAGGGCGTAGCAGGCACTGCTCAGGAAGCCGGTGATGGGCTGGTTGATCGAAACGGTCGCCTCGCCGGTGTAATTGAAGCCGTAGATCCGGTATTCACCAGGGCCGAAAGCGCCGAAGGGCAGGATGTTGCTGGGCAGGTTAGCCGCCCGGATGATGCCGTTGGCGTTGGTGATGATGTAGCGGTAGTTCGGGCCCACCACGGAAGCTTCCACGATGGCAATCGGGTTATCTCCGGCGGGGATGCAGAAGTGGATCGTATCACCGGGCTCGTTCAAGTTGACCAGGGTGCCAGCGCTGATGCTGCCGCCCTGGGTCACCGTGGCGAAGTTGCTGGAGAGCTCGTAACAGTTGTCGGCCAGGGCAACGTCGTCCGCATCGTCTCCAACGGAAACCAGCAGGTTGCCCGTGTAGGCAAGGCCGTGAATGCGGTAATCGCCCACTGGCAAATCGCCCAGGGGCACGTTGGCCAGGTCGTCAGCAATGAGTTGTACCACGTTGTTGGTGTCGGTAACCAAAACTACGTAGCCCGTCAGGCTGGTGCTGGTGGTAAGCACGGTAATGTCGCCATCGCCATCCACCGTACAGGAGATGCCGGAGGGGGGGACGCCGCTGAGGCTGACCATGCCACCCTCGGGGGTATCGTTGAACACCGTCACGAAGTTATCGGAAAGAGAGACACAGCCGCTGGCCAGCGGGCTGAGCAGCAGGGAAGAGCCCGGCCCTGCGAGGAAGTTGCCCGTGTAGCTGATGGCGTACACCCGCAGCTCCTGCAGGGGCAGCGGACCAAAATCGAAGCTGTTGCTGTCCAGTACCGCCAGTATGACGTCCGTAGCCGTCGTGATGACGTAGCGGAAGAGCGTGTCGTTGAGGATGCTGTTGGTCGTAAACGTCACGAAGCCGTCTTCTGGGTTCTCGGGGCAGAGGTATACCTCCAGTGCGCCGTTGCCCCGGATGAAGCCGCCGTCCACCCGTGTAACGTTCACGGTGATGGTGTTTTCGCTCAGGTCGAAGCAATCGGTGGAAAGGGCCGTGGTGGCAATTTCCTGCCCGGGCAGAATCGTCAGCGTGCCCGTGTAGGCCAGACCGTAGATGGTATAGGTGCCAGTGAAGGTATTGCTGAAGTCGAAACTGCTGTCCGTAATGGCCGTCAGGGCAAAGCCTTCCTGCCCGATGATGTAGGCGTAGCTGGACGAAGTGGTGGAGGTGTTGATGAACACGAGGCTGTCCATCATCGCATCGCCGGAACAGAACGAGATCTCGTTGGTACCGTCTTCCAGGCTGATGCTGCCCGCGTCGGGCACTTCCCGGATGACGGTGATGAAGTTGTCGGAGAGGTCAAAGCAGCCCGTGGCCAGGTCCACCGCCGTAGCCGTGTCTCCCACCATAGCGCTGAGTTCGCCCGCAAAGGCCAGTCCCCAGACCCGGCAGATGCCTTCGCCCGCGCCCTCAAAGTCGAAACTATTTCCTTCGGCTACGCCCAGAATAACGTTGGCCGAGTCAGTAACTACGTAGAGGTAACTGTTGCCCACGCTACCAGCGGAGGTGAAGGACAGCACATCGGCCATCCCGTCGCCGGGGCAAGTCACCACCCGCGTGTCCCCATTGGTCAGGCTGACGGTGCCGCCCATGGCCATCTCGCGGATGACGGTGACGAAGTTGTCGCTGAGGTCGGAGCAACCCGTCGCCCGTTCCGGGTTGGTAATGGTGTCACCCACAGAGAGCAAAAGGGTACCCTGGTAGGAAAGCCCGTAAATGCGGGAGGTGCCAAAGCCGGCATCCTCAAAATCGAAAGTGGGGCTGTCCTGGAAGGAAATTACCACGCCCTGGTCGGTAGTGGCAATAAAGATGAAGCGGGCACCCGAAGCACTGGTGCTGGTTACCGTAATCGGATCGGGGATGCCGTCCATGGAGCAAACCCGTACTTCCGTAGCGCCGTCCAGGGTAGCAATGCTACCTCCTACGGGCAATTGCTTGATGACGGTGACGAAGTTTTCGGAGAGCGCGGCGCACTCCGTAGCCAGGGGACCCTGGCCAATGACCAGGCCGAGCGTAGCGGTAATGACGCCATTGTAGCCCAGGCCCCAAACCCGGCAAACGCCTTCGGGGAAGTTCTCGAAGTCGATCTGGTCAGTAAAGGCTACCTGGATCACCGTGTTGTTGGTGTCCGTTACCAGGTAGTTGAAGTTCTCCAGGGTAGTGCCCGTAGAGTCAAAACGAACGGGGTCGGGGATGGCGTCGCCGGGGCAAACCAGGACTTCCGTAGCGCCACTTTCGGTGCTGATGGGGCCGGTGGTGGCGGAGGTGCGGATGACGGTGACGAAGTTATCGGAGAGGGCCGCGCAGGCCGTCGCCAGCTGGGTCGTGGCGATGTCGTCGCCCTGGCCCGCCAGCACACTGCCGCGGTAAGCCAGGCCGTAAACGCGGCAAGTGCCCGGATCGGCTTCTTCGAAGTCGATCGAAGCGCCGGGGGGAACACCCAGGATGATGCCGTTTTCGTCGGTGACGATAAAGGTAAACTCATCTCCCGTCGCACCGGTGCTGAGGAAGGAAAGCACATCCGCAATGCCGTCGCCGGGGCAGATCGTTGCCATCGTAGTGCCATTGGCCAGGCTGACGCTGCCACCGGAGAGCGATTCTTTGATGACCGTCACGAAGCCGTCCGTCAGACCAAAGCAGCCGCTGGCCAGGATGGTAGTCGCGGCGTTGTCGCCTACTGCCGCCAGCAGGTCGCCCTGGAAGGAGAGGCCCCAAACCCGGCAAATGCCCAATTCGGAAGACTCAAAGTCGAAGCTCAGCCCTTCGGGAATAGCCAGGATGTTGTTCGAGGTATCGGTTACCAGCAAGGTGAAGTTGGCCATGCCCGCGTCGGTCACCTGGAAGCTGATTTCGTCCGCTACGCCGTCGGCAGGGCAGATGCTCAGGGTGTCCTCGCCCGCCACCGTAGTAATGGTGCCCGGGCTGGGAACGGTGCGGATGACCGTGACGAAGTTGTCAGAAAGCGCAAAGCAGTTGTCAGAAATCGGCACCTCATCCGCGTCCAGGCCCGGGTTGATGACCAAGCTGCCCTGGTAGGTGACGGACCAGATCCGGCAAGTCCCCACGGGGGCATCTTCAAAGTCAAAGCTGGGCGTAGTAGAGATCTGGAGGACTACGTTGTTGGTGTCGGTGACGATGTAGGCCAATTCGCCACCGGAAGTACCCGTCGTAGTCAGTGTAATCAGGTCGGCATTGCCGTCGCCGGGGCAGGTGATGACTTCGGTGTCCCCTTCCACCGTAGCAATGGTGCCGCCTACGGGGATTTCCCGGTTGACGGTGACGAAGTTGTCCGACAGTGCGAAGCAGCCACTGGCCAGTTCCGCCACGGACGCCGTATCTCCGATCATCCCGAGGAAGTCGCCGTAGTAGCTCAGGTTCCAGACGCGGCAAACGCCCACGGCGGCCGTGTCAAAATCCGCACTGTTGCCCTCGGGAAGGCCGATGATGACGTTGTTTTCGTCGGTGATGATCAGGCGGGTGTTGGGCGCGCTCGCACCCGTAACGGTGAAGGCAATGATGTCGGGGATGCCGTTCTGGGGGCAGGTGCGTACCGCGTCGTCGCCAAAGGCCGTCAGGATGCTGCCGCCGAGGGGGATTTGGTGGACGATGGTCACGAAGTTGTCGGACAGTTCAAAACAACCCGTCGCCAGGTTTTCAGTGCGGAAGGGGTCTTCCAGCGCCAGCAGGAAGTCGCCGAAATAGCTGACGTTGTACAGGCGGCAAACACCCGCAGGGGCGTTTTCAAAGTCAATCACGTTGCCGGAAGGCAGGCCGATGACCACGTCGTTGGAATCCACGAGAATAAGGCGGGTGACTGCGCCGGAAGCGCCGTTCACCACAAAGGTGAGCTCAATGGGCTCGCCCGCAGCGGGGCAAATGGTGAGGTCCGTCGATCCGTCTTGCAGGGCGACGGTGCCGCCCACGGGCACGTCCCGCGTGACGGACACGAAGTCCGCAGAAAGGTCAAAGCAGCCGCTGGCCAGGGTAGCCGTGGCCGCATCCTGGCCCAGCGCACCGAGGAAGTCGCCGTAGTAGCTGACGTTCCACACGCGGCAGGTTCCGGCGGGCGCACCTTCAAAGTCGAAAGTATTGCCCTGGGGAAGGCCGATGATGACGTTGTTGGTGTCGGTAAGCAGCAGCTGGGTAGCCTCGCCGATGGCGCCGCTGACCACGAAGGTCAGTTCATCCGCAACGCCGTCTTGGGGGCAGAGGCTGACTTCCGTAGCGCCGTCTTCGGTAGCGACGGTGCCGCCCTCCACTTCCAGGCGGTTGACGGTGATGAAATCAGTAGAAAGACCGAAGCCACAGCCGGCCTGACCTTCGAGGCTGGAGATGTTTTCGCCGACTTCAATGCTGAGCCCGGCCAGGGCGTAGATGCGGCAAATGCCGACGCCAGCGCCGTCGAAGTCGATGGTCCCGGAAGTATTCAAAGCCAAAACGTTGCCCGCCGTATCGGTCACTACGTAAGTGACGTCAACGGCCGTAGAAGACACCGTAATGGAATCTGCAACGCCGTCGCCGGGGCAGATGTCGTAGGCCGTTTGCCCGGAGCTGATGTCAATGTCCCCAATCATCCCGTTGTTGACCGTGACGAAGTTGGCCGTCAGGCCCGCACACGGCGTAGAAAGGGTTGCCGTAGTGAAGTTGTCGCCCACGGAGGCAGTGATGCGGCCGTAGGTGGAAAAGGCGTACACCCGCAACTGACCAGTGGGCAGCAGATCGAAGTTGATGAAATTGCTGAAGCCGATCCAGCGGATTGTATCACTCGCATCCACCACGAAGTAGGCAAAAGCCTGGCGGAAAGGCACCACCTGAAAGCGGATGCGGTCCATCACCTCATCATCCGTGCAGGTGAACAGCTCCGTTTCTCCGGAAAAGGCGAGGCTGATCATGGCACCTTCCTGGCAGCGACGCGGGTCAGCAATGCCAGGAGTTTGGGCGGAGAGAGTGAGTGAGAGCGATAAAAGGAGTAAAAACGAGAGTAAATTGTAGAAAATCTTATTCATGAAACCAGATTTGCAAAGTGATGGGCAAAGCGTACCCTACCCCGATGATGAGATTATCACGTAAATTTAGGCATTCCCCTCCGATCACAATAAAATTTATATGTGAACGATTGAATAAGGTGTATTTTTAACGTCGAATACCGATTTAAGCGTTTGAAACAGGCCACGCGGCGGCCCAACAGGGAACGTGCTCAGGCACCCGCCCGGGGGAATGCTGGCGCGGCCGCAGGTGCAAGGACAAGGACAAAGAGCAAAGAATGACGAAAGAGGATGGCCTTGATCGTGCAACCGCCGTCTGGTGTGCAGACGCGCTTTGCTCCTTTCACTTTTCCCCGGCACCTGCGGCCGCGCCCCCCTGGAAAAAGCCAACCGCTTACAACGGATTCAGACCGTAATCTCTGCCAACTGACACCAATGCGCTTGCTTTTACTGTTGCTCTCTTTGCTTTCGCTGCCCGCTTTCGGCCAGACCCTGGAACTCGACGCGGATTTTACCGCCGAGCGCCTGGTCAAAGAAGTTTTCGCCTCGGGCCAGTGCGAAACGATCTTTAACATTCGCCAGATCGGGGCGAACCGGGCGGGGATTGGCTCCTTCAGCGGGCCGGAAGACATTGTCGGTTTTGGCCGCGGCATCGTCCTTTCCACGGGCCGCATCGTCGATGCGGCCGGACCGAATACGGACACGAACGTGGGCAGCGAGCTGGAGGGCCGCACCGACGACCCCGACCTGAGCCTGGCCTCCACGGGCCTGATCTACGACCGCAGCGGCATTGAATTTGACTTCATCCCCCTGCAACCCACGGTCACCTTCCGCTACGTCTTCGCCTCGGAGGAGTACTGTGAGTTTGTCGGCGAGCAATTCAACGACATCTTCGGCTTTTTCATCAGCGGGCCGGGCATCAACGGCCCCTTCAGCCGGGGGGCCATCAACCTGGCCACCATCCCCGGCACGAACCAGGCGGTGAGCATCAACAACGTCAATTTCGCTACCAACCGCCAGTTTTACCTCGATAATGAGTTTCCTTCCGTCCGCCAAATTTCCGGCTGCGGAGGCGGTGCGGGCACGGGACCCCGCTTCCAAACGATTGAGTACGACGGGCAGACCGTCATCCTGACCGCAACAGTGGAACTCCAGACCTGCGCTACCTACCACATCCGCTTACTGGTGGGGGATGTGCAGGATTCGGACCTTGATTCAGCGGTTTTTCTGGAGGCGGGCAGCTTTGACCTGGGCGGCAGCGTCTCTCTGGAGGGCGAGGGCGATACCACCCAGGCCACGGTAATCTACGAAGGCTGTGCGCCGGTCAATTTCCGGGTGCAGCGCGGAGCCGACAGCAACCCGGCGCGGCCCCAAACCATTGCCTACCGCATTGGCAGCAACTCGGTGGCCACGGAGGGCGTCGATTTCAGTGCGGGTACGGGCACGGTGACCATCCCTGCGGGTGCCCAGTTTGCGGAGATTCCCATCGAGGCCTTCGCCGATGGCAACGTGGAGGGGCCGGAAAATGTCTGGCTCTACCTCGATATCCCCTGTGCCTGCTACACCGACTCCATTGAGTTGATCATCGACGAGACAGCACCGCTGGTGGTGGGCCTGGCGGAAGCTTACTACTGCCCTGACGAAATGGCCACGCTCAACCCCGAGGTCTCGGGCGGGGCACCCCCTTACAGTTTCGTCTGGAGTTTTGGCAGCACGGACCCTCTGCCGACGCTGACTCCGCCGCTTCCTCCCTCCATTGAGCTGACCGTATCGGACGCCTGCGGGCAGACCCAACGCCGGACGATTGCCACCTTCAGCAGTACGCCACCGGGGCTGAGCCTGCCGCCGCAAAACCTGACGGCCTGCCGGGGTGAAGACCAGTCCATTGCGCTGGACCTGACGGGCGTGGCCCCCATCACCGTCTATTACCGCCTCAACAACGGCTCGGTGGAGCAGCAGGTCTTTGACGGAACCGGCCGGCAGCAATGGCCCATCGACCGCGGCGGAAATTACCGCCTCTTCGCCCTGGAAGACCGCAGTTGCCGCGTTGAGTTGAACGAAACGGTGCGGGCTGATTTCTTCCGGCCCTCCATCAATCCCCGCCTCGTCAACCCTACCTGCTCGGGCGATGCGGATGGCTCCATTACCGTCACCCACCTGCCCACGGTGCCACCGTACACCTACACCTGGACGGGGGTGAACCCGACGGGCCTGAGCATCACCGGGCTTCCCGCCGGGGCTTACAGCCTGCGGGTAACCGATGCGCTGGGGTGCAGCGACGAGCGGAACCTGACCCTGCGCGACCCCGACGCCCTGCAACCCGTGGAGATCACCTGTAACGAGGTGCGCCGGCCACCGCTGACGCCCTCGGCCGAAGGCGGGAGGCCCCCCTACCAGTACAGCATCAACGGAGTGGACTACTGGGGCGCGGAAGGCTTTGTGAACCTGACGGTGGGGGAGTTTTACCGCCTGCGGATCCGCGATGCGGCGGGCTGTGAACTGCTGCAACCCGACTTCTTCTGGCCCGAGGCCACCGCTCGCCCGGCGCGGCTGCCCAGCTTCGTAACCCAGGAACTGGCGGGCAGCGTACTGGTGGAGCCCGACTACCGCGTGCCGCCAGACCAGATCGTCGCCTACCGCTGGTACCCACCTGAACTGTTCGATTGCCCGAGCTGCCCGAACCCTACCTTGCGCGCTCCCAGCAGCCAGACGATCAGCCTGGCCATCGATAACCGCTACGCTTGCACGGATAGCCTGGTCACTTTCGTCACCGTCGATGGCCGGGTGCCGGTATACGTACCCAACGCCTTTTCGCCCAACGGCGATGGCACCAACGACTACGTAGCGATCTACGCCAATACCCTGCAAGTGGAGCTGGTCCGCTCTTTTCGGGTGTTTACGCGCTGGGGGGAAGAAGTCTATTCTGCCACCGATTTCCTGCCCAACGACGGCCGGATGGGCTGGGATGGTTACCTGCGGGGCAAGCTGGCGGCGGCGGCGGCCTACGTCTGGGTCGCCGAGGTACAACTCACCACGGGAGAGCTTCAACGAGAAACCGGGACGGTAGTGTTGATGGTGGGAAGGAGTGAATGAGAGAATGCGTGAATGGCTGCGACTTAGAACGTCTGGACCTCAGGAGCGCCCGGAAAGGGTATAGAGGAAAGCCGCGCTGGTAAACGATTTGTACCTTACCGGTCGGTGTTTCCTATTTTCGCGCCGGGCATGGAGAAATTACGTGAAATCGAATTTTACCTGGGGACTTACCCCATCACGCTGTACCAGGTGGTGCTGATCGTGCTCGTTTTGGCGAGCATTGCACTGGCGGCCCGACTGGTGCTGGGGACGCTGCTGCCCAAATACTACGGCCGGGAGAACATTTCGGCCCGCAACCAGAGCCGCACCAAGCGGGTAATCCGCCTGGTGTTCATCAGTCTGCTACTGGTGGCGATCCTGCGGATTTTGGACATTGACTACACCTTCTTTGCGGGCAGTATCCAGGATGCCCCCACGGACGATGGGGCTCCCGTTTGGCTGACCATCCGCATCAGTACCATTGTCAAAATCCTGGTGGCTTTCATCGTTGCCAACGTGCTGGATCTGGTGGCCGAAGAAGTGCTGGTGCAGCGCTTTTACACCAGGTCCTTGGGGAAACAGGCACCGGGCGCAGAGCAGAAGGAACTCACGAACCGTTTCAACATCTTGCGGCCCCTGATGTATACGGCGGCCCTGAGTTTTATTGCCAACGATACAGGCTTATCCCGCTACTACTTGTACCTGGTGAAGAATGGGGAGGAGCTTACGTGGTCTTTGACCGTAGGGAGGGTACTGCTGATCGGCATCTTATTTTTCTTGTTGAAATTCCTGTTGCGGGTGACGACTACCTTCGTCTTGAGCAGTTACTACCGGCGCAGCAACATTGATACGGGCAGCCAGTTTGCCATTGACCGCCTGCTGACTTACTTCGTTTACGTCATCGGCACGCTCATCGTCATTCAGGCGGCGGGATTCAACCTTTTGGTGGTGTGGACGGGGGCGGCGGCCCTGTTGGTGGGCATCGGCATCGGGCTGCAGCAGACTTTTAACGACCTCATCTGCGGCATCATCATCCTCTTCGAGCGCTCCGTCAAGGTGGGCGACGTGGTCGAACTCAGCGGCCATCAGGTGGGGGCGGTACGCAAAATCGGCGCCCGCACCAGCATCGTGGAAACACGCGACGACATCATCATCTTCGTCCCCAACTCTAAACTCATCGGAGAAAACGTGACCAACTGGAGCCAGGTCGAACGCAAAGCCCGCTTTCGGGTTGGGGTTGGGGTGGCCTACGGCTCTGACCTCGAGGTGGTGAAAGAAATCCTCCTGGCCGTAGCCAACGAACACAGCAGCGTGCTCAAAATGCCAAGTCCCTTCGTGCGGTTTGCCGATTTTGGCAGCTCTTCGCTGGACTTTGAGATCATTTTCTGGTCCCGCGATTTCCTGAGGATTGAAGTCGTTAAAAGCGACCTTCGTTTTGCCATTGACAAAGCCTTCCGGGAGAAAGGGGTGGAAATTCCTTTCCCGCAACAGGATGTCTGGATCCGGGGAAACCAAACTTCTCCCGACCTTTAGCCCTGCGCCGCCGTTTTTTTGCCGTTAATTACCAAATGCGCACAGACCAAATTACAGTATGACCCTTTACGATCAAATCCAGGAGTGCCTCGCCTTTATCCGCCAGCGCTCCACTACCCAACCCAGACTGGGCATTATTCTGGGCACCGGCCTGAGCTCGCTGGCCGATGACATCGTCGTAGAGCGCGAATTCGTCTATGGGCTGCTGCCTTATTTTGCGGCAGCTACGGTAGAGTCGCACCGCGGCAAGCTCATTCTGGGCACTTTGCACGGCGTTCCCGTGGTGGCGATGGCCGGCCGGCTGCACTACTACGAAGGCTACAGCATGCAACAGCTTACCTTCCCGGTGCGCGTACTGGCTGCCCTGGGCATTGAGCAATTGATCATCTCTAACGCCTCGGGAAGCGTCAATAGCGGAATGGATGCGGGCGACATCATTTTTGTCCGCGACCACATCAACCTCCAGCCGGAGAACCCCCTGCGCGGCCACAACGACGAGCGCCTCGGCCCCCGCTTCCCCGATATGCTCAGCGCCTACGACCGCCGGCTCAACGCCTGGGCCATCGAACAACTCGCCCGGCACGGCCTGAAGGGCCACGAGGGCGTCTACCTGGCCCTGCCCGGCCCCAACCTGGAAACCCCCGCCGAGTACCGCATGGCCAACCTCCTGGGGGCCGACTGCATCGGCATGAGCACCGTACCCGAAGTACTGGTAGCCCGGCACGCCGGATTGCCCGTCTTCGTCATCTCCGTCGTCTCCAACAAGTGCTTTCCCATCACCGAGATCCAGCCGACTACCGTCGACGACGTCATCGAGACCGTCCAGGCGGTGGAACCCAAACTCCGGACCTTCATGCGGGATTTGCTGGAGCACCTCGCTGGGGCAAAATAAGTTGGTTCAACTGTAGTCCCGGCTTTACTCCGACCGTAGCCTGCCCGACGCACCGGCAAAACACCTTGGCCGGGGATAAACCAAGAAGTGCCTTCCAACCGTTCCCCCAAGGTGATGCGAATCAAGGCGTGGATGTGGTGGTCGGCAGTGCTGCACTTGCTGGCCGGTGGGTGGGCCTTTGCCCAGCAGTCCCCTCTTTCTACGCTCCGGGATACTACGGTGGCCGTCTCCCCCGCCGGCCAACTGCTCGATACCCTCACGGTGGTGCCGGGCAGCGTGCGGGTACTTCGCCATCCCGATCTTCAAGCCATGCCAACGGGTTCCTATACGGTGGCCGGCCGCTTCCTGGCCTGGCAGACGGTGGATTTGCCGGACTCCGTGCGGGTGCAGTACCGGATTTTGCCTTTCGCGCTCGATGCCCGGGTGCGGTTGCTGGACTCGGCAGCGCTCGAAAACCGGGGTGGGGGGCTCATCATTGGCGGCTACGATGAGTACGTCCGTTCCGGCCTCCTGGGCAACGACGGCAAGGTGCGCACCAGCGGCAGTTTCAGCCGCGCCATCAGTTTTGGCAACCGGCAGGACCTCGTTCTCAACTCCGCTTTCAACTTGCAAATGGACGGCGAGCTGGGCAACGGCATTCTGGTTTCGGCGGCCATTACGGACGAGAGTTTGCCGATTCAGCCCGAGGGGACAACGCAGCAACTGCGGGAATTTGACCGCATTTTCATCCAATTGCGCAAAAACCGGTCCAGCCTCACCGCTGGCGATTACGAATTGCGCAATCCGGATGGTTATTTCTTGCGCTACTTCAAAAAGCTGGAGGGGGCTACGTTTACTACGGTTTCGGGCGCGGGCGCAGGTGCTCCCCCCCGGCCCCCCGAAGGGGGGAGTAAAGACGCCCCCCCAACCCCCGACGGGGGAGAGCAGGGGGAGGGCGCGGGCGGTACGCTTACTACGTCGGCCAGCATCGCCATCGCCCGCGGGCAATTCACCCGCCAGCAAATTCAACCCATTGAAGGCAACCAAGGCCCCTACCAACTCACGGGCGAAGGCGGTCAGCGCTTCCTCATCGTCCTGGCCGGAACGGAAAGGATTTTTCTCGACGGCCAGCTCCTCACCCGGGGACTGGATGGCGACTACATCATCGACTACAACCTGGCCGAACTGACCTTCACCACCCGTCGCCTCATTACCCGCGATTCCCGGATTACGGCCGAGTATGAATACGCCGACCAGCGCTACGTTCGCACCCTCGCCACGGCCAGCACCCACTACGCCGGGGAGCGCTTTAGTGCCTACCTCAATGCTTATACCCAGCAAGACAGCCGTACGGCGACCGGCGATCTGGAGCTCAACGCCAGCCAGCGGCAGCAGCTCAGCTTGGCCGGAGACCGCCCGGGGGGCATCCCTATCCTCAGCCTCGATACCCTCGATACCCGTTCGGAGTTGCGGGCCACGTACGCTTTGGTGGATACCACCCTCTGCAACGGCAGTGCGCTCATCGATACCGTTTACCTGCGGGCCGATCCGGAGGGGCGTTACGTGGCCACCTTTACCGACCGCGGCCCCAACGGCGGCGAGTATGCCCTGGATCCCAGTCGGCCAGCCAACGAAAGGGTCTTTCGTTACGTGGGCCGCGACGTCCAATCCTGCCAACCCCTGGGTAATTTTGCTCCCCTCATCGACTTGGTCGCTCCCCGGCAACAGCAACTCATTGCCCTGGGCGGTGCTTACCGCATCGGTCCGGCGGGCAGCGTACGGGTGGAAGGCTCCCGCAGTAAACTCGATCAGAACCGCTTCAGCCGGGCCGACGCCGAAGACGACAATGGCCACGCCTTGCGCTTTGACGCAGAGCAGCCCTTTAAAATCGGCCCCGACAGCAGCGGTTGGCAACTCGCTACCCGCGGCCATTTTGAATACGTTGAATCCACGTACAACGCCATCAATCCTTACCGCTCCCCGGAATTTTTCCGGAACTGGAACCTCAGCAACCGCCTGGGGACGGCGCTGCCCAGTCCCGAAACCGAACGCATCCTCGGCGCGGGCCTGGGCCTGGTAAAGCTGGGCGTTGGCCGGTTGGAATACGACTTCGAACGGTTCACCCGCGGCAGTGCCTACACGGGCACGCGCCACGCGGGTGGCGTGCGCCTGCAAAGCCAGGGGTGGCTGCTGGAAGGCAGCATCAACTTGCTGGACAGCGAAGACCCGCTGGCCCGGGGGAAGTTCCAGCGCCCCAGCCTGGTCCTCAACAAAAGCTTTGCGTCCCTGGGGGGCTGGACGATAAAATCCGCTTACCAGGGTGAGCGGTCGGAGCGACGGCAGCGGAGCGACGGCAGCTTGCAGGCCACGTCCTTCGGCTTCGACCGCTACGCCATCGGCCTGGAAACTCCCGTAAAAGACGCCTACCGCCTGGCCCTCAACGCCAATCGCCGCACGGACTACCTCCCCCGGGGGCAGTCCCTGGTCACCAGCACCGAAGCCACCGAGTTGGGTGCGGAGGGCAACTTCGCGGCCAGCGAAAACCTCCAGCTGGGGGGCAACTTCACCTACCGCGACCTCCGCATTGCCGACGTGGACCTGGCCGGCGATGTGCCGGGCCGCACCTTCCTCGGCCGCCTTGATCTCCGGGCCAATGCCCTGAGCCGCAGCCTGCGCACCCAAACGACCTACCAGGTAGGCAGCGGGCAGGAACCCCGGGTGGATTTCCAGTACCTCTACGTTGGCCCCGGCCTGGGCCAGTACATCTGGCAAGACACCCTGTACAATAACGACGGCAAAATCCAGCCCAATGAAATGGAGATCGCGCCTTTTCAGGACATTGCCGACTACGTACGGGTTTCCGTTTTCAGCAATGATTTTATCCGCACGGACAACGTCTCCCTGAACCAGAAAATCACCTGGGACCCCACCCGCATCTGGCGGGAGGCGGAGGGCGTGCGGAAAGCCCTGCGGCGCTTCAGCCTCAATACCAGCTTGCTGATTGACCGCAAAACGAGGGAGGCGGAAAACATCCAGGCCTGGAATCCGCTGCAACTGGCCGTCCCTGACAGCAGCCTCGTGGCGCTGAACCTGAGCCGCCGGCACGGCCTCTTCTTCAACCGGGCCAACCCCCGGTACGATGTCCAACTCTCCAACAACGACCGCCGCAACCGCCGCGTCCTGACCACTGGCTACGAATCCAGCCGGCAGGAAGACTGGACGCTGCTCTTTCGCTTCCGCCCCAACGACGAGTTGAGCCTGGAAGCCGCTGGCGTGAGTGGCCGGCGGGAGGCCGACTCCGAATTTTTCGACAACAAAGACTTCCACATCCGGCAGCGCAGCATTGAGCCCAGCATCAGCTGGCAGCCCGGCGAACTGCGGCTGGTGACCAAAGCCATCATTGGCCGCGAAACCAACGTCTTGCCCGAAGGAATGGGGGAACGCAGTGACCGCCTGGAGGGGCAGCTGGAAGGAAACTTCAAAAACTGGCTCACCGCCCGCTTCCGCTGGGTAGACATTGCCTTTACGGGGGACGCCCGCAGCCCCGTTGGCTTCGCCCTCCTGCAAGGCCTTCAGCCGGGTCGCAACCTACTCTGGAACCTCGGCGCCACCCGGCAGCTGGGGCAGTACCTCCAGCTGACCATCACCTACGATGGCCGGCAGACGGGGGAGGCGCGCACAGTGCACGTGGGGCGGGCGCAGGTGCAGGCGTTTTTTTAGGTTATTTCCGGGGCTGGGGCGGGTTGGCGCTGGCCCTTCCCTGGCTCCTCAGGCTCGTGCCCGGCACCTGCGGCCGCGCCCGAATGAGACCTTAATCATCCGGCATTACCTCAGGGAGTTGTTATTTTGCCGCTGCTTACGGATCCAGTAATGCCCATAATGTAGAAAAAATAAGGTATGCTTCGGTGGTTATTGATCGTTTGTTTGGGGATTTGCCTGCCGGGCATACTTGGCGCACAGTTGATGGTGAAGGGGAAAGTCACGGACGAAACGGGAGAAGCCCTCGTGGGCGTGGCCATCCGCGTAGGGGACAGTGGAAGCGGTACGTTGAGCGATTTGGACGGCAACTTTGAGTTGAACGTCAAAGACGAGCGGGTCACGCTCTTCCTCAGTTACACGGGCATGCGCAGTTTAACGTACCCGCTGGACCGGGCCACCATCACCACTACGGCAGGCGGACTGCGGCAGGCGACCTTGTCCCTGGTTTTGCAATCCGACGTTGCCCAGCTCAAGCAGGTGGTGGTTACGGCTTACCGGGGTGCCCAGGAACGCAAAGACCTGGTGGGCAGTTACGAAGCAGTGCAGCTGGCGGAACTGGCCCCCGATCGCCCGGAAGAAAGCATTGATAAGCTGCTGGAGGGCCGGATTGCCGGCGTTCAGGTAAACCTCACCACCGGCGAGCCGGGGCTGCCCGTGGAGGTGAAAATCCGGGGCCAGAGTTCTTTGCCCCGAATCGGTTCGGGGGTTGCTGCCTCAACCCAGCCCTTGTTTGTGCTGGATGGCGTTCCGTTGTTCGACGTGACCGAAACGAACAGCACAGGGAGTGTTTTTTCGGACGTCAACAGCCAACGCATCAATCCCCTGACTTTCCTCAATCCGGAAGACATTGAAAGCATTACGGTGTTGAAGGATGCGTCGGCAACCGCGCTTTACGGGGCGGATGCGGCTAATGGGGTGGTCTTGATTACCACTAAGTCGGTGAAAAACCAAGACCGGCTTTCTTTTCAGGTGTCTTACAACCAAGGCTACGCTAAGCCCATCGACGAAATCAAATTCCTCAATACCGAAGAGTACGTAGAGCTGGCGCGGGAGACCCTGTTCAACAGCAACCGCAACCCCGCCGAGGCCGGCACGACGGAGGTATTTACCGATTGGCGGGCCCTGGTGCAACGCACGTCCACCAACCGCGATCTTGACATGGTGCTGTCCGGGGGCTCTGCGAAGGGGGCGGGTTACCGGATTTCAGCGGGCTACAGTGAACTTCAGGGGGCCCACCTGCGCAATGGCCTGGAGCAGTTGAACCTCAGTGTATCGCTTTCGGTGCCCCTCCACGAAAAGCTGGAGCTCGGCCTCCGGGTAAATGGGAGCACCCAAAAACGCGAAGGCATTTCTACCTACAATGCCTTTTCTTACCCCCCGAACTTGCCCGTGCGCCTGGCGGATGGCAGCTTTAACAATGACGCTTTTTTTGCCCGCCGCCCCAATCCGGTGGCGGCACTGGAGCAAAACGAGGACGAAACGAACAGCAAAAACCTCAACAGCCAGATCAATCTTTCTTATGCACCCGGCACTACCCTGCAGTTGCGGTGGCTGGCGGGCATTGATTACATCAGTACCGACCAGTTCCAGTACTTTTCCGCACTGAACGGATCGGGCGCGGCCCAGGGTGGTTCCCTGCGCCTGGCGCAGAATGACAACGGGCAATGGGTCAGTAATGTCCAGGCCAGTTGGTCGCCCCAACTGGGAGATGCGCACCACATCTCCTTACTGGGCGGGGGCGAACTCAACAGTCAAACGCAGCAGCGGCTCGTGGCAACGGGCAATAGTTTTCCCTTCGATGACCTGCGCCAACTTCGGTTTTTGCCCGCTGACCGGACCCGGGTGTCGGAATCGCTTTTTGAGCGGCGGAAGGCCTCTCTCTACGGCGAATTAGCCTACAACTACCGCTACCGCTATTACCTCAAGCTCAATGGCCGGCGGGACGCCAGCTCCATTTTTGGCGGCGACCAACAAGCGCAAACCCTCTGGGCCTTAGGAAGCAGTTGGAACATCAGCGAAGAAAAGTGGTGGGGCAGTCAGCCCCTGGGCATCAGTTTTGCCAAATTGCGTCTCTCCTACGGGATTACTGGCAATAGCCGCATTGGGGTCTATACCGCCCGGGGCTTGTACCGCTTTACGAATGACGTTTACGTGGACCAGGTACCGCTGGTGGCTTCGGCTCCCATCAACGATTTTCTCGGTTGGGAACGCAAGCAGCAAGCCAACCTTGCTCTTGACCTGGGTTTTGGCACCGACAACCCTTTTCGCCTCACCCTGGAAGTGTACCGCAACACCACCGTGGACGCCATCACCTCCGCCGCCGTGCCGCTGGAGAGTGGCTTCACCTCCGTGATTGCCAACGCCGCCAGCCTCCGCAACCAGGGGGTGGAACTGACTTTTCACTACGACGGAGCGACGGACCGCAAGTGGGTGTACAACAGCAGCTTTAACGTGGCGCGCAACCGCAATGTCTTGCTCGACATCAATACCGAAGACCTTCCGGCTACCGTCGGCGACCCGAGAGCCTTCCGCATCGGCGAAGACGTCAATTCCTTTTACGGCATCATCTTCGCAGGGGTCGACCCGGCTACGGGAAAAGAACTTTTCCAACTGGCGGATGGCACCATAACCGACGAGATTGCGCCAACGCGCGAAATCGCCAACCTGGTGAAACTGGGTAGTGGTAGTCCCGACTTTTTCGGGGGCTGGTCCCATTCCCTGCGGCACGGGCGTTTTACGGCCGCTGCCCAGTTCAACTTCAGCTACGGAGGGCTCCTCTTTGTAAACGACCTGACCTTCCAGGACGGCCGCCAGATCCTTTTCAACAATCAAAGCGTCAATCAACTCGATCGCTGGCAGCAGCCGGGCGACGTAACGGATACCCCCCGGCCTAGTATCGACAAACCCTTGGTAAGTCGCAGCAGTCGGTACGTTTACCAGATCAATTATCTCCAGTTTGCGAGCCTCAGCCTTAACTATCGCCTGAAAACCGGTGCGCGTACGCCCTTGAACACCCAGCAGGTTAATCTCTTCGCTCTGGTGAATAACCTGGGCTATTGGTACGACGAACCCCGCAGGGAGAACCGCAATACCATCGCCGAATACCGTTTCAATTTCCCGCAGCAACGCGCGGTGGTGGTTGGCGTAAAGCTGGGTTGGTAGTGGCTGACCGGTTATCAATGGGAAGCACGAAATAAGTTCCCCATAAACAAGTTGCGTTCAAGAATAAATATGAAAACCACAAACTGCTTTTTCGCTGGCTTTTTGCTTTTCGGGGTGATCTTGCTGGTCAGCAGCGGTTGCAAGGACTTCCTAACGGTAGCCCCGGCCGATGAACTTTCCCGTGAAGAGACCTTTTCCACCCTGCGCGGGACAAATGCTGCGGTGGTGGGCATCTATTTACTGCTGGGGGATGGGAACTATTACCGCGATAAAATGCTGATGTACCCCGAAATGGCGGGTAATGCCCAACCCGCGCTGCGGCCGGGTGATAACCTACCGGGCACCGGCCCTACGGCAAATACTTATAACGAGGCTTACCAGTTCACCTACCAGCCGGAGTATCAGGACAATACTCTGGGCAGCTTTTACGATTACCTCTACCGCTGTTTGTACCAAATCAATGACGTGCTGGCCAACATTGACCAACTAACGGAAGGCAGTGAGGCGGAACGTAATAGCCTCAAGGGGGAAGCGCTGGCGATGCGGGCCATCGTGCATTTTGATTTAGTGCGGCTGTTTGCGCAGTCCCCACAATTTTCCTCCGGAGCGAATCACCCCGGGATCGTGATTGCGGATCGTCTGCCGCAGTTTACTGACCAGCAGGACCGGGCCAGCGTGGCGGAGGTGTATGCTTTTATCGAGCAAGACCTTGCCCAGGCGGCCAGCCTCATCGATGCGCGGTACAGCCAACGTTCGGAGGGCCCTTTCTGGCTTACCTCCACCGTAATAACGGCCTATCAGGCGCGGGTGGCGGCTTACCTGCAAGCCTGGGAAGCGGTAATTGCCTTTACCAACGCCCTTCTGGCTTCCCCCTCTCCAATCCAGGCGGCTCCGGCCCTGGCTCCGGCAGACCGCTACTTAGAGGAATGGCGTACCAACCAACTCAGTGAACGCATCTTTGCCCTGGACCTTAGCCGGGTCACCACCCCGTCGTCTTTGGGGCTGAGTGCTTTGATCGGGGCAGGCATTAGTGAGCCAGTCTTAAACATCAGCTCCGATCTGGTGGCGCTCTATCCTCCCGAGGACTTACGGCGAGAGCTACTGGTGATGACGGGCGGAGGTGGAACAGTGAGCGATAAATACCGGCTTGACCCCGGCAACACCCGACTGCCCGACCCGATCCTGCTGCGGACCAGTGAACTCTACTTATTGCGCGCCGAAGCTTACGCTGCCCTCGGGCGCACGGCCGAAGCCCAGGCCGATTATAACCTCATTCACCAAAGGGCCAACCCCGGGGCGATAAACATCGATCTGGAGAGCGAAGCGCTGCAGGAAGCTATCCGAACCGAAAGAAGGCGCGAGCTGGCCCTGGAAGGACATTATCTCTTCGACCTCAGTCGCTGGGGACAACCCGTTGACCGGGACGCCTGTTTAGAATTTGTCTTAACTTGTGACCTGGATTACCCCGACTACCGCTACGCCTTGCCCATTCCGCAGGCGGCAATCTTCAACAACCCAAATCTAGTGCAGAATGAAGGTTACTAGCCCCTACGCATTGCTCTTGTTGCTTGCTGGCCTGTTGCTTTGGGCGAGCGGCTGCCCGGAGCGGGAAGAGGAGCTGAACCTCCAGCCCCCCATCTTTGGTTTTGGGGAGACAGATGCTACCTTGAGCCTGGCGGGAGATACTTTGCTTTTGCCCATTTATTTTAGCCGGGCCCTGGCAGAAGACGTGGAGTTGTCTTTCGATCTGGGGGGGACCGCCCAAGTGGGCCAAGACTTTACCTTACTGGATGGCCCCGAACTTTTCGTAGCGGCGGGTACTGATCTCCCCGTATTGCGCCTGCTGGCAAACAACAATCCTGACCCCACTCGGCTGGATCGCTATATCGATTTGCGCCTGCTGCCTAACCCCTCCCTTCGTCTGAGTAATCGGGACAGTACGCGCATCATTTTCTCCCTGCCGCACACCGCCAATTTGAGCGTATTTGCCCCCAATGAGCCTTTTCCGCAGCTGTGGGGCTATACTTCCTTCGGGGCCGAGCCCGTGCCCCCGGGCCGGGGTCTGCAAGCCGGGGCCCACTTTTGCTTTGCCCACCCAAGCCGTACCCAAACCAACGTGATCGGGCTGTACAATACCGAGCCAGGCAACAGTACGAATGCGCTCAATATGCACCGCCTGTACGCGGACTACGAAGTGTCAACCGGCTCGGCCAATATCCGCATTCCGGAGTTCGTCCGCCTCACCCCCAGTTCCGTCGGCAGTACTACCGGTACGGCGGAAGTGATTCCCCAGCGGGTGACCATTACGCGCCGGGCCGCTTCGGGTTTACCCCCGTTCACGGTGGGCATTTCTGGTTCGGGCACGTACAACGAAAACACGGGCGTCATTAGCCTCGACATCTATTTCGACGAAACGGAAATAGGTGGTGAACCCAATAAACTTAGGCGTTATTCCCTTGAGGCAAATGAGCGCCAATAAACGCCTCAGCGCGCACCTTTCTTCTATTTAAATTCGCATCATATGAAACAACTCTTCACTCTATTCTCCCTCTTTCTGGCCAGCGCCAGCCTGTGGGCCCAGCCGGTGCTGGTGAAAGACATTAACCCCGGCACTGAAAACGCCAGCCCGACCCGCTTTTTCCCCTACGGAGACCGACTCCTCTTCCGCGCCAATGACGGCCAAACGGGGGTAGAACTCTGGATCACCGACGGTACAGAGGCGGGCACCAACCTGATCCAAGACATTAACCTCGGCGACACCGTCAGCCAGGGCAATGCCAACCCCGATAACTTCATCATCTACAACGACCGGGTCTACTTCAAAGCCCGCTCCGCCAGCTTCGGCGACGAGTTATTCGTTACCGATGGCGAATCGGCTGGCCTCATCAAAGATATCCAGGAGGGGAGTGGCAATGCTAACCCCTTCGATATGGTCCTGCTCAATGACCGCTTCTACTTTACGGCCAACGACGGGGTGAATTCCTCCGAACTCTGGAGCAGTGATGGCACGACCGAAGGCACCAACCTGGTGGTCGATATCCGGCCCGGCAACGCGGGCAACCCCATTAATAAAACCATTTTCGGCAACCAAATCGTCTTCACGGGCAACGACGGGGCCAACGGCAGTGAAGTTTGGATCACGGACGGAACGGCGGAGGGCACCAGAATGATTAAAGACATTCGGCCGGGTTCCGCCAATAGCCTGCCCAGCCAGTTCTTTGTTTTCAACGACGAGGTCTACTTCCGCGCCAATGACGGCAGCAACGGTACGGAACTGTGGAAGAGCGACGGCACCGAAGAAGGAACTGTGCTCGTAAAAGACATTCGCCCGGGAAGCGGGAACAGCTCGCCTGGCGACTTCTTCGTCGCAGGCGGTAAACTCTGCTTCGTCGCAGACGATGGCGTAGCGGGCAGCGAAATCTGGACCACCGACGGCACCGAAGCGGGCACCACCCTGCTCACCGATCTAAACCCCAACGGAAGCAGCGACCCCAGCGACTTCCTCGTGCTCTTAGACGGCCAGTTCGTCCTTTTTGCTGCGGACAATGGTGCTTCAGGCAAAGAACTCTTCAGCCTGTTAATCGATGGGGAGGACTTCGACGTTGAGCTCTCCGCCGATTTGGAGCCCGGCGCTGGAAGCAGCAATCCCCGCGATTTCGTCTTTACCGGAGCCGCCGTCTACTTCAGCGCCGAAACTACCGAAGCCGGGCGGGAGCTGTACGAGTTTGAGGTGATTGGAGAATCTCCCGAGCGGGTCTCCGATATTTTCCCAGGGGAGGGATCTTCCAACATCAATAGCCTTACGCGAGTGGGCCGCGACCTCTACTTCGCAGCCACCGACACGGTAGTGGGCACGGAGTTGTACACTTTCCCGGCTAAAACAGCCGAAATGGTCTTCAGGCTCGAGGGCAACACCATACAGCCTGGTGATACGATTGACCTGGGAACGGTCCTGGTCGGGGTGGACGAATTGATCGACACTATCCTCGTGCTTAGCAACGTTGGCACGGGAGCAGCCTTAGTCTTTGACGATAACGTAGGCGAACTTTCTTCCCCCTTTGCAGGAAATTTCATCGGCCTGATTTTTGGCATTATTCCGGCGGATGACAACGCTGCGCTGGTGCTCGACTTTGCGCCAACGACCGCAGGGAGTTTCCTGGATTCTTTCTATCTGGATATTCCCGTACTGGAGGGCGAATTCCGCAGTGTATTTTACGTGAAAGGGGTGGGAGAGTTGCCCGTCCCCGACGCTACCTTCAGCATTGCCGGAAATGCCGTGGTGAGCGGTACTATGCTGGATTTCGGAGAGCTTTCCCTCCGTCAAGACAGCACAGTAGACGTCACGATCACCAACAATGGGCAAATTGCGTTAGCGCTGGATACGATCACCTTATCGGCCACCGACCATTTCAGCCTCGGGGTGAGTGAGCAGCCAGCGGCAATTGCTGTTGGCGAATCCTTCACCTTTACGGTCACCTACGCACCCGCCGAGGTGGGTGCGCATACCGGTACGGTGACAATTGTCAATGCCGCCAGCGAAGCGCCTGGTTTCATCATCAACCTCGCCGGTGCGGCAACGCCGAGCAGCATCAACGAATTTGGTATTCAAGCCAGCCGGGCCTTTCCCAACCCCGCCGACCAATTCTTTTGGGTGGAACTGGCCGAGTCTTTGCCCCGGGCCAGCTACCGCCTTCTGGATATCCAGGGTCGGGTGGTGCAGCAAGGGCAGTGGCCCGCGGGGGCTGACCGCCACCGCTTCGACTTGAGTGGGGTAGTCCGTGGCCAATATTACCTGGAGGTGCTCGCAGGAGAAAAACGCCTGGTAGTGGAGCTGGTCAAACGTTAATTTAGCTTACTGGGTAGGGCCGCCGTTTCTTGGGGTGGCCCTACCCACTTTATTCATTCTGGTATGTCAACCCCTCAAGTTTCCTGTTTTTCGCTGCGGTACGGGCTGCTTGCCCTGGCATCCATCGTGGTGCTTGTTCTGACGCAAGGGACCTGTGCGTCCCCGCAGCGCCAAGCAGCGACGCCGGCCGGGGCAAGCGATTTAGGCAGTGCCTACGGCGGCCCCATCAGCACCTGGCCTGCGGCGGAGCTGGATAGCGGGGCAGTTTTCGTAGAGCTGGGGCCACTGCCTAAGTACGCTGGCCCGGCCTACACCGCAGAGCAAATAGCGTTGGGCAAAGACCTGTTCTTCGACCCCAGGCTCTCCGCTAGCAACCAGATCAGTTGCGCCTCCTGCCATACGCCAGAACTGGGGTGGGGCGACGGCCTCATCCAAAGCATCGGCCACGACCGGCAACGGGGCAAACGCAACGCCCCCAGCCTGCTTAACGTCGCCGACTGGCAACACTTCTTCTGGGACGGCCGTGCGACTTCCCTCGAAGCCCAGGTTTTCTTCCCCATCCAGGCCCACGATGAGATGAACCAAAGCCTGGAAGACCTACCCGATAAATTGGCCGCCATCCCCGGCTACCCAGAAAAATTTAAGGCCGCTTTCCAACAAGACAGCATCCAGCTGGGCGCCATCGCCCAGGCCATCGCCGCCTTCGAAACCACGATCCGTAGCCGCGAAAGCCGCTTCGATCGTTTCGTCAAAGGCCACTACGATGCCCTGACCGAACAAGAAATTCGCGGGCTGGACCTTTTTCGCACCAAAGCCCGCTGCATCAATTGCCACAACGGCCCGCTTTTCTCCGACCAGCAGTTTCACAACAGCGGGCAACACCTCATCGGAAGATCGCAGGAGGACCTGGGGCGCTTCCTCATCACCCAGGATAGTGCCGACATCGGAAAGTTCCGTACCCCCAGCCTGCGCGACATTGCCTTTACCGGCCCCTATTTGCACCACGGTAACGTCCTCGAACTCCGTGAAGTACTCACCATGTACAATAGCGGAATGCCCCAGATCATCCCGAAAAGCCTCCTCGATAAGCAAGTTTTTGTGCCCACCCACGATCCGCTCTTTCAACCCCTGGGCCTTGATGATGGAGAAATAGATGATCTGTTGGCCTTTTTGCAAGCCATTTCTACCCGCCCCCGCCCCATTCGTACGCCGGGGTAGTTTAACTATAGATGCTTTTGCGCGGCCGCAGGTGCAAAGAGAGGTCGTTGAAGAGCAAAGTGGGTTTTGGCCGATCTCTGCTCCTCAAGCCATCCCTTGCACCTGCGTCCGCGCCATACGAAAACGCGGCTGGTGATACCAATTCATGCTGCCACAACCTTGGGCCCATAGTCGGCTAACGGCGCCGAAAATCATCCCTGCCAAGCCGGTATCCAACGCCAATAAAAAAGTGGGCACCGGTACCTTCCTTGTTGCCATAATAGCGGTAGCGCAGGCCTCCCGTAAAATTGACGGCCGAATAGCGGGCGGTAACGTGCTCGTCGATGATCCCCGGATTTGGCGAGAAACGGCTGAAGCGCCAGGCGAAATTGAAGTGCACCCCAGTGTGAAGGCCCCGGTACTGCACCCAACCCTCTTCCAGATCCGGATCAATGCGGTTCGCGGCGTTGAGCGCGCCGTAGGCCAGTTCTCCACGCACGGAAAGCAAGCCCCGGTCGGTCATCTTCAGGTCGTGATTGACGAGACCACCGACCCAGACGCCAGACGCTGCATCCAAGCGTCCCGGAATCGGATCATCGGGGAAAGAACGCTGCTTGCCGTTGAATTCAACTCCCATGGCAAGGGCTGCACCCCAGTGTGGGTTCCAATTTCCACCAATGTACACATCAAAACCGACACCGCTTTTCAGGTAGCTTCCCGGGGTGCCCAAATGGTTGAGGAAATTGAGGTTAAAATCCAGAAAAACGGCATTGTAATCCTTCACGTACTTTTCCGCAAGTTCTTCCCGGCTGATCGGGACAAAGTAATTAAAGAAGAGAATAGAATCCCTACTGGCCACCCGCTGGTAGGCGGGAAATGAGAAGCGGATGGAGTAAATACTTTCTACAAAAACGCCTCCCTGTCGGGCCGGGGTGAAATAGGGCAAACTACCGGTAGCGATGGAGAAACTGTCCTGCACGGATTGGTCAGGAAGGCCGCGGGAGGCCTGCAAAAAGGGTTCGCCCACTTTGTCGATCAGGTAAACCAGTTCAACTTCCTGCCCCGCGAGCGCCTTCCACTGCTCATCCGTCCATTTAATACTGTAGTAATGCAAGGCCATGCGGGTTACGCTGAACGGTGGCTCGGCCGGTACGTAGGTGGTGTCTTGGGCGTGGACGGTGAGGAAGCTGCAAAAAAAGACCAAAAATGCGATTAATTTCTTCATGGGGATGACTGGCAAAGAATGGTAGAGATAGCAAAAATAAGCTTAGTCCAGCCGCTTTGGCGTAGATTGTATGTACCTTTAACAAGGTATTCGTTCAAGGCTGATCTCTTCCACAATTCCCGTTTAGACAAGCGTTTGGCCTTCCGCTTGGAAACCCTGTTTCGCCAGGCTTTTTAGCAAGGATGGGTAGAAGAGAAATCCAGGATGAAAGCGCAAACCCGCTAAACGATCGTACCCTTCATCGCCCACATAAAGCGGCTGGCGTAGCTCCGGTACGGCCGCCAAGGTTCCGTGACGCGCAGGATTTCTTCGTTGAGTTTCTTGCCCTTCAGGGTGTCCGTATCGATGCCGAAGAGGGTGACGATGTTGCGCTTGACGACCAGGTCGTCGAGCGGGAGCAAGTCCGGACGTTTGAGGACGAACATAAGCACCATTTCTACCGTCCACTGCCCGACGCCCTTGATGGCGGTCAGTAGGGTGATGATTTCCTCGTCCGTCCACTGCGCCCAGTCGGCGTTGATGAGGCGATGGTCGAGCCAGTACTGCGCCACGTTTTTGAGGTACTTGATTTTGGACCAACTCATGCCCGCGGCCCGGATGGCGGCTTCGTCCATTTCCAGGAGCTGCTCGGGGTGAGGGTAGCCGTCGGGGAAGAGCCCGAGGAAACGCCCGAAGATGGTACTGGCTGCTTTGCCACTCAACTGCTGGAAAGCGATGGAGCGCTGGAGACCGAGGTAGACGTCGCCGCCGTGGTCGGGTCGTTCGGGGATGACGAGCTGGGCGACGATGGGGGCGATGTTGGGTTCTTTGGCCAGGTGGGCGCGGATGCTGGGGTCTATCATGGGGCAGATTTTGGCAGGTGGGCCGAACGACTTTCCGTAGGGCAGCATAATGATAGGATGTTTTCCGCGTTCGCAACAAGGGGAAAGCGTTATCGATGCCCCCGAAACAGTAGCCTTGAGGGGAGTTGCACCGCTAAAATACCCACCCATCTCCCCCAATCTGCCTACCTTCGCCGAATGTTTAGGGACTGGCCATTCCCCACCCCGCTGGATTTTAACGGACAAACCAACGTATGAGCATCAAAGTAGGCATCTTCTTCGGTGGCCCCAGCCGCGAGCGGGAAATTTCCTTTGCCGGTGGCCGGACCGTTTACGATAACTTGGATAAGGAGCTCTTCGAGGCCATCCCCATTTTTGTGGACAGTTTCCGCCGTTGGTATCTGCTCGATTGGCATTACCTCTACCGGGGTACCGTGCGCGACTTTTTTCCGCCCATTGACCTGGCCCCTAAGTCGGCCCACGGCTTCCAGGTGTACCAGGAGAGCCTCGGCCCGCTTGATGAACTGTCGCTGGAGGCGATGGGCCGCCGCGTGGGCCGCCGCATCCGCCGCCACGAATTGCCGGAGCTGATCGATGTTGCTTTCCTGGCCCTCCACGGCGAGTACGGCGAAGACGGGCAGCTGCAAAAAGAACTTGAGTACGCGGGCATTCCCTACACGGGCAGCGGCGTCCGGGCCAGCGAAATTGGGATGGACAAAGCCCTGCAAAAAGAGCTCATGGCCAACCTGGGCTTCGCCGCCCCGGCCATCCGCGTGATCACCAAGGGCGACTTTGACGGCTCCCGCGTGACGGAGCACTTCGCCGTCTGCGAGCGCGAGATTGGCTGGCCGATGGTCGTCCGACCCGCCCGCCAGGGCAGTTCCATTGGCGTCAGCATTCTGGCCCAGAGCGACGGACTCGAAGCCTTTGAACGCTCCGTCAACGCCGCCTTCTTCCGCGAGGTGCTGCCCGTCAGCGAATACGAAGCCCGCGACGCCTACGAGCGCCTTGAGTACGTCCGCCAGCTCAGCGACCTGCGCGACGGCATCGCCTTCCCCCTCGACGCGCGCCGCGGAGACCACGAGCTGACGCTTTACACCCCGGACGAGCTCTTCGATTACCTCGAAGCGGCAGTAGCTGCCCCCGGTCAGGACCCCCTGATCGTCTTCACTGGCCACCAGAGCGAGGAGCGCGTCATCGTCGAAAGCTTCATCGACGGCAAGGAATTCAGCTGCATTGTGGTGCGCACGCCCGAGGGACAGGCCGTCGCGCTGCCGCCCACCGAGATCGTCAAGCCCAGCAACGAGCTCTTCGACTATCGCAGCAAATACATGCCCGGCCGCAGCCGCAAGGTGACGCCCATCGAGTTGCCTACCGACCGCATCCAGGCCATCCGCGCCGAGTGCGAGCGCCTCTTCACCGAGCTGGGTTTCCAGGTGTACGCCCGCATTGACGGCTTCCACACGCCCGGCGGCGGCATCTACCTCAACGACCCGAACACCACCTCGGGCATGATGCCCAGCAGCTTCTTCTTCCACCAGGCGGCGGAAATTGGCCTCAACCCCAGCCAGTTCCTCACTTTCATCATTCGCACTTCTTTGCGCGAACGCGGGATGCAGTGGGGCGGACCAGGAGCAATGGAAGTGGCCGACGAACTGGGCCACCAGCTGGATGCCGCCCTCGACGCCCAGCGCGCTGCGGTGACTACCAAAGAACGCATCGCCGTCCTCCTCGGCGGCACCAGCTTCGAACGCCACATCAGCGTAGAATCCGGCCGCAACGTCTACGAGAAGCTCAGCTCCTCCGAAGGCTACCGCCCCGTGCCCGTCTTCCTGACCGCCGCCCCCGGCCGACCTGCCGACTGGCAGCTCTACCAACTCCCCATCAACCTGTTGCTGAAGGACAACGCCGACGACATCCGCGACAAAGTAGCCAAGCCGACGGAGCACTCCGTGGTGGCCGACATTCGCCTGGCCTGCGCCAGCATCACTGCGCGCTTTGCCGACCCCGACGTCGTTTTCCAGCCCCGGCCCCTTACCTGGCAGGAACTGCCAGCGCTGGCCGATGGCGTCTTCATCGCCCTTCACGGCCGGCCGGGCGAAGACGGCCAGGTGCAGGCCAAACTGGAACCCCTGGGCCTCTACTACAACGGCTCCGGCATTGCCAGCTCGCGCATCACCATCGATAAGTACGCCACGCTGCATACCCTGGCCGACGCCGGTTTGCTGGTCACCCAGCAGTGGTTGGCCACGGCCGCCGAGTTTGCCGCTGGCCCCGAGGCCTTTTTCGACGCCGTGGAGGCCCGCTTCGGTTACCCCCTGATCGCCAAACCCGTGGACGACGGTTGCAGCTCTGCCGTAAAGCTCATCAAGAGCCGCCCGGAACTCCTCGCCTACTGCCACCTCACTTTCCAACCGGCGGGGATGGACACCGCCCGCTGCCGCCAGCAGATGAAACTGGCCGCCAAAGACGAGTGGCCCATCGGCAAAGACACCATCCTCTTCGAAAAAGCCATCACCGCCGCCGGGGCCGATAAATTCCTGGAAATTACCGGGGGTATGCTCACCCACCGGGGCGTCGATGGCAACCGCCGCTACGAAGTATTCGAACCCAGCGAAACCCTGGCCGGCGGCGAAGTGCTCAGCCTGGAAGAAAAATTCCTGGCCGGCGAAGGACAAAACCTCACCCCCGCCCGCCTGGCCACGGACGACTACAGCTACGACTACGTGGCCGGACAAGTCCGGGCCGATCTGGAACGCGCCGCCCGCGCCGTCGGCATCGAAGGCTACTGCCGCATCGATGCCTTCGTCCGCGTCTTCGCCGATGGCCGCGTAGAGACCATTCCCATTGAGATCAACAGCCTGCCGGGGATGACCCCCGCCACGGCCATTTTTCACCAGGCCGCCCTCGCTGGCTACCAACCCGCTGAATTCATCGACCGCATCCTCCAATACGGCAAAAGCCGCCGCGACACTGCTCCGGCTGCGCCCACCCCGCCTGCCGCGGCCCCCCAACCTGCGCCGGTTCCGGCGGCCGTTACCGTAAGTGCCGCTACGACTCCCCAAGCCACCGAGGTCGTCTTTACGGACGCTGCTCCTGAAGAGACGTCCCCGGCACCTGCGCTCAGCGCCCCCTACCAGCCGCCCCGCCCCGCTTATGATGCCCCGCCGGATCGTAGTCCGCTACCCCGCCGGGAAGGACTGCTGAACAGCACCATAGCGCTGTTCAAAAGCAGCTACTTCTGGAAAAACGCCGGCGCGGCGCTGGTCTTTCTGCTGCTCTGCTTCCTGGTGCTGCGGGTGGGCCTGAACTGGTACACCTCCCACGGAAAAAGTACCGAACTGCCCAATTTTGTGGGCATGATGCGTACCGACGCAGAAGACCTGGGCGATAAAATGGGCCTGAAAATCGAGTTCGAAAAAGGACCTTTCGACCCCAACCGCCCCGCCGGCGAAGTGGTGCTCCAACACCCTAAGGCGGGCAGCGGCGTGAAGAAAAACCGCTCGATCTTCCTGACCATTCTCAACGACGAGGCCCCGCTGATCCGCCTCCCGTCGCTGGTGGGCAACTACGACTACACGAACTACTCCGACCGCATTGCGGCCATCGGCCACATCAAATCCCGCATCCGCGAGCAAGTCTACGACCCCAAACAGGAAGAAAACTCCATCCTTTATCTCTACGACGGCGAACGTAAGGTGACCGACGCCGACCTGCGCGCCGGCTACGAAGTGAAGCAGGGCAGTACCCTCGATTTTGTGGTCACCGTTCGCCAAACCGGCGAGGTAGAGGTGCCCGACATCAGATGCCAGCAATTTGGGGTGGTGGAATTCCAGCTGGATGCCTCCAACCTGCTGGTGGGCACCATCCACGGCGACGTGGCCAACCGCGCCGAAGCCTACGTGGTGCGCACCGAGCCAGCCGGGGGTAAGATGGTGCCGGTGGGCTCAAAATTTGACATCTACCTCTCCGACGCGCTGCCCGACGGCTGTGAGTAAAGATGGGTGGGAGGAATTTGGTCCGCTGACCGACCGCTGAGGTCCTACCCAGCGCATTAGGGACGATCGAGCGGTTGTTACAGCAACGGCCCGCCCCGCAGTGCGGCACGATCAGGGGCAAAACGTACACCAAAGCGCGCGGGTGTGCGTTTTAAGGCATGCTGTGTAAGCTCGGCTGACACAGTTTTCCAAACCCCGGGGTGCCCCTTCCCGGGGTGGATCTGGCGGTGCCGGAACTTCGGTTTTGGTGGCGCGATAAGCAAGTGAATCAAATGAACGTAAGACTACTCTTGCCAGCCCTTTTGCTCGGGCTGGGTTTTTCTCCCCTCTTCGCCCAGGAATTTCGGCCCTTGGCTGGCTACGATCAATTGCAACCCGCTGCGGAGGCCAAGGCCCCGCCGGTGGTGGAGAAGCGGGTGTGCAGCACGTTTGATCTGGAAGGCATCACGCTGCTGGCACCGGGAGAAAATCTGGAGTTGCGGGCGGGCCTCGATACCACGGGGCTGGGCGATAAGCTCGTCTTCGGCTGCGAGGGTTGTGCGGACGCCAGCGGGGGCATTGCCACTTTCCGGCTGGATACTTTGCGGTATGGCGCGGCCTCAGGTGCAGTGCAAGAACTGGATACGCTCGTCCTTTCCGTCTGCAACCAAGCTGGCGACTGTGCGGAGCCACTGACCGTAATCGTGCTGGTGCAAAGGGCGGGTAGGACCATCGAACTGGGTGACCAGGCGGTCGACCCCGGTGGCGTTGCCAACGTGGTGGTGCCCCCGGCGGACCTCCCCGGCGGAGCCTTTTGCCGCAGCATTGCCGGTTGCGCACCCACCTACCCGGGGCGCGGGCAGGATTTTTACTTCCTCAACGGGTTTGAAAACAATAACAACTTCCGCTACTTCGCCACCCGCTACGGTGGGACGGACGCGGTTTGCGTTACCGTTTGCAACGAGCTGGGACTCTGCGACGTGTACCGAAGCACCTTTACCGTGACCCGGAATACGACGGATTTGCCCTTTTTCGATGACTTCAGCTACGGTGGTTTCCGGCCAGCCGAAGACCTGTGGCAAGACGAAGACGTACTGATCAACCGCAACTTTGCCATCAACCCGCCGTCCGTGGGCGTGGCCACCTTCGACGCGGTCAACAGCCAGGGCGCGCCCTACACGGCCACGGGGACGTCGCTGGCGTCCTTCCGCGACTTCCTGACCTCCACGCCCATCGACTTGCAGGGGGCGGCGAATACGGCGCTTAACTTTTACCTCCAGCCCCGGGGCCTGGGCAACCGGCCGGAGCGGCAGGACAGCTTCGTGGTGCAGTTCCTCACCCCGGCGGGCAACTGGAACACCGTTTTCAGTGTGCCGGGCATGCCCACTACCGAAGGCAACAACTCCGATCGCCCCTTCATCGGCTACACTATTCCCGTAGGACCGGAGTACCAGTACTTCGGCTTCCAGTTCCGCTTCGCCTCCAAGAGTACCGAGCAGGGGGCGGTGGATATGTGGCATTTGGATTATGTGAAGTTGGACAACCTCTCCAATACCCTCATCACCCAAGACATGGCCTTTGTCAATCCGCCCGAAGGCATCCTGGAACCCTATACGGCCTTGCCGATCCGGCAGTACCAGGCGGCGGGTAACGACTTGTTGCGGGACAGTTTCCGGCTGGCGGTGTACAACTTGCGCAACGACATTACGCCGATGAGCTCGGGCAATCTGGTCATCAGCACGGGCAGCGGACAGGCCATTACCTCGGGGGGCTTGCTTTCACCGGAGCTTTTTGGCGGGGCAACTGGCTTTGCGCCTCAGGCTTATGACTTCCGGGCGATGGACTTCCGTGGCTGGAACGGCTTTGCCGACCTCTCCGCTTTCCTGGCGGGTCTGGACAGTGCCGCGCCGCCGTTTAAGGTCCGGACGAGCTACCGGATGATCGTAGATACCGAAGACCGCAGTTTCGCCCCCGGCATCGTACAAAACGACACCGTCAGCACCCTCACCTGTTTTGACGAGTTCATGGCTTACGACGACGGCACCGCCGAGGTAACCCTGGAAGGGCAGGAAGGCACCGTGATTTTGCAGCAGTTTGACGCGTTTGTGCCCGATATGCTGGTGGGCCTGCGCATCCGCATTCCGCGGGGGCTCGGCGGACTGGGCGATCAGCCACTGCGGCTGGTGGTGTACACCGGCGATACCGTGCCCGTGACCCGGATCTACGAAGAAGACTTCCCGATCCTCTACGCTGAATCCTTCAACCGCGACACGCTGCAGGGGTACACGACCTACTTGTTTGAGGAGCGACTGGACCTGCCCGTGGGTCGTTTCTTCGTGGGCTGGGAACAGCAGCGGGCCAACCGCAACATTGGCATTGGCTTTGACCGCAACAACCAACCGGAGAACGTGCAGTGGTTCGATTTTGGCAATGGCTGGCAGCGCCTGACGGGGACGACGCGCGGGGCCATCATGGTCCGGCCCCTCCTGGCTGGCTTCGACGATTTCCAGACGAGCGTTTCCACGCCTACGCCCCCGACGGAGTTGGTAACGGTATACCCCAACCCGACCAGCGGAACCCTGCACCTGCGGCCGCGCCCCGGAACCCATCTGTATTCCCTGGAAGTTCGCCTCTACACCGCAAATGGCAGCCTCCTGCGGACCCAGCGGGGTACCGCGCAGCTTGCCCTGGATGACCTGCCTGCGGGCCTCTACCTCCTGCAAGTCAGCGACGGGCAGCAGCGCAGCCACCACAAAATCATCCGCCGCTAATCCATTTCCCGCCCTGCGGTGTTGAAGGGGATCAAAACGACGAAACGAATATGGACGCAAGCATTCAGGAACTCAAAGAGCGCGAAGCCGAGGGCAAAAAAGATTACGTCTTGCTGGACGTGCGCGAAGACTACGAGCGCGAGGAATTCAACATCGGTGGCATCCACATCCCGTTGGGCAATCTGATGGCCTCGTTCGATAAACTGGCCGCCCACAAGAACAGCGAAATGATCGTGTACTGCCGCAGCGGCAAGCGTTCGGCCATGGCCCAGGAGTTGCTCCGGCAGTCGGGCTTCACCAACGTTCGTAACCTGGAAGGGGGGATGTTGGCCTGGTTGGCGGAGTAGGGCCACCGGGCCGGAGAGGTGCCAGGTTTTTAAAAAAATTAGGATAACTAAAAATTAACATCCCGCAGCAAGCCAAAACAATTCTCGCCACGTCTGTTGTATCTGTACCCAAGATATTATGGGCAAGAATTCTTGCCCCCGAAGAACCAAAGACCTATGCGAAAATTTTACTTGCTGGTGCTCCTCACCGTAGCCTTTGCGGCTGCGCTCGGCGCCCAAACCCGCGTGACCGTGAAAGGCTACGTGCGCGATGCCTCCAACGGCGAAACCCTCATCGGGGCTACCGTTTTCCTGAACGGCACCAATAAAGGCACCACCACTAACGAATACGGCTTTTACTCCCTGACCGTCGACCCCGGCCAGTACACGCTCGTGGCCAGCTACCTCGGCTTCCAGGACCAGCGGCGGGAGGTAGACCTGTTGGGCAACTTTACGGCCGACTTTGAACTCTCCGACGCCGGCACCCTGCTGGAAGAAGTAGTGGTGGTGGCCGAGGAAGAAGACCAGAACGTGAGTGACGTCCAGATGAGCGTCGAACAGCTCGACATGGGCACGATCGAACGCCTGCCCGCCCTGTTGGGGGAGGTGGACGTGTTGCGCAGCATCCAGTTGCTGCCCGGCGTGACTTCCGTCGGCGAAGGAGCGGCGGGCTTTAACGTCCGGGGCGGCTCCATCGACCAGAACCTGGTCATCCTCGACGAGGCTCCGGTGTTCAATTCCAGCCACCTGTTCGGCTTCTTTTCCGTGTTCAACCCCGATGCGGTCAAGAACGTCAAGCTCTACAAAGGCGGCATTCCCTCCCGCTACGGTGGCCGACTTTCCTCCATCCTCGACGTGCGGATGAAGGAAGGCAACACCAAGCAGTTTGAAGCCCAGGGCGGTATTGGTACCATTTTCAGCCGCCTGAGCCTGGAGGCCCCGATTGTGAAAGACAAATCCTCCTTCCTCCTCGCCGG
Organism: Neolewinella lacunae; assembly: GCF_014349155.1. Classification (GTDB taxonomy): domain Bacteria; phylum Bacteroidota; class Bacteroidia; order Chitinophagales; family Saprospiraceae; genus Neolewinella; species Neolewinella lacunae. The sequence continues at coordinate 114,410 of NZ_JACSIT010000104.1, forward strand.
CCGCCGCTCCTACATCGACGTGCTGGCCGCACCCTTTCTGGGCGACGACCTGGCGGATACCAAGCTGAACTTCTACGACCTCACGCTGAAGACCAACTACCGCTTCAGCGACAAAGACCAGGTCTTCCTCAGTGGTTACCTAGGGCGCGACGTTTTCCAACCGGGCGACCAGGCGGGCTTCAGCTGGGGCAACACCACCGGCACCCTGCGCTGGAACCACTTGTTCAACGACCGCCTTTTCTCCAACCTCACCCTCTACTACAGCGATTACGACTACGCGATCAACTTCGGTTCCGACGACCAGGACGCCTTTGACTGGGACGCCAGCATCGTCAACCTCAGTGCCAAGCCAGAATTCAGCTACTTCATCACGCCGGAGAACGTCCTGCGCTTCGGCGGTCAGGGCATCTACTACCGCTTCGAGCCCGCCAATGCGGTGGCCATCAGCGACGGCGATGAGATCGACATCTCGATCAACAACCAGTGGGCGGTGGAAAGCGCCGTGTTCCTGGAGCACGAGCTGAGCCTGTTTACGGGCAAGGTCAAGCTCAACTACGGCCTGCGCGCCAGCCACTTTGCCTACCTCGGCGGCCGGCCCGTGTACGAATTTGGCGAAGCCCCCGCCGAAGGCTTTGCCCGCCCCCTGACGGGCATCACCCAAACGGAAAAGGGCGAAACCATCAAAGACTGGTTCAACCTCGAGCCCCGCATCGCGGTGCAGTACCAGCTCACCCCCCAGAGCTCCCTCAAGAGCAGCTACCAGCGCACCGCCCAGTACATTCACCTGCTGAGCAACACGACGGCTTCCATCCCCCTCGACATCTGGACGCCGAGCACCAACAACATCGAACCCCAGCTGGCCGACCAGTTTGCCATCGGCTACTTCCGCAACTTCAAGGACAATGCCTACGAGGCCAGCTTTGAGACCTACTACAAAGACTTTCAACAGCTGATCGACTACGTCGACGGTGCCGACCTGGTCTTGAACGAACTCGTGGAGGGGCAAGTCGTCTCCGGCGACGGGCGGGCCTACGGTGCCGAAGTGCAGGTCAAGAAGGTGAAAGGCCGCCTCAACGGCTGGATCAGCTACACCCTGGCCAAAACCGAGCGCCTCACTCCCGGGGTGAACAACAACGACTGGTACCCCAGCCGTTTTGACCAGACCCACAACTTCAACCTCACGGGTTTTTACGAGCTCACGGAGCGGGCCAGCCTGAGTGCTACGTTCGTCTACAACACGGGCACGCCCGTGACCCTGGCCAGCTCGGGCTACTACCAGCTGGGCTTTTTTGTCCCCCACAACGAGGGCAACGGCCGCAACAACTTCCGCATCCCCGATTACCACCGCCTCGACGTTTCAATCACGCTCGACCCCAAGCCGGAGAAAGCGGGCAGACGCTGGCAGGGGCAGTGGATCTTTGGGGTATACAACCTTTACGGCCGCCGCAACGCCTTCACCGTAGCGGGCACCCAGAGTGAGGGACGTCCGATCCTGGGGCAGCCCATTATGACGGAATCCAACCAGCTGAGCGTCGTCGGCAGCCCCATCCCCAGCATCAGCTACAACTTCAAATTTAAGTAACGACCTGCTTTTTGGGCGCTTACGCAGGTGCTGCGGAAGTCTTCCCAGAACAGCAAAGGACGTTGGACAAATACCACCCGCCATGAAACAATTATTGCTGCTTACCCTTCTTGGCCTGGCCCTGTGGCGTTGCGAAGACCCCGTCACGCTCGATAGCCGCTTCGTTGGCCCCGAGCTCGTCGTCGAAGCCTGGATCAACAATGCCTCCGAGCCCCAGACCATCCTCCTGACGGAAAGCCAGGACTACTACGCCAACCGCCTGCCGACGCCAGTGACCGACGCGCAGGTCGTCATCTGCGAAACGGAGAACCAGCAGCCGACGAGCAACTGCTTTCTCTTCATTCACCAGGATAGCGGCCGCTACGTCTGGACCCCTGGCCCCGGCGAAACGATCGGCGATGTCGGCACCGAATACGGCCTCGGCATCCAGCGGGGCGACAAACAGTACGCCTCCTTTTCCACGATGAACCGTACGGCAATGGTCGATTCGATCAGCTTTCAGTTCGAGGAAGCCTCCCTGGGCCTCGAAGAAGGCCTCTACGCCCAGCTCTACGCCCGGGACCAGGTGGGGCAGGGTGACGCCTACCTGATCCGGAGCACCATCAACGATACGCTGCTCATCCGTCCCTTCGAGTTGATTTTGGCCTACGATGCCACCTTCAGCCCCGGCAACGACGCCGACGGGATCACCTTCATCTTCCCCATTCGCTTTGGCATCAACAAGTTGGACGAAAATGGCGCGCCCATCCCGCTGGTGAGCGGGGATAAAGTAGAGGCGGAGGTCATCTCCCTGAGTCAGGAGGCCTACCTCTTTCTCCGCATCGTCCAGGAGCAAATCAACAACGGGGGGTCTGGGCTTTTTGACCGGCCGGTAGCGAACTCTCCTGGCAACGTTATCGACCTGGAGACGGGGGAAACCGTCCTGGGCTTCTTCAACGTGGGGGCCGTGGCTCGCGCGGAGCGGACGGTGGAGTAAGGGTGCTTGTTGGGTAGTTTTATCGGGATGCTCCCGACATGGGGTTGGTCGGGATAAATCCCAACAATACCTTGCGCTACTTCAAATCGAGGATATTGCCCATCGCGTAGCAGCGGCGGCAGCGGGCCTCGTAGAGGTCTTTTTCGCCGAGCACGACGGTTTCCTGATTTTGTACCAGGCGATAGGAGTGGGTGGCCAGGTTACCGCAGTGGGAGCAGATGGCGTGGACTTTGGTGATGTATTCCGCCACGGCCAGCAGTTGACAGATGGGGCCGAAGGGTTCGCCGCGGAAGTCCATATCCAGGCCAGCGATGACGACGCGCTTACCCCGGCGGGCGAGTTCCTGGACGTGCCTGACCACGGCGGGCTCGAAGAACTGGGCTTCGTCCAGTCCCACGACGGTGGTGGTATCGGGGATGTCCAGCAGCCGACGGGTATCGGTGATGGGGGTGGCCAGCAGGGAGTTGCTGTCGTGGGAGACCACCTGTCCTTCCCCGTAGCGGGTGTCCATGCGGGGTTTGAAGATTTCGACCTGCTGGCCAGCAATGCGGGCCCGCTTGAGCCGGCGGATCAATTCCTCGGTTTTGCCAGAAAACATGCTGCCGCAGATAACTTCCAGCCAGCCGCTGCGTTGACCGCTGAAGTGAGGCTCTAAAAACATGGTCTTATTTTCTTTTGCTGCGTGGAGATCAGTTAACCAAAGCTTCTCACCAACTAAGGAGCGTAAGGGCTAACTTTGCGGCGCGCCAAAATACCATAAATTCTTCCACATGCCCCAGTCTTCTGCCGATCGATTGCTCAGTCGCATCACCGCCCTGCACAAAAGCCTACAACTGGATGAAGGTGGTCAGCTCTCTGCCATGGAGCGCGACCTGATGCTGGGGTACCTGCGGGAACTCTACGAAATTTACGCCGAGACGACGCCCGCGCCACCGCCAGCTTTTTCCCGTTCCACCCCGTCGCTGAGCCCCGTGGCCCCAACGCCACCCCCCGCTCCGCCCGTGACGCCGCCGCCCCCCGTGACGCCACCCCCTGCACCCGTCGCTCCGCCGCCCCCAACGCCGGCAGCCCCGCCCGCACCGGAACCCGCTCCACCCGTCGCTCCTCCCGCCCCCGAACCGGCTCCTTTCGTAGCCCCACCACCTCCTCCGCCCCCGCCGATGCCCACCTACACGGCTCCACCGGCTCCGGAACCCGAGCATTCTACTGCTTCGCGGGAGATCAATGCCCTCTTCCTCGACGAGGGCAGCGCCAGCCCCTTCGGTCGCCAGGCCTTGCCGGATCTGACGCGGGGATTGACGATCAACAACCGGGTGCTCTTCGCCCGGGACCTTTTCAACCAGGATACCGACTTGCTCAACACCACCCTGCGTACGCTGAATAGTTCGGGATCCTTTGCCGCCGCCCGGCCGGTGTTGGAAAGCCTCGCCCGTCGCTTCGACTGGGTCGACGAAAGCAAGCGGGAGACTGCGGGTGAGTTCATCGAATTAGTCCGTCGCCGCTATGCTTAAGACCTTGCTCCGCTTGTTCCTTGCCCTGCTGCTGGCGGGCCTTGCCTACCTGTTTTACCAGGCCCACCGGTCCGAAACAGTAGTCCCTGCCACCCTCAGCGCCAGCGGTGCCGCCCCCGCAGAAGTGCTCACCATCGCCTTCGGCAGCTGCAACCGCCAGGATCGGCCGCAGGGGTACTGGGACGTAATCCGCAGCCACCACCCCGCCGCCTGGCTGTGGCTGGGGGACAATGTCTACGCCGATACCGATAACCTCCGGAAAATGGCCGCCGACTACCAGCAGCAAAAAACGGCCCCGGAATACGCCGCCTTCCGGGCCGAAGTCCCGCAGGTTTACGGCATTTGGGACGACCACGACTACGGCATCAACGACGGCGGCCGCGAATGGCCCCACAAAGACTCCGCCAAACAACTGCTGCTCGACTTTCTGGACGTACCCGCCAACGCCGCCGTCAGGACCCACCCCGGTACCTACCAAGCTTACACCATCAACCAGGGCGAACGGAGCGTGAAAGTCATCTTGCTCGATACCCGCTACTTCCGGGACGCCCTCGCGCCGGCCACCAAGCAAGGCCACCGCTACGGGCAGGACCCCGACGGCGACATCCTGGGCGCAGAACAGTGGGCCTGGCTGGAGCAGCAACTCCGCAACAGTACCGCCGACGCCCACCTCATTGTTTCCAGCATCCAGGTACTACCCCAAGACCACGGCTACGAAAAGTGGGACCTCTTCCCCACCGCCCGGCAGCGCCTGCTTGATCTCCTGGCCAGCACCCAGCCCCGGCTCCCCCTTTTGCTGAGCGGCGACCGCCACCTCGGCGAAATCAGCCGCGTGGAGCACCAGGGCATGACGATCTACGAAGTGACGGCCAGCGGCCTCACCCACGCCTACGAAAATGCCGACGAGGCCAACGGCCACCGCCAGGGGCCACTGGTAAACGTAAAAAATTATGGACTACTGCACTTCCTGCCCGCCGGTGATGGTTGGAGCGTTTTGGCCGAAATCCGCACCATCGAAGGAGACGCCGTAGCCAATGCCGTGGCCCTGGACAGCAGTTTGCAAGCCCAGGACGTGGCGAGCCTCAGCCAGTTCGTCCACCCCGCCGGCGCACTGCCCACAAGTTTGCAGCCCTGCCCGGCCAGCCCCAACTGCGTCAGCACCCAGAGTACCCAGGCCGATAAAAAGCGCGAACCCCTGGCCTTCACGGGCACGACCGCCGCAGCGCAGGCCCGGATCAAGTCGATCGTCGATGCCCTGCCACGGACGACCCTGCAGCAAGAAGCCCCGGGCTACTTGCACTACACTTTCCGGGCGGTGGGCATTCCCTTCATTGACGACGTAGAATTTCTGTTCGACGAAGCCACCCAGCAAATCCACTACCGCAGCGCCAGCCGCGTAGGGTACAGCGACCTGGGGGCCAACAATCGCCGGATGGCCAAAATCGTGGCCGCCTACGGGCAGCAATAAGTCACGCCGGATGTCCCAGAGATTCTACCGCGACGAACGCCTCAAAGCGAGGAAAGAAATTGAACGCCTGTTTACGCCCGCTGGCAAATCCCTCAGTTCCTACCCCATCCGGCTGGTCTACGTGGAGACCCAGGAGGTGCGGGGGACCTTTGCGGTGCAGGCCGGTTTTGTGGTCCCCAAACGGCGTTTTAAAAAGGCGGTGGACCGCAACCTCATCAAGCGGCGTCTGCGCGAAGCGTACCGCCTGAACAAGCATATTTTGGGCGAAAGGGACCCGGAGGAGCTTACCGTTCATCCGCCCTTGGATCGGCAGTTTGCGCTGATGTTCATTTACACGGGTGCGGAGGCGATGCCGTTTAAGTACATTGATCGCAAGATGAAGAAGCTGTTGGGGGAGTTGGCGAAGTTGTTGGGGGAGGTGGGGTGAGGGCTCCCAATTCGGAGGGATTCACCTACTTGCCAAATTTTTTTTAAGGGTCTCGGGGCTTTGTTGGCTGCTTACTACCTCCACTACCAATACCATAATCTCGTCTTTGTCGACCGTAAAAATTATCCGGTAATTCCATTTGAGAATTCGTCGGTACTCGATTATTTCGTCACTGATCAAATGTTCGACCTCGTGGGATTCTGGTAAAAGGGCCAAAGATCTGATGGCATTATTTATCCCTTTAAGTACATGACTTGCGGTTTGGTCGGAAATGGTAGCCCGCAGACGATCAACAATTCTGCGAATACTTTCCTGCGCTCTCGGGGTGACGACAACGCTGTGGCTTACCATGTTTCAGACTGTTTTTCAAAGTCGTCGATGCTCAGGTAATCGCCGCGTTTTACACCAGCTACTTCGGCTGCGTACACGCTTTTCATGTCTTCGGCGTGCAGGACGGTGCCATCGGCATCATAACCGAAGATGGGGTCTTTTTTTTGCTGGCTCACGTAAGTCCCCACCATGGCGTGTAGTGCGACTAAAAAATGGTCATCTAATTCATCCAGCCAGTGGCTTACGTCGCTGCGCATATCTGCGGTAGTCATAGTCGATTTTTTGTTAGGAGTTGCTAAGATAACGATTTACGACTTCAGCAGGTTGCTCCCTGGTTATTAAGGCGTGCTTCGTGCCATTAGTGGAAACGCAGCGTAAGCATAAGCTGTTTCCCCGCTTTTTCTCGGAGAGCGGTGGTATTTTACTGCCCGTTCAAACTTTCCGATCATGCACAACTTTCGCCTGACTTTCCTGGCTCCTTTGTTTTTTCTTGGCACCTGCGTCAGCGCCCAACAAGCCACGCCTAACCTGGCCGAGCGCCTGGGCTATCCGGCGGATACCAAGTTGCTCATCGTCCACGCCGACGATCTGGGGGTGACCCATGCGACCAACACGGCCAGCCTGGCGGCCCTGGAAAAAGGCAGCGTCAGTTCCGCCAGCGTGATGGCCAACTGCCCCTGGCTGCCCGAAGTGGCCGAATGGGCGCGCGCCAACCCGGAACACGACCTGGGGATGCACCTGGTGCTGACCAGCGAATGGCGGCTGCTGCGCTGGGGCAGTGTGGCCCCCGCCGATCAGGTAGCGAGTTTGCTCGACAGCAGCGGCTATCTGAAGCCCCTCTGCGACTTGATGGCCGAAAATGCCGACCCCGAGGAGGTCGAGCGGGAAATCCGCGCCCAAATTGAGCGGGCGCGCAGCCTTGGCCTGGAGCCCACCCACCTCGATTCCCACATGGGCTGCCTGGTTTATTACCCGCAGTTCTTCGCCCGCTACCTTAAAGTCGCCCGGGAATACGGCGTGCCGGCCATGGTATCGCGCCACGAAATCCTGGAAATCGGGCCGGAATGGGCGCAAATGATGACGCCCGAAGACCTGGTGATTGACCACATTTACACGGCGGGTACGCCCGATTACGCGCTAGGTCTCGACAATTACTACCGGGGCGTGCTGGCGAAACTTGACCCCGGCGTCAGTGTGTTGCTGATCCACACCGCCCTCGACGGCGCAGAGTCGGCGGGCATGGCCGGCGGCGTGGAAGGCTGGGGCAACCGCTGGAGGCAGCAGGATTTCAATTTTTTTACTAGCGAAGACTTTCTCAACATCCTGCGCGACGAGAAAATAAGCCTCATCACCTGGCGGGAACTGGCGCAGCGCTGGGCCGCAAGGAAATGACGTAATAGGGGCGCGGCCGCAGGTGCTCCCCCCCGACCCCCCGAAGGGGGGAGAAGGTTGAAGGAGCAGTGGGAGGCCCCATCCCTCAAAGGTGAGTTGCCTCGAAGGGGAAAGCCATAAAAAAAGGGTTGTGGGGAATGAACGTTCCCCACAACCCTGGATGTAAAAGAAGAGGTTAAAGCACTAGTTCGGCTCCGTGCGGAGGCAAATCGGCAGGTATTGCCGGCGGAAGATGGGCTGGAAGAAATTGGTGGAGTTGCGCAGGAGGTTTTGGTAATCGTTCAAAGCACCGGTATTGGCCAGGGAATTGGCTATCTCACTAGCAACTACGGGAGCGGAGATGGACGTTCCGGCCTTGAAGTTGAAATCGGTCAGGCCGTAGCCGGGTGTTTTGGCGGTCAGGTAGGCCGCTACGCGCACGGCGGGGTCGCCGAAGTTGGAGAAGGCCGAGACGTAAGGTGCGTCAGTAATTTCGGGGGCTTCAAACTGGTAGGAGGCCACGGAGATGACGTGTTGGTAGCGTTCGCCGAAGCTGGCGGGCCACTGGGGGGCGCTGGAAAGACTGATGTCGTTGGCGTCGTTGCCGGCGGAAGTGACTACGACGACTTTATTGTCTCCGGCGTAGCGGATGGCACATTCCATGGCCCGCGGGGTGACATTGTCTACGTAGCCCCAGCTGCAGTTGATGACGTTGCTGCCGATGTCTACGGCGCTGAACAGGGCCACCAGGGCACCGTAGTAGGTAGAGAGGCCTTCGGCGCCGAAGACTTTGTAGTTGACCACCGTCAGGGGGAGATCTCCGGAGTAATTGCCGATGAGTGCGCCGGTGGTGTTGGTGCCGTGGCCGATGTTGTCTTCGGGTTCGGGGTCGCCGTAGAAGAAGTCGTAGCCCAGGCGATTGAGGCCCAGGAACTGGTCTTGGGTGGATTGGTTGACGTGGCGCTCCCACTCGCGGTCCCAGTTGCCCCCCAGTTCTACGCCGCTATCGATCATCGTGACGATCATTTGCTTGCCGCGGTCTTGGGTAGAAGGGTTACCGGGTTCGTAGAGGAGGCAATCGTAGACCTCGTTGGGTTCACGGCCTTCGAACTGGCCGAAGTCGATCAAGCCGCCACTGGAGGGGCCGGGGACGGTAATGATGAAGTCTTCTTCGACGATGAAGTCGTCTTCGTTGCGGTCCAGGCGTTTCTGGGAAACGGCAGGCCCGACGGTGTTGGGGTCGAGGCCGGGGGGCACGTCCACGGCGGTTGCCTGGCCGCCCCGGCCCTGGTAGCTTTCGCTGGCGTTGAGTCCCGTTTCGTTGACCCAGGCGGCGAGATCGGCGGAGGGGTCGCAGGTGAAGAGGATGAGGCGCTGGAAGCTGCGACCGTTGCAGGAGGCAGTGATGCGCTGGCCGGGAAAATCGCCGTTGGTGCCGCCGTATTTGATGGTTCTTCCCGTGGTGATTTGGGGGCTGGTGGCCAGGGAAACGAAGTCGGCGGCTTCGGCGCGCATGGGGTTGCCGGATTCGTCGGTGAAGTCGAGGCGCACGAAGACTTCGCTGTACTGGGCGAGGTTATTGAGAGGGATAAGCTCCGCCGCCGCCGTAATGGGCGTGCAGGGGAGGATGGTCTGGTAGTTTTCGTCGCAGGCGAAGGTGCCAAACACTTGGAGGTAGAGGATGCCGCGGGTGCCGTTGTAGACCTGAAGTTGCAGGGTGTTGTCGTTAGGCCCTTTGCTGAGCTGGGCGGTGCGGGTGAGGCCATTGTCCACGCCGCAGTCGGCGGGCAGGGCGGGGCCGGAGCTGTTGACGGGGGCATCGAGTTTGCCGAAGGTGACCAGGGCCGGTTCGCAGGAGTTGCTGGGGCGAACGGTGGGAATATCGAAGTTGCAGCTGACGGGGACATCGTCATCGTCTTCACAGGCGGACCAGCCCAGGATGACGCACAGGAGGGCGAGGTAAAAGAGTTTGGAAATGCGCATAGTATTATGTGTTGAGAGCGGTGAAGGGGGATAGGAAGCCCACGGAAGAAAGGCTTGCACCGCTGGATGACGGGAGGGATGAATGCGTTACGAAAATACGCGACTTTTTTAGGGGCCGCAAGCCGGCAAAACTTTCTGGGGCCGAAACTGCGGGGTGTGCTGGGTTGGGCCGTGGATTTTGTGCCCACACCGGACTTGCAGGGGGAGGGAGAAGCCCCGAACTTGCGCCCTCGAATACCCCGCACTTGACGATGCCCCAACGGACCCTCCGGCTCATTACAGATACCCACCTTGACGACCGCCCGATCTACGTGGCCGGGAACTTCAACAACTGGCAGGTTGCCGACGAGCGCTACTGCCTGCGGCCCGGCGGGGAAACCGGGCATTTTGTTTACGACTTCGATTTACCCGAAGACCTGGCCTTTTTGGAGTACAAGTACACCCGCGGCGGCTGGGAGGCCGTAGAGTTGGGTCCGCACGGCGAGAGCGCCCACAACCACCGGCGGGCCGTCGCGGGGTCGGATTGGTCGCAGCCCGACCGCGTGGCGCGGTGGGCCAGCCCCGGGCTGCACTTCAACCCGGCCTTGTTGCCGAAAATAGTGGTCATCAACGAATCTTTTGAGATTCCCGAACTGATCCGCACCCGCCGCGTAGCTGCCCTGCTGCCCCACGATTACTACACCAGCGATAAGCGCTACCCGGTGCTCTACCTCCAGGACGGGCAGAACCTCTTCGACGAAAACGCGCCCTACGGGTACTGGGGCGTGGATAAGCGCCTGGCCGCCCTGGCCGCGCGGGGGCTGGGCGACCTCATCGTGGTGGGCATTGACCACGCGGATGACAAGCGGGTGGTGGAATTTACCCCGGGCTTTAAGACTCGGTTGGGCCTGGGCGACGGCCGCGAGTACTGCCGCTTTCTGGCTCAAACCCTCAAGCCGTACATCGACCAGCATTTCCGGACGCGGCCGGAGGCGGAGTACACGGGCATTGGCGGCAGTTCCCTCGGCGGGCTCATCAGCATTTACGCGGGCATTCTTTACCCGCAGGTGTACGACCGGCTGATGATTTTCAGTCCTTCCCTTTGGGTGACGCCGTCCATACCTTTCGACCAGACGAAGCTGACGCACAAGTTCCGGGGCCGGATTTACCTCTACGGCGGGGAGGCCGAGAGTGCTACGATGGTCCCCAATCTGCGGCGCTTCCGGGAAGAGCTGGAGGCGCGCACGCTCGCCGGGCAGGTAATGTTCCGCACCGAAATCGACCCCCACGGTCAACACAACGAGGCCCGCTGGGGGCAGGAGTTTCCGAAGGCGGTGGAGTGGTTGTTCTTTGGTTAATGTGTGAATGAGCGAATGCGTGAATGAGTGGATGAGTGAATGGGCTACCGCACTGGGCAGGCTACCGCACGAGGCAGGCTAACGTGACCGCCGTAGGCAGCAAAGCAGCTAATGAGCGAATTAAGGGAGGTTGGAGACTGTTCAGCTTGAGTGTGTCTACTGAAGAGACTGTTCATCTAAGTGTGTCTACATTCACACAACTTAGATTCGTGATTTATGGCAAAGAAAAGTAAAAATCCCACGCTGGAAGAGTTGTTCAGCGATCCTGAGCAGTTCCGGCAGATGCACGAGCAGCTTTACTCGCGTAAACCCCTACTAGAGCAAGGTAGCCCGTTTGCTCATCTGCTCCAGACGATGGTTAATGCCGCCCTGGACGGCGAGGTCCTAGGCCATGTTGCTGAGACGAGAGCCCAAGGGGAGGAGAACAAGCGTAACGGCTACACCGACAAGACGATTCTTTCCGAAGCTGGCCCCTTGTCGATCCGTACGCCGCGGGACCGGCAGGGGACCTTTGAGCCCCAGCTAGTACCCAAGCGAGAGCGAGAGCTATCGAGTGGTTTGGACACGCAGATACTAGCTCTGTATGCGCAGGGTAATTCGGTTGAGGACATTAAGCGGTTGCTCCAGACGATGTTTGGGGTGGACATTTCGGCGGGCAAGATATCGGCCATTACGGACCAGGTACTTCCAGTCATTCAAGAGTGGCGTAACCGCCGACTTTTAGAGTTCTATGCCGTAATTTACATGGATGCGATCCATTTCAAAGTCCGCCACGAGGGCAAGTACTCCAGCCGTGCGTTCTACACTGTTTACTCTGTTGACGGTCACGGTAATCGGGACCTATTGGGCATGTATATGTCTGAAAATGAGGGTGCTAACCAATGGGGACTGGTACTTGAGGACTTAAAGTTTCGTGGCGTCGAGGACGTTTTAGTCTTCTGCACGGATGACTTGACGGGCTTTAGTGAGGCGATGAATGATGTCTTCCCGGCCACGGTGGTCCAGAAGTGCCTGGTGCATAAGATGCGCAACACCACGCGCTTCGTAGATGACAAGGACATGAAGGCGGTGGTAAGAGGTTTGAAGGCGGTTTACAAGGCGGACACTCAGGAGGCAGCAGCAACAGCCCTAGAGGCTTTTGAGGTAGAGTGGGGTCACAAGTACAGCAGTATCGTCGTCAGTTGGCGTCGTGATTGGGATGAGCTGATGGCCTTCCTAGACTTCCCGATAGCCCTACGTCGAATGATCTATACGACCAACCCCGTGGAAGCCGTCCACCGAATCATCCGTAAACTCATCAAGGGCAAGGCTGCCTGGGCATCAGATACGGCCTTGATGAAGCAGGTGTACCTGAGCCTAATGCATAACGAGAAGTCGTGGCGCAAACAGGCGTATGGCTGGAAGGCCATCCAGCGCGATCTGGTTAAGCTGTATGGGGATCGGGTAACCAAGCACATGGGGCCAAGCTAAAAATGGCAGCGCGCGATCCGCGCCGCGCAGTCTCCGGCCTTCGGCCTCCGACTGTGCGGCGCGGATCGCGCGCTCGTCGCAAGGCTACGCCTTGCGATAGAGTAATAACTAACCCAGACACACTTAATTGAACTATCCC
>NZ_JACSIT010000105.1 GCF_014349155.1 Neolewinella lacunae
ACCTTGGCTCCCCTTAATTTATTTTAATTTTAATCGTCCGAGATAGCCATATTCCCCGACATTTTCCTTTTCCTCTAATTCCATTGGGTTTAAACTCCATGCTTTGGCTACTTCAAGCACGTGTTCTGCATCGGGGTAAAGCATCTTTTCCCAATACTCTTCTTGCTCGGCATCTTTACTATTGGTATCAATCAAATCCCATTTCATTTCAACGCTGGTTGGCTCTCCTTCAATAAAGCTGTTGCCATCTCCTATGTAGTATAATCTTTCCGTGTTGCCATCTACAGATTTCATCCAGAAGGCCGATCCGCTCCCTCGAAAGTTGCCAAACATCTGCGCTTCACCAAATTTTTGGCTCAATCCATTTAAAAATCTTTGTGCTCTTTCACGTCCCTCCATATAACCAGGTTCTGGCAAACCCCAACCTAAAATTAAAATCCAACCTTCAATTGGTGGCAGAACAAAAATTTCCCCGTTTCTTGCTTGCAATTTCCCTTCCACCCAATTTGCCTTCCGCTGTTTCTCCAATCGTAAAGCTTTCAAAAGACTGTTCGTGTCTTCCGTTTTAACTGCCGCCCAGATACACTTATGCCCGAATTTTATGGGTTTGGTTGGGTCTCGCTTTTCCAGTTCTTGTTCCAAAATAGATTTCGGCCTTGGACTACTCTGGCCAAATAATTTTGACATCCATTCAGAAATGGATAACAATATTATGCGGAAAACTAGTTTGTACATTTGTCTTTTTTGTTGCCAAGGGTTATCAATTATCTGATGCTGCATTTGGAAGTTGCGACAATCAGTTAAGTCGCAAACTTACGGCTTTTCTGTGCTCGAAGTTGCAAACTCCTGCTGGCCGCTAAGCTATGTAGGCTAGTGCTGCACTTGCTCACTTTTTCACCGCAATTATTATCCCCGTCGCCCAATTCTGTTTTGTCAATGTCAAGTCTCTTCTGCTTTCCAGGTATTTTACAAAATTGATTGCTTTTTCTTCATGTCCTTCGGGCCAGTTGGATTGCGGCAGCATATCGTCTACGATGTAAAGGCCGCCAGGGTTCAGCATTTCCAGTACCTCGTCCAGTAGCAGGTACTTTCCGTGCCAGGTGTCCGCAAAAATGTAGTCGAACTTCTGCCCCAAGTTGTTTTTTACCCAATCCTCTCCATCCGAAAGGACTAATGCCAACCGCTCGTCTTGCCCTAAATACTGTTGAGCAATGCTTAAAAACTTCTCGTCGTGGTCGAATGAAATCAAAGTGGAATTCTTATCCATCCCCTCCAGTATCCAAGCTGTCGATAGCCCTGTTCCTGTGCCCAGTTCAAGGAATTTGCCCGCGGGTTTTGCAGCGGCCAGGGTTTTTAACAAAGAGCAAGTCAAGATATCGGAAGCCATTGTAAAACCGCTTTCCTTGGTTGCTTGGTCAATTTTAAGGTAGGTGGGGGGGATTTTTTGATTGAGGTTGTTCAGCATAGTGGTTTGTTTCTTAAATTATTGTTTTCACATCGCAAGATGGTTTTAGTATAGCAGGATAAACTTCAACACAGCGTTCCATCTTACGGATTTTCATTTCAGCAGTTTTCAATTTCACTCCTCAAAATAGGGCTCCGACTTAACGAATTCATCACCCGTCCACTTAAAACCAATGACTTCGCCGAGTAAATATTTATTGTCCCTAAGCGGTCCCGAAAGAAGGTAATTTACCAACCTAAAGATGATGCCATTTTCAGCTTCATGAAATAAGCTGCAGTAAATATCCGCATTTGCCTCAAAATCCCTTGCCACTGAATCAGGTGTACCCGCGGTAAAAAAGTCCTTAAACCCAACACTTAAAGAAGCAGCTGCCACCTTGTCAATAGTCAAATTTTTCGTTTTGGGCTTGTAGTCAAAGACCAGTAGGTCGTTCTGATTGACGGTGGAATTGGCACCAGTGAAGTGGGAGTAGAGTACTTTAAAATTTCCATCAGTCTTTTCCAAAAGCTTGATTTCATCCACCGCGTAGGCGCGCTGCCCGCTTTCGTATCCAAAGTCTATTCTCGCCTGCCCCTTTACTGAATCCAGCGTCAGGCTGTAATATTCAATATGATCCGCATCACTCGTATCCGGATAATACCTTTGGTGGTGCAGGATGCTGTCCTTTAGCTGGGCATCAATACCTTCGATTTTAATCTGCCGAACAACATCACAGATGACGCAGGGAGGTTGGGCTTGAGCGGTAACCGTCCGACCAACCACATCTTGCTCCCACCCAACCAGCACCCGACCTTTGCCCAAAACAACGCCCCATGCAGCAAAGCGTCTACTACCCCTTCGCCGCCGCACGCCGCTCACTTTCCCATTGTGCGGGCAGCAACTCTACCAGCTGATTTACGGGATGGCTGCCAATTCGCAACAGCACATCACGCAGCCATTCGCTGGGGTTGATATCATTAGCCTTACAGGATCCAAAAAATGAATACATCATAGCCGCCCGCTGCGCGCCTTTATTGGAACCAGCAAACAGATAGTTTTTGCGCCCCAGAGCCAGCGGACGGATTTTATTCTCAATTTGGTTGTTGTCGATCTCAATGCGGCCGTCTTCCAAGTAATGACGCAGCCTAGGCAAATGATTTTTCGCATAGCTCAAAGCGGTACCGATGGCACCTTTACTGAGGTTGTTTTTTTGCTGAAAAATCACCCATTCCAGCAAGGCATTGAAAGCAGGGGCAGAATATCTTTGGCGCATTTTCAGGCGACGCTCGTGACTTAAGCCATATTTTCGGCAGATTGCCTCTATTCGGTAAAGGTACCAAATGGCTTTCAGCGCCAATTCGGCCAATTTCAGGTTATTTTTCTGCGCATCAAAAAACTTACGCCGGATATGCGCCAGGCAGCTGACCAGTTCCACGTCGTGTTTTTTGATGTAGCTCTCATAGGCCGAGTAGCCGTCGCTTTGCAGCAGACCAGTAAAGTCGCCCAGCGTCTCGTGCAAAACGTTGGCTCCTCGTCCACTTCGGTAAACAAAAAATACGTTTCCGCTGACCGGATTACGGAACACCCACATATAACCCAGGTGCCGTTTGGATGGGGCAATCAATTTCTCCGAACTTGTTTTTTTCGGTTTCTCTTTTCCGTATTCCAGAACCAAGATCCGGGATTCATCGCCCTGCAAATAGTCGGTATCGAGTACGTTTTTTTGCAGGGCGTAATAAAGTGGTTCTAGTAGGGAGCAAGAATCCCCGAACCAGCCGTCCATTGTCGATTTATGGATCGCCCAACCGAAGTCTCGCTTGATCATCTCGATTTGCCGGTAAAATGGCAGGTGATCGATATATTTGGCAACCATAATAAAAACCAACAATCCCGCATCCGCCATACTTTTGGGAAGCACCTGGTCGGGTAAATCAGCGATAACGATGGCGGGTTTATCGTCGCTTTGGTCGGCTACTGGACGAGCGTATTTTGGGCGGATAGTTTCGACGATTTCCAGCACCGCCGCAACATAATCAATCTTGCGCGAAACTTCTTCGCCAATGCGGACCATACCGCTGGTATCCTCATCCGGCTCAATAATTACCTGCCTAACAGGCAAATGATCAGGAAACGGCGTCCGGCCTGGATGAACCTTATTTTTCTTCCGCTCGTAGGTGATACTTTGCTTTTCAACTTCCACTGCACCCGCATCCGCGCCCGTATCAAAAAGCGCTAATTGTTCGGGCGCGGACGCAGGTACAAAGCGTTCGGATTTCGCGGCAAAGATCAATCGTTCCAACTGCTCTAGCCTATGACGAAGCGCGTTAATTTGCCCATCTTTTTCGGCTACCATCGCATCGTAATCAGCCTTGGAAACAGTTACCTCCATATGCAGCAAAGATATGAGGTCAACCGTATTTTCACGCAGCTTTTACATATCTTTTTCTTCTTTTCACCGATTTTATTTCAATGCCCTCGAGCAAAAGATAAATATCGGTCCAAGACATCTCCAGCGAGGTATTGTTCGCAGCTGGTAACTCAAAGGTTCCCTGTTCAAGTACTTTGTACCAAACGACAAATCCGTTGCGATCCCACACTAACAGCTTAATGCGGTCACGGCGTTTGTTGAGAAAGATAAATACGTCGCCGCTAAGGAGGTCGTGGCTGATGTGGTTTCGCACCAAGCCGCTGAGGCCATTGAATCCTTTGCGCATATCGGTTTCGCCACGATAAATAAAATACCGCTGCTGGCTAGAAAAACTAAGCATAAGTGCGGTCGATTTCAAGGATTAATTCGGCGATTTCCCTCGTCGACAGCCCGGTGACCGTCAATTCCAGCCCACTTGGCAGCCGCAATTGCCGCTCAACAGAAACAGATTTCGGCACGATCTGGCAAAAGCCAGCGGGGGTATCTTTACCAGTCTGGAGATATTTTTTCTTCCAGGAATAAAAAGTGGGTATCTTTAGGCCGCGCCCCCGGCAAAAGGCAACGACGGTTTGACCGCTGGTAAGTTGGTCCTTCAAAATTCGCCGGATATCGGCAGGGGTATTACGCATGGCGTCTTCGCATTGGTTCCTGCGAAGTTCCGGCCGGCTCTGAAAGCTGGCAAGATGGGGTTGGTCGGACGGTTACCTTGAGCGAAGTATTGACACATCAATGAAAAGCAAATTATGGGGAATATTTTCATGGGTGATTGAGCCTGTCTTTTGCCGTTCTCCATTTGGCAATGGTGGAACACCTAGGGTGTGGGGTGGAGGGTAGTCGTTGTTAGGGAGTGATTGAATTTATACCTTCCCATCTTCCCATCCAAATTTTTCGGATCAAAACTATGGCTAATTACGCTTTGGTAGCTTACTTATCCGGCTGTAAGCTGATGGGGCTTGGGGGAGATTTGGGTAGCTGTTTGTGACGAAGCTTGTTCCTTACGATTGAGGGGGCGGTGGTGGCTAACGTGACTGCATGCGGCGCGACGACCAAATGGGAGCCATGAACGTTATGCACATTGTTACCTTCCCTTTTCTTTTTTCATAAATTCACTTGTTTCAAATTTTTCGACTGATTCAACCCAATCTTTTGGTATTCGATTTTCATCCGTTGACATTATCGTAATTCCGCCAACAATTGCACAAATTGTATCTCTATCTCCTAAAATTGAAACAGCTTTCCAAATTGCTTCTTCAAAATTTGTCAAGTTATTTGCCGCACACCATATCGAAAA
Organism: Neolewinella lacunae; assembly: GCF_014349155.1. Lineage (GTDB taxonomy): Bacteria > Bacteroidota > Bacteroidia > Chitinophagales > Saprospiraceae > Neolewinella > Neolewinella lacunae. The sequence goes on from NZ_JACSIT010000105.1 coordinate 5,164, forward strand.
TGGAACGGTATCTTGAACCATTATTTTGCTTCCATTCCCCAAAATTGATTTTACAGTTTCAATGTTGTAGCTGTATGGAATTGCTATTGATTTTTTAATTTTAGATTTTGTATCGGTATCTGGTAATTCCTCAACAATTCTATTTATAAATTCAATTGGATCAATCTCTTCGTTATTCAATTTTATTTGAGTTGCAATTGCTGTCCCAATTGCAACTGCAATTGCGCCTGTTATTCCTTCAATATTTGAATGAGTAATTTCTGCCGATTTGATTGCAAGTTCTTTGACTCGATTTAAGTCATCGAAATAATATGCCCCAATTGGACTTACTCGCATTGAAGCACCGTTTCCCATTGACCCCATTCCTTCAAATACACTTTGAGAGATTTCTTTCCAATTTCCGCCTTCACCAATTTCTCTTAAGATTTTTCTTGCAGTTGCGCCGTATCCTCTGTTTACATCTTTTTCGTGATTAATTGCAAATTCTTTCGCTAGCTGATTCTGATTAATTTCATTATTTATTTTCAATTGGTCATAAACCGCAATTGCCATGACAGTATCATCCGTAAATTCCCAACTCGTTTCTGGAATTTTTCTTTCTCGAATATAATTTAGCATTTTATCTGTTTCACCAAAGAAGCTTTCCCCAAAAGCGTCTCCAATTGAGATTCCTTTTAGTGATTTATTGGCAAGCTCTATTCTTTTTTCAACTGTCATTTTTTCCTTTTTTCTAATGGAAGGTAACGTTCCGCATAAATGGCGTTGCGAGCTTTTGCTCGCAATGAACATGTTATGCATTATTAGCCTCAGGTTTCCTTTTTATTTTTCGTTTCACAAAGTTATTTATCGATTGAATTATTCTTTCAACGTTGTGTTTGTAGAAACCCGTTCCATTGAAGCAATTACATTCAATCAATTTGTATTCATTTTGAATTTCAGCAATATCCATTACATAAATATCTTCCAAACGATATTCATCAATTCGCTCTTGGGCAAATTCAATCATCTCTTTTGGAATGTCATTTTCACTTTCATCTAATTGCCCATCATTCATGTATCTTGATGCCGAAACTATTTCATTGTTGACAATAAATAATCTCCATTCCTTGGTTATTTCTTTTGGTTCAGAAATCCATATTTCCGTATCTCTATTGAATTCAGGTAATTCCAATTGACAAACTTTATTACTCCAATTTACTATTTTTTTGAATGATTCGACTTTTCCGCTAAATTCTTTTCCGTCATTGTTTGGTCGTATAAACCATTTTTTTTCTTGCTCACTTTTCATATTCTCTATTTCGCCAAATCTCATCAATTTTCCGTCAAAATTTAAAACTTTATCTTTCCATTTATCGACATAATTAGTCATCTGGAATTTTATTGGCTCGAAGAATACTCCTTCTCTTAATTCTTCGCTTTGATAAGCATTTAGCATGAAAGTTGTCGAACCGTAAATTATTTTAAAAGTGTCTTTGTTTTTTATTTCAGGAATTTCATTTGAAAAAGGAATTATATCCACTTCCTCCCAAATTTCATCTTCTCCGTTTAAAACAGTTTTTATCCGTTTTAATATTTCGGGTTTGGTCAGATTTTTTTGTAGTATCCAATTTATCATTGATGGAGTTTTTCTTTTTCTACTTGCGGCTAACGCTCCCGATATGCGACGGCCCCGACCTTGTGGAGGGGCTGGCCGCCATATCGATTGTTCTCAGCAGGTTTATTTTTTTAATTCTTTCAAATAGTTTTTAAAATCTTCATGAAGGCTATTGTCAATTCGAAAATTCAAAATCTTCTCAAATTCACTAATTGCTTTTTTATCTTTACGTTTTTGATATACTTCTTTTGCGTATGACTTCAGAATTTTGCTTAAATCAATCTTTCTATTGCTGTATTCGTCAATCATTAAATCATGCATAGTTTTTATTAATTCAGGTTTGCGCATCATTAAGTCTTCATCTTGTTCAGAGAAATATCCGTTTTCCACATATGCCCACTTAACAAGCAATTCAGGTGTTATTTCTCCTTTATCTTCCCAACCGCTTATGTAATCCCATTTTATTTGCCTGTCAGTTTCACTTCTTAGAAATTCGTTCAAAAGAGATGATGGAAAAGTTGCGTCATTATAAACTTCCCATTCGGTATTATTTGGTTGTTCTATCTTTAATCTCTGAGCAACAAATTTTTGTCGTTCATTATCTATTGAAATTTCAACCCAATTTTGATTTCCTATTTCTGCTGACTTAGGAATTAAAAATTTCTTTTGGTTATCTGTATTCGATTTATGATTGTAGATATTCATTTTTTTCTACTTGCTGAGAACTACCTTATACCCGCAACTATCCCGTATCTCACTTGCGCTTTTCGCTACCCAGCAAGTCATCCAAGGGGCTGACGGTGCTGCGTAGGTGCTGATCCGATACGTGGGTGTAGAGCAGGGTCGTCTTGATGTCTTTGTGGCCGAGCAGCTCCTGGATGTAGCGCACGTCGGTACCGCGTTCGAGTAAGTGGGTGGCAAAGCAGTGGCGTAAGGTGGGGTCACCTTGCGGTGGATGCCCGCACGCCGGGCGCTGGCACGTACCACTGCCTGCACGCTGCGGGGAGAATAAGGGCTTTCCCCGTCCTGACCGTTGAACAGCCATCCTTTGGGTTGGTAAGACTCAAAGTACTGTTGCAGCATGGCTTTGAGCTGTTGGCTCAACATCACTACCGGGTCTTTGCGGCCTTTACCTTCCCTTACCAGCAGTTGGTTGCGCTCCCAATGCACGTCCGTCAGCCGTAGGGCCAGTAGCTCGGCCAGATGCATTCCAGAACTGTAAAGTGTGTAGAGGATGGTCAAGTGCTTAAGGTTTTCGCTGGCGCGTAGGAGCCGGTCTATTTCTTGAATCGATAAAACCGACGGCAAAGTAAGGCTTTTTCTCGGACGTGGTAACCCCTTGAAAAGAAAAATCCGGTCAAAAAATCACTCCAGTGTGGTAAAACCTGATCGCATGGGCGGCCCAATGCCGATGGCGGTCGAAGGCCCCAAGGTTACTTTGTATCTGAAGTCCGTTGCCCAAGTTTGTAAGTGAAACCTAAGAGTAAGTTTGTTGAATTTGTTTTAATAGTTCCCATATTTGCAACTGGCACAGCGCTAACGTTATAAAGCCCAAGGTTGTTTCTCACTTCAAATGAAAATGCAAACGCTGTTTTTATAGGAACAGAAAGACCAAGTCCTGTTGAAATGCCAGTGTCAAAACGTTTAATAAGTGAGGTGTTGTCACTTGTGGTAACGGGAAAATTATCCCCTTGACTTACAAAGTTTTGTTTGATTAAATAGCCAAAGTAGGGTCCAGCATTTATAAAGTAATGAAATTTCTTTCCAAATGTCGCCCGAAGAAGAATGGGTAAAGTCAAGTAGTTAAAATTAGTGTTTACAGTAATTTCTCCCAAAGGATTTCCATTGATGTCGGTTGTCTGTGAAGTCAATACAGAACCCTTTCTTTCAAAGGCGACATTTGTCCGCAGTGAAACAACCTTTTTTCAAATTGTACTGAAAAAAAAGCCCACCAGAAAATCCAATTGCCGATTCATGGTTATCATCAATAAAGTCGTTTCCACGTAGGAATGTTACACTCGGGCTGCCCTCAACGCCTAGGTCAAACCTATTTGTTTGGCCGTAAGCTGTTACTCCGACAGTCAGAATAAGAAGTCCGAGCAAAAGTGATTTAATCTTTGTCATAGTTGTAAATTTTTAATTG
>NZ_JACSIT010000106.1 GCF_014349155.1 Neolewinella lacunae
GTGGTAAGTATACTGACGGAGTGGACTATTACTACAGCGGTAGCGACGGAAAACCCAAGTGGGGTATGGAGGCCAGCGGACTAGCTGCCGTCGACTTACAAAACAAGGCAGCTTTGCATTTAGACATGGTACAAACCGTTGACCGTCACGAAAGCGAGACACTATTGGAGTATTATGGTTCGACTATCATTGCCCGAAAAGACCGCTTGCAGTCAATATCAAAATACATAGCGGTAGATGCCTATTTTTCTCGACAACCTTTTGTAGATCAAATGGTTATGAACGGTTTCGATGTGATTACTCGTTTAAGAAAAGACGCTAAAATCCGTTATCTTTATCGCGGCCCACGAGAAAAGCGACGGGGGAAACCACGGCAGTTTGACGGCTACGTAGCTGTTCGCAACCTCAGAGAGGATGTCTTTACGCCTTGTGCTATCGACGAAGATAGAAAATGGATTGCGTACGAGGCAATTGTAAATGTAGAAGCGCTTAAATGTCAAGTCGTATTGGTCGTTGTCCATGATCTAGACAGTGAAGGCCAGGTAAATGGCCATCGACTTTATATGTCAACTGACACCAATCTCAACGGTGGTGAAGTTCTTCATGCTTACCAATGTCGATTTCAACAAGAATTTCTATTTCGCGACGCGAAGCAAGAACTGGGCTTGGAGCACTGCCAAGCCTACTCTTGGCAGAAAAACGATTTCCACTTCAATGTGGCGATGACTGTTGGCTCGCTAGCCAAAGCAGCTTACCATTTACAAGTCCCGGGGCAACCTGTTAGGGCTTTCTCTATCGCCGATGTAAAACAACGTCACATGAATGAATTCCAAGCACAACGAATATTATCCTTGTGTCGACTGGACCTTGATGAGGACTTAATTCGAAATCTCCAGCAACACTTCAGTAATTTCGGGCTTCGCAACTTCCAAAGGGCATGAAAACCTCTACAGACCATTGTTGGGGGCAATGGTGGATCTTTCCTTGGTCTACAGGATAGGCAAAGGACAATATGGGGTAACTGCCATGGTGCGCAGCCAGCTAAATCCCGTGGATGAAGAAGCCCTCTTTTCTGACGTCCTTCAGGAACCAGGTATTTCTTTTGATACGGAAGGTGGCCGTTGGGGCATGCGCACAGCACTGTTGGGTGCGTTTGGCTCGGTAGCCTTCTCGGATAAAATAAGTTTTCACGCACGGGTAATGGCCGGTATTGTCGGGGTAAGTTCGCCTAACGTAGAAGCGACCGTAACGGGGCCCGCCGGGACCTTCATTGTTGAGCAGAGTAGCGAAAATGCATCAGCGTTCGGGCGCCTCTACGGAGGAGGTTTCACCTTTAACTTAGGGAACAAAATCGCTTTAATTACTAACCTTGATTATTTCACAGCGACGCCAGAGTTCTCCAATGTTGAGGTATCCATCAACGACATTCCCTTTTCGACGAATCAAAGTCTAAGCCAAAAGGTTGTTACGGTAAACTTCAGCGTAGGGCTTGGCCTGAAGTTTTAAGCACACTCCTGATAATGAATTGACTCGGTTCCGGCCTGCGGTACGTACGGGGAAGGTCTTTTCCTCAAGTTTTGCCCTCACTCCAAGTAACTCCATGCCTCACTCCATGTAACTCCATGGGCTAAAAAATCCAGCCGGACCGGAGGTCCGGATCCGGCTTGAAACCCAAAAACTACAGCCCCACCCAGTCCTTTCGAGACCGGATGGGGCTGTGTCTTTTCGAGCGCTGGGTGCAACCGACGCTCGAAAATTCAGGATAAAGGAAAAGACAATTTACTGCAGCACAATCTGCTTCTCATCAATCATCTTGCGCATGTTGATCAGTGCGTAGCGCATCCGGCCCAGGGCCGTGTTGATGGAGACGCGCGTAAGCTTGGCAATTTCTTTGAAGCTCATGTCGGCGTAGTGGCGCAGGATGACCACCTCCCGCTGTTCGGGGGGCAGGGCGTCAACCAGGCTGCGGATCCGGTCGTGGGTCTGGCTGCGGATCATGCCTTGCTCGGCGTTGCGCTCGGGGCTTTGCAGCACGTCGAAAATGTTGAACGTCTCCGTCTGGCCAACCTGGGGGCGGCGCTTGTGGCGGCGGAACGAATCCACACACATGTTGTAGCTGATGCGCATCGCCCACTGCAGGAACTTACCCTCGTGGTTGTACTTGCCCCGGCGGAGCGTATCAATGATCTTGATGAAGACTTCCTGAAAGATGTCTTCCGCCTGGCTGTGATCCTTGGTGAAAAGGTAGATGCTGGTGTAGATCTTTTGTTGGTGACGGCCGAGGAGCTCCTCGAACGCCCGATCTTCTCCGGCAAGGTATTGGGTGATCAATTCGTGATCATTCAGCGACTTAACGTCCATGACTAACGTGTTTCAACAGTTTGGGATTATTCCCGAAGGAAGCCGTACAATTCCGGCTTGATGGTTAGTGTAGACGTTTAAACTATAGGAGTGTCGCTTTAAAAAATGAGGGGATGATGATTGTCCGCATCCTGCGGTAACGAGCCCAAAGATAAGCACTAGATTTTTACATACACAAGAAAAATCTTTTCGGTAGCCCGCTTTAACGCAGTCTTAACGCCCAGGGAGGCAAATTCTGTGGCGCTTCTCCTGCCTTCGCTGTGCTTTTGTGCGGAGTTTGCGGGAGGAGAAAAAATTTTGTTCGGGAGCTTTTTCGCTTACCGTGACTTGGGCGCGACCGCAGGTGCCAGGGAAAGTACAACGAAGCAGGGAAGGGCCTCACCCAGCTCTCCGGTACCCTTCCACCGCACCTGCGACCGCGCCCAAAAATACAATTTAATAAAATAAAGATATGTTAAGGTTTGAATAAATGCATGTTTCATAGTTTCGTAACAAACTAAAAATCAATAAGTTGTTTTGCCGCGACGTTCATTTATATGTTGTTTTGTTCATGTTTTTCGCTAAACTAAGTGGGCCGGGCCGGGTAATTTCGGGCATGACTACCACGCAACCGACCTCGCTAGACCACCTGAATGCCCCCGACCGGGCCGATATTCAGGAACTCACCAGCCGCATCTACGCCTACCAGCGCGGGCAGGAAGACGAAGACCGCTTTAAGCACTACCGCCTCACCCGGGGCGTGTACGGGCAGCGGCAGATCGGGGTACACATGTTCCGGACCAAAATCCCCTTCGGCCACCTCACCCCGGATCAGTTGATTGCGCTGGCCGACATTTCCGAGCGTTTCACCAACGGCCGGCTCCACATCACCACCCGGCAGAACATCCAGCTGCACTACGTCAAACTCAACGACAGCCCCGCCATCTGGCAAGCCCTCAGCGAGGCCGGCATGACCGCCCGCGAAGCCTGTGGCAATACCGTGCGCAACCTTACCGCCAGTCCGCTGGCCGGCGTTGACCCCGATGAGCCCTTCGACGTGAGCCCCTACGTCTACGCCGCCTTTGCCTACTTCCTGCGCAACCCCATCTGCCAGGAAATGGGCCGCAAAATCAAGCCCGCCTTTTCTTCCAGCGAGAAAGACAGCGCTTTTACTTACTTCCATGACTTTGGCTTCATCCCCCGCATCCGCAACGGCGAGAAAGGCTTCAAGGTCGTTTTGGGCGGCGGGCTCGGGGCCGTGGCCATGATTGCGCCCACCGCCTACGAGTTTTTGCCCGCCGATAAGATCATCCCCTTCATGGAAGCAACGCTCCGGGTATTCGACCGCTACGGGGAGCGCGAAAAACGCATGAAAGCCCGCCTGAAGTACCTGCTGGCTGACCTTGGCCTGGAGCGGCTCCTGGAACTCGTCGAGGCCGAAATGGCCGCCGTTGCCCACCAGACTTACCCCATCGACGAAAGCATCGTCCCCCGCCTCGGCCAGGTGCCCGCCGATAATTTCCCGCCCGCCGAACCCCTCCACCCCGGCCTCTACGCCGAATGGCTCAAGACCAACGTCCTCGAACAAAAGCAGGGTGGCTACCGGGCCGTGGCCATCCGCGTCCCCCTCGGTAACCTGGAAGCCGAGCAGACCCGCCTGTTGGCCGGGCTGATCAAGGAATTTGCCAGCGACGACGTCCGCCTCAGCGTCCAACAGGGCCTGGTGCTGCGCTACGTGCCCCCCACGGCCCTGCCACACCTTTTCAACGGTCTGTACGCCCTCAACCTCGGCCTGCCCGGGTACGATACTACGGCCGACATCACCGCCTGCCCCGGCACCGATACCTGCGCCCTGGGCGTCACCAACTCCACCGGCCTGGCCCAGGAACTCGAAGCGCTCGTCCGCGATGAATTCCCCGAACTGGTGACCGAAAACGACATCCGCATCAAGATCAGCGGCTGCATGAACGGTTGTGGCCAGCACATGGCCGCCAACATCGGCTTCCACGGCTCCAGCATCCGCGTAGGGCAGCGCATCGCCCCGGCCATGCAGGTCGTAGTGGGCGGCGGCGTGGCCCCCGATGGCCGCGGCTTCGTGGCGGAGAAAATCATCAAAGTGCCCACCCGCCGCATTCCCCAGGTGGTCCGCGACCTCTTTGCCGACTACCAAACCCACGCCAACGACGGCGAATACTACAACGACTACGCCCTGCGCCAGGGCAAACGCTACTTCTACGACCTCCTCAAACCGCTGGGGGACACGACCGAAATTACCGACGAAGAATTTTTCGACTGGGGCCAGGACCACGACTACCGCCAGGAAATTGGCGTCGGGGAATGCGCCGGGGTGAGCCTCGACGTGGTCGGGGCCATCCTCAACGACGCCTCTAACAAGGTCATTGCCGCCGGCCGCTCCGTCGAGGGCGAAGCCTGGGCCGACGCCGTCTACCACGCCTACTCTGCCTTCATCACCGCCGCCAAAGCCCTCCTGCTGGCCGAGGACCTGAAGTGCAATACCCACATCGGCATCCTCAACGATTTCGCTGCCCACTTCGGCGACCGCTTCCCCGAAGCCATGCCCTTCCCCGACTTGGTCTTGCGCATCAACAAGCAACCGGCCACGCCCGAGTTCGCCACCGAATACCTGGCCGCCGCCCGCGCCTTCGTCTCCAAAACCATCCAGACGCGCGAAGCCCAACTCAGCAAGGTCGTCATCGGCGAATACTACAAGGCCTGACGCTCATCCTCTCCTGCCCAATATCAATCCCATGCCACTTCCCACCATCAGCCTCGTTGGCGCCGGTCCCGGAGACCCCGACCTGATCACCCGCGCCGGACTGAAAGCCCTGCAAACGGCCGACGTAGTGCTCTACGACGCGCTTATTTCCACTGAACTGCTGGAAGAAACGCCACCGCACTGCCAGCGCATCTTCGTGGGCAAACGCGCCGGCTGTCACGCCATGAAGCAGGAGGAAATCAACGAAATGCTGGTGACCGCCGCGCTGGAATACGGCCACGCCGTCCGCCTCAAAGGCGGCGACCCCTTCGTTTTCGGGCGCGGGCAGGAGGAAAAGGCCCACGCCGAAGCCCGTGGCATTGCCGTGCGGGTCATTCCCGGCATCAGCAGTTGCATCAGCCTGCCGGCTTTGCAGGGGGTGGCACCCACCAGCCGGGGGTACGCCGATAGCTTCTGGGTGCTTACGGCGCATACCCGCGACGGCGGTTTGAGCGAAGACCTCCTGCTGGCTCCCCGCACCAGCGCCACCGTCATCATCCTGATGGGCCTCGGCCGCCTCGCCGAAATCTGCGCCCTCTGGGAAGCCGAAGGCAAAGGAAACCTGCCCGCGATGGTCATCCAGAACGGCAGCTGCCCCAACGAACGCGTCTGGGTAGGCACTGCCGACGACATCGCCCCCCGCGTACTCCGCGAGCGCGACGCCGGCCCGGGCATCATCGTCCTCGGCCAGACCGTTTGCCAGCACCCCGCCTTTCAGCGGCGCGTCCTCGCTTCCGTGGCCCAGGCCAGTCCCCGTCGACAAAAAGCAAACGCCCGATGAACAACCCGCTCTATCCCGCCTTTTTTCGTCTGGATCGCCTTCAGCTCCTCGTCGTAGGGGCCGGCGCGGTGGGCGAGGAAAAGCTGAGCTTTATCCTCAAGTCCAGTCCTAACGCCCGCGTAGTGATTGTCGCCCCGTGGATGGGGGAGGAGCTCAAAAGCCTGTTGGAGGAGCAGCACGGAGCGGGGGCGCGGTCCCGAGATCCGCTATCGCTCGTCGTGACCACGCAAGATGAGGGGCATCTTGCGCGGTCGCAGGTGCAGGGGGAAGGACAGGGGAGCCAGGTTCCCCCCGCCGCCGCCGAAGACCCTGCGCTGGCGGGCTACTGGACCACGGCGGCGGGCGGAAGCGTCACCTGGCTGGCCCGTGCCTTTCGGCGGGAGGATGTGGAGATGGCCGACCTCGTAGTGGCCGCCACCAACTTCAAAGACGTCAACCTCGCCGTCCACACCGCCGCCAAATCCGCCCGCCGTTTGGCCAATATCGCCGATACGCCCGACCTTTGCGACTTCTACCTGGGCAGCATCGTCACCCGGGGGCCGCTGAAGATTGCCATCAGTACCAACGGCCAAAGCCCCACCTTTGCCAAACGCTTCCGGCAATGGCTGGAGGCAGAGCTGCCCGAGTTGGAAACCACCAGCCTGCTCGACAACCTGAAAACGTTCAGGGACCGTCTTACGGGTGACTTTGAAGCGAAAGTCCGGCAGCTCAACGCCGTGACCAACAGCCTGCTCTCCGCAACCCACACCGGCGCGGCCTGCCAATGCCCCGCCGGAGAATGCCTGGTGGAAGCGGCGGCCCGGACGAACTCCGCTCCCTCGTCCTCACTCTCCCCTTCGGGGGGGCGGGGGGAACTCCTCCCTTCGGGGGGGTGGGTGGGACCATCCGCGCCAGGCACCGAAAAAAATACATAATCATTGCTTCCTCCCTCCGCGCCGGAAGCCACCCCCTCGTTATGAAAACCATCATCAAAGCAGACCTCGAAGCCCTTAACGCCGAATTCGGTGCCCTCGACTTTGAAGCGCGCTTCCACCGTCTTTACGAATACTTTCCGGTTGAAGAAGTGCTCTTTACGAGCAGCTTCGGCACCAAATCCGTAGTGATGCTCACCTTCGTCAGCCGGGCCAATCCGTCCCAGAAGGTGCACATGCTCAACACTGGCTACCACTTCCCGGAGACCCTCGAATACCGGGATACACTGAGCCGCCTGACGGGCCTGGAAGTGGTCGACATCCACCCCGACCCCGCGCGCCACCAGCAGACGCTGGACACCGCCATGTGGGACGCACAGCCCAGCCGCTGCTGCCACTACAATAAGGTACTGCCCCTGAAGGCCGTCAAGGAAGCCCACACCGTGTGGATGTCGGGCGTACACAGCTACCAAACGATGAACCGCGCGGCCATGCGCATCTTTGAACAGGTGGACGGGCTTATCCACTTTCACCCGCTGATCGACATCACCGAGGGCGAGTTTCTTTACCACCTGGAAAAAGACAAACTGCCCCGGCACCCACTCGAAGACCTGGGCTACGGCTCCATCGGCTGCCACCACTGTACCCGCCCGGGACAGGGTAGGGCAGGCCGCTGGGCGGGCAAAGACAAGGACGAATGTGGCCTGCACTTGTCGTAGGCACTTCTTCACACCTGCTCAACTGTCCTAAAAATGACCGTTGTTGCCCACCTTTTTACCGGGCGGAGGGTTTTTTAATATTCTAATTGTTGTTTTCCGATCGCGTTTACTCCCAAATTGAAAAGAAAAATGATTCAAACCGACATCCTGATCATTGGCGCGGGCCCCGTTGGCCTCTTCACCGTTTTTGAAGCCGGATTGCTTAAGTTGCGCTGCCACCTGATCGATAGCCTGGGGCAGCCCGGCGGGCAGTTGACGGAGATCTACCCCAAAAAACCGATCTACGACATCCCAGGCTACCCCAGCGTGCTGGCTGGCGAGCTGGTGGATAACCTCATGGAACAAATTGCGCCCTTCAACCCTGGCTTCACCCTGGGCGAGCGGGCCGAAACCATCGAGAAAGTAGGGGAGAAGATGTACCAGATTACTACCTCCAAAGGTACCGTCCACCAGGCACCGGTGATCATGATTGCCGGCGGACTGGGCTGTTTTGAACCCCGCAAGCCCCCCATCCCCAACATCAACGACTACGAAGACCGGGGCGTAGCCTACGTCATCCGCGACCCCGAGGTGTACCGCAACCGCCGCGTGCTGCTGGCCGGTGGCGGCGATTCGGCCCTCGACTGGACCATCTTCCTGGCCGACGTGGCCAGCGAAGTCATCCTAGTCCACCGCCGCGACTCCTTCCGGGGTGCCCTCGATAGCGTAGAGAAGGTGATGGAGCTGGCCGAAGCCGGACGCATTAAGCTGGTCACCAACGCCGAAGTTCGCGGCATCAAAGGCGAAGGAAAAGTGACGGCCCTGACGGTAAAAATCGAAGACACCGAAACCGATATTGCCGTAGACGACTTCATCCCCCTCTTCGGCCTGGCCCCCAAACTGGGACCCATTGCCGAGTGGGGCCTCCAGATCGATAAGAACGCCATCGTGGTCGATACCCGCGATTACAGCACGGGCGTCGACGGCATCTACGCCATCGGAGACATCAACACCTACCCCGGTAAGCTCAAGCTCATCCTCTGCGGTTTCCACGAAGGAACGATGGCCGTGCAATCTGCCTTCAGCTACATCTACCCCGATAAAAAACTCAGCTTCAAGTACACGACCGTGAACGGCATCGAAGGTTTGCCGAAGGAGGCTACCGCTGAGTTGGCGCAGTAAAGGAGGATTTTCTTGGGCGCTACACCCGCCGGGCGATGGATAAGCCGTCGCGCAGGGGTAGTACGACGACCTCCAGACGGGGATCATCGGCAATGAGCTGGTTGTAGTGGCGCAGGGCTTCCAGGTCGGGATCGGTCTGGCCGGGGGTGTGGACTTTGCCGTCCCAGAGCACATTGTCGGCCAACAGCAAGCCGCCGGGGCGCAGGGTGCCAATGAGCCGTTCGTAGTAGGCGGGGTAACCGCGCTTGTCTCCGTCCAGAAAAATGAGGTCGAAGGCGGTGGGGAGTTGGTCCAGGATCGCGGGCGCTTGCCCGAGGTGGAGGGTGATGCGGTCGGCGAAGGGCGAAGTGGCGAAGTTTTGCCGGGCCAGGTAGGCGCTTTCGGCGTTGCCCTCGACGGTGTGGAGGTGGCCGCCGGGGGCGAGTCCCTCGGCCAGACAGAGGGCGGAGTAGCCGGTGAAGGTTCCGATTTCCAGGATGGTCTGGGGGCGGAGGAACTTGCTGAGCAGGGCCAGGACTCTGCCCTGGAGTGGCCCGCTGAGCATCTGCGGAGCCATGGTTTTGAGGAAGGCCTGGCGTTCCACGGCCAGCAAATAATCGGGGATGGGGCCGGAGAGGGCCTCGGCATACTCGAAGCGGGGGTCAATGTCGTCTCTCATTCGCTGTTGCTTTGGCCAGTGATCCGTCCGGCGATGGCGGAGAGGGGGACGTTGACGCCGATGACGGTGCCGTTGGGATCAATGAGAAAATTGGTCGGTACTTGCCTGACGCCGTAGCGGGCGGCAACGTTGCCGTCCAGAAAGCGGAAGCTGGGGGTGTAGTCCATCACCTGGAAGGGCCAATCCCTTGCATCCTGCGTCCGCGCCCTTTTCCACGCACTGCTGTCTTGCTCGATGGCGATGGAGACGATGGTGAGCTGCCCGGCCGTGCTGGCGTTGAGTTGCCGCAGGGCGGGGCTTTCGCGTCGGCACGGACCACACCAGCTGCCCCAAAAATCGAGTAAAACGTAGCCACCCCGGAGGTCGGAGAGGGAAAAAGAAAGCCCATCGGCCCGCACGGCAGTGAATTCGGCCGCCGGTGCTTCGGCGTCCTGGGACGGGCTCAGGTACCAGGTTTTGCCCAGGAAATAGGCTCCGAGGAGGAGCAGAGGCAACCAGAATTTTCTACCAGGCATCCGCATCGTCGAGGGGTTCGGTTTTGTACGTTGCTTTGGTGGTGAGCCGGCGGAGTTGGCGGGCGTAGAGGAGGCGGGCGAGGCCCAGGTTGGCCGGTTCGGGGGCGGCGGGGTGGAAGACTTCGGCTACGGCGGCCTCGTTTACGTCGAGGGTATAGCAGAGGCTCATGAGCTGCTCCATGCGGTGTTGCATCCAGTAGTCGATGGCATCGGCCAGGTGCTGCAACAGGGCGGCTTCGTCGAGCTGCCCGAGCCGGTCGGTCGGCAATTCAAGGGCCTGGGACAGGAGCTCGGCGCTTTGTTGCTGGAGGGAAGACACGGTGGGGATGATTTTTTGGATGGTGCCAGGAGGGGCAAATGTAAAGCGGGGCCGCAGACTTTCGTCTACGGCCCCGCTGTTTAAGGGTTTATGCTTACGGGGGCGTAAGGGGGCGGTGCTTATTTGAGTTCTACCTGGCCACTTCCTACGAAGAAGCCCTTGTTGTACAATTCAGCGGTATATACGCCTTCGGGGTACTGCTGGTTGGGCACGGCCCATGCGGCGCAGTGGGAGGCGGCACTACCGTCGAAGTTGAAGCTGATGGAGGTCGTGTAGGGGATGCGATCGCCCGTGGCACTGCTCGTCAGGATGCCGCTGCCTTCGGAGTCGATCTGGATCGTCTCGCCGCTGGGGTTGATGATGCGGATCTGGAAGCTTTCGTCGCCGGTGTTGGCAACGCCGTTATCGAGGCTGTTGAAGCAGATGTAGAGGCGATCAACGTTTTTGGCGCTGTTGCGATCGGTCCACTTGCCGTTGCCACGTTCCTTCTGGCCAACTACGGTAACGTTATTGGTTTTGATGGCACTGGCGATGGATACCTTACGGCTCAGTTCCTGGTTGGTAGAGGCGAGTTGTTCGCGCTCACTGACCAGTACGGCACGTTCGCTGTTGAGGCTTTCGTTTTGCTGGCGGCTTACCTGGAGGTCACTGCTGAGCAGATCGCGCTCGCTGGTCAGACGACCATTGTCTTCGGTGAGGGCTTCGTTGGCCAGGCGGAGTTCTTCCAACTGGGCCAGGTAGCCTTGGGTCTTTGACTTCAGATCGGCCAGTTCGCGTCGGGCTGCGGAGAGATTGCGGCTATCGCGGGTAAGGCTTTCGATCTTGTCTTTCTGCGTGCGGAGCTCTTCTTTCTGCTGATCAATCATCGCGTTGAGCTCTTCGTTGCTGCCGCGCATTTCTTCGAGCTCGGCTAGGCTCTCGTAGTACTGCTTTTCAGCAGTGGCTTTGAATTGCTCCATCTCGACGAGATCGGACTGCAATTCGGCGTTTTCCGCACCGCGGTTGGCGTAGCCGATGCCGAGTCCCGCAAGAATCAGCAACAGGACGGCGATGGCACCGGCCAGCAGGGGCGTACGGTTGGGCTGGGGAGCCGGAGAAGGGGTGAAATTGGAGGAAGAACCAGGATTGCTTGGAATGGTTGCCATGGTGGCGTTGGTTTAGTGATGGCGACCGCTGAGTTGGTGCAACAACCGCTGGCCGCCGAAATGTGACCGGGAATGTTTGTCCGGACGAGGTGATTAACGCACCGGAGTGCTCCGCTAGTACACCGCCTCCCAAAAGTTTGTTCGTCCACCCACGCACTTCCAGGCGCAAAACATGATTCCAAACCACGGCCCCAATCACTCGGCGCGGGCTGTAATGTGGCATAATCACTGGCTAAACACCCAGTGAATGATGCGGTAAAAAAATGGTTATCGGCCCCGAAAAAATTTCCAATCCGCGTTTTTTAGTGCTTCTCATTTTCTGCGGGAACGCTCCCGGATTGCGGATGCGGTGCATGTGCTGTTGGGAGTAGCCCCGGATTGGGGATGCGGTGCATGTGCTGTTGGGAGTAGCCCCGGATTGCGGATGCGGTGCATGTGCTGTTGGGAGTAGCCCCGGATTCGGGATGCGGTGCATGTGCTGTTGGGAGTAGCCCCGGATTGCGGGTGCGGTGCATGTGCTGTTGGGAGTAGCCCCGGATTGCGGATGCGGTGCATGTGCTGTTGGGAGTAGCCCCGGATTCCGGATGCGGTGCATGTGCTGTTGGGAGTAGCCCCGGATTCCGGATGCGGTGCATCCTCCATCCGGGGTTATTCAAGTTCGACCCCTGCCGGGGTCAGGGATGGCGGGGCAGGGGAGCTATTGGATATTATTTGGTACTTTTCTCCTTTATTCCTTTCTCCTTTACTCCTTTACTAATGCGCTACCCCATCGGTCCCTTCACCCTCCCCGACGCTGCAACGGCTACTACCCAGCGGATGAACTATCTGGCAGATATCCAGGCGCTGCCGGCTGCTTTTGCCCAGGCTGCCGTTGACATCCAGTCCCGCGGTTTACTTGATACGCCCTACCGGGAAGGCGGCTGGACGGCGCGGCAGGTCATTCACCACGTTGCCGATAGCCACGTCAATGCCTACGTCCGCCACAAGCGGGTGCTGACCGAAGAACACCCCACCCTTACCCCCTACGATGAAAAGGGCTGGGCGGAACTGCCCGACGTAGCGGCGGTGCCCATTGAGGTCAGCCTCGAACTTTTGCGCGGCCTCCACCTGCGCTGGACGACCATCCTGGCCGCCTGCACTGACGCCGAGTGGGAGCGCACTGCCTTCCACGGTGGATCGGGCTGGACCTACCGGCTCGATACCCTGGCCGCCCACTACAGCTGGCACGGCAAACACCACCTCGGGCACCTGCTCCATATCCTGACCAATCATTAACGGGGGACCGCTGCCCGACCAAAGTGCGTACTCCCAGGGCTTAAACAACGGCGTAGCTTAACTTTGTGGATCATAATGACCTACTCCGTGTTTAAGCTGCTCTCTACCATCTTCTGTTTCTTGCTGCTGGCTACCACTTCCGCGTTCGCACAGCAGTCCCAAAACATGTCTTTACTCGGCCAGTGGACCGATGCAACCCTGCCCATCAGCGGCGGCGTCCGGTACAACGACGTTTGGGGCTACGCAGCGGGAGGACGGGAGTATGCCCTGATCGGTTCCCGGCAGTACGTCATTGTACTGGACGTGACGGACCCCAGCAACATCACCGAAATTGCCCGCCTCAACGCCTACAGCAATTCCCAAAGCACCTGGCGCGACATCAAGGTATTCGGAAACTACGCCTACTGCGTTACCGAAGCCGCCGAAGGCTTGCAAATCATCGACCTAAGCCAGCTGCCTACCACGGCCACCCTCGTGGGCAGCCCGCGTATCACCGACTTCCTGAGTTGCCACAACATCTTTATTGACGCCTCCGTTTCGCCCGCCAAACTCTACATGTTCGGCACCAATTCGGGGGCGCAGTCCAACGGTTACCTGGTGTACAGCCTTCAGAACCCCGCCGACCCGCAGCTGCTGGCCTCGGTCAACTTACGGACGGCCCCCTTCACCGGTGGCTACATTCACGATGCGTATGCCATCCACGACACGCTCTACGCCAATTCCGAACGCCGGGGGATGTTCGTCTACGACGTCGCCGACCCGGCCAACCCCGTAGAAATCGGCATCCTTTCCCAGTACCAGCAATCGGGAACGGTGGCCGGTTACAATCACTCCTCCTGGCGCACCCAAAACGGCGACTACATGGTAATGTGCGACGAAACGACCAGCAAACCCGTCTACATCGTCGATGTGCGCGATCCCGCCGACATGGAAGTCGTGAGCACCTTCAAGTCCACGTCCCTGGCTCCCAGCACCAATAGCCTGGCCCACAATCCCTACGTGCTGGGCGATAGCCTGGTGGTAATCAGCTACTACGGCGAAGGCATCCAGGTGTGGGACATCCGCGACCCCACCAGCCCCAGCCGCATTGGTTACTTCGATACCAGCTTCGGCAGCAGTTCCTACGTTGATGGTACCTGGGGCGCTTACCCTTACCTGCCTTCCGGCAATATTCTGGGCAGCGACATGGAAAACGGGCTTTTTGTCGTCGGCATCGACGACTTACGTGCTTTACCCGTCAGCTACCAAAGCTGGGAGGCTACCACTACGGGCAAAGACGTTGAACTTACCTGGTCTACCACCACCGAAACTGACAATGCGGGCTGGACGGTAGAGCACGCCACGGAAAACGGACAGTTTGCCGCAGTGGGCAGCGTCCCGCCGTCCCTCGCTGCTAATTATCGCTTCGTACACGCCAACCCGGGGCCGGGTACCCATTTCTACCGCCTGCGGCAGCGCGACTTCGATGGGACGGAGGCCCTCAGCACCGTGCGCGCCGTCGTCATGCAGGGGGTGACCACCGCCGCCGTTTGGCCCAATCCGGCACCCAGCGGAACCCCACTCTTCCTGGCGGGGGTAAGCGGGGCCGAACCCTGGGTGCTGCGCGAAGCCAGTGGCCGCCCCGTTCTAAGTGGCACGGGCTCCCGGATTGCCCAGAACCTAAGCCCCGGCTTTTATCTTCTGACGGTTGGTGGGCAAACGCTGAAATTGGTGGTGCATTAACAAACTATCGAAAACGTCTCCACCCGAAGCTACATAAGCGGCCCCTCCAGAGCCGGTAGGGCTTCCGTTCAACGACACCCTTGGCTGAACAGCATCCAGCCCTTCGGAGCGGACGTTCACTGCTCCCATTGGCAAACCTTGCACCTGCGGCCGCGCCCTCCTTTCCCCCTTTACTCCTTTCCCCCTTTACTCCTTTCCCCCTTTATTCCTTCCCCCTTCACTTCTCCGTCAAATACTTCCAATACCGCTTAGGCACGTGCTGCAGGTGCAGGGGGATATTGCGCCGTTCGGGGATATCTACGGCGTGAAAGTATTGTTTCCAGAGGTCCTGGTACGCGGTCTCTTTGGCCGCCAGCAGGTCTTGGGAGAGCTGGCGAAGGTGGCCGTCGTTTCCTGATTCGAGGGTGATGAAGGCCGCCTTTCTGGTGCTTACGTCCCAGTGCAGGCCATAGTGGCGGCGGGTATCGTAAATCAGCCAGGGCATGGCGGGATAGCGGGCGGCGAAGTGATCGCCCAGCAAAGGGAGGCAGTTGAAGTCGGGTTGGATGAGGGCAACGTACAAGCCATCGGGCAGTTCCTGAAAGCGGACGAAAGCGTGCATCCGGTGTACTTCGCGGCCCATTTGCTGGTCGAGGCGCTGCAAACGGCGGATGCGTTCATCGCTGGCGTCTTGCCGGACGGGGTGTTCGCTGACCAGCTGGCGACGGATGAAGTGGTAGATCAGGCGCTCGGTACCTGCTTGCTCGGTGAGAAAGGCCCGGCGTAGCCACCTGGTCGTGCCGCTGCCGCCTTTTTGGTCCAGGCTTTTCCCCACCCGGCGGGCCTGTTCGTCATTGGTAACGATGGAAAGGCTTTGGCTGAAAAGTTGTTGTTGAAAAACGTCCTCGGCCACAATGTCTTCTACTTCCAGCCCGAGGCGGTAGGCCTCGAAGATGGCCGAGAAAAGACCGGCAAAAGTACCGTCGTAAGTCAGGATCATGGGGGGCGGGCGGTAGCGGCCAGGCGTTGGTTTAGCGGTCGGCGAGCAAGTCCCGCAGGGCCCCCTCCAATTCAGGGTGGGCAAACTCGAAGCCCGCCGCCTGAACTTTGGCAGCGGAGCAGCGGCAGCTGTCGAGCACCGTATGGCTCATTTCTCCCATGGCCAGTTTGAGGGCAAAAGAGGGGGCGGGAAGCAGGAGGGCGGATTTCCCGGCGGCGGGGCCGAGGGCAGCGGCCAGCACTTTATTTGTCACCGGCTCCGGAGCCGTGCCGTTGTACACGCCCGTCAGCCCGTGCTCAATTGCGTAGGCGTAGATGTTGACGATGTCGTCCAGGTGAATCCAGGAATAGTACTGCGCGCCGTCACCGAAGTAGGTGGAGACGCGGGCGTGGAGGGGCAACAGCATCTTCTGGAGTGCGCCGCCCTCCGGGTGGAGAACGATGCCCGTGCGGTTGATGAAAAGGGGGATGCCCAAACCCCGGATGGCTTCCGTACTTTCTTCCCACAGGACGCAGCTTTTGCTGAGAAAACCCGTGCCGGGAGAATCGCTCTCGCGCATTAAATCGTTGCCCCGGTCGCCGTAAAAGCCAATGGCACTGGCGGAGAGGTAGAGCCTGGGGCGTAATTGCAGGCGGCCCAGCGTGCTGGCCAGCAGGGCGGTGCTCTGGGTCCGGCTATCGATGATGAGTTGCTTGCGCCTGGCCGTCCAGTGCGCATCCGCAATGCCTGCGCCAGCCAGGTTGATGACGTACTCCACGCCGTCGAATGCCGCGTCGTCAATCTTGCCCGCTGCCACATCCCAGTGGTAAGCCGGGAAATCTGCCGACCGATCGGCCGTGCGACTGAGGTGACGAACCTGGTGGCCCAAGGAACGGAGCCGGCGGCTGAGGTGCATGCCGATAAAACCCGTCCCACCGCCAATCAGAATTGTTGCCATATCCAGTGGAATGCAGGCAGAGTGGCTTAGGTTCATTTTTTTCGGGCTTCTTCGGGGGCGCGGCCGCAGGTGCAGTGGATGTCTGATGTGAGATGGGTGATGTCAGATGTCAGATGTCAGACGTGCCACATCCCACATCCCACATCTGACATCCCACATCTGACATTCAACTTCCCTTGCACCTGCGGCCGCGCCCAATAAAATTCAGGGCTCCTGCAACCAGCCCCCGCCCTGAACTGTCTTCATTCCCACAGCAAATTTTCCGCACTTCGTGAAGCACTTTGTCTTAATCGTCAGTTTCGTCCTGCTTACCACCTTTTCTCTCTTCGCCCAAATTGCCAGCCGCCCCACTGCGGGAGATTTGCACGCTGGCATCCAGAAACTGCAAGTACTCGGCTCCGCCCTGTACCTGGCGGCGCACCCCGACGACGAAAACACCCGCCTGATTGCCTACCTGGCCAACGTCGATAAGGTGGAAACGGCTTACCTGAGCCTCACCCGCGGCGACGGCGGCCAGAACCTCATTGCCCCCGATATCCGCGAACTGCTGGGCCTGACCCGCACCCAGGAACTGCTCGCCGCCCGCCGCATTGATGGCGGCTCCCAGTTTTTCAGCCGCGCCAACGACTTTGGTTACTCCAAGCATTCCGACGAAACTTTCACCATCTGGGATAAGCAAAAGGTGCTGGCCGACGCCGTCTGGGTCATCCGGCAGTGGCGACCCGACGTGATCGTACTACGCTTCGATCCCCGCGACCCCGGCAGCACCCACGGCCACCACACCGCCAGCGCCATCATCGGCCTGGAAGCTTTCGACCTGGCCGGCGACCCCACCGCCTTCCCCGAGCAACTTAAGTACGTCGAGCCCTGGCAACCCCGCCGCATCTACTGGAACGCCTACACCTGGCGTGGCGTGCCCGAACACATGGTCCAGGAAAACATCATTAAAGTAGACGTAGGCACCTACCTGCCCAAGCGCGGCGAAGGCGTCTCCGAAATTGCCGCCCGCAGCCGCAGCCAACACAAAAGCCAGGGCTTCGGCAGCGCCGGCTCCCGCGGCGAAGCCATCGAACAACTCGAATTGCTTAAAGGCGACGACAACGACGTCGAGGGAGAAGTCTTTGGCAACATCGACATCACCTGGAACCGCATCCCCGGCGGCACAAAAATCGGCCAGGTCCTCCAGGTCGTCGAAGACCGCTTTCGCTTCGATGACCCTGCCGCCTCCGTCCCGGATCTCCTCCGCGTCCGCAAAATGCTTCAGGACCTCCCCGACGGCTTCTGGAAAAGCAAAAAACTGGCCGAACTGGAAGAAATCATCGCCGGTACCCTCGGCCTCTACCTGGCCGGGACGACCGACGACCCCATCGCCACGGCTGGCCAGAACATCACCGTCAAAATCGAAGCGACCAACCGCAGCACGCAACCCGTCAAACTGATCGATTATTTCATTGAAGGGACCGTTATGACCCGGGCTACTGTCCAGGAAGTTCTCGCCACCAACCGCCCCTTCACCCAGGAACTTACCCTGATGGTGCAGCCCGGCCAGGGCTCCAGTGGGCCCTACTGGCTCCTCGAAAACGGAGAACTGGGCATGTACCGCGTCGATGAGCAGGAACTCCGCGGCAAGGGCGAAAGCGATGACCCGCTACAGGTCACTTTTCAACTCGACATCGCCGGCGAGGAATTTTTCTTCACCCGGCCCGTCCGCCACGCCTACACCGACCCCGTCAAGGGCGAGCAGGTCCAGCCCCTGGAAGTCCTCCCTCCCGTATTCGTGGAACTGGGCGAAAGCAGCTATCTCTTTACCGGCAGCGAAGCCCAACCCGTCCGCGTAAAACTCACCGCCGCCCGCGCCGATCTGCGCGGAAACCTGGAATTATGCATCCCCAACGGCTGGAAAGTGAGCCCGGAGAAAGTGGCCTTCCACCTCGAACGCAAGGGCCAGGAGCAGTACTTCAGCTTTGCGCTCACTCCTCCGGCTGGCCAGGTGCAGGGCACGATCGTTCCCCTGGCCCGCCTGGAGGGGGATGAAGACCCCGAACGCGGCTACACCCGCAAACTCGTCAAAATCGACCACGATCACCTGCCCGTTCAGCTGGCCGACCTCGACGCTTCCGTCCCCGTAGCAAAAATCGACCTCGCCATCGCCGGCCGCAACATCGGCTATCTGCCCGGCGCCGGCGATGCCATCCCCGAAGCCCTCACCAACATCGGTTTCCAGGTGACGACCCTCGATAAGGCCGCCGTCACTACGGGAAGCCTTCGCCAATTCGACGCCATTGTCGTCGGGGTCCGTGCCTACAATACCATTGACGACATCGCCAACTACCAACCCCGTCTGCTCCAGTACGTCAAGGACGGTGGTACCCTGGTGGTACAGTACAATACCAGCCGGGGCGTTCAGATTCCCATGACCGAGCTGGGCCCCTATCCCTTCCAACTCAGCAGCGACCGCGTGACGGTGGAAGACGCCGAAGTGCGCATCCTGGCTCCCGACCATCCCGTCCTGAACTATCCCAACAAGATCACCAGCGCGGATTTTGCCGGTTGGGTCCAGGAACGCGGCCTCTACTTCCCCAGCAACTGGGCTCCGGAGTACACCGCCATCATCAGCAGCAACGACCCCGGCGAGCAGCCCCTCGACGGCGGCCTGCTGGTAGCGCCCTACGGCAAAGGCCACTACGTCTACACCGGCTACAGCTTCTTCCGGGAATTGCCCGCTGGCGTGCCCGGGGCCTATCGCCTGTTCGCCAACCTGGTGGGCCTGGGGAATGAGGTGAGGCCTTAAACTAACGTCAGGTTGGGGAGATATTCACTGATTTTCAGATGGTTAGATCGGAATGATTCTTTAGTTCGGTAGTTTTGTAGTTCGGTAGTAAACAATGCCCCACTACCGAACTGCCTTCTAAAGGTCGTTGAAGACCAAGTTGTGGTTATTGCAAAGGCTCAACCTCACGTTAAACTAGTTGCCCAACCACGCACCGCACACCCCCTGCTGTACTACTGTAAACTGGCAAAATCTGTACTTCCAGCGAGCTATATTTTTGGATAGCTCGCTGAAAGTGGTCTTTTTTAGGTAGTTTCAGCGAGCTATGTGTTTGGATAGCTCGCTGGAAGTGTTACTTTTGGACCAACGCTGAAGAAGATTACTTGACTCCGCAGCAAAAGAAAGCTACCCATGGAGCCCACTACCTCTCCCGAATTCGTTGGCCGACAGGCCGAACTCTCCATCTTGGAGGCCGCATTCCGCAGCAGGGAAGCGGAACTGGTGGCCGTAATCGGGAGACGCAGAGTGGGAAAGACCTTTCTGGTTCGGCAGGCCTACCGGGGGAGGATTTGTTTTGAGATGACGGGGCTGCAACACGGGGGCAAAACGGAGCAGTTGCGCAATTTTTCCTACCAGTTGGCTGCTTTTGCCGGGTCGGACTTTCCCTTGGAGGTGCCGCAAGACTGGCAGGCGGCCTTCCAGTTGCTCATCAGCTACTTGAAGGTGAAAGACCTGGCGCAACAAAGAACTGTGTTGTTTTTCGATGAAATTCCTTGGATTGCTACTCCCAAATCGGGTTTTCTGGAAGCCTTTGGGCTTTTCTGGAACAGTTGGGCCGTCCAGCAAAACCTGGTAATCGTCATTTGTGGTTCCGCCGCGTCGTGGATGATCAATAAGGTAGTAAACCACAAAGGCGGCCTCTACAACCGCATCACCAAACGCATTTTTTTAAAGCCCTTCCATCTCAGGGAAACGGAGGAGTTTTTACAGCGTAGGGGTATCCGCATGGACCGCTACCAGTTGCTGCAGGTCTATATGACCATGGGGGGGATTCCGCATTACCTCAAAGAATTGGCTCCTGGCAAAAGTGCGGTCCAAAACATTGACGACATTTGCTTTGCCGAAAATGGCTTGCTTAATGCGGAGTTTGATAATCTTTACCTGGCTTTGTTTGAGGCGGCAGAGCGCCACGTCAGCATCATTCGCGCCCTTGCGGTAGTGCGTGGTGGGATGGCGCGTAAGGAATTGCTCCAGGCAGCGGGGCTGAGCGATGGTGGCGGTTCTTCTAAAGTAATGGAAGAACTCATCAGCTCCGGGTTCATCACGGGGTACTATGATTTTAAAAAGAAACGGAAGAACATCCGCTATCGGTTGACGGATGAATATTCTCTCTTCTTCCTGAAGTTTATTGAACCGCGGCGAAATGAAGGCCGCGGAACCTGGCAACGCCTAAGCCAAACCCAGACCTGGAAATCGTGGAGTGGCTACGCCTACGAAGGGGTTTGCCTGAAGCACATCCGCCAACTCAAAGCTGCGATGGGTATAGATGGGCTTTATGCCGAAGCCTCCACTTTCTACCAACGGGGCGCGGGCCAACTACCCGGGGTACAAGTTGACCTCCTCCTGGATCGAAATGATCACATCATCAATTTATTTGAGATCAAATTTTACAACGGCAGCTACGTGTTGGATAAAGCAGCGGCTTTGGCCATCCGACAAAAAATGGGCCTCTTTGCTACCGCCAGTAATACCCGTAAACAACTCCAGGTCACCCTGGTCACCACTTTCCCCATCCTGGAAAATGAACACAGCCGGGGTTTAATCGATCAAGCCCTCACTATGGACGATTTGTTTCGCGAAGTGGAAATGTAAGTTCTCCCCTTAAAACCCCGCCCGCCGCGGCCGGGCCAGCAGGGCCGTCGCCGTGGGGTCATCAACGACGATGCGCGCCACCGGGTCGTAACGCAGGGGGCGGCCAAGGTCGAGCGAAAGGTTGGCCAGGATGCAGGAGGTGGTGGAGATGTGCCCTTCTTCCACCGGCGCGGCCAGCGGCTGTTTTCCGGCGATGGCGTCCAGCAGGTTGGTCAGGTGGGCCCGCGTAGCCGGGGCGACGTGAAGTTCGATGCCTTCTTCCTGCAAATCTTCGGGGTAGCGCTCACCTTCCAGTTCCACCTTCACGCGCACGGGCTGTCCGCCCATGGGCGTCCATTCGTACTTGTGGGTATCCGCCTGGAGCTTGCCCTCCGTACCGAAGATGGTAAAGGACCACGGCCAGTCTGCCTGCGGCGCCTGCCCCCAACTCCGGTGCTGCCATACGCAGTTCAGTCCCCGCTCCGGGTATTCAAAAACCGCCGTCTGGGTATCGGTCGTGGTTGCATCGGCCTCGGTTTGTACGTAGATGCCGCCCTGGCTGCTGATGCGTTCGGGCCAACCCAGGCCGAGCAACCAGCGCACGGCGTCGAAGTAGTGGACGCACATATCGCCCACAATTCCGTTGCCGTATTCCCGGAAAGCCCGCCAGCGCCGGTGGGGGAGGCCCTTGTAGGGAAGCATGGGTGCCGGGCCCGTCCACCGCTCGTAATCAAAGCTGGCGGGTACGGGCACGGGCTCGCGCTGGGCGGTGTCGCGCATGGGGTAGTAGCAGCACATCTCCACGTGGTGTACCCGCCCGATGAGGCCAGAGTCGAGGTACTTCTTTTTCATCTCCAGCAGGTGGGGGGTACTGCGGCGCTGGAGGGCGACCTGCACGGTGCGGCCGTATTTTTTGGTGGCGTCTACGATGGATTCGCATTCGCGGACGTCTACCCCGATGGGTTTTTGCAGGTACAGGTTGGCCCCGGCGGCCATCGCGTCAATGGCCTGGATGGCGTGCCAGTGGTCGGGTGTGGCAATCATCACCAAGTCGGGTTTTTCCTGGGCCAGCAGGTCTGCGTGGCGGGCGTAAAGGCGGGGTTTTTGGCCGGGGTGGCGCTTGCGGAGCAGCGCATCGGCCGCAGCGAGCATCTCGGCATCGACGTCGCAGAGGCCAACCACCTCCACCTCGGCTACCTGAAGCAGCCGCAGCAGGTCGCTCTTGCCGTACCAGCCCGTCCCGATCAATGCCACCCGGGGTACCGCAGTATTCAGGGCGCCGGAGCGCAGGTGCAGGGGAAAGGCCAAAAGAGCGGTGGAAGCGGCGAGGAATTGACGACGTTGCACGGAGAGGATTTATCGGAGTGAAGCCCACAAGATAAAGAACTGTGGCTGGTTTGAGTGACATGATTCCTCTAAGCGGGAAATTACGGGTCCTCATTTCAACCGGCTCTCATGCCAAGTTCCACGAGTGGGGTAGGGCTTATTCATTCCTTATCAAAGATTTTTTTGACCAACGCACGAAAAAGAGAAATTTTATTTTTGCGTTTGAAAAATTGGGATTATATTCGCAGCATAACATGCGTGTTTAGACGATCTAATTCCAGGTCTTCGAGCACTACAAATACCCTTTCATGTACAACCCTCAACCCTCAACCCTCAACCCTCAACCCTCAACCCTCAACCCTCAACCCTCAACCCTCAACCCTCAACCCTAAGTAGCCTTATGCGCGCTACGTTCTTTTGTATTTGCGTTGCGCTATCCTTTTCTAGTGGGCTGCTGGCAAGTAATGAAAGTTGCCCGTACATCCACTTCGGGATCCCTCAAATAATTAACCTGCACAGCGGTGAAAGAATAGTTTTTTCTCCGGAAAATCCAAACGACCTACTGGGGATTACTGCAGTAATGTTTGAATCAGGAAAAGGTAAAAGTGGGGAAGCGAAACTACAAAACGGCTACTTTGCTATTGACTTAGCTTCTGTAGACCCAACTACTACCATATTCTACACAGATCGGTGTGGAAACGAGAGGTTGATTCGACTGGGGAAAGACATCGTCAAAGCTGATTACTGGTATTCAGCATCCAGATCTTTCCACGACTTCCTTAAAGACGCATACAATAACAAAGGCTATATCGAAACGGAAGCCTTGTTGGATCTGGTACTCACTTCTGATTATAATCCCGTCGAAAAAGCCTCCTTCGTTCAGCATCACTTCTTAAGTGGCAAACCTGTATTTGAATTTGAAGACCTGCTTAGCCGAGAGCAGGTACTCAAACATTTGAAGGGGCAAAACGGCGAAAAGGTGGCCAAATGTGATTGTTCAGGCTTAAGCGTTCCTGCCGAGTACCAGCTTTCCCCTGGAGATATTCGTAATGCAGAGGGCCCCAATGGCTTTTATGAGTTGGGGCAAAATACTGGCCAACCCAACCCTCGTCATGTCGCCAACCTTAATGGTAGGGAGTTAGAATTTTTCCAAGGGGGGGTGGGCCCAGCGAAAACCTGGTTTGCCTATTCCGACGGCTGGAAACGCGATGGTGGAGATTTTTGGGGCGGGGAAGTTGGTAACTCCAACGCATCAGCTACACCCGCTGTTACTGATGCGTTACTTCCTAATTTTGGGGCTCGTATTGGGCAAATTTTTACCTTAATCTGTAGTGGGGGGGCTACAAGAGTAGACCCTAATTGTCAATGCGAAAAGGAAGTAGAAATAAGGTGGTTTTATGAGTCAACCATTGACGTTAGAGCGCAAAAACTACAAAGTGGGAACGGAAATAGAGCTGTAGCTATAGGGGAAGATGTAGCCGTAGCTTACAGTGTACAGGAAAATGGGCCAAATATTAATCCAACTCTTTTTATTCCTGGTGTACTTCGTAATTTCAACTCAGCCGCTTGTGAGTCAAACCCAAACGACTCTTGGATAGGCGATGCCTTACAATTGACGTTTCTGGTTGCAGCAACTGTTGCCAGCATCGTATTTGGTGGAGATTTGGTAGGTACTACTCCTTCCGTCCCTGAACAAACCGCTTTATTGGCTGTGCAAAGCGGCCTCGTAAACCAAACGATTGCTCAAGTTGGTGAACTTCTGGATGGGCAGCCAGCGCAGATGGTGCCAGCAGCTACTTGTGGGGTAAATGCACAAGGAACTCCTTCTCAGCTAGTGGCAACGCCAAAAGAGTACGTACTAGAGCCTGGAAAAAGTTTGTACGTAGGCATAATGTCCAGTGCCCGAATGGTATCTCGAGGGACTAGGTCTTGGCAAAGTGAAGTCATAATAAAATCCGATTTTTACCTTACTGCTTTTTTACCTGCGGGTGCACTATCAGGAAACAATGAACCAGACTGTTGCGATCCAAATGTACAGGCCTTTTATTGGAGTCACTCTTTCGATCCTTCTTTAGTACAGCACAATTATATTCCTGCGCCTGAATTTTCCTTCATCCCGCCGAGTGACAAGACAGAACTTCGTTCTAAAGTTGCGAGGGAAATTTTTGCAGCCTCTCCAAGAAATGAATTCAGACTCACCCCAGATGAAAGAGGTGATTTTTCTGTCCCATTCGATTATGCTCACTTAATCGGGCGATCAAAATTTTCGGCAAACTTTTGCAATATAGGATTTACTGGGAGCGATGGCGAAGACCCCTTTCCAGATATCGAAAACCCCTTTCACGATAATGGCACCTCCGTCAATAAATCCGTTAGAAGTAGTACGGTGAAATTAATAATTTATGACGTAATGGGTAGGATAGTTCAACAAGAGAAAACCACCCTAGACCGTTTTGCGGTGCCCGAATCTGGCGCTTGGCGCTTCAGTCCAGAGCTTTTAAGGAAGTACCTTCAATCTAAGCAGCGAAGCATAAGCGGAGGGCAAGTGTATTTCGTCTCCCTCTACAATGAAGCGAATGGAGAGGTGATTTTCCAAGAAAAAATGGTTGTACAATGAAAAACTACTTGATTCTACTAGCGGCATTGCTGACTTTCTCCGGCTGCCCGGATGACGAGGAATACATAGTTCGCATTAGCAATCCACAAGACACACCCTGTGGGGTCGGCTTTACGTACGACGATGCGCGCGAAACTTGCGACTGCCCGCCGGAAAATAAAACCATTGGTGATTTGGATTGCTTCGAATTGCCAGCAGGTTATTACTTCTCCTCTATGACTGAGTGTTATTACGATCAAGGAATGGCATTTACAGTTGCTGCGGATACCGTTCATCCTGATGCGCAGTTTTTTGGTAACTTTTACAGGACTAGGCGAGAAATTTACTCTCCACGAACGGTAAGCAGGCCTGTTGGCGTAGCTACAAGCCTGATAACATTTTATACAAGAGAAATAGGCCCCAATAGGGACAGCATACTTTTCGACTTTCACATGAGTGGAGTATACGAACCTGAGGAACGAATTGATGGCTTGTATGTCCCGAAAATGGTTTTTAAAGGTGTCTCAAATCGGGCCGACAGCATATACGGTAAGATGTACTTTGGTTTCGGAGGCGAACCTGTCAAGTTTGACCAAGTCTTAGACAGTTGCCAGATGGTTTTCATTCTACCGCTCCAATAGGTGCTTTTTAATAGCCGCAGAGGGTAGCGGATCTATGTCCAACAGACCGATCTAAGGGGGCTGGGGGTCAACCCAGCCCCCTTTCCCGTGTTCTACCCAGTACCAACCAAACGATCAAGCAAAATGGGCGCGGAATTCCAAATGAACACCCAACTTTCTCCGGGCATCCAGGCTATGCTTCCCCTTTTGTACGCGGCCTGGGCGGATCGGCACCTGAACCTGAAAGAAATCCACGCCATCCGCAAACGCGCCGCCGACTTGCCTTTTCTGGATGCGGAAGACAAGCGCTTGCTGGTCGCCTGGTCGGACCCCGCCTACCCCCCGGCCCGCGAATTGTTCCAGCGCTGGCATACCCTGGTCCGCAACGGTGCCGAGCAACTGCCCCCCGAGCGCCTGGCCAGCCTGGCCGAGCTGGGCAGCCTCCTGGGCCACGCCGCCGAAGGCTTTGCCCCCGATCGCCAAGCCTTCTGGGAAGCCCAACTGCCCGCCCTCACGGAGCTCGAACTCGGCCTCGGCGGCGTCGATGAAACGACTTACCGCAGCCTTTTTCCCCGCTACGACCAGCGCAATAAGTTGCAGGAGTTTACCGAAGAAGCCAGCGTAGACCCCGCCGTCCTCCAGGCCATTCTGGACGGCCCCTGGGCGGAACCCATCGCCCGCGTCAAAGACATCCTCCAACGCCCCTCTTTCGAGCGTTCCATCCTCCGCCTCAAGGAAGACTACCGCGCGCAGGTCCTGGCCTGGTGCGAGGAGTTGGGCCGCGAAGGCATCGGTGCCCTGGCCTTCCCGAAAGCTTACGGCGGCGAAGACGATATGGCGGCTTATTCCGTCGCCTTCGAAACCCTGGGTTACCACGACCTGAGCCTGACGATCAAGTTCGGCGTCCAATTTGGCCTCTGGGGTGGGGCAGTGGCTAACCTCGGCACCCAGCGCCACCACGATAAATACCTGCAAAAGACGGGCACCCTCGAACTGCCCGGCTGCTTCGCGATGACGGAGACGGGCCACGGCTCCAACGTCCGCGGCCTCGAAACCACCGCCGTCTACGACCACCAGACGCGGGAACTCATCGTCCATTCCCCCAACGAGGATGCGGGGAAGGAATACATCGGCAACGCCCTCCACAGCCGCCTGGCCGCCGTGTTTTGCCAGCTCATCGTCGACGGCGAAAGCCACGGCGTCCATGCCGTCGTAGTACCCCTGCGCGACGCCAAGCACGAGCTACTGCCCGGCATCCGGGTGGAAGACAATGGCTACAAACTGGGCCTCAACGGCGTCGATAACGGCCGCATCTGGTTTTCTCAGGTCCGGGTGCCCGTCGATAACCTGCTCGACAAATACGGCGGCATCACCCCCGAAGGCCAGTACTACAGCCCGATTGAAAACCCCAGCCGCCGCTTTTTCACCATGCTCGGCACCCTCGTGGGCGGGCGCGTGTGCGTACCCCGGGCCGGACTGAGTGCGGCCAAGACGGCCCTGGCCATCGCCGTGCGCTACGGCCTGCGCCGCCGCCAGTTTGCCGCCGACCCCCTCAAGGCCGAAACGCTCATCCTCGATTACCCCAACCAGCAACGCCGCCTTTTGCCGCTGGTCGCCAAAGCCTACGCTACCCAGTTTGGCCTGGATTACCTCCTCCACCGCTACATTGACCGCAAGCCGGAGGACATGCAGGAGATCGAAGCCATGGCCGCCGGCCTCAAAGCCTACGCCACCTGGTTTACCACCGCGGCCATCCAGGAATGCCGCGAAGCCACGGGCGGGAAAGGCTACCTGGCCGAAAACCGCTTCGCCGAACTGAAGGCCGATACCGACATCTTCACCACTTTCGAAGGCGACAATACGGTATTGTTGCAGCTGCTGGCCAAGTCTTTGCTTTCGGACTTCAAAAAGTCTTTCCAGGAAGACGGCAGCTTCGCGGTCCTGAAATATATGGGCCGCCGGATGACCACCATCGTCACCGAACAAAACCCCTTCACCATCCGGCAAACCGACCGCGAACACCTCACCTCCCGCACCTTCTACCAGGCGGCGTTCGAGTTCCGGGCCCGCCGTCTGGTGAGTACCCTCGCGCAGCGCCTCCGGGCTTACATCAAGGAAGGTGAAAGCGCCTACGCGGCGGGCCTGCGTTGCCAAACCCACATGATCGAAGCCGCCCAGGCCTGGGTGGAAGCCCTCGTACTGGAAAAAAGCCTCGCCCGCGTGGATGCCCTGGCCTCCGGCCACCCCGCCAAGGCCCTGCTGAAAAAAACCGTCCAGCTCTACGCCCTCCACACCATCGAAACCCACAGCGGCTGGTACCTGGAAAGCGACTACATCACCGGGCAAAAGTCTAAGGCCATCCGCAAGGCCGTCGACGTCCTCTGCAGCGAACTCCGCCCCGACGCGGCAACCCTGGTCAATGGCTTTGGTATTCCCGACGCCCTGTTGGCCGCTCCCATCGCCCTGTACTGAACTCCGCCGGAGGATGAACTTGCGCTGAACCAACTGTGAAAAAAGGCTGCCGGCGCGGATTGTCCCGCCATTAAAGTCTATCTTAGTGACCAACTGGACTTCCAGCGTCTCACCAAACAACCAACTGCTATGAAAATGAAAGATTTACTCTTTTCACTCTGCTTCCTTCTGCTCCTCGTTCTGGCGGGTACGGAAGTACTCTCCGCCCAGGTCACCGCCCAGCGCCTGACCCACAGCCGGGGCAACAACGATGCCCTGATTCTGGAACTGCCCAGCGCCCAGGATAAGCTCGTCGGGAAGCTTTGGACCGACTGGCTCAAAGAAAATTACGACGTCCGTACCAAGAAGGTGAAGAAAACAAAGGATGAACTGGAATCCCTCAACTTCTCCATCCCCGGCGTCAGCGCGGGCGGGAAGGTTGATATGTACAGCGCCGTCCGCTCTTCCGGCACGGGCAGCGAAGTGACCATCTGGATCGCCACCCCCGAAGGCTACGTCAGCCCCGAACTCAACAGCACCCGTTACGTGGAAGCCGAAAAGATGCTCATGCGCTTCGCCCTGGAAGTCAGCCGGGCCCAAATCGAACTGGACGTAGCCAACGAAGAAGCCAAGCTCCAGGAACTGGAAAAAGAACTCGATAAGCTCCGCAAAGAGCAGGAGAAGTACGAAAAAGCCATTCTCGACGCTGAAAAGGCCATTGAGGACGCCCGCCTGGCCATTGAGCGCAGCCGCACCGATCAGGAAAACAAATCCCGGGAAATCGGCCAGCAAATCCAGCAGGTGGAAATGGTCAAGCGGAAACTGAAAGATTTTTAGGCTATCGTGTGCCAGGGTTTGCCCTGATCACCCTTTTTTCTCCTCCGGCCCCTTTTCGCGTAATTGCGGAAAGGGGCCGTTTGGTTTTGGCTGGCTGCCAAAAGGAGACACGGGAATTTTTTTGCGCACTTTGCCCTACTTTGGCCCCAGGGAGGGGCCTGGCCCGTCCGTAAACGCCAACTGATCATGCACCGATTGCTCACTGTAATTTTCTTTACGCTGGTCTTTTTGCCAGCCGCCCGGGCCCAGTTTACGCCCGACCGCCCCGAGAACCAGGGCTTCGACCCCGTCCGGCTCCAGCGGGTCGATGCTTTCCTGCAAGGACTGGTGGACGATGGGGTGATCCCCAACGCCCAAACCTTCGTCGCCCGCCGGGGCAAGATCGTACACCGGGGGACCTACGGCTTCTCCAACCTGGAACAGCGCACCCCCAGCCTTCCGGACGACATCTACCGCATCGCCAGCCAGACGAAAGCGCTGGTCACCGTTGGCCTGATGATGGAATACGAAAAGGGCAGGTTTCTGCTCGAAGACCCGGTGGCCAAATACATCCCCGCCTTCGCGAACGTCCGCGTCGTCAAAGATTTCGATGCCACCACCAAGGAATACACCACCGTGCCCGCCCAGCGCCCCGTCACCATTCTCGACCTGCTGACCCACACGGCGGGTATTCCCTACGACTTACCGTTCGAGGGCCGCGAGGAACTCAAGGTCCCCTTCTTTGCCAGCCTGGAAGACGAAAGCCTGGAAGCCGTCGTAAACCGCATCGCCGCCCGCCCGCTGCTGCACCAGCCCGGGGAAAAATTCACCTATGGCCTGGGCATTGACGTGGCTGGCCGCGTCCTGGAAGTCGTCTCCGGGGAAAACCTCAACGACTACCTCCAACGCCACCTCTTTGCGCCCCTGGGGATGAACGACAGCCACTTTTACCTCCCCGCCGCCAAACATGGCCGCCTGGTAAGCCTCTATTCCAAACTCACCGCCGATGGGCCACTGACCTTGCACGAAAACGCCACCTACCGCGACTTCGCCACCCGCGGAGCCCAACGCTACTACTCCGGCGGCGCGGGCAGCGTAGGGACTATCGATGACTACGCTGCCTTCTGCCAGATGCTCCTCAACGGTGGCACCTTCCAGGGCAAACGCCTGCTGAGCGCCAAAACGGTGGATTTCATGATGCGCAACCAAATCGGCGAGGCGGAAGTGTGGACGCGCGAAGACAAATTTGGCCTTGGCTTCCAGGTCATCACCCCCGAAAGCCGCTACGGCGACCAGGCTACTCCCGGCAGCGTCACCTGGGGCGGTATGTACTGCTCGGAGTACACCATCGACCCCGCCGAAGACCTCATCCTACTCGTGTACACCAACGTCCACCCCATCCCGCAGTACGGCGAGGTGGTGCGCAAGTTTCGCATCCTCGTTTACCAGGCCCTCGTAAAATGAGCAGCGTCCTGGCCGATCTCCTCCGGGGCGAAGACGTTGTCCACATCGCCCGTAGCCTGATCGGGGTGGAGCTCATCTCCTGGGCCGGCGGGGTGGAGACGGCCGTGCGCATCACCGAAACGGAAGCTTACCGGGCGCCCGAAGACCGGGCCAGCCACGCCTTCGGGAACCGCCGCACCGGCCGTACGGAGGTGATGTTTGGTCCGCCCGGCCACGCCTACGTCTACCTCTGCTACGGCATCCACGAAATGTTCAACGTCGTTACAGGGCCGGAGGGCCAGGCCCACGCCGTACTGATCCGGGCCGGGGCCCCCAGCCGCGGACTGGAAACCATCCTCCAACGCCGCAACATGGAGCGTCCGGGGCCAAAACTGAGCAGCGGCCCGGGCGTACTCACCCGCGCCCTGGGCATCGACCGCCGCCACAACGGCGTGGATTTGTGCCGCACCGCTGGTCCTTTGCGGCTGGACATGACGGGGCCACCCATCGCTGCTGCCGACATCGTTGCCACGCCACGCATCGGCATCCATTTTGCCGGAGAACCGTGGATCAGCCAACCCTGGCGCTTCCATTTGCGGGATTCTCCCTACGTTAGTGGGCCCCGCCAGGCACTTAAAAAAAGGTGAAGATGACTGCTAAGGCGTATCCTTTTGCCTGGGTTTACGTTTAAATCAGGGCCGGGAAGCATCGGAGTTGATCATTTTACTGCGGTATTTTCCTTGCGCTTAACTACCCGACCTCGCTATGAAGCATTGCTCTTTTGTCTTTTCCCTGCACCTGCGCTCCGGCGCCCTATTGCTCCTGCTGCTGTGTGGCAGCCCCCTTTTGCGCAGCCAGGATGAGGGCCTGCGCTACTACGATAATACTTACGTGGACAACATCACGACGGTGCGCTTTCACCTCGATGGCTTTCCCCACAGCTACCCCCTGATCGAACTGAACGGCAACGCCCGCCTGCGGCTTTCTTTTGACGATACGAGCGACGAAGTGCGGCGCTACTCCTATAAATTCATCCACTGCAACCAAAATTGGGAACCTTCCGACCTCAGCCCCCTGGAGTACAACTCGGGCTACGCCGAAGACTACCTGGAAGACTACGACTTCAGCCTGCGCACCCTGAAACAATACGTGCATTACGACCTGGTTTTCCCCAATCGCAATATGAGAATTGAAGCCAGCGGCAACTATCTGCTGGTGGTGTACGACGCCGAAGACGATCCCTATCCCGTCATCACCCGCCGCTTTATGGTGCAGGAAACCCTGGCCGGCGTGAGCGGCCGCGTGATGCGTTCGGCCACGGTCGATAAAATCCACAGCCACCAGGAGGTGGACCTCACCGTCAACACCAAACAACTGGAGGTGCGCGCGCCCCTGCGCGAGCTGAGTGCCACCGTCATCCAGAACTACCGCTGGGACAATGCCGTGATTGGCATCCAGCCCAGCATGCTGCAGCGGGAGTCGGTACTGTTTGACTACCAGGGCAAGGTGAGTTTCCGGGGCATGAACGAGTACCGCAACCTCGACATCCGCTCCATCCGGGCACCCCGTACTGAAATGGTGAGCATTACCAACGAAGGCGACTACTTTGCCATGATGATGCAGGCTGACCGTCCGCGGGGCGATGGCTCTTACCTTAATTATTTTGACCTCAACGGAGACTTCGTAAATTTTCGCCTCGACCAGCCGGTGATCAACCTGGCCGACGAATTTTTGCAGGAAAACTTCAACCGTTTTGGCCTGGAGTTTACGGGGGAATACATCGAGATGACCTTCGTTTTCGCTACCGGCACCCCCCTGGAGCGCGACGTCTACATCTTTGGCGGGCTGACGGAATACCAGCTCAAACCCCAATTTAAGATGGTCTGGAACCCCAACATCAGTGCCTACGTGGGCCGGGCGATGCTCAAGCAGGGTTTTTACAATTACCACTACGTCACCCAGCAGCGTCCGCCGGAAAAGTCTTCCCGACCGGCTGACCAGCTCAGCTACGAGCTCACCGAAGGCAGTTTTGACGAGACGGAGAACGACTACCTCGGCCTCATTTACTGGCGGCCAATCGGTGGGCGCTACGACCGGCTGGTGGGCACCGCCGTGCTCAACAGCAACGTGAATTGAGCGTGCGCTATCGCCAGCAGGGGCCGTGTGGCGGTGGGACCTTTTGCGCGGACGCAGGTGCGGGTGGAAGTCGTCTAAGCGCAATGGGGGGCCGAACCCTTGCATTCATCCAAAAAGGGCGTCCGTTCATAGATTAAATTTTCTCCCCCGTCTCCACATAGTAGCTTTGCCGACCATAGAATACTGACTATGCGCTACGCTACGCTTTTACTACTCTGCCTGGTATTTTGTCTTTCCCTGTCGGGGCAGGACACCGGCCCCTGGACCCTGGAACGGGCCGTTAACTACGCCCTGACGAACAACCTGCAGGTGAAGCGGCAAGACAACTTTGTGGAGTTGGCCCGCCTGCAAGCCCAGCAGGCCAGGAACAACCGCCTGCCCACGGCCAACGGGGGGACGAACATCGGGGCCCAGCTCGGCCGGACGATTGACCCCACCACCAACGCCTTCGAGCAGCAGACGATCGGCTTTCAGGGCTATCAGTTGCAGGCCAACGTCGTTTTGTACAACGGCGGCCAGATCAAGAACAGCCTGCGCCAGGCGGAAATTGACCTGGCGGCGGCCAAGATGGACGCCAAAGTAAACAGCAACAGCATCGGTTTGCAGGTCGCCAACGGCTACCTCAACATCATTCTGCTCCAGGAGCAGCTCGCCAACGCCCGCGCCCAGTTGACGCTGACGGAAGGGCAGCTGGCCAATACCGACGCCCTCATCCAGGCCGGTGCTTTGCCCGCCGCGCAGCGCTTTGACCTCCAGGCCCAGGCGGCGGCCAACCAGCGGACCATCGTGGACCTGGAAAACCAGGTCGAAATGGCTACCCTTAGCCTGAAAATTTTGTTGGAGCTGGATTACGATACGCCCTTCACCGTAGCCACCCCGGCCCTGAACCCCACCGAAGCCCAGCTTTTTCAGGACTACGACATTGAAGAAGTCTATCTCTCCGCACGCGGCACCCAGCCGACCGTTGCGGCAGCGGAATTGCGCCGGGAATCTGCGGCCGTGGCCATCGAACTGGCCAAAGGCGGGATGCGGCCCACGGTTAGCCTCTTTGGTAGTTTGAGCACCAATTTTTCCAGCATCGCCAAAGACTTTTCTAACCCTACGGGCGAACCCGTCACCGTCCAGGGGCCCGATATCCCCGTTATCATCAATGGCCAGCCGGGGACCATCGCCAACTTCCAAACCACGGGCCTGGTCTTTCCCAACCTGGGCTACTTCGATCAGCTCAACCAGAACTTCGGACAGTCGGTGGGGATGTCGCTCAACGTCCCCATCTACAACCAGAACCGCAACAAGAACAACGTGCAGCGCGCGGAGGTCCAGCGCCTCAACGCGGAGCTCGACATTGAGCAGGCCAACAACCAGTTGCGCAACGACGTACAGCTGGCCCTGACCAACCTGCGGGCTGCCCGCCAAACCTACCGGGCCGCCGAAGCGAGCCAGGACGCTGCCCAGGCGGCTTACGACAATGCCCAGCGCCTCTTCCGCGCCGGCGCTGCCAACAGCCTCGATCTGGTGACGGCCACCAACCGCCTCGAACAGGCGCAGACGGAGTTCCTCCGCAGCAAATACCAACTCATCTTCAACCGCCAGGTAATTCGCTTCTACCTCGGCCAGGGCTTTACCCTGGATTAATTAGCAAGCATTCCCACCCCCCTCCTCATCACTTCCCCCCGGCCAGACTTACGCCGGCACCCATCTTTACGCACTAACTGACCACAACTTACCATGGCACGTAAAATCATCTTCGCCGTCCTCGGCCTCATCATCCTCGGCATCATCGGGGCGGCCATCTTTGGCGGTAAAAAAGAAACGGGCACGCGCGTCTTCACCTCCGAAGCCAAAGCCCGCACCATCCAGGAAATCGTTTCCGCCAGCGGAAAAATTTTCCCGCAGACGGAGGTCAAAATCAGTTCCGACGTCTCCGGTGAGGTAGTGGAACTGTACGTGGAGGAAGGCGACAGCGTCAAGGCCGGTCAGCTGCTGGCCAAGATCGACGCCGATGCCTTCCAGAGCCAGGTGGCCCGGGGGATGGCTGGCGTGAACAGCAGCAAAGCCCAGCTGGCCAACTCCCGCGCTCAGATCCAGAGCCTGGAAGCCCAGAAGGCCCAGATCGAGGCCCAACTCATCAACGCCAAGGAGATATACAACCGCAATAAGGCCCTCGCGGCCGACGGTGTAGTGAGCCAGGCCGACCTCGAAACCAGCCAAGCTAGTTTACGCGCCCTCGAAGCCAACCTCCGCGCCGCCGAAAGCAACATTCAAGGTGCCAAAGAATCCGCCCGCGCCGCCCAGTTCGGCGTACAGTCTTCCGAAGCTACCCTCGATGAGTTGCGCACCAGCCTGCGCCGTGCCACCATCTACGCACCGATGGGAGGGGTTATCTCTTTGCTCAACGTAGAAGAAGGGGAACGCGTAGTAGGTACCATCCAAATGGCGGGTACCGAACTGATGCGCATCGCCAACCTCAACGCCATGGAAGTGCGCGTGGAAGTGAGCGAAAACGACGTCCCGTCCGTGAAAATCGGCGACGTAGCCGAGGTGGAAGTGGATGCCTACCTCAACCGCAAATTCATTGGCCGCGTCACCCAGATCGCCAACTCCAGCACCACCGCCGGTGTAGCCGATAACGTGCTCAACAGCGACCAGGTGACCAACTTCGAGGTGCGCATCAGCATCGATCCCGAAAGCTACGCCGACCTCGTTGCCCAGGGCAATATCTACCCCTTCCGACCCGGAATGTCCGCCGGCGTAGACATCCTGACGAAAAGCTCCGACGGCGTGATCAGCGTCCCCATCGAATCGGTAACGACCCGCCAAAAGAAAACCGAGGAAGACCTCGGCACGGATGAACTCGAGGAAGTAGTGTTCGTCGTCCAGGGCGATACCGTACGCCAGGTTGCCGTCACTACCGGCCTGCAGGATGCCAGCTTCATCGAGCTCAAGACCGGCGTAACACCCGGCGAGCAAGTGGTCGCCGGACCTTATTCTGAACTGAGCCGCAACCTGAAAAGCGGTGCTAAAGTCGTCGTAAAAGACAAAGAAACCTTCTACGACGATAAGAACTAAGCCCCAGGTATTGTCGCGGCTTCAGCCCGACCAACCAGACCGCAGATCCCAAGGTATTGTCGCGGCTTCAGCCCGACCCCTAAGACCGCAGGTCCCAAGGTATTGTCGCGGCTTCAGCCCGACCCCCAAGACCGCGGGTCCCAAGGTATTGTTGCGGCTTCAGCCCGACCAAACAGACCGCGGGTCCCAAGGTATTGTCGCGGCTTCAGCCCGACCCCCAAGACCGCAGGTCGCCCAAGGCAAGGCAGCAGCGTCAGCCCACCCCAGGCTACCCCAAGTGCATCATCTTCCACACCAACTCCTTAAGCAATTCACTTTCCTGCTTACCGGCCAGGTTACTGTCTACGCCCTTACTCTTTAAGTCGTATTCTTTGAGCAGGGCGAAGACGCGCAGGATGCGGGAGCCCCCGAAGTTGCGGGCCGACTGCTGGTAGTCGGTCAGGAAAAAGTCGAAGCGCAGGCCCATGGCGGCCATGATGTCGGCCTTGGCAGTCTTCTTTTGCTGGAGCTCCAGCAGGCAAAAAACCTTGCTGAAGTAGTTGTAAAGGCTCCCCAGCACCATGGGTAGCGGGGCGGCTTTCGGGTTGCCGCGGAAATAATTGAGGATGCGGGTGGCCTTGACGATGTCGTGGTGGCCAATCGCTTTTTGCAGTTCGAAAACGTTGTAATCTTTACTGACCCCCACCTGGTCTTCGACGATCTGGGTGCTCACTTTGGTGCCTGGGGCGAGGTTGATCAGGAGTTTATCCAGTTCGTTGCTGATTTTGCCCAGGCTGGTGCCGAGGAATTCGGCCAGCAAATTGGCGGCGGCGGGCTCGATGCTGTACTTGCGTTCTTTGAGGTAGGCTTCGATCCAGCCGGGGACCTTGTTCTCGTAGAGGGCTTTGGCTTCGAAAACGACGCCATTTTTCTTCAGCGCCTTGGCCAGGGCCAGGTTGCCGTTGAGCTTTTTGTGCTTGTGGCTGATGACCAGGATGGTCGTGGGTGAGGGCTTTTCAGCGTAGGCAACCAGGTCTTTGAGGCTGCGCATGTCCTGGGCTTCGCGGAGCAGCACGAGTTGGCGCTCGGCCATCATGGGGAAGCGGCGGGCGGCGTCGATGACGTGCAGGTACTCGGCGTCTTTGCCGTAAAGGATGGTCTCGTTAAAGGCCCGTTCGTGTTCCTGCAAGGCGTTGGCCCCGATGGCGGCTTCCAGCTGGTCGATGAAGTAGGCCTCCTCCCCGTGCAACAGGTAGAGCGGCGCAAACTCCTTGTTTTTGATGGCCTTGAGCAGGGGGGCAAATTCCATGGCCGCAAGATACACCCTCGGGTGAATCCTTCCTATCCGTTGGAAGCTACGGCAAGGGAGTGGGCAATTCCTTGCGCTTGGTTCCCTTACCCTGCACCTGCGTCAGCGCCCCTTCCTGGTCATTTCCTTTGGAATCATTTTCGGCGCTCACGTACATGTCTTGCTTCGCCATATTATCGGGCGCAACCATGCGGGCAATGAGGTCGGGCAAGGCGATGGTCGCAAAGCGGATGGCCTCGTCGGAAATGCCGTAGGGGATGAATATTTCGTCATTGTGCAGGATGCTGCCACAGCTGTAAACGACGTTGGGCACGTAGCCCTCTCGCTCGTCCTCCCGGGGGCTGAGTAAGGGCTCGGGTAGGCGTCCTAGTACGATGGTGGGGTCATCTAAATCGAGCAACATCGCCCCCAGGCAGTACTTCCGCATCGGCCCAACGCCGTGGGTAATGACCACCCAGCCGTGTTTCGTTTCGATCGGGGGGCCGCAGTTGCCAATCTGGTAAAGCTGCCAGGTGAACTGCGGTTGACTCAGCAGAATGGCATCGTCCCAGACCTGCAGCCGATTGGTGCGGACGATGTAGTTGTTGATGCCGTCCACCCGGCAAAGGACGTAGTAATGCCCATTGATTTTGCGCGGGAAAAGGGCGTGGTTTTTATTAATGGCGGCATCTCCGTAGATGGGGCGGATGGTGAATTCGTAAAAATCCGGCGTCTCGATCAGCATTGGCCGGATCTGTTGGCCATTGTAGGCCGTGTAAGTACCGTAATAGACCTTAGAACCGTCATCCCGCCGAAATTGAAGAAAACGGGCGTCCTCAATGCCCTTCATTTCAAAGTCGATCATGGGGTGAAGCACCCGCTCGCTCAGGTCGGTATCCAGGCTGAAATGGACTTCGTAATACCGGTCGGCCACGGTCATGAGGTGGCTGAGGTCTTCGCGCTCCGTGCTGTCCTCCGGATAAGACCCGTAGAGGGCCCAGTACTGCTCAAAGAGCTCGCGGTGGTTGAAGTTGGCGGGTAGGGGATCGATGAGTCGACTCAGTAGGCTGGGGTCCAGGTGGGCCTCTTCCTGAATCCTCCGGGCAAAATCTTTTTTGTCGTAGTTGGCGTAGTGGATTGTTTCGGCCAGCCCGACAAAAGCACTCGGCTTTTCGCTGCGGGGCTCGTTCTGGGCGTTGAGGATGATATTGCGAAAGACGATGGAAGAAATGTGTCCTTCACCGACGGCCCGCACGCTCATCACCAGGCGGATCTCCCCTTCTTGGAGGTCCGTCTGGTCAAGCGCCGGCACCAGGCTGGGATTGAAAAAGGCGGCCGATTCGATGCTGTATTCGTGGGTAAAAAAGGCCCCGATCAAAGATTTTTTCTCGTCGCTGGTGCGCTCCACCGCCGCCCTTTCGGCGGGGACGCGATCGAGGGCCGCATTGAGGTGGCGCAGGAAGACTTGGTTCAGGTTGCGGTGTCGGCCCGCGAAACCGCGCAGCGTGCGCATCAATGCCTGGTGGGTTTCGTGATCGCTCATCTTTAAGACGCGGTGGATTAGCTCCGCAGCCCGCGCCTCCCCGGCCCAGAAAAAGCGACCAATGACCCGCGTGGGGTCTCCTTTGAGTTGTAATTGCTTTCGGTTTATGGCTGCCTGCATAGGGGTCACGAAGACTTTTTCAGGTAACGGGAGCCTTGCTGGCTTTGTTGGGTGGCCTGGGTGGTGGGAACCGCCTCCAATTTGAAGGCTGAACGGAGGTGATCACAGTCGGCCCGTAGGTAGTGTTGCAGCGCGGTGCTGGAAACGATGCCTTCTTGGCTTGGCTTTGCCGTTGGCTGGGGCGCGGGTTTTTTGGCCCAGCCGGGGGTAAATCCGTTGAGCATGCCGCGCAGTACTTCCTGCTTGTCTTCCCGGATTGCGGCCGGAGGCTGAACGGCCAGCGGGGCGATGGTGATCCGCGCGATGAGGTAAGCCAGCAGGCTCTCCGCGCCCTGGTTCTGATTTACATCGCTGGCGGTAAGGCCATCGTATGCCCCGCAAGTTTCCGGGTTGTAAAGCGGAAGCCCCAAATCATTACTCCCCACAAACCAAGCGTAGGCACGGCGCGCCAGCTCGGCGTCTTCCGGCCGTCCGTGGTAGCGGTGGGCTTCGGCGTAGAGCAGTACCTGGGTCATTGCCTCGATGGGCTGTTGGTCGAATTGGGGCAATGGCTCACCGGGCAGGTAGGGGGCCGCACAACCAATGGGGCGCAGGCGGCCATTGACGAAGGTTTGCTTAGTGAGGAAGGCCGTACTCGCTTCGGCAACTTGGCGGACCGCCGGATCATCGAAGATGCGTAAGGAGCGGTAAAGCGCCAGGGGCAAAATCCCGTTGTCGTACGTCAGGTAGCGCTCAAACCACTGCCAGGAGTGGCAGCTGCAATCTCCGTAGTGGGCCATGATCCGGGAGACGGCGCGGTCGAGCAAATCGCGCCGGTCTACATCATCGGGGGCGAAGGTCAGGTAATCGACCAAAGACAGAATGCCGTAGGCGAGGGCCCGTGGGCTGCGCAGACCATCCAGGTGGCCAATCGCTGCCCGGTAACTATCGAGGGCCAAGCGTTGGTGGTCTTGGCGGGGTGGATGGGCAATGCAACTGCCCAAACCCCACAGGGCCCGACCAAAGCTGTCTTCACTGCCGTGCTCCTCCAAAAATTGCCGCTGGTAATTCATGAAATTGCGGAAACTGCCGTCTTCGTGCTGGGCAGAAAGTAAATAAGCGAGGTAGCGGTCGGTGCAGGAAAGCAAAAACTGTCGGTCGGCCAGCGGTAGCGTTTTTTCCCGTAATGCCAGGGTAGTGAAAACGAGGGCGCGGCCGTTATCGTCCACACAGTAGCCTTCTTCCCGGAGGGGGGTGGCGTGTTTGGCGTGTTGCAATAGGCCGCAGTGGTCCGTCATCCGCCGTAGATGGTCCAGCCGCAAGGGGGCCAGGGGCGCGGCCGCAGGTGCAATGGACAGCTCTTCGAAAGCCAGGCGGGCATCGGCAAAAGCCCGCAGGTATTGGCCCCCAATTTCCCGCCAGCGCAGGTTCTTCCCGTAGGCAAAAGCGCGCTGGCGGATGTATTCCATGGCGCGGGGCTCGTGGAGGAGTTGATTGACTTCTTCCGCCAGCGCTGCGGAATCTCCAAAGGGGAAATACCGCCCCCGGCCA
This sequence comes from Neolewinella lacunae, assembly GCF_014349155.1. GTDB lineage: Bacteria > Bacteroidota > Bacteroidia > Chitinophagales > Saprospiraceae > Neolewinella > Neolewinella lacunae. The sequence continues at coordinate 39,777 of NZ_JACSIT010000106.1, forward strand.
TCGGCCAGCAGTTCGGTAGCGTACCAGAACGGCGTGCTCACTACGGCCGCGCCAGCCCCCATCGCATACGCCAAGGTGCCACTGCAAATCTGGGCCTCATTGGGGTAGGGGATGACGTAGAGATCGGTAGCCCGCAAGTACTCGAAGAGGGACTGCTCACTAGCAAAAGCACTGATCATCTCCACGTGCTCCGCTACGCCCAGCTCCTTCGCCAGCGCCTGTAGCCACTCCCGGTACGCTTCGCCGTCTTGGCGGACCACATTGGGGTGGGTTTTGCCTAAGACGACGTAGCGGACCCCGGGGTGTTCTTTGATGATGGCTGGCAGGGCGCGGATGACCGTTTCGATGCCCTTGCCCCGGCTGAGCAGGCCGAATGTGAACAGCACCCGTTGATCCGTCCAGCCGAATTGCTCGCGCAGTACTTCCCGTTTTGCCGTCCGGATTCCCGGGACGCCGTGCTCAATGACCTGGATGCGGTTTTCGGGGCAGTTGTAGACGTCTTGTAAAAACTGCTTAGCCATTTTAGACATTACCACCATTACCCCGGTCCGGGCGATGAGGCGGCGCATGACGCTCAATTGCCCTGCGCTGGGCACTTTCAGTACGGTATGACAAGTCACCAGAAGGGGAATCTTCAGGCGATCGGTAAGTTCCAGCAGATGGCTGCCGTCGGGGCCGCCGAAAATGCCGAACTCGTGTTGGACAATGAGCAGGGCGAAGCCCGAGGTATTCAGGTAGTTGGCCGTGGCGCGGTAGGCCACCACCTCTTCTTTGGGCAAGATGCAACCCACTTCGGAGGGGTATTCCAGGGCTTGCCCAGGTTCCTCGATGGCAATGATCTCCGCAAAATCGAGGAGGTGCTCTGCCGTCAGGTTGCAGCGTAGGGCCTGGGCCAATGATGCGGTAAAGGTGGCAATACCACACGCCTTAGGTGGGTAATTGCCGAGGATCGCAATCTTCATAGTCGGTTTGGGTTAGGGGATAAAGCGCTAAAAAGTTAGTAGACCAACGCAGGAGAACAAAGCCGGTAGGCGGGCACCTTGTCCGCTAGGGAAAGCTGTTTTTTTTCTTATGGTGCGATGCAGTAGGGCGTGCTGGTACATACCAGGTTGCCTGCAAGGGCAGAAAAGAAGAAGGCCAACGATGTTCCTGAGCTGAGTTATTTTCAAAACCCGAGCCAGGGATGCCGTGTTCGGCGAAAGAGGGAATGCGGGGTATGAATTCAAGCACGGGTTCGCAGATGAAATTTGCGGGTTAAACCACGATTTTCATTGCTCCGTCACCAATCCTTTGCACCTGCGTCCGCGCCCTGCCAGGTGTTGCCCTACCGATTTCCAAAATGAGCCCTATGTTTGATGGGCCAATCTGCCGCCTTAACCGTACCCTAATTATCCCGTGAACGATCAACAAAAAGCCGAACTGTCCCACCAACGCGACCTGGTAAAACTGGAGCGTGACGAAGAACGCCGCCTCCACCTGGAGGTGATCCAGGCCATGCCCCTGATCCAGCGCGTGGCCAAAGGCTACAGTTGGTACCCCCTGCAGGTGAGTGAGGCGAGCTACGGCATCGGCGGCCGGCCCGTGGTGGCCGTGACCCGCGAAGGCGAGGAGGCCCACCAGTTTCGCGCCGGCACTTCCGTCAATCTCTTCACCACCCAGCCCCACGCCAATGCGCCGCAGCGCAGCGGCGTGATCAAATTCGTTAAGAAAGGCCGCATGGAAATCGTCCTTGGCGGTGAAGACCTGCCCGACTGGCTGGGGGCCGGCGGCGTAGGCGTAGACCTGATGTTTGACGAGCGGACTTACGTGGAGATGGACCGCGCCCTGCAAATTCTGGAGCAGGTCGAAGGCGGCCGCATTGCCGAGTTGCGCGACGTCATTATGGGTGCCCGCCCGGCCAGCTACCGCCCCGTTGCGGAGTCGGCCGTGGCCCACCTGGCCCACCTCAACCAGAGCCAGCGCGCTGCCGTAGCCCACCTGCTGGGGGCCGAGCACGTGGCCCTCATCCACGGCCCGCCCGGCACCGGCAAGACCACTACGCTGGTAGCCGCCGTCGGGGAGCTGGTCAAAACCGAAGGCCGTGTCCTCTTCTGCACCCCCAGCAATTCTGCCGCCGACCTGGTCACCATCCGCCTGGCCGCCAGCGGGCTCCACGTGGTGCGCACCGGTAACATCAGCCGCGTGGAAGACGAGGTAATGCGCCACACCCTCGACCTCCAGATCGCCAGCCACCCCGATACCCTCCAGGTCAAAAAACTCCGCCAGGAGGCCGCCGACCTCCGCAAGAAAGCCCACAAAGCGGGCGGTAAAGACAAGGGCCTGCTCTTCCGCGACGCCGGCCGCCTCAACAACTGGGCCCGCCAGCTCGAAGACCGTACGCTCGATCACCTCCTGGATACGGCCGAAGTCATCGTCTGCACCCTGGTAGGGGCCGCCACCTCGCTGCTCAACAACCACGAATTCAAAACCGTCATCATCGACGAAGCCGCCCAGGCCCTGGAACCCGCCACCTGGATCCCCATCCTGAAGGCGAACCGCGTGGTGTTGGCCGGCGACCCCTTCCAGCTGCCGCCCACCGTAAAAAGCCGGGATGCCGAACGCGGTGGCCTCAACATCACCCTGCTGGAAAAATGCCTGCCGCCGGTGCCGCAGTCGGCCACCCCCACATCGGGCAAGGGGAAAGCTGCGCAAGACAAAGTGCGCTTTCACCCCCGCGCCTTCGAACACGCGCTGCTGGAAGTGCAGTACCGGATGAACGAACGCATCATGGGCTTCAGCAACGAGTACTTTTACGGCGGTCGCCTCCGGGCGGCGGAGTTGGTGGCGCAGCGGACCCTGCCCGGCATTCCCCACGCCGAGTCGGTGGTGTTCATCGATACGGCCGGTACGGGCTTCGAGGAAAAGCTGCACCCCCGCTTCCAGAGCCGCTACAATGACGGTGAACTCGACGTCTTGATCGAGCACCTGCTGGAACTGCACGGCAGCATCCCACCCGAAGACCTGTTGCCCACCGTGGCCATCATCACTCCCTACCGCGAGCAGGCGGTACAGGCCGAAGACCGCCTGGAAAACGAAAGCCGCCTGGCGGGTATGCGCATCACCATCAACACCGTCGATGGCTTCCAGGGGCGGGAGCGGGACGTGGTTTACCTCTCGCTCGTGCGCTCCAACGAGCGCCAGGAAATTGGCTTTCTGGCGGACTACCGCCGCATGAACGTGGCCCTCACCCGCGCCAAAAAATACCTCATCGTGGTGGGCGATAGCGCGACCATCGGCCACGACGCCTTCTTCGCCGGCTTCCTGGAGTACGTAGAAAAGTACGGCCGCTACCAAACGGCCTGGGAGTTCATGCGCTAGCCGGCAAAAGAAAAGCCCGCCACCGGAGCAGTTCCGGGGCGGGCTTCTTGGTTTGCGTTGCGGCTGGGATTAGTCCACCAGGTGGCTGGTTACGTCGTTGAACGTGGCACCGGTTTTGGGGTTAGGGCCCCACTTGTTGGCACCGGGCTGGCTATCCAGGCACATGAACACGATCAGTACGATACCGCCTACGTAGGGAACCAGTACGATCAGGTACCACCAGCCACTGCGGCCAGTGTCGTGAAGGCGGCGAATGGCAACGGCCAGGCTGGGAACGAAGATGGCCAGGCCAAACAGGCCGATCAGACCGATCATCAGGAACATAGCGGTCTCTCCGCCTCCGACCAATGCGCCAAGGAGGGTACCCACAGCGGCAAGGGCCAGATACACGAGCAAGTTGCCCAAAACGAAATACCAGTATTCGCTGCGACGGGAGCGCCCCGTGAATTCGGCGTACTTACTTAACGCCAACTTGTAATACTCAACCATAGGTGATAGGAAGTTTTGATGGGTGAAAAAGTGATTGAAGGTAACTGGCCAAACGAAGGATTGACCCAAACGTTGATGGGGCGTAAATCGTTTGCGTTACGCCTTAAAGATAACAACTGTACAGGAATCTGCAATAGCCCCACCAGTTGCCCGCAGAATTTCGCTTTTGCACCCAGACGGGCAAGGGAGCAGGAGTAGCTACTTCTTCAGCTTAAAACTGTACTCTACCATCTCCATGATGGGCATTCCGCGGCTGTCCTTTTGGGCGAGGTAAATATCGATCGTGATCGTCTCGTCTTCTTCCTTTTCGCTGCTGTCGAAGGTCACGTTGATCACGCCCTGCTCCCCGGGCTGGTAGATCTTGGCGTTGTTGTGCTCGTAGGTCGTACAGTCGCAGGCCTGGATGAGCTGGATCTTGGCGGGCACCTTGCTCGTGTTGGTGAAGGTGTACTTGAAGCTGCGTTTTTCGCCTTTTTTCACTTCGCCCAGCTGGATGGTGCGGGGCTTGAATTGCAGGACGGGCAGGCCAGCGATCTGCTTTTGTCCGTAGAGGCTGGAGAAGGGCGTAATGGTGTCGGTGGCGGCCACCGTTTTCAGGGGCAGTTCTGCTGCGGGGCTGGCGGCCTTTTTTACGCCAGCCTGGGCCCGGCTGGGGATGGCCTGGCGCTGGGGCGCGGCCGCAGGTGCGGGCTGTGGAACGGAGGAGCGGGGTTCGGCGCCGCGGCGGGGTCCTTCAATTTTGCGTTCAATGACGTCGCGGCGGATGATGATGCTCGTTGGGCCCTCCAGGATTTTAAACTCGGTGCGGCGGTTGAAATTGTGGGCCCGTTCCTGGGTCTCCTTATCGGGCAGGGCGTTGATGAAGGCATCGGTCAGTACGTCGCCTTCGGAGAGGAAGTCGACGCGCTCGGCCAGGCGGGCGCTGACGGTTTGGGGCACCGTCTTGCCGTAGCCCTGGGTCTTGATCCGCCGGCCATCAATGCCGCCAGTGACGATGAGCCACTTGCGGGCATTGGCGGCGCGGCGCTTGCTCAGCGCCAGGTTATAAACGGCATCGCCACGGCTATCCGTGTGGGCACCCAGCTCGATGACCAGGTCGGGGTACTGTTCCATGATGCTCTGCACTACGCGCAGGTCTCCTTCGGCGGCGGGCAGGATTTTATCGTCGCTGAAATCGTAAAGGATGTTCTCCAGCGTGATGGCCTCTTCAATGGCTACGGTATCGTAAAACTCCGTTGGCTCCACCGGCGCGGGGATGGGTTTGAGAAAGAAGACTTGCTGGAATTCCTTGCTCTCTTCCAATCCGAGGGTATTGATCTCTACAGTATCGGGGTAGTAGCCGGGGTGGGAGGCCACGATTTGGTACTGGGTTTCGAGGGCCAGCCCGAAGTCGAAGCGGTTGCCATCCGTGCGGCTTTTCTGCTGGCCAGCCCCGGCGGGGTTGCCGTTTACGAGGGGTTGCAGCTCAATGGTGCCGTTGGAAAGTGGCTGCTTGGCTTCGCTGAAGAGGCCCACCACCAGGTTGGCGTAGAGGCTGGCGATCTGGAAGGTGTAAATATCGTCGCAGCAGGTTTTGCTCTTCACGGAACGTCCACCCTCGCGGTTGCTGGTCATGAAGCCGACCAGTCCGTCGCCGAAGATGCTCAGGCTCTGGTCGTCGACGCTGCTGTTGAAGCCCGGCCCCATGTTTTGGGGGCTGCTCCATTCGCTGCCGTTCCAGGTGGCGTAAAACAGGTCAAGCCCCCCCATGGTGGGCAGCCCGTCGGTGGCGAAGTAAAGGTTTCCATCGTGGTAAAACGGCGTCCATTCATCACCAACGGTGTTGACGGTGGGGCCCAGGTTAATGGGTGCCCCGTACTTGCCGTCGCCTTCGTAGTTGGCGTAGTAGATGTCCATCCCCCCGAAGCCGCCAGCCATGTCGGAGACGAAAAACAATACTTCCCGACCGAAGAGCTCGCCAGTAGCGGGTTGCAGGGCCAGGTAGTCGTCGCTGTTGATGCCGCTTACGGGGTTGCCGCTTTTCCAGCCGTTGTCGTCGACGTCGCTGACGTAAATTTTGGCCCCGACGATGCGGTGGCTTTCCAGCTCCAGGCGGTTGTAGAGGAGTCGGCGGCCATCAGCACTAAGCGCCGGGTTGGCGGAGTGGACGCCGGGGCGGTTCACCTCTTTGCCCAACACTTCGGGTTTGCCCCATTCGCCCTTGTTGTCTTTGGAGGCCATGTAGACCTGGCTGAACGTACCTTCCGCGTTGCCGCCCTGCACGATGGCTTCGCTGGAGAGCCAGGTAGAAAAGTAAAGCGTTTCCCCGTCGCTGGAAAGGACGGGAGAATACTCACTAAAGGACGCATTGACTTTGCGGCCCGCGTTTTCCAGGGTCACTTCGCTGGTTTCCTGCGGAGCATCGCGGTACAACTTGATGCCTTCCAGCTCCAGCCTGGCCAGGGCGATGAGGCGTTCGTCTTCGGCGTGTTGCAGAAAATTCTCGAAGTAGGTGCGGGCTTCGTCGTACTGCCCATCCATCTTCAGGGCCCGCGCGAAGTGGTAGCGGTGGACGTTGTTGGTCGTATCCCCCGGCTCCGCTTTACGGAAAACCTGGGTGTAAATGCGGACGGCCGAGGCGATGTCCCGCAGGTGCAGGTTCATCAGCGCAATGACGGGCCGCAGTTCCGGGTCTTCACTTTGGTCGTAGGCTTCCTGGTAGTTCTGCAGGGCAACGAACCAGTTTTGCATGCTCCGGGCGGAGTCGGCGGCCCACAGCAGCTGCTCCTCCTTGGCCGCACCCGAAAGAGGCTGGGCAAAGGCCGGTAAGGCGAGAAACAAGGCGAGGGATGCGGAAAGGATATATTTCATCGGTGGAGGCTGAAAGAACAAGGTTGGTGGGCGTGGGCCCGGAAACACTAACGCGCCGGGCAGCGGCAGGCTTGCAAGGGAAGCGTTAAGAGTTTGTCTGGAATATTTGAGAACTGATGGTCAATGACTTATGGTTCTGGCTACACAAAAAAGAGCGCGCATAGTGGACTACGTAAGCTGTTTTTTGTGACGCCAGGTTCATAAGTGCTTGATTATCAGGAAGCAAAAATTTAGACATACTCTTATATCCTGGGGCAAAGCAGGGTGGGCGTCACCGTTGGTTTTTTGTAGATATTGAAGATGTAGGCCGCCGAAAGCTCGAAGGCCCCCTGGAAGTTGGTCACCGCTCGGGCCTGGCTCAGGGTGATGTCGTAGCTCAGGGCCGTGCGCAGTTGGGCAAAGTCGAAGCCGACCATCACCTTGGCCGCGTCGCTGGTGCGGTAGCCGAGGCCCAGGCGCAGGTCGAGGTCTTCCTTCAGGTTGCGGCTGCCCCAGGCCTGCAGCGAGATGGAGCTGCTTCCTGCGGAGTTCTGGAAAAACACCGTGGGCTGGAAGCGCCATTTTTCGCTCATTTCCAGGTCCAAACGCGCGTGGGCGTGGATGGTGCCCCGGCGGCGGCGGGTGTCTTCCGTTTCCATGGGGCCCGTATCTGGCCGTGGCACCGAGGCGGTATCCCGCCGGGTGAGGGACATCCGCTTGGGGGCCGTCAGGTGCAGCAGGGCAATGCCCGCCTCAAAGACGTTGTTTTTGTCGGGATCGATGAGCATCTTCAGTTTGACGCCCGCGTTGAGGTCATTGACGCTCTGGTTGTTGTCGTTCATGTTTCCCATGCCGCCGCCGGAGCCACCCATGCCCATGCCATCCAACTCACTGCGGCCAGTCATGCCCTGTCCGCCCAGTTCATCATCAATGTTGAGCTGCTGGTTGAGTACCCCCTCGGGCGTCAAGCCGTAGGAGATGCTGCCGTACTGAACGCCTAGCGTTACGATATTGGTCCGCTTTTTATCCAGCGAAAGGTGGTAAGAACCGCTAAAGCCGAAAAAATTCTGGACGATGTCCAGGGAGATTCTCTGGTCAGGAGTGCTATTCACCCCGGTTACACCGGAATTGTCGTTGACCAGGCTGAGGCCCACCCCAATCCAGTCTTGTTTGCGAAAGGCAAAAGGCAAGGGCGCATCCACGTAAAGCGTGGGGGATTTGATATCATTGAGGCTGTGCCACTGCCCACGGTAGATGCCCCCGGCCCGGATGGAACCCGAAAAAGCCCCCGTGTTGGCGGGGTTGAGCCACAGGGGTGCGTAGTCGTGGAGGGTGTAATGGACGTCTTGCGCCCGCAGGCCAAAAGATCCGAGGGCGAGGCAGAGTAAAAAGAGTAGGCGGCTACAGCGCATGGGTTGGCGGTTATTCTTGGGAGTAAAGTGGGCGGCTGCTGGGCCGCCGGGAAGGCCCAAGATAAGCACAAATCCTACTTTCGCGCCATCGGCTCTTTATACACCGGTACCGTACTGCATGGCTCGCCGTACATGATGGACTTTACCACGGGCCGCAGCTTGGCCGTGATGTCCAAATACGCCGAGGCAGGAACCGCTTTTTCCCCGCAGCCTTTGATCACTACGCGCTCGCCTTCAAATGCCTGGGCGTCAAGGCCCGCAATCGCCCGGTGGAAGTGCGCCCGCAGGTATTCTTCCTCCGTGCCCTGGTAAATATCGGCGGCAAAAGGACTGGCCGCAGCCGCCACCAGCATGTAGGCCCAGGCGGGAATGATGGCGTCGGCGGAACAGTAAACTAACAGGATTTTGTCCCGGTACTGACTAAAATCGTGCGCCCCAACGGCTTCGCGAAAGTCTTTTTCCTTCAAAATCAACTCCATGAAGAGGTGGTCTTTGAGGTCAAAAACGGCGAAGGGGGCCGCTGGCCAGTAGTCCTCAAGTTTGAGGGTGACGAGGCGGGAATTGGCGACTTTGTTGACGAGCATGGCGATTTGGCACTTCAGGAATTGGGCGCGGCCGCAGGTGCAAGTAAAGGGATGAGGGAGCAATGCCTGCTCCTCCGTCTTTCCCCTTGCACCTGCGGCCGCGCCCTTTGAAACAATCCAGTTTTACAACGGGTTGAGCCTGCCTGCTAGGGTTTAACTTCTCCCTTGTTTTTTACCCATTTCTCCAGCCACTGGTCTTGCTCCCACAGCAGGTGGAAGATGGACTCGCGGGCCTGGTAGCCGTGGCTTTCCTTGGGCAACATGACCAGGCGGACGGTAGCACCCAGGCCTTTGAGCGCATTGAAATAGCGCTCGCTTTGCAGGGGGTAGGTGCCCGAATTATTGTCGGCCTCGCCGTGGACGAGCAGCAGGGGCGTCTTCATTTTTTCGGCGTGCATGAAGGGAGACATGGCGTTGTAGACCTCCGGCGCTTCCCAGTAATTGCGCTGCTCGCTCTGGAAGCCGAAGGGCGTCAGCGTCCGGTTGTAGGCACCGGAACGGGCGATGCCGGCGGCAAACAGGTTGCTGTGGCTCAACAGGTTGGCCACCATGAAGGCCCCGTAGCTGTGGCCACCCACCGCCACCCGCGTCCGGTCAATGTAGCCCAGCTTATCTACCGCGTCGATGGCGGCTTTGGCGTTGCCCACCAGCTGCTTGCGGAAACTGTCGTTGGGCTCCTCTTCGCCTTCCCCGACGATGGGGAAGGCCGCGTCATCCAGCACGACGTAGCCCCGCGTGACCCAGTAGATTGGGCTGCCGTAGGAGGGGTAGATGAATTCGTTGGGGTTGGAAGTCGTCTGGGCCGCACTGGCCTTGTCTTTGAATTCCCGGGGATAAGCCCAGAGGATCATCGGCATCTTTTCTTTTTTGCTGCGGTCGTAGCCCATCGGAAGGTAAAGGGTGCCGGAAAGTTCCAGGCCGTCTTCGCGCTGGTAGGTAATGACTTCTTTGTGGACCTCCCCGAGCGCCGCGAAGGGGTTGGCAAAGTCGGTCACCTGCGTCAGCTTGCCGCTTTTTACGTCGCGGAAGTAGTAGTTGGGGTAGTCCGTCGGGGATTCGATGCGGACCATCAGGCGGTTGGCAGCCGGGTCGTAGTCCTGGAGGTTTTCCAGCCGGTCGGTGTACTTCGATTGGTAGAGGCGTTCGGTTTTGCCGCTGCCGAGGTCGATCCGGTCGAGGAAGGGGAACTGCCCTTTTTCGGAGTAGCCATCGCCCAGCAGGAAGGCGGCGCCGTCTTGCAGGGCCAGCACGGTGCTGCCGTACCGGTTGTGGGTGGTGACGAAGCGACCGGGATCGCTGTACTGGTCCTGGTAATTGCGGTCGGCAATGATGGTGGGTTTCACACGGGCGTCTCCCGGGTTAAAGACGTAAGTTTTGGTGTTGCGGCTGTCCCACCACCGGTCGTAGGCGATGGCCGTGTCATCATCTCCCCACTGGATGCCGGCGAAGCGGTTGATGGTCTTGAGCATAGGGATGCCCTTGCCGGAGAAAGGCGGCGGGAGGCGGAACACTTCGTCGCGGAACGGCACTTCCTGCGCGGGGTCTCCCCCGTCGAGGGCTTCGACGTAGATGAGGGAGGAGGGGCGGTCTTGCCGCCAGCTGACGTTGCGGCGGCCGGGCTGGGTAGCCATGAAACCCTGTGGCAGGTCTTCGATGAGGGGCACGGTATTGACGGTATTAACCTTGCTGCCGTCTTTGGCGTACACGGTGGTCACCTCCGGAAAGCGGCTGTAGGGGACGAGGTAGGAAAAGGGTCGCTCCAGCTGGGAGACCAGCACGTAGGCGCCGTCGGGGCTGAAGTTGATGCCCGCGTACATGCCCGTGGGCAAAAACGGCGTGACGCTGCCATCGAGGGCCACCCGAACGATGGTCGAGCGGGCCAACTGTTCAAAATTGTGCTCGTCGTTGGGGTTTTTCAGGAGGTCCTGGTAGGTCCTGTTCTGGGCCTTTTTGCCGTCGGCAGTGGATACGGTGGGTCCGGTGGGTACGGCCGTGGCCCCGTCGATGAGTTTTTTGCGGTCGGCGGGAAGCACCTTAACGAGGAGGGCCTGACCGTCTTCGAACCAGTTGATGGCGTCGCCGAGGTTGGCGTTGATCGGCAGGGTAGTGGCATCGGTGACGCGGCGGGCGCTGGCTTTGGCCACGTCGAGTACCCACAGTTCCACGCCCGTGCTGGTTGTGTGGGTCATGGCCACCAGGCGTTGGTCGGGGCTCCAGCTGAGGTTGGCCAGGCGGGGATTTTCGGGCAGGCCGGTTACGGGGGTGGCCTCGGCGGTGGTAGCGGCGATCTTGCGGACGGCCACGCGGTTGTAGTAGCGCGTCCGGCTGCCGATGTTCGTCACCGGGTCAATCCGCAGGCCCCCCAGGCGGAGTTCCTCGCGGCTCAACTCTTCAATGGAGCCGTAGGCGTCGCGGTAGAGGAGCACCATGTTTTCCCGGGTGTCATCCATCAGTACGATGGGCGCGAGGGGGACGTCGATGAGGTCGAGAATGGCTTTGTCGGGTTTCTGGTAGCCCAGGTTTTGGGCGGATAGGCAAAAGCTGACGAGCAGCAAAAGCAGTAAGGATAGATTACGCATCAAAAGACTAAAATTTTCAGTGGTTAGCGGAGTGCCCCCGGGGAGCGGTGGAAGGTACGGCTTCCCGCGGATTTTTTTGCTTGGCGCACGCCAGGTTTGTCAATTGCGGAGGTCGCAGCTTTCCCGCCCTTATCCTCCGCTACGCCCAATCCCAACCCAAATTGATGCCGAGTTTTTCCCGGTGGGCCCACTGCTCGATGATGCGCATTTGCCCCGCATTGGGGGAAGCGTTGAAGCGACCCCGCACCTGGATGATGTTCCTGCTGGGTGGGGAAATTTCGATGGTCAGCACGCTGAACCACTGCCCATTGTGGCGCTGCTCCCGTAGCGACCAGATGGAGGAGTAGCCTTGTTTGCAACGCTGCCAGTAGCCCCCCACGCAGTGGTGCATGGTGGCGGATTCCCTTTCCAAGGCCTCCCGCGTGGTCAGTTCCGTGATGGTGTGGGCCAGGACGCGTTCGTACCGGGCGTAGTGCTGGCTCCAGGGCTGGACCTTGGCGAGGGGTTTCCAGGATGCTTTGTTAATGTCTTGCTCGCGGTCGGCTGCGGCCCGTCGTTCGGCTTCGCGCCGTTGGGCGAGCGCCTGCCGTTCGGCGATGCGGGCGTAGTAGGCGTCGGCTTCCCGCTGGATGGCGGCGATGGGGCGGCCGGAGATGGAAAAGCCGGGCTGATCGCGGAAGCAGTGGTAGACGTAGCCCAGCAGGGCATTGGTTTCGTCGTCGTGTTCCCGCCACGTGCTGGGCAATTCGCGCAGTTTTTGGACGATGGGATCGAGGCGCTGCAACCACGTGCCCAGGCTGGCGGGGTCTTCCGGGCGGTGAAAAAAGCGTTGCAGGGCCAGGCACATGGCGTGCGAACAACCCAGCGAACGCAGAAAGCAGTAGACGTAAATATCGGCTTCTCCCGTATTCAGCTCAGCGGGTAGGTCCAGGAACTCCATGGCCATGCGCCGGGAGTAGGGCGGGTGATCGGGGATTTTGCGGAGGCTACCGCCCCGGGCCAGCCAGAAAAAATCCTGGCTGTAGTAGTGAAAAGCTTTTTCCTGGTTGCGGTAGGGCAGGCCATTGTTCCACCAGATGGCGGCGGGCAGGTTGCGGATGATGAGGGAAAAATCGAGGTCGTAGTAAGCGTCGTCGGCGGGCAGGTTGGGTACGGTCCGCAGCAGGTGCTGCCGCCAGATACTGAACCAGTCGCCACAGCGGTAAATCTCCTGGCCGGGTGCGTAGTCCGGCAGTTTGGCCTCGAAGTGGGGAAGAATTTCGGTGAGGAAAAGGACGAGTTCGGCGGTCGTTCCGGCGCTGCCCTGGTCGTGGAAAAAAGCTTCCAGCACGAGGTGGTAGCCGGTGACGATGCGTTCGTCGTTGAGGGTTAGGGGGTAGTGTTGCTTGAGGTCGGTCCATTGCCGGACGGCTTCCGGGGGCGCGGAACGCAGGATGCCGAGCGCGTTCGTTGAGCGCAAGGGGAGGGGCTGGCCGAAGCTTGCCCGCAAAACTTCGCCTGGCACCCCCCGGGCGTCGAGGAAGAGCTGGACGTCGAAGAGGGCATCGTCAAAAGCTTCCTCGTCGATCCACTCCGCCAGCCAGGGGGCCAGCAGGGGCGGGCGTTGGGGGAGGGGAGTGGCGGCCCGCAGTTGCTGGGCGAAGGGCCCGAGCGCAGCCACGAGCCGGCGATAAATGACCAGCAGGTGCGCGGGACGATCGGCCCCCCAGTAACGACCGGCGCTCAGGGCCGCAAACTCCCGGGCAAATTCCGCTGCTTCGGCGGGCGAATCGTAGTCGAGGGCTGGGGGCATAGGTAAGTAGACAGTGTGGCTGGTTCTTCTGGGTGCTAACTTATCTTCTTTGCGGGAACTTGCAGCGGACAATCCCCTCCGCAGGCCCAAAAGTTGCGCGTTAGAGGTAGCGGAGGACGCCGCGGTCGATGGGCGTCCAGACGGCGGTGCGGACGCCGATGCGTTTCATGGCGGTATTGGCCCAGGTATTGCAGGTTTTGAAGCAGCTGTAGTTGCCAACGGCCTCGTAAAAACGGTCTTTGCTGGTGTAGCCAGCGTCGGGGATTTCGGTGATCTGGCCGTCTGCCGTCGTCCGGAACGACCGCAGCAGGTAGGCGATTAAGACCTCACTTTGCACCTGCGTCAGCGCCACCTTACTCCACCCTTGCGCTACTGCGCGGTGCTCGGTGACGTGCATGGCCGTGGGGCTGGGCAGGAACATGGCCTTGAAAGCGACGCTGGCCCGGAGTTCCGCCCAGGTGGGCGTATCGAGGTAAAAGCCCTTGTCTCCCCAACCAAAAGCCAGTAGCTCGGTGCTGGCTGCTGGCCGAAGTTGCCGGAGAAAGGCATCGGGCAGCGCGTTGACCGGCAGGATGATGTCGAGGTGGACGCCATTGGAAGAAATGTACATCACCCGGTTTTTCTCGCCCTTGCTGGCCTGGGGCCGGGTGGGCAGGTAGGTGAGAAGGAGGGAAAAGACCACGTAAAGCAGCAAAAATGCCACGATGAACAGGGCAAAACGCTTGAGGTAGAGAAAAACAATTTTCATGCTGTGGGACTGTGGATTGGCGAAGCTACGGACATCCGGCCGTTGCGCTTATCTTCGCCGCATGATTTGGAGCGACAAAAAAATCCTGGCCGCCATCGCGAAGGGAGAAATCGTGATCGAGCCTTTCGACCGCAAGCACCTGGGCACCAACAGCTACGATGTGCACCTGGGCAAGTACATTGCCCGGTACAAAGACCACATTCTGGACGCCCGGGCCCACAACGCCATCATCCACGATGAAATCCCGGAGGAGGGCTTTTTGCTCCACCCCAACACGCTGTACCTGGGTGTGACGCTGGAGTATACCGAGACCCACAGCAGTGTGCCTTTTTTGGAGGGCAAATCGAGCGTGGGGCGCCTGGGCATCGATATTCACGCGACGGCGGGCAAGGGCGACGTTGGCTTCTGCAACCACTGGACGCTGGAGATCAGCTGTACCCACCCCGTGCGCGTGTACGCCGGGATGCCCATCGGGCAGTTGATTTACTTTGGTGTGGATGGGGAGATTGAGAACTACTACAACAAGAAAGCAAGTGCCAAATACAACCAGGTCCAAGTGCGGCCGATGGAGTCGATGATGTGGAAAAATGACTTTTAGGAGCGATGGGCCATGATGCGAACTGATCAACTTTCCCAGCATTTAGTGGATGAGCTGGCCCCGCTGCTGGGGGCTGGCGAAACGGCCAGCGTGGCCCGGCTGGTGCTGGAAGACCTCTTCGGCTGGCGGCACGGGCAACGGCCAAGACTGCTGAGCCAGGACGAAGAAATCCTGGCCTGGGCCACCCTGAACCGCCTCAAAGCCGGGGAGCCGACGCAGTACGTAACAGGGGTGGCCGACTTCTACGGTCTCCGCCTGCGGGTATCCCCCGCCGTGCTCATTCCCCGCCCCGAAACCGAAGAGCTGGTGGAGTGGATCCTGGAAGAACACCCCGCCGACACTCCGCTGCGGGTGCTGGACCTGGGGACGGGCTCGGGCTGCATCGCCCTGGCGCTCAAGGCCCGCCGGCCGGGCTGGCACGTGACGGGCTACGACGTGAGCCCCGACGCCCTGGAAGTCGCCACCAGCAACGCCCACGCGCTGGGCCTGGAAGTCACTTTCAATCGCTTCAATGTGCTGGAAGACCAGGCGTCCGGACACTGGGATCTGATCGTCTCCAACCCTCCCTACATTCCTCCCTCCGAACGGGCGGTGATGGACGCCGCTACCCTGGCCCACGAACCCGCCCTGGCGCTGTTCGTACCCGAAGGCGATCCCCTGCTTTTTTACCGGCGGATTTTTGCGCTGGCCCGCCAAACGGCGCCCACCCAGGTGTACGTGGAAACCAATGAGTTCAGCAACGATCAGGTATTGGCGCTGCTGGCCTCCGCCGGGGCGCAGAACGCCCGCCGCCGGCAGGATATGCGGGGGAAGTGGCGGATGGTGGCGGGAGGAGTGAATGCGTGAATGCGTGAATGCGTGAATGCGTGAATGAGCTGCCGCGAGGGATAGGCGAGGCAGAGGGAGTAAAGAGGCCCGCCCCCTACTGCACTATGAACTACTGCACTACTGAACTATGAACTACTGAACTACCTCAGGGCCTAAAGGAGTCAATTTTCTCCTCCAGCCAGCCTTTGGACGCCAGGTATTTCTCGTGTTGTACTTCTTTTTTGAGCTTCTGGTAAGCTTCCGTATCGCCCGGGGTGAGGCGGGAGAGGCGGCGGGTGTAGAGGATGAGGTTGCGGTAGTTTTTGTCGCGGTCTTCGGGCAATTCCTTGTGGCGGTTGAGGTAGGCGATGGTGGAGTCGAAGAGGGATTCCAGGGCCATGCCTTCGCCGAGTTCGTAGTAGATCGCGATGAGCATCATCTTGGTGTTCAGGTTCAGGGCGATGTTGCTGTATTCGACTTCGCGGAGGTACTCCTGGGCTTCGCTGAACTTTTTCTGGTAGAAGTAGATGGTGGCCAGGTTGAAGTTGACGGTGTTGGCGCGTTCCTCTGGCGGGAGGCTATCCTGGTAGGTGCGGATGTAGCCTTCGGCCCAGTCGAACTCCCCGAGCTGCATGGCAACCTGCACCGTGTTTTTGAAGGCGGCCGAGTTAATGAATCCGTCTAATGAGTCCATGTTCAGGGACAGGGCAAACTTATAGATCTCCAGGTAATCTTCGAGGAAGGAGCGCTGGCCCTTCGAGATTTTGACCGCGCAGTAGTTGAGGGCGGGCTGGATGAAGTTGTACTTCGTGGCCACTTTAAGCTCGTGGCGGTTGAGGATGATCTCTTTGTAGTTGAAGTAGGCCTCGTCGTTTTCGTCCTGGGCCATCATCTTGTACATGTAGTAGTAGGCCCGGACGTAAGGCTCGTTGAGGTGCTCGGGGCTGGCGTCGAGGAAGGCGACCACCTCCTGGGCCATGTAGAGGGAGTAGTCCTGTTTTTCGCTCAGGGCCCGGGCTTTGGCGTTGGTGGCGTCGCGGAGTTTGGAGATGAAATAGTAGGTATCCAGCGACTTGCTGATGTCTTCGACGTTGGAGCGTTCGCCGGGTTTTTGCTCGTAATTGAGCAGCTGGTACTTCTTCTTTTCGAGGAGGTGGAGGTAAAGGTACTGGAGGCCATCGTCGGTGGAGTTGACCGTGGTGAGGTCTTCCCAGTTGCGTTCGATGCCCTTGATCAGCTTCGTGGACCGCTGTCTTTCCAACGCTGAGAAGTAGAGGTAGCGCCACAGTTCTGGCTCCTGCTCCAGGGATTCCTGGACCAGATAGTCCTTAATAAGCTTGAACAAATCGGAGGTGAATTTGCGGAAACGAACGTCGTTGTAGGGCTTGTTCTTGCCGAAAACGGACTGCCAGATCTGTCGCTTATCCAGGCTTGCCTTGCGCTCCAGTCGGGCGGCGATTTCGTCGAAAAAGCGCAGTAAGTCCTCGTTGCTGGAGAAGAAGGGGGATTGCACCAATTTGCGGCAGGAGCGCAATTGGGTACGGTCCAGGCTGGCAAAAAGGCTAATTAACTTATTGGATTTTTCATTCATTGTTCACAAAGTTACGGGCTAAACACCTAGTAACCAGCAAAAAATGAGCCGAGGGGGGCGAAAAAAAATTCACGAGCAAACACGCAATTTTATCCCGAATACCCTATTACGTCCGAGCTAATTGCTATATTGTGCCCTCAACCGGTTTAAACAAATCTAACTCATGAACGTACGGCTGCTTAAAATAGCGTTGCTGTTGCTCCTGCTGGGCACCGTTCGCGGCGTGTCTGCGCAGGTTCAGGAGTTGGTCACGGTGACGGATGAACCGGTCACCTACACCTTTACCTCGCGTTTCGCACCGGTCATCGGTCGCGCCGCAGAGAACGGAACGGTTCGCCTGGTGCAGGATCCTACTTTTTTCTACACGCTGACGTACACGCCGGGCGAAGACTTCCAGGGGAGCGACGACTTTCTGCTCGTCAGTTTCCCTTTCGGGGTCAACGTAGCGTTTACTGAATTCCGCGTCTCCGTGCTCGAAGCCATCATTTCGGCGGAGCACGACTTGGCGGTAACGACCAAGGCCACGCCCGTCCGCATCCCGGTACTGAACAACGATAAATCCAACACCGGGCAGATCTCCCTGGCCTCCGTGCCCGTAGTCAACGCCGGTACCGCCGAAATCGTCGGCGAGGAAATCCTGTTCACCCCCAACCCCGGCTTCGTTGGCCTTACGGACCTCAACTACGTTATTTGCACCTTCGGCACTTGCGACCTGGGTACGGTCACGATCAACGTTACGGCAGGCCCGGGCGACGTCGGTCCCGATACCGTCCGGGTTTTCTCGGGTCGGGATGGACAGTTCATCTTCGCTCCGGAGGGCGCAACTCCGCTCAGCAGCCCCAGCAACGGGTCGATGATCGACTCCAACGGCGTGATGGCTTACTTGCCCAACGAAGGATTCCTCGGTGATGAGTTCCTCGCCTACGCCGTGGAAGGCACCCCCGCCCCGCTGGTATTCCACGTCACTACCCTGGACGTGCAGCGGAACAAATTTGCCGTTGAAGACCGTGCTTACGCGGCCATCGACGGTGAAGTAAAACTCAACGTACTCAACAACGACCTTTATAGTGTCTTTGCCGACTGCATTACCTTCGGCACGCCCCGGTTCGGCAGCGTAGTCGCAACCGGACGCAAAGGCGAGGTGCGCTACACGCCCCCAGCGGGTTGGTCGGGCGTAGACCAGTTTACCTACTCTTCCCAGGCCCCCGGTTGCGAGGGCGATCCTGAGGTGGAAACCGTTTACATTTTCGTCTCTGACTTCGCCCCTTCGGCCGAAGAAACCCTCCTCACCGTCCCCGCTGGCATTCCCGTTCAGGTGACCTACGAGGTGCCCGGTGGGGAAGCTACCTGGTCGGTCGTCACCAACCCCAGCTTCGGTGCTTTGGTGGCGGATCCCTTGACGGGGCACATTAGCTACGTTCCTTCGCTAACGGCGGCCGGACAAACGGACGCTTTCACCATCGCCTATTGCCTGAACGCCGATGCCCAGGGCAACTGCCAGTTCAGTTCCCGGGTCCCCGTGCGGATCAACGTTGCCGCAGCAGATGCCGATGCCTGTTTTGACGACGACTGCGTCTGGCCCGGAGATACCAATAACGACGGTTCCGTAGACGTCAGCGACCTGCTGCCCATCGGTCTCGCTATGGGCCAAACGGGAACGCCGCGTTTGACGCTGGACCCCGACGGTTGGTCCGGACAGTACAGCCTGGACTGGACGGGAAGCATCGACAACCTGAATTTCAAGCACATTGACGCCAACGGCGACCAAATCATCAGCGCCCTCGATACCCAGGTGGTGATGGCCAATTTGGGTCTGCAGCACCGCCTGCGGCCTGCGCCCCAAAGCTTTGCGCCCTTTGAGTTTACGCTCGTGGGTCCGCAGGAGGCCGAGGCGGGTGACTTAATTTCCTTTGACATCGTGGCGGGCAACAGTAACGTCATCGTTATTGACATTCCCGGGTTCACCTTCCCCTTCAACTACAACAACCAGCTGGTGGACGCTGGCTCGGTCGCCGTATCTTTTGATGAAGACGGCTGGTTTGGCTACGGCAGCCCCATCCTTTCGCTGGCCCAGAACGACCGCAACAACGGCCGCCTGAACGCCGCAGTAACCCGCACGAGTTCCATCGCTGCGAGTGGCTACGGTAAAGTCGGTAACGCCAACGTCATCGTCATTGATATTCCAGGCTTCCGCGACGCGGGCGAAGAGGCAGACAGCTACACCGCTACCTTCGGCGGCGACTTCGGCTACGCAGGAACCAACTCTGGCCACCTCGACGCCTTCCGGATCAACCCCTTGGAAGTCACCATCAAGCGCACCCCCGCTACGGAAGTGGCCAACTTCAGCCCCGCCGCTGCGGCCGATTACCTGGACGAAAAGCTGATCGCCTTCCCCAACCCCACGAGTGGCAACGTTACCGTCCACCTCAACGGGCAGCAACGCTTCACGGAGCTGCAAATAACGGACCTCACCGGTCGCACCCTCCGCCACGAACGGGGCCTGGATACCAACCACCGCGAGCTATTCCTCGGCGACCTCCCCAACGGCCTCTACACCCTTACCATCACCACTACTGATGGCGTGGTGAACCGGAAGGTGAAGTTGATTCGGTAGGGGAATTTCCTCCGCCTTTCCCCCTTTTTTACAGCTTAAAGATTTAGGGTTCGGTTCCCGATGATCGAAGCGTCAGACAGTCAGTTTAGCACATTGGGAGGCCGGACGCCCGCAGGTTCACCCATCCGCTTCCGCTACGCTCCAGGGACTGGGTGAACGCTACGGGGTCCTGTATATATCGCTGATAATTAAGACTTTACTAGCCAAAAGTGTATCCGTTCAAAAAAGTGGGGGGCACCGGATACCACCCCTCCCCCGTCCCCTCCCCGCAGGCGGAGGGGTGACCTTCTCTGGTCATTTTTCGTGCTTGAAGAAAATATTTTTAGTACCCAGAGTGAAGGAGGTTGGCATTTTTTCTGCGAACAGTAGTTAGAACACAACCTATTGGAAATCAAAATTTTATACAGAAAAAATCACGGCTCCTGGGCACCCCTCCCACATGGGACCGGCGAAGCCAGCCGCGTAGCGCACGGGACGGGGGAGGGGTCTTTAAACCAACTGGAAATCCAAAATGGGACACTAAAAAACCTCCATTGAAAGGTAGCTGGACCATTCATCACACTTCACACACAAGTAAAAATAGACCCCGCCCCATTACTTTTTGAACGGATACCCAAAAGTTCTAGGACCCGTAGCGTCGCGCGCCCACTCACCAACTCGGCCTGTATTTGAAACATTGCGGCGGGTGACCTGCGGGCGTCCGATCTTAGGCAGTCTCGACAACGCCATAACCCCGCCAGCCAAAGTTCCCTCACCCCTTCACCAACCCAAACTCCGTCACCACACTGAGCGGCAGCAAACGGTAGCCATCAAATTCTGCGAAAACCGCCAGTGTCCCGCCGCCACTGATGGCCAGCAGGGAGAAGAAGTTATCGTATTCCGGGTGCAGCGGCAGCACTTCGCCGTTGGCATCGGCCAGCCCCGCTTGCCCGCTGGCCAGCGTAGGCGTTACGGCCGAGAGATAAACGGGGTAGGCATAGAGCCAGGGGTTGACGGCCAGCGCCTTCTGGTAATTGGCCCGCAATTCCACAAAACTGGGGTAACCCACCAAACCATCGTAGGGCCGTCCGCCCGGCGTGGTACTCGGCAGCAGGGCCCGCTGCGGGTAGCTGCCGGGGTAGTAATAGGCCTTGCCCTGGAACGAAGCCGCCAGTGGCCACGAACGCTCAAAAGGCATTTCTCCGAAGGCATAGTCGAGCACCAGGGCGAAGCGCCGGCTTTTCTCCCCCCGCAACCAGGTGCGGCGGAAACGCAGGCGGTCTTCCTGTCCCTCCGCCGTACCCAGCACCAGCCAGTGGTCTTCCAGGCCGGGCCGGGCCAGCAGTTCTTCCTTGCGGATGTTGACGCCCGCAAATTGCAGCAATTCTGCGTGGCGATCGGGCGGCAAAGTGCGGCGGTTCTTCCAGGCGCGCACGAAGAGGTAG
The DNA here is from genome assembly GCF_014349155.1 of Neolewinella lacunae. Taxonomy (GTDB): domain Bacteria; phylum Bacteroidota; class Bacteroidia; order Chitinophagales; family Saprospiraceae; genus Neolewinella; species Neolewinella lacunae. The sequence continues at coordinate 60,601 of NZ_JACSIT010000106.1, forward strand.
AGATCGCCGAGGGTGCGGGCGATGTCGGCCTCCGTCCCATCCCGGCCAAGGCGGGCCAGCCGGCGGAGCAACCCTGCGGGCCCCGGCAGTTTGGCGTCGGCCAGGTGGGTGGCCGCCGCCAGAAAAGGTTCCGGACCCTGGGCCAAAGTATCGGCAATGCCGCGCCGGGCAAAATCGAGCAGCCGCAGCTCCAGTTCCTCCACGCCCGCTCCCATCAGCGCCAAACGCTCGCCCTGCCGCTCGTCGGCCGCCTCGGCATCCTTCAGGGGTTTGGGTTTTGCTTGCCGGTCGGCCTGGTATTGTACCGACCGCACCCACGAAGGGGGCTGCCCGACGGAGATCCGCTCCTGATCGTTTTTCAGCATCAGCACCAGGGCCAGGCCGTGGGCGCAGGGGCGTTCGCGGGCGCGGCAATTGCACACAAAATGTCCCGCCGTCAGGTGTACCGCGCTTTCCGTTGCCCGCTGCCCGCTGCCGTACACCCATTCGCCCCAGAGCCACTGCCCGTCGCCGCCCACCAGTCGCCAACGGCGGCTGTAGAAAAGTCGCCGGCCCGCTTCGAGGCTTTTCGCATCGGGGGCCAGGCGCAGCAAATCATCAGGACTCGATATCATAATGCATGGATGGGGGCGCGGGCGCAGGTGCAAGGTAAGGCTTAAAAGCAAGGCGAGTCCCCAAGCTTAGGGAGAGAATCAGGGTAAGGGGAGCGGTGAAAGCGGAACACTATATTGGTAAACTGTTTACCATTTAGCGCTTTTCATCTTCAAAATTAAGCTGCTGGCGTATCTTTTCACGCTAAAGGCTGAATTCGTTTTTACACGCCGCAAGTGACAATTGCGGCAATGGCCTTCCAGATGGCGAAATTCTTGGGAATTATAATTTTGAACCCTGCAACTAAGAAGGATGAAGCTGCTACTAATCATTTTAACTCTAATGTGTTCATTGCCAGCAGTATGCCAAACTGAGGCAATTAAAGAGAAAATTAAAGAGTATAGTTACTGTTTTTTGACCGGTGTAATGGTAACATCTGAGGAATTTGAGTTTCCTACCAAGGAGGATCAATTCCTTGTAAAAAAATTAGTGGTGACACTTTATTTAAAAAAAGGAGAACTCGTAGCCTTCAATCACACTGGCTTCGGATTTGAATCCAAATTAGGCGAAAAAACAGTAATGGAACTCCTAAAAGCCCCATGCGTTGACATGTTCAAAAGCGTTAAAAAGGGAAAAGTAAGAAGGGGCCAAAAAGTAGTCCTAGTTTACGAGTACTTTTTACAAGGCCCTGGAAAGGATGTAAGTCCTCCAGATCAAAAAAGGCTTGTCAAAGAATTTTATAGCGAAGAAATTGAAAATGAGCTTAAAAAGCATAAAAAAGGTGGGAAAATTTTAGATGTTTCTTACCATCTCATATCTGTAAGCTACCCGATAAGTTGACTTCTAACTCGCAGAAATAAGTCTGAATATTATTAAGAACCAGCTTTTTCGTTGCTTTCATACAGGAAGGAACGTCCAAGCACGCGGGCGTCTCTCAGGCCAGCCAGCCCCACCTCGCTCCTCGTCCTTACTCCCCCCTTCGGGGGGCCGGGGGGGAGCACCTGCGGCCGCGCCCCGCCGCCCAGGCCGCAATGGCCCCGCCAAAAATAAAAGCCCCGCCAAAGCGTTCCCTAGGGAAACTGTAACAGCATGCGCACCACCAATCTGAAAACTAGCCTCTTCGCCGCCTTGCTCAGCCTCCTGGCTTTCGCCGCTTGTACGACCGACGACGACGGGCCGCTGAACACCAACCCAAACGAAATTCGCAGCAACGTCCAAAGCGGCACCTGGCGCATTACCCAATTTATTGACTCCGGCTCCGACGAAACCCGCGACTTTGCCGGCTACGTTTTTACCTTCAACAGCTCCGGGGTGCTGAACGCCAATAATGGCAACAATAATTACGATGGCACCTGGAGCATCACCGACAGCAACAGCAACGACGACAGCCCGGATGACCTGGATTTTAACATCAATTTCAACCTGACCAATGATTTTGAAGATTTGAATGATGATTGGGATATCGTAGCCCAGTCGTCCTCCAAAATTGAACTCATTGACGTCAGCGGTGGAAATGGTGGAACGGATTTGCTGACCTTCGAGAAGAATTAAATTCCTTTTAATTGAGTCCCGAAAAAACGGCCATCCAGACGGCGTATTTCAGTATCTTTGGCAACCTCGGTTTGGCGCTGATTAAGGGAATTGCGGGATTCTTCGGAAATTCCTACGCCCTGATTGCCGACGCCATTGAATCTACTACCGACGTTTTTTCTTCGCTCCTCGTATTGTTCGGCTTAAAGTACGCCCGGCGGCCAGCCGATGAAAACCATCCCTACGGACACGGAAAAATTGAACCGCTGATTACCTTCTTGGTCGTCGCTTTTTTGGTCACTTCGGCCACGATCATTGCTTACGAAAGCATCCAGAATATTCAAACCCCGCATAAGGCCCCCAAGTCCTGGACCCTACTGGTATTGGCTGGCATCATCATCTGGAAAGAGGCTTCCTTCCGGATTGTGATGAAAAGAAGCAAGGAAACCAACAGCTCTTCCCTCAAAGCAGACGCGTGGCACCACCGGAGTGACGCAATAACCTCCGTCATGGCGTTTATTGGCATTTCCATTGCGCTGTTACTCGGGGAAGGCTACGAAACGGCCGATGATTGGGCGGCGTTGTTCGCCTCCGCCTTTATCCTCTACAACAGCTATTTGATTTTTCGTCCCGCCCTGGGGGAAATAATGGACGAACACCTCTACGATGACCTGCTGGAAGAAATCCGGGAGGAAGCCACGCAAGTCCCCGGGATTTTAGGAACCGAAAAATGCTTCATCCGCAAAGCCGGGATGAAATACCACGTTGATCTCCACGCCATAGTGGACGGGAGCATTTCCGTCAAAGAAGGTCACGAACTGTCCCACCGCCTGAAAGACCACCTGCGCAGGGAATTGCCCAGTTTGGGGCACGTCCTCATCCACATTGAGCCGGAGGGGTAGGGGGCTGATTTAGGTCGGTAATCATCAGAATGTGGGCGCGGCCGCAGGTGCCGGGCCGGTCTTCTCAAAAGCAATGGATGTCGCCGTGAGTCCTGGGAAACGTACTAAAGCCAGCCAGAAAACCTCACTCCTCATCCTTTCCTTGCACCTGCGGCCGCGCCCCGCATCAAATACTGCGCCGCAAACTGCTTTTATATCAGGTAGGAAAAGTTATCTCCGCCAGCGAAATATGGAAAAACCAACCCCACCCGGAGCGCGGTTTTCTACGTGTTGCAACTAAAGTTATAGCGTAACGGGGGACGAACCGACCGAATTTTGGGGTAAACAAACCGATTTCCCATGATACGCCAAACCGATTGTCACCAACCACCCACCGCTCCCGATCAACCCCTCATCGCCCTGGCTTTCGACCGCAAAGGCCAACTGCTGGCCAAAGGCGAGATCGACGAAGGAGTAGCCCACTTCAAACTGAAGCCCGCCGAGCTGCGCAGCTCCCGCGTCTTCGTACTGCCCGAACCCGACGACGGGCTCCCCCTGGAATCCCTCAGCCTCGAACAAATTGCCGACCTCACCACCTTCGAACCCCGCTTGAACCTGACCGACGATGGCGGGGTGCGGCTGGGCATTATTCCGGAAAGCCTCACCGAAATCTGGCTCTGGAAACGCTGCTGCGTGCGCGGCCGGATTACCAACCGCGCCAGCGTGGAAGGCTCCCTGGAAACGTACCCCGTCTGTAATGCCACGGTCCACATCTGCGAAGTAGACCGCATCCGTTTCTGGATCGAACGCATCCCCGAAGACCTCCTGGACCGGCTGCGCTACGGCCTCATCGAGCGGATTCCCGTGCCACAACCTCCCGTTCCCGATCCCCGCTTCAACCGCGTACTCCTCAATCCCCAACCACTACCTCCTGTAGCTCTGAACCGGCCTGTAGGAGCCGCCGGGCTTGAACTACAGAGTGGTTCAGGCCTGAGCCTGGGCCTGGACGAAGTGGCCTTCAACCCACAACCCGATCCGCCAAGAGACTGGGCCAACTCGCTGGATTTAGGTCGTTTGCAAAGCCTGCAGGTCCAGCTACCGAGTCTCCGCAGCGCTGATTTCCGCCAGCTCCTGGTGGATGAATTCCAGTTGTTCCGGCCCTATTTTTGTTATTTCCCTTACCTCTGGCCCTACCTCTACCGTTGCGATGAAGTGGCCGTAGTGCAAACGGATAACAATGGCCGCTACGAAGCCTGTTTCTGGTACCAGGAGTCGGCTCCCGACGTCTACATCTGGATCGAATACCCTTTCGCTACCGGAATAGAAACCGTCTACCGCCCACACCTGGCCTGCTATACCCGGTGGGACTACGCCTGCGGCAGCGATTTCAACGTACAGCTCCACAACAACCGGATCCCACCCGTTTGTGGCGTTGGGCTGGTCGGTACTTCGGTGGCCATTCGCGCCATTGGGCACAGCGTTTCTCCGCTGGCCATTGAGCAGACGTTCAACCGGACGATCCCCGTACCGGGCAACGCGAATTTCCGCACCGTGGGCCTGACCAACTATGCCACCGGAGGATTAGGCAGCTACAGTCCACTGCTAACGGGGCAGCATTTACGTCCTTATTTGGGGACTTTCCCGCTCATTGCGCAGTTCGGCAGCGCCTTGCCGGCGGCTGGTATCCATTACTTCCAGGTCAGGTACCGGCAGGTCCACTCCCCCACACTTGTGGGTCCGGGGACACCCAGCGCCGCGTGGAAAACCCTGCACAGTGGCGGCCTGAGCCGCACCCACGTGCGCCCGGATGGGCTCGACTTCAAATACGGCAGCTATTCGCTTGGTCCGCTCACCGTGGGCGGAGAGGAAGTCTACCGCATTCCGCCTTTCGACCCTCAGGACCCTGGCGTTGACGGGGTACCCCCATCGACTGAGCCACTGGCCCGTTGGACGCAGTACGACCGGGTGGCCATTGGACAAGTCAACGCCAACGCACTGGATGGAGACGGTTTGTACGAATTTCAGATTCGCTTCCTTAACGAGAGTGGCAACCCTGCGGCGGTTGGTCCTGAATTTTTCCGGGTACCCGATCCGACCGACGCCAGCGAAACGATGGCGGCACCGGAAGACTATATCCTAACGGACGGCGGCGCTTCCAGCTTCCGCTTCAAACTCCGGATTGATACCAGTGCGCCCGACATGGCCATCGAAGGGGTTAGTCTGGACGGTGACCCCGACGCTATGACGGACTGCGGTTTCGTGGAATACGCGAACCTCAGCCAGCAGGTGGGGTTAACCTTCACGGCCGCTCATCCCCAGGATTTTGCGCTGTTCCAGTTTGACCTGGAGCGGGGCAGAAGACTGGCTACCACCAACCATTTTGCGCTGGGAGATGCCCAGGGCATGGTGTCGGGCAGTAAAACGCCCTATACCCTTGGTCCGGATGGAAAATACCGTGCCAATTTCTCCGTCAACGACCTGCTCGCTGGCTGCGGAGGAAAGGCAGCCTTCTCCGAGGTGCTTACGGTGCGCGGATTGCACACGGATGGTCATCAGGCGGGTAATTTCTTCGCCCGTTCGATCAGTAATTCTTTTGCGCTGGCACCGGAATAGTTGGTGCTGCACAGTAAAGCATTTCGAGTTATCGCCCGCTTCCGCTTGCCGGAGGCGGGCGATTTTGCTGTAGGGTTGGGGGTGGGTTGTTTTGGTGGGTGGGGGGCTCCTTTGATTTCGTGGCTCTTAACGTAGGTGGGCGCGGGCGCAGGTGCTGGGTGGGTCTTTTTAGGAGCGATGGAGGGGCGTTGGGAGATCAGGGTAGGGGTGAAAGCTGAACAGTACCGTGGTATACTGTTCACGATTTAGCGCTTTGGGGCGAAAGCTCAAGACGGGTTTACTGGCTTGGCGGGGTAGGGTAGGGGTGGAAAGTGAACAATATAGGCCATAGTGTTTAGAGTCTTCTACATTTTGAGGGTGTTTAAAAATGTGTGTCTGCCATAAAAATCAGACATTGAGTCATGGCAAACGAAAAAGACAAAACATTCGCGGACTTCGAGTCCGACATCATCACCGGCCTCATGTCGGGTAAACCGCTAGGTGGGACCGAAGGAGTCCTCACTGGTTTGATCAAGCATGTGATTGAAAAATCAATGAATGCCGAACTCAGAGAGCACCTTGAACTGGAAGCTAACAACCCTGATGCGCTGCCAAATAAGCGCAACGGTAGGGCTAATAAAAAGGTCAATACCGATTTTGGTCCTACCGAAATTAGTCCGTCCCGGGACAGAATGGGTACTTATGAATCGGCCATCGTTGGCAAATGGCAGCACGACCTGGCACCGAACATGAGCCAACAGATTCTATCCTTGTATGCTCGCGGTAACTCGTACCAAGACATCTCGAACCACTTACATGAGATGTTTGGTCATGTTATCAGCCCTGCCTCGATTACGGGCATTGTCAACGAGGTATGGGACGATGTTCAGGCTTGGCAGAAACGTGCTCTCCAAACTTGTTATGTGGCCGTTTTCATGGACGCTATTCACTTCAACATTCGCTTAGAGGGCAAGTCTACCAGTGTGGCGACTTATCTGTTCTATGGGGTTGATGTACATGGCTACAGAGACATTTTAAGCATGTATACGGGCCGCGGAGCCGAAAGTACTTCCCAATGGTCGGTATTGTTGGCTGACCTCAAGGAGCGCGGTGCGGAGGACATCAAAGTCTTCATTGCTGATGGCTTGCCAGGCCTGGTCGATGCTGTTGGTACTTACTTTCCCGCCAGCCGTTTTCAACGGTGTATCGTACACAAGGTGCGCAACTCCGTCGTCGGGGTGGACTTTAAGGACCGTCGGGAGGTCTGTAAAGACCTTCGATCAGTGTATACCGCTATGGATGAAGACGGTGCGGTAGAAGCCCTCAAGGCCTTTGAGTTGAAGTGGGATAAATACCCACATGTAGTCCGCTTATGGCAAAAAGACTGGACCGAGCTTATGGTTTTCATGAGCTTTGGTCCGCAGATGCGCCGGCTAATTTACACGACCAACGCATTGGAAAACGTCAATCGTCATTTACGCAAAGCGACCAAAAGCAAAGGAAGCTGGCCGTCGACTAAGTCCTTGATGATTCAGGTTTATCTGACGCTCCAGGCGACTAAACCGGCTTGGGCAAAAACGGTCCGTAACTTCGCAGCCGTCCAACGGGAGCTGATGGAAGAATACGGAGAGGAGTACACGAAGTACCTAGAATGCTAGGTGGGCGGCGCGCAGCG
>NZ_JACSIT010000107.1 GCF_014349155.1 Neolewinella lacunae
GTGGTAAGTATACTGACGGAGTGGACTATTACTACAGCGGTAGCGACGGAAAACCCAAGTGGGGTATGGAGGCCAGCGGACTAGCTGCCGTCGACTTACAAAACAAGGCAGCTTTGCATTTAGACATGGTACAAACCGTTGACCGTCACGAAAGCGAGACACTATTGGAGTATTATGGTTCGACTATCATTGCCCGAAAAGACCGCTTGCAGTCAATATCAAAATACATAGCGGTAGATGCCTATTTTTCTCGACAACCTTTTGTAGATCAAATGGTTATGAACGGTTTCGATGTGATTACTCGTTTAAGAAAAGACGCTAAAATCCGTTATCTTTATCGCGGCCCACGAGAAAAGCGACGGGGGAAACCACGGCAGTTTGACGGCTACGTAGCTGTTCGCAACCTCAGAGAGGATGTCTTTACGCCTTGTGCTATCGACGAAGATAGAAAATGGATTGCGTACGAGGCAATTGTAAATGTAGAAGCGCTTAAATGTCAAGTCGTATTGGTCGTTGTCCATGATCTAGACAGTGAAGGCCAGGTAAATGGCCATCGACTTTATATGTCAACTGACACCAATCTCAACGGTGGTGAAGTTCTTCATGCTTACCAATGTCGATTTCAACAAGAATTTCTATTTCGCGACGCGAAGCAAGAACTGGGCTTGGAGCACTGCCAAGCCTACTCTTGGCAGAAAAACGATTTCCACTTCAATGTGGCGATGACTGTTGGCTCGCTAGCCAAAGCAGCTTACCATTTACAAGTCCCGGGGCAACCTGTTAGGGCTTTCTCTATCGCCGATGTAAAACAACGTCACATGAATGAATTCCAAGCACAACGAATATTATCCTTGTGTCGACTGGACCTTGATGAGGACTTAATTCGAAATCTCCAGCAACACTTCAGTAATTTCGGGCTTCGCAACTTCCAAAGGGCATGAAAACCTCTACAGACCATTGTATTAAAGGAATGGCAGTTTATCGAATCGCGAGAATTTTACAAGATCTCTAAAATGCGTATTGAAACCATAGAGCAATTTGAAATACATATTGAAAACAATGCAAGGGAGGTACCCGAAATGCATCAATTCTTTAAAACTTTTCCCTGGATTCTAGACCCTCGAATTATGAATTTCCAAGACGAAGTGACATTTTCAAAATTATTAAGAAAGAATTTTAGTGAAATCGAGGAAGAAGAATCAAACCGTAGAATCGATTTTCTTTGCCAAAATTTCGCTGATAGTTTTTTTATTATTGAGCTTAAGAGGCCTCAATCCGTTGTTGGCGAAAAAGAGCTTCATCAGGCTATAAATTACGTGTCTTTTATTGAAGACCGACTGAGTAATGAGTTTGGGAAAAACATTCATTGTTATTTAGTCTGTGGTAAGTTATCAACTGACAGAAAAGTACGAATGATTGCTGATTCATACAGGAGCAGTGGAACTGTATATGTAAAGACTTACACGGACCTTTTGGAAAATGCGAAGCAATATCACATTGAATTTATTAAAAAATTTGATGAAATAGCTCAAAGCCTGAAAAACAACGAAGAGGAGTAACTCCGTAACGATCTATTGTTGATAATAATCTGATAGGTTAGCGAACCTAATTTATCACGTCGTTTACTATACAAAAAAATTATAAAATTAAAGTGTTGCAATTAAAAAGCGCTTTGTGTTTTTAGGCTATAAGAATGATCCATAAAACAGGAGGATAGAGTCGTCGCCCGCTGACTACGGCAGATATGACGGTTTGCTGACAGCTAATATATAATTACAGTAAGTAGCCTACACCACAATCCTGACTCGTGTGAAAAAGTAGATTCAGCTTGAAAGATTTTCATAACATACATTATCACATAATGTATTTACAACTCATCTCTCGTCAGCCCTGCATCCACAAATCGGATTCGGGCCTTTTCTTGTTCCGTCGCATCAAAAACGCGTCCGTTCGGTTCTGGGAGTTTTACATATATCTGCTCCGCTTGATCTAGCTTGGCTCCAAGATCTGTTCCCTCTGGGAATTCATAGAACCACTCCTCGCCAATGATGAGAGCAGCAATTTGACCATTGTGACGTACTTCGCGCATAGTAGTTTTTTCGGGGAACGTTACCCGATCTATAAAAGTTGCAGAAGCTAAAATTTAGCCACCTTATGATAATATTCATGCTAAGTAAGCTTGGTTTTTAATCTTACTGCACCTCCCAAACACCGATCTTTCCTGCCTCAAAAACTACCCACTCCTACTTCTCCTGCCTTGCGCCTGTGCTCAAGCGCAAGGCCTAGAAGGTAACCTTTTGGCTGCTGAACAAAAAAGGAACGGATTAGATATGTATCCCCGCCCTTCTCTTTGCTTGTCAAAGTAACGGATTACCTACGCCAGAAACGATACTTGGCTGTTTCTCTAGCAACCCTATCCAAAATAGTGTTTGCAACGACCTCTAGTCTTTCATCCCCATACCGGATTCCCAAAGGCATATCTAGCGATTGATCCGATAATGTGGCCAAGAAGTGGCCAATTATCCGTCTTGAAGGCTCCTGCTTAAATCTAGATACATATTTTTCTCTAAAGTAGACAACTAATATATCTAAAAATTCCTTAAACCCAGAGAAAAGAAAGCTTTGGCGTTGCTTGTTACTAAATATTTTAAATAAGAATATTTCTTCATGGATATTCAAAAAATGTTCAAAATCAGAAAGATCATACAAGTCATTGAAATCGGCAAGAACTACGTCTGGCTCTTTTTCAAAGAACTGAACAACAAAGTCATTCATTAGAATGATTCGATGGATGTCGTATACGACGAATCCTACCTGATTCTCCGTGTAAGCAGTTTGCCCTCCTGTGGTTTGCAAATAGGTGACTAAAAGAGGGTATTTAGTAAATTGAGTGACATCCGCATCTTGAAAATTTAAGATAAGGTATTTTAAGTCATCGAGAACACCACTTGAGACGTTGAAGGCCTTATCGCAGAGCGCACTACGCAGAACTTGTAATAAAAAGAATGCTCGAGAGATGCGTACGTCCTCAACTCCAATTTCTGATATTCCTGTCAAGTCCGCACCTCGGAATTTAGGGAGGGTAGTCTCAATGAACGGCCGCTCTATTTCACCAAAGTGAACTTCACAAGATGGACAAAAATGGTTATCAACCGAGAATGCAGTTTCTGCAACTGCGTGGGCTATCTCTTCATCAGTTGGCTGACGACCAAGTACCTCCTCTAACTTCGCAATATTTGTTGCTTGCTGGAACCCGAACCTTGCTCCGGCCTTCTGAGTTGAGAATTGCCAGAATAAGCCTGTATCCCTTATATTTTTCCCATCAACATTGAGTGCTGACCGGATGATAGAGTCAGTTAGGTAGTGAGTATTTGACCTGGTAGCTTCATTAATTCCACATAAAAGGCATTTCATAGTGCTTGATTTCAAACGAAAACAGCCGAGCCACTTTTAAAGTTCCTTACTTGCCGTATCGGTGAATACAATGAGCTAAACTCTTCCAGAACAGCGAAGGGGTTAGCCATGTGGCCGCCCCTTAAAGGTGATGAATGAAACACTATAACACAGTGTGCTACAAAATAGAGGAGGAGAGCTGGTGCCCTCCCCTCTCAAAGGTTAAGTTTTCAAGACCTCAATCAAATTCTCTAAGTATGGTTCAAGCCGGTCAAAGATTTCTAGAGCAAGAGTGATCCACTGGATCCAACGCTCTTCTTTTCGATGTGGATTAAAATCCTTTTGGGGAGGATTTGTATTGACTGTGTCTTCTGGAGTCTTGGAGGACTCCAGTTTTTTGCAAGAATTGGGTTTTGACAGATGGCGCATAGCAAATCTATTGCTGCGCTGATGTCTATGTAGACATTTCCTGATTGAGTACAGGGATAAGTCTAAGAGTTCAGATTTCTCGGCTCCCCACATAGCATCAGGCAAGTGATACATGTGGTTTCCGACAGGATGGGGCTAACCAACCTGACCATATAAAAACTACCGTTGTAGTTCTATCAAAGGACTATGGTGGACCTTCTCTATGATTTGTTTCGGCGAAGGAGTAGAGCGCCTCCGACCTCATTATATGATATTCATTACATCTTTTTTGGTTGACTGCAAGATAGAGTTAGCTAAAGATCGATGAAGAGTTGAATCGACCAAAACGTAATTTTTATCTACGAAAATAAACAAAATGGCTTATAGTGTTCAGCTCTCACCCCGCCCCTACCCTGCCCCGGGGCCACTTCAACACCGTTCAGGCAAGCAACAAGTGGGTACCTGGTGGGATGTTAACATCGTTGGTAGGGTAGTCAATAGCCGGTGCAGCCGAACCGGAAATGTCTGGCTGAACCTCGACAAAAAGTTCCCAAACCAGCTTTTTCTGTCTTCATCAGAAAGAGGGAACTGATCAACTTCTCCAGCGATCCTCAGGCCGAATTCGATGGCCAACTCATCGCCGTCAAAGGCAAAGTCCAGGACTTCAACGGAACACCAACGATCAACCTGGCGCGCGAAGAGCGGATTGATCTTTATGGGAACTAGTGGTCAGAAACCTCCCAGGAAAGCCATTGGTGAGTTTGTTTCAAAAAGAGGGATGCGCCAGCCTCTTTTACGATAGGGCTTCGATAATCTCTTTTATTGCAATCAAGATTTCAGGGGCGAGTTTGACGTAGCTGATTACCCATATCAGTAGGACATGAGAAAAGATTTTAAGTATAGTCAAAATTATTACAGGCTAAGATTTACAACTTTCGATATATCCTTTCTTATAAATGGTTTGGCAATTGCATGCTTTTTTCTTGTTCATTGTTAAATATTTATAATAGGGATCAATTCCACCCTAAATATGTAAACAAATTTATATATATAAAAGTTTAATATTTTTGATTTTTTTCATTATCATTCTTTTTGTATTCTAGCTATCAGAGTGCATACCAAAATTGGAGCTAAACACTATCAGCTTTGTCTGTTCAGAAACAGCGAAGGGGCGGCCAGGTGGCTGCCTCTTCGAGGTCTTGGGTGTGAATTCGGATAGCTCCCTAATTCGACATCAATTTCGCTTGAAAATCCAAAAAAGAGCCATGCCAAGCAAACCACAACCTAGGACTGTGATCACAAACTCTGGACCAAGAAGATTTACCTTCCCCTCGAATTGAACTAACAGGATAAGGTAGATTGTAAAACCAACTATAAGGCCAAGGACGAATGCTTTGGGGTAAGAAAGTCGTGTTCCTTTTGAAGGATGTGTTTCATTCATAATGGGTTAGTAATTTCTTTTCGTAAAGGTATAAAAATTGTTTGAACACTATTGACTAAAGCGTTCAGAAATAGCGAAGGGGTTTGGTATAAGAAGAAATCAACATGGTGCTTGCTTTCACACAAGGTAGTCCGAAAAATTCATAGTTGCAACACGTTAATGAAAATTTAACACTTGCTGCATGACTTGTTATTGAGCCAGTTCACATCCCCAAAATGGTGGGAGTGTTCAATAACCTGTGTCTAGGTTAGATAATAGTAAAGCGAAGCTTTACAGCCCGCAGGGCGCGCAGCGTCCCCGGCTCCTGAGGCCGTA
>NZ_JACSIT010000108.1 GCF_014349155.1 Neolewinella lacunae
TGGTTTGCCCCCCTATTAATCGGACTTTTCTACAGTTCCGTTGAAAGTTGGTTGGTAAAGGTAATAAATTTTGGTTTTTGCCCCTGGTTTGCCCCCCTATTAATCGGACTTTTCTACAGTTCCGTTGAAAGTTGGTCGGTAAAGGTAATAAATTTTGGTTTTTGCCCCTCAGAGCGGGACCATTTTTTGCTGTTTAGGGGCTTCTGCCTTCGGCTTGCTTCGCCCTTCCGTTTCCTGTTTACAGTGCGTATCCCCGGCTTCGCTACTAATCAGCCCTAGCTCGTTCTTGATCAGATAGCGCGGTATCTTCAAGCCGAAGATCAGCTTTTCACGTTTCCCCTTCCGACTCGTGACCAGGCCCGCCTCGTAAGCTTGCCAAAACACCTGTGGTGGGAGCATCGCCGTGGCGGAGTTTACCCGGCTATTGTTATAGTTTTCGTAGAACAGCACCAGGCGCTGCTCCAGCTGTTCGAGGGTCGCAAAGCGATCATACTTTAGAGCCTGTGAGATAATCGAGTGAAAGCTTTCGACATGGCCGTTTTCTTGTGGTGTGTACGGATGGGTAAATACCTGACCGAGATGGTTGTCGGCCATGAACTCCCGCAGTCGGGTGGCTAAGAACTGCGGGCCATTATCGCTGCGTACTTCCACGTGGATGTCCTTACTTAGTAGATCTGCCGGCTGTAGGTGATTGATAATGACTTCCTCCCAAGCCTTGGCCACCGTCGCCCACTTCATCGAGTACCCTACTTCGTAGGCAAGGGCTACGCGGGTGAATGTGTCGATGATCGTCAACACAAAGGCATGGCGACGATACTCCTCTACCCAGAACATCTTGATGTCCATTTCCAGCAATGTCAACGGGCGATCCGGACGGGCGCAACGCTGACTGACGTAAGGGCCTCGTTCACTTCGTCGACGCTCCAGTAACTGATCATAGTCCTTCATCAAACGGTACACTTTCTTGGCGTTGATGCGGTAACCTTCGAGTTGTAATTGAGCCGTCATCCGCTTGTATCCGCAACGCAGATCGTCGTCCTCTTGGATCGTTTTGATCTTGGTGACGATCTCGGAATTTGGCCGCTGATGAATCTGTCCCTCACCATCGTAGTAAGACGTGTGGGTGGAAGCAGGAGCGCCCGAACGAACGTGGCCTTCAGTTTCACTGCAAGGGCGATGGTAATACTGATGGCGCGTCATGGCAAAAGCATCCAAAGCTAATTTGAGGGGCAAGCCCTCTTGATTGAAACGCTTGATGGCATGACGCTTGTCGTCCGGGCTTAGGTTTTTTTTTCCCGGGCCTCTTTGAGCGCACGGATGAGTAGTTCCTTTTCGGCCACAAGTTCCTTGAGTTGCCGATTCTCCTTCTCCAACTGCTGGAGCTGGCGGATTTGCTGGGAACGAACGCGTTTCCCAAAGTGCTCCTCTCCCTGTTCTGCAAGTTGCCTCTTCCAGTTGTAGTAAGTAGCAGGATAGACGTCGTGCTTGTCCAAGGTGACTTTGAGGCCCTGCGAAGCAGCCTCCTTGATGATGGCGAGCTTTTGCTCGGTGGTAAATTTACGTTTTGCCATGGTGAAAATTACAGTTTTTGAACTGTAATCGAGTCCGGGCAATTAGGGGGCCGAAACACTGGCGCGATGGTAGTAGTAGGGGTTCCAGTCCGCACGGCCTAAGTTGTTTACCCAGGGCCTCTTCGTAAGCCTCCCGGAACCGGTCTCCGCCCTCCTTGTCCGTATAGGCAAAAGCCCGCGACATCACGATACCTCCATGGAGGACGCAGGGTGCCAAAAGGGTAGGGGAGCAACATGATATGTAATCCTTCAAACTTAGCAAAAGCACCAGTGAATAACAAATATAGGTCACATAGTACGACAAAACCAGCATTAGCCCCCTAGTGCTTCAAAGTTCGTATTCGTTGAGTCAATCGTGTTAGAAGTTAACCTGGGCCTGCTGCTACCTTTAGAAATCAATCATAGAAGAACTGTAGCTACCGGCACTCTGTATTTCTCGAAGAAAGCGCAGACAATCTCCAGGCAGACATGACGCCGTACGGGAATTCTTCAGTAATCTTCCGCCGTTGTGGCAGGATATTCGTTTCATCGCCGGTGCACCCGGTAAATTCTTTGTGATAGCGAAAAGTGTGGAATCAGGACCTGCTTTTACTTTCCAAAGCAACCAAGCCTGTATCAACTATTGAAAATGCGTAACTTTCTCTTATTCTTACTAACATTGTTGCTTGTCTCTTGTGGAACAAAGGAAAGCGTCGCTACAACTGCTGAAGCGAGCAATGCGATAGCGACGTTCCAAAATCCAGTACTTACCGGATTTTATCCCGATCCGGCAGTATGCAAAGCAAACGGTCAGTTTTATCTAACCACTTCCACGTTCGCTTACTTTCCTGGTCTTCCGATTTTTACCAGTAACGATCTTGTCAGTTGGAAACAAATCGGCAACGCGATGGACCGGCCCAGCCAGATGAAGCTGGAAGGATTGGAAATTTCGCGTGGGAATTTCGCCCCAGGCATTAGTTTCCATGAGGGGACTTTCTACGTAATCTGTACGTTGGCGGATGCGGGTGGCAACTTCATTGTGACGGCGACTAATCCCGCCGGTCCATGGTCGGATCCCTACTTTTTGCCGGAAGTAGATGGGATCGACCCTTCGATTGTTTTCGAGGGGGAGAAAACATACATTGTTTATAACAGCATCCCTCCCGAAAACAAATCACTTTATAGTGGCCACCGCACCATCCGGATGGTCGAATTCGACCGGAAAAACATGAAGGTGGTGAGTGACAATAAGATTCTGGTCAACGGCGGAACTGACCTGAGCAAGGAGCCGGTTTGGATCGAAGCCCCGCATATTTACGACATTAACGATTACTACTACCTGATGTGTGCTGAGGGCGGAACCGGCCCTCAGCATTCTGAGGTGATCTTCCGCAGTAAAGACATTTGGGGCCCGTACGAAGCCTGGGATGAAAACCCAATTTTGACCCAGCGTGACCTCGACCCTTCCCGTGCTAATCCGGTCACTACCGCTGGCCACGCTGACATGGTACAAATGGATAACGGCGACTGGTGGGCCGTTTTTCTGGCTGTCCGACCCTACGAAGGAAACTACTTTAATACGGGCCGGGAGACTTTCCTGGCTCCCGTCACCTGGACGGAAGACGGCTGGCCGGTAATTAACGCCGACTTCGAGGAAGTGCAGTATTCCTACCCGATGCCCTCCGGTGTAGCCGCCGATAATACGCTGGCACCCTTTGCCGGAAATTTTGATTTCGAGGATGAATTCACGGCCGGTGAACTTGACCTTCGCTACCTTATGTTGAGAACGCCTTCCGAAAAATGGTATACCATGAAAGATGGTACGCTCGACCTTCAACTGCGCCCGACTACGGTTAACGAGCTGTCTAATCCAAGTTACGTAGGTTTCCGTCAACACCACCTGGTGGGTGAAGCCTCCACTATGTTAACGTTTGATCCGGCTAAACCCGGAGAACAGGCCGGTCTGGTGATATTCCAGAACTCCCGCCATAACTACACCTTCATTAAGACGCTGATTGATGGAGAGACGGTCGTTAAATTACTCAAGGCCACCGAGGACGGGAACGAGGAGCTCGCCAGTGCCGCCGCGCCGGACGGTCCTTTACGCTTACAGGTCTCCTTCGTCAACGACGCTTACAACTTCAGCTATGCGGGTGAAGCCGAAACTTTCACCACCCTCGCCGAGGGGGTGCCGGGTAAATACCTGAGCACTCAGGAAGCCGGCGGCTTCGTGGGCGTTACCATCGGAATGTACGCTACCTCTTCGGGAGAGACTTCCGATAACACCGCCTCGTTTGAATGGTTCCGCTACGCGGGCGACGACAAAATTTTACGCAAGTAGTGCACAATGGGCGCTTACTCCGCCAGCGTAAGGTTAAGAGCGTGTCTAAATTTTTACTTCCTGATAACCAAGCAGTTTGCTACGCAGTACTTCGAGCTATGAACCTGGCGTCACAAAAAATGGCTTACGTAGTCCACTATGCGCGCAATTTTTTGACTAGCCAGAACCATAAGTCGTTGATTATCAGTTCTTAAAAATTTTATACACGCTCTAAGCGTATAAGATTATGCCACTGCCTCTGATCATTTAATCTCAATTTAATACCTAGCTATTCCTATGAGAGCAATCACTTTTTTATCATTCATCCTACTGGTACTGGTACCATCAAGCTATGCTTCTGCCCAGGTACTGACCCTTAATAACCTGGAGTACTTCGAAACTCAGGGTGCTAACGTTTTGGTCTACAGTAATTTATTTACGGGGGGATTTAATGACGAGAAGAATGCTGGTATTGAGCTGATCCACCACGGCGTTCGTACGGCACAGGGCGGTGCCGTACGGCTGTCTAGTACTCCGGAACAATGGGATCTTGTGCCAGACATTTTCAATAGAACAACCGACTCCGTAAATCAAACCATTGAGGCTACGCTCAGGTACGAAGATTACGCCTTTGAATCCCGGGTTGTGGTTACTCCTAAGGGGAAAGGAGTTGAAATTTCAGTTTATCTGGACGAGGCGATTCCCGCTGAACTGGAAGGAGACGCTGGCTTCAACCTGGAGTTCCTGCCGTCTCAATACTGGAACAAAGTGTACATGATGGACGGGCGGCTGAATCGTTTTCCCCGTTATGTCGTCGGCAACACCGTAACGCGGCCGAACTCGGAGAAACTCAAGCAATTTTTGGGTTACGTGACCGCCGACGACCGGGCCACCGGTTCCTTTATCGAACCGCTTCCGCTGGAAACCGGACGGAGTTTGCTTCTGGCGCCAGACGACCCCGAACGACTTGTCAAAATCACTTCGGAAGACACCGACCTGATGCTGTTTGACGGGCGTATCCTGGCCCAGAACGGCTGGTACGTTGTCCGTAGCCTGCTTCCCGCAGGAAAAACCGGGAAAGTACTGACCTGGGTGGTAGAGCCGAACGTCATTGAAGGCTGGGAAAGAGAACCTAATATTGGTATTTCGCAGGTCGGTTACCTCCCCGGCCAGGAGAAAATTTCCGTCATTGAACTGGACAAAAACAGTATTCCATTACTGACCGCCTCACTTCACAAAATTGGCAACGATGGTGTTGCGACCGAAGTCTTCACCGGGACCATAAAGCCATGGGGCGACTACTTCAAGTACAATTACGTCAAATTTGATTTCTCTAAGGTCACGGAGACCGGAGTGTACTTTATTCAGTACGGTGACCTAAAGACAAATAACTTCATCATCGGCGAAAACGTCTACGATGAGATCACCGATGCGACCAGCGACGTCTGGATTCCGATTCACATGAACCACATGACCGTGAACGAGGGCTACCGGATGTGGCACGGGGAACCTTTCAAGGAAGGCTATCTCCAGGCTCCGCCAAGTACCGATCATTTCGACATGCACGCCCAAGGCCCTACGACCGACACGAAGTTCAAGGCCATGGAACACATTCCCGGCCTCAATGTCGGCGGCTTTTTTGATGCCGGTGATTTTGACATTGAAACTGGATCTAATCTTGGCGTCGTGCAAAATTTTGCCCGTATCTGGGAATACTTCCAGCCTACCCGCGACCAGACTTTCGTGGATGAGGAACAACGCTACGTTGACCTGCACCGTCCGGACGGTATTCCTGATGTCCTGCAATACCTGGAGCACGGCACGATGAACCTGGTCGCCCAAGCGGAAATCCTCGGCCATATGGCGCTTACCCTTACGAACTCGGTGCTTGACAACTACCATCATCTCGGCGATGCAGCCTCCATCACCGACGGGCTTCCCTATAACCCTGAACTGGGCCCTTACGAGGTCGCTGCGGACGGCCGCTCCAGCGGGGTCAAAGACGACATGTGGGCGTTTACCAGCCGGAGCCCCCGCCGGGACCTTCGCGCCGCTACGACCCTGGCTGCGGCGAGCCGTGCGCTGAAGGGATACAACGATGAGCTCGCGGCGCGGGCACTGAAGCAGTCAAAGCGACTCCTCGAAGAGGGAACTGAATTGCTTGCTTCCGAACCAAAGAATGCCCCAGCAGGACGGTGGGGAGTGGGGGCGGACATCGGTTCCAACCTCCAACTCTACATCACTACCAGAGAGCAACAGTACGCCGATAAATTCCAGGAATTGTTGTGGCCGGTGCTTGATCAGAACGTCAACTCGTTGCTCCTGACGGCGCTGGATGCCATCCCGGAAATGGATGCCAGCTATAGAGAAAAGTTACGCCCTTACGTCATGAAGTACAAGGAGTATATTAACGAACTAGAAAACGACAATCCTTACGGAGTGCCGATTGGACTTAGAAACTGGGCCGGCAGCGATCAGGTCGTCAACTTCGGCACCACAGTTTGCTTCGCCAACAAGTACTTTCCGGACATCGTAGGGAAAGAACACGCCTTCAAGGTTACTAACTGGCTCTTCGGTTGCCACCCCTACCACAATTACTCACTCGTGGCCACCCTGGGTGCTACCCGGCCCAAGGAAGTGTTTTACGGGAACAACCGCGCTGACTTTTCCTTCATTCCGGGCAACATGGCACCGGGACTGTTGTTCCGTCAGCCTGATCACTTTGAAAACTACGACGACTGGCCCTTCCTCTGGGGGCAGAACGAGGGAACCATTGGTGGCAACACGAGCTACCTGATCTTCGGATCAGTTTTTAAGGCTACGGTGAAGTAGTCGGCCTGGCCAGGCTGTTACTTCATGGCTATCTATTATTAACCTTGCACCTGCGGCCCCGCCCTTAATTAAACGCCGTAATTACCATTCCGGCACCCCCTTTATTCAACTTAAATCCGATCGCCTTTTTCAACCAGTTACCATGATTTACCAAGCTCCATCATTGTTCAGAACCTACCTACTGGGATGCCTTTTGTTCTGCGCCGTGCTTCTCCCGGCCCAAGACGGCACAATCTACCCCCTCGAAGCACCCGAGGAACCTAACGCCATTCTCCTTGGTACCGGTGGCGTCGCTGACCAGCCGGCCTCGGAGTCGTGGTTCCGGCAGTGGGGCGATCCAATGGCCCGCAACATCACAACTGCCACACTAACGCCCTTTCTTCCGGAACCCGGTACGGCTAATGGTGCGGCGGTGATTGTGGCTCCGGGCGGTGGTTTCCGTTGGCTCTCCCTCGGAAACGAGGGATGGGAAGTAGCCGAGGCCCTCGCCAAGCAGGGCATTGCCGCCTTCGTACTGAAGTACCGGCTGTTCCCCACCGACGACAAACTTGAAGATTTTACCGCCTGGATGAACCGGCCCCGTACGGTGCCGGAACCTGACAGCACGAAGAATGAGGCTCCTTCCCCCCGGCCGCAGATGGATCTTTCCAACCAGCTTGCCGACGCCGAGGCGGCCTACGCCATGATTGTAGCGCGGGCAGACGAGTGGGGAGTGGATACCGACCGGATCGGTATGATCGGCTTCTCCGCCGGGGCTGGTCTCACGATGCACTCCACCCTGCATTCTGAGCGTATGGACCTGGCTTTCATCGGCCCCGTTTATGGTGGGATGGGCCCCGTAGAGGTTCCCGAGGATGCGCCACCAATGTTCAGCGTCATAGCCACTGACGACTTCTTGTTCCGGGGGCAGTTTGGCGTAATTGACTCTTGGTATAAGGCCGGTATTCCAGTCGAGTTTCATCTCTACCAGAACGGTGGTCATGGCTTCGGCCTGGGCAACCCTGACCGCACCAGCAATCGTTGGTTCGATGCTTTCATTTACTGGCTGGACGTAAACGGCTTTCTGGTTTCTAACTCCAGGAAATAAACCATCGATTACATAGTTGAACCCGCTTAAGAGCGTGTCTAAATTTAATTTTCAAGAACAATCGATTTAGTAAATTATCAGTCATTGAATGCTTCTTTAGTAAAGAGGCAGACTCAACTTTTTGCTTTCGCGAGAGCAAAACTATCTCGTTTGAAATTCTGAATAGGGGACTGGTAATTACTACCAGAATCCATCACATTTTTCTAACAACATACTATTCAAATGAAAAACAATTACTTTCTGATTCTGACATTATTCCTGCTCTTCAGCACGGCAAGTCAGGCGCAAAACCTTATTCCAAACCCCGGCTTTGAAGAAGGCAGTGGAGCCACCTTCACCGGTTGGAACAAATTCAATGAAATCAGTGGAACCTTTTCCGAAGGGACGGCTGACGGAGACTTTCGCAGTGGCGAAAGAAGCCTGGTCGGCACGGTAAACATGCCCGGTGAAGCCTGGCACCTCCAGCTGGCAAGCGACCTTATTGCTACTCAGGTTGGGGAGGATTACACTTATTCCGTGTGGGTGAAGGCCGCGACCGCCGGTACGGAAATTCGTTTTTCTACTCAACCGAACGCGCTTTACTCCGCCAACTACACAGTAAGCACCGAGTGGACGGAACTGGAATGGACCTTTACGGCTAACGAGGAAATGACCCGCATTGTCCTCGACCTCGGAGCGGAAGTCAATACCTATTACCTCGACGATATGACGCTGGATGGTCTCCCCGGCGGTACCGGTGGTTGCCAACCCATCGAGAACGGCGGATTTGAATCCTACATTGAAGCGGTGGACAGCTTCGCGGGCTGGACCTTTATCAACGAGTTGGGAGGTAGCAGCTTTGCTCTTGCGACTGGTGACAATGCCTACGCTGGCGACAACGCCATCCAGGCCAACAACCTGGGCGGTATCGAGCGCTGGGGCCTGCAGTTGGCTACCCCCGCTTTCCCCACCGTTTCCGCGCAAACCTACACCCTCAATCTATGGATCAAAGCCGATAATGCGAACACAAACTCTATCCAGTTCTCCGTTCGCGATCGCAACGCAGAAAACGAGGGACAATACACCAACTCCGCAACAACCATTGGTGGAGACTGGATGCTGCTTGAGTATAGGTTTACGGCCATTGACGACAGCACCGTCATCACTCTAAACCTCGGGGATGCTACGGCCAATACCTACTACCTTGACGAGGTGTGCCTCATTCAACCCGAAACCCTGGACGACTGTGCCGCAGTGGACAATAGCGGCTTTGAAACCTACGACGAAGGCAGCGGCACTTTCGCTGGCTGGACCTACTACAATCAGAACAATGGTAGTTCCTTCGGCGTAACGATGGACGGAGACGACGTTTACGAAGGCGCAAACGCCTTGGTGGCCACCAACGCCGCCGGGAGCCAGACCTTCGACCTGCAAATCGCCAGCCCCTCTTTCTACACCCTGGCGGGCGGTACCTACCGCCTCAACGTATGGGTGAAGGCTGCAACGCCGGAAACCAATACCATTCAGTTCTCCGTCCGTGAGGCTGGTGACCCCTTCAACACCGAAAGCCAATACACTACTTCCGCTACAACCATCGGGGGAGACTTTATGCAGGTGACTTACGAATTCGTAGCCTCCAGCGCCCGTACCTTCGTCACGCTTAACCTGGGTGGTGACGCGGAAAATACTTTTTACCTCGACGAGATCTGCGTGGAAACAGTTTGCGGAACCGACTTCACGGCCCCCGAAGACCAGGAGCCCATCGCAGCGGGTAAGGAAAAGTTCCTGGGCAACATATACGCCGGACACGCCCTGCCCGATTTTGAAAAATACTTCAACCAGGTAACTCCCGAAAACTCCGGCAAGTGGGGGTCGGTAGAGGGTGAGCGGGACGTGTTCAACTGGACACAACTCGACGAGGCCCGGCAGTTCGCCCGCGACAACGATTTCCCCTTCCGCCTCCACGTAATGCTCTGGGGTTCACAGCAACCCGCCTGGCTGGAAGACCTTACACCGGCAGAGCAGTTAGAAGAAATTCGTGAGTGGTTCGAGGCCGTCACTACCCGTTACAGCGGGGAAGATGCTCCGGAATACGTAGAAGTTGTCAACGAGCCCCTCAATGCGCCTCCTATTTACCGCGAGGCGTTGACGTCTTTGAACGAGGAACTCGGCACGGAAGCCTGGGAGTACGACTGGATCACAAACGCTTTCAAACTGGCCCGTCAGTACTTCCCCCAAGAGTCGCAGCTGATGATTAATGAATACGGCCTGGCGAATACAGCAGCGCTTACCGACACTTACGTTTCTATCGTAGCGCGCCTGCAGGAGGATGGTCTTATCGATGCGGTTGGCATGCAGGGACATACCTTCAGCACGAAGCTGTACGGAGGTACTTACGAAGACCTTAATAACCTTCTCAGTCGCAACCTTGAAGCCCTGGCCGGCACCGGTCTGCCCGTAATGGTAACGGAGATGGACATTGAGGGGAATATGTTCTTCGATAACAACGGACTCCCCCAGGACGGGGGCACCCAGGAGCAGAAGGACAGCTTCCAACTGGCCGAGTTCCAGCGGATCTTCGACCTTTACTGGAACCACCCCTCGGTTATCGGCATTACCTTGTGGGGATGGCGTCCTGGTTTGTGGCAGAACGATGCCGAGGCCTACCTCATTGATCCTTGTACTGGTCAGCCCCGTCCTGCCCTTGACTATCTGAACTCCGTGATCCGGGCTTCTAACCCGATGGTCGACATACCCACCGATGTTTTGGACCTAGATAATAACTTGTCCACCTTCCGCATCTACCCGACCGTAACGACGAATGAACTAACACTGGAGGGAATACCCGCCAATAGCGGACCTATTCGGATTTTCACCCTGAACGGCCAACTCGTACAGTCCGTAGATCGCGCACTGGTACAGGGAGACCTGATGAGAATACATCTGACCGATTTACCTTCTGGCCTGTACATCGTCCAGTGTGGTCGTAGCGTCCAGAAATTCATCAAGCAGTAAGACAGGTATTTCCGAAGTACTCACTTGGAAAATTATTTGATTGATCCCGGAAAATCAATTCCGCTTCGTCACGGCGAGATTGATTTTCCGGGTTTTCTTTGTTATAGGTCAACCACCCAAGATTTGCGATTTTTCATAGGTCTGAAAATTCATGGTAAGTAGTGTGTCAAAATTCTGCTGATGCTCTTCTTCTGATGTGTTCTCCAAAATGTGTACAATAGTTTGAAAAAATTCTTGTTTGGTTGCATAATAACTTCTGCCAACTAGCTTTTTAATATATTTCCATGCTCTTTCAATCAAGTTCAGATTAGGTGAATAGCTTGGCTGAAATTCCAAAATGATGTTTAACGTTGCTGCAACGTCTTTAACATATTGGCAGTGCTGGTACCTAGCATTGTCTAAAATAAAGTGCAGCGGACGACTTTGATCAGGATAGTGCTCTTTGCGTAACCAAGTCATGAATCCCGTGACAAAATCTGCATCCACGGATTCTTCACCATAATGAGATACTAAACTATTGCTTACCGGATCGTAAGCACCATAAACGTTGAACCGATAGCGACCACTTCCCGTGCTTTTATATTTAGCGCTGTCACTCCACAAATAAGAACTGAACTGACCGTAGACGAAGTGGACCGAATCACAGAAAACGAGGTCTATCTTAGAGTTAAGTGCCTGTTTATGAAGCCCATGCAAATGTTCTATCCACTCTTTTTGCTTTAATACCCATTCGTCAAATTTTTTAACGTTACCGGGAAAAGGGTTAACTTTTCTGAATCGTAGACCCAAGCGATGTAGGAGTCGTCGGGTACTTTCCCAGCTCGCCTGGTAACCAAACTTCTTTTCGAGAAAAGATTGGGCGTGCCGTACAGTATGAATGCATTCCTCGATCAGTCCCTCGCGAACCTTGTCAAAGTCCTTACCAAGGAAGTGCCGGTCGACCACAGCAGTCTCTGTCACTAGAGGTGTCAATATGGCGTCTATTCCACCCTCGTTGTAGGTCTTCACACACAGAGTGACTGTATTGGGAGCGCAGCCAGCCAGCCTAGCCACGTCTTTTCGCTTAAAACCTTCGTGAAGAAACCACAAAACCCAGAGTCGATTGCGTACACGCTCACAGGACTGAGAATTTTTCATCATCTTTACGGCATCGAGGTCAGCCTTGCTAAGTTCGATGGGAAGCATACCGAAGGACTTTAGTTAGCCCCTAATGTACTGCTTAACGACTTTTCGCCAAATTTGGGTGGTTTGAATATATGAATAATTTTTTTATCGCTGAAATACCCAATCTGTGATTTGT
Organism: Neolewinella lacunae; assembly: GCF_014349155.1. Classification (GTDB taxonomy): domain Bacteria; phylum Bacteroidota; class Bacteroidia; order Chitinophagales; family Saprospiraceae; genus Neolewinella; species Neolewinella lacunae. Next base: position 12,084 of record NZ_JACSIT010000108.1, read on the forward strand.
GTAACAATTTTCTTTAACCCTGTAATAGTCTAGCTCTAGCGACCTTCTATCTTTGACCCATTGGTTAGCATAACCAAGTTAGCGTTCCAGGTTGGACATTTATTTAATCCGTATGAAGACGTATTTTGTGTAAAAGGACGTAAATTGTTCACGCCCGTTTACACCTACTTTTCCGTGCATAACACAACTTTTCAACGACCTGGGTCAACCTGCGTGAAAACCCGCAGCTCGGATGTTGAATATCCAAAACTTAATGCCATGAGTAAAGATAAAGGAAGTAAAAATACAAAAAAGAGCAAAGCGGAGAAAAAGGTTAAGGTTGTCTCTGACTACAAATCGGAAGGAAAGAAAAAAGAGCCCGCTCTTGATGCTTTCGGCCCTAAAAAAGAGGGGAAGGCCACCGATCTTACTGCTCCTGGTTGCCTCTCTCATCTATTTCATTAGCGGCAAAACCGGGGATGCAATATTCCTTGCATCAGCCATTATTGTTGTTTCTGCCATTTCCCTGTACCAGGATTCCAGAAGCCGTAACGCACTGGAAAAGCTGAAAATTCTCACCCAACCCAATTACAGGGTAATTAGAGATGGCGAGGCCGTTTTGTGCGGCAGGATGCGGGTAATTCTTGCCTCGAAGGTCTGTTCCCGGTAGGCATCGAGGACCACGACCACGGTTTGCCCGGGTTGCACCCGGGCGATGTCCACCTCATCGATCAGCAGTTCCAGGAGGAAGTCCTCAGTACTACCGATGCGTGCCACCGGAGTTTGGGTGCTGACGGATTCTCCCACCAGTTTAAGAACTTCGTAGACGGTACCGCTGATTGCTGCGCGGGTGCTGTAGTTGACGTAGTTCTGCCCGCTCATTTCCAGCGCGGTGCCGGCCAGTGCGAACTGGTCGGCCAGTTCCCGGCGGGTCCGTTCGTAAGTTTTGCGGAGCTCACTTACCTGGCTGCCGGAGGTCCGGAACTTCAGCTCCATCGCTTCGTAGGCCTGCTTTGAGCCGATGTTTTGCTGCCACAGGCGCGCCTGGCGCGTCTAGTTCAGGGAATCGTTCACCAGGCGTAGGCTGGCGGCGCGCAGGCGCTCGTCCAGCTCTTTCAGGATTGCTTCGTCGCCCCGGTAGCTCTCCCGGGCGAAGGTGTAGTTTTGCCGGGCTTTTTGCTTCTCCAGGGCCGCCAGTTGGTTGCTGATGCGGAATAGTTCGTCGCCCTCTTTTACCAGGCCTCCTTCCCGGAGCTTGCTGTATTCAATGATTCCGCCGACGGGGGAGAATACAGTGTACGCATCCTGCGGTAACACCGTTGCCGTTCCGTACACCGCTTCCGTGATGGTTTTCAATGCGGGCCGGATGCCCGCTTCTTCTTTGCGGCAACTTCCGAGCAGGACAAATAAGAGGAGTACCGTGGTTGCTTTCATAAGGCGGTGTGTTTTTAGCCTACTAGCATACCGCCATCAATCACGTGGGTGGTGATCAGTGCTACTTTGTCCTTCAACCTTTGCATTTCGATAGATTTTTGAGGTTATTCGATGAGGTAAAATTACCCATGAACGGTTCTTCCGGCCCTGATATATGTCAGCGGAAGGGTTGATTGCGGTCAGTGGACATCCCTGTTATAACGCAAGGGATACACCCGCTGTTCCATCCCTCAGCGCACACCGGTTAATTCTCCTCATACAATCGCCGGGGCCTCGGAGGAATCACCGTCGTACCCCTTCAGCACCCTAACGTATTTCCGGTAGATCTCGTGGTAGTGCGGCAGCTGCGCCAGCAGGCTGCCCGATTACGTGATCGATGATCTTATCATGGCGCGGCCGCAGGTGCAAAGTAAGGTGGGAAGCTGGCCCCGCGTAGCCCTCGGTCGGGCCAGTAAACGCCAAATGAAAGTGGCCCGTTTTGGCGACAACATGCGCAAGGTGGCGGTGACGGATGGCGATAAAGTAGCCGCCCAGATGGCCTTCGGCTACGAGGTGGATGGCTACGGGGTAGGGGACCTGGTGGAACGCATCAACGCCGTCTCCGAAAGCCGCGTCAAAACCCTTCTGGAAGAATACGCAGAAACGTATACCCTGGCCGCCAACGTGCAGCCGGGGGGAGACCGCCGGGGCAACCTGCTCGTCAGCGCCCGCAACGAACTGGGCATCGGCGATTTCCTCCGCGAAGGCGGCTACACGGCCTTCACCGATACCTTCGAAGACCTGCACGGCTTGCCGCAACTCCCCGGCCTGGCCGTACAACGCCTGATGGCCCAGGGCTACGGCTTCGGCGGGGAGGGCGACTGGAAAACGGCCGCGCTCGTCCGCACCATGAAGGTGATGGGCGAAGGCCTCGCCGGTGGCAACAGTTTTATGGAAGACTATACCTACCACTTCGAGCCCGGCAACCAGCGGGTGCTGGGGTCCCATATGCTGGAGATCTGCCCGAGCATTGCTGCGGATAAGCCCCGCCTGGAGTGCCACCCCCTGGGCATCGGTGGCAAGGCCGATCCCTGCCGATTGGTCTTCACCGGCGGCGCAGGTCCTGCCCTCAATGCGTCCGTCGTGGATATGGGCGACCGCTTCCGACTGGTCCTCAACACCGTCACCGCCCACCCGCCGGCGGCCGATTTGCCCAAGCTGCCCGTCGCCCGCGTCCTCTGGGAAACCCACCCCGACATGGAAACGGGCGTTGCCGCCTGGAT
>NZ_JACSIT010000109.1 GCF_014349155.1 Neolewinella lacunae
AACCCGCTGGAATACGGCATCGCCGGTGTCACGGTGAACCTGTACTTCGATGCGGACAACAATCCGGCAACGGCTCCTGTCCTGATCGAGACGACGACCACGGACGCCGACGGCAACTACTTCTTCGGTAACCTGGCCCCTGGTAACTACCAGGTGGGAGCCATTGCGTTGGCTGGCTCACCGGTATCCTCTACGGGTGCCGCCGTCAGCACGACCCCGAACGATGACACGGACGGCAACAGTGATGGCAGTGCCACTACGGCGACTGGCCAGGAATCACTTTCTGGCGTAGTGACCTTGGTTCCCGGCACGGAGCCCCAGGGCGGCGACGAGGCTGGCCAGGGCGGCGAGCAGGATGACACGGCTCCGCAGACGGATGGCAACGGCAATATGACCGTTGACTTCGGCTTCATCCCCACGAACAGCGTAGGTAGCACGGTCTTCTACGATATGAATGGCAACGGACAGCAAGATGGCCCCAACGATGTAGCAGCTCCTGGCGTAGTAGTCGAATTGTACGTTGATGCCGACGGTGACGGTACGCCGGAAACCCTGGTGGGCAGTGATGTAACGGACGCCGACGGCAGCTACTTCTTCCCGAACCTGCCGAACGGGACTTACCAAGTCGTACTTCCCAACGGCGTAGAAGGTGGCATGGCTTCCCCCACGGTTGACCCTGCCGACGACAATGCGTTGGTGCAGAACGGTACGGACCAGCCCGACGGCTCAATTGCCTCCGCTCCCTTCGTTCTCGCCATTGGCGATGACCCCACGGAACTGGACGGCACGCCAGGCGACGACCAGGACGCTGATGACCCGGCCAACAGCATTTTCGATGCGAACGGTAATATGACGATTGACTTCGGTGTTCTGCCCAACATGAGCATCGGCTCCACGGTGTTCTACGACGCAGACAACAGCGGTGACCAGGACCTGGCTAACCCGCTGGAATACGGCATCGCCGGTGTAACGGTGAACCTGTA
>NZ_JACSIT010000110.1 GCF_014349155.1 Neolewinella lacunae
TGGTAAGTCCCGTTCGGCAGGTTCGGGAAGAAGTAGCTGCCGTCGGCGTCCGTTACATCACTGCCCACCAGGGTTTCCGGCGTACCGTCACCGTCGGCATCAACGTACAATTCGACTACTACGCCAGGAGCTGCTACATCGTTGGGGCCATCTTGCTGTCCGTTGCCATTCATATCGTAGAAGACCGTGCTACCTACGCTGTTCGTGGGGATGAAGCCGAAGTCAACGGTCATATTGCCGTTGCCATCCGTCTGCGGAGCCGTGTCATCCTGCTCGCCGCCCTGGCCAGCCTCGTCGCCGCCCTGGGGCTCCGTGCCGGGAACCAAGGTCACTACGCCAGAAAGTGATTCCTGGCCAGTCGCCGTAGTGGCACTGCCATCACTGTTGCCGTCCGTGTCATCGTTCGGGGTCGTGCTGACGGCGGCACCCGTAGAGGATACCGGTGAGCCAGCCAACGCAATGGCTCCCACCTGGTAGTTACCAGGGGCCAGGTTACCGAAGAAGTAGTTGCCGTCGGCGTCCGTGGTCGTCGTCTCGATCAGGACAGGAGCCGTTGCCGGATTGTTGTCCGCATCGAAGTACAGGTTCACCGTGACACCGGCGATGCCGTATTCCAGCGGGTTGGTCAGGTCCTGGTCGCCGCTGTTGTCAACGTCGTAGAAGACCGTGGAACCGATGCTCATGTTGGGCAGAATACCGAAGTCGATCGTCATGTTACCGTTTGCGTCCAGGATGCTGTTGGCCGGGTCATCAGCGTCCTGGTCGTCGCCTGGCGTGCCGTCAAGTTCCGTCGGGTTGTCGCCAATTGCGAGATCGAAAGGAGCGGAGGCAATTGAGCCGTCGGGCTGGTCCGTACCGTTCTGCACCAACGCATTGTCGTCAGCGGGGTCAACCGTGGGGGAAGCCATGCCGCCTTCTACGCCGTTGGGAAGTACGACCTGGTAAGTCCCGTTCGGCAGGTTCGGGAAGAAGTAGCTGCCGTCGGCGTCCGTTACATCACTGCCCACCAGGGTTTCCGGCGTACCGTCACCGTCGGCATCAACGTACAATTCGACTACTACGCCAGGAGCTGCTACATCGTTGGGGCCATCTTGCTGTCCGTTGCCATTCATATCGTAGAAGACCGTGCTACCTACGCTGTTCGTGGGGATGAAGCCGAAGTCAACGGTCATATTGCCGTTGCCATCCGTCTGCGGAGCCGTGTCATCCTGCTCGCCGCCCTGGCCAGCCTCGTCGCCGCCCTGGGGCTCCGTGCCGGGAACCAAGGTCACTACGCCAGAAAGTGATTCCTGGCCAGTCGCCGTAGTGGCACTGCCATCACTGTTGCCGTCCGTGTCATCGTTCGGGGTCGTGCTGACGGCGGCACCCGTAGAGGATACCGGTGAGCCAGCCAACGCAATGGCTCCCACCTGGTAGTTACCAGGGGCCAGGTTACCGAAGAAGTAGTTGCCGTCGGCGTCCGTGGTCGTCGTCTCGATCAGGACAGGAGCCGTTGCCGGATTGTTGTCCGCATCGAAGTACAGGTTCACCGTGACACCGGCGATGCCGTATTCCAGCGGGTT
>NZ_JACSIT010000111.1 GCF_014349155.1 Neolewinella lacunae
TTTGGGCAACGCTGGCGGCAAGCAGCGCCTTGGTTTTACCACCACTTTGCCCTTTGACGAAATTGAACTGTACCTCAGTTCCACCCTCACCCTGCTGGGAAGCGTGCGGGTGTTTTATGCTTTTGAAGAAGACCCGCTTTGTGATGCGGATTGCCAGACGGCGATTATTCCGTCGAATGGTTTTACCCCTTCCATCGTCGGTGCACGAACCTCATTCTCCGGTGGGATTCTTTGTATAGGTTGTTCCATCACCTCCACTGGTGATGCGATTGATGACAACCTGGGGAACAATGCCAGTTTCAACTATGGCATTTCAGTCGGTGAGACCTTTACGCTTTCGGTGGACATTGGTGCAGCACAACCCGCCGGTTCGGATGTGGGGTTTGTTGTTGCTCCAGACGGAATTTTGGGTCTTCTAGACCTATCCGTTCTCAGCACCATGCGCATCCGGACCTACTTAGGTGGTGCTCCGGTAGAAAACGTGCAGTTGGACCAAAACCTGGTGTCCGTCGATTTGCTTCCCGGCGGGAGGCAGTCATTGAGCTTCCGCACCTCTGCCCCCTACGATGAAGTGCAATTGGTAACGACCTCGGGCGTCAGTCTCTTAGGCGGATTAGACATCTTCAATGCGTTTATTCGTTATGATACGGACCTTGATGGCGTCCCGGACTGCATTGACAAATGCGTGGGCGATGACAACATCCTGAACAGTGCTGGTTTGCCCTTGGCCTGTAATCCGGAATGTATGCTTAATGCGGGAGTGGACATTTCCTCCTGCCCGGAATTTGGTACTGGACAGGCCCAGCTTCCGCCCGCAATGGCAGGGCAGACCTGGTCCGCCGATCCCGGGAATCCCAGCCCGGCAACCGTCGATGCGCTGGGCGTGGTCACTGGTCTATCCGTGGAAGGCATCTATACCTTCATCCTCTCGGACGGAGTTTGCAGCGACACGGTGCAGGTCAATTACGTGGTCTCCGGTACTGATTTGGCCTGTAATGATCCCTTGGTGGGGCCAGGCGTAATCGTGGACGACGAGATGACCTTCACGGGGATCTGCATACTGTGTGCGGATGCCGATGCATCGAACGTGGTGGACACTGATTTGGAGAATTTCCTGGAATACGACGACCTGGTTTCACTGCTGGTACAAAGCTCGCTGGTCTCGGTAAAAGACACGAACAATACCTATCCCGCAGGTACCCGGGTAGGTTACGTCATTGAATTCCCCACGGGTCTGTTGGACCTGAACGTGCTGTCTTCCGTCCAGTTGGTCACTTACCTGGACAACCAGCAGCAGGAAATTGCCAGCAGTGCAAGCCTGCTGGGTGTAGGCTTGCTCGGAGCCGGGGAAAACCTTCAACGCATTGGCTTCACCACGAGCCTGCCCTTCGACGAAGTAGAAATTGTTTACAACCCAACGGTTGGGGCTTTAAGTACCCTGAGGGTGTATTATGCCTTTACGGAGGCACCGGGTTGTCCCTTTAGCGTAGATCCCTTGGTAGACCCGGGTGCGCTGTGCATTGAGCCCATTATCGCTAGCGCTGACTACTGCGGAAGGATTAACTACGACGAGACGGGGATAAATGATCTGCTGTGTGTAGCCTGTACCATCGAGCCGCTCTCGGCGCTGGTGGATGACGATTTATCGACCGGAACCCTATTGGATCTCACTGCGTCGGTAGCGGGAAGTGGCACGATTGCGGTAACCGCAAATACGGTATTCCCCGGGGGCTATGAAGCAGGCTTTGTAGTAGGAGCGAGCAGTGAACTACTGGGCGCAAGCCTGCTGGGAGGCATCTCCATTGCGACTTATCTGAACGGGGCATTTGTTGAATCTTTCACCGCCAATGACCCCTTGGTGCGGGTTACGCTGCTCAGTGGCAGCGCCGATGTTGCCTTCATCGGCTTTCCCAGTACGGCAGCCTTCAATGAGGTAAGGATTTCGGTGGGTGGACTGATTAATGCCAGTGTATTGGGCGACTTCATCGTCTACTATGCCTACGTTCGAGCAGATTCGGACGGGGATGGTGTTCCTGACTGTCTGGACAAGTGCTGCGCAGGAGATGATCAACTGGACGGTGATGGAAACGGTATTCCGGACGCCTGTGATGGAATGCCCGTTGCGGTCAACGATACCTTTGAACTTTTTGTGGAAGACCCCGTGGTATTGGACGTACTGGCCAATGACGATTTCGGTCCTGATTTACCCGGTACCAATGCCATTCGTATCGTCCTTTTGCCGGAAAATGGTGTAGCTACGGTGAATGATAATGGCACTCCTGCTGATCCCACGGATGATTTTATCGATTACCTCCCTGCGGC
>NZ_JACSIT010000112.1 GCF_014349155.1 Neolewinella lacunae
TGTACGGTGAGCAACCAGTTTACCATTGAGGTGACGCCTACGCTGGCGGCTCCCGTGCCCTTCTGCGCGCGGCAGGACCTCGACGGTGTCCTTTTTGAATGGCCGCTGGTGCCCGAGGCCATCCTCGGCTACCAGGTGAGCGTCAACGGCGGGCCCTTCGGGGCTACGCAGGCGGAGAACAGCTTCTTCATTGGCGGCCTCGGCTTCGGAGAGACGGTGTCGATCCGTGTGCGGTCCGTCCGGAGCGGGACGACTTGCGACCTGAGCCCGGCCAGCGCAGACGTGGCTTGCAGTGCCCGGCTTTGCCCCCAAGTGACCTTTGCACCTGCGGCCGCGCAAACCGAGTTCTGCGCCGACGCCACCACCCGCGTCACCTTGATGGCCAATTTGAGCGGCGCGGACGGCTCCGGCGTCACTACCTGGACCGGTCCCGGCGTGATCGCCAACAACGACGGCAGCTTCAGTTTTGACCCTTCCGTGGCGGGCATCGGACAGCATTTGTTGCGCGTCAGCTACGTCCAGGAGGCGCTGTGCAGCTACGAAGACGTGCTGCTGGTGGAGGTCTTTGCACTGCCCGCAGCTGATTTTTCTGTCTCCGACGACCTGATTTGTGCGGCTACAAATACGGCTCTGGCCGTCCTCGGCACGGTCGATCCACAGGCCACCTACACCTGGGATTTTGCCGGCGCGGCGGTCACCGACAACGGCAACCAACGCTACGATCTGCGCTGGCCGCTGGCTGGTACCTACGCGGTTAGCCTGACCGTGACGGCCAACGGTTGCGCGACGACGACCAGCCAAATGGTCACCGTAGAAATGCCCGTCTCGGCCGGCACCGCCGCCCAGGACGCCCTGGAACGCTGCGTGGGCACGACGGAAATGGTCGACCTGAGCAGCCGTTTGACCGGTGCTGACGCTGGTGGGGTGTGGTCCGTAGTGACAGGCAGCGGCGTGCCCAACGGCAGCCTGGATCCGGCCACCGGGCAGTTCAACCCAGCGGGACTGGCACCCGGAAACTACCGTTTCGCTTACACGGTGGAGGGGGGCAGTTGTCCCGACGCCACGGCGGAAGTGAGCCTGCGCCTCCTCGCCGCACCCGTGGCGAACGCGGGGCAGGGCCAGACCCTGACCTGCAACACGGGCATGGTAACGCTCAACGGCAGCGCTTCCGAAATGGGTCCGGGCTACACCTACCTGTGGACCAGCGCCGACCCCAACGTGGTGATTATGGACGCCGATCAGTTGCTGATTGACGTTGGCCAGCCGGGCGTGTACCGCCTGGAAGTGACCAACGCCATTGGTTGCAGCGCCTTCAGCGAAGTGACCGTGGATTCCGAGACCGAAGCACCGGTGATGGAGGTGGAAATCAGCCAGATTTCCTGTTTCCAGGCCGACGACGGAGCGATTCTGGTGACGGGCGTCAACGGTGGCCGGCCTCCCTACCGCTTCCTGCTCAACGGTGAAGAGCGCGGGCAGACGACCCTCTTTGGTGGTCTGATGCCCCAGCAGTACGACCTGCAGGTGATCGACGCCAACGGCTGTTTCAGCAACATTTTGCTGGACCTGACGCAGCCAGAGGAACTGACCATCCGCCTGCGTTTCCCCGGCGATAGTGCTTCGGTCAACTACGGCGAAGAGATCTTCATCACCGCCAGCATCAACGGTGGCAACGCCATCGATACCCTGCTCTGGCAGCCCGACAGCCTGAAAACCGACGGGGAAACCGCCGGTATTTCCTTCGTGGCCCGCGAGACCCAGATGATTTCCGTCACCGTGGTCGATGAACTCGGCTGCCGGGCGACCGACCGGCAGATGCTGCTGGTCCGCAAAGACCGGCCGGTGTACTTCCCGACGGCCTTCAGCCCCAACGGCGACAACATCAACGACATCTTCTTCATCAACGGCGACCTCGATGAGGTGGAGTCCATTCAGGACTTCGCCATCTACGACCGTTGGGGCGAAGCGGTATTTACGGCCAACCTGGCCCCGACGGCTGATGGATCTTTGGGAGGCTTCCTGCCCAACGACCCGGCTTTCGGCTGGGATGGTTTCCACAAGGGAAGGGTGATGAATCCGCAGGTCTTTGTGTACTCCGCTACCGTCCGTTTCCGCGACGGGGAGACGGTGGTGTATAAGGGGGACTTTGTTTTGTTGCGGTAGGGCGGGACGGGAGAGCGGTGCAGGTGGAAGATGGTGCGGGAAACTGCGTGCTTCTGTCGGGACCGTGACGCTTTTCGGAGACAGGCACCAGGGCAGCGCCCATGACCAGGCTGGCACTGGAATACAGACGAAAAGAATATTATTTCTTCATAACACTTTTGAAAGAATTAAAATTTACGCACTCAACAATAAGCAACCCATCATTCTGCAAAAGTTTCAAAAACATTAATTTTCCTTAATGCTCAGGTTAACTGTACCTTGCGGACCAATTCAGCTGGCAAGGTGACCTCAACCAAACCACGTTTTAAGTAACTCAGGACCTATCCAAAATTTTTGCTCCTAACTCAGGTAATTACCACCTAGGAAAACGGCTATCCTACTTCCAGCCCAATTACATCTTCAATCGTCTTCTGCTCTGACCTGACTTCCCGAAGCCATTGTAATTTTGTTTAGGCTGCCGCATTGAATATGTTGAATGAAAGCTTTTTATTTTCGCCTTCTTCTTGGTAGTTTTTTGTGTTTATCAGGAGGATGGGTGCTGGCCCAGGGGGCTTGTATTACGAGTGAATCGGGTTCGCTGACCTACAATGGGTCTACCAGCCCAAGTGTTTACGCCCCCGGTACCCTGGTAGAGCTTTGTTACACGATCAACGACTTTCAGACCCCGGATGTGGAATGGATCCACTCGGTATTCCTTGCCTCGGCAGGCCCTGGATTCGACTATTCGACCCTGATGCCTTCGGGTACACCTCCTCCCTCTTGCTCTCCTCAGGGGGTATGGGGCTGGTACCCCAGTTGGACGCGCTGTATCAGCTGTCCCAATGGCTCCACTTTTACCAATGGCTATGCTTTTGACAGTCGAGCGGGCACCAACGATGCGTGTGGCGACCCCGGCCAGCTTGATGGCGACCCGGGCAACAACTACGGAGACAACGACGGTAGTTGTGGCCTGACCTTTTGTTTTTCAATGGTAACCGTTGACGCAACCGGCATTCCGGTATCCCAGGCTTATCAGGTCAATATCCGCGTTTTGGCAGATGGAGTTTCGGGTGGTTACACGGGTAGCCGGGGATTTTGTGGTTCGCCCTGCGATGACGACCCCGAAGTCTGCTTTCCTGAAGTTCCCAACCCAACGGTGACCATTCTCAACAGTGCCTGCCCCGGGGAATTGTTTGACCTCCAGGGCGGTGCCGATGGCCCCATTCTGCCCAATACGGAAGCCTTTTGGCTGGATGCTGCGGGTAACCAAATCGCCACAGGCTTCAACGTAAGCCTCCCGGCGGGCACTTACACCTTCGGGCTCCGGCAGCCCGGGTGTGCAGCGAAAACATTTGAAGTTACGGCCGAACTCACCATCCCCGAATTTACCTTCACTGGCGAAGAAGACGGTGCTGAAATCTGCTACGGGGAACCTTTCAACTATACCATCAGCGTCTCTGGAAGCCAGATCAATTCCGTGCAATGGACTTTGAATAGTGCAGTCGTTGGTACCGGACCCTCCTACGGCGTAAGCGCCGCCACCCCCGCCAATTCAGGCGAGTACCGCGTCATCGTTAGCTACGGCGACAACTGTGACACCACCCTTACGCGTAACCTAACCGTTGGCCCTAACATCGCCGTAGACATCACACCAGTCAATGGCGACGTCTGCTCCGGCAACGAAATCACCTTCACCGCTACCCTCCAGGGCGGTGGCAGCTTCGCCCCCGGCGTCGAACTGTTCTGGGATGGTGGCGCTGGCACCGAAAGCACTTACACCATCGTGGCCGGTTCGCCGGGCCCCGCACTGGTCAATCTGGTAATCGTTGACCCCTTAGGGTGTATGTTCGAGTACAACCATCCTTATACCGTCAATCCGCTCCCCGAAGTGAGCATCAGCCCATTAGAAGCTGAAGTCTGCTTCAACTCCTCCCTTGTACTCACCTCTACGGTCACCAATGGCTTGCCGCCTTATAACTATCTTTGGGGCCCCGAAGAGGTAGTAACCACTGCCAACTTCACAATTGCCCCACCCTATCCCTTTACCGATGGCATCTACCTGGTGGTGACGGACGCGAACGGTTGTATCGGTATTTCCGATCCTGCAATCGTCACACTCCTCCCCCCTCCCCTGCCGCCCAACATCACCTGCGAAGCCCTGTGCCCCTCCGAAATTCGCTTCACCTGGGACCAGGCCAACGCCAACTATTTCCAGCTCTACGCCACCATCAATGCCAACCTGGAAGTACTCATTGAGAACAACTACCAAAGCCGCAGCTATACCTTCACCGGGCTCAATCCTGATGACCGCGTACGGCTTCGCGTCGTACCTTTCGGGGGAACCTTTGGCATGCAAAGCTGCGAAGGCCCCAGCAGGTTCGCCACCTGCCGCACGCCGCTTACCTACGATCCGGGCTGGGTTCTCAACTTCCCCTCCACGGTGTGTCGTACCGCCAACAATGCCCAATTTGACCTCTCGGCCATGGTCACCGAGCCCGGCACTTTCCGCTTCACCAGCGCCAGCCTCGGCTTGAATGATTTCTTAGCGGATGCCGATAACACGACCAGCATCCCGCTGCCCGCGCTGGCCCCTGGCCAGCTTTCGGAAGTCCACCAGATCCGCATCGACTATGCGGGCGTTGGTGGCCGCTGCCCCGCCGATACGACCATCTCCATCACCGTGTTGCAGGCCCCTGATCCGGCCTTCACCCTTGCTCAAGACCAGCTTTGTGCCGCCACGGGTACCTTCCGGGTTTCCGTGACTAGCCCCGCTGCGGGCGGCACTTACGCCGTCGGTTTCGATAATCCGGCCGTCGGCAGCGTCACAGCAGTCAGCCCTACGGAATGGGATCTCAGCACCAGCCAGCCGGGTACCCACGGCATTTTCGTCGTGGCCAGCAACAACCAACTAGGCACCTGCGCAGACACCGCCCGGGCCACCATCACCCTGCAATCCCCACCTGCCGCTCCCGTCGTGGAGTGCCTGGAAAGAGGACTTGACTCCGTTACCTTCATCTGGACCGATACTGGCGCAGAAACGTACCTCATCAATCAAATCTCGGTTCCCGGCTACGCCGTAACGGAGCGTATTGGGAACCGTTTCATCGTCCGCAACCTGATGGTAGATGACGCCGTGACAATCAGCGTTACGGCGCAGGAAACTGGCTGTCCCGATGCCGTTTCTGCCCAAGTTACCTGCGTTGCCGAGTCTTGCCCCGATATCAGCATTACCGTGGATGCGCTGGGCCCCTTCTGTGTCGATAACAACGGCGACCAAGCCCTCAACGCCACGATCAGCGGCAGCGACGGATCTGGCACCCTGAGTTGGCTCGTCAACGGCTCGCCCGCAGGCAGCAGCATCAATCCGGCCAACCTCGGTGTAGGCACCTTCACCATCCGCGCGCTCTTTTCCGAAGGCTGCGATTTCTTTGCCGAAACCACCGTCACCATCAATCCCGTACCCAGCTCTGCCTTCTCCCTGGCCGATGACCGGATCTGTACGGGTGAGACCACATTGGGCGCGGCCGCAGGTGCCGTGCAAGTCGGGTGGAGCTACGTCTTCTCCGCCCCCGGCGCAACCGTAACGCCGGGAAGCAACGCCGCCTCCCGCAATTTCCGCTGGAGCACACCAGGTCGCAAATTTGTAACACTCACCGTAACCAATCAATTTAACTGCGTCAGTACCGTCACCACGGACAGCATTGACGTTGAACTTCCCCTGGAATTACCGGTGATTTCCTGCGTTGACCCTGCGCAAAATACCCTCACCTTCACCTGGAATGCGCCCGTCGGCGTGGATAGCTTTGGGATTTCCCTCAACGGTGGGCCCCTCTTTTTCCAGGACAGCACCCGCCTTTTCCTCACCGGGCTGGCCATCGATTCGCTGGTGCAAATGGAGCTCTTCATATATGGAGACACGCCCTGCCCGATTCTCGTCCCGGCCCTCGGGGCCTGCCGCACCACCGCCTGCCCCAGCCTGGTTTTAACGCCCCCGCTGGATGCCGCATTCTGCCTGACGGGAGATACCCTGCCGGTAGTCCTCAGCGCCACCATCACGGGTGCTTCCGAGCCCGGCACCTTCCTTTTTGCGGGTAATGGTGTGACGGATGATCTCGGAACGTTCAGCTTCGATCCCCGCCTGGCCGGACCGGGCATCCACCGCATTTTGGTAGACTACATCGAGACAAACTGTACGGCCCAGGACTCTTTCTTCTACACCGTGACGGCTACCCCACCCAATGCCTTCACCGCCAATGGCACTTTAGGCGACCTCACCATTTGCCAAGACGACATCCTGGAAGTGGACCTGGACATCAGCAGCCTCAACGGAGCCCAGGGAACTTTTGCTTGGGACTTCGGCGGTTTGCCGGTGTTGGATTCTCTGAGCCCGACCAATTTCGTGCTCGGCACCTCCAACAGCGGGCAATTCACCATCCGCCTGGTCAGTACCGTTGAAGGATGCTCCAGCCTGCCGTTTAGCGCCGTGATCACCATTGATCCAATCATTCCCGCTCCGGTCATCAGCTGTGGCACGGTCACCCGCAATAGTGTAACGATTACCTGGCCAGGTGTCCCCGGGGCCGAAGGCTATTTGGTCAGCGATGGGACGATGCTGCCCGCGTCCGCCACTTCTTACACCATCACTGGTTTAGCACCGGGAGAAATGGTTTCCGTGACTGTCAGCAGCCTCAGCAGCAATTTCTGCGGCGACAGCGCACCTTCCGCCGCTGCTAATTGCCAGGCGGAGGCTTGTCCGGCATTTACGCTGGACCGGACTGGCGTAGTTGACCTCGTCTGCCTCCTCAACGGCAACGAGACGCTGGACCTCAGTACCGCCTTCGTCACCGGCGGCAACGGCAACGGGGCTACTTACACCTTCAGCGGACCGGGCGTATCGGGCACCACCTTCGACGCCGCCGCCGCCGGTGGCTCCGAAGCCGGAACGACCCATACCATCAATGTCACTTACTCCGAGGAGGGGCCCTGTGATTTTACGGGAACCTTTGACGTAATCGTTTTTGCACGGCCTTCGGTACTCATCACGCTGTCCGATCCCGCCTGCGTCGGCGAAGCGGTAAGCGTCGTCATCAGCAGCGGTAACCCGATTGGCAATGCCGACATCACCGTTGACTGGGACGGCGGCAGCGTCCAGCCCGACGCGGACCCCACGGACAATGAATACCTGGTTGTTTGGGATACCCCCGGCACCAAAAACATAACGGCCACCGTCGTAAGCAACCTCAGCGGCTGCCCCAGCGAGCCGGCCCTGGCACCAGTGGAAATCATTGCGCCTTTGGATGCGCCGGTCGTCAGCTGCGGTACGCCCGCGGAGCTGGAGTCCATCACCTTTAACTGGGGTGCCGTGGTAGATGCAACCGGCTATGCACTGAGCCTTAGCGACGGCACTATGGTCACACTCACAGCTGCAGAAACGAGCTTCACCGTCAGCGGCCTCAGTCCGGGGACGACCCTGACGATTTCCATCTACGCGACGGGAACGGGACCCTGCCCCGACGGGCCAGCCACGACGCTGGAGTGCAGCACTGCGCCCTGTCCTCCCGGACTGGCCATGGCCACCACGCCCGACACCGAGTTCTGCAACGGACAAGACACTGACCTGCTGCCCCTCTCCGCCACGCTGACGGTAGGCGCGCCGCAGGGTTCCTTCACCTGGAGCGGCCCCGGCGTGGTGGTCAACAACGGCGACTTCTTCTTCGATCCTACGGCCGTTGGCCCGGGGGTACACGTCCTGACGGTGGCCTACGATGGCCCTTCCATTTGCGACTCCCAGGACGAAGTCACGATGACCATCTTCGGGTTGCCTCTGGCAGGCCTGGATCCTACGCCAGCCCAGGTTTGTGCCGGCACCGCCATTGATGTCTCGCTGGCCGACCCCGTGGATGCGGGCACGACCTACATCTGGGACTGGGACGGCGGCATCCCCACCGATCTCGGCAACCAGACCTACTCCGTCCGCTGGGACACTCCCGGCACCAAGACCGTCACCGTTACCGCTACGGCGGAATGTACGGTGAGCAACCAGTTTACCATCGAAGTCATCGCGCCCCTGTCCGCGCCGGTCGTCAGCTGCGGCACGCCCGAGGAGTTGGAATCCATCACCTTCAACTGGGATCCGGTAGTGGGGGCGACGGGCTATGAGCTGGACTTCAGTGACGGCAACTCCGCCACCCTGACGGCCGCCGAGACGAGCTTCACCGTCAGTGGCCTCGATCCGGGGACTACCCTGACGATTTCCATCTACGCCACGGGCACCGGCCCCTGCCCTGACGGCCCAACCACGACGCTGGAGTGCAGCACCGCCCCTTGTCCGCCCGGACTGGCCATGGCTACCACGCCCGACACCGAGTTCTGCAACGGACAAGACACTGACCTGCTGCCCCTCTCCGCCACGCTGACCGCCGGCACGCCACAGGGCTCCTTCACCTGGAGCGGCCCCGGCGTGGTGGTCAATAACGGCAACTTCTTCTTCGATCCCACCGCCGTTGGCCCGGGGGTACACGTCCTGACGGTGGCCTACGACGGCCC
>NZ_JACSIT010000113.1 GCF_014349155.1 Neolewinella lacunae
TGTACGGTGAGCAACCAGTTTACCATTGAGGTGACGCCTACGCTGGCGGCTCCCGTGCCCTTCTGCGCGCGGCAGGACCTCGACGGTGTCCTTTTTGAATGGCCGCTGGTGCCCGAGGCCATCCTCGGCTACCAGGTGAGCGTCAACGGCGGGCCCTTCGGGGCTACGCAGGCGGAGAACAGCTTCTTCATTGGCGGCCTCGGCTTCGGAGAGACGGTGTCGATCCGTGTGCGGTCCGTCCGGAGCGGGACGACTTGCGACCTGAGCCCGGCCAGCGCAGACGTGGCTTGCAGTGCCCGGCTTTGCCCCCAAGTGACCTTTGCACCTGCGGCCGCGCAAACCGAGTTCTGCGCCGACGCCACCACCCGCGTCACCTTGATGGCCAATTTGAGCGGCGCGGACGGCTCCGGCGTCACTACCTGGACCGGTCCCGGCGTGATCGCCAACAACGACGGCAGCTTCAGTTTTGACCCTTCCGTGGCGGGCATCGGACAGCATTTGTTGCGCGTCAGCTACGTCCAGGAGGCGCTGTGCAGCTACGAAGACGTGCTGCTGGTGGAGGTCTTTGCACTGCCCGCAGCTGATTTTTCTGTCTCCGACGACCTGATTTGTGCGGCTACAAATACGGCTCTGGCCGTCCTCGGCACGGTCGATCCACAGGCCACCTACACCTGGGATTTTGCCGGCGCGGCGGTCACCGACAACGGCAACCAACGCTACGATCTGCGCTGGCCGCTGGCTGGTACCTACGCGGTTAGCCTGACCGTGACGGCCAACGGTTGCGCGACGACGACCAGCCAAATGGTCACCGTAGAAATGCCCGTCTCGGCCGGCACCGCCGCCCAGGACGCCCTGGAACGCTGCGTGGGCACGACGGAAATGGTCGACCTGAGCAGCCGTTTGACCGGTGCTGACGCTGGTGGGGTGTGGTCCGTAGTGACAGGCAGCGGCGTGCCCAACGGCAGCCTGGATCCGGCCACCGGGCAGTTCAACCCAGCGGGACTGGCACCCGGAAACTACCGTTTCGCTTACACGGTGGAGGGGGGCAGTTGTCCCGACGCCACGGCGGAAGTGAGCCTGCGCCTCCTCGCCGCACCCGTGGCGAACGCGGGGCAGGGCCAGACCCTGACCTGCAACACGGGCATGGTAACGCTCAACGGCAGCGCTTCCGAAATGGGTCCGGGCTACACCTACCTGTGGACCAGCGCCGACCCCAACGTGGTGATTATGGACGCCGATCAGTTGCTGATTGACGTTGGCCAGCCGGGCGTGTACCGCCTGGAAGTGACCAACGCCATTGGTTGCAGCGCCTTCAGCGAAGTGACCGTGGATTCCGAGACCGAAGCACCGGTGATGGAGGTGGAAATCAGCCAGATTTCCTGTTTCCAGGCCGACGACGGAGCGATTCTGGTGACGGGCGTCAACGGTGGCCGGCCTCCCTACCGCTTCCTGCTCAACGGTGAAGAGCGCGGGCAGACGACCCTCTTTGGTGGTCTGATGCCCCAGCAGTACGACCTGCAGGTGATCGACGCCAACGGCTGTTTCAGCAACATTTTGCTGGACCTGACGCAGCCAGAGGAACTGACCATCCGCCTGCGTTTCCCCGGCGATAGTGCTTCGGTCAACTACGGCGAAGAGATCTTCATCACCGCCAGCATCAACGGTGGCAACGCCATCGATACCCTGCTCTGGCAGCCCGACAGCCTGAAAACCGACGGGGAAACCGCCGGTATTTCCTTCGTGGCCCGCGAGACCCAGATGATTTCCGTCACCGTGGTCGATGAACTCGGCTGCCGGGCGACCGACCGGCAGATGCTGCTGGTCCGCAAAGACCGGCCGGTGTACTTCCCGACGGCCTTCAGCCCCAACGGCGACAACATCAACGACATCTTCTTCATCAACGGCGACCTCGATGAGGTGGAGTCCATTCAGGACTTCGCCATCTACGACCGTTGGGGCGAAGCGGTATTTACGGCCAACCTGGCCCCGACGGCTGATGGATCTTTGGGAGGCTTCCTGCCCAACGACCCGGCTTTCGGCTGGGATGGTTTCCACAAGGGAAGGGTGATGAATCCGCAGGTCTTTGTGTACTCCGCTACCGTCCGTTTCCGCGACGGGGAGACGGTGGTGTATAAGGGGGACTTTGTTTTGTTGCGGTAGACTGAGGTAAAGACGTTTTACGTCGCATCATCCCGGATCCGGACCTCTGGTCCAGCAATTGGTTTTTAGCCCATGGAGTGGCATGGAGTTAAAGCATGGAGTTGCTTGGAGTGAGGTCGGGGCGTTTTACATCGCAGGGAGACTGGTCGACCTTGCAGGCCGCTGTTTTTGAACCACTAAGTTCACTAAGAGGGACTAAGTTTTGGTGCGGGCGTGAGGTAAAAACACTCTATGTCGCATCATCCCGGATCCGGACCTCTGGTCCAGCAATTGGTTTTTAGCCCATGGAGTGGCATGGAGTTAAAGCATGGAGTTGCTTGGAGGGTGGTTCACGATGTCGCGTCAGAGCATGTCTCTACCGGAAACGGGGATGTTCTGGTGGGGACACCCTCAGCCAAGTTTTCCCATCATCCCTTAGTCCCTCTTCGTGGCCTCAGTGGTTCAAAAAAGGAAGCGAAGCGCTTTAAGCTTAGTCCCTCTTCGTGGCTTTAGTGGTTCAAAAGGAGGCTGAAAGCCGACAACGCTTAGTCCACCTTCGTGTTCTTAGTGGTTCAAAAAAGGAAGCAAAGCGTCCAATAACAGCACTTCCTCAACGTGGAACCGCTCTACCCTACTTCCCAATGCTCTTCAGGTAGTCCTGGTAAGTTTTGCCGCGGTAGTGTCCGCCCTGGATATAGCCCAGTTCGTGGATGAAGCTGCCGGCGGGTTTAAAGCCTGGGCTGATGGTGATGCGGTCGCGCTTTTCGTCGAGGTAGACGATGGTGGGGTAGCTCATGCGGCCATCCAGCAGCGCGTAGGCCAGTTCGTGGGCACCGCGCCGTCCGAAAGTAGTGTTGAATTTGAATACGTGGCCATCGTAGGTCAATTGTCCCTTCTGCTCGGCGTCGAATTTTACCGCGTAGAAATGCTCCTTGACGTACTTAGCGATAAGGGGGTCGGTAAACACCTGGCTATCCATTTTCTTGCACCAGCCACACCACTCGGTGTAAACGTCGATGAGCATCTTCTTGGGGGCCTTTTTGTTGCGGGCTACGGCTTCTTCCCAACTCAGCCATTCAATTTGGGCGGAAAGGCCGGGAGCGGCAAACAGGAAAACGACGAAGAGCAGGAAGGAAACAGTAATTTTCATGTCAGGTGAGGTACTTTTAATGGAGAGACGATGTTGGATAAAATACGCAGTGGACCCCAGCTCAGGTTTGGGGCCGGGCACAAGGTAAGACCTAAAAATGCGGGCACGGCACCGCTTCGTCCTCATCCGACTGTCCGAGGTAGGCGACGTTGATTTCGAAGGCCCCCTGGTGGCGACGGTTGGTCTGCAAGCCGTTCATCCCGATGTCGTAGCTGAAACCCAGTAAAAAGTCAGAAATTTCCAGGCCGAAGGTAGCCACGGCGCTGTCCATCCCGTAGCCGGAGGCATTGCCCACGCCCCGGGCGTAGGCGCCCAGGTGGACGGCAGCCCCCTTGACGTCGTTCATCAGAAAGCGGAAATTGCCCCCGGCGTTGGTCACCAAATGCGGGCCCTGGGCGAAGGCATAGACGCGGGGACTAAGCTGCACGTTGCGCGTCAAAGGGATGGTGAGATTAACGAATCCACTGTAGCGCCGGTCGAGGGTGCTGGTTACTTCGATGTCTTCTCCGGCCGTGCTTTCGGCGTAGAAACTTTGTTCGGGTTCCCGGACGTGGTGCATGGCCGCGCCCGCAAAAAAGCCCAGCCGGTTTTTCGGGGCATAGGAATAGCTCAGACCCAGGTGCAGGTCGCCAAAGGCGTAGTTGTTGATCGGCAGTTCTTCGCCGGTGGCCCCTTCAACGTAGGTCGAAGTTCCGTCAAAAGCATCGTCAAAGGTGAAGCGGTCGTAACTGACGTTGCGCTGCACTACGCCCAGCTGAAAGCCGAGGCTAAGGGTTTGGTTGTTTTTGGGATCCAGCGACTTATGGTAAGCGCCGCCGAACATGATCTGGTTGACGCTGTAGTTGATCTCCGATACCCGGTCGCTGGCAAAAATGACGCCCACCCCGAAAGCGTCTTTGTACTGCCGCTTGCGGGGGTTGATGTAGTAGTGGAAGTCGGCAGAAAAGGCCGTAGTGGAAAAGGGCGTTTCCAGCGTTTGCCCCCACTGGCTGCGGTTGGCGATGGAGACGCGGTAGCGCCCGGGGAAAAGCCCGGTCAGCGCGGGATTGAGGGCCAGGGGCGTGGAAAAGAATTGCGAGAAATGGTAATCCTGCGCAACGGCCGCTCCGGAAAGCATGGCCAGCAGCAACAAAGGGATAAGTTTTTTCATGGAAAGCCTTTGGGGAGGGGCAAAAATAAGGTTTGCAAGGACAATGGGCTGGCCGGAGTCTTCCCCTCCGGTGGTGCAGAACATCAAACGGCCGCAGGGGCCGGGATATTGAACGGAGGACCAGGGGAAAACAATTTTCCGCCGTTGGCGCAGGGCAGCGGAATTGCAACCAAGGGAAAAAGGTCCGGTAGCTTTCTGTTTTGTTGGGCGCGGTCGCAGGTGCTCCCCCCCGACCCCCCGAAGGGGGGAGTTGGTTGGCCCCCCAACCCCCAAAGGGGGCGAGCGGGGGAGGTCTTTGCGCTGCTCCCGATATTTGGCCCGTAAAATTCCTGGGCTGTTCTATCTTTAGCCCGCTATGGCAAATGACTACGCAATTGGCCGATACACCGCCGCCGCCATCCGTACCCACCCCAAGGAACGGGCGGAGATGACCTCCCAGCTGCTGTTGGGCGAGCCGGTCCGGCTATTGGAAAAAGGAAAAGTGTTTTGCCACGTCCGTTGTTCTGACGACGACTTCGAGGGCTACGTACGCACGGACCAGCTGCTGGCCGTCGAGGAGCGCACTTACCGGCTGCAACGAGACAACCCGGCCTTCGCGCTCGACCTCTACTCTACCCTACTGGGCGACAGCCTCGGCCTGCCCGTCACCTTCGGGGCCCGGCTGCCGGACTTCGACGGAATGCGCCTCCGCCACGGCCAACAGGTGTTCAACTACGCCGGGCAGGCGGCGCTTTCGGAAGATTTGAAGACCGACGCGGAGCTGCTCATCCGCCTTGCCCGCCGCTGGCTTTACGTCCCCGCCCTGGAGGGTGGACGCACCCCCACCGGCGTCGACGCCGCCGGCCTGGTCCAACTGCTCGCCCGCCTGATCAATATCAAGCTGCCGCGTACGGCCGAAGCCATGAGCTGCCAGGGCCGGATGGTCGATTTTGTCGTCCAGGCCCAACAGGCCGACCTGGCCTTCTTCGACAACCGCAAAGGACAGATCGAGCACGTAGGCCTCTTGTTGCCCGATAGCCGCATCCTGCACGTCCACGACCGCGTCCGCATCGATGCGATCGACCATTTTGGCATTTTCAACTACGAACTCGGGCAGTACACCCACCGCCTACGCATCGTTAAGCGCCTGCTGCCCGACCAGGACCAGCAGAACGTCCTGCTGAAAAAACGGCGGAAACCGGAAGAGATCGACGAAAATCAATTGGTTATTTTTTAGGGAGCTGGCGTCCTTGGGCCTTCCCTTGCTCTCCCCCTTGGGGGTTGGGGGGCCAACCAACTCCCCCCTTCGGGGGGGCGGGGGGGAGCACCTGCGGCCGCGCCCACTGTTACATTGGCCATTATTTTACCCAACTACTCCTCAACAACACGCGACGACTATGCCCATTCATCCCCGCATTTTCCTGGGACTGCTCCTGTTAGCGGCCACCTTGCTGGCCAATTGCGATTCCCTCCGCAAAAAGACCGTTGCCGAACTGGGGGCCGAGGAAGTGAGTACGTTCATCCTGGTGCGCCACGCCGAAAAGGAACACGGAGAATTTCCCGGACTGACCGAAGAGGGACTGGAACGGGCCCGCCGCCTGGCCTACACCCTGGAAAATACTGAACTGGACGCGGTGTACAGCAGCAAAACGAAACGTACCGAAATGACGGCCGCCCCTACGGCCACGGCTAAGTCCCTCAACATCATCCCCTACGATCCGGGGCAGCTGCAGGATTTTGCCAAAGACCTCAAGCGCCTCTACCGGGGCAAAACGGTACTGGTGGTGGGCCACAGCAATACGACGCCCGCCCTGGCCAATTACCTGGCGGATACGGACGAATTTCCGCGCTTCAGTGAGCTGGACTATACCAACCTCTACATCGTGACCCTGCCGCGCATCGGGGCACCGCGCGTAGTGAAACTGCGGTTTTAAGGTGGTGGTGGCGGATCTGTTAAGCCTGGGGCTCTGCGTGGGTTTCCCCTTGCTGGCGCGCTACGGCGAGCGGCAGGGAATTTTTCCGGCCTGGCTGAGTTCGATCATTGCCTGTTACCTCATCGGCATTGCGGTGGGCAATGCGCGGCTGTGGGCTACCAATAAAGAGTTGCTGGAGGCTACGGCGGGCGCAGCGATGCTGATCGGGCTGCCCTTGTTGCTTTTTGCGGTGCGGGTACGGGAGAGCTTGCGCTACGCCCGGCGGATGCTTTTTGCCTTTGCCCTGTGCTGCCTGGCGGGTCTCCTTTGTACGGCCGTGGTGGGCTGGTGGCTGAGCCCGCAGCTGGAAAATGCCTGGAAGGTAAGCGGGATGCTGGTGGGCCTGTATACGGGAGGGACGCCCAACGTACAGGCCATTGCGCTGGCCCTTGATGCTCCCCCTGACTACGTGGTGTTGGTGCAGGCGGCAGACGTCTTGCTGGGAGGCAGTTATTTGCTGGGGCTGGTGACTTTCCTGCCCGCCGTCTACAGCCGCTTCTTCCCCGCCTCAGAGAGCAATGGCGCGGCGGAGCAAACGGATTTGCTGGAGCGGGTGGCCTTTCCAAAGCAAATGGCCCAATTGGCACTGGCCCTGCTCACCACGGCCCTGAGTGCGGGTGTCTGTTATTTGCTGACGGGTGGGCTGGACAATCTGACGCTGCTCATTTTGCTGCTCACGAGCATTTCTTTGGTGGTGGCAGGTTCGTCGCTGGCGGAAAAAATCGGCAACTCCTACCCGGTTGGCGAGTACTTCATCCTGGTCTTTTGCGTTGCTTTGGGCCTGCTGGCGGACTTCCGGGAGCTGGCTTCCAATGGTATGGACTTACTCTACTTTTCGGCCCTGGCCCTGAGCACCACTACCGTGCTGCACCTTTTGCTGTGCCGTGCTTTCGGGATAGACCGGGACACCACCATTCTGAGTTCGGTGGCCGGCTTTTACGGGCCGGTTTTTGTGGTGCAGGTGGCCACGGCGCTCAAGAACCAGCGGCTTTTGGCGGCGGGGGTGGCCGTTTCGTTGCTAGGTTTCGGGATTGGTAATTATCTGGGGATCGGGCTCGCCTACCTGGTCCGGTGGCTGGGGGCTGAGTAGCCTCACTCTACGCCCTTGCTTTTTTGAGGCGTTGAAAAGGGCCGCCAGCCGGTTCTGTGGGGCATTGAAGTCGTGCAAGAAGCGTTCCGAGTGGTCGTAGAGATCGTCGCTCAGCAAGAGGGCAACGGGCTTGAGCGGTCCGACGTGCTCCATGATGATGCGGACCATGGCCAGGATGGGAATAGCGATGACGACCCCGGGCAGGCCCCAGATCAGCGCCCCGAGGATGATGGATACTACGGCGGCCAGGGCATTGATTTTGACGCTATTGCCCACTACTTTCGGGGTGATGATGTTGCCCTCCAGGGTTTGGACGGTGACGTACAGCACGGCCACCATGGCGGGTTGGTAGAGGTTATCGGTAGTGGCCAGGGCGTAGAGAAAGGGTAAAAGTCCGCCAATCGTCGTACCAATGTAAGGAATGATGGAGAGCAATGCCGCCAGGAAACCCCACACGAGGGCGTATTTGATGCCAATGAAATAGAGGCCGACACTATTGAGCACCCCCAAAATCAGCATCACCGTAAGGACGCCACTAAGGTAGCCGGTGGCCACTGCCTGGACTTCCCGCATGGTCTGCATACTTTCCTCCTGCTTATCGAGGGGGAACTGCCCCAGTACGAAACGCTTGAAGGCGGTGCTGTAGAGCAAAAAGAAGAAGCTGTAAATCACCACCAGGACGAAATTGGCAATGACCACACCGGAGATGGATAATCCCGTGGTGACGATCCCCCACGGCTGGTCGATGGAATCCGCGATATTTTGCTCCATCAAGCGCGTGGTTTCCCACTTGGTGAGGCCAAAAAATTCCCCGGCGGTTTCGGTTACCTCCCGCCAACTGTCCAGCAGGCTGGCCGCGATATTATCGGCCGTGGAGGCAATCTCCATCACCTGAACGGCAAAGAAGAAAAGGATTACCCCCACAATCAGTCCGGTAACGAGCATACTGAGCAGAATGGCCACCACCCGGTTGGGAAGCACCCGCTCAATCCGGTCGCAAGCCGGTTTAAGCAGGAAGGCCAGCAACAGCCCATAGACCATGGGGATGAAAAACGACGAGCCGATGTACAGCAGGGCGGTACCTATGGAGAGGCAAATCAGCAGATAAGCCAGACGCTCGACGGAAAAAGTGTTGGCCACCATAGGCGTGTTAAAAATTGAGGTTTGCTGGAACAAACGTAAGCACCCGCCCGCAATTGCCCCTCAGTAGTTTTATCCGAGATAACGCGCCCGCAGCCGCTCAAGTTCCCGGAGCTGCGCCTCCAGCGTCTGGATGCGACGGGCTTTCTCTTCGGCGGTTTCCAATTCGTCGCCCACTTCTTCCCGCTCTTTATCGATCCGGTCCTGGTACTTCTTGATTTTTTTCTCGTATTTCTCGATTTTCCGCTTGGCTTTCTCTACGTCATCGGATGCATCTGTGCGGTCGTCCCGGACGTCTTTCAGTTCATCGCGCACCGCCTCGAGTTGTTCATCGAAATAGCCGGTGTAAAAATAGTTGCTAAACTCTTTCATCATGGCTTCGGCGGCAACGAAGGAAGTGCCGTGGGCACCCCTCGTGACGATGTCGTTCTCGGAAAAAGCCATGGCCATCGTGACGCGGGTCTCGTTGCCTACCGGACTGATTTTTGAATAAAGGTTCACGTTTTTGGGGCTGATGATGGGCAAGGCCACCTGTTCGCCCAGGTAGGCCGTACCGCTGTTGTCGCGGTCAAACTTTTTGATGTTCACATCGTAACGGTCGTCCCAGAAGTCCTCCCACTTTTCTTCCACCAGGTCGGGATCAGCGTCGATGAGTACGACGAGGGATTCGTAATTCAGCTTTTTGTAGTTTTCGTTGGTCACTCCCACTTCCTGGGCGGATAATTGGAGAAAAAAAATGGAGGTCAGAAGGGTAAATAGTAAGCGCTTCATTAAGGAAAGGATTAAATTGAATAAAAATACAAAAGCCCAGTAACGCGTCGGAATTTCCTACCGTTACTGGGCTTTAAAGTGTCAAGGGGTTAGCCCGGAAAAACTGTGGGACACAATTCCCCGTGGTGTTCATTAGGGTTGGTCAGCGGACCATGGTTACTACCCTTGGGCGGGTTAGCCCCATGGGGTGCTGCTTTACTTAGCGGTCGCCGTCGGGCTCTAAGCTGCGCTCAATGTCGTTGAGCAGGCGCTCAGATTCGTTGGCGAATTCACGCCAGCCCTGGTTGACGTCGCCCTTGAAGTCTTTCCAGCCCCGCTCCATGTTGTCTCCCACACGGTTCATGCGGTCGTCGAGGTCTTTGCGGTAAGCTTCGAGTTCGTTCCATTCTTCCTGCATTTCGGCTTTCGCTTCCTCAGTGGCGTTGGCCATGTCGGCCTCGATCTGCTCCATACGGACGTCAATGTTGCGGCGCGTTTCCTGGAATTCGGTCGCAAACTCATTGCTTTCCTGACGGATTTCTGCACCTACGTTAGCGAGGGCGTTTTCGGTTTCGTTGGCCATTTCGTCGGCGGCGCGGTCGGCGTCAGAGCCTTCGGCACAACTGTAGAACGCACCAGCCAGGGCGAGAAGAAGGCTCAGGGTGATAATTCGGAGTTTCATGTTGTTAAATTTTAAGTTTGGTTTAATTTGGGTGACAAAGTGAGCCGCTCGAAAAATGAACGGCCTTTCCCACTAAAACCGGACTAGGCAGGTGCGTGTTCGGTCCCCCCTTTTTCGCTGGAAGTTTTTTCTTCTTTGGCGGAGAAAGCCGGGCGCAGTACCGTAGACAACTTCTCGCCGCCCTTGATGCCGAAATCGAGGGTGCGGATCGGGAATGGAATCATGATGTCGTTGGCGTTGTAGGCACTGACAATGGCCATGATGGCATTACTCTGGGCTTTGAGGAATTCACCCTGGGCGCTGACGCCGGGCGGCAGCCAGAAGCGCAGGGTATAATTGATGGAACTATCGCCAAATTCATTGAAGAAAAGTTCCACGTCGCGTGCTTCGTCGTGTACTACGTGCTCCCGGATGGCGGCGATGGTGACCTCCTTGACTTTGGCCAGGTCATCTCCGTAGCTGACGCCGCACGACAGGTCTACCCGCCGCCGGCCCAGTTTATTGTAGTTGGTCAGGGGCATCTGGGCCACAATCTTGTTGGGAATCATCACGTCCTGGCCCTGAAGGGTTTCCAGGGAAGTGTGCCGCAGCGTGATTTCCACGACCCGCCCGAAGTAGCCGTCGATTTCAATCAGGTCGCCCACCCGGAACAACTTGCGCACCGTCAGCAGGATACCGCTGAAGAAATTAAGGATGGGGTCCTGGAATGCCAGGCCCAGCGCCAGGCCCACCACCCCGGCACTCGCCAATAAGGTCTGCACCGCCCCGCTCAGTTCCAGTACGGACAGAATGAGTAAAATGAAAAAAATCACCAGGGCAATCGTCATCGTTGCGCTGAGCAAGCGGGCAATGGTTTCATCGCCCACCAAGCGGGAACTCAGTTTATGGAAGTATCGCTTGAGGAATTTGGTAGCCAGGAATCCGAATACGCCCACCAGGAGCGCCAGCAGGATATTCGGCAGGTGTTTTAATAAGGACGCCCACCAGAGATTCAGCTCGTCAAAGAGCGGCTGGAAGTCGAACGTAAGGCCAAAAATTTCAAACAGCAACATCAGCGGGTGAGCTTTTTCCCATTACTACGGCAGGCCGCCTAAGATGTTCAGCCAAATACACCTTTTCCCCGCTCGCGCTGTTTTCACTTCCGCAGGAAAGCCTTACCTTTTGGGCAGATTTGGCCCTTCGCGCTTACTCCTTTTCCTGACGACAGGGTTCGGGGCGGGAGTCTTCCAGAGGCCATTTTTGCCAGTGCACTGCGAAAAAATTAGTAGACTTCACCCAGCAAAGCACCAGTTTTGCTGTTGTATTTAGGGAGGCCGTCCATCGAAAGCATTTACGTGCGGCATTTCGAGGTGTTCCGCCCAATTTTGACCAACTGACACTTTAAATCGTATGGACTTTTTTCGGAATCATGTAGAACGCTCCGCTTTTGGCGTATGCGCCTGGCTGGGTGAGCGCATGGGGCTGTCTCCCCGGCGCGTCCGCGTTTATTTCATCTATCTGTCTTGTCTCTCCCTCGGCTCTTCGCTCCTGTTTTACTTCTTCGCAGCTTTTTGGCTGAACATCGGGCACTACCTGCGGGAGGGGCGGCGGATTGTTTCCAGGTAGGCTGTTGTTTTTTTTGCTTCGCAGTATTTCGTGCTGGGCGCGGCCGCAGGTGCCGGGGAAGTTGGCCCCCCAACCCCCAAAGGGGAAGGAGCTGGGTTGGGGACGATGCAAACTTTGGATGCTTCGCTTCCCCTTTTTGAACCACTAAGAACACGAAGTTGGGCTAAGCATGAGGACGCTTCGCTTTCCTTCTTGAACCACTAAGGCCACGAAGTTGGGCTAAGCATGAGGACGCTTCGCTTTCCTTTTTGAACCACTAAGAACACGAAGTTGGGCTAAGCGTGAGGACGCTTCGCTTTCCTTTTTGAACCACTAAGAACACGAAGTTGGGCTAAGCGTGAGGACGCTTCGCTTTCCTTTTTGAACCACTAAGAACACGAAGTTGGGCTAAGCGTGAGGACGCTTCGCTTTCCTTTTTGAACCACTAAGAGTAGGCTGTCTAATTAGCCAGGCCGCAGCCGTACTCATTTTGGCCAACCGGGGAGGCTCAAGCGCTTAACAGGTCGAGACCCTCTGGGTCGTAGGAGAATACGCCAATGTACTTAGCTGGATCGACCCAGAGGGTCTCAACCTAGGCGGTCCAGGCCCCTAAAGCGCGCACGGGTTAAACCCATTAGATTAGACAGCCTACCACTAAGAGCACGCAGTTGGGCTAAGTATCAAGGTACGCTGCGACTTAAAATGTCTTGACCTCACTCCAGGCAACTCCATGCTTTAACTCCAAGAAACACCATGGGCGAAAAACCACGTGCCGGACCAGAGGTCCGGATCCGGTCTAAAAATGCTTGACCTCACACCTGCCGAAAAACTTAGTACCTCTTCGTGAACTTAGTGGTTCAAAACCGCGACCTGCAAGGTCGAACAATCTCCGTGGGACGTAAAACGTCTTGACCTCACTCCCCCGCCGCCAAGCTCCGGAACATCTTGCGCACTTCCGCGACGCCGGTAAGGCTGTAGCGGGCCACGGTACGGTCGGCCCCCACCTTGATGCTGTTGCCGCTGGGTGGAAGGGCTTTGAAGATGTCTTCGTCGGTAGCGTCATCGCCGATGCCAAGGACGAAATCCCAGGGTGCTTTTTGCACCCAGTGGGCGGTGGCTTTGCCCTTGTTCACGCCCGCGTTTTTGACTTCCACCACCTTGTTACCCTCCAGGACCTGGAGGTCTTGGTTTTGGATGAGGTAGCTGAGCATGTCGCGGAACTCCCGGACCCGCTTTTGGCCCAGGTCGCGGTCAATGCTGCGGTAGTGCCAGGCCAGGCTGTAGTCTTTTTCTTCGATGAAGGAACCGGGGGTGCGGGCCACGAGGTTATCGAGGAGTTCGTGGACCTTGGGCATCCAGCCATCCACCACGTTGGGATTGAGGTGCCATTCTCCCCCTTCTTTCATCCAGACGCCGTGCTCGGCGGCCATTTCCACGTTGAGGTGACCGAGCCATTTTTCGAGGGTTTCGCGGTCGCGGCCACTGTTGATCACCACCCGGTTGCGGGTGTCGGCGGCCAGGGCGGTGAGCAGTTCCAGGACCTCGTCGTCGGGGGACACCGCCTGGGGGTCTTCGTGGAAGCCCATCAGGGTGCCGTCGTAATCAATGAAAAGCAAACGTTGGGTTGCTCCGTGGTACTGTTTTTGCAAAGCAGTGAGGGCCTCGCCAGCGAGGTGGGTAGTATTCGACATGCGGTTTTTGTCTTTCAGCTCATGTTGTTCTTTAATGAAGGTCGCTGCCCAGTGCTTTACGTCGTAGCGCTTCAGCTTGTCCTGCATCGTTATCATGCGGCTGCGTTGTTCCTCCAGAGGCATCTCCAGGGCTTCGATCAAGGCACTTTCGATTTCTTTGGTACTCTGGGGATTGACCGTCAGAGCCCCGTCGCTCAGTTCATTGACTGCGCCGGCCATCTCACTGAGGATGATAACCCCGTCTTTGGAATCTTCCTTGGCCGCGATGTATTCCTTTGCGACCAGGTTCATCCCGTCCCGCAGGGGTGTAATCAGGGCAATGTCCGCCTCCTTGTACAGCGTGGTAAGGGCCGCAAAGTTCAGCGAACGGTAGTAGTAATGGATCGGCATCCAGTCGAAGGTGCCGTACTCGGAATTGATCTGGCTGACGAGCACGTCCACGTCCGTCTTCAGGCTTTGGTACTGGTCGACGTTGGCCCGGCTGGGCACCACGATCATGATGAGGTTGACCTTGCCGATGTACTCCGGGTTGTTGCGGATGAACTGCCCGAAGGCCCGGATGCGGTGGGGAATGCCCTTGGTGTAGTCCAGGCGGTCTACGCTCAAGACGATTTTGCGGCTTGCGTGGAGCTTGCGGATTTCCCCGCTGCTGCGGTCGGTGGCCGCGTTGACGTCGGGGTGGGCGTACTTTTCGTAGTCGATGCCCATGGGAAAAACGTCAATGTTGATTTCTCTTTCTTCAATGTGCAGCCGTCCGAACTTGTGTTCGTGCCCCGAAATGCGGTAGGCCGCCGAGAGGAAGTGCCGCATGTAATCGAAGGTGTGGAAGCCGATCTGGTCAGACCCCAAAATCCCCTCCAGAATTTCCTTGCGCCAGGGCAGAATCCGGAAGATTTCGTAGCTCGGGAAAGGAATGTGCAGAAAGAAACCGATGCTGGCCTTGGGGAATTTCTCGCGAATGAGTTGGGGCAACAGCATCAGCTGGTAGTCGTGGACCCAGATCAGGTCATCTTCCCGCAGGTGCTTTTCGGTTTCCTGGAAGAACTTGTAGTTGACTTCCCGGTAGGCGTCCCACATGTCGTCGTTGTAGGCCGTGTACTCGGTGAAGTAGTGGAAGTGGGGCCAGATCGTTTTGTTGCTGAAGCCTTCGTAGTAAAGGTCGATCTCCCGCTCGGTGAGGAAGACCGGGGCGAGTTTGAGCTTGGCCAGGTCGGTGCGCACACTTTCTTTCTCCCATTCGTCGGTAATGTCCTCTCCCGGCCAGCCGATCCAGAGTTTGTTGTAGCTGTCGTCCAGGGAGTTGAGGCCGGTGGCCAGGCCCCCGGCGCTGGGGTGATAATGGAGTTCCCCGTCTCGACGATTGATCGTTACCGGAAGGCGATTGGAGATGATGACAAGTCTCGACATAGTATTTGCTGGGCTGGTTAGGGATCCCCACGGGTGAAGCAGGAAATCGTGCGCCAATGTGCTTTTTTTTCTTGACAAAATGAAAAAACGACCGGCTCATCTTTCAGAACCGGTCGTTTTCCGACCAAGTTTGCCCGGCGAGGCAGTTATTTTGGGCTTACCAACGTCTACTCGGCCGCAGATTTTTTCTTCCGGGGGGTCTTGAAAAACTCTTTGAGCTGCTTGTCGGTCATGAAGCCGTACTCCTGCCAGGTGTGCATGGTGGTCTTCTTGATGTCGCGGTAATCTTTGCCCCGTTTATTGGTGTGGGTCTTGAGCAGGCGGCGGGTGTACTCCCGGGCCAGGCTGCGCAGTTGCTGGTTGAAGCTTTCGTTGCTGAACACCTTGATGTAGGCGGGGAACTGCTTGCCGGTAATGTCGTACCACTCGATGTAGTCGGCCTCCTCCGTTCCCAGGCCAGTGGCCAGCTGGGAGAAGTAGGCAAAGATGGTCTGGCGGACATTCTCATTGAAGGGGCTCAGGCCACCGTGCTTGACTTGTTCGGCCAGGATGGCGTCGTGAACGGTGGGGTTGACGTAGCCGTCGGCGTGGATTTTATCGGCCAGGTTGAAGTAGGCCGTCAGTTCATCGGCGATGCTGCGGTCGACGATCGTGCCCAGGGCCCGTTCCTGCTGGGCACCGAAGGGTACCTCGCGGTTGTTTTTGAGCGCCAGGAGGAAGGTAAGGATTTCGTGGGCGGTGCCTTCGGCGTCCTTTTGGCGTTCGCGGCTGAGGACGGCGATGAGTTCTTCCAATTCCGCTTCGGCGGGCGTCAGGTAGGCACCGTAGATGGCAATGGGCTTGAGGAGTTCACGCCGTCCGGCAAATTCCGGCCGCGTCACCATCTCGTGCAAGGTGGGGGTGATGGCTTCGTTGGGCAGGTTGCCGCTGACGCGGAAGAGCAGAAAATCGATGAGCGCGTTGCTGAAGTTCGTCAGTTCCGGCGGCGTCTGGGGGAAAGGCGCGTAGTGGTAATTGCGGCCCTTGAACTGCCGGCGATAGCGGCGCTCAATGCGGTGGCGGCCTTCGGCGGTGCGGGCGTCGCTGCTGCGCTGCCCTTGCAGGAATTGCCGTACGCGTTTGCTGGCCACGCCGTCGATCATGCTCGTTACGAAGATGTCGCTGCTCAGGGCAAAGCCACACTGTACGCTCTGGCCAATGCGGCTGCGCAGCTGGTCGAAGTTGCTGTTCTGGGCAATGGCGCTGAGGATTTTGCCGAAGTGGTCATTCTGCCGGGCGTAGAAGCCGTATTCGGTCACTTCACCGCGCAGGACGGCGTAGCCGAGGGCGCGGGGCAGGAAGAGGCCTTCGAACTTATCGTCGAGCAGGTACTCCTCAAAAGACTCGATTTCCAGCGGGCTGTAGTCGATGAGTTGCTGGTGGGCCTGCTCAATCTGGGGCTCAAACTCCTGCTTGAGGGCCTCGTAAAAGTGGTCCTCCTCTTCTTCCAAAAAGGCGGCGAGGTTGGGGCTGGCTTGAATGGCCTCCGCAATGGCATCCAGGTGCTGGCGGTAGGCTTCGTTTAGTGGGTACATTGACTTACACTTTGCTTGGTAAAAAGAAACCTGGTAGTGCCACTTTCGGCATTACCAGGTCAGTCCACTCCCGTGAGTGTGGGGCAAAGGTAAGGCTTGGGGGGGAGAATAATAAGAGAATGAATGAATAATTGAATAATTGACCGCCGTAGGCAGCAGCTTAGCTAATGGGCTACCGCACGGGACAGGCTGCCGCACTTGACAGGCTACCGCACGGGACAGGCCTGGCCGTTGCCGAAAATCTCGGCTGAGGGTGTCCCCCCCCGAAACAGAGCCGTTCCGAAAAATCCCGGCTGAGGGTATCCCCACCGGAAACGGGGCAGTTCGGGTGGGGACACCCTCAACCAGACCTCCACCTGTACCGAAGACCCTTATAAACATTGAAGGAAATACACATTGAGATAAGTCACTATGAGTTAGCCTTGGACGTGCCTCCCCGCATGGAAAATCCCGGCGGAGGGTGGCCCTACCCGAAACGGGGCAGTTCGGGTGGGGACACCCTCAACCAGACCTCCACGTGTACCGAAGACCTTTATAGACCATGAAAGAAATACACCTTAAGGTAAGTCGCAATGCGTTAGCCCTGGACGTGCCTCCCCGCACGGAAAAGCCCGGCGGAGGGTGGCCCTACCCGAAACGGGGCAGTTCGGGTGGGGACACCCTCAACCAGACCTCCATCTGTACTGAAGACCTTTATAGCCATTGAAGGCTGAAACTTAAGATGAGTCACCGTGCGTTAGCCTTGCTCCCTGTCCCCTTCCCTGGCACCTGCGGCCGCGCCCAAATCCGCATCTGACCGCAAAAGCCAGGCATTGATCGATTCGTAGTGCCCATTCCGCGTTGAATTGCTATCTTGGCAGCACTAAAAAGTAAAGACACAATGGAATTACCAATCCTAGGATTTCTGGCCTTCATGGCCTTTCTCATTTTTAACGGCGCCTTTTACACGGTCAAGCAACAATCGATGGCCATCCTCGAGCGGCTCGGGCGTTTCAATGGCGTGCGGGGCCCGGGCCTCCACTTTAAAGTGCCTTTCATCGATAAGGTCTCCGGCCGGATGAGCCTGAAGGTGCGGCAGCTGGACGTAAACGTGGAGACGAAAACGAAGGACAACGTTTTTGTGAAGCTCAAAGTGGGCGTGCAGTACGTGGTGGGCGAAGACAGCGTGTACGACGCCTTCTACAAACTGGCCAACCCCGATGAGCAGATCAACTCCTACATTTTCGACGTAGTCCGCGCCGAGGTGCCGAAGATGAAACTCGACGACGTTTTTGAGCGCAAGGACGACATCGCCAACGCCATCAAATCCGAGCTCCAGGAAGCCATGGAAAACTACGGCTACAACATCGTCCGGGCCCTGGTGACCGACATAGACCCCGACGCCACGGTAAAATCGGCCATGAACCGCATCAACGCCGCCGAGCGCGAAAAACTCGCCGCCGAGTACGAAGGCGAGGCCGACCGCATCCGCATCGTGGCCAAGGCCCGCGCCGAAGCCGAATCCAAGCGCCTCCAGGGCCAGGGTATTGCCGACCAGCGCCGGGAAATCGCCAAGGGCCTCGAAGAGTCAGTAGACATCCTCAACTCCGTTGGCATCAACAGCCAGGAAGCTTCTGCGCTCATCGTCGTCACCCAGCACTACGATACGCTCCAGAGCATGGGCGAAAACGCCAACTCCAACCTCATCATGATGCCCAACGCCCCCACCGCAGGTGCCGATATGCTCTCGCAAATGACGGCCAGCTTCATCGCCAGCCAGCAAATGGGCGAAGAGATGAAGGCGTCTTCCGAAAGGTTGAAGGCCAGCAAGGCGAAGGAGAAGATTGAGCTGAAACGGTAAGGATTTACAAATTACAATTTACCATTTAGGATTTAGCATGGGGCATCCGCCGGGAGCGTGAGGTCAAGACGTTTTACGTCGCAGCTGTTCCAGACCGGATCCGGACCTCTGGTCCGGCACTGGTTTTAGCCCATGGAGTGCCATGGAGTAAGGCATGGAGTTGCATGGAGTTTTTAAGGTGAAGACGTGAGGTCGCAGTGTGAGGTCAAGACGTTTTACGTCGCAGCAAAGACTTCCCTATCCCCCTCGACGTGAAACGTCTCGACCTTTCTGACCAAAAGTCTCGCCGTGAGGTCAAGACGTTTTACGTCGCAGCAAAATTTCCATAGCCCCCTCGATGTGAAACGTCCCAACCTCACCATCCGCATCACCGGCCCGGAATCCTCCGGAAAATCCACGCTAGCCCGCGACCTCGCCTGGGCCCTCGATGGCGTGTACGTCGCCGAAGCGGCGCGCGGCTACCTGCTCGCCCGGCAGGGGCGCTACACGGCTGCCGATCTGCCCCGCATCTGGGAAGTCCAACGCCGCAGCGAAGACGCCGCCCGCGCCCACTCCCCCGGTCTGGTGGTGTGCGACACCGGTCCGGAAGTGATCCGCATCTGGGCCGAAGTGAAGTATGGGCAGTGCCCGAAAGAGCTCCGCCAAGCCCAACTCGAAAGGCATTACGACCTCACCCTACTCTGCGCCCCCGACCTCCCCTGGGAACCCGACCCCCTCCGCGAAGCCCCCGACCAAGCCACCCGCCTGGCCCTGTTCGCGCGCTACCGGGAGCTGCTGCCGGAGGCCCACGTCATTAGTGGTGAGGAGCGGCTGGAGAGGGCGGTGGGGTTGGTTTTGGGGGGGTAGGTTTTTTGGGTGCTGTGCATCCTCCATCTCGGGAGTACCCCGGAGTACGGATGCTGCGCATGCTCCATCGTGGGAGTACCCCGGATGCCGGATGCTTCGCATCCTCCTTCGCGGGAGTACCCCGGAGTACGGATGCTGCGCATGCTCCATCGTGGGAGTACCCCGGAGTACGGATGCTGCGCCTCCTCCATCGCGGGAGTACCCCGGATTCCGGATGCTGCGCATCCTACATCCGGGGTTATTAAGGTTCGACCCCTACCGGGGTCAGGGAGGGCATCGCTGGAGTACCCCGGATTCCGGATGCTGCGCATCCTACATCCGGGGTTATTAAAGTTCGACCCCTACCGGGGTCTGGAGGGGCCCTCACTCCCTTACCCTTTATTCCTTTTATCCTTTATTCCTTTCCCCCTTTAATCCCTTACTCACCACACCTTACCATTCACCACCGCCATCGTCACTTTGCCGTCGGGGCCGTAAACGAGCAGATCGACCTGGCTATTCAGGCCGACTTCAGTGCTCGCTTTTTGTCCGGCCTTCAGGATGCGCAAGGGGCCGTCGGCGACGCCCGTGGGCACGGATCCCGTCGTTTGTACGGAAGTGTAGCCCTGCGCGTAAAGCGTGGCGGGATCGAGGCGCTTGATTTCGTCGGCGGACATCGGGCTGGGGTGGGTCTTGCCCGGGCGGACTTTCGCGCCCTTCAGATCGACCGTCGTGAAGGCCCCAAAAGTGTGGAGGTCGCCCAGGTCGCTGACGTAGGCGTAGGTGCTGAAGTTGCGGAAACTGGGCGGCAGGCTGCGCTCGCCGATGCGGAAGCCGATGTCCATGCGGAATTCTCCTTCGGGCCGCACCAGTTGGGCGTTGACGAGCTTGAGGTGGTGCATCGCGTTGGATTCGTTTTCGGGAATCGCTTCGTAATCGGCGCGGGTGAAGGCGCGGTAGCGGCCGCTGGCGATGCCGTGCAGGCCGGCGATGAGGGCCAGGACATTCAGGCGGCGAATTTCCTGCTTTTCGGGGTCGCCCGCCATGCCGCCGGATTCGATGAGGATGGTGCGGGTGCCCCATTTCTGGAGGTTATCGCCGAAGGCGCGGGGTTCGAAATCGTCGTTGTAGCGCCCGATTTGGCCGGGGACTTCCTCCTGCCAGAGCGCATTCATCAGGCCGATGAGGCGTGCGGCGTCCTCGCGGCTTTCGTTCATCGTTTTTTCCCAGTCGTAGGCCGGGGCCAGGATGGAAATGACGCAGCCTTTTTCCGTCGGAAAGCCCGCGCCGTAGTAGACGCTTTGGTCGTGGAGGTTAAAACCCCAGGCGGCGTCGAGGCGGTCGCGTTCGCCCTTCAGCAGGCGGGCTTCGGGGCTGCTGAGGTGCAGGGCATCGCGGTTGAGGTCGATCCCCAGCGCGTTGCGGCGTTCGTAGCGGGCGGCGCCGTCGGGGTTGAGCATCGGCAGGAACGTGAGTTGGAGGCGTTCGCGCAGGAGGGTGCGCAGGGAGTCCAGTCCGTCGCCACTCCCTTCCAGCCACGAGAAAAGATCGAAAAGTGCGGCCGTGGCGGTGGGTTCATCGCCGTGCATCTGCGACCAGAGCAAGACCGGCACCTCGCCCTCCCCCCAGGTCACGCGGTAGAGCGGGCGGCCTTCCACGGAGCGCCCAGCGGTATCGAAGGTAAAGGCGGGCCCCAGGGCACTGAGCAGCGGCTGCAGGTCTTCCTGTTTGAAACGGCGGGTGCTGAGGGCTTCCACCCGGTGGGCGGGCAGCGAGGCGCGCACGGCAGCGGCGGGGAAATCCTGAAAAATTTCGGCGGGCGCTTCTTGGGCGCTGCCGCAGGTGCAAAGCAAGGTAGCCAGCAAGAGCAAGGGGAGAAAAGTCTTCGTCATTGAGCAAAGATAAAGGACGTGGGTGGTTTGGCGGGTGTGGGGGGGGGAACTGGGGAACGGCTAGCATTGCAGTAGGCTGGGAGGGGCGTAATTGGCGAGGTAGAAAAGGCCATGCAAGCCGCATTAGCAAGATCCATTACATGCCTCATACAGTTAGAGAGAAACTATTCGCAATTCGCTTACAAATATGACACCTAATCTAAATTGGTTTAAAGCTTTTAAAAATAATGGAAATAGTGGTGTTAAAAATTTGTTTGGCAAATTTATTTATCCTAGCTTTGTTGTATTCCAAAAACCGCTGGACGTTTATTTCACCTAACCCACTTTCCTTGTTTCCACTTTGCGGGTATTTTGAACTTGGCAGGTCTAAGCTGCTGGCGGTTATTCCTTTCACCCATTCCTTTCCTTATCATGAAGAATACTTCACCCTTTCACCCTTTCACCCTTTCACCCTTTCACCCTTTCACCCTTTCACCCTTTAAGCTAATCCTGTTCTTAGCATTATTATTGTCTCCATTTCTAGGAAATGGCCCGATACTCGCCCAAACCAACACTGTGAGTGGCAGCATCATCAATGCACCCGGATCCTCCTCAGTGGCCATCCCATCAAGGCAAGTCCGTTTCGAGTTCATTTCTACGGATCCCGAGTTTCCATCTACCTTCATCAACACCAATTCAACGACGAGTAACACTTATTCCTTGTCGTACACCGGTGGCCCATTCTTCATCAGCGACGAAGCCCGGGTGTTTGTTAATTTGGCTACGACGCCTAATCCAGTGGTAGACGTTTCGTGCATTACAACAAGTGATATTATAGCCATAAATAATTACATTAATGGCACCCAGTCCTTTACTTCAGCTCAAAAGGTATCTGCGGATGTAGATATAGATGGCTACATTACTCTTACAGATAGAGAAATGATAAGAGATGTGATTCTTGGCCTTGAAGATCGGTACACCAACTCCATATCTGTAGCCGGAGTTTCTTACACAAACAGAGGAGTTGTATTTCCCACCACCGCTGAACTTAGTTCATTAGGTGATCCAATTTCATTTTCCAGTAACTATTTTTTTGATCCTATACCAACGGGAAGCAATCCAAACAAAAACTTCAACTCTATTATCCTTGGAGATGTGAACGGTACTTGCTCTAGCTATTCATCATTTTCAGGAGAAAATCCTAGCAGTAGCTCATCTACAGGTAAACATCATAATTTGTATCTTTCAAATGCTTCCAGGCAGATCGTAGCTGGTCAAACCTTTGATGTAACGATTGGAACAAAAGATTTTGCAGATCTTTCTTTACTCTCTTTTCGCTTAAAATTCCAAGACGGTGTTAGATTGATTGGCGTCACAACGCATGAGAATTCCCCAAAGGACCGCAATTTCAGAATCGGTGATCATGGTGAACAGCTAACTGTATTGGCTTTTTTGGGTAGCACCAACAAATTAGCCCATCAAGCAAAGACGCCCATTGGCCAAAAAGAAGATTTTATGACCATGCGCTTACAAGCTGACCGTAAAATCTTTGATCTAGCCCAATTTCTCTCTCTAGATAATGCGAGCTTTGAAAACTTGGTAACTAAAGATGATGAAGTCGGCAATCCATACGCTCTTTCGTTGGAAATAATTAAAAATGATTTGGACGTCAGTACCATTATTTCTCCTAACCCCTTCCGTGAAAACCTTACCGTGAATTTACCTTCACCCAACTTTAAGCTCGCGAAGTTACTAGATTTGAATGGACGTGAATATGCTCAAAAATCCATTTCTGAAGGCCAACAAGTGCTAATTTTTAACGAAGGTGAGCTAAACACACTCCCGGTAGGAACTTACATTCTTCAGCTTTTTTCAAAAAGTGGAGAAATTAGCTCCTTGAAGTTGGTGAGAAACTAATATATTTGTATCCGAATTCTTCCTTTGGGCCAAAAATAACCATTGAGATGATGATTATTTTTGGCCCATATTTTCCCAAAAACATTTCCCATGAAAATCACAACAAGTCTACTCCTGCTTGCGGTCCTTACCTTTATGCCAAAGGCTTCCAATCTTGCCGCCCAAGACAGCATCAGGATTGTCATTCCCGAAATTTTTATTACCAGCGAGGATGAGAGTTCGATCTTAGAAGTGCCTGTTTTATTTATTTACAACCGAGGAATAAGAGCTGTTCAAATTGGTTTCAATTGGAGTGCCGATCAATTAATACTGGACACTTTGATATTTGGCTCCTCACTTGCTAATGCCGAACTGGCCTCGTATAATCAAACCTCAGATAGCCAAGTAAGGGTACTAGCTGCTGTTCCTCCACCAAATGAATTTTTCTTCATTGAAGATTCTATATTCTGTACATTAAAATTTCAAGTTTTAAAATTTAATGGCCTAGCAGGTATATCAGTAGACCCTTCATTCTTTTTATTGGCTCTAGATATTGGTCGTAATGTGATACCGACAATCACCTCCAACTCCACCGTAACCTACCGCGATGAGCAAGTCCGTACCCAGTTTTCCCCGCCCGCGCCATTGGATGCGGAAGGCCGGGTGTGTACCGAATTATTTTCCCGGGGCACCCCGGCCCTGCGTGGCTTCGATTTCCAAGTGAATTGGGACAGTGAACAATTTACGCTCGATACGACCCGCCTGGGGGATAATCCGCTCGGACTTACACCCGAAAACCTCCTTTCGGTACCGGGGGTACTGCGGGTGCAGCGCGATACTTTGTTGAATGAGATTAGTCCGCCCATGCCCTTTGGCATTACGCTGTTCGAAATGTGCTTTTTGCCCCGCACTATGCAGAGTGTGTCTTATCTGGAGATCGGGCGGCGGAACCCCTCGTCGTTTCAGGTCGTTTTTCAGGATACCGTCATCAACAATCCCCGGAGCAGCCTGCTCCCCGGCAGCCTCTACCTGCCCGAGCAGCAACTGACCGATACGGTGGTGCTGGAAGTAGTCCCCCTCCCCGGCTCCTCGCAGGATACGGTAACCTGCGCCACGATCCTGGCCCGGCAGTTTACGGGCGTGCGCGCCTTCGACTTCAGCGTCGCCTGGCCCGAGCAACTGCGCCTGACCAGCGTAAACTACCCCGCTTCGGCGCTGGCGGGTATTTCCTTACTGGCCCAGGGCGAAAACTCCGCCCGCTTCGGTTTTGCCCCCGATAGTTTGCGCAACATCTCTCTGCCGCCCGATGCTCCCGTGCTGGAAATATGTTTTGCGGGAGATTTTGTGCCGTGTGATTTCTACGAGATCGTCTTGGCGGCCCAGCCCGCTACCAGCTTTTTCGAACGGCAAATCTTCGACTTTTCCGAGGGCGGCGCATTGCCATTCCAGTTGCGTTCCGGCTTTCTTTATCCTTTTGCCCAGGATTCTTTCGTGTTGGAACTGGAAACGGTGCTTTCCGACCCTGCGGAAGAGCTCCACCGCGTGCGCCTTTCTACGCCGAGCGACGCCTGCCTCTCCAGAATCACCTTTGATTTGCGCTTCCCGCGCTCCGAACTGCGTTTGCGTGAAATTGAGACCAACCCCGAGCGTTTGCCACAGTTCGCCCTCGTCACTGCGTTCTTTACCCGCCCCGATTCGGTGGTGCTCCTGCTGCGCGATGGGACTGGAGGTGCCAACCCCTACCCCGCCGGAGAAATTGGCACCTTGGTTTTTCGTCGCCTCGGCGAACGGGATACCGTCCCGCTCGACATCGGCGCGCTACGCGGGGGCAGCGGATCGGTAGAGATTTTGCGGCCCGATGGAGTCATCTTCAATAGTCCCGTCGTTTTCCGCGATGGCGCACTCATTTTCCGCGCGGATACGTCTTCCGCTATTCCTTTTGTGACGCAGAGCGATGAGTATCCATTAACCCTCTTCCCTAATCCGGCGACGGGAGTAGTCCACCTGCGTGGCTTGCCCACTGCGGCCCCCGTCAAGGTTTGGCTCTACGATCCGCTGGGCCGCCTGCAGTTCCAAAATACCCTCCCGGGTGACCGTGTGGAGCTGACTGCCGTGCCGCCGGGGACTTATTTCCTGCACGTCCAGCAGGGTGAGCGGCGCTGGGTGGAGCGGTTGGTGTTGCGGTAGGGGTTTCAAGCCCGCCCTTTTCGCGGGATTCCTTATTGTTTTGTGGGGAGCACTTTTTATAGCGGAAAGCCCGGACGCCCGCAGGTCCGCCGCTGCAAAGCTGCCAGCAATGAAATCCACGGCAAAATGGATTTCCGGACAGAAGTTTTCGCTGGGGTAAGTTGAAAATCCGGAAAAACGTCTTATGTTGCCGACGGTTTGAGCTGTTTGGGAAGTGGGCTGGCGCTTGGGCGCTTACGAAATTTAAACGCTTGACTTTTCCCTTTACCACATACACTTCTTGATTACGCCTGGTAGAGCTCCCGTCGCCGCAGCTCCTCGGTTGTACCCCAGAAGGCAAATGAAGTTTTAGAAATAGGCTGTTCCGTTTGAATATGATTGTACGTTACTCTTTTTGCCCTTTCCCTCGGCTTATTTCTGGGCCCCCTACCCCAGAAAACGCGTCCAACGGAGAGGGATGACCCAAGCACCATTCTTTTTAAGTTACACTAAGCATTTTTGCGGCTCTAAGCTCGTCTCGACATTCTTGAAAGAGAAGCTAAAATTGGTAGTGACAAAAAGTAAGCAAAGGGAACAGCCTAGTTTTAGAAATAAACAATACCTTGAACTTAGTGCATGCAAATTAGCACCACTGAAACTTATAAAAATGATTAGCGACAAACAACTAATACGCCTTAGCAAGTTCCTAAGTTTGGTTCTACGACACAAACCGGAAACTATTGGAATTCGACTCGATCCAAATGGGTGGACCGATGTAGGCGAATTGATAGAAAAATCAAATGGCCACGGAATTTTATTTGACCGGGAAATACTAAATTATATTGTTTCTACAAATTCCAAGAAGCGATTTGCTTTTAATGAAACACTTGATAAAATCAGGGCAAGTCAAGGGCATTCCGTAGAGATCGAGTTGGGTTATACCAATCAAAAACCACCCGAAATTTTATTTCACGGAACAGGAGAAAAATCAGTCCCGTCCATTATGGCCACAGGGCTTGAAAAACGAAACAGACAACACGTTCATTTAAGCAGCGACTTCGGAACAGCTGTTGAAGTTGGAAAAAGACACGGAAAACCTTATGTATTCAAAGTGCTTGCCGAACAAATGTATAACGATAATTTCCAGTTTTTCATCTCAGACAATGGCGTTTGGTTGACCGATAGTGTACCGACAAAATACTTAAAACAAGACGAAGTATAAAATAGTAGTACCCAGCAATCGAATGGAGTGAGAAGGCAGCAAATTGGGGTCCTTATCTTTCCCATACGGGGCTGTCAGGTAACAGTGGCACATTTGAATGAAAATCACCATAGACATAAAAAAGTATTTCTTGATATTCAATGGTCCGCTACGGTTTGAGGCAACACTTTAGCAAAGTATGCATATAAAGAGGGCAAGCCCTATCTTGTTGGTTCCTTACACCGTACAGATATGACTTGCCCAACGAAGATCGAAATCCTCGTCGCCTCAATTTTGCAAAAACTTCCTGGTATTTCCGCATGGCGCTACCGCTTTTTGCTCCATCTTTTCGTTTTGTGGCCCTCAATGATTGGCCGACGGAACTTTGTCAACCTAGGTCGTCAAGGCGAATATTCTGAGTTCACTTACCGTAAGCACTTTGGTAAACGCATGGATTGGCTGGGCTTCAACAGAGAGTTGAGCGAGCCGTTTTTAGGCCCCAACCGTATCATTGCTCTCGACCCCTCATACCTGAGTAAGAGTGGCAAGCATACTGCTGGAGTCGGTTATTTT
>NZ_JACSIT010000114.1 GCF_014349155.1 Neolewinella lacunae
CCCCGTAGGTGCTATGTTAAAAACCAAGCTTTTTTGAAAGTTTTTGCTAGTTTTGAGGTTCAAGGACGGGCTGTTTTCTCGGCTCAGTCACCGTAGGCGAGCTCGATGGCTCGCCTACCCTTTTACCCGCCCGGTTCCGGTGGGTATCCTCGCAGTATGGCTGCCCTGACTTCACCACTCCAAACGCTACCTTAAGTACCTGACGTACTGTTGCGGTGCGTGCCTGTTTTTTGGCCATTCCCTTGTCGATTGCCCTGCGGTAGGTCTCTCCGAACACGCTATCGTGATTACCGACCGCCGCCAGGCCCATGTAAGGTGCCGAACGGATTCTAGCGTTGCCTCGGCCCGAGATCCTCGTCTTGCCCCGAACCGAACTCCCAGACTGGTTTTCGATGATATCTAGACCGGCATACTTAATGAGTTGTTCGCGGTTCTCAAAGAGCGCGAATCCGTCCGTTTCGGCCAAGAGCGTATAGGCCGTGACGGAACCCACAAAGGGGATGGAGCACAGTAGCGCGTGGT
The DNA here is from genome assembly GCF_014349155.1 of Neolewinella lacunae. Taxonomy (GTDB): domain Bacteria; phylum Bacteroidota; class Bacteroidia; order Chitinophagales; family Saprospiraceae; genus Neolewinella; species Neolewinella lacunae. The sequence continues at coordinate 523 of NZ_JACSIT010000114.1, forward strand.
TGATTTGCAGCGCTTCGTCCCCATCCCGCAACTCGTCCATTTCTCCTTCGATTTGGTCGATCTGGCGGGTGAAAAATTTGATCTGTTCTTTGAGTCGCTTGACCGTGTCCAGGCGCGGGCATTTGCTACTGGTCAGTGCGTGTAGGCGATTTCTAGCCTGGGTAAGGATACCCATAAGTGACTGACGCTCACGGGATAGCTCGCGCAATTCGCGCATCAACGGACTCATTGGTTGCCACGCCTTGGGATTGTACATGGCCCCGTAAGTGGCGATAATGCGCGCATCCAAGGGGTCATTCTTGGAGTATTCGTTAAGGCTACGGGCGAAGTTCTTGATCTTGTTGGGCAGCACCACACTCAGGCGGTATTGAGCATTGAACAGAACGTAAGCCAGGTCCTCGTAGTAGCGTCCAGTGGCTTCCATCACCACGTGCACTAAGGACCGATCAGGGGCGTTTTTACCCACCCATTTGACGAACTGGGTGTGCCCCCCACGAGTGTTATTGAAGCTCCGTTTAGTGACGATTTCCGAAGTGCGGTTAGCGTACACTTTCTGGATTACGGCCTCGAAAGTCTCGCAGGCGATGTCAGCTCCAATACTGTAGGCTATGAGTTGCATAAAAGAAGATTGAGGAAGTGAAAAAATGATCGAAGAACTTCCGTCGTCCAGCCTTGTAATCTTTACAGTTCCTAGTGGCAAAAGCAGCTACTGGATTAAGTGCTATCGTGACTCTAAAAGCCTTCTAACCGAAGCGTACAACCTACGGGAGTAACTGATCTGTAAAGACCGTCTTAGCGTCCGATGAACTGCATTCGGCTAGAAGTAAAGTAGTTATTTTTGCTTAGAGCGACCAAGCGATAACGACCCTACTGCAAACGTACAAGCGTCCTACGCCCACTAACCAACTCAGGTTCCACTGTAAAACTTTGCGGCGGAGGACCTGCGGGCGTCCCGACTTTTCTCTTGTCAAGGTGCTGCCGGGCAAACCCTTAAGGCATCCAGCAAATAGAGGGAAAGAGTAAACTTTCAACCTCATTCGAAAAGGGTGAGCTTGGAATTTGCAGGTAAGGATTCGCTACCCAGTTGACCAATTGTACCCATCCGCTGCCTAACCGATGAGGCAGCGATCAAGTCATCTAATTGCTGATAACGAAAAATTATTTGAGAAATGGCAGAGTGCGTGATAATTTCTTGCCTAGATGCGACAGAGTTTGAGCGGGCCAAACCCCTTGATATTTCCCTATCCCTTGGGCACTGCTAATACAACATGTTGTGTGTAGTGCTTTATTTTTTTCCAGTAATCAAAAATTCTTTTAAGGTGACCAAGCTTAACCAACCCCCCGTAATATTATTTGCGGTAAAAACAAATCCTACGTCACTCTCAGGGTAGTATCTAAAAAAAGAAACAAAATCCCTCGTAATGCCAGTATGTCCATAGGATTCTCCAATATTGTCCTTTCTTAATTCAAAACCCATCCCGCGGGAAAGAGATTCGTTTATTACAATGTGTTTTCTAAAAATTTCATCATACGTTTTTGGAGACAATCCGACTTTATTTCTTATTGCTATGGCAAATTTGGCAAAGTCAAGAGGGTTCGTCATTAAACTAGCCGCCATGTTCGGTTCTTTAAAACCCGACCTTGATGGAGCACCTCTGTAAAATCCGTCGGCAATATTTTTTCTTACATATTCATTCGTTTTAAAATAAAAGTTGCTTAGCCCTAAAGGCCGTATTAATTCTTCTTCAAGAATAGTTTCAATATCCTTGTTAGCTAAGTGTACAAGAACTCTTTTAAGATATTCAAAACCTTCACCGGAATAGCCAAATTGCGTGCCGGGAGTGAATAGCAAGTCAAATTCGCCTTTTTCATTTCTTTCTGCCCAGTTTGGAAAACCTGTTTGATGGCTCAATACGTGACGTGCAGTAATTAGCTTGTAACGGCTATCGTGTTCCACATCAGGAAATGGCAAGTATTGGTATAAGGGTTTGTCTAAATCAATAACACCTTTCTCAACCAACCGCAGTACAACGAAGGAAAAAACTGGTTTAGTAATAGAACCGAATTCAAATATAGTAGACTCGCTTACACCTTCTTTTGTAATCGGGTTTACAACGCCATAAGCTTTAGAATATACTACTTGTCCGTTCTTAATGATGGCGAGAGAAGCTCCGGGGACCTGATAGTGATCCAGGTTTTGAAGTATGAATTCATCCAACATACTTATGCCTGTACTATCTAAATTAAAAATAACACCCTCTTTTGGCATTGTCGAGTGCAGGATGAGCGTGTCAAGCACAAGAGTATGATGGTTCTGACGGACAGTAGAATCAAGGTTGAAAAGTGCTTTCGAAGAAGTCTCATCTATTCTAATAAAGCCTTGATCCCAGTCCCTACGCCAGTGATACTTACTATAAGGGGTAACTACATAGTCTCCAACAGGTAATAGCAGTTTATAATTCCCCGTAGAATCGACTTTTACAAACTTGATGAGGGCTGGGTCATACTTTGATTTAATGATAACCTTATCTGGAAAATGAATTATCGAGTCGTTTGACCACTTTACCAGACCATTAACCATAACTGAATCGATGGATTGAGCCTGGATGGGCAAGCAAAAAATTAAGCGACAAACTATACCAATTGGTAATACTTTATATAATTTATTAATTATGCTCATTTATAAGTGTCTGAAATTTAAAACCAAAATAGTAGGGTGTGTTGTTTTGGTTGAATTTCACACAACGTCCTTGCTATGCCCCTCCCCCGATCGACTGGAAGGGGTTGCCGCATCGCCGGTGTTAGAAACTGACCAAATCTATGCCTTCCCCTCCACCCATCCAAATCTTCCGGCTCAAAACTACGGCGGATCATGCTTTGGGCCTTGCTTCTACAGCGGAAAGCTGCTGGGGCTTGGGGGAGATTCAGAGCTACTTGTGTTTAGGCTGGTTCCTTATGATTGGATGGGGTGCTAGTGGCTAACGGCGGTTCTCAGCTATACGCAGGCAGGGATTTTAACTACTGAACCTACTACGAAGAACTCAACTTCAAATTTAGCACTTTCCTGTCCTACGAAGCACGAAAACCCTGCTTGCGTATAGGTGAGGTTGTTTGTAGTTTTTATCTACCGTACTTAAGTAAAAGTGTATTCAATTCACCATATTCTTCATATTCATTATTGGAAAGGATTACTACAAATTCATCAGTATCCAATATATACAATAAAAAATTTACGTAGCCTTGCCAAGAACCTGTATGCAGTACATACTTGCCTAATTTTTCAGAGATTTGAATTCCAAAACCAAAACCTGTTGACTTCGAAATACTATCGCCCGAGAACATTTTCTCTTTACTGTCCTGCGAAATAAGGCTGTTGTTTTTTAAAGCCTTTTTCCATTTTATTAAATCCAATATTGTTGAATGAATCATACCGTCACCGACAATTCCATCGTATAGTTTCATTCTTTTATCGTACAGATAATTGGGTTTGTTTCTTTTGCCTTTTCTGTAGTACCCCGTTGTGATTTTTGGGTCAGTGTCCTGTTTGTAAATGCGTCTTACAACCCTAGAATCATTCATTTCAAGAGGGTTGAAAATGTTTACTTCAAGATATTCTTCGAATTTCATACCACTAACTTTCTCGATGACGGACGCAAGTACCGCATAGCCCGTATTACTGTACACACTTTTAGTTCCAGGATAAAATTCTAAAGGAATAGTGTTTTTGCTCAATATTTCAATAATATCGCTGTTCAAAGGTATTGTACTTTTACTCCAATATTTTTTCTTACTAATCAAATCCATATAGTCTGGAAGCCCTGATTGATGTCTTAGCAAATGCTCAATTGTGATATCTCTGTATGGTAAGGCATTCCAAATACTATCAATTTTGGTTGAATATGATAATTTACCTTTCTCAATGAGTTGAACAATGCACAGAGCTGTGAATTGTTTGGAAAGAGAAGCAAGGTCAAAAATGGATTCATCAATTAAAGGTATTTGCTTTTCAATGTTTGAAAAGCCGTAGTTACCTTTAAAGATTATGCTATCATTTCTTGAATAGAGAACATTTCCATTAAATCCGTCTCTGTGATGGATTTCCAATAGGCCGTCAAGTGTAACTAAGTTTTGGCTGAATACACCATTCTGTAAGATTACTAGTAAGCCTATTATAATTATTTTGCTCATTTTTCTCTTTTTAAAATTACAAACAACGCCCAACCTATGCGCACACCCGACCGAATGGGAGGGTTGCCGCATAGCCGTTGTTAGGCACAGGCCAAATCTATGCCTTCCCCTCCACCCATCCAAATCTTCCGGCTCAAAACTACGGCGGATCATGCTTTGGGCCTTGCTTCTCCAGCGGAAAGCTGCTGGGGCTTGGGGGAGATTCGGAAAGCCACTTATGCTGAGGGTCGTTTCTTGTGATTGAGGGGCTGCTGGTGGCTAACGTCGAGTTACACAATGTAGAGGCGTTTAGCCGCCATGGCCGTGGCAGCTTTTGTCAGCAGCAGTTTATTAATTCATCAATTTTTCATAAGCAATTCTGAGTTTTGAGATATATTCATCAATTTCTACAAATTCCCTTCCATCTGCCCATCTATATTTATCCAATCGATGCAGGAGGTTTAACTGTATAGTTTCTTCTTCTATTTTCTGATATTCAACAGGTTGTATTCCCATCCCTTTTAAAAATGAGTCAAATTCTTTTTCCTCTAATTTATTCTCTATTAGTATAATTCCAATTTCTGTATGTGGAACGATATTGATTCCAGAAGTGCCCCAATCCAATAAATAGACAAGTTGATTGTTGTAAATAACATTTCTTGGGCACAAATCTCCATGAACGAGTCCTTCATTAAATTCTTTATCCTTTAGTTTTATTAAAATGCTCTTTACCTTTTCTTGTTCAGAAATATTGAAGGCATTTCTTTTTAGCAAAGAATCCTTTTCTGACAGTTCACCTATGTTATATTCAAGTTTACTTTTCCAGTTTGTATGAAATTCATCAGTTGTAATATGAAGTTCTTCAATTTTATTAATACTGTGGAATTTACGCGCAAATTGACCCAACCTTTCCCAAATTAATAAATTTTGTTCTGTAGAACACTTGCTTCCATTTGTTCCCTCTATTTTACTTAGAATCATAAAAGGAAATTTTCCTTTCATTCCGACCTTCAATATTTTTGGACTTGGTACACCTAGAATAGTTACTTTTTCAATACACCATTTTTCTTTCCAAAATTCAAATTCCTTATTTTCATCTTTATTAATTCTTAAAATATAGGCTCCTCCTTTACATTTGACATCATAAACATTATTTACGGACCCTAAATCAACAATTTGTGAAACAGCTTCTACTTCTTCGTTTAATTCTGATTTTATTATTTCATTCACTATTTTCTTCATTCTTGATCTTTTTATTGTCTGGTTGCTGGTGGATACCTTACCTCCGCAACAATCCCATATCTCACTTGCGCGTTTCCCCGCCGCCAGGTCATCAAGGGGACTGACGAGGCTGCGCAGGTGCTGATCGGAACGTGGGTGTAGCGCAGGGTGGTCTTGACGTCTGTGTGGTCCCGCAGCTCTTGGATGTAGCGCACGTCGGTACCGCGTTTGAGTAAGTGGGGGCAAAGCGCTAGCCAAATCTATGCCTTCCCTTCTACCCATCCAAATCTTCCGGCGCAAAACTATCATGGATCACCCTCTGGCCTTTACTTCTCCAGCAGAAAGCTGCTGGGGACTGACTGAGATTTGGGTAGTAATTTGTGCCCAGGCTCGTCTCACGATTGCGGTGGCGCCGGTGGCTAACGTGAGCGCCAACGTCAGCCGCGATAACGGTTGTTGGTGGCGCATTATTAGATGCATCATTTAATTTAAATACATCACGATGTTTATTTAATGAATAGTAATAGTCTAAAATTAAAAGGCACACTTTATTCCTTTTCAGATAGGCAAGGATTTAGTTCTCCATTAATAACTTTCATTACGTCCATTTTGAGTTTCTCCAAATCAATTTTATCTTTGTAAGTGTAGCACCAGAGCGTTCCCGAAATTTCATTAGTGGCAGTCTCTAGTCTCTTGGTAAGAACATAGTCAAACTTATCCGAATTACCGTGATACATTAAAACATGTAGCCTATAAAGTTGATCCTTATCATTACCTTCATCATCAGTACTATAGACATAGTAGACTATTTTTGTGAATGATGAGCTAAATCTATCACTTGGCAACTCCTCAAACCATTCGTATCCCCAAATATTAAGTGAATCAATTTTGAAAAAATCATAATTAAAAAACTCATCAATACCATCTGGAAGGCTTTCATTTCTGTATAAATCATATAGTGCATTTCTTAATGAATCTGCCGCAGTATAATTTTTTAATCCAAAATTTGAAACTATTTGATTTTTTAGACTAAATGGAAGCTTGCGCATATAATTATCGTCAAAATTTTCTTTCTCCTTTTCTAAAAGTTCAGATATTTTTCAGAATAAATTAGTGACTCATTATACTCTTCTCTTAGTCTAAAATATTCTTCTATTTCGGTCGAAAGCTCAATTATTATTTCTACAGCTATGAGACGATTACTATCACCTATAGGAATTCTTTTTTCTAAGCTAACAAAATAATCATATGAGTCAACATAACTCAAAGCATTAGCCATTTCTAGTCCATAACTTATACTATCAGCATAAACTTGAGATTGAATAGACTGAATGGAATTAATGAAAATAAAAATACTTAAGAATGATTTCATTTTTCTATTTTTAAGTGCGGCTAACGCCTAGGCTTTCCGCCCCCCGCCACAATGGGAGGATTTGCCGCACAGCCGTTGTTAGGCACAAGCCAAATCTATACCTTCCCCTCCGCCCATCCAAATCTTCCGGCGCAAAACTATGGCTAGGCACGCTTTGGGTCTTGCTTTTCTTTATTTCAGAGTTCCGAGGCCTGGCTAAGGTTTGGGGAGGGACTTATACATGGGATGGTTGCTTACGATTGATGGGAGGGCAAACCACGTTAGGAGCATGGACATCATAGCCTTTGTTGTAGAGCGTTTAATCTTTAATTATTAATACATACCCGTTTAATTGAATAGCTTCACTTAAAAAGGATTTTAAATTGATGAATACTTCTTCGACATTTTCTTTGTGACAATTGATTTGACTTATCTTATATACTCCAAGTTTTTCCATTTTCTCAAAGTCATAGTGTTTCATTAAATCACCAGACTCTATTTTTTCAACCAATTTTGATTTTCTTCTTAAAATTTTTATGTCCCAATATTTTAGAGTTCGACCTTGCACCCCTAAAGATTCTTTAAACTCGATACCGTCACCAAAAAAAGTATAATTATAGTCGTTTATTTTTTTTGAGATAAGATAATCTAAAGCATCATATGTCCTATTAGAGTCAAAGTAATATTTATTGTCAAATTGTTTATTGGGATAATACTCCAATAACATTTGAGCATCCTTTTTAAATTCAATCCAATCAGGATGTCCAAAATCACAAAAATCAGTTTTAAATGCTCTTGGCAAAGAGAAAATAATACTCGGGTATTCAGATTCCCTTTTTTCGATTACTTTAGAAAAAATATTCTTCATCTCAATCGGTACGGCAGTCATTGACAAATCTAATCCCATTTTTATTTCTTACGTTCTACAACAATCTCGGCTAAACGACGTGATCAGCTTTTAGTTTGCCCCCCTATTAATCTGACTTTGTCTACAGTTCCGTTGAAAGTTGGTTGGTAAAGGTAATAAATTTTGGTGTTTGCCCCTCAGAGAAGGACCACTTTTTGCTGCTTGGGGCTTCTGCCTTCGGCTTACTTCGCCCTTCCGTTTCCTGGTTGTAGTGCGTATCCCCAGCTTCGCTACTGAGCAGCCCTAGCTTGCTCTTGATCAGATTGCGCGGTACCGTCAAGCCGAAGATCAGCTTTTCACGTTTCACCTTCCGACTGGCTACCAGGCCAGCGAGTAGTTCCTTTTCGGCCACAAGTTCCTTGAGTTGCCGATTCTCCTTCTCCAATTGCTGGAGCTGGCGGATTTGCTGGGAACGAACGCGTTTCCCAAAGTGCTCCTCTCCCTGTTCTGCAAGTTGCCTCTTCCAGTTGTAGTAAGTAGCAGGATAGACGTCGTGCTTGTCCAAGGTCACTTTGAGGCCCTGCGAAGCAGCCTCCTTGATGATGGCGAGCTTTTGCTCGGTGGTAACCGCCGGAGGCAGCAGCGCAGCTAATTTACGTTTTGCCATGGTGGAAATTACAGTTTTTGAACTGTAATCGAGTCCGGGCAATTAGGGGGCCGAAACAATATAAGCTTAGTCTATAGTGAACTGAATTTGATCTCTTAGGAAATTATCATTCTGAAGCTCACATTTTAATGATTTACCATCAAAATAACCAAATAATGATATTCCACAGTCTTCCATCAATAAAGTATACTTGTTATCCTTTATTGAGTATTGAATTATGTATGATTCCTTTAAATCCTTTTTGATGGTCATTTCTTTTTGCTCTTCATATGAATAAGACTTCCAAACTCCAAATACAACCGTGTCTTCGTCTAGAAGTATACCATCTGAAATTTCAAAACCATCTACAGTGATAATTGAATATTTCTTCTTTGCAAAATCATAAATAAGCAGATCTTTTATGGAAGGTATTAGTATAGTCCCTACAGAATCCTGTATCGCTGAAGAAATCCCTCTAAATCCAGCCAAACTATAACATCCTGTGGCAAAACTAGAAACCAAATTCAATTCATTTGAATATAATTTTATTTCACACCCAAGGTTAACAGTAAAAAATCTTTTGTCCACATCATTGTTTAACATTGTTATTCTATCAGAAAAATATTCTAATGTTTCTACTTTTTGACTTTCCTTTGAATAAATATATAAATTTTTACTTTCCTGCGAATAATTATCAGAAAAAATCACATGATCATCCATATTAAGAATACTAGAAGAGGTTGGAATTACGCCCTCTAACTTATCAATTACTTTAAAATCTCCATCATAAAATATAGCTAATTCGTTTCTTTCTCTATGATATAAAACTATATCTTTGGTCTTTGAATTTAGCACTGCAGAAAGGCTATAAATATCATCTGCATATAGTTTGTTTTCTTTTATTTCTATTTCTATAGTATCATTAGGGTAATAAAATGTAATTACTCTATTTTCTAAATCTATGGTAGCACTATTATTATTATCTGCTAATAATAAAATCGCATTTTTGTTAGTATAAAAAAGACTACTCTTTTCACTGATGAAGTCTTGAAAATTCATCTGCTGCCTTATATCTGATTCTACTAATTTTCTATAGTTCTTAAATGCTGATATTTGATTCAGATAGGGATGAACTTTTGTACTATCTAATCTAATACCTAATTCATCCTTTTTATTTAGACTTACATCTTTACTTAATTTAGAAGTAACCCACCGGCTTCCGCTGATACTATTGTTACAACTAAAAAATATTGATGCTATAGAAATCCCCCATAAAAAACTCATAATCCTTAGTTTTCTAAATGAGAACTCTCTTGAATCAAGTACTTTACACATTTTATGCATTAAATTATAGGAAAAAAGAAGTAAAATTAACTTATTTATTTCGTGATAAAGATTATTGCTCAAAGCATCAATCATTTGCATCTTTTTGCACCAAACCCCCAGGCTACGCGCCCCCAACCGAATGGAAGGGGCTGTCGCATTGCCCCGTTGTGAGTAACCAGCCAAATCTATACCTTCCCCTCCGCCCATCCAAATCTTCCGGCGCAAAACTATGGCCAGTCATGCTTTGGCCCTTACTTCTCCAGCGGAAAGCTGCTGGGTCTTGGGGGAGATTTGGGGAGCAACTTGTGCCGAGGGTAGTTCCTTACGAGTGAGGGGGTGATGGTGGATAACGATTTGTGCAAATGTAGTTCACCCGCTTAGGGCCTATTGCCGTTTTGAACTTTGTTAGCGAGCGTTTTCATCTTCTGCTGTAATTATTTCTTCAATTTGCTTTTTCAGAACAGGAATGATATTTTTAACTACGTCCCAAACAATTGAATAATTGACTCCCATATAATCATGGATGAGTTTGTCTCTCATTCCTGCCATATTTCTCCATGATATTCCTGACCAATTGGCTTTGAAATCATCAGGTATTTTTTTTGTGGCTTCCCCTATTATCTCTAAGCTCCTGACAACAGCCCGTTTTAATGTCTCATCGTCAAGCAAGTCATCTTTGACCGTATCCTCGGTAATAACAGAAACGACATAATCGCATTCATCCAAAATGTGGCGCAAATAATCAAGTGGTGATTTAGACATATTCTACTTCTTTTAAAATTTTTGGTCCAATGTATGCGCTTAACCCATTTTGGGTTACTATTTCTACCTTTACCCCTTGAAATATATCTTCGAGCAGATAGGATAAGTCCATGAAGTTGTTAAATGTTTCGTGTCCTTCTTTAAAGGAAATGAAAATGTCAATATCACTATCTTCCCTTTGTTCTTCTCTTGCGTAAGAGCCAAAAAGACCAATAAGGTCAATACCCAAATTGGCAATTTTGCTTTTGTTCTGTTGAATTCGGCGTTTGACTGTTTCTTTTGTTAACATAATTTCAGAATTTATAGTAAAACAACCAAGGATTTGTGAAAAGTAGGGAAGCAGTACTTTTGGGGTAACTACACTCCATCCTTATGCGTCCCCTCAACCTCAGTGTGACTGAAATCGAGACCATGAAGATAAATAAAAACTCACACACTTGCCCCGGTGTTCGCACAAGTCTGCTGATGCCTTGGAGGAGGAGGGTTGCCGCATAGCCATTGTTAGACACTGGCCAAATCTATGCCTTCCCCTCATCGCATCCAAATCTTTCGGCGCAAAATCATCACCCCCATGATGCTTTAGACCTTAATTTTTCAACTGTGACCAGCCGCAGACTGAGATTCAGGAAGCGGCTTCTGCCTTGGCTCGTTCCTTCCGTTGGAGGGGGCGCTGGTGGCTAACGTTTTGCAGATTTGCGATGGGCGGGATTTTTACCACTGAACATGATACGGAGCACTAAACTTTCGGCTACAACAAAACTGTCTTTGGGGCACGAAACCCCGCCTATTGCAAATGTGCTGTTACCTGCTGGCTTTTTTGAGTTTGTCATTAATGATTCGTTTAATAATTCCTGTTCCAATAACTGTCGCACCTTCTCTAAATTCAAATTGCATTTTCTCTGTCAGTCGATTTGCGAAATGGTCAACTGAGAGAATTTTTATTTCAGCTTCAACTGTGTCACCAGGGAAAACAAGTTCTCTGTCAATAAAGGTTTGTTGTCCTGAAGTTTGCATTTCGTCAAAGTCAAATTTCACGTGTGGTCTATAACCTGTTTTGGCTGCTGTCTTTCGTCCACCTTGTTCAGTAGTCTTATATGACAATGTTGCAATAAAGTCTGCACCGGAATTGTCAAACTCAAATTTGTTGTTGTGAAAATATTCCCAAGCATAACTTTCAATTTCGCCACCTGTCAATTCGTTGCCATTTTCATCTTCAATTTTATATGTTTCTTGTCGTTCTCCAATTTGTGCTTCCCCGTCTAGTCCTAACAAAGTTGTATAGAAAGCGTCTCTTAGAGTTCCGTTTAATATTTGTCGAAGTCTTTCAGTTTTTTCTTTGTCAAGCTGCAAGTCACCAATTAGCTTAGAAACGTCAGTCTCATTGTCGGCACTTAAATATAAGTCGACAAGTGTTTTACGTTCTAAATAAAAATTCCTTACAAATTCTTCTGGTGTCATATTCTCTGTTGTGTCGTCTTTAAGCTTGCAGGTAACGCCCAGGCTATACGCACACCCGACCGAATGGAAGGGTTGCCGCATAGCCGTTGTTAGACACTGGCCAAATCTATGCCATCCCCTCCGCCCATCCAAATCTTCCGGCGCAAAACTGTCGCCAATCACGCTTTGGGCCTTACTTTTCCAGCGGAAGGCTGCTGGGTCTTGGGGGAGATTCGGGCTGTAGCTTGTGCCGGGGCTTGTTCCTTAGGATTGAGGGAGGGATGGTGGCTAACGTTTTGGCTACACGCCGTGCGACGTTAGGAGCATGGACGTTGTAGCCTGTGTTGGCTGCATTCAATAGATTCAATTGCATTTCGATTTATCAACATATATTTTATTTCCACTACTATTTATATAGTAACATCCACCTCTAGGGCCTCGATAATAGGTTCGATATGTGCTTGTTCTTCTTTGGCTGCTTGTTGAGGAATCTGTAGTCGGACGAGATTGCGATCTACTTCCTGTTTGAATTGATGAGTTCTCGGTTTGCGGTTTATGATATTCTATATTCTCAGGCTGCTTAATGAATTCATTTACAATTTGACTTCCAATAAAAACTTGCTTTACCACATAACCAATCGTATCTAATGATGGAGAATATACTTTTATTCGCTCAATATCAGGAGCATAACTGATAATTGTAAGTTCTTCGTTTTTCTCAAGTTTTCCTATCTGGGAATATTCATTCGCTAACAGATATGGCTCTTTCTCGCCTATTGATATTTTCAAAGCCGTTGATTTAAGACTATCAAGTTCTAATCGACCAATCTGACTATCAATTTGCTTTAATCGAGCTTCGCTTGATTCAAGTTGCTCCTTTAACCTATTAATTTCATTAGATATATCTACTCTTTCAGACCTCAATTCCTCTAATGTGTTTTGGCATAGGATATAACTACAGCAAAAGGAAAATAAAATAGAAAGAATTACCTGTTTTATCATTTTTCTGGCATTTAGAATGCTCAGCACCTATACTTTCGCATAGGGCTGATGTTTCGGCCCCCTAATTGCCCGGACTCGATTACAGTTCAAAAACTGTAATTTTCACCATGGCAAAACGTAAATTTACCACCGAGCAAAAGCTCGCCATCATCAAGGAGGCTGCTTCGCAGGGCCTCAAAGTCACCTTGGACAAGCACGACGTCTATCCTGCTACTTACTACAACTGGAAGAGGCAACTTGCAGAACAGGGAGAGGAGCACTTTGGGAAACGCGTTCGTTCCCAGCAAATCCGCCAGCTCCAGCAGTTGGAGAAGGAGAATCGGCAACTCAAGGAACTTGTGGCCGAAAAGGAACTACTCATCCGTGCGCTCAAAGAGGCCCGGGAAAAAAAAACCTAAGCCCGGACGACAAGCGTCATGCCATCAAGCGTTTCAATCAAGAGGGCTTGCCCCTCAAATTAGCTTTGGATGCTTTTGCCATGACGCGCCATCAGTATTACCATCGCCCTTGCAGTGAAACTGAAGGCCACGTTCGTTCGGGCGCTCCTGCTTCCACCCACACGTCTTACTACGATGGTGAGGGACAGATTCATCAGCGGCCAAATTCCGAGATCGTCACCAAGATCAAAACGATCCAAGAGGACGACGATCTGCGTTGCGGATACAAGCGGATGACGGCTCAATTACAACTCGAAGGTTACCGCATCAACGCCAAGAAAGTGTACCGTTTGATGAAGGACTATGATCAGTTACTGGAGCGTCGACGAAGTGAACGAGGCCCTTACGTCAGTCAGCGTTGCGCCCGTCCGGATCGCCCGTTGACATTGCTGGAAATGGACATCAAGATGTTCTGGGTAGAGGAGTATCGTCGCCATGCCTTTGTGTTGACGATCATCGACACATTCACCCGCGTAGCCCTTGCCTACGAAGTAGGGTACTCGATGAAGTGGGCGACGGTGGCCAAGGCTTGGGAGGAAGTCATTATCAATCACCTACAGCCGGCAGATCTACTAAGTAAGGACATCCACGTGGAAGTACGCAGCGATAATGGCCCGCAGTTCTTAGCCACCCGACTGCGGGAGTTCATGGCCGACAACCATCTCGGTCAGGTATTTACCCATCCGTACACACCACAAGAAAACGGCCATGTCGAAAGCTTTCACTCGATTATCTCACAGGCTCTAAAGTATGATCGCTTTGCGACCCTCGAACAGCTGGAGCAGCGCCTGGTGCTGTTCTACGAAAACTATAACAATAGCCGGGTAAACTCCGCCACGGCGATGCTCCCACCACAGGTGTTTTGGCAAGCTTACGAGGCGGGCCTGGTCACGAGTCGGAAGGGGAAACGTGAAAAGCTGATCTTCGGCTTGAAGATACCGCGCTATCTGATCAAGAACGAGCTAGGGCTGATTAGTAGCGAAGCCGGGGATACGCACTGTAAACAGGAAACGGAAGGGCGAAGCAAGCCGAAGGCAGAAGCCCCTAAACAGCAAAAAATGGTCCCGCTCTGAGGGGCAAAAACCAAAATTTATTACCTTTACCGACCAACTTTCAACGGAACTGTAGAAAAGTCCGATTAATAGGGGGGCAAACCAGGGGCAAAAACCAAAATTTATTACCTTTACCAACCAACTTTCAACGGAACTGTAGAAAAGTCCGATTAATAGGGGGGCAAACCA
>NZ_JACSIT010000115.1 GCF_014349155.1 Neolewinella lacunae
CCCCGTAGGTGCTATGTTAAAAACCAAGCTTTTTTGAAAGTTTTTGCTAGTTTTGAGGTTCAAGGACGGGCTGTTTTCTCGGCTCAGTCACCGTAGGCGAGCTCGATGGCTCGCCTACCCTTTTACCCGCCCGGTTCCGGTGGGTATCCTCGCAGTATGGCTGCCCTGACTTCACCACTCCAAACGCTACCTTAAGTACCTGACGTACTGTTGCGGTGCGTGCCTGTTTTTTGGCCATTCCCTTGTCGATTGCCCTGCGGTAGGTCTCTCCGAACACGCTATCGTGATTACCGACCGCCGCCAGGCCCATGTAAGGTGCCGAACGGATTCTAGCGTTGCCTCGGCCCGAGATCCTCGTCTTGCCCCGAACCGAACTCCCAGACTGGTTTTCGATGATATCTAGACCGGCATACTTAATGAGTTGTTCGCGGTTCTCAAAGAGCGCGAATCCGTCCGTTTCGGCCAAGAGCGTATAGGCCGTGACGGAACCCACAAAGGGGATGGAGCACAGTAGCGCGTGGTTGATTTGCAGCGCTTCGTCCCCATCCCGCAACTCGTCCATTTCTCCTTCGATTTGGTCGATCTGGCGGGTGAAAAATTTGATCTGTTCTTTGAGTCGCTTGACCGTGTCCAGGCGCGGGCATTTGCTACTGGTCAGTGCGTGTAGGCGATTTCTAGCCTGGGTAAGGATACCCATAAGTGACTGACGCTCACGGGATAGCTCGCGCAATTCGCGCATCAACGGACTCATTGGTTGCCACGCCTTGGGATTGTACATGGCCCCGTAAGTGGCGATAATGCGCGCATCCAAGGGGTCATTCTTGGAGTATTCGTTAAGGCTACGGGCGAAGTTCTTGATCTTGTTGGGCAGCACCACACTCAGGCGGTATTGAGCATTGAACAGAACGTAAGCCAGGTCCTCGTAGTAGCGTCCAGTGGCTTCCATCACCACGTGCACTAAGGACCGATCAGGGGCGTTTTTACCCACCCATTTGACGAACTGGGTGTGCCCCCCACGAGTGTTATTGAAGCTCCGTTTAGTGACGATTTCCGAAGTGCGGTTAGCGTACACTTTCTGGATTACGGCCTCGAAAGTCTCGCAGGCGATGTCAGCTCCAATACTGTAGGCTATGAGTTGCATAAAAGAAGATTGAGGAAGTGAAAAAATGATCGAAGAACTTCCGTCGTCCAGCCTTGTAATCTTTACAGTTCCTAGTGGCAAAAGCAGCTACTGGATTAAGTGCTATCGTGACTCTAAAAGCCTTCTAACCGAAGCGTACAACCTACGGGAGTAACTGATCTGTAAAGACCGTCTTAGCGTCCGATGAACTGCATTCGGCTAGAAGTAAAGTAGTTATTTTTGCTTAGAGCGACCAAGCGATAACGACCCTACTGCAAACGTACAAGCGTCCGACGCCCACGAGCCAACTTAAACGAGCGGCGAAACTTTGCGGCGAGGGACCTGCGGGCGTCCGGGCCTTCCTCTGCTGAAAGGTTATTTACCCCCTCTAAATCCACGTAAATATCCGTCGCGCCAGCCCAACCACCTTATCCGTATACGGCGGGTAAGCCATGCTGAGGTCAAGAAAACGCCGCTCCACCACGGGCCGTTCGTTGGTGAATTCAATGAAGCCGCGGTGGCCGAAAGATTTCCCGATGCCCGAGTTGTTCACCCCGCCAAACGGCACCACCGGGCTGCCCCCGCCAATCAGGTAGTCATTGATCACTGCCCCGCCGGAGCTGCTGCCGGCCAGGAGGGTTTTTACCGTGGAGCGCGAGTGGCTCTGCACGTAAAAGGCCAGGGCTTTCTCCTGACGATTGATGATTTCCAGGGCTTCCTCCGGGCGCTGGTACGTGATTACGGGCAGGAGCGGACCAAAAATTTCTTCCTGCATGATCCGCATGTCCTCGTTGACGTTGGTCAGGATGGTGGGCGCGATGAAGCGGTCGGCGCGGTCCACCTGTCCGCCATAAGCCACGGTGGCCCCCTTGTCAATGGCGTCGTCGAGCAAGGCTTTGATCCGGTCGAAGTGCCGCTCGCTGATGATGCGGGGGAGGCTCTTGGACGCCTGCACGTCGCTGCCGTAGAAGCGGGTAATGGCCCGGCCGAGGGCGGCCACGTAGGGCGTGGCGATGGCTTGGTGGACGAGCAGATAATCCGGCGCAATGCAGGTTTGGCCCGCATTTACGCACTTGCCCCAGATGGTGTTGGCGGCGGATTTTTCCAGGTTCACGTCCTGGTCCACCACGGCCGGAGATTTACCGCCCAGTTCCAGCGTGACGCTGGTGAGGTTGGCGGCGGCAGCGGCCATCACCTTCTTGCCGATGGCGGGGCTGCCCGTGAAAAAGATGTGGTCAAAAGGCAGGGTTGTTAAATAAGCGGCGGTGTCGCCTTCGCCCTGAACCACTTTGATTTCCCGCTCCTCAAACAGGTCGCTCAGCATTTCATCAATGAAATCGGTGGTAGCCGGGCTGAGCTCCGAGGGCTTCACGACGGCGGCGCAGCCGGCGGCGATGGCGTAGAGGAGGGGGATGAGCGTCAGGCTGAAAGGGTAGTTCCACGGGGCAATGATGAGGGCGACGCCCTTGGCCTCGTGGTGGATGTAGGAACGGGTGCCGAGCATCGCCAGCGGGGTGGGCAGCCGCTCGGGCTCCATCCAGCGGCGGAGGTGTTTTTTGATGTAGCGGACGTGGCTGAGCACCTGCCCGAGTTCGGTCAGCAGCGTCTCCACCTCATGCTTCCGGAAATCTTTTTCCAGCGCGGCCACCAGGCGGTCCACGTTCCCGGGCTGCGTCAGGTAGTCCTCAATTTTGCGCAGCCTGGCAATCCGCTCGGGCGCTTTTTGGGCGCTCAACGCAGGTGCATGGGCACGTTGGACGGCAAGGAGCGGCTCCAGACCGGCGTTATCAAGGCTGGCCGCGCTGGCCGGTGGTGGGGTGGTGGACATGACCGAAAAGATTGAACGAGAAAAGACGACCCTCACGAGCCGTTTCGACAGCGAAGAAGATACGCAAATAAAAGGATTCCTGCCGCCTTTGGTTCGCTACCGCCCCAGCAGCAGAAACATCGCCGGCCGCTTTTGGAGCTCCGCACCGATGCCCTTCCGCCAGTCTTTCACCCGCCCGGTAAAGATGTATTCGCTGGGCAGCGTCAGGTCGCAAGCTACGGAGAAGAGCGTTTCGGGATGGAGACTTTCCAGGGCAACTTCTACGGTGGCCTGGTTGCGGTAGGGGGCTTCAATCCAGAGTTGGGTGGCTTTGCTGCGGCGGCTCTCCGCTTCCAGGCGGCGGAGGTCCTGGGCGAGTTGGGGCCGCTTCGGGCTGAGGTAACCGTGGAAAGTGAAGGCCTGCCCGTTGAGGCCCGCCGCCATCACGCTCAGTAAAATGGCCGAGGGGCCGACGAGGGGCACCACGCGGATGCCGCGTTCGTGGGCCAGCAAGACCAGCCGCGCACCGGGGTCGGCTACACCGGGAGCCCCTGCGTCGCTCAGCACCCCCACGTCGGCACCCCTTTCCACTGCCGCCAGGAGCTCGGGCAGGTCGCGGGCCTCGGTGTGTTTGGTCAGCTCGTAGTACGTACACTCCTGCAAGGGGATGCCGACCTCCTTCAAAAAAGCCCGGGCTACCTTGCCGGTTTCCACCACGAAGTGCCGCAGGGGCCGGATCACCTCCAGCGTAGCCGGCGGGATCGTCTGCAGCGCCGCACTGCCGAGCGGAGAAGGGATCAAATAAAGCTTGCCTTGCATGGGGTAAAGGTAAGGATTGGCGATTTTTGCTTGGCGAGGACTGATTTACGATTTGCTCCCGCAAGTCAGGAATTGACTTTTGCCTGTAAACTTAATTATGGGAATAACTTTCCTGCTTCGCTCATCTGCTGCATTTTTCATGCTGGCGCAGCTAAATAAAAGTTCATCGCACCTGTCGAAGTCACGGACAGCACTTACCCCATCCCGGCGAATTTTCGCTAAATTGCACCCAAAATTTACCTCTATGCCTTCCTCTAGCCAGCGTTTTGACCTCAGTGGCAAGGTGGCCATCATCACCGGTGCTTCCAAGGGCATTGGTGAGGCGATTGCCCGCGGACTGGCCGAGCACGGCGCATCGGTCGTCGTCAGCAGCCGCAGCCAGCCAGCGGTGGAAAGCGTCGCGGCCAGCCTCCGTGCCGCTGGCTACGAGGCTACTGCCGTTGCCTGCCACGTGGGCGACGAAGGCCAGCTCGAACAACTCGTAGCCGCTACCGTAGCCCAGTACGGCGGGGTGGATATCCTCATCAACAACGCCGCCACCAACCCCGTCTTTGGCCCGCTGGAAACCATGGATGGTGCCGTTTTTGATAAGGTGATGAACGTCAACGTCCGCGCCTGCTTTCTGCTGGCCAACCGCTGCAAACCCCTGATGGAAAAGCGGGGCGGTGGCTCCATCATCAACATCGCCTCGGTGGAAGGCATCAAGCCCTCGCCCATGATGGGCGTCTATTCGGTCAGCAAGGCCGCGCTCATCATGCTCACCCAGAGCCAGGCCCGCGAGTGGGGCGCGGCGGGCATCCGCAGCAACGCGATCTGCCCGGGCTTGATCCAGACGAAGTTCAGCTCCGCCCTCTGGCAAAACGAGGCCATCCTCAACCATTTCGTGGGGCAATTGCCCGCCGGGCGCATGGCGCAGCCGGAGGAAATGGTGGGCCTGGCCGTCTACCTGGCTTCGGCGGCGAGCAGTTATTCTACCGGCGGGGTCTTCACCGCCGACGGTGGCCACCTCATCGCCGGGTAAGATGGGCGCGCAGTACGATTACATCATCGTTGGGGCCGGCTCAGCAGGCTGCCTGCTGGCCAACCGCCTTTCGGCCAACCCCGCCCACCGCGTCCTGCTCGTCGAAGCCGGTGGCCGGCCCAACCACCCCAACATCCACATTCCGGGCGGCTACATGAAGCTCCACCGCAGCCGTTTCGATTGGGGATACTGGTCGGAGCCCCAGGAACACGTCCTGAATCGCCGCATCTACCTGCCCCGCGGCAAGGTCCTGGGCGGCAGCAGCTCCACCAACGCCATGGCCTACGTGCGCGGCAACCGCGAAGACTACAACGACTGGGCAGCGGCCGGCAACCGGGGCTGGGATTACGCCTCGGTACTCCCCTACTTCATCAAATCGGAGTGCAATGCCGACCTCGTCAACGCCTACCACGGCCAAGACGGGGAACTGCACGTCGCTTTCCCCCAGCGCTACGCCGCCCCGTTCGCCACCGCCTTCATTGCCGCCTGCGTGGAGACCGGAATGCCCCACAACCCCGACTACAACGGTGCCGAACAGGCCGGGGCGGGACACTTCCAGTACACCATCCACGCCGGGCAGCGCGACAGCGCCTACACGGCCTTTCTCCGTCCCGTGCTGGGCCGGACGAACCTGACGGTACTGACCCACACCCACACCCAGGCCGTGTTGCTGGAGGGCGACCGCGCCGTCGGCATCGTTGCCGGAAAACGGCCGGGGGACCGGCAGGAATTCCGCGCCCGCCGCGAAGTGATTTTGTCCGCCGGATCTTTTGCCTCCCCGCAGTTGCTCCTCCTCAGCGGAATTGGCCCCCGCGAAGAACTCCAAGCGCTGGGCATCCCCTGCCACCATCCGCTGCCCGGCGTAGGGAAAAACCTGCAAGACCACCTCTTCGCCCCCTTCGGCGCAACGGCCCGGCAGCGCCTGGGGCAAAACCACACCATCCCTGTCTGGTGGCAACTCAAAGGGGCTTTTGATTACTACGTCCGCCGCCGGGGCCTGTTCAACATCAGCCCGCTGGAGGCCGGGGCCTTCGGGTCTACCGCCGCCAGCCCGGGGCGGGTGGATTTTCAGTTTCACTTTTCCTCCTTCCACACCGGCGAAGGCTACGCGGCGGATTTCCACGATTACCGGACTTTCCCGACCGACGAAGACGGCTTCTCGGTGCTGCCCACCCTGCTGCGGCCGGCCAGCCGGGGGACCCTCCGGCTCCGTAGTGCCGACCCCTTCACACCGCCCCTGATTCAGCCCAATTTTTTGGCGGCGGAGCAAGACCGCAGCGTCTTCGTAGCCGCCGCCCGCCGGGCAATCGCGGTGCTCGAAGCCGATGCCTTCGGGGGCCACCGCAAAAAAATCATCGCTCCACCCAGCCACAGCAGCGACGACGCTATTTTGCAACACATCCTGCGGCAGGTGGAAACCGTGTACCACCCGGTGGGCACTTGCAAAATGGGCCACGATGAAATGGCGGTGGTCGACGATGAGCTCCGCGTACGGGGCATCGGCGGGCTGCGGGTGGCCGATGCCTCCATCATGCCCACCATCGTTTCCGGCAACACCAACGCTCCGGTGTACCTCATCGCGGAAAAGGCGGCGGATCTAATTCTGGCCGCCCAAACCCGAGTGCCGGGCGTTTTGCGGTAGCGGATTACACCTTGGCGCGGTCGCAGGTGCAAAAATTGTCTTTAAAAGCAAAGAACTTTGTAATTTGAAGTGAACCCTTTTCGCTGGCGTTCCTTTTAGCTTGGTAAACTATCCCACCGAGCCCCGTGCGTTATCCCCTCATCTTTGTCTCTTTGCTGCTGTTGGTGGCTTGTACTGCCTACCGCCCCCTCGCCGAAACGCGGGAAATGGGCGGGGAACCCTGGAAAACGAAAGTCCTGCCCGCCACGCCCCAGCAGACGGGTGGCGACCCCGTGGCTGGGCTGGATTACCTCATCAACGGAGACTACATTGGCAGCGGTGTTCCTTACAGCATCATGCTGAAGGCTGCACGGCGGATGTCTTCCGATGGTCCCTTCGAGCGCGACGGCATCAACGCTCCCTTGCCTTATTTTATGACGGCTTTTACCGCACCCAACGGAGCCCAGGTGGCCAATGGCAACTGTTTTACCTGCCACGCCGGGAAGGTCGCTGGCCAGCTGGTGCTTGGCCTTGGCGACAGCTTCTCCGACTACGAATCCAGCATGGTCAATATGGGCAAGATGATGCGGGTCGGCATGGCGCTGAAGTACAACAAACGGGACCCCGAAACGGAGGCCTTCCGGGATTTTGGCCGCTACTTCCGGCGGATGGCCCCCAAGATCAAGACCACCCAACCGGGCAGCAACCCCGCCTTCCGCCTCGCCGAAGCCTGCATGATGCACCGCAACCCGGCCGACCTCAGCTACGTAGATGATCCGCTCTACGACATGTGGGACTACAACATCGCCACCGACACCCCGCCGCTCTGGCACGTAAAAAAGAAAAACACCCTCTACTACAACGGCATTGGCCGGGGAGACATGACCAAGCTTCTGCTCCAGGCCTCCGTACTGGGAACACCCGACAGCAGCCACACCCGCACGGCCGCCGACGCCTTCGTGGACGTCTACGCCTGGCTGCAAACGCTGGAAGCCCCCGCCTACCCCGGCCCCATTGACGCCGAACTCGCCGCCGCCGGAGAACCAATCTTCCGGGAGCACTGCGCGGGCTGCCACGGAACTTACGGCAGCCAAGAAAGCTACCCCAACAAAGTCGTACACCTCGACCTGATCAAAACCGACCGCCTTTACGCTGATTACATCAACCAGAGCGGCATCGTCGATTGGTACAACCAGAGTTGGTTTGCGACCAGTCCGCCCCGCTCCTGGTTTGAGCCGACGGAAGGTTACGTCGCTCCGCCACTTGACGGCATTTGGGCCAGTGCGCCCTACTTCCACAATGGTTCGGTGCCGACGGTGTACGAAGTGCTGCACTCCCCCTCCCGCCCCGCCCGCTGGACCCGCTCCGGCGAAGGTACCGACTACGACCACCAGCGCCTGGGCTGGAACTACGACCCCGCGCCCAAGAACAAAAAATGGACCTTCGATACGGCTGTCCCGGGCTACGGCAACGGAGGGCACACCTTTGGGGATAAGCTCAGCGACGACGAGCGATGGGCGGTGGTGGAGTATTTGAAGACGCTTTAGTGGGGGAGTTCAGTAGTTCATAGTTCATTCATAGTTTACTGGTTTGGGGCTTCCATTGCTACTGGTAAGGACTTGCCTGGCACCTGCGGCCGCGCCCAAGGGAGGAGAGCCTGCCATTTTAGTGCTGGCCAGCGGGAGATTTAATACCTTAGGCGGACACTTTTACGCGGGTGCTTGCACGCTTCGGTGGCTAACGCGTAAATTGAGCCGAACTGGCCACTGCGGCCCAAAAAACCACGATGGGAGAAGAAAGAGTAAACGTACCAACCGAGGCCAGCCGGGCCAGTTTTACGCGTAGCTTGTTGCAAGACGTGCAAGCTTTGGAATATATGCTCAAGCACGAATGGTTTGAGACGGATACCATCCGGATCGGGGCAGAGCAGGAGATGTGCATCGTAGACCGGAAAACCCTGAAGCCCGCGCCAAAAAACATGGCGGTGCTGGAAAAATTAAAAGACCACCCCTGGGCCACCACGGAAATTGCGCGGTTCAACCTGGAGTGCAACCTCTCGCCGCAGACCTTTACGGGTAACGCCCTGCGCTTGATGGAAACCGAAAACCGCTACCAGCTGGAGGTGATTGCCGCCGCCGCAAAAACCCAGAATGCCCAACTGGTACTGACCGGTATTTTACCGACCCTGCGAAAATTTGATCTCGACATTTCCAACCTGACGCCGAAGCCGCGCTACCGGGCCCTGATTGAGGCCATCGGTGCCCAGGTAAAATCGGAGCGGGGGTTTGAACTGCGGCTGACGGGCATCGATGAGCTTTTCATCCGCCACGATACGCCACTGATGGAGGCCTGTAACACCAGTTTTCAGGTACACTTGCAGGTGACGCCGCAAACCTTTGCTCCGCTGTACAACATCTCGCAGGCCATCACGGCACCGGTGCTGGCGCTGGCAGCCAACAGCCCCCTGGTGTTTGGCAAGCGCCTCTGGCACGAAAGCCGGATTGCGCTGTTTCAGCAGGCTCTGGACGTGCGCACCACCCAAGACCACATGCGGCAACCCGAGCCCCGGGTGAGCTTTGGGACGCAGTGGCTGGACGAAAGCATTCTGGAAATTTACAAAGAAGACATTGCCCGCTACCGCGTATTGCTAGGGGACCAAATCGACGAAGCCAGCCTGGAAACGGTGGCCCGGCGGGAAATCCCCAAACTGCGGGCCCTGCAAATCCACAACGGCACCGTCTACCGCTGGAACCGCCCCTGCTACGGCATCAGCGACAATGGCATGCCCCACCTGCGGATCGAAAACCGCGTCATTCCGGCTGGCCCGACGGTTTTAGACCAAATGTCCAACGCTGCCTTTTGGCTGGGGGCGATGATGGGCATGGCCCACGAATACAAAGACATCCGCGAGCAGATGAGCTTTGCCGACGTGAAAGACAACTTCGTCAAAGCCGCCCAGTTCGGGATCGATACCCAGCTGACCTGGTTTAAAAACCGGAAGGTGAGCAGCTGCGACCTGATCTTGCACGAGCTACTGCCCCTGGCCCGGAACGGACTCAAAATGCGCGGCATCGTGCAGGAAGACATTGATCGCTACCTGGGCGTGATCGAGGAGCGGGCGCGGGTCCACCAGAATGGCGCGCGCTGGCTGCTGAAGTCGTTCACCAAGCTGGGGACGGAAGTGAACCAGGACGAAGGCTTGACGATCATTACTTCGGCCATGATCAAAAACCAGCTTTCGGAACGGCCCGTCCACGAATGGCCCATGCCCGATGCGAAGGACCTGAAAGACTACCGTCCGGTAGGGCTGCGGGTGGAAGAATTTATGGAAACGGACCTCTTCACCGTGCAGGAGGACGACCTGATTGACCTCGTGGCCGACCTGATGGACTGGCGGAAGCTCCGCTACGTCCCGGTAGAAGACAAAAACGGCCACCTGGTCGGCTTGATTACTACGCGGAAGATGCTGCGTTACTATACCCGCAAAGACCGTCCGGACGCTCCCGAAGGGCAGTACGTAACGGTAAAAGACCTGATGATTCCCCACCCGAAAACGATTGACCCCCAGGCGACGATCAAGCAGGCGATGAAAACCATGCGGGGAGAAAAAATGGGTTGTTTGCCGGTGGTCAAAGACGATGAGCTGGTGGGCATTATTACGGAGATGGACTTCCTGCGCGTGAGTGGGCGTTTGATTGAGCGGTTGAAGTAAGCAGAGGGCTCTTCGCGAACCCTTAGAACGCTGGAAATTGGCTATCTTTGGGCGGTCTAGTGCATTTTCAACCTTCTGATTATGAGCGCTTTGAAAGATAAGTACATCAATCCCTTAACGGATTTCGGTTTCAAAAAACTGTTTGGTTCCGAGCCGAACAAGGTCTTATTGATTGATTTTTTGAACCAGATACTCCCCGAGAAGCACCAGATTAAAGACTTGAGCTACGCCCGCAACGAACAACTGGGCTTGAATGAATTGGACCGTAAGGCGATATTTGATTTGTATTGCACCGGAGAGTCTGGCGAACGGTTCATTGTAGAGTTGCAGAAGGCGAAGCAAAATTTCTTCAAGGATCGAAGTGTCTATTACGCGTCCTTCCCCATTCAGGAGCAGGCACAAAAAGGAAACTGGGACTACCGCCTCGAGCCGGTTTACACCGTAGGCATTCTGGATTTTGTTTTTAATGATCACCGATCTGAGGAAGACCTGCTTCACATGGTAGAGCTGAAAAACCAGCGCTGTGAAGTGTTTTATGACAAATTGAAATTCATCTACATCGAACTGCCCAAGTTCAAAAAGCAAGAAGACGAATTAGAAACACAGTTTGATAAATGGCTATTTGTCTTCCGGCACCTATCAAACTTACAAGATAGGCCGCAACAATTACAGGACAAGATATTCCAGCGGCTCTTTGAAGCTGCGGAAATCGCGCGGTTTACGACCGCAGAAAGGGAGGCCTACGAAGACAGCCTGAAATACTACCGGGACCTGAAAAACGTGGTAGATACTTCGCGCGAAGAGGGAGTTCTGGAAGGCATTGAACAAGGCATTGAACAAGGCATTGAACAAGGCATCAAGCAGCGGAATCTTCAAATCGCCAAACGGATGAAAGAAAGGGGAATGCCCGATTCAGATATTTCCGAATTAACGGGCCTAAGCGAGGAGGAAATTAAGGAACTGTAGATCTGCTTCCCGTCGACAACAAGCACTAAGCTACCTTAGCGGCATGACGTTACGCAGACCCTGGTATTCCCGGATTCCCTCTCCGATGATCATGCTGTTGCTCATCATCCTGGCGGTGGGGGCCATGACCTGGCTATTGCCCGCCGGGCAGTACGAGCGGGTGGTGGTAGACGGGGCGCAGCGGGTGGTGCCGGGCAGTTACCAGCGGGTGGAACCGACGCCCCTCGGCATTTTCAGCATCTTCCGGGCCTTCCCCGATGGCTACCGGATTGCTACGCCCATCATCTTCATCTGCCTGGCCAGTGCCCTGATGTTTGCCATGCTGGAGCGGACAAAGACCATCGAGAACGTGGTGGGCCGGGTGGTGTACCTGACGGGCGACCGGCGGACGGAGCTGCTCATTGTTTTTCTCACCTTCGTTTACGGGGTGTTGGGCATCATGGTGGGCTACGAAAACAACATTGCCACGATCCCCATTGCGGCGATCGTCATTCTGGCTTTGGGGGGAGATTTGAT
The DNA here is from genome assembly GCF_014349155.1 of Neolewinella lacunae. Taxonomy (GTDB): domain Bacteria; phylum Bacteroidota; class Bacteroidia; order Chitinophagales; family Saprospiraceae; genus Neolewinella; species Neolewinella lacunae. The sequence goes on from NZ_JACSIT010000115.1 coordinate 11,583, forward strand.
CCTGGCTGCGGGCGTCAGCGTGGGGGGCATGACGGTAGCTTTTGGGCTGTCGCCGATCAACTTCTACACCGTGGGCAATGGGCATTTGATTGCCAACTTACCGCTGTTCAGTGGCTGGGAACTGCGGTCGGTACTGTGCTTCGGCGGCCTGGCCATTATGGCCTGGTACAACCTGCGCTACTACCGGCGCTTGCGGGCCAACCCCGAAAGTGGCATCGGGCAGGGGCTGGATACGGCGGGCCTGCAATTGAGCCAGCCGCTCGCGGAGTACCGCATCAGTGGCCGCAACTGGTGGTTGCTGGGGGTTTTTCTGGCCAGCCTGGTCGTCATCCTCTACGGGGTATTCAACTGGGGGCTGCACATTGATGACATCTCGGCCATCTTCCTGATCGTAATGGTGATCTGCGCGCTCACCAGTGGCCTGACGGGGCAGGAAGTGACCGCCGCCGGCATGCAATCCGTAGCCCAGATGGCGCCAGCCACCTTCATCATCGGGATGGCCGCTACGGTGAAGGTAATCATGGAGCAGGGGCAGATCCAGGACACCATCAGCTACGGCCTGGCGGAGGCGTTGGGGGGCTTGCCGACGTACGCTTCGGCGATTGGGATGTCCATTGGCCAAAGTGGGCTCAATATGCTCATTCCTTCCGGCAGCGGGCAGGCGCTGGCCACTCTGCCGGTGATGATTCCGCTGGGCGAGGCGCTGGGCCTGAGTCCGCAAATCTCCATCCTCGCCTTTCAGATTGGGGACGGGGTGACGAACCTGTTCAACCCTTCGCTGGGCGGCCTGGTAGCGATGCTTTCGCTGTGCCGGGTGCCGTTTGACCGCTGGCTGCGCTTTGCCCTGCCGCTGACGGGGATGCTGTTGGTCTGGGCCTGGCTGGGGCTTTTGGTGTCGGTGGCCATTGGGTATTAGTAATGAGCATGGGTATTCCCCTTCCCTGCTCCTCCCCCTTTGGGGGTTGGGGGGCCAACCAACTCCCCCCTTCGGGGGGTCGGGGGGGAGCACCTGCGGCCGCGCAAAATGCTCCGCAGCTTGCGTGATCCCGACGAGCGATAGCGGATCTCGGGACCGCGCCCGTTTCGCCAGACGCGAACTAATGCCGACCTTTGCGCCACTATAGCCAAAGCAGTATGAACATTGTCATCGCCGGAGCTGGCGACGTAGGCTTCCACCTGGCCAGCTTGCTGGCCATCGAGAACCAGAACATTACCCTGATCGACTCCGACCAGGAGGTGCTCGACTACGCGGGCGCGCACCTTGATGTGCTCACCATCCGGGGCGACGCTACCAGCCTGGCTACGCTCGAAAACGCCCGGGTGGGCTCGGCCGGGCTGATGCTGGCCGTCACCACCTCGGAAAAGACGAACATGATGGCCGCCATCATCGCCAAAAAACTGGGCTGCCGCCGCGTCATTGCGCGGGTGGACAACGAAGAATACCTCAGCGAAGAAAACGAAAAGACGATCTGTTCCCTGGGCATCGACCACGTCATCAGCCCCCGGCAGCTGGCCGCCGTGGAGATCGAACGCCTCATCAAACAGTGCTCCTTCACCGATATCTTCGATTTCGAGGAAGGCAAACTCTCGCTGCTGGGTATTACGCTGGACGAAAACTCCCCCCTCGTGGGTGTTCGCCTGAGCGATATTGACCAGCTTCGCTCCAAGGTCGATCTCCACCCCATTGCCATTCTGCGGGGGCACGAGACGATCATCCCCCGGGGCTTTACCCAGCTCAAGCGCAACGACCATATTTACTTCATCACCAAGCCCGATCAACTGCGGCTGGTGGAAGACTTTGTGGGCAAAAAGCGGCAAACGATCAAAAACATCATGATCCTGGGCGGCGGCAACCTGGCCGTTTCCACCGCCCAGTTGCTGCAAGAAAACTACAACGTCACCATCGTTGAAAACAACAAACCCCGCTGCCAGTACCTCAACGAGCAGTTGGATAATGTGTTGGTCATTCGCGGTGCCTATACCAATATCGACCTCCTCCAGGAGGAAGGCCTCGACCGGATGGATGCCTTCATTGCCCTGACGGACAACAGCGAGACCAACATCATCTCCTGCCTCACGGCCCGCAACCACGGCGTGTTCAAAACCATCGCCCAGGTCGAAAACAAAGAATACGTGCACATCAGCCAGAACATTGGCGTGGATACGCTCATTAATAAGAAACTGCTCGCCGCCAACAGCATCTTCCGCTACATCCGCAAGGGAAACATCGAGGCCATCACCAGTCTCCAGGGCGTCGATGCGGAGGTGATCGAGTACGTCATCAGCAAAAGCAACCAGCTCACGAAAAAGCCCCTTAAAGACCTGCATTTCCCCGAAACCGCCCTGGTAGGTGGCATCATCCGGGGGGAAGAAACGCTGATCCCCAACGGCAATACCCAGATGCAGATGGACGATAAGGTCATCGTCTTCGCCCTTCCTGCGGCGATCAAACGCCTGGACGAGCTGTTCCGCTAAAGCGCTGCCCACTCTGCCGTTATGATCAACTACCGCCCCATTGCCCGTGTCATCAGCATCCTGCTCGTCATCGTCGGTGGCCTGATGTGGACGGGCGTGCCCTTCAGTGCGTACTTCGATGAAGACCTCCGTCCGCTGTTGCTGGCGGGCCTGGCAACCATCGGGCTCGGTGCCTTGCTTTATCTGGTGCCCTTTCGCCGGGGCATCCCCATCCGGAAGCGCGAGGGCTACCTGATTGTGGTCTTGAGCTGGCTGGCGATGATCTTTGCCGGCATGCTGCCCTACCTCTTCAGCGGTATTATTCCCAACGTGGCCGATGCACTGTTTGAAACCGTTTCAGGCATGACCACCACCGGGGCTTCGGTGTTGACCGACATCGAAATCCAACCCCGCGGCCTGCTGTACTGGCGCAGCCTCACGCAGTGGATCGGGGGGATGGGCATCATTGTGCTCACCGTAGCCATCTTCCCCCTGCTCGGGATCGGGGGCATTGAGTTGTTTGCCGCCGAGGCACCTGGGCCAACCTCCGATAAGCTCCACCCCCGCATCAGCGAAACGGCCAAGCGGCTGTGGCTGATCTACGTGGGCCTCACCGTCGTACTGGTCGGCGTACTCACCCTACTGGGCATGAGCCCCTACGAAGCGATCAACCACGCCCTGACCACCATGGCTACCGGCGGCTTCAGCACCCGCAACGCCAGCGCGGCGGCGTTCAGTCCGGCCATCCAGTACGCCCTCATCGCCTTCATGTTTCTGGCCGGGGTCAATTACACGGTCTTGTACCTCAGCCTGAAGCGGCGCTGGGCCGACGTCTGGAAGAGCGAAGAACTCAAGGCCTACTTCAGCCTGGTGGTTTTCCTCACGGTCATCATCACGATCAAAGTTTATCACGCTACGGGAAGCCAAGACCTGGAACAGGCTTTCCGCGATAGCTTGTTCCAAATCGTGAGCCTGCTGACTACCACGGGATTCGTTTCCGCCGATTATACCAGTTGGACGACCAGCATCACGTTGATGTGCTTCGTATTGCTCTTCCTGGGGGCCTGCGCGGGGTCCACCTCGGGCGGCATCAAGGTGATCCGCCACCTCGTCTTTTTCAAAAACAGCTACCTGGAGTTCAAGCGGCTCATTCACCCGGCGGCCATTGTGCCGCTGCGGCTCAACCAAAATATCGTCCCCGGGCGCATCATCACCCACGTCTTTAACTTCCTGCTGCTGTACCTCCTCATTTTCGTGTTCGGCTCGGTGTTTTTGGCTATGCTCGGGCTGGATTTCATGACCTCCATCGGGGCGATGGCCACCTGCCTGGGCAACGTCGGGCCGGGCATCGGTGAGGTCGGGCCGGTGGATAATTTCGCCTGGTTGCCCGGGCACATTAAGGTCTTTTTGTCGTTCGTGATGCTCATTGGCCGCCTGGAAATCTTTACGGTGCTGGTGTTGTTTACGCCCTTCTTTTGGCGTTTGAATTGAGGGGAGGGGTGTATAGGGGCGCGGCCGCAGGTGCAATGGGATGGACGCCCCCCGACCCCCGGAGGGGGAGGAGCTGGGGGGGGGGAGGAGCCTCAACGCTATAATTTCCAAGAATAGACTTATTGCCAGCCTGAAATAGAAATGCATGTGGTTCGAAAACCTAACCGGATTCAAAGAAGAATCCCCCGCAAACGTTCGAGAAAAAATCCTGGTGGAGGGAGACACTTTGCTGTCTACCGTGAACCATCGGCGTTTTACGTTTGGCCAGCTGGAAGTGCTTAGTCTGGAAGAGTTGAGGCAAAGTAGTCCGCCCCTAAGCGCATACCGCGGTAAGTTGCTGCTCAGCGAAGTGGTCGGCGACGTCCAGGCAATGCACGCCCAAGCGGCAAACGCCCACGCCCTTTTCCAGGCCGCTTCCCAGTTCAACCTCTTGGAAATGATTGGCCCCAACGTTACTCCGGAGCGGGGAATTGACCGCTACGAGGAAGACTTTACCCAAGGCCCCGCCTGCGCCATTGCTTGCGGGGCGGGAACCATCTACAGAAATTACTTTGTGAGGGTCGGAGAGCAAATTGGCCAGTCTGCGGATAAACAAATTGATTGCCTGGCCGGGATAGGCCGGGAACTGGACAATGAAAACTTGCACCTGTGGTCCATGAAAAACGGCTACGCCCTCGCGAACGAGCAAGGGCTTTTGACGATCAACAAAAAACTCTCCGCTTTAAGCCATGCGCAGCGGGAAGATTTAAAGGGCAAATTGCAAGTGGGCGTGCAGTGGAATACCGAGGTTACGCTCAATGACGGCCAGCAAAAGGTCTCGCAAATATATTGTTCTGCTTTGCCCGTGGCTTACAGTCAAGTGGAACCCATGTATTGGGAGCGCTTCGCCAGAATCGTGCTGGAAGCCACGTACGAGGCTACCTTTTTCGCTGCGGTGAGGAACTTGGAATCCCATGGCTCGAATGTGCTTTACTTAACCTTGGTCGGCGGAGGGGCCTTTGGGAACGAGGTAGATTGGATCCTTGAGTCACTGGAAAAAGCAGCAAGCAAGTTCCGGGAGGTGCCGTTGGACGTAAGAATCGTCAGCTACGGAAAACCAAATCCGCGCTTGGGGCCATTCATCAACGCATTGACGGAAAAATGAAAAGAGGTGTTCCGAAGGCAGGGGATCTGGGGCCACCCAGGCAGCTCCTCAAGAAAGCGCCCCCGCCCGATCCAATTCTTCTCCCCATCTTTACCACCCCGAACCCCACAGGAAACAGTGGGAAGATGAACCATAGCGGCCCATCCCCAGCCATCCACCTTTGAACAAGGGCAACCACACCGCTGCAAAATGATTTACGCCTTTGACCTGTACTACCGCGAGGAAGAAACCGTAACCGCCTGCGTGGGTTTTGAGAACTGGTCAAGTACCGCCCCGGCGCTACAGTTGACCGAGAAGAGCAAGGTAGAAAGCGACTACATCAGCGGCCAATTTTACAAGCGAGAACTGCCCGGGATCCTTCAACTCCTCCAGAAAATTGACCTCCAGCCGGGCGACCTCATCATCGTGGACGGATACGTTTATCTGGACGATGAAAAGTCCAATGGCCTGGGAGGTCACTTGTACGAAGCTTTGGACAAGCAGTTTCCCATAATCGGCGTGGCGAAGAAGAAATACCACTCGCTGGAAAAGGAGTACCGGGAAGTGTACCGTGGACAGAGCCAAAAGCCGCTGTTTATTACCGCAGCCGGATTTGACCTGGAGGAGGCCCAATGCTGCGTGGAGGGCATGGCCGGAACCTACCGGATCCCCGATTTGCTTAAGATCGTCGATCAGCTGTCCAAAGGAATGATCTCCCCCGAAGGATAGGCTATCTGAAGAGGTAGGGAAAAGCCGTAGCGGGTTTTCGCCCATGAGGTCCTCGGCGGGGGGGGACCAACTTAGACCAACCCTTAGTGCAACTTAGTGCCCTTAGTGGTGGAAAACCCGCGCAGCGGAATAAGCGCCTTCCCCCCCCCAGCACGAGCCTCCGCCAAAATACCCAAAACCCCCGTACCTTTGCGGCCCAAAATCTGCGTCCATGACCGAAAGCCTGCGCCAACGGATCCTCCAATTCATTACCGAAGCCCTGTCGGAAGACGTGGGCCCCGGTGATTTTACGTCGGAAGCCACCATCCCGGCCACCAACCGGGATACCGCCCGCCTGCTGGTCAAAGACGTCGGTGTATTGGCCGGCGTCGAAGTAGCCCGCATGATCTTTGAAGCGGTTGACCCCAGCGTGGAATTCGACCAGCGGATGCAGGACGGCGACCTCATGCACGATGGCGACGAGGCCTTCTACGTCACCTGCAACTCCCGGGCCCTGCTGCGCGCCGAACGGCTCGTCCTCAACACCATGCAACGGATGAGCGGCATCGCCACCCTGGCCAACCGCTATGCCTTTGAAGTGGAAGACCTGCCCGTAAAAGTGCTCGATACCCGTAAGACGACGCCCAATCTCCGCTTTCTGGAGAAGTGGGCCGTCCGCCTGGGCGGTTGCCACAACTACCGGGACGGACTCTACGACCGGATCATGATCAAAGACAATCACATCGATGCCGCCGGCTCCATCACCGCAGCCATCGAAGGCGTCCAACGCTTTTTTAAGGACAATAATATGGTGCTGCCCATCACCGTCGAAGTCCGGAACCTGGTAGAACTGATGGAAGTCCTGCAAGTAGGCGGCGTAGACCGCATCATGCTCGATAATTTTGAGACCCCCATCCTCAAGGAAGCCGTCGCCCACATCAATGGCCGCTTTGAAACCGAAGCCAGCGGAGGGGTTACCCTCACCAGTATCCGCGATATTGCCCTGACGGGAGTAGACTTCATCTCCGTCGGCGCCCTCACCCACTCCGCCACCAGCCTGGACCTCAGCCTGAAGGTGGTGAAGTAGGTTAGTTCATAGTTCATAGTTCATAGTTCAACCTTGAGCTAGCTACTGAACTATTAGACTACTGAACTACTGAACTACTAGACTTAGGCTGTCTAATCTAATGGGTTTAACCCGTGCGCGCTTTAGGGGCCTGGACCCCCTAGGTTGAGACCCTCTGGGTCGATCCAGCTAATCACGGTGCCCCCCTAGGTTGAGACCCTCTGTGTCGATCCAGCTAAGTACATTGGCGTATTCTCCTACGACCCAGAGGGTCTCGACCTATTAAGCGCTTGAGCCTCCCCGGTTGGCCAAAGTGAGTACGGCTGCGGCCTGGCTAATTAGACAGCCTACTACTAGACTACTGAACTACTAGACTACCGAGCTAAAAAAAAGCCAGCCCCGCCCACGTAAGGGACCAGGGCCGGCTGGGATTTTTCCTGCTGCTTTTGAAAGAACGTGCGTACCGGGTGAACGGAAAGCACTGCCGGAAAATCAAGAAAAAAACGGAGCAAGACATTTTACCCCAACCGTACCGAGGTTAGGAAAATGGAATTAAGTCAGCCCGGCCGTTGGATGTTGGCCGGGCTGACCAAATGACTGTCTGCTGCTGCTCAGGCGGCCAACTCATCGGCGGCGGTGTTTTTGCTGCGCCGCTTTTGGGTTTTGGGGGCGATGACTTCTCCCGTTTCGGGGTCGGCCACCAGGGAGGACTCGGCGGCGGCGGAGCCCCGCTTGCCAGCACCGAGGAAGGTGAACTCCTCGGCAATCACTTCGGCGGTGGTGCGGACTTGCTCGTGCTTATCCACCCAGCGGCGGTACTGCATCGAGCCAACGATGGCGACCTGGCTGCCGCGCTCCAGGTACTGGTCAAAGAGCTCGGCGAGTTTGCCGTAGGCCTTCACCCGGTGCCACTGGGTGCGGGTTTGGCGCTTCCCGTCTTTGTCGCGGAAGTACTCGTTGGTGGCCAGGGAGAATTCGGTGGCTTGGCTGCCGTTCTTCAACGTCGTGGTTTTGGGAGCGGAGCCGAGGTTGCCAGTGAGGTGGATGTGGTTACGTACGTTCATTGTTAAGGAACTTGTGAGGTGAAAAATGACCGCATCAGGTATGGATGGCGACACGGCCGGTGAAGGAATGCGCCAACCGAAGCAGAGCGAATGGCAAGCCAGTTCCTCATTTCCGGTGACAATGCAAAGGTGAAGGTACCCCGTAACCGTAGTGGTTTTTTAAATGAATACTTGCGTTTATAGGCGTTTAAAAACGATTTTAAAAATGCAAAGCATTGATTTTCAATTATTTGTGATTTTGCTTCCAGCAAAAATTTTTGTACTTTTCTACCAAATACGGTCAAGACGTTTCACGTCGCAGTTGTTCCAGACCGGATCCAGACCTCTGGTTCGGCACGAGATTTAGCCCATGGAGTCACATGGAGTTAGAGCATGGAGTTGCATGGAGAGCCAGACTTGCCAGATGAGGTCCAGGGGTTGTACGTCGCAGCAAACACCCATCCTCGCAGCGGAAAAACGTCGGAGTCGCGCCAGCCCAATCAAATATCCAATATCAAGTATCGTCTATCGTCTATCCTAGTCCCTCCCCTTGCACCTGCGGCCGCGCCCCTCGAATCAATCGAGCAGGATGGCCTTGATGATAACGGAGTGGGTGGCACCCCGGACTTCGAAAAAGACGAGCCCAGCCGCCAGCACCAGCCGCTGCCGGTCGATGCTCACCCGGTTCGCGCCAGCGCGGAGATCCACCGACCAAGCACCCAGGCTGCGGCCCGTGGCGTCGCGGACGGCCAGGGTAGCTGCCTCGTCATCCGGCCAGGTGAGATCAAGCACGGCCCGCTCCCGCATGGGGTTGGGGTACAGCGTGGCGTGGCTGCCTGCCTCGGCGCTCCGTGTTTTGCCCAGGCCCAAAGGATGGCGTTGCAACTGGGTATCGTAGCCTTCGGCCAGCAGCGCATTCGTGCCGCTGGCCAAATGAGGCAGGTCTGCTTCGTCCCCCGCAAAGTCAATGCTCAACAGCGGCGCGGCATTGGGAATAGGGCCAAGCTGGAGCGGGGCGTAGCTGACGTGAAGGATGCCCTCCCGGTCCTGGCGGTAGGCCTCGGCCCCGATCAGGCCGGGCAGCACGCTGGTTTTTCCGCGTAATTGCAAACTGAATTGCAAGGCCGTCAGCGCCGCCCCTTCGGCCAGTTGGAGGTGCCAGAGGTGTTCACGCTGCGCGTCCGGGTGCCAGGCCAGCTGGTCAGCATTCCGCGTACCCGTGCGGCCCACCACGGGAGCATCCCCCACGGGAAAGCCCTGGTTGGGCTGCGCAGAACCGCTGACGTCGCCCACCTTAATGGCAATGAATTCGATGAAGTTTTCCCCCGCCAGGTCGTTGAAATTCCCTACTTCGGGGAAATTTTCCGCCCAGGGATTAGCCGGGTTGGGGAAAACGTAGTCTTTGGGGACGAAGCGCCAACTGGTATTGTTATCAAAATCGTCCTTGAGGCCCAGGATGACTTCCCGGATCGTGATCAGGTCGCGTACGGTGATGGTGCCGTTGCGGTTGGCATCGGCGGCGATGAGTTGGTAGGGGCTCAATCCGTCGTCAAAGTTGAGCAGGTAGCGCCCGATAATGTTCATGTCCAGCGTCGATACGCCGTTGATGGGGTTGGCGTTGAGGTAGGGCTGAACGGTGTAGTCCTCCCCTTCTTCGAGGCCGGTAAAGGCAAAGGTGCCTTCTGTCGAACTGTTCGTGGTCAGCGTCGTAGGGCCATCGTTGTACAACAAGACATCGGCCATGGGCTGCCCGGTCAGGGTTTTGATTAAGCCCTTGATGCTGGCGTTGCGGTCAGAGCAGGCTGCGTTGTTGTTGTCCGTTACCACCAGGCGGACGTTGCAGAAATCACTGCGTCCGTTCGCGCCGCCCGCGAAAGCGTAAACCCGCAGGAAGAGTTCGCCCCGGTCGCCGCAACTGAGCTGGAGGTTGTTTCTTCCCGGCTCGGGCAGGAAGCCGGCGGCGTTGGCCTCCGTTTCGGTGTAGAGGGAGTAGGTCACCTCGGCCGCCACGCAGAGTTCCGGCGGACTGGCAATGAAATCACTGGCCCACACCACCCCGATGCCGCCGCTGACGGGGTCGGGGGAAAGATTAGTGGACAGAACATTGATGCAGGAGGGCGTGGGCGCTTTGCCGTCGTTGACCACCAGGATGACGAAACGCTGGGTGGCGTTGCCGCAAGCATCGCTGCTGCGCACCCGCGCCAGGTGCCGCCCGATGGGGAGGTTGCGGATGAATACTTCCACTCCCGTAGCCGGGTCCCCAACGAAGCGGCTGGGGCTGATCTCGCGGTCGCCCACAAAATCCAGGCCAGTAATTACGCCGTCGTTGTTGCGGTCCAAGACGTCCGTATCCACCGTCACGGCGGTGCTCGCCGAACTGCAATCGTCCGTAGCGGTAAAGGCCAGGATAACGCCGCCCAGGCAGTCGGCCGTAAAGGCCAGTCCCGGGTCCGGCTCGGGAACCTCCAGGGTGGGTGCCGCGTCGTCGTAGACCTGGACGAACTGCTGGTAACGGAAGTAACCGCGCCGGTTGGAACTGCCGTAGTTGGACCAAAGCTCGCGGATGTCGTTGCCGTTGAAAGGCGTTGCATCGCGGTCCAGAATCAGCCGGTCGTCGGTGGATACATCACCGTTCAGAGGCGCAACGTTGAGGAAAACCGGCTGCCGGAGGTTGCCGTCGCGGTCGGCGTCCCGCGGCACGGAAATGGGCGAGGAAATACCGTCGTATTCACACCAGTTGATGACGTCGTAAGTGAGCCTTAGCTTGTAACAACTGGCGGCATCGGCCACCAACGTGTCGGTATCGATGCTCACGGCCAGCAGATCACAGCCTGATTCCGTACCCGTCAGGTCCTCCGGCGTGGGGAGTTCCCCGCAGCGGTAAGATTCGTCGCCCGGGAAGCGGATGGAGTAGTCGTGGCGCGCCCGTACTTCGATCACCTGCCGGCAAACGTTGGGGTACTGCCGCCCCACCGCGTCAATGGCCCGCCAGTGGCGGATGAATTGCCCGACCCCGCAGTTGTTGAGTTCGCCGGAGACGGAAGGGATTTCCCTTGTTCCGTCGCAGTTGTCCAGCACCGTCACCGCACCAAAGGCATCCTCCAGTTGCTGGTCGATGGCAACAGGGTCATTGAAAAAGGCCCAGACGAGGTCGGGCGGAAAGCGCTCGGCAAAATCGGTGCAGGAGATGGCAACGTCGGCTGGCGCGTTGCAAGTGGGGCCTATTTTGTCTTCCACCAGCACCTCCAGCCAGCACTGGTTCCGGTTTTGGCCCGTGGCGTCGGTACCCTCCAGGCGGACGCGGTTGAGGCCAATTTGGGCGCAGGTGAAAATCACCCGGGGAGCGAGTTCGGAAAGCAGGCGGTTTTCCGCATCTACCCGGGCGGCGAGGAGGGAGACCGGACCACAGTCGTCGGCGCTGCCCGCATCCATTACTTCGGTGCGCAGCACGGCCAGTCCGCTGCCATCCAAAGAGACGTTGAGGCGGTCTTCGCAGACCATCACGGGGTCTGTGCCGCCAAAGATGCGGATGTCCACGTCCGCTACCGCCGTATTCTGGCAGGCGTCGGTGGCGATGAAGCGCAGGATGTGCTGGCCAAGGGGGAGGGGAGCGGTCAGGGCCCGCTGGATGTCCGGCGAAAAAACTTCGTAAGGCCCCAGCGGCGTGCTGCCCAGTACGCCGTGGAGGTACACCAGAGCGGTCATCGTCACGGCAGCACCACAGCCATCGGCTACCGTTACGCCCCCCTGCCGGGTATTGACGATGGCACCGCAGGCACCGTCGTTGGTGGAGTAGAGGAGCGGACCGGTATCGGGGCTGCCGTCAAAATCATTGTCCTGGGTGGGCAGCGTGATCACGGGCGCTTCCTTGTCGCCCACCTGCACCACCTGGGTAAAAACGGTATCGACGCCGCCCGCACACCAGTCGAGAAGGCGGAAGGTGCGGATGAAAGAAAAATTGCGGCCGCAGCCGTTGATCCGCTCCCCATCGCTGTAAGTCACCTGAAATTGGCAAAAGCCGCTCACCAGGTTAATCGGCCCGTTGGCCGTCTCGAAGTAGGGGTAGTCGGCGGGGCGGGGCTCGGGCTTATCAAGCTCGATGGGCGTATTGCCGCAACGGATAAACACGCTGTTGGCCACCCCACGGATCATGGAGCGATCGGGCCGCACGAAGTAAATTTTTTGGGCGCGGACCGCAGGTGCCGTGGAATGCGCTGGCGAAAGCTGGGTTGCGGTATAGGTGCGCGTCAGCGTGATCGTGTCGCGGCAGGTATCGTTGTAGGGGAAGTCGTAGCGGTCGGCCACGCACACCTCCACCGAACCCCCGCAGCCATCCGTAACGACGGGCAGGCCAGTGCCGGCCTCCAGCGCCGCCCGCAGGGCAGGGGCCAGCGTACCGGGTGCGGGCCGCCCGGTAATCAGGTCAAGGGTGTAGCAGCGGCTGACGGTGGCGGGCAGGGCATTGACGTCGGCTGCCGCAGCCAGGTTGCAGCCCCGGGTGACTTCCTCCGCCAGCCCCACGAAGGCCGGCGGTGTCTTGTCTTCCACCATCACAAAACCCCAGCAGAAAAAGCGTTCCAACTCGGGCGTCCCCCGGCCGGTAATTGTGTAGCGGAAACGACCAGGGCCATCGGCAACGGCCGCATTGCGCCGGTAATCATCCTCCACCAAGACCGTAAAATCTTCGGCCTCCAGGCAAGGATCCAGGCCCGTCAGTACCATCTGGTGATCGATCGTCCGCTGGCAATTGTCGTTCAGCGTAACGTTGATTGCCGCCTGGCACGCAAGGTTAAACGGCCCCTCACACTGCGCCAGCAAGCCCCCAAAAGGAGCTGCCAGTAGCAGCAACAGCCACCACCGTCTTAGGTCGTGTCGGAGAAGGTCGTTCATTGTTGGTTTAAGAGAAAGCAAGCAAAGCCAGTGCAAGATAAGCATTATCTGCCAACCCACCCGTTACCAAGGTCTTAATCTTATCAATCCCCCGGTTGAGGATGCCCCCGCCCCAAACATGGCTATTCGGGTGGGGCCCCCTCAACCGGGCTTTCTACGTGCTTCGCTCCTCGCTCCTTGTCCTGACTCCCCCCTTCGGGGGGCCGGGGGGGAGCACCTGCGGCCGCGCCCCAAAGCCCGACTATTTAGAGCAGCCCGCACGAGAGAAAAACTCCAACGGCTAAACCAAGCCACTTTTAACCGGTTGCTATAAGAAATGGAATTCTTTCCATTGCATTCGCAACCCGCAACCTATATTTAGCGGGTAAACCTTCGCAAATCAGCGAAATTTCGCTACCCAACATGGCAACAACAAGCTCTAAGACTACCCCCCAGGCCAAGAAATCTCCGACCGCTAAGCAAAACGGTACCGCTAAGGGACTGAAATACAGCAAGGAACAATACCTCGAGTGGTATACCCTGATGCTGCGCATCCGTCGCTTCGAAGAGCGCGCCCTGATGTCTTACGGCCAGCAGTTGATCCGCGGTTTCTGCCACGTTTACATTGGCCAGGAAGCCGTTGCGGCGGGTATGGAGAGTGCCCTGACAAAAGATGACGGCATTGTGACGGCTTACCGCCAGCACGGTACGGCCCTGGGACGCGGCGTATCCATGCGCGCAGCCATGGCCGAACTCTACGGCAAAGAAACCGGCATCGTAAAAGGTAAAGGCGGCTCAATGCACTTCTTCAGCAAGGAGAACAAGTACTTCGGCGGCAACGGCATCGTTGGTGCCCAAATCCCCATCGGCACCGGCATCGCCTTTGCCGAAATGTACAACGGCACCAAGAACCTCTGTGTAGTGATGTTCGGCGACGGCGCAGCCCGCCAGGGTGCCCTCTGGGAAAGCTGGAACATGGCCATGACCTGGAAAGTCCCCGCCCTCTACATCTGTGAAAACAATGGTTACGCGATGGGCACCAGTGTCCAGCGCACCAGCAACGTTACCGACCTCTCCATGCTGGGTGCCAGCTTCGAGATGCCCAGCGAAACGGTGGACGGCATGAACCCCGAGGCCGTTCACGAAGCCGTAGCCCGCGCCGCCGAACACATCCGCTCCGGCAAGGGGCCGTACTACCTCAACATCAAGACCTACCGCTACAAAGGCCACTCGGTTTCCGACCCCGCCAAGTACCGCGAAAAGACGGAAGTGCAGGAGTACCAGGATCGGGATCCCATCAAGGTCGTCGAAGCCCGCATCCTCGAAAACGGCCTGGCCACCGAGGCCGAAATCAAGGCCATCAAGGACAGCGTGAAGGACGAAGTAGCCGACGCCGCCCAGTTCGCCGAAGAAAGCAACTACCCGGATCCCTCGGAGCTCTACACCGATAATTACTCCGAGCCCTACCCCTTCCTGACCTAAGGTATTGTTGGGCTTCAGCCCGACCAAGAGGGTGGAAGCCCAATTCTCGGAGGACTTTACCCCAGACGGCTAATCCAGCATTTTCTCCAGGCAAACGCTGTTGGCCACCCCTGCGTATTGCCCGTAGTTTTCGGCCATTCGCCGGTAGCCCTGCTTTTCGTACAGCCGGATGGCGTAGGGCTGCCGGATGCCCGTCTCTAACACACCCCGGCGGTAACCCAGCGCCGTCGCCCAGGCCTCCAGCTCTTCCAGCACGGCCACGGCAATGCCCGCCCCCCGGTGCTCCGGCAGGGTGTACATCCGCTTGATCTCTACGGTAGCCGCGTCGAATTCCTTAAACGCGCCGCAGGCCACTGTCTCGCCGTCCACTTCGGCCAACACCACGTGGCGGATGTGCTCCAGCCCGTTGTACTGGTGGTAAAAGTCGTGCTCATCTTCGTCCGTCACCGCCAGATGGGCATCGAGTAATCGGACCAGGTGGCGGAAGGCGGGGTGGTCGGCAGTAGTACGTTGCAGCGTCATGGTGCCTGGTTTAGTGCAGTTCTCCGCAGCCAATGGGGGAACCATCGGGCAGCTCCAGTGCTGGCCGCAGTTCCACACTGCCGGGGTCGGAGAGGAAGTTATTGATTTGGGTGATGAGGTAGCGGTAGTGCGGGCCGTGGGGGAGGTTGAGGTAGGCCCTTGGTTCTGACCTGCCCCGGTACGAAATCAGTGCAGCGAGGGCGGCGGCCTGGACGTCTTCACTGGCCGATTTATCCGCCGCCAGTTGCAGCAGGTGGGCCACCATGCGCCGTTCGGCCGTCTCCGCCAGGGCCGCCGGGTAGCCTGTTTTGTTTTGCCGCACCTGGTCTTCCAGCGTAGAAGCGATGCGCTCCAGGTAGCCACTGATGGCCAGATTTTGGGTTTGGGGATACTGGGTGCCTTGCTCTACCAGGCGCGCCAGGCGGTGGGGGTGCAGCAAAAAGGCCAGCGTATTATCACAAGCCGCAGCGGCCATGGCCAGCGGGTCAAAGCCCCCGCCGTTGCGGGTATTGAACAGCTCGCGGTTGCGCGAGTAGCCCAGGGCGGGCGGGGGGATGAGTGCAATCACGTGGTGCGGCACCGCCAACACTTCCGGGGAAAGACTTTTGAGCAAAACGTTCAGCGCCGCCTCCTGCCGATGAGGGTGCACCGGGGTGATGACCTTGGGGGCATCGGGCTCGCGCACGGCGTAGTCGTAGGTGTATCCCCCGATCATCTTACTCACGGCCTCCACCTGATAACGGTGCATGAGATAAACCGGAACGAAAACCGACTCCAACTCCGAGTAAGGCATGCCATAAGGGATGTTTTCCGGGCCAAAGTTGTCCATGGCGTGCTGGCGTAAAACCAGCAGGCGGTTCATCTCCACGATGGGGTCGGCGCCGTTGTCCCACAGGTGGGCTTCGGCCTGGCTGCTGCCGGCGGGGCGGGCGTCGGGGTCGCTGACGTAGCGGAGGCCGAGGCTGTCGCTTTCGGTCAGGATGGCCTGGAGTCCGGCGGCTTCGTCGGTGCCGACGGGAAAATCCGCGTAGCCGTACCTGATGGCCTGCTTATCCCATTCCCCGATGCCGACGGCGTAGGCCTGGCTGAAGTCTACCTGCCCCTTTTCCAGCGTGACGTAGGGATGGGGATAGTCCATCACCGAAGCCCGCTGGTTGGTGGAGGCGGCAAAGTTGTGGGCCAGCCCGATTGTGTGGCCTACTTCGTGGGCGCTCAACTGCCGCAGGCGGGCCAGGGCCAATTCCTCCAGACGGGGGTCGGGGGTAATGCCGTCGGCCCCGTAGGCTTTAATGAGTCCCTGGGCGAGTAGAAAGTCCTGGCGAACCCGCAAGCTGCCCAGCAGGACGTGACCCTTGATGATTTCTCCGGTGCGGGGGTCCGTTACGGAACTGCCGTAGCTCCAGCCCCGCGTACTGCGGTGTACCCAGTTGATGACGTTGTAGCGCACGTCCAGCGGGTCGGCGTCTTCGGGCAGGATCTTAACCTGGAAGGCATTGCGGTAGCCCGCCGCCTCAAAAGCCTGGTTCCACCAGCTGGCCCCTTCCAGGAGGGCGGAGCGAATGGGCTCGGGCGCACCCCGGTCGAGGTAGTACACGATGGGCTCCACGGCTTCGCTGACGGCCGCCGTGGGGTCTTTTTTCTCCAGGCGGTGGCGGGTGATGAAGCGCTTGATCAAGGGCTGATCGATGGGCGTGGCGTAGTCGGCGTAGCTGCGTTCGTAGTAGCCGCTGCGGGGGTCAAAAACGCGGGGGCGGTATTGGTCGTCGGGCAACTCCACAAAGCTGTGGTGCATCCGCAGGGTGAAGCTTTCGCTGGTGGGCGTCACGCTGCGCACCTGGCTGCCGCTGGCCTCGCCGGTGAAGGTGATCGTCGCCTCAAACTCACTGTTTTTTGGGAAGTTTTTGGTGCGCTCCGGGTAAATGGCGCTGCGGTCGGCGGAGACTTTGTAGGTGCCCTGTTTGTTGCGTTTCAGGCGCTCGATCACGCCATGGGCATCACTGAGCAGCAGGGGGGTCAGGTCAATCAGGCAGCGGTCTTCCGTTTTGGCCACCACCTTGAAGCCTTCCAGGACGGATTGCGCAAAGGCATCGCGTACGCTGTTGGCCTCGTCGGCGTTGTCGGATATGGCGCGGTATTCGAGGTTGCGTTGCTTCAGCAGTACCCGGGGCCCTACGCGCTCGAAAGCCACCACGCGGGAATCGCCCAGTTGGTTGCGGTCCAGCCCGATGTCGTTGCTGCCCAGACCCGCCGCCAGGCTGTTCACGTAGAGAAATTCTTCGCCAAAGCGCGCAATTTCCAGGTAAATTTTGCCCTCGTCGTCGCTCCAGTAATAATTGAAAAAGCCCTCGCTTAGCGCCATATCCGCCGTTTTTTCGGCGATCGTGGGCAATTTTTCCGCTGCTTTCTGGGCGCTGACGCAGGTGCAGGGGATCAGGACAATGGAGCAAAGGAAGCCAAAGAGGAGGAGACGCACGGCAAGGGAGGTATTTGATACAAAGGGCTAATATAGTTCAGTAGTTTAGTAGTTCATAGTTCAGTAAGGAGTGGGGCCTTCCCTCGCTCGTTCGTACCTTGTCTGCACCTGCGGCCGCGCCCCTTTAATCCTTTCCCCCTTTCTCCCCTTACTCCTTTCCCCCCTTAATGACCCGGGCGTAGGGCATTTGCTGCGCTGTACCCGGATGGTGGTAAGTATCGAGACCCGCCACGGTCATCGTGGCCAGCAGTTCGTGGTCGACGTGCCCCGTGGGGGCCACGGCGGCATCGGGCACGAAGACTTCCTGGACCCTTCCGACAATGAAGAGGGTCTCAATGCCCCCGATCTTGTGCTCTTCTTCGAAAGTGAGGCCGATGCGCACCTGGCTTTCCGCTACGTAAGGTGCCTTGCACTTTTCGCTGTACAGGGGCGTAAGCCCCGTTGCCGCAAACTCGGACGTCTCCAGCGGGTAGTTCGCGCTCGTCTGGTGGGCCTTCTCCAGGAAACCGGGATGGATGGTGTTGACGGTAAACCAGCCGTTGGCCTTGATGTGGTGATAGGTGTGGCGCGGGACCGTCAGTGGCCGCATGATGAAACCCAAGAGCGGCGGCGAGCTGGCGCTGATGTGGACAAACGAGCTGAAAACCCCCAGGTTCTCTACCCCCCGGTAGCCTTTCGTACCCACCAGATGCACCCCCCGCGGGCCGGGCAGGGTGTTCATAAACTGACGGCGGTACATCGACTCCTGGGCAACAATGTCTTCAATGCTCAAGTGCATGGCGGGTGGGTTTGGTAAATGACGCGGGCGGAGGTAGTAACTACCTCCGCCCGCGATTGTTGCAGTGGGTTGTGCGGCTTATTCAGCCGCCATCATTAATTCTGCCCAGCCAGGCGGATGGCCTCTTGGACGTCGATGCGGGTGCCGTTGTTGCGGGCCACTACGAAGGCGTCTTTCACGCCCATTTGCCGCAGGCGATCGCGGAGCTGTACGGCGTTGGCGTAGGTGCGGAACTGGCTGACGACAAACTTTTGCAGGCCGTTTTGTTCCTGGAGTTCCAGGGCATTATCCGTGGCCATGCTGGGATCAACCGTGTTTTGGGCGAAGGCTCCGAGTTGGACCTGAAAGATGACCCCGGCAACGGTATTGCGGTCGGTATCCACCTGGTCGTTGCGGCTGGCGCGTTCCTGGGCCAGTTGCTGCTGGAGTTGGTTGACCTGGGCGATGGCTGCGGCGGCTTCATTGCGGGCGTTGGCTGCGTCGTTGCGGGCGGCGGTCAGGGCCTGATCGGAGGAGGAACCCTGGTTGCGCATTTGCTCCAGTTGGGTGCGGGTGGTGATGAGTTGCTGTTGCGAAGTTTCGCAGTCTTCCACCAGTTGCCGCAGGGCATCGGGGTTACGCTTGTACTCGGCGGCGCGGGCGGCCCAGTCTACACCGCCTTCGCCAGCGGCAGCGGTCGTTTTCGGCGAGCAGCTCACGGCCAGCAACGCAAAGGAACAGAGAAGGAGGAAGGAGAATAATCTAGGCATGATGGGTATTGGATTTAGCGTTAGAACGGCCAAGGTAGGGGGGGAAGTTTAGTGCGGGAGGCTACTTTGGTTTCCCCGCCACCAAATGCAGCGCGGCGGATGGGCGAAAGGCCGTGCATAACCACCAATTCCAGCACTTTGCGGTGTTAGGTGCCAGCCCCCCGACGCTGGAATACGCAAGGCTCATTTCTAGTAAGTAAAAATCCCTTTTGGGGTACGTACAAGTACCCGAATCACGGTTCATCCCCGTGCTGAGTTGGTTCGGTAGGCTAAATGAACCTATATTAGTGACACACCACGTATCCATAACTTTATTCGCACACTATGTCATTCCACTTTCACTCCTGCGCAAGTCGCTTGCTTCGCCCCCATTTTTGCGTACTGAGTATGCTAATCGCCGTCTTGGCCACGGGGCTCCTGCCCGCTCAGATCGTCCAGGATTTCTCCACCAGCACGCCCGGTACGGATCATTACGTAGATGCAGGCTCACCGTTTACTCAGCACATTCTGGTCAATAACCCCCTGCCCCAAACTGCCCCGAATGCCACCACCGCCGGCAACGTCCCCGGCTACCAGGTTACCTACACCCCCAGCCGCAACCGCGGTACGGGCGGTGGCCTGACGGACGGCGAGTTGTTTGGCGTCGTCGACGTCACCGTACCCGCTGCGGCCGATAACAACATGGGCAGCCTTACCATCGACTTTGTCGCCAACCCACCGCCCAGCGGAAATAATCGGGTTTACGTACTGGAAGATCCGGACGGGCTGGCCACCCTTCGTTTTAACCCCGTCATGGTTGATGTCAATACGGTGTTTTCCATGGCCTACATCATCGCCAACACGAGCTACGAAAACAGCGATGGGAGCGATGACCGCATCGCCATCTACCTGGAAGACGTCTTAAGCGGTGCCCGCACCGACTTGTTTTCCGCGACCAACGCGGCCATTCCCCGCAACGAAATGTGGGCAACGTTGACGGCCGACCTTTCCGCGTCCGCCGGCCGCACCCTTCAATTGGTCGTAGAATTCGATACCAACGCCGGAACCGAAGAGATGGCCATCGACAATATCCGCTTCAGCTCCGGAACACTCCAGGCCGACTGGCCAGTGTGCAGTGCGCCAACGGTGCCCACAGTGGCCCAGTCGCCCGCTTCCGTTTGCCCCGGGGTACCCTTCCGGATCACCATCGCCGGAGCCTTGAACAACGCCACGGAATGGGTAATTTATGCTGATGCTGCGGCGACCCAGGAGGTAGGCCGAACTTCTTCGGACCAATTCGACGTGTTTACCGGTGCCGTGGCCGGAACGTCCTACTTCATCCGCGGCGAAGGCACCTGCACCAACCTCATGACCCTGGCCCCGTTGGCCATCACCACCAATGCTTCTGGAGATTGCTTGCCGGATGCTACGCCCGGCACCAGCTTCGAGGAGCCGCTGGGCGCAGCAACGGATTATTTTGACACCGGCGACCCCCTCACCACTCATGAACTGATGAACAACCAGGGCCAGCCTTCCGTGAGCCACCGCTTCGCCGCGCAGGAACTGGGCTTTACCACCGTATTTATCCCTAACCGCATCGGAAGCAGCGGCGATGCGGGCCTGACGGACGGCGATGCCTTAGGCGTCAGCAACAGTGCCAGTTTTAATTTTCCCGACGGCAATCAGGGATTCGTTTTCGAAGATACCGACGGCGAGGTATTACTTTTCTTTACCCCCGTTGACCTCACCGGCCAAACTGGCGTGACGGTATCCTTCGACTATTTCGTTAACGCTACCTCCTACGAAACCTCGGAGACGGGTGTTGATTTCTTGGTGGCGGCCATCGTCCAGAATGGCCAAGCTACCGAACTTTTCTTAGACGCCAGGGGCCAGGCGACCAGCGGCTTGACGGGATTGGAAACCGGCGTCTGGACGACTTATACTTACACCATTACGGGCAATTACAACGCACCCATTCAGTTCGCGCTGGCCGCTAGTTTTGACGCCTCCACCGAGCGCGTCATCATCGACAAGGTCTCATTCTCTGCGGGCACCGTCGTTTGCGAGGATGCTAGCGCGCCAGTAGTCTCCTGCCCCGCACCAATCATGCTCGATGGGAACGACAACTGCACGGCGGTGGCCACTTACACTGCTACGGCTACGGATGATTGCTCTGATAACGTCAGCATCACTTATTCCCAGGCCAGCGGTACCGCCTTTCCTGCGGGGGAGACCCCCGTGGTGGTCACCGCCACCGATGAATCGGGCAAAAGCGCCACCTGTACCTTTACGGTGACCGTAAACGACATCACGCCACCCGTGCTGACCTGCCCGGCAATTACCGTACAAACGGATACACTTACGGACTGCAACTTCATCGCTACGGACAATACCCTGGACGTGACGGCCACCGATAATTGCGGCAGCGTAGTCCTGGCCAACAGCCTCGACAACGGCGCTACCCTTCAGGGCGTAGCCATTGGCCCCACAGTTTCGGCCATCACCTGGACGGCCACCGATGGCTCCGGACTGGTCAGCACCTGCACCCAGCAGGTTTCTGTGATCGTTCCACCCAGTTGTTTCCCAACGAGTGTGAATAACCAGGAGGCAGCTGTCTTCCGTTCCGTGCGTGCTACCCCGAACCCTTTCACCGCAGGAACGACCATTTCCTTCGGGCTGCCGTTCACTGCCCCCGTTGCCGTGGAAGTCTTCGACGTCTCGGGAAAGGTCCTGCAAAGCGGCTTCGCAAATACCACGGCCCACAACGAATACGCCTGGTACTGGGATGCTAATGCGGCCGGCAGCCGCGCCCCGGCGGGCGTGTACTTTGTCCGCCTCCGCGCTGAGGGGCGGGTGTATACCCAACGGGTGGTGTTGTTGAAGTAGGGGCTTGCGTAAACGGTTCAGCAGGAGGGAAATGCCCCACCTGTTGAACCGTTTGTTGACTACGGAGCGGTGGGGGGAATTGGCCGTCAATACCCCTGGGGTGGTGGGTTGCACCAATGGACGGGATTATCCCCCCCTGCCACTAAGCTACTGCTTAATAAACCTGAAAAAATCCTTGGAAGATTTAGGTCCGATTTGCAAAAGGTAAACGCCTGGTACCAGTTGGTCAACCGCAATGGAAAACTGGCTACGCCCCGCCACTTCTGGAATGACCTTTACCATTTGCCCGGCCAGGTCGTAGATGCGTACTTCCGTAGCCTCAAAGAAATTATCACGCACGGCTACATTAAGTACGTCTGAGGCAGGATTCGGAAAGAGGAGGACGTCTGCCCGCTGAATAGGCGCGCGTTCCGGGAAAGTAGTGAGGCTAGCGACGTTGAATTTGGCCATGAAAATAAACTGATCGGTAAAATGATTGTGCGTAACG
This sequence comes from Neolewinella lacunae, assembly GCF_014349155.1. Classification (GTDB taxonomy): domain Bacteria; phylum Bacteroidota; class Bacteroidia; order Chitinophagales; family Saprospiraceae; genus Neolewinella; species Neolewinella lacunae. The sequence goes on from NZ_JACSIT010000115.1 coordinate 33,693, forward strand.
ATTGGCGTTCCGGCCAGCGTTCCTCTGTAGTTGCCGGCAACCAGGAGGTTTCCTTCGTGTTGAACCATATCTACGATAGGGTCATTATCAAAGGTCTCCGTTAGGCCCTGCATCGAAAGGAGCTGATCGGTAGGCGAAAAGATGCTCAACACTGTACCTGAAAAGAACGCTACAGGATCAATGGTCGGGTCTCTATCGTACCTCCTCGTATCCAGTGTGGCGTACGCTCCGTTAGCCAGGATTTCGATTTTTTGGGGAATCATACCCACTGGGTTGGCTACGAGCTTTAGCACGTCTCCCTGCGGAGAAACCCGCACCCGGAAGCCACTGAGAAAATTACAATTGCTAAGGCTTGGGGCCGGAGCCGTTTGTCCGTTGTTGGCCCAGAGTTCTCCGGCGTAGGCCCCCGTGAGGAGGAGGTCGCCATTGGCCACTTCCTTAATATCGGTCACCAATCCACTCGTGGCAGAGAGCAGGTCTTGCTGCCATAGCGTCTCGCCAGTGCTGCCCCGCAGGGCGTTGAGGGTGACGTACCGGGGTTCTTGAGGACATGGCCCAATAAAGCGGGCGTTAATCCACATTGGGTTGGTGGCGACCACCACCTCCCCCCGGGAAGTTTCGACCATACCGTGGATGCGCAGTGCACTAAGCCATTCGGGCTTGGGGGTTATTTTCTGCAACCACTTTACTTGGCCATCGCCACCAATCCGCGCGACGAAATAGCTGGGAGATACGTTGCTGGTCAAGGTTTCACTACCTACCCGACAGAAGCCCCCGGTGAATGTTCCCGCCAGGAGTACATCGCCCACCGTGGCACTTTTGGCCACCGTCAGTTCCTGTATTTCGGTGTTGATGATGTGGGATTGCACTACATTCCCCAAGGTGTCAATATCGGCCAGCAAAATATGTCGACTATCTCCGAGGCTGGCTAAAGTGTCTCGTCCGTACACCACGTCAGCATTCACCCTTGACACTATTTTTACGCCACCACCAGCGTTAGGCAGTATCCGCATGGGGCTATTTGAAGCATACGAACTGGATTGAAGGCCCGAAAAGCGCTTAAGCCAGCGCGGATTACCCCGCCGGTCAGTTTGGGCGACAAAGTATTGGCTATTGTCATTTCCTACTGCCAGGCGATCATTGCCCACAAACAGCAGGTCATAAAATTCGCCCCGGCTACTGTAGCCACAACTGTAGGTATATCCCAAATCATCGGCTGCTAATTGGGGGGCTCTTAGCATCGAACCAGAGTTGCCGACTGCATACCGGTTATGTAGCGTAGCTACCCAGTCGGGGGAAATCTGGGCGAAAAGTGTGGACGAAAAAAGCAATAAGAGAGGGTAAAGGCACCAACGCATGGTTTCGTGGTTTAGGTTTTGAGAGACATATCTGCTCAAATATACAGGGTTCCTCCCCGGGAGGAGACCGGGAATGTAATTTTTTCTCCGCCCGATAAAATTTTAACGTAATGTTTTAAATCACTTCTCCTACTCCACCGCAGCCCCAACGCGCCCCTGTGGAACCTCTGCCTGCGCCCGCGCCTCCGCCGCCCAGTCCCGTCGTATTTCCTCACTCGTTTTCCGGCTCCCGTCGTGGCTCCAGCCCGGCGGGCCAAAGACGTAGTACCAGCGGCTGCGCCAATTTGGGGCCCGGCGGAGGTCTTGCCCCATCGTCACCCATTCGTGCGTGGCAATGCGCAGCGGATTAAAGGTGTTGATGTTGGTCACCAGCCCGTAGGTAGGCCGTTGTTTTTCCGCCTGAAAGGTGCCGAACAGCCGGTCCCAGATGATGAGCACGCCGCCGTGGTTGCGGTCCAGGTACTCCACGTCGCTGCCGTGGTGGACGCGGTGGTGGCTCGGGGTATTGAAAATCAATTCGATAGGGCGCCACATTTTATCAATGGCCTCGGTGTGGATCCAGAACTGGTAAATCAGGCTGATGCTGCCAAAAATGGCCACCATGATGGGGTGGAAGCCGACCAGCGGCAGCCACAGGGTAAAGACGAAGGCCCCGGAAAGGTTGCCCGTCCAGGTCTGCCGCAGGGCCGTACTCAGGTTGTATTTTTGGCTGCTGTGGTGTACTACGTGGCTGGCCCAGAAGTAGCGGATCCCGTGGCTGCTGCGGTGAAAAACGTAGTAACTCAGGTCTTCGGCAAAAAAGCAAAGCACCCACACCCACCAGGCGGCCCCCAACTCGAACAGACGAAACTGGTAGAGGAAAAAGTAGATCCCCACCACCGTCACTTTCGTGAACAGGCGCAAAATGGCGTTGCCCACGCCCATGGCTAAGGAGCTGAGCGTGTCTTTGGTCTCGTACCAGTCTTTTTGCTCCCAGGCCGCGACGGCGATTTCAACCAGCAGCAGGAGGATGAACCCCGGAATCGCGTAGTGAATGGCGAGCGGATTGTCAGAAAAAATAAACTCAGGCATGATCGGGCGCACTTAAATCCAAGGATAAAAGTAGCGAAAATTCGCCAGATTGCGGTGGGGTGCCTATTCCAGCCTGAACTTCACGGGCAAATTATATTCCACCCGCACGGGCTGGCTACCTTGCTTTCCAGGTATCCAACGGATTCCATTGTCGTTCATAGACTGAACTACTTCGAGGGCTGATTGGCCGTAACCAACCCCTATATCTCGCATAATTTTAGCGTCCGTTATTGTACCATCCTTTTCAACTACGAACTGGATAACGACCAGACCAGCTGCACAGGATGCTAGTTGTATTGGTGTCAAGTTTAAATTTTCGTGCAGGTATTCAAGTAGTTTGACTTTGGCGCAGTTTTCCAGTTCAGCCTCATCAGGAATGTCTTCGCAAGCAGGGAAGCGGGGCATTTCTTCGACGACCTTAAACACATCAGAAGAACCTTTATTTTCTGGTGGAGCTGGCGGGGGGGGATAGGGCACCGTCCCCTCCGTTAACTTGAATCTCACTGGCAGATTAAACCTTACCCGGACGAGTTTCCCTGCCTGCCTCCCCGGTGTCCAGCGTTTTTCTTTTGTGGTCATCAAGTTGACTAGGCGGAGAGCCTCCGTCCCTGTACCCGCGCCAGGGTCGCGGACGACTTCGATACCTGTTATCGATCCGTCTTTTTCTACCGTGAAACTGACGACGGCTGTCCCTTCCACACTGTCTCGCCAGGCGACGTAAGGGTAGCGCAGGTTACCATAGATAAAGGTCCGCATCAGGCTGTCGGCACATTTTTTTTGGGATGGATAGTCTGCTGCAATTTCGTCACAGCCAGGGAAAAGGGGCATCACTTCTCGTAATCCGCCAAATAGCATTTCTGGTGGTGGTGGAGGTGGAGTCGTATCCAGCGTTATGGTTTCTACCGCAACTACCTTTTCTGCCAAACAAGTGCCACTCCCCAGGGCAATGAGCGTGGAAAACAAGGTAATTCTAAGGTATTTCGAAAAAGAACTGGGCATTACGAAGGGCTTTTGAGCTTAGATGCGGGTCAGCCATTGTCTGGTGCAACCTATGGCGAAATAATGTCTGGTTTCAACAAAACATTACCATTTACGACTGCTATTGGACCAGTAATGCAACAATGGTCAGCCCCCACACTACCGTCCACAACCCCGTTCGCCACCAGTTTACGGCGATTAATTTCGCCACTAAGGGCAAGTGCTCTGCCTCGGTATCAAGTGCACCGTGCAAAGGCACCGCCCGCAGAAATGTAATGGCCCAGGCGGTGAGCACCAATACCAGGTTTAGCCCAATATCCCAGCGGAGAGGAGCCAAGGCCAGCCAGCCGTACAGCGCCAATTGACCAAGCATAATGGGCATGACCACGTAAGTTACGCGCCGGGTATAGACCGGGTGCCACGCCCGGAAGCCTTCCCCGTGGTAATGCAGAAAAGCCGGATAAATCACCAGCTGCACCAGCCAGATCAGCACCAGCGCGGCGGTATCGAACACCAAGCGCAGGGCCCAAAAGTGCGCCTCGTCCATTATTCCGTCAGTCGCCACCGGTAAACCTTGTGTACCCGCCAGAGGATGAGCCCAAAAGGTATCCACCAGATAAAATCATTGGTAATCAGGGTATAGAAAAAGCCGAAGGGAACCAGCCCCGTGGCGTAATTCAGCAGGAAACCGGCCGGACCGAAGAGTTTGCCCAGTCCGCCTACCGCCACAATCGGCCAGTGTCGCATGGGGTCGTAGCTGGCCCACCAATACCCCAGGCCATACACGCCAATCACCATCCCCATGCCCTGCCACACCATCGGATGGCGCATTGGCTCCATGCCCACCAATTCCCAGAAGTGCTGCGGAAACAGGACGACCCAGGCACCCCACAGGATATTGTAAATGGCCGCGAGGCGAAGGGTGGTCCGCATCCAGGGCGGGGAGGAATTCTCGGGCATGGCGTGGCCAGTTGGTCAGTCAGGAAAGCGCGAATTTCCCATTTGGTTCACGGGAAAATGGTCCTTGAGAATGTAGAACGGGGCGCGGTCGCAGGTGCAATGAACGTCTTTAAGGAGCAGAGATGGTCGACGGCAATCATTAAGCTATTGGGCGTGAGGGTTAATGACTTTAAGCCTTTCGATCCCCTAAAAATCTTTAGTGTTTCTTGAAATAATAGTTAGTTCAAATACCAATGCTGTGGCTGCAATCACAGCATCGGGTAATTTAATTTTCTTTTTCCTCCGAATCTCAATTGCTTGATTTGCAACCTCTTCCGTCAACGGTAGTACAGTAACTGACTTTACAAACGAACTAAGCGCGTCCATTTCTTCGACTGATCCTTGAAACCCAAGCAACTCAATTCGATTGATTATCGAGAGATAAACTGCCTCAGTGTCAAAGATTTTCTCCACCCATCTTTCTCCGCTTTCCGTAAACTTGCCAGCGATAAGGTCAATTACCGCGTTGGTGTCAATTAAATACGATCTTCCCATTCTTCACGTACCTTATTGGCGTAAGACAACAGCTCCTCACTGGGATTTTTGATGATTCCACCCCACTTTTGGGTAGGGGCGGTAGGGGGCATAGTCTCCTCAATAACAACTTCAACCGCCCTTAATTTCTCTAGGCTACGGATGATGTCGAGAGCATGCTCTTCCAAAATGTGGAGGCGCAAGGTGATCATAGGCAAAATTTGTTCTACAAGGTAACGAAATACCCACAATAGAAGTTACAATCTTTCCTCCAAACAGTTGCAACTGCTATTCCCAGTGGCTGGCCAGAGTGCGAAGACCTGCGTCGCGTGCGAGGCCTAAGTAAATTTTGGGACTTCAAACTGCGATAGTCTCATACGAAACAGGTGTTTAGGGGCTGCCTCTTCTCCCCGTCCCTCCCCTTGCACCTGCGACCGCGCCCTAAAACGCCTCGCCCAGGCCCAGGTAAAATCCGCTGCCGTTGCTCTTCCCCAGGCCAAAGGCATAATCCACCCGCAGGTTAATGTTTTCCTTGGGGATGATGGTGACGCGCAGGCCCGTGCCAAGCGAATAGCGCAGCTCCGGCACCGCCAGTTCCGCGACCTCCGGAGCCACCTGCCCCGCGCCACCGTAGAACACAAAGCCGATGCTTTTCCAGGTTTGCCAGCGGTACTCCGCCTGGGCAAAGACCGCCAGGCGATCGCGGAAACGAAACTCGGGAAAACCACGGAGCAACTCCGGACCACCCAAAAAACTCAACTCCTGGACGGGCGTCTCGCCCCCTCCGTACCGACCAAAAAGCTGGAAGCCCAGCACGCCACGGGGACCCGTCCGGCGGTAGGCGCGCAGGTCAAGTTTGCTGAGTTCGAAGGCGCTCGTTCCCCCCAGTGCGGTACCGTAAAACCCCTGCGTGAACTCCACCAGGATGCCCTTCTGGGCATTGAGCACGTTGTCCCGGTTGTCGTAGGAAGCGGCAAACTCCAGGCCCACGTTTTTACTGCCCAGGCTGTCTTGCAGGCTAGCTCCGGCGGGCAGGGCCTCGGTGGCTTCCACGAGCGCAGTGTTGTAGTAGGTGTTGTACCGAAAGCCGCCGCCCACGAAAAGCTTGGGCAAGACCTGCCGCAGGAGCAAGGGCTCGATCAACAGGCGTTGGTAGGTGATGGCGCTGCGGTCGGCCTCCGTCGTTCCGTTGCCGACGCCGAAGTAGTTCTGCGGGAAGTCCGTATAATCCAGGTTGCCCCGCAGCAGCCACTTTTCTTCCGGGAAAAAGACGGTGTAGCCAGATGTGAAGAAAACCTGGTTTTTCAGGGTGTAGCTCACGCCGATGGGGATGTTGGAGGTGCGCGTGTCCTTCCCGGCACCCTTGGGCTTGAACAAGAGGTTGGCCCCGAAACCGAAGCCCAGGCTGGTGTTGGGCTCAAAGTAAGCGATGGGGGCCAGGACGATCCGCGTCTGGAAATCGTTAGTATCCACTGGCGGACGACCAATGTTGAATTCCATTAAGTCGGTCACCTTTTCGATGAGGCCCTGCGCCACGGTGATCTGAAAACTCAGGAAAAAGCAGAGTGCCGTGGCGGATAATCTTAGGTGCATGGGGGGTAAGTATCGAGGTAATAGACTAGGAACGATGGAGACTGGTAATTGTGCAGTAGATACGTAGCAGAAACTGCGGTGGTTCCGGCTTTAAAGAGCAGTGGGCACGTTTCTTGCGATCAGGAAGGAAGAAAACCTTGCCCGCCGCCGACGCATTACTTCTTGGTGCGCCAAACCAAAAGCCGTACCTTATTCCCATGACCAGCCTGATCACCAAAGCGGAGCACATCACCCAACTCCCGGGCTTTCGGTGGACCCTGGAGCGCTACCACGCAGCCATCGCAGGAGGCATCCTAAATGAAGACGACAAAGTCGAACTGCTTTTCGGTAAACTAGTCCCCAAGTCTCCCGTTGGAATCGTACACGGAAAAACGGTGAAAAAAATCAACCGCCTTTTGACCCGCACCCTGGCTGAAGCGGCCTATACTATTGGTGTCCAAGACCCCATCACCCTAAACAACGACTCCGAGCCGGAGCCAGATTTATTTGTTGCCAAAGGCCCCCTTGAGGCCTACGATCATCACCCCTATCCCCAAGACTTGCTGCTGGTCATTGAGGTGAGCGACTCCACCCTGCTGCGCGACCGGGGGGCCAAGAAACTTACTTACGCCCTGGCGGGCATCGAAGAATACTGGCTGGTCAACATCTTTGAGCGGCAGGTGGAACGCTTTACCGGCCCCATCCCTGAGCAGGGAGAATACGCGCACTGCGAGACGTTCAGTCATCAGGAATCCTTCACCAGCCTCCACCTCGGGGTATTCGCCGTAGCGGATTTGTTGGTGGATTAATACGCCTTGAGCGACGCGACGCCCTCCTCTATTCAGCGCTGGCATTGTTAGGCGCATTGCACCTGCGGCCGCGCCAAAAAAGAATGGCCGCCACACTTTCTCGTGCGGCGGCCATTCCATTATTAATTGATTCGATAATTCAATCCTTACACCAGGAAGGGCGCAATCACGAGAGAAACTACTGCCATCAGCTTGAGCAGGATGTTGAGCGACGGGCCGGAAGTATCCTTAAATGGATCACCAACGGTGTCACCCACTACTGCGGCCTTGTGGGGCTCAGAACCTTTGTGGTAGATGGTACCCTGAACGCTGGCACCGGTTTCGAACATTTTCTTGGCATTGTCCCACGCACCACCGGCGTTGGACTGGAAGATGGCCATCATGACCCCTGCGCTGGTTACCCCGGCGAGGAGGCCACCGAGCATTTCTGCGCCGCCGGCAAACCCAACGACAACCGGGGTAATGACCGCAATCAGGCCGGGCATCACCATCTCGCGGATGGAGGCTTTGGTGGAGATTTCCACGCACTTTTCGTAGTCGGCCTTACCGTCAGCAGCGTTGAAGATGGCGAGGTCGGCGGGGGAATACTTGGAAGTATCGTGGCCCGCGCGCTTCATCATTTCGAGGGCGGCTTTCAGCTCGGGGATGTCGGCAAACTGGCGGCGTACCTCCTGGATCATGTCGTTGGCGGCGCGGCCTACGGCTTCCATGGAGAAAGCGGAGAACAGGAAAGGCAGCATGGCACCGAGGAACAGACCGGCGGTGACGTAGGGGTTGGCAATGTCGATGTTGGTCAGGTTAGCCGTCTGCATAAAGGCGGCAAACAGTACCAGCGCCGTCAGTGCCGCAGAGCCGATGGCGAAACCTTTACCGATGGCGGCTGTGGTGTTGCCTACGGCGTCGAGTTTGTCCGTGCGCTCCCGTACTTCCTTGGGCAGACCCGCCATTTCAGCGATACCGCCGGCGTTATCGGAAATCGGGCCGTAAGCATCAACGGCCAGCTGGATGCCCGTGTTGGCGAGCATACCTACCGCCGCGATACCGATGCCGTAAAGACCCGCAAAGTAGTAAGAGCCGATGATGGCAGCACAGAGCAGCACGATGGGGTAAGCCGTAGACCGCATCCCGACGGCAAGGCCGGCGATGATGTTGGTGGCCGAGCCGGTCAGCGACTGGTCAACGATACCCTGCACGGGCTTGGTGCCCGTACCCGTGTAGTACTCGGTGATGTAACCAATACCCAGGCCGGAGATGAGACCGAAAAGGATGGCGAAGAAGATGCCGTTGCTGGTGTAGTTCTGTACCAGGCCGTTGCTGTTTTCAACGGACCACTCGGCGGGCATCATGGTAGTAACGGCGAAGTAGGTGCCGGCCAACATGATGACTGCTGCGATCAGTTCGCCCGTGTTGAGGGCTTTCTGGGGGTCACCGCCTTCCTTCACGCGCACGAAGAAGGTGCCGATGATGGAGGCAACGATGCCGATGCCCGCCACCACGAGGGGAAGCAGGACGGCGTTGAGGCCCGCCATTTCGCTCTGGGCGAAGGCTGGGATGCTCATGAATGCCGCGCCAATCACCATCGTGCCGATGATGGATCCTACGTAAGATTCGAAAAGGTCAGCACCCATACCGGCTACGTCGCCTACGTTGTCTCCAACGTTATCGGCGATGGTGGCGGGGTTGAGGGGGTGGTCTTCGGGGATGCCGGCTTCGACTTTGCCTACCAGGTCAGCGCCTACGTCGGCCGCCTTGGTGTAGATACCGCCGCCAACGCGGGCGAACAGGGCGATGGAGGAAGCGCCGAAGCTGAAGCCAGTGAGGACGGAGATCGTCTTGAGCACGTTCAGTTCCGTATCCACGCCAAACTGGCCCTGGAAGATGAAGAAGAGCGAACCGAGGCCGAGCAGACCGAGGCCCACTACGCCGAGGCCCATTACCGCGCCGCCGTCAAAAGCAACGCCGAGGGCTTTGCCCAGGCTGGTGCGGGCGGCCTGGGTAGTACGGATGTTGGCTTTAGTAGCTACGTTCATCCCGATGAAACCAGCCAGAGCAGAACAGACCGCGCCAATGACGAAGCTGACGGAAATCATCCAGCTCGTAGCGTCATCGCCGTCGAGGTAAGCAGATATGCCCAGGATAACGGCTACCGCCACCACGAACCAGACCAGTACTTTGTATTCCGCCTTCAAAAAGGCCATGGCACCGTCGGCAATGTTTTTGCCAATGCGTTGCATGAGTTCGTTCCCGGGGTCTTGCTTAGAGACGCCCGCTGATTTGATGAACATAAACACCAAGGCGAGAATCCCCAGAATGGGGGCCGCCAGCATAATAGTAGAAACCATAAAGTGAAGAGATTTACTTGTTAGAGAAGAATGTTTTAGCACGCGAGACTTCGCGCTCCAGTCTTCGATGACAAGCGATCTAGATGGCCGCGGGAACCATACGGTTGGGTGTTCGCCGCGCTTCAAAAGGTCGTTGACCCGAAATTTCCCGCAAAGGTAACATACTCCGCCCAGGATGACCAAGCAATTTTTGGCCGGTCTTCCCGCCTAAGCCCGCCAAAACGCTCGCTACTGGCTTACGCTCTTCCTGAGCACAAGGGCCAGTAGGGGGTAAAACTTTCTCATTACGGGAGGAATGGATTTTGGTAAGGGGCCAAAGATCCCACCGCAGCATTACCCGTTTATTTAGCGAAGATTAAGCTTAACGCCAGGTTGGTGCTATGCAACGAAGATATTCGCCCATTTTTAAAGGTTAGATCGCAATGGCTTTTTAGTTCGGTAGTTGGGTATTGCCCACTACCGAACTACAGAACTACCTTCTAAAGGCCGTTGAAGACCAATCACTTAGGATTGTTGTAAGGGCTCAACCCCACGTTAAGCCCAGGTTTTCAGGCCAGCTCGGCCAGGCGGGCTTCCACCGTCTTGGCAATGCGTTCCATGATGCCGGGCTCGAAGGGGTTCTCCAGGCCAGCCAGGCGGACGAGGTCCAGGAAGCCCAGGGAGCCTCCGGCGGTGCACAGCCGCACGTAATCGCTCCAGGCCTGCTGGTGGTCCTCCTGGTCTTTCAGCCAAAACTGGAACGCACAGATCTGGGCCAGGCAGTAATCGATGTAGTAAAAAGGCATCCCAAAGAGGTGCAGTTGGCTCTGCCAGTAAGTGCCCTGGCGCAGGAAGGGCTCGTCGGAATAGTCCAGGTGCGGCGTATACTCGGCTTCCAGCTTTTTCCAGGCGGCGTTGCGCTCGGCGGGGCTCCACCCGGGGTGGGCGTAGACGAGGTGCTGAAATTCATCGACCGCACAGCCGTAGGGCAGGAAACGAATGGCGCTTTCGAGGTGGCTGTAGAAGTACTTTGCGGCATCCGGACCAAAGAAATCGGGCACCCCGGGGTAAGCAAAGAATTCCATGGACATGGAGTGGATCTCCGCCGCATCGTAAGTAGGCCAGGCGTACTCCATCGGCCGCTGGTGGCGGCTGCTGTAAACCTGGAAGGCGTGGCCGAATTCGTGGGTGAGCACGTCTACGTCGTGGCTAGTCCGGTTGAAATTCGAGAAGATGTAGGGCGCGCCGTAGTCATTGATGTAGGTACAGTAGCCGCCGGGGGCTTTGCCGTCTTTTGCCTCCAGGTCCATGAGCTGGAAGTTTTCGAGGTAGCGGAAAAATTCTCCCGTCTCGGGGCTCAGCCCATCGTAGAGCTTGCGGGCAGCGGCAACGGTGTCTTCCAGCGTACCCTGGGGAGTGGGGTTGCCGTCGGGGAAGCGGAATTGGACGTCGTAATAACGCAATGACTCCACGCCGATGCGGGCGGCTTGCTCCTGGGCCAGGCGGGTAGCGATGGGGACGATGTAGCGTTTGACTTCGTCGCGGAAAACCGCAATTTCGGCGGGGCCGTAGTCCGTACGGTTCATCCGGGCGTAGCCGAGGGGGATGAAGTTTTCGTAGCCCAGTTTCCGGGCCATGCCGTGGCGGAGTTTGACCAGGTCGTCGTAGATTTTTTCGATCTCCTGCTGGTTTTCACCCAGCCAGCCCCACTTTGCGGCGTTGGCTTTTTGGCGCTGGGCGCGGTCGGGGACCTGGCACATCGGCACGATGCTGCTCAGGTTGTAGACCTTGCCATCCAGCTCGATGCGGGCCCCGCCCTTCAGCTCGGTGTAGGCACTGTAGCCTTTGTTTTCGGCCTGGAGGTCTTCGATGAGCTCGGGTTGAAAAGTCTGGATGCTGAGCTCGGCAGTGAGGAAGAGTTGCTTGCCAAATTTTTCCTCCAGGGCGGCGCGGTGCGGGCTGGCGATAAGGGCGCGGTAGTAATCCATGCGCCACACCTCGGTGGCGGGCAGGTTTTCGTCAAACCAGGCCTTTTCGGCGCGGTAAAAGGCATCGCGGGTATCGATGCTGTAGCGGATGTAGCAAATGTTGTAGGCCGTCGAAACCCGCGCCCGGATGTCGTCAATGCGCTCCACCGCCGCAGCCGCCCGCTCGGGGGAGGAAGCCGCGGTAAGTTCTTCGATGATGTTGCTGATGGCCCTTGCGTCCGCTTCCAGGTCGGGCCGTTGGTACGGAAAATCGGGAAAGGCGAAGTTGGGGGAAAGGGACATGGTCGGTTGTTGGGCGGTACTCAGCAATAAGCGCGCAAAGTAAACGAATGTTTCACCATTTAGCATATGCCTCTGCAAAAGGGCGCGGCCGCAGGTGCCGGGAAGGTCTTTTGAAGAGCCGGGCGAGGGGGAGGCATCCATCGCTCCTCCGTCAAGCCCCCTGCACCTGCGGCCGCGCCCAGTGCCCCAAAACGAGCTGAATAATTCCTCCGACGGGTGGCTCCGCCGCGAACCTTCGCCGCGCCCTAAACGTATTTAATCCCGTTAGCTCACCCATACCGGATGCTCGGACAGTCCTTAAAACTGAAACTTTCCCAAACGGCCAGCCCCCGCCAGATCCAGCTCATGCAGCTGATGCAACTGCCCGTGATGGAACTCGAACAGCGCATCAAGGAAGAACTGGAAAGCAACCCCACCCTGGAAGAAGCCCGCCCGCTGGAAAGCGACGTCGCTGAGCCCCAGGAAGAGCGCGCCCACGACGGCGAGGAACGCAATGCCGAGTACGACGACGACTACTTCCAGCAATACCTCGAAGACGACCCCGGCAGCTACCAGACGGGGAGCCGCCTCGACGAAGATTACGCCGCCCCCGGCAGTTATACGGCCGACGAAACAACCTTCTTTGAACACCTCGAAGAGCAGCTCAGCAGCCTCGATTTTCGTGGCCCCCTCGAACAACTCATCGCCCGCCAGATCATTGGCAACCTCGACGACGATGGCTACCTCCAGCGCAGCCCCTCCGCCATCGCCGATGATCTGCTCATCAACCACCACCTCGACGTGACGCCGCAGCAGGTCCGCAAGGTCCTGGCCACCGTCCAAACCCTTGAGCCGCCCGGCATCGCCGCCCGCGACCTGCGCGAATGCCTCCTCCTCCAGCTCAACAATAAGGTAGACAACGGTGCCGAGCTGGAAGACATGCGCTTCGCCGACCTCATCCTGGCCCAAACCATCATCCGCGATCACTTCGAGCTGTTCTCCAAAAAACACTACGACCGCCTCCGCGAAAAACTGGAGGTCGACGAAGACGAACTCCGCGACGCCCTCGGCGAAATTCTCCGCCTCAACCCCAAACCCGCCAGCGGGCTCAGCGGCGTGGCCGGCGGGCGGGTGGCCCGTACGATCGTCCCCGACTTTCTGGTCACCACCGAAGACGGGCAGCTCAAACTCCAACTCACCGCCCGTAATGCGCCGGACCTGCGGGTCAACGACCACTACCAGCAGCTCCTGGCCGACTACCGCCGCAAGCAAAAAGCCGCCGGCAAACTCAGCATCGCCCAAAAACAGGCCGCCGGCTTCATCCGCCAGAATATCGAATCGGCCACCTGGTTCATCGAAGCCATTCAGCAGCGGCAGCAGACCCTCTTTAGCGTCATGCACGCCATCCTGCGCTACCAGGAAGCCTACTTCCGCAGCGGCGACCCTAAAGACCTCCGCCCCATGATCCTCAAAGACATTGGGGAAATGACGGAACTCGACATCAGCACCGTCAGCCGCGTAGCCAACAGCAAATTCGTTCAGACCGACTTCGGCACCCATTCCCTGCGCGATTTTTTCAGCGAGGGCATGACCAACCAGAGCGGGGAGGAGGTGAGTACCACCCAGATCAAGAACGTTTTGCGCGACATCATCGCCCAGGAAAACAAGCGCAAGCCTTACGCTGACGATAAACTCCAGGCAGCCCTCGCCGAGGCAGGATACGACATTGCCCGCCGCACCGTGGCGAAGTACCGCGAACAGCTGGGCTTGCCCGTGGCCCGACTGCGCAAGGAGCTTTAGGCCCCACGTTTTTCTGAACAGGAGTGCTCTTTCCCCGCTCGCCGCAGCCTTCCGGTAGCGGAATTCGACCTACCTTAGCTTCCCGATTAAAGCCCCTAGGATATGCCCGACCACGCGCACGACGTTGTCAACAACCCGGAGAAATACCGCTTTGAAGTCATCAGTGGTGGCCTCACCTCCAAACTGGAATACCGCCTGGGCCGCAACCGCCTGGCTTTGGTACACACCGAAGTTCCGGAAGAACTGGCCGGCCAGGGCATCGGCAGCGCCCTGGTGACGACCGCCCTGACTTACGCCCGCGAACACGACCTGATCGTTCTGCCCTACTGCCCCTTCGTGGCCGCCTACCTGGAGCGCCACCCGGAATGGGAGGACATTGTGGGCGAGATCTAGTCCTACCGCGCCCATGCTCCTGCTGCTGATCGTTTTCCTGCTTGTGGCGGCGGCCCAAGCCTGCTACTGGGGCTACTACCTGCGGTACGCTTACTACCGTCCGGGCTTTGTACTGCGCCCGCCCGACGCAGACCGCGAAAGTCCGCCCCTGAGTGTGATCGTCTGCTTTCACAACGAAGAGGACCACCTCGGGCAGTGCGTTGAGCGCATCCTGGCCCAGGACTACGCCGGTGATTTCGAGCTGATCCTGGTGGACGATAATTCTACGGACCAGTCGGTCTCGCGGGTGCACCCTTACCTGATTGCCGACGGGCGGGTGCGGCTGTTGGACCCTGGCCCTACCCGGCCGGGCAAGAAAGATGCCCTGACCTATGGCATTTCCCAGGCCCGGCACAACTTGCTGGTGCTGACGGATGCCGACTGTGTGCCCCTGACCAGCCAGTGGCTTTACTGCATGGCCGAACCGCTGCGGGCGGGTGCGGAGTTGGTCTTGGGGGTGTCGCCCTGCGCGCCGGAGAAAGAGGACAGTTTGCTCGTGCGTTGGCAGCGCTTTGAGACGCTTTATACCAGTATCAAGTACCTGGGTTTTGCCCAGCGGGGCTATCCGTACATGGGCGTGGGCCGCAACCTGGCCTACCGGAAGTCCTTCTTCGAACGGGCCGGGGGATTCGCCGCCCACGCCGATTTGCCCGGCGGGGACGATGACCTGCTGGTGGCGAATGCGGCGGACGCGGCCACGACGGTGCGGATGCTGCATCCTGCGGCTTACGTGTATACCCACGCCCAGGGCAGCTGGAGGGCTTACTTCCGGCAACGGGCCCGTCATCAATCGGCTGGCCAACGCTACCCGCAGGTTATGCAAATCTTGCTGGGGGGGCTGGCCCTGAGCCACGGCCTGTTCTATCTGCTGGGTTTTTTGCTGCTGTTCAGTCCTTGGTGGCCTTTGGTATTGGGGCTTTACGCGCTCCGCCTTTGGCTGCTGGTGTACGCCTATCACCCGGGATTTTACAACATCAACCCGCGCACTTACACGCCGGAAGGGGTATCGGCAGCGGTTGCCCCCGGTACTTTGTTGGGGTGCGTGAGCAGGCTGGTGGTGGCCGGCAACGTCGCCTTCTTTGATGCCTGGGTAGGGCCGATGTACCTGTACCTCGCCCTGGCGGGGGGGCGGAGGCCGAAGGGGTGGTGAGGCGGGAGCCAGACGTCCCTTGCTCTTTGTTCTTTTCCACGGCACCTGCGGCAGCGCCCGCTTGCGGATGCGCAGGACAAGCTTTCTCATCAGCGCGGCTTTTTATCAGGAGTCAAGTGTTTCTACGTTGGCTTCAACGGTGTAGATACGTTGTTTAACATCAACAGTAAATATCTCCTTCGGTCACGCTGGCACCATCGTGCAACCCCTCTCTCCAGCGTTCGTCCTTCTTACCAAGTAAAGACTACTGACACTCCAACATGAGACATCCCCTCCTC
Source organism: Neolewinella lacunae (assembly GCF_014349155.1). Classification (GTDB taxonomy): domain Bacteria; phylum Bacteroidota; class Bacteroidia; order Chitinophagales; family Saprospiraceae; genus Neolewinella; species Neolewinella lacunae. The sequence goes on from NZ_JACSIT010000115.1 coordinate 49,184, forward strand.
CTCGCCAGCCTTTTGGCTTTGGCTGCTCCTTTGTTTGCCCAGGACCGGCCCGTTTACGAAACCAAACGACTGGAGGGCGAGGCCCCGGCCATCGACGGAAAATTGGATGACGCGGCCTGGGAACAAGTAGCCTGGGGCAGCAATTTTTACCAGCGCCAACCCGATGACGCCGCGCCCATCAGCCAGGAAACCGCTTTCAAGATTCTCTATGACCAGCGCTTTTTGTACGTCGCCTGGCGGGCTTTCGATACGGAGCCCGAGAAGATTGAGGCCCGCTTTGGCCGCCGCGATGACTTTCCTGGCGACTGGGTGGAAATCAACTTCGATAGTTTTAACGACAAGCGCACGGGCTTTTCCTTCTCCGCTTCGGTCAGCGGCGTACGGGGGGATGAATTCATCAGCAACGACGGCCAGAACTGGGACACCAGCTGGAACCCCTACTGGCTCATGAAAACCCAGCGCGATGACCAGGGTTACACCGTTGAAGCCCGTATCCCCTTTTCCCAGTTGCGCTTTGGCAAGGCGGAGCAGCAGGAGTGGGGCCTTCAGGTCAACCGCAACCTCTTCCGTGCGCAGGAGGCCAGCTCCTGGGCTCCCGTGAAGCAAACCCAGCCCGGGTGGGTGAGCCGCTTCGGCATCCTCAAAGGCATCGAAGGGGTAAAGCCGCGCCGGCCGTTGGAACTGCAGCCCTACGTGTTGGGCCAGGTCCGCACCGGCGATGCCTTCGACCCCAATGACCCTTTTGCCAGCAAGACGGAGTCGAAACTCAGCGGTGGCCTCGACGGCCGGATTGGCCTGACCAACGACGTGGTGGTGGATTACACCATCAACCCCGATTTCGGGCAGGTGGAAGCCGACCCCGGCGCGATCAACCTTGATGGCTTCCAGATCTTTTTCCGCGAGCAGCGGCCCTTCTTCGTCGAAAACCGCAACATCTTCGATTACCAGATTACGGCCGCCGAGGCGGGCGGACAGTACAACAGTGATCTGCTCTTCTACAGCCGGCGCATTGGCGGCTCTCCGAGTCGTTTTCTCTCCGGCAACCCCAGTGCGGCCCGCTACGTCGACCAACCCGAAAATACCACCATCCTCGGGGCCGCCAAAGTGAGTGGCAAGACCCAGTCTGGCCTCTCCCTCGGCCTGCTTTCCAGCGCCACCGAGCGGGAGTTTGCCCGGATCATGGACCACAACGGGGAGACGCGTACGGAGGTCGAGCCGTTTACCAGCTACAACGTCGGCCGCGTCCAGCAAGACTTCGGCAGCAGCCAGAGCACCATCGGCGTGATGCTCACTTCGGTGAACCGGGATTTGCGGACCGACGAGCTGCGCTTCCTCCACCGCAGTGCTTATTCGGGGGGCATTGACCTGGTGCACCGCTGGAAAGACCGCGCCTGGCAGCTGAAGGCCAATGCCATCTGGAGCCAGGTCAATGGCACCGCCGAAGCGATCACCAATACCCAACAGTCTTTTGCCCACCTCTTTCAGCGGCCCGACGCCGATCACCTCCGGGTAGACACCAGTGCCACGCGCCTGAGCGGTACCGGCGGGACGCTGGCCATCGGGGAATTTGAGGGCGACTGGGTTTTCGAATCGGGGTTTACCTTCCGCAGCCCGGGCCTGGAGCTGAACGACATTGGCTTTCTCAACAACAGCGAGCAGATCAACTACTTCGCCTGGGGAGCCCGCCGCTGGCGCAATCCCGTGGGCATCTTCAACCGCTTCCAGTGGAACCAGAACATTTACCTGGGCTGGGACTGGAGCGGAGCCTCGCTCAACCGCAGTTACAATACCAACGTCTGGGGGCAATTCCGCAACTTCTCCAACTTCCGCTTCTGGGTCAATCTGGAACAACAGGACATCAGCCGCAACGCCCTGCGCGGCGGCCCGCTCTTCCGCCGGCCGCCCGGCTATGCCCTTGGCGGTGGCATCGGTACGGACCAACGCAAAAAACTCCGGGCCTACCTCTACGCCGACGGCGGGCAATCCTACGATGGCAACGTGATGGGCAGCTCGGTGGGCCTCGAATTCGCCTACCAGCCCCTCGACGCGCTTTCGCTGTACTTCGAACCCAACTACAGCTGGACGGACCGCCGCGACCAGTACATCACCACCGCCCAGGACGGCGACCGCACCGCCTACCTCCACGGCCAAATCACCCAACAAACCCTCAGCTTCACGCTACGGGCCACCTACAACGTTACCCCCGATTTTACGGTGCAGTACTACGGGCAGCCCTTCATCGCCCGCGGCGTCTATGATGAGTTCAAGACGGTAGCCGACCCCCTGGCCAAGCAATTTGAAGACCGTTTTACCACCTTCTCCGCCGAGGCCATCCACCACGACGCCGAAAACGGGCAGTACAGCATCAACGACGACGCCGATGAAGCAGTAGACTTCCGCTTCGGAGACCCCGATTTCAACTTCCTTCAGTTCCGCTCCAATTTCGTCGTACGCTGGGAATACCTCCCCAGTTCCACCCTCTTTCTCGTGTGGTCCCAAGGCGTAACGGGCGGTGCCGACCCGAACAAAGACGTGTTCTCCGCCCTGCGCGACGACCTCTTTGCCAACGATGCCCAAAACACTTTCCTCCTCAAAGCCACTTACCGCTGGGTACGCTAGGGGGGGAAGGGGAAACCTGTCAACGTTATTTTGTTAGACCCAACAGGATTTAACATATTTAATTAACTGCGCTGCTGCCTACGGCGGTCAACATTCAACACTTAACATTTGGCTACCGCTGTTGCATAGAGGACACTTGCTGCCGCTGTAACATTGGACATCAAACGTCTGACATCACACATCTGACATCACACATCACCCCTTCCATTTGATGTTGCACCCAGCGCTGGGGTACTGCTTTTCCGGGCTGGGCTGGCCCGCCAGGAGATCATCGAGGGCGTGGCGGAGGTCTTCGCCGGTGGGCGGTGTACCGCTACCCGGACGGTTGGCGTCCAGTCTTCCCCGGTAGTAGAGCGCGGCGTTGGCGTCGAACAGGTAGATATCGGGCGTGCAGGCCGCGTCGTAGCTGCGGGCAACTTCCTGGCTTTCGTCGTAGAGGTAGGGAAAGGAAAACTGAAAATTGGCGGCAAAAGCCTGCATGTTATCGGGGCTATCGACGGGGTATTTCTCGGCGTCGTTGGCGCTGATGGCCACCGTAGCGATGCCCCGGTTGGCGTAATCTTTGGCAACCTGCACCAGTTCTTCAATGACGTGCAAGACGTAGGGGCAGTGGTTGCAGATGAAGTACACGAGGGTTCCTTGCGGGCCTTTGAGGTCGGCCCAGCTCAGGTCTTGGTCGCTGACGGTGTCGGGCAGGGTGAAAGCGGGAGCGGGCGTCCCGATGGAAAGCATGGTGGATTCGGTCAAGGCCATGGGGGTGATTTTTGCGTTAAGTTCTTTGGTCTGCGCAGCGGGCTTGTATCTTTGGGGCGGAGGCGCTTCCTCCCCGATCGTTTCTCCCCGGCGGGTACTGCCTAGTACAACCTACCCGGGGGGCTTGGTTCATCGCTGGCGGGTATTTTAGCGGTCGGTTTCCCCGGAGTGGGCGCTGCCGCAGGTGCCGCGCAAGTCGTAAGGAGCCAGGGAAGGCCATCGGGCTTACTTCTACCATTTGATGGGATTACCCCGCCCCGGGCTCAAAGCACAAACAGACGCTCACCATGACTTTCCTTTGCATCACCTGTTATTTTAAAGGATCGCCTTTTTTGCGCGCCAGTAAGGAAGCCGGCAATACGGTTTACTTGCTCACCGACAAAAAACTCGAGCACGAGCCCTGGCCCTGGGAAGCCATTGACGAAGTCTTTTACCTCGAAGACATCACCAACACCCCCGCCAACCTGGGCCGCACCGCCAACGGCCTGGCCTGGCTGATGCAAGACCGCAAGATCGACCGCATCGTCGCCCTCGATGATTTCGACGTCGAAAAAGCCGCCTACCTGCGCGAGGAATTCCGCATCCCCGGCATGGGTCAAACCACCGCGCGCTTTTTCCGGGATAAGCTGGCCATGCGCGTTCAGGCCCGCGACCAGGGCGTCCCCGTCCCTGTCTTCAGTTCCCTGTTCAATAATGTGGAGGTTACGGAGTTTGCCAATTCCGTCACCTACCCCTGCCTGATCAAGCCCCGCTGGGAAGCCAGTGCCACGGGCATCCAAAAGGTACATTCCGCCGAAGAACTCTGGGCGGCCGTACACGCCCTGGGCGATAAGCGGCCACAGTACCTCGTGGAGCAGTTTCGCCCCGGCGATGTCTTCCACGCTGACGCCATCAGCGTTAACGGCGAGGTCGTCTTTTGCCAGGTCTCCCGCTACCTCAGCACACCCTTTGAGGTGGCCCACGGGGGGGGCATCTTCCGCTCCATCAGCGTCCCCTACGATCATCCCGATGCCCAGGCGCTGCGGCAACTGACCAGCGAGGTGATGCACGCCTTCGGGATGCGCTTCAGCGCCAGCCACACGGAGTTCATCAAGTTGCCTTCCGGCGAATTCGTTTTCCTCGAAACGGCCAGCCGCGTCGGCGGAGCCCACCTGGCGGAAATGGTGGAGGCCGCCACCGGCGTCAGTCTCTGGGAAGAATGGGCCCGCCTGGAAACGGCCATGGCCTACGGCGTAGAGTACCACCCACCAGGGCGCCGCTACCAGCAGGCCGGCATCGTCGTTTCCCTCTGCCGCCACGAATGGCCCGATATGTCTCCCTTCCAGGAGCCGGAGATCGTCTGGAAAATGAACAAGCGCCAGCACGTGGGCGTCATCGTCGCTTGCCCCTACGAAGACCGCATCATGCAGTTGCTCGACATCTTCGCCGACCGCATCGCCCGCGACTACCACGCCGCCGCACCCGCCCCTGACCGGAGTTTGAACTAGGCATAGTCTTCTGACCAACAAAAAAGCCAGCGCATTCTCCCAAGAGAACGCGCTGGCTTTTTCGTTTACGCTTAGGCGGTGCGGAAGGCTTATCCCTGCAGCGCCTTTACCATCGTGATGCCGATTTCGGCGGGGCTTTTCACGACGTGGATGCCACACTCGGCCATGATTTTCATTTTCGCTTCGGCAGTGTCTTCGTGGCCACCGACGATGGCACCGGCGTGGCCCATTGTGCGTCCCTTGGGCGCGGTCTGGCCAGCGATGAAGCCGACTACGGGCTTGGTGCCGTGTTCTTTGACGTATTGCGCAGCTTCGGCTTCCATCGTGCCGCCAATTTCTCCGATCATGATGATGCCGTCCGTATCGGGGTCGTTCATCAGCAGTTCTACGGCGTCTTTGGTGGTGGTGCCCACGATTGGGTCTCCGCCGATGCCGATGCAGGTGGACTGGCCCATGCCGGCCTTGGTGACCTGGTCTACGGCCTCGTACGTGAGGGTGCCGGAGCGGGAAACGATGCCGATGCGGCCGGGGCGGTGGATGAAGCCGGGCATGATGCCGCACTTCGCCTCACCGGGAGTGATTACGCCGGGGCAGTTCGGGCCGATCAGGCGGCAGTCGTAGTCGCGGATGTAGGAACGGACCTTCACCATGTCTTGCACGGGAATGCCTTCGGTAATGCAGATGATGACCTTAATGCCAGCGGCGGCAGCTTCCATGATGGCGTCTCCGGCGAAGGGTGGGGGGACGAAGATGACGGAAACATCGGCACCCGCCTGTTTCACGGCGTCGGCTACGGTATTGAAAACCGGCTTGCCGAGGTGGAGTTGCCCGCCTTTGCCCGGGGTGACACCACCTACCAGGTTGGTCCCGTACTCCAGCATCTGCTCGGCGTGGAAACTTCCTTCCTTACCGGTGATGCCCTGCACGATGATGTTGGAATCTTTACGAACTAAAACTGCCATGGCGCTACGTTGAAATTTTTTGCTGGGGTGGAAGCCCGCCCGAACCTGGGCCAGACCATCATTGCTCATTTGTTCCCCTTACCCTGCACCTGCGACCGCGCCCGGAAGAGTCTCCCCCCCGGAACGCCCCGGGCACAATGCAAGCGGAACGGCCGCGAAGGTACAGCAGCCGCGCGCCAAGACAAAACGACAGGCAACTTCATCTTCCACAAAGTGCATATTAGTGGCCCGAGGGCTGACCTCAGTGCCTACTCGGCGGGGGCTTCGACGATGATGAATACGTCTTCGTCGTCTTTTTGCATGAAGTAGCTTTCGCGGGCAAAACTCTCGCGGTTGCGCTCCATTTCCAGCTTTTCCGTCTCGGCTTTGCCGATCAGGGCGTCGTAGTTTTCCAGGTCACTTTCCAGGCGATTGACCGTGGAGTGGAGTTTGAACTGCGTGAGCACATCGTGGCGATCAATGAAGATCATGAAAAAAGTAAAGGCCACCAACGCCAAAAAGTAGCGGTTGCGCAGGTAGGGCGGCAGCTTGAGCCAAAGGGCTTTGAGCGGGTCGGGGGTTTGCTTGATGGCCATACGGGATGCAATATAGGTGGCGAAAGATAAGGCTTGCCGCCGGGAACGAGCGAATTTTTCGCTCCATTCCCGGCGGCAGCCCGTCAGTTAAGGCCTAGCGCCCAATCTTGCGCAGCAGGTCGCGGCCGGGGAAGTAGGCGGTGCTGCCCAGTTCTTCCTCGATGCGGAGCAGTTGGTTGTATTTCGCGACCCGGTCGGAACGGCTGGCGGAGCCGGTTTTGATCTGGCCGGTGTTGAGGGCCACGGCGAGGTCGGCAATCGTTACGTCTTCCGTTTCGCCGGAGCGGTGGCTCATCACGCTGGTGTAGCCCGCGCGGTGGGCCATGCTGACGGCGTCGATCGTTTCGGAGAGGGAGCCGATCTGGTTGACTTTAACGAGGATGGAGTTGGCGGATTTGTCTTTGATCCCCCGCGCCAGGCGCTCGGTGTTGGTCACGAAAAGGTCGTCGCCCACCAGCTGGCAGCGCTGCCCGATGCTTTTGTTAAGTGCCGCCCAGCCGCTCCAGTCGTCCTCGTCCAGGCCGTCTTCGATGGAGAAGATGGGGTACTTATCGACCCAGCCTTTCCAGTAGTCGACCATGCCGGCGGATTCGATCTTGCGACCGTCTGACTTGTGGAAGTGGTAAACGTTTTCCTTTGAATCGAAGAATTCGGAAGCGGCGGCATCCATGGCAATCATGATGTCTTCGCCGGGGCGGTAGCCCGCTGCTTCGATGCTTTGGAGGACGATCTCGATGGCCTCCTCGTTGCTTTTGATGTTGGGGGCAAAGCCGCCTTCGTCGCCGACGTTGGTGCTGTAGCCTTTGCTTTTCAGCACTTTTTGCAGGTGGTGGAAGGTTTCCACGCCCATGCGCAGGGCTTCGCTGAAAGTATCGGCACCGAGGGGCAGGATCATGAATTCCTGGAAGTCGATGCTGTTGTCGGCGTGGCTGCCGCCGTTGAGGATGTTCATCATCGGCACGGGCATCGTGTGGGCATTGACGCCGCCGATGTAGCGGTAGAGGGGCTGGTTGAGCTCCTGGGCGGCGGCTTTGGCGCAGGCGAGGCTGACGCCGAGGATGGCGTTGGCGCCGAGCTTGCTCTTGTTGGGCGTGCCGTCCAGCTCAATCATCGTGGCGTCGATGTAGCGCTGGTCGGTGACGTCTACGCCGAGGAGTTCTTCGGCGATTTTTTCTTCTACGTTGGCTACGGCTTTGAGGACGCCTTTGCCGAGGAAAACGCCTTTGTCGCCGTCCCGCAGTTCCACGGCTTCGTATTTGCCGGTGCTGGCTCCGCTGGGTACGGCGGCGCGGCCCACGGCACCGTCGCCGGTAACGACTTCTACTTCAATGGTGGGGTTGCCGCGGCTGTCGAGGATTTGCCGGGCGCGGATGTCGAGAATTGAACTCATAGTTTTAAAGTTTAAATTTTTACGCTACGCATCATTGCGCATGGCTGGATTTTTGCGCGGCCGCAGGTGCTCCCCCCCGACCCCCCGAAGGGGGGAGTGAGGACAAGGAGCGAGGCAAGATCAGGCGCGAACGGCTTGGTGCTCTTTGATCAGGTCGATGAACTGATCAAAAAGGTAGGCAGCATCGTGGGGCCCGGGACTGGCTTCGGGGTGGTACTGGACGCTGAAAGCCGGCTTCCCAACGACGCGGATGCCTTCGATGGTATCGTCGTTGAGGTTGCGGTGGGTGATTTCCACGCGGTCCAGGTTCTGGGCGATGGCCTCGGGGGAGACGCCGAAGCCGTGGTTTTGGCTGGTGATTTCCGATTTGCCGGTGATCAGGTTTTTCACCGGGTGGTTGATGCCGCGGTGGCCGTGGTGCATCTTGTAGGTGGGGATGCCGACGGCCCGGGCCAAAATCTGGTGGCCGAGGCAGATGCCGAACAGGGGCTTTTCCTGATCGAGCATACCCTGGGCGGTAGTGACGGCGTAATCCATCGCACCGGGGTCGCCAGGGCCGTTGGAGATGAAGAGGCCATCGGGCAGGAAAGCCATGATGTCTTCTACGCTGGATTTGGCGGGGAACACTTTGACGTAGCAATCGCGCTTCAGGAAATTCCGGAGGATGTTTTGCTTGGTGCCCAGGTCGAGCACGGCTACGCGGTAGGTGGCGTCGGGGTTGCCCAGGGTATAGGCTTCGGGGGTAGTGACGAAGCTGGAGAGCTCCAGGCCATCCATGTTTGGCACTGCATCGAGGCGGCGCTTGAGCTCGGCGAGGTCAAAGATTTCACTGGAGATGATGCCGTTCATCGCTCCCCTGGTGCGGATGTGGCGGACGATTGCGCGGGTATCGACGTCGCTGATGCCCACCAGGCCTTCGCCTTCCAGGTAGTCCTGGATGGAAGCTTCGGCCAGGTGGCGGCTGTAGGGAACGGTAAAGTTTTTGCAGATGAGCCCGGCAATTTTGATGCTGCCCGATTCGGTGTCGACACTCGTGGTGCCGTAATTGCCGATGTGGGCGTTGGTGGTCACGAGCAACTGTCCGTAGTAGGAGGGGTCGGTAAACACTTCCTGGTAGCCGGTCATGCCGGTGTTGAAGCAGATTTCTCCGGTGGTGGTGCCGATCTTGCCAGCGGCCTTTCCGTGGAAGGTGGTACCGTCGGCGAGCAGCAGAATAGCGCGGGGTTGACTCATGATTTCTTGGGAGGGGGTAATCAAATCCCGGCAAAGATAGTATACTGCCCGCACCGGGGCCCGCTCAATGTGGGGCTTTTTCCAGTGGCCGGGCCGATTTTACCCTGGGCAGAAGCAGCACGGGGCCGAAAATGAGCGGGGGAGACAACACACTCTGGTGCTGCCTCCCCCGCGGGATTGGTCTTCAGTGGCTTACTTCTTACCGTTGCCGCTCAGGACGTAGCGGACGCCAAGGTTGCCGTAGCCACCGCCGAAGCCGCCGAAGCCGCCGAAGCCGTCGCCGATGAAGAAGGTCGGTACCCAGTCTGCCGTCAGCGAAATGGGCGTATCCGCAAAGGTGTACTGCAGGCCGAGGTAGCCCGAAATGTTGAAGAAGGTGCCGCTCAGGTCAACGTCGCCTGCGCTCCAGAACTGAATGCCCGCGCCACCGCCGTAGTACCACTGGAGGCCTTCGGTGGAGCCCAGGTCGTTGTGGATCTGGTAAGCACCGTTGAGGCCGATCCAGCTCCAGCCCGTGAAGCCGCGGTAGCTGGCGTACACTTCAATGGCGTTGGACTCGGAAATGAAGGTTTTGTAGCTGGCCGCCCATGGGTAACCCAGGCGGAGACCAACGGCGGATTTGTAGTCTTGAGCTACGGCCTCGCTCTGGAAGATGAAGCAAAGGCAAAGGGTGAGGGCAATGGTACGAAAGAGGTTTTTCATAAATACTCTGGGTGTAATGAGGTGGCGGATTGGGCCACCGGATGAAGGGATTGAAGAAAGTTGAGTGAAAAAGACCGACGCTACGGGTTTTGTACTTACCAGTAGACGTTGCTCTATGCAGCGATTGCACAAAGCGTTACAAAAATCGGGTGCGGACGGGAAAAAAAGTTGCTTTTTTCTGGGAGGACGGTCTCTGCTCATTGGAGGACGAACCCTGCACCTGCGACCGCGCCCCGGTGACTGGCCCGGCGCGTATCTTTGTTGCGAAACCAATCTGCTGCCATGCGTTATCTATTGCTCTTGTCTTTCACGCTTTTCCTGGCCTGTGGCACTGAAACGCCGCCCCCCGCACCGCCGGCCAACCCCACCGCCGGCTTTGATACGCTGCTGCAAAACTATTACGCCCAACGCCTGGAGCTCTACCCCCTGGAGGCCACCATGCAGGGCGATAGCCGCTACGACGACCGCCTGCCCAACTTCCTGAGCGCCGCCCACGAACGGGCGCTGCGCGACTTCTTCACCACCACCAAAAACGAACTGCTGGCCACCGACCGCGCCACCCTGGACGACACCCAGAAAGTGAGCTACGATGTGCTGCTCTGGGAATGTGACATCAACCTGGCGGGCCTCGAATTTGCCGAAGAGCTGTTGCCCTTAGACCAGTTTGACAGCCCCCACCTCATGATCGGACAGCTGGCCAGCGGGCAGAGCGCCCAGCCGTTCAAGACCGTCGAGGACTACGACAATTGGCTCCAGCGCCTGGATGCCTTCGTCGCCCTGATGGATACCGCCCGCCTGAACATGCAACGGGGCGTCGCCCAGGGCTACGTCTTGCCCCGCCCCCTGACGGAAAAACTCCTGCCCCAGCTGGAGGCCATGACCGCCGAGCCACTGGAGAACCACCTCTACTACGGCCCCATCCGCAACCTGCCCGCCGATTTCTCCGACGCCGAACGGGAGCGCCTCACCGCCGCCTACCAAAGCGTGATCTCCGAGCGCATCATCCCCATGTTTCGCAACCTGAGCACTTATGTGGCGACCGAATACCTCCCCGCCAGCCGCAGCAGCAGCGGCATCGATGCGCTGCCCAACGGCGCAGACTACTACAAGTACCTCATCAAAGTTTACACCACCACCGACCTGACGGCCGACGAAATCCACCAGCTCGGCCTCCAGGAAGTAGCGCGCCTGAGCGGCGAGATGGAAAAGGTGAAAGCCCAGGTGGGCTTCACCGGAAGCCTGAAGGCGTTTTTTGACCACGTGCGGACCAAGCCAGAGCTGATGCCTTTCACGAAGCCCGAGGAGGTGATCGCCAACTTCGAGGCCATCCACGCCCGGATGCAACCCCAGCTGAGCAAACTCTTCGACCGGGTACCTAAAACGCCCTTTGAAGTACGGCGCACGGAAGCCTTCCGGGAAAACAGCGCTTCGGCGGAGTACAACCCCGGCAGCCGCGACGGCAGCCGGCCGGGCATTTTTTACGTCCCCATCCCCGACGTGACGACCTACAACGTGGTCAGCGACGAAGACCTCTTCCTCCACGAAGCTATTCCGGGGCACCACTACCAGTTCAGCCTGACCCAGGAAAACGAGGCTTTGCCCGACTTCCGCCGCACGCTCTGGTACTCCGCCTACGGCGAAGGCTGGGCGCTCTACTGCGAAAGTCTGGGCAGCGAACTGGGCCTCTACACCGATCCCTACCAGTACTTCGGGATGCTCAGTGCGGAGATGCACCGGGCCATTCGCCTGGTGGTCGATACCGGCATCCACAGTAAGGGCTGGAGCCGGGAAAAAGCCATCCAGTACAGCCTCGACCACGAAGCGGAATCGGAAGCCAGCATCGTCGCCGAAATCGAGCGCTACATGGCCATCCCCGGGCAGGCGTTGAGCTACAAAATCGGACAACTCAAAATCCGCGAACTGCGGTCCAAAGCCGAAACCCAGCTGGGCGACAACTTCGACATCAAGGAATTCCACAACCTCGTCCTTTCCCCCGGCTGTGTACCGCTGGCCGTGCTGGAAACGATGGTGGAAGAGTGGATGGCAAAATAAGGGCGGGGCGTACCTTGCCCTCCGCCGTCCTATTTTTGTAACCCATCAACCTCGCTGCCATGCTGCGCATCATCATCATCAATGGCCCCAACCTCAACCTCCTCGGCCGCCGCGAGCCGGAGATTTACGGGGAAGACACCTTCGAGGATTTCATGATTCACCTGCGCGGCAAGTTTGTGGACGACGACGTAGACCTCACCTACTTCCAGAGCAACCACGAAGGGCTGCTGCTCGATAAACTCCACGAGGTAGGCTTCAGCTACGACGGCATCATCCTCAACGCGGGCGCGCTGACCCACACCAGCGTGGCCCTGGCCGATGCGGTAGCGGGCATTGAAACGCCGGTCATTGAAGTCCACATCAGCAACGTCCACAAGCGGGAAGCTTTCCGCCACCACAGCTACATCTCGCCGGTGGCGGAGGGCATCATCGTCGGCTTTGGCCTGCGGGGCTACGAGTTGGCGGTGCAGTATTTTCTTTAGCACGTGGTGCCCCGCCTTTTGCCAGTGGGACTATCTTCGCCGCATGGCAGATCGCAAAGACTTTCCGAAAATAGGCATCCTGGGGGGCGGACAACTGGGTAAAATGCTGTGTCAGGCCGGGGCCGACTGGCATTTGCCGCTCTACGTCCTCGACCAAAACCACAGCTATCCGGCGGCGAACTACGCTACTGTTTTTATGCGGGGCGACTTCAGCAACCGCGCCGACGTCCTCGAGTTCGGGCGTAAAGTCGACGTCGTCACCATCGAAATTGAGCACATCGACACCGCCGCGCTGCACCAGTTGGTGGCCGAGGGCGTGGCCGTTTATCCCCAGCCCGATAAGATTGACCTGATCAAAGACAAGGGGCGGCAAAAGCAATTTTACGCCGACCACGGCATTGCCACTACCGCCTTTGAACTTTTTGCGGGGGCGGAGGAAGTGCGCCAGGCCGTTGCGGCGGGGCGCTGGGCTTTCCCCTTCGTGCAAAAGGCGCGCACGGGGGGCTACGACGGCCAGGGCGTGGCGGTGATTCGCGATGCCCAGGACCTGGCGGAAAAGCTGCTGCCCGTCCCTTGCCTTCTCGAAAAACTGGCGGATATTGACAAAGAGCTGGCCGTTATCGTGGCCCGTTCGCCGAGCGGAGAGATGCGGGTTTTTCCCACGGTGGAGATGGAATTTCACCCTACGGCCAACCTCGTGGAATTCCTTATTTGCCCGGCGGCCATCGACGGAGATACGAACGCCCGGGCGGCCGGGGTGGCGCGGACCGTAGCGGATGAACTGGGTATCGTCGGCCTGCTGGCGGTAGAACTTTTCCTGACCCACGACGGCGAAATACTGGTCAACGAGGTTGCCCCCCGCCCCCATAACTCCGGCCACCACACCATCGAGGCCTGCATGACCAGCCAGTACGAGCAGCACCTGCGGGCCATCCTGGATTTGCCGCTGGGTCCTACCGATCTGCTCCGCCCCGCCGCCATGATCAACCTGCTGGGGGCCGAGGGCCACGCCGGTCCGGCCTTCTACGACGGCTGGGCCGACCTGCTGCGCCTGCCCGAGGTGTACCCCCACCTGTACGGAAAAGCGGAAACCCGCCCCTTCCGGAAAATGGGCCACGTCACCGCCCTGGGCGACACCGTAGCGGTGGCACGGGCACGGGCCACGCAGGCCCGGGAAGCGGTACGCATCATCTCCCACGCCGGGAAATAGGGTATGCGGGCGCGACCGCAGGTGCTCCCCCCCGACCCCCCGAAAGGGGGAGTTAGGATGAGGAGCCAGGGACGTGCCAGCCCCGTCTTTACCCCCAATCCCGTATCTTTACCCAGCAATAGCCGCTATTTTGCCCGCATTCCTCCCAAAAAACTATTATGACCTGGACCGAAACTAACAATGCCCTGCACGCAGAATTCACCTTCGGCGATTTCACCGAAGCCTTCGCCTTTATGACCCGTGTTGCCTTTGCCGCCGAAGCCGCGGGCCACCACCCCGAGTGGACCAACGTCTACAACCGCGTCCGCATTTCCCTGAGCACCCACGACGCGGGCAATACGGTGACGGACAAAGACCACGCGCTGGCCGCCGCCATCGATAAGCTTTACGCGGGCCATGAATAGGGGCCTCATCCAGCTGCTTCTTCTGGGTTTATTCCTGTTCGGGCTGGCCCAGTCGGTGCTGGCCACGAACCCGGAGTATTATTACGACTTCAGCCCGCGGGCCGAAGCCATCTACCAGCGCGTGCTTCGCCTGGAATTGAAAGATGCCCAGGCCGACATCAACGCCCTGCGCAGCACCTCCCCTACCAACCTGGTGACCTACCACCTGGAGAGCTACCTCGATTTTTTCCGTCTTTACCTTTCCGGCAACGAGCGCCTGGATACTGAGTTGGAAGCCCGTTTCGCCAAACGCATCAGCCAGTTGGAGCTGGGCGACGTCCGTTCCCCCTACCACCGCTACGCCCTGGCCGAGGCGCGCCTGCACCGCAGCCTGATCCACCTCCGCTTCGAGCGCCACCTGGCGGCTTTCCGCGAACTCAACAAAGCCAATAAGCTGTTGCGGGACAACGTACAGGAGTTTCCGGATTTCCTGCTCACCTACAAAGACCTCGGGTTGTTACACGCCGCCATCGGCTCCATCCCCCCGCAGTACAAGTGGGGCGTAACGCTGATTTCCTCCCTCAACGGCACCATTGCGGAGGGGCGCAAGGAACTGGCCCTGGCCCTGCGCGACCGGGAAAGTCCTTTTTATCTGGAGACGGCCGTACTTTCCGCTTTTCTGGAATTGCACCTGGCGGATGCGCCAGCGCGGGCCTGGCAGCAGGTCAATGCCCTGGACTTGCGGCCCAGGACGAATGCCCTGCACTGCTTTATCCTGGCCAACCTGGCCATGCACAACGGTAAAAACGAGGTAGCCTTGCAAATTCTGGAGGCCCAACCCCGCGGAGGTGCAGCGGCCGACTTCCCCTACCTGGATTTTATGCTCGGCCTGGCGAAGCTGCGCAACTTAAACCCCAAGGCGCGGGTCCATTTCCAATCATTTAACCTGCGCTACGCCGGGCGTCACTTCAAGGAAGAGGCCCGCCAGAAAATTGCCTGGTCTTACCTCCTCGAAGGGAACACGGCGGCCTACCAGCAGACAATTGACGCTATTGGTGGTGGTTCACGTTCGGGCGGAGACGAAAATGCGGCGCGTGAAGCAGCGGGAAGCCGGCCGCCCCACCTCGGCCTTCTGCGCGCCCGGCTCCTCTTTGACGGCAACTACTGCACCCGCGCCCGCGCCCAACTGGACGCCATCGCCGTAGCATCACTCTCCCCCGAAGAACACCTGGAGTATCTCTACCGCACCGGCCGCGTGCTGGAGGGGCTCAAAGACTACCCCGGGGCCCTGTCCTTTTACCAGCGGACGGTGCAGATGGGGCGCCACCAACCTGCGTTCTACGCTTGCAAATCGGCCCTTCAGGCGGGCCTGATTGAAGAAGAACGGGGCAACCGCGAGCGGGCCCGGGCTTACTTTAACGACTGCCTGAGCATCTCCCCCGCCGAATACCGGGCGGGCCTCCACCTGCTGGCCAAGGCGGGGCTAAACCGCGTGAGCTAAAGGCTGCGTAACTGCTGAAGTTGATGGATTCCCAATTGGTCTGATAAATGACCAGGTTTTCCCCCGCAGAAGCCTTAAATTGTCGTTACCTTTTAGCAGGGCGCGGGCGTAAGCATTGGCCCCCGCCGGATGCTGGTTTGCGGAACCCCCAAAGAACCTACCCCATGAAGCATTTTTCCCTACTGCTGAGCCTGCTGTTAGCAGGGTCGTTTTCGCTGCCGGCCCAAAACGCGGCGGAGGACCAGGACCGTATTACGTTTGCGGATGGTTCCCAGGCCAACGTTCTCCTGCGCAGGACCAACGACCTGGAACAAAGCCAAAGAGTAGAATTTCGCCGGACGGCCGGGGCGGACCCCGAGTCGATGACTCCCTTCAGCGTTCGGGAATTTTACCACGGCAGAAGCAAAACCCTGTACCGTTCGGTTTCGGTGGACATCATCGATCGTTCCCGGGGCGGGGCGCGCGTCGCTAAGGACCGCTTTGGCGAGGTGTTGGTAGACGGACCGGTGGAACTGATCAAGGTCTACCTCGGCCCCGACGAATACGACAACCAGGCCATCGGCAGTGAAAATTACCTCTATCTGCTCCGCGAGGGGGAGGTGGAGCTGACCCTGGAACTGACCAGCATCCTGGTCTACGAAATGCTGCACGCCAACCCCAGCCGCTTTCGCAACAAGCTGAAATTTTTTACCAGGGATTGCCCGGTGGCCCTGGAGAAGGCCAGGGACGCACGCTTCAACGACGTAGAAATCATGGAAGTGGTAAAAGCCTACGGCCAGTGTAACGGCCTGGCGGGGATGCAAATGGATGAAAAACGCATCCGGGGGGTGGTCACCTTCCACCACAACGTACGCCTGGCCTACCTCGATATCCGCGACAAAAACTACGACGAGGAGCAGCTTTCGGGGGCTTTGGGTTACCAACTGGAGGCGAGGTTTTCCAAAAGGCTGCGGTGGCTGGGCGTCTTGACTTCGGTGGATTACGTGTACCATACCTTCCGCTGGGAGGAGCGTTCTACCGTTGCGCAGTCGATGCTCAAGGGGAACCTTTCCGTGGCCGTCCACCCGCTGCAAGGGGAAAAGCTGGAGCTTCAGCTTTCGGCGGGGTTAAGCAACTACAACGCCATTTCTTCGAGTTTCAACTCCTTTTTCTCCAACAACTACTTTTTGCTGGACGCAGGGGTGCGTCTGAAAACGGGCAACTTCCTCTTTGGGCTCAACTACGAGTACATGCCCAAGCAAATTACGCGGCAGCCGGGGAATATTTTGCTGACCTCTTTTGGTTACCGGGTGAATTTTTAGACAGGGGGAAGACAGACGGTGCGGGGCGGACCACTGCGCTTCCGGGAAGTGAGCGGGGTAGACCGCCCCGAGTGCCCCCCTTGCCCTACCTTTGCGCTGCCGCGACGGCCAAGCCTTACGATGATATGATGCAGCAGCTGCAACGGGTTTTCAAGATGATCCGCCACCAGAAGGCCCTGCGGGGACTGGTGCAGAGTTACTTTTTCTTTCAGGAGCACACGGATAAATCTTCCTACGGCTCCATCTCGGAGGAAGACGAGCGGGGCATTGAGCGGGCCATTGCGCTGGCGGCACCCCACGCCGGGCCCATCATTGAAGTGGGGACGCTCTTTGGCCACACGACCAACCTGCTGGCCGCCCGCAAGGCTACCGATAAGGCCCTGATTGCCATCGAGAACTACGCCTGGAACCCCTTCGCCCTGCCGCAGGAAGCCCACCGGCTCTTTTTGCACCGGACGCTGCGCTACGTCAGGGAACACGCCAACGTCAGCATCTACGAAGACGATGCCGCCAGCTTTTACCGGGCCAACGCCAGCCTCCGACCCAGCCTCATTTTCATTGACGCGGAGCACGACTACGCCTCGGTGAAGCGCGATATCGACTGGGCCCTCTCCGTCAACTGCCCCGTCATTGCGGGCCACGATTACCTGCCCATTCACCCCGGGGTCTGCCGCGCGGTGGAGGAAGCCTTCGGGACGGAGATCGAAGTCTACGGCTCCGTTTGGGTGCACCACCGGGGGTAGCGGGCGTTGAAAGGACGGGGTCGCCGAATAGGCGGAGGGCTTTTGCCGGGCCTTGCATTGCTCCTAAAGTTCTTTCCCGAGCACCTGCGGCCGCGCCCATTTACGCATTGCATCTTGCAACTTGTATCCCCAACGCCCCGTTCCCAATCCGCAACTTGTTTACCTTTGGCCCGCTAATAATGCCCCCGCAAATGACGACAGAGCTCAAGCTACACAATAGTCTCACCCGCCAGAAAGAAGTCTTCGAACCGCTGAACGCCGGTTACGTCGGCCTTTACGTGTGTGGGCCAACGGTTTACAGCGATGTGCACCTGGGCAATTGCCGCACGTTTACCAGCTTTGATATCATCTACCGCTACCTGCAATACAAGGGGTACAAGGTGCGCTACGTCCGCAACATCACCGACGTTGGCCACCTGACGGACGAAGGCGAGGACAAAATGAGCAAAGGCGCCCGCCTGGCCCAGCTCGAACCCATGGAAGTGGCGCAGAAATACACCAACGGCTTCCACGCCATGATGGCGGCTTTCAACAACCTGCCGCCCAACATCGAACCCCGCGCCACCGGCCACATCATCGAGCAGATCGAGATGGTCCAAACCATCCTCGCCAATGGCTTCGCCTACGAAGTCAATGGCTCCGTTTACTTCGACGTGGAAGCCTTCAACGCCAGGCAGAACAACGACTACGGCAAGCTCTCGGGCCGCCGCATTGACGAATTACTGGCCGAAAGCCGCGAACTGAAAAGCCAGGACGAAAAACGGTCGCCGACCGACTTCGCCATATGGATGAAAGCCGGCGAAGACCACATCCTGCGCTGGAACAGCCCCTGGGGCGAAGGCTTCCCCGGCTGGCACCTGGAGTGCTCGGCAATGAGCACGAAGTATCTGGGCGAGGCTTTCGACATCCACGGCGGCGGCAATGACCTGAAGTTTCCGCACCACGAAAACGAAATCGCCCAGAACGTGGGCAGCTGCGGTTGCGGCGGCGCGCGCTACTGGCTGCACACCAATATGCTGCTGATGAACGGCCGTAAGATGTCGAAATCCGACGGCAATACCATCACCCCCCAACAGCTGTTTACCGGCGATAGCGAACACGTAAGCGACAGCTACAGCCCCATGGTGCTGCGCTTTTTCATGCTCCAGACCCACTACCGGAGCACGATGGACCTGACCGACGCCGCCCTGCAGGCCGCCAAAAAGGGCTACCAGCGGCTGATGGAGGCCTGGGCCAGCCTGGGGAGCCTCCAGGCCACCGGCGGCGCGCAAAATGGCACCGTTGGCAAGGAAATGCAAACCGCCCTGGCGGAAGCCTACGCGGAGATGGACGACGACTTCAACACCCCCAAGGCGCTGGCCAAGGTCTTTGAACTCGTCTCCCGCATCAACGCCCTCAAAGGCGGGCAACTGAGCCTGGCGGAGGTGAACGCCTCCACGCTGCAGGCCGTGCGCACGGGCCTTGGCACGCTGCTCTTCGACATCTTCGGCTTAAAAGAAGAGGGCGCGGACGCAGGTGCCGGGCAAGAGACGCTGAGCAAAGTGATGGACCTGGTCCTGGACCTCCGCGCCCAGGCCCGCGCCGAAAAAAACTTCGCCATGTCCGACAAACTCCGCGACGCCCTCAACGCCGCCGGCATCGTCGTGAAAGACGGCAAAGATGGCGCGGAGTGGAGCGTAGGGTAAAGGGAATAAAGGAATAAAGGTGGAAAGGAGTAAAGGGTGAAGGGCGTAAAGGACTTTCCTGTGACTGGCTCGTCCTCGAAGAGGTTGCCCTCCCTGACCCCGGTAGGGGTCGAACCTGAATAACCCCGGATGGAGGATGCGCAGCATCCGGAATCCGGGGTACTCCCACCGGACGATGCCTCGCACTCAGCATCCGCGGTACTCCCACCGGACGCTACTCCGCACTCGGCATCCGTGACGCTTCCACCGGATGCTACTCCGCACTCAGCATCTGCGGTACTCCCACCGGGCGCTACTCCGCACTCAGCGTCCGTGACGCTTCCACCGGATGCTACTCCGCACTCAGCGTCCGTGACGCTTCCACCGGATGCTACTCCGCACTCGGCCTCCGGGGTACTCCCACCGGATGTGCCCCTTATTCCCGCAGCAAAAACTCCCCTACCGCAGCCTCGCTGTATTCCCAGAGGCGGCGGGCCAGCTGTTCGTTGCGGGCCAGGGCGGAGGGCTTTTGCAGGCACTGGTTTTCGTCGAAATAGCGGCCGGAGACGTCGTCTACTTCCGGGCTGATGGCCAGGTAGACGGAGGTATCGGCTCCGCGTTCGGGGGTGTGGGCGAAGGGCTTGTACATGGACCAGACGGTGCTGGTGAGGGCTCCCGATTTTTTGTTGGCCAGGCGGGTACCGACCAGGCCGGGGTGGAGGCAGTTGGTGGTGAGTTCTGCGCCGTAGCGCCGGTCCAGTTCCATGGTAAACAGCACGTTGGCCAGTTTACTCTGGGCGTAAGCGCGGCCGCCGTGGTAAGCGCGCGGGGGGTTGTCGCCAGCCAGGCTTTCGAAGTCGAGGGTCCCTTTTTTGTGGAGGGCGCTGCTGACATTGATCACCCGGCTGCACAGGCGGCAGCAGCGCAGGGCGGGCAGCAGGCTCATGGTGAGCAGGAAGTGCCCCAGGTAGTTGACGCCAAACTGCAGTTCGTAGCCATCTTTCGTCAGTTCCCGGCGGTCGGTATATACGCCGGCATTGTTGATGAGGACGTCCAGCTTAGGGTGTTCGGCCAGGAACTCATCGGCCGCCGCCCGGATGGAAGCGAAGCTGGAAAGGTCGAGGGGCAGGGTATCGATGTTGTGGTTGCCGGTGGCTTCCATGATCTTCAGGGCCGTGCGTTGGGCCTTGCCTTCATCGCGGCAGGCAAGTACCAGGTGGGCACCGCGCGCCGCCAGCCGCTCCGCCGTTGCCCGCCCAATGCCATCGTTGGCCCCCGTGATGAGAATTGTTTTTTCTTTCATGGAACGAACAAGCTAACACGGCGAGGGGGGGGGAGGGTTGAGTACACAACCTTGGCCAAAGAATAGCGTGTTGTAAATACCTATCTTAGAGCAAATCTTCGCCGGTATGAAAAGTCCGTTTCCAGAAATGGATCCGTTCATCGAGGGTAACAACTGGTCGTCCTTTCGCCATAATGTAATTACCGAAATGCAACGGCAACTGGTGGACCAGCTACCCCGTCGCTACCTGATCGAAGTGGAGTAGGGAGTGAGTGCCGATGACCTCATCCTGGGCGGTGGAGGGGACTAAATCCGCCCATCCCGCCGCAAGGTCTTATCCAGGTAGTCCACCGCACGGGCGGTCATGGCCATGTAGGTGATGGAAGGGTTCTGGGTGCCGGCACTGGTCATGAACGAGCCATCGGTAACGAAGACGTTGGGTACCGCGTGGACTTGGTTCCACTTGTTGAGGACGCTGGTACGGGGGTCGCGGCCCATCCGGGCAGTCCCCATCTCGTGAATGGCGGCCCCGGGGGCGGTGGGCTGGTTGTGCACCTGCACGTTTTCGCAGCCAGCAGCCAGGAGCATTTCTTCCAGGCATTCGACGCCGTCGATGCGAAGTTTGCGTTCGTTTTCCTTCAGGCTCGCGTCGAACACCAGCTTGGGGATGCCGTACTGGTCGGTTTTTTCCGCGTGGAGGTAGACGCGGTTTTCGTGGTAGGGCAGCAGTTCGCCGAAGCAGGTGGCGCGCATCGTCCACTCCCCCGGGGAGGTGATGGCGGTTTTGAAGCCCGGCCCCAGGGGGGCATCGGTATTGATCCCCCGCGCTGCGCCGCCCTGGTAGCCGAAGCCACGGATGTAGTCCGTTCGCTCCGTCTCCTTGCTGATGTTGCGGAAACGCGGGATGTAGAAACCACCGTTGGGTTTACGGCCGCTGTAGTATTTGTCTTTGTGGCCGGTGTAGATGCCGCTGCCGCCCATGCCATAGTGGTGGTCCATCAGGTTGTGGCCCAACTCACCGGAGTCATTGCCCAGGCCATTGGGGAAGCGTTCGGATTTGCTGTTGAGCAGGATGGCCGTGGAGCCGATGGTGCTGGCGTTGAGGAAGAGGACTTTGGCGAAGTACTCGCGGGTTTCCTGCGTTTCGGCGTCGATGACCCGCACGCCGGTGGCCCGCTGCGTCTGGTCGTCGTAGATGACGGAGTGAACAACGCTGTTGGCCACCAGCGTAAGGTTCCCTGTCTCGTTGGCAACGGGGATGGTGGCGCTGAGGCTGCTGAAGTAACCGCCGAAGGGGCAGCCCCGCCAGCAACGGTTGCGGGCCTGGCACTTGCCCCGGGTGCCGTGGTGCAGCTCGGGGATGTACTGCGTAAGGTTGGCCGTGCGGCCCGGCGTAATGCGGCGCACGGGCCACTTTGCTTCTACGGCCTGTTTGAAGTGGTCTTCGGCGCAGTTGAGGTCGAAAGGCGGCAGAAACTCGCCGTCGGGCAGGTGAGCCAGGCCTTCTTTTTTTCCTTGGACGCCCACAAATTTTTCTACGTAGGTGTACCAAGGCGCAATGTCGGCGTAGCGGATGGGCCAGTCTACGGCAATCCCATCTTTGAGGTTGGCCTCAAAGTCGAGGTCGCTCAGGCG
Organism: Neolewinella lacunae; assembly: GCF_014349155.1. GTDB lineage: Bacteria > Bacteroidota > Bacteroidia > Chitinophagales > Saprospiraceae > Neolewinella > Neolewinella lacunae. The sequence continues at coordinate 71,158 of NZ_JACSIT010000115.1, forward strand.
GTAACAATGACGGCCCCACATGATGGAGCGTCCGCCGACGTGGTGGCCGCGGATCCAGTCGAAGCGCTGGTCTTCTTCGTAGTCGTATTCGTCGTCTTTGACGATCCAGTGCTTATTGTCCTGGTTGACCCACCAACTCAGGCGGTTTTGCTTGTAGTAGTGGGCCGCAATTTCTTCGCGGGGCACTTTCCCCTGGAATTCCAGGTCCCAGGAATCGAGGTTGGCCGTGGGGTAGTCGTTGTGTTTTACCATGCGGCCCCGCTCCAGCAGGAGCACCTTGTAGCCCTTGGTGCAAAGCTCCATGGCCGCGTAGCCACCACTGATGCCGGAGCCGACGACGATGGCGTCGTAGCTCACTTCGTCCTGTCCCTGAGCATTGAAATTCATGATCTTTTGCTTAAGTTTTGACTCGAAAATTTGGGTGTCACCTCCCGAATTACTCCTGGCTGAGGGTGTACTCTCCCCCCGAATTCCCCCGGCTGAGGGTGTCCCCACCCGAATTACTCTTGGCCTAGGGTGTCCCCCAACCGAAACGAGGACATTCGGGTGGGGACACCCTCAACCAGGCCTTCCTCTGAACTGAAAATACTTATCAATACGGAAGGAAATACATATTAAGATTGACGACCCTCCCGAAACGTGGACATTCGGGTGGGGACACCCTCAACCAGACCTTCATCTGTACCGAAGACCCTTACCAACACGGAAGGGAAAACGCGCATGGTGACTGGTGGTGATGCGTTGGCCCAACGTAGGCTTTCCCCTCTTACACCGCTCCTATGTCCCTTTTCCCGGCACCTGCGGCCGCGCACAGGCACTGAACGCTCCGCCCAAAAGCAACAGTGGGGCAAGCCGCGCACGCCTTACCCCACCGTTGCTTTAGCAAATCGTGCGGTTTAAATCGCCCAGCTCTTGCCGCCGGTAAGCTCCTGCAAGTCGCCGCAGGGGATGTATTCACCGGGGACGGGATCGTAGACCAAGAGCGTTTTCGCCACTTCTTCCGTGCGGAAATAGGTGGAGATGATCATGGATTTAAGGCTGAAGTAGGCGGCCTTGGCCGTGGCCGCCGCTTCTTCGTCGGCGGTCAAAGAAGGCAGGCCCTGGCCCGTCGTCTGCACGGGGTCCTTGACGGATTTGTAGTGCAGGTCCTGGTCTTGGAGGTACATCAGGGCCTTGTCGTCGTCCAGTTTGGAAAAGCCGCCGGGGTTATCGGCGTCCATTTTCTTCATCAGTTCGGCGAGGCCAGCGCGGGTTTTCTGCTGGTTTTCGGCGTTCAAGACTTCCGCGTACATCTGATCGACCAGTTGGGGCACGCCCACGTCGAGCGCGCCGGGCGTGCCGTCGGAAGGCAGCATGGCGTTGGCCATTTTGGCGACGTATTCGTACTCAGCGTCGGTAAAGAAGCTGGGCTTGAAAGTGGGGGCCATCATTTCCGGGTCGGCCTTGCAGCTCGTCAGGAATACCGAAGCGAGGGGTGCGCTGACGGCGAAGCCCGTGGCGTAGGCGGTATAGCGCAGGATTTCTCTTCTGTTCATCAGATGTTCATTTTTTTGAGCTCGTTCACGGCGTGGTCGGCGGCGCGGGCGGTGAAGGCCATGTAAGTTAAGGAAGGATTGACGCAGGACGCCGAAGCCATGAAGGCACCGTCGGTCATGTACACGTTCGGTGCGGCCCAGAGGCGGTTGTGCTTATCCACCACGCTGTTTTTGGTGCTGGATCCCATGCGGGCCATACCCATCTCGTGGATGCCGAGGCCGGGGAAGCTGTGGGCGTCGTAGGTGCGCACGTCTTTGAAGCCAGCGGCTTCGAGCATTTCGGCGGCGTCACTTTTCATGCGCTCCACCATGGAGTACTCGTTGGATCCCCACTTGGCGTTGAAGGAAAGGGTGGGCAGGCCGTCCTTGTCTTTCACGTCGCGGTTGATCGTCATGCGGTTGTTGGTATTGGGCAGGGTTTCGGCGAAGGCCGTCATGCCCATCTGCCAGGGGCCTGGGGCGACGAGCGCTTCCTTGAGGCCGGGGCCTACCTTCATGTTCATTTCCCGTACGGCGCGCATCCAGTTGGTACGGCTGCCGCCGCCCTGGTAGCCCCAGCCCCGGACGAAGTCCTTGCTGGCGCTGGCCTTATCGCCCAAGTTTTGGTAGCGGGGGATGTAGATGCCGTTGGGCTTGCGTCCTTTGTAGTACTTGTCTCCGTACTCGTCCAGCACCCCGTTGGCTCCCACGCGGAAGTGGTGGTCCATGATGTTGCCGCCGAGCTCGCCGCTGGCGTCCATCGGCATGCCTTCTTCGTGTTCGGTATTCATCACGATGAAGCTGGAGGGGATGGCCGAAGCGCAGAGGAAGATGACCTTGGCGTAGAACTCAAGGTCTTCACCCGTTTCGGAGTCGCGCACGCGCACGCCCTTGGCTTTGCCGGCTTCTTTGTCCATGATCAGGCTGTAGACGGAGCTGTTGGGGCGCAGCGTCATGTTGCCCGTCATCTCCGCAACGGGGATGGTGGAGCTGAGGCTGCTGAAGTAGCCGCCGAGTGGACAGCCCCGGATGCAGCGGTTGCGGTACGCGCACTGCCCGCGGGTGCCGGTGTGGACGGCGGGGTCGTAGGCCGTCAGGTGGGCAACGCGGCCGGCGGTAATGGTGCGGCCCATTTTGTCCATCACCCCTTTGCGTAGGTGGTCTTCGGCGCAGTTGAGGGGCATCATGGGCAGAAACTTGCCGTCGGGCAACTGGGGCAGGCCCAGCAGTTCGCCGCTGATGCCGGCGAAAGTTTCCACGTAATCGTACCAGGGGGCCAGTTCGTCGTAGGTCACGGGCCAGGGCGTGCCGTGGCCATCGCGGGCGTTGGCCTCAAAGTCCATTGGGCTCCAGCGGTAGCTGTGGCGTCCCCACATGATGGAGCGGCCGCCGACGTGGTAGCCGCGCATCCAGTCGAAGCGGGCCTTTTCGTCGTCGTAGGGATGCTCATCGTCCTTGACGAACCACTTTTTGTGGGCCTCGTGGATGGTGTAGCCCGTGCGGCTTTGCTTGGGGTAGTGCTTGGCGATTTCGTCTTCCGGCACCCGTCCTTCGTTGGGAAGGTCCCAGGTGTCGAGGTTCGCCGTATCGTAATCGACCACGTGCTTTACCATGCGGCCTTTTTCCAGGACAAGGGTTTTGAGGCCCTTCTCGCATAACTCTTTGGCGGCCCAGCCACCGCTGATGCCCGTCCCGACGACAATGGCGTCGTAGGTGACTTCCTCGCCACCTTGCGAATTAAAGTTCATAAATAATTGTGCTTTGCTTGATCAATGTCTACTGACGCTTGAGCGGCCAATTTACGCATAAAATTGGGGTAGGCTAGTTTTTTGCCCACAAAATGCCCGCAAGGTCGGCCCAGCGCCAGGAGATGCTTTTGCCGCCTTCGCGCACAACACGACACTTTTCGTGGTGCAACAATCTTAGCTGGGCGCTGCCGCAGGTGCCGGGTTTTGGGATGGGGAGCGGGGGGGCTGTGGAGGGAAAAGGTGTTTACGGGGGGCTAAAGCGTTTGCTTGCCTAAATTTGGACCTACAAACGCTCCCCTTACTTTGGCTGGAAGGCACCCTACGGTTCTGTTTTGCTGCTTATTTCTCTTCGGCTTTCTTCCGTGGGCCAGTGGGCAAACTGCGGCGCAAGTGGCCGTCCCCCGCATCCGGACTTTTACCAGTGCGGATTACGGCGGCGACAGCCAAAACTGGGACCTGACCCAAGCCGAAAACGGCTATTTGTACGTGGCCAACTCGGTCGGGGTGCTCCGCTACGACGGGACCCGCTGGATGGCCTTGCCCTTGCCGGGCGAGCCAACGGTGCGCGCCCTGGCCGCCCACGGGCAACGCCTCTACGCGGGCGGCTACGGCGAGTTCGGCTATTTCGAAAACCCCCACGCCGCCGCCCCCCACTACGTTTCGCTGGCCAGCGGCCTTACCGGGTCCGACCGCGAAGAAGAGATCTGGAACATTGAGCTCCTGCCCGGCGGGCACGTCATTTTTCAATCCTTCGGCCGCTTTTACCACTACGACGGGGAGCGGCTCCGCACCGTCGTGCCGCCCGGCGTGATGATGTTTGCCCGCGTGGTGCGGGGCGAGCTCCTCATTCCGGTCACCGGCCAGGGCATTTTCCGCTGGCAGCCCCCCGCCGCCTTTACGCCACTCCCCGGCCTGGAGGCTTTGGACAGGCGCGAGGTGGTCGGCATCGTCGCCCACCCCCAGGGCTTGCTGCTGGCCACCCCCGACGGCATCTGGCACTACGACTCGCTGGGTACCCTCTCGCCCTGGTCTTCCACCCTGAACCAAGCCCTCAAAGGCCAGCAGATCAACCGCCTCCTGGCGCTGGAAGACGGTGGTTACGCCGTTGGCACAATCACCAGCGGTCTTTACCTCGTGGACCCCGATGGCTCCGGCTTTTACATCTTGAATGAAGCCGCTGGCCTGGGGAACAACACCGTCCTTTCCCTCTACGAGAGCGCGGGGGGCAACGTCTGGGCGGGCCTGGACCGGGGCCTGGACCTGATCATCCGCTCCGCCTCCGTCAGTTACCGGACGGGGGCGAATAGTCCGCCCGGCGTGGTCTACGCCGCCGCCCGCTACGCCGGGGTGAGTTACCTGGGGACCAATCAGGGGCTCTACCGCGTAGACACGGTCGGCGATCGGCACCTGCACCAGCTCGTCCCCGGCACGGCGGGGCAGGTCTGGGAATTGCGCAATACCCCCGCCGGGCTGCTCTGTGGCCACAACGACGGCACCTTTCTGCTGGATGAACGGGGCCTGCGGCGGATCTCCGACCGGTCGGGAGGCTGGCAAACCCTGGCCGTGGGCGGAGACGAGCGCCGCCTGCTGCAAGCCACTTACACCGGCCTCCAATTGTTGGAATGGCGGGGGGATAGCCTGCTCACCCATGGCTTACCGGGCTTCGCCGCACCCGTGCGCTACATCCACTGGCAATCTCCCGACGAAGTATTGGCGCTGCACGGCTCCCGGGGGGCGTTCCGGCTCCGCTTGTCCGACGCCAGCCGCAGCGTCAGTCGCATCGACACCGTGCAGCCAAACGAACTGGTAAAAGCCAGCCTGGCCGACTTCGGCGACACCGTCATCCTCCACGGCAACGAAGGCAATTACCTCTTAGAAGATACAGAATTGGTGCGCCTGGAACACTTTCGGGGCGTAGCGCTGGAGCCCGGCAGCTTTTGCCTCCCCGGTCAGGGCACTACCTGGTTTTATGCCACCGCCGACCGGGTGAGGATCTACGAAGGGCAGCAGTTACGGCGGGAACTTCCCCTTCGCCTCCGCATTCCTTACCCGCGCATCGTGCCCTGGACCCACGGGGCCTACCTTTTCCTTCTCGACGAAGGCTACGCCGTGGTGCGCCCGGGCCAAGATACCCAGCCGCCCGCCCAACTCAGCATCACGGCGGCCTTCCGGCGGCAGGATGGCGACTGGTCAGACGACTTCGGAACGGCAGAAACGCCGTCACTCCGCTACCGCCACAATAACCTGCGCTTCAGCTACGCCCTGCCTGTCTTCGATCGCCCCATCCGCTTCCGCAGCCGGTTGCGGGGCTACTCGGAGTTGTGGTCGGAGTGGTCTTCGCGGGCTGAACGGGAATTCACCAACCTGCCAGCGGGAACGTATGCTTTTGAAGTGGAAGGCGACTGGTTTGGGGCCACGGCCGTCTTTGCCTTTAGCGTGCGCCGGCCCTGGTACCGCTCCTGGCCAGCCTACCTGGCTTACACCTTCCTGCTCGGCCTGGCGCTGACCTTGCTCTACCGCCTGCACCTGCGTCGCCTGGAAAACCAGGCCCGGCAATTGGAGGTAAAGCGCCGGAGGCAACTGCAGCGCGAGCGCATCATGGCCCGCAACCGGGAACTCAAGGCAGACATCCGCCGCAAGAGCGAAGAACTGGCCAACAGCACCCTGAACCTGGCCAAGAAAAACGAAATTCTCCTGGCCCTGAAGGAAGAAATGGCCAAAAGCAAGCGGGGCGGCGGGCCAGACCAGCGCAAAATGCTCCACCTCATCGACCGCAACCTCAACAGTGAGGAAGACTGGGCCATTTTTGAATCCCACTTCAATGCCGTCCACGAAGCCTTTCTGAAACGCTTGCGCAAGGAATTTCCCACCCTCAGTCCCGGAGACCTCAAACTCGCGGCCTACCTGCGCATGGACCTGAGCTCCAAGGAAATCGCGCCCCTGCTGCACATCTCCACCCGCGGCGTCGAGAACAAACGCTACCGCCTGCGCAAGAAAATCGGCTTAGAAGGGGATGACAACCTGAACCGCTTTTTGCTGGAATTTTGACCATTCGTTTGGCGAATCCGTAATAGCGACTTATCATTGTTGCATCTTGCAACAATAGGAGGTCTCCTCCGCTACACATCGATCATGTTGAAAAAATTATCATTTCTCTTTTTGCTGCTGATTGGGGCGCTGCCGCAGGTGCAGGGCCAGTTGGTAACGGGAAAGGACGTCGCCGTAACCGACACAGACCGCGGGCAAGTCCGGGGCTACATCCACAACGGCATCTACACGTACAAGGGCATCCCCTACGGCCAGGCCAAGCGCTTCGCCACGGCCACCAAACCGGAGCCCTGGGAAGGCGTGCGCAGCAGCATGACCTACGGTCCCGTTGCACCACTACTGACGCCCACTACGATGGTACAGGACGAAAGCGAATTCGTCTTTGACCACGACTGGGGCTACACCAGCGAGAACTGCCTGGTCCTGAACGTCTGGACCCCCGCCATCAAGGACGGCAAAAAGCGCCCCGTGATGTTCTGGATCCACGGCGGTGGATTCACCTCGGGCTCCTCGCAGGAACTGCCCTCCTACGACGGAGAAAACCTGGCGACTGCTGGCGATGTCGTAGTTGTCTCCATCAACCACCGGCTCAACGTACTGGGCTTCCTCGACCTTTCGGCCTACGGACCGGAGTTTGCCACCTCGGCCAACAACTCGATCCTCGACATGCGCCTGGCGCTGGAGTGGGTGCGGGACAACATCGAAAACTTCGGCGGTGACCCGGGCAACGTTACCATCTTCGGACAATCCGGCGGCGGTGCGAAGGTCAATACCCTGATGGCGATGCCTTCTGCGGAGGGTCTTTTCCACAAGGCGATCAACCTGAGCGGGGCCTTCCGCTCGGATATGCCTACCAAAGCCCTCACCCAGCGCCTGGCCGCCGAGACCCTGAAAGAGCTGGGCCTCACGGCAGCGGAGGCGGGCAAATTGCAAGAACTGCCTTTCCCCGAACTCTCGGCCGCCAGCAGCCGGGCCTTGGCTACCATCAATAAGGAGCTGAAGGAAAGCGGTAAGGATACCGGCGTTTTTGGTCTGGGCTGGGGCCCCAGTGTAGACGGTGAGGTACTGCCTTACCAGCCCTACAGTGCAGAAGCCACGAAGCTCTGTGCCAAGATTCCGCTCATGATCGGTACCGTCAAAAACGAGTTCCAGCCTTTCTTCCTCGGCCCCCTCGCACAGGGCAGTGAGGAGGAAGTGATGGCCTACATCAAGAAGACGCACGGCGACCGTGCCGATGCCTTCATCGCTGCGGTAAAAGCCGCCTACCCCGAAACGACGAACCCTCAGGACCTGATCAACGTCGATAACGTGTTCCGGCCCGGTGCCGTCCGGCAGGCGAACCTGCATTCGTCGGCACCCGGCGCGGCCCCGGTGTACGCGTACCTCTTCACCTGGTCTTCGCCGGTGCTGGATGGCAAGTACAAATCGCTGCACTGCATGGATCTGCCCTTCGTGTTTGACAACATCGACCGTTGCAAGAACATGACGGGCGGCGGCGAGGCGGCCCACCTGCTGGCCGACCGCATGAGCAAGGCCTGGATCAACTTTGCCCGCACGGGCAACCCTAACCACAAAGGCATCCCCCAGTGGCCCGCCTACGACCAGGACAAAGGAGCAACCATGATGATGGACACCAAATGGAGCGTTCGCAATCACCCCGATGCTGCGTTGCTCAAGTTTTACGCGGAGAAATAAGGCTGGCCAACCTCCTTACGGAATAGCATTTTATCGCTGGTTTGGGTACGTACGGTGCCCAAACCAGCGTCATTTATGGGTGGGTGGTTCTTTCCATTCCCTGCTCTTTTATTACCTTGTCAGCACCTGCGGCCGCGCCCATTTTGGCACCCGGCGCTTTAAAAAGAATGGTAAAGATGCGAATGATGCCGACCTTTCTCTGGCTTTTGCTGTGTCTCACGTTTGTCGAGGCTGCGGCACAAATCGAAGCCAAACCCCGCACCATTGTCACTACCGACGGGGAAATTGACGACGTGGATTCCTTCATCCGTATGCTGCTTTACGCCAACGAATTTAAGCTGGAGGGCCTGGTGTACAGCAGTTCGATGTGGCACTTTAAGGGGGATGGACAGGGCACCAAGATGGTCTCTGAAATGGAGATGACCCGCAAGCTGTACGGCGAGATTGCTGACCTTCGCTGGCCCGGCGAGCAATGGATGCAAGACTTGATCGGGGCCTACGCGCGGGTGTACCCTACGCTTTCTACCCACGCGGCGGGCTACCCCACGCCCGAAGCCCTGCTGGAGATGATCCGGGTGGGCAACATCACCTTCGAAGGGGAAATGGAAGAAAACACCCCGGGGGCGGCGCTGATCATGGAGAAATTGCTCGATGCAGACCCCGCCCCGATTTACCTGCAAGCCTGGGGCGGTACGAACACCATTGCCCGGGCATTGCAAATGATTGAGGAAGCCTACCGCGACACTCCGGCCTGGCCCGCCGTGCAAAACTGGGTAAACGCCAAAGCGATCATCTACACGATCATGGACCAGGACGCGACGCTGCGGAAATACATCACGCCGAACTGGCCGGGCATTACAGTGTACTACAACGCGGGGCAGTTCTGGGCCCTGGCCTACGGCTGGAAAAAGGCCGTTCCCGCCCACCTGCACCCCTACCTCGAAGGGGCATTTATGGGCGAGCACATCATCAACGGCCACGGGCCCCTCACCAAAATGTACTACAGCTACGGCGACGAACAGCGGCAGGCGGGCGACCCGGAGCACATCCACGGCGACCCGACGAAACTGAAGGATGCACAGTGGGGGACTTTCGGGAAGTACGACTTCATCTCCGAGGGCGATTCCCCGGCTTTTCTCCACCTCATTGACGTAGGGCTGGGGAATTTGGAACACCCCGAATACGGCGGCTGGGGTGGCCGCCTGGCGCCCTCTACAAAGGTGCCCCACCGCTACGAAGACGGTGCCACCGTAGCGGAATACGCCAATGGCAAACTGGACAATGGGTACGCGCAAGTCCGTTGGATCGAAGCCTTGCAAAAAGATTTCGCGGCGCGGGCCGACTGGTGTGTCCTTCCCTACGACCAGGCCAACCACCCCCCGGAAATCATTCTGGAGGGCGCGGCGGAGCGGAAAGTACGCGGCGGCCAGCGCATCCCCCTCCGCGCCACGGTGACGGACCCGGACGGCGACGAGCTGACCGTGCAATGGTGGGAATACGCGGCGGCGGGGACTTACGGCCCTCGGGAAAGGGAAGACGTAGTACTGGAAGACACGGAATACCGGGTGCCGGAAGATATTGGTCCGGGACAAACGATCCACCTCATCGCCCAGGTGACGGACGGTGGGACGCCGGAGCTGACGCGGTACCAGCGGCTGGTTTTGGTGGGGGAGTAAAGGGGGAAAGGATTAAAGGGGGAAAGGAGGAAGGGATTAAAGGGGCGCGGCCGCAGGTGCGAGGTAAGGTTGAAAAGGAGCAATGGAGGGGCTGTCTCTACCTCCAGGCGGGGTCGGGCTGAAGCCGCGACAGTACCTTCAGCGGGGTCGGGCTAAAGCCGCGACGATACCTTGGGCGGGGTCGGGCTGAAGCCGCGACGATACCTTGGGCGGGGTCGGGCTGAAGCCGCGACAGTACCATCTGGGTAGGTTCTACTGCGGGCCGTCTTTTTTAGCGGCAAAACTGTAGAGATACGGAGCCTTGTGTGCGCCGCCGGAGTAGCGCTTCTCGTGCCGTTGGAGGATGCCGGACTGCAGCATCCGCCGCTGGAAACTCGCCCGGTTGACGGGTTCGCCCAGGATGGCTTCGTGCATACTTTGTAATTCGCCGATGGTAAATTGTGCGGGGAGCATATTGACACCGGCCAGAAAGGTATCCAGGTTGTTGCGCAGGGCGGCGAGGGCGCGGCTGACCATCTCGTTGTGATCAAAAAGCAGGGGCGGTAATTCTTCCAGGGGGTACCATTGCAGGGAATCCGCCAGTGCATCGGGCGTGGGGCTGACGTGGTGGTAATTGAGCAAGGAATAGTAGGCCACGGAGACGAAGCGGTCGAGCAACTGCGGATAATTTTCCGGTGCGAAACCGCTGGCTTCCAGAATGCTGCGCATGGCCTCCGGTGAAAAGCGTTGCATACTCCCGAAGGTGTGAAACTGCTCCAGGTGGAGGTTATCCAGCCCGGTGCGTTCCAAGAGCCCGCGTTTCACGGCGTCGTCCAGGCTTTCTTGCCGCCCTACGAAGCCTCCTGGCAGGGCAAACCACCCCGTATTGTGGTATTCCAGGATCAGAATTTTCAGTCGCTCGCCAGAAAATCCGAAAATGACGCAGTCGTAGGCCAGGTGGGGCAAATAATCGGCGGCAAGGTTGGGCGGCGCGTTTTCCATGCTTCAAAGGTACAGTGCCGTTGTGCGTACGGGCGGATGGGGTTTGGGTGGGCATTCGAAGGCCCGGAGGAGACAGCTGGAGGCTAAGTTTACCACTGCGGGCGAATGCCGGGGGCGTAGGGATACACCAGGCTCCGGTAGTATTCCAGGCTATGTTTCGGCGGAGTTACGCCAGCCGGAATGGGCAAGCCGGAAACGGCGCTGAAGTATGCCAGGCAGGCATCGCGCCACCACCGCGCTTCTTTGGCCTGGATGGCCAGATGCTGGCTGACGTGCAAGTGGCGTTCTCGGTCCACCCGGTTTTCGAGACTTGCCCAGAGGGTTTGCATCTCCGCGACCTGGTCTACTCCCCGTTGGTAGCTGAGCCCCAGTTCCTGCCAGAGGCTATTGCCGTTGGGGAGGGCGAAAGTCCACGGCAGCCGATGAAACCAGAGGAGAAATTCCGGTGGGCAAGTGGTAGGGTCGAGGAACTGGCGGGCGAATTCTGCGGGATACTGCGCCAGAGCCTTGCTGCCGCTGGCCTTGCGGTCAAACCCGACGCTATCGCGGGTAGCTCCGTGGTAGTAGTAGGGGTTCCAGTCGTCCCGCTCCAGGTCATCAATCCAGGGGCCGGGGCCGTAGTGGTGCCCGGTGGCCATGATGTGGTGCAGGCCGAGTGGGGTCATGTAATTGACGCAGGCGGGGTAGGATTTTTCGAGCAGTTCCGTGACGGTGGTCACCACGGTGGGGTCAGGACCGAAGGTAAGCTTGGCCCACTCGCGGAAGATGGTGTTGGCGGGCAGTTCGGGGCCCCAGCTGAGCCGGCCAAACGCGTACCAATCGGCCTGCCCGAAGAGGTTGCCGGTCCAGTTTCTGGCCGTGCCGATGTTGCTTACGCCGGCCATTCCGGTGATGTATTCTCTTATTTCACCGCCCGCCTGGTTGGGGGCCAGATCGGTGCCCAAGACTTCGGTATAGAGGCTGGCCATACCCACCAGGTGGGTGCCCTGTCCGAGGTATTCTTTGGTGATCTGAAACTCCAGCAGCAGGGGCGTCTGGGGCATGGCGGCGAAGAGGGGAGAAACGGGCTCGCGGGGTTGAAAATCGATCGGGCCGTTTTTGATCTGGAGGAGGACGTTTTTGCGGAAGGCACCATCCAGCGGGGTAAATTCGTCGTAAGCCTCCCGAAAGCGGTCTCCGCCCGCCTTATCGGTGTACACGAAGGCGCGCCACACGACGATGCCGCCGTGGGGTGCCAAGGCGTCGGCCAGCACGTTGGCTCCTTCGGCGTGGCTGCGGCCGTACTCCCGCGGACCGGGCTGCCCTTCGGAATTGGCTTTCACCACGAAGCCGCCAAAATCGGGGATGCGGGCGTAAATCTCGGCGGCCTTACTTTTCCACCAGGCAATCACTTGGGGGTCGAGGGGGTCGGCCGTGGGCAGGCCACCCAGTTCTACGGGCGAACTGAAGCGGGCGGTCAGGTAAAGCTTGATGCCGTAGGGGCGGAAAACGTCGGCCAGCGCGGCGGCCTTCTCTAAGTAATCCGCGCGAAAGACCAAAGAATTGGCGTTGACGTTCGTAACCACCGTGCCGTTGATGCCCACTGAGGCACAGGCCCGGGCGTAGTCCACGTAGCGCTGGTCAATGAACTCCGGCAACTGGTGCCAATTCCAAATCGAAAAGCCCGCGTAGCCGCGCTCTACCGTGCCGTCCAGGTTGTCCCAGTGGTTGAGGATGCGGTACTGGTAGGCGGGCCGCTCGGTGCGCTGTAAATTAGTCAAGTCTTCTCCGGTCTGGATCGCCCGCAGCAGGTCGAAAACGCCGTAGAGCAGCCCTTGCTCCTGGTCGGCAATCAGCAATACGTCACCCTGGTAACTGGCCAAGTGGTAGCCTTCTGGGCCCAGGTCTTCCACCGCGTTGCTTTGTAAATACTGCCGGATGCGGGAAGAGGATTGGCGCAGCCCTAGGTAAATCCCTTGGCTGCGCTTTTTGGCCGGGCTGGTGGCCGGGGCTGTGCCGAGCAAGTTGGTCAGGCCACTCCGCAGTTCCCGCACGGCACTGTTTCCGGTGGGGCCCTGCACGGCGGCGTCGACGAAAGAAAGGGCCCGCTGGTACTGCTGGCGGGCGGTGGGGTCTTCGATCAACCGGTGGCGCAACCACAGCTGGTAACCATCTGCTCCGCACAGGGCAAGGGAGCATAAAAAGGTCAGCAGGAAAAAGAAAGCACGCATCGAATAGTATTTTATCGCTGGCCAAATGACGCGTCAAGGTAAGCCATAGTGCGGGAATGCCGGGGGCGGGAAATACTTTAATTGGCTTCCCCAGTTGCTCGAACGGGGCAGCAGTGAAGTACGGACCGTTCGTTAGGAGTCGGTATTCGGGAGAAATCCTTCCGGCTTGCTTTCTCCCAAAATTGGGTACATTTACCCGCTTGCCAACGCCTACTTTTCCTGGCCGATGGCCGCTATCTACAGAACCCAACCTGCTATGATCTTACTTATCCCTACTCCGCTACCTGCTGCCTAGGGCGGTTGGTTTTGCACTGGGGTGCTCTTCGGTGCCGGGTCCATTTTTCCTTCATGCATCAAAAAGATATTATGAAATTTTCCAGCTTTATTTTATCCATGCTGTGCCTCACCTTCGCTAGTGGGCTCACTGGACAAACTGTGGCCGTCAGCGTAGCGGCCAGTGATGATGCCCCCATCATCAGTCGCCACATCTACGGGCACTTCGCCGAGCACCTGGGGCGCTGTATTTATGACGGCTTCTACGTAGGTGAAGGCAGCAGCATCCCCAATCAGGACGGCGTACGCCTCGACGTAGTGGAAGCGCTCAAAGAGCTCAGCATCCCCAACCTCCGCTGGCCAGGGGGGTGTTTTGCCGATACTTACCACTGGCAAGACGGCATCGGCCCGAAAGCGGATCGCCCCTCCATGCTCAACATCTGGTGGGGCAACGTACGCGAAGACAACAGCTTTGGCACCCACGAGTTCCTCAACATGTGCGAACTGCTCGGCACCGAACCCTACCTCTCGGCCAACGTCGGTAGCGGAACGCCCCAGGAAGTGGCCGACTGGGTAAAGTACACCACCCACCCCGCAGACTCCGGCCCCCTCCCCGAACTGCGCGCCAAAAACGGCCGCACCGAACCCTGGAACGTCAAATTCTGGGGGCTGGGCAACGAAGCCTGGGGCTGCGGCGGCAATATGCGCCCGGAATATTACGCCGACATCTACCGCCGCTACGCTACCTTCATGACCAACTGGAACAACGGCGACGGTCTGTTTCGCATCGCCTCCGGGGCCAGCAGTAACGATTACAACTGGACGGAAGTGCTGATGAAAAACATCCCCGCCAGCATGATCGAAGCCATCGCCCTGCACCACTATGCCGTGATCGATTGGTCAGCCAAAGGATCAGCCAAAGACTTTACCGAAGCACAGTATTTCACCACCATGCAACGGGCCCTCGAAATGGAAGAACTCATTACGAAGCACGTTGCCATCATGGATCGCTACGACCCCAAAAAGCAAGTCGACCTTCTGGTTGATGAATGGGGAGGTTGGTACGACGTCGAGCCAGGAACCAACGGCGCATTCCTCTACCAACAAAATACCATGCGGGATGCCCTCCTGGCCGGTACCACGCTCAATACCTTTAACCGCCACGCCGACCGGGTGAAAATGGCCAACATCGCCCAGGCCGTTAACGTACTCCAGGCGGTTATTCTGACGGAAGGAGAAAAGATGATTCTCACCCCCACCTACCACGTTTTCCGGATGTTCAAGGTCCACCACGACGCAAAACTCATCCCCGTTTCCTTTAATTCTCCGGAGTACAGCCTGGAAGACCAGAAGCTGCCCGCCGTCTCGATCTCCGCCTCCAAAAATGCGGAAGGAATGGTGCATTTCTCGCTGACCAACATCGATTCCCGCAAGGCCCACCAAGTGGAAATTGACGTCGCTGCCCTCGGCCTGAGCAAGGTGAGCGGAGAAGTCCTCACCGGCAGCAAATTGCAGGACCACAATACCTTTGATGAGCCCAATAAGGTACAGCCCCAGGCATTTAAAGGCACAACCCTGAAGGGCGGAAAAATGACCCTCACTTTGCCTCCCTTCTCCGTGGTGGTTTTGGAGGCAAATTAAATGCTGATCTACCCAATAAAAAGGGGCCTTTGCATTCGTGCAAAGGCCCCTTTTTGTTGGGATACGACCGGTCTATTGAAACTCCAGCGCGCTGATGTTGCGGCCAATTTCGTAGCCCTGCAATACGCCGAGGTCGATGGCCGAACGGAAGTGGATGCCCCCGTAGAGCCGGCTGATGGCCGCCTCGTCCGCAAAGGCGTAGAAAGAAGCGTAGCTGCGCGGGGTGCCATCAATGTCCGTACGCAGGGCGTGGGTATTGTCTAAAAAGGCGTAGTTCTCCCCAAACTCATCCGTCAGCACCTGCGCTACTGCGCCAGACTGCACCGAATGCCCGGAGGTGTATTCCGGGAAGGGTGGGGTGATCAGCGGCGTTGTCCAGCTGGCGTCAATGTAACGGTGAACGTAGGTAATGGGGCGCAGCAAATTGTGGATGTACTTGGCATTCCAGCAAGACACGAAAGCATCGTGTGCACCCATTCCCACTTTGGCGTAGGTCTCCGCCGTTTTCATCAGGTCGTAATCTTCGGCTTGGATGGCTTGCAGCATGATGGAAAGCGAGTGCCCGGGAGGGGTAGCCGTGGTTCCGGGGTCGTCACTCCAGAACTCAGCAATGATCCGTTGCGCATCAGTCAGGTTGTTTACCGCAGTGTAGACCTCCATCGCTTCTTGGTAGAATGCGGAAGTGGGGTCGGTAGAAAAAGCCGGTGGTGCAGGGGGCAGGACGCTTGCATTGGCACTCACGAAAGTGCGCACCCCACCCCAGTAGGGCTGCAGCGGCAAAGCGTTGGCGGGGTTGATCGATACCCAGAGCGCATCGCCCGTCGGTACCACGTACGAAGCAGGGAAGTTGTTGTTGTAGCATTCCCGCTGCCCATCACTATCGGCGTAGGTAATAATGGCGGCAGCCACCGAGCGCCCGTAAGCTACTGAGCGATCAATGACCGGGGCCGATGCTTCGGCGCTGAACTGCGTCAGGTACTGGTCTTCCAGGCCAGCAATCAGGTTCTTGTTGTCTTGAGAGCTGGTAACGAAGCAATCACTCAGGAAGGCCGCCAGCGTCGCGTTCGCTACCGCGCCCCAGTGGTACTCCGCACCCGCTTCGATGGTGGGAATGGTGCCGGGGCTGAATTCGCTCAACTGCCCCTGCAAAGACTTGTAACTTGCTTCGCCGGGTTGGACGGCCTCATAGAGCGCCAGACCGGAATAGCCGATCACCCGGGCCGTAACGGGCGGTGAGAAGCCCGGCGTTTCTTTGGCCACTTTGAGGCTCAGGTCGATCCAGTCTTCCACCACATCGGAGGAATAAGCGGAGGTGGAATCGGGGGCAAACGCGTCGTCGTCTTCGCAACCACTGAAAAAAAAGAAGGCTGCAAAAAGCAAGGTGAGGTAAGGTAAGTTTCTGATCATGACAGGTGAAGTTTTTCGGGTGGAACGAATAACGCAGGGTGATAGAACAACTAAAACCTGCGCTATACGGATAAAAGCAAAATACCAATGGGAAGGTGCCGCTGGTGGAGCTACCGCCAGACAAAGATAAGCAGGTCGCACCGTTTTGCCGCGCACGTTCCAGGCTTTAAAACTGACCAGAAAAACTGGGAGGGCTTATTCATCGCACCTTTGGGCGCGGCCGCAGGTGCCAGGCAAGCCTTTTAAAAGCAGGGTAAGGACCAACCGGATCTCTCGCCGGAAACGCACCGGAGTACTGCCCCTCCGGGCCCGCCAGAAAAAAATGTTGGCCCACGCAAAACCGTCGCGCCCGCTAATGCAGTATATGGGTGCAACAAGGTTTTCCGGTAACCAAGTCTAAATCGATTTCGTGGATACCAAACAACTGTAGCGGGGTTCCCCACTACGGATTGGCCACCTCCATGCGGATCCCAATTAGTAAACTTTTCAACTTTTTTTCAATGAAAATTCAAGGATTCATCAGCGCCTTAGCGCTCGTAGCGGCAACGCTCACCCTGGGCGCGCAAAGCCCCGTTAGCGGATTTATGCAGGGGCAGGGCCGTGGCTCCGTCGCGCTGTCTTACACCGCTGAAACTTACGACAACGTTTTCCTGGTCCCCTCCATCGAAGCCGATGGGGTGCCCGTCTTCAACGAAGTGAACGTCAACAGCATTTCGCTCTACGGCGTATATGGCCTTTCTGATCGCCTCGACGTGGTGGTAAGCCTGCCCTACATTTCTTCCCGGGGCGCTGCGTCGACCACCATTTTGTCCGAAACCGGCTTCGAAAACAAACGCCAGGGCATCCAGGACCTCTCGGCCTTCCTCAAGTTCAAGGCCCACAGCGTTCAGTTGGGCACCAGCTCGCTGGACTTCCTCCTGGCGGCCGGCGTCCGTACGCCCCTCGGCGACTACCCCGTGGATGAAGGCTTGCAGTCCATCCTCGCCATCGGCAACGGAGCTACGAGCGGCACGGGCCTGGCCATGGCCCATTTTAAAGCCCAAAACGGCATTTTCCTGACCACCCAGGCGGGCTACAGCCTCCGGGGTGGCGATGTCCCCGACGCTCTCCTCGGCGAAATTAAAGCCGGTATTGCCGGCCGCGGTTTCTACGCCGATGTATGGTTCGCCGGACAAACTTCCGACGGCGGCGTCAACATCCTCGGCGAGGGCTTCGTAGGTAATTTCCCCGCTACCGACGTGTCCTTCCACCGCATCGGGGCCAACGTTTTCATCCCCGTAGTTGGTGGTTTGGGTGCTGGCATCGGTGCCAGCCGATACCTCAGCGGGCGCAACATTGGCCAATCCACCGGGGTCTCGGGCTCCATCGTCCTGTCCTTCTGATCAACTGCCCCCAAGGTCCCTCATCCGGCCCGGTGCAGTTCGTTCTGCGGCCATTTTTTACCTACAAAAAAATTCTAACCATGTTTTCTATCCATAGCAAACTATCTCCCCTGGTGGCCTTCTTCGCCCTGACCGTTCTCTTCAGTGCCTGCACCAAAGACGAACCGGCTATGCCAACCATCGCCGCCATAGCAGTGACCAACGAAGACTTTTCCACCCTCGAAGCCGCGGCAGTCCTCGGTGGCGTAGCCGTGGTATTATCTAATCCCAATGCCGGCGATCCCTCGGGCGATTTTACCGTCTTCGCCCCCACTAACGCGGCGTTCGACCGCCTGGGCCTCACCTCGGGCGACGCCCTCGCCGCCCTCAACCCCGGCTTCCTCACGTCTACCCTGCTCTACCACGTCTCCAACGGCAACCTGGCCGGCGCTAACCTCACCGACGGCAGTACCTCTACCTCCGCCCTGGGGCCCGATCGCCGGATCATCACCCGCGGTAGCGACCTCTTCATCAATGGGTCTAAAATTCTGGCTACCGACGTCGACGCCCAAAACGGCACGGTACACGTCATCGATAAGGTACTGCTGGCTACGGGCGTAGACATTGCCCAGTCCACCATCGCCCTGACGCAGTCCGCAGTCTTCGATGCCCCCGAACTTACCTTCCTCCTCGAAGCCGTGGTTTACGCTGACTTAGTGGGAGCCCTCTCGGCCAGCCCCGGCGGACCGTCCTTTACCGTCTTTGCCCCCACCGACGCGGCATTCCGCCAGCTCGGCGTCGATCTCGGCGTCGAACTGAACGTTCCGGCAGACATTCGCAAACTCGACCAGGCCACCGTCACCGCCGTGCTCCTGAACCACGTCGTCAACAACGGCGGTCTGTTTACCTCCGAACTGGACGCGGGGATGATCACGCCGCTCGGGGGTTCCAGCCTCGAGTTGGGGGCCTACAATAACGGTGTACTTACCGTCAAAGGCCAGTCCAATGGCTCCCAGGTAGCCAATATGCTCATCCCCGATGTGCAGACGACCAACGGCGTCGTACACGTCATTGATCGGGTCCTGCTGCCCTAAACGTCAGCCCCCAACCGTATTAGCGCATAAGCCGCGTCTGCCCCAAGCGGGGTGGGCGCGGCTTTTTTAGGGAATAATGGTTCCAAACCGTCTGGACCTTGTCGGACGAACGGAGGAAAGCTACTCTTGTCCTCCCCGAGGTGCATCAGAATTCGTCGGTAACCGTTCCGCAAGACAGCATCAAGTCGCCGTAGTAAGGGTTGCGGATTTGGGCTTCGTCGCTCAGCCAGTTCGCGCCAGTGTTCCCGAAGGCCATGGGGCAATGCTGGACGTAGTAATCGCCGCTAACGCCGAAGGCCGTCAGGGCATTTATCAGGGCCTGGGAGAGGTAACGGAACTGTTGGCGTTGGTCTTCAACGCTGGTGGCCGCAGCCAGCAGGTCGAGGTGGGCGCTGATGGCCCTTTGCTGTTCCATCCAGTAGGTGTGGGCTTCGCCGGTGACCAGATTCATCGCCACTTTGCCGAGGGCTTCGCTGATCGGGGCCAGCAGTGCGGCGTCGGCCAGAGCAGTGGCCACCAGTTGGTCTTTGAGCGGCAGGTAGGCTTCGGTCACTTGCCCCAGCTGCATACGGAAGGCCTCGGGCGTAGCTTCCCGGTAATCGGGGATGGCCGCTTGGGCCGCAGTGCCTGTTTCCTCCCCTTGCACTACGACGTCGCGGTTCATCATGCTGGCCTTGTTGTTCAGTTGGGCGGCGGCGTCAAGTTGAAAAGCTCCGTTGATGACCACCCGGTCTCCCGGCGCCAGGCCGGAGCGGATGCGGTAGCTGTCGCCAATGCGCTGCCCCAGGCTTACTTCCCGGAATTCGTAGGTGGGTACGGCCAGCTCCGGAAGTTCAACGAAAACGACGGATCGTTCGCCCGTCCACAACACCGCTGAGCGAGGTACGGTAATCTCCTCCTCTCCCTCGTTGGTGCGGGCGCCGTTGCTGGCGGACCACCGTTCGATGCTGCCCCTGACGAACATTTCGGGTTTGAGTTGGCGCTGGCGATTGTTGATCTCGGCCCGTACGGTCGCCGTGCGCGTGCTGGGGTTGATGACGGGATCGATGAAGCTGACGCGGGCGGAGTAGCGCTCTCCCGGCCGGGAAGGAATGGTAAACCGCAGGGGACTCCCCACGCTGATCTGGGCCAGGTCTTCTTCGTAGGCGTCGAGCAAGACCCAAAGCGTACTCAAGTTGGTGTAGGTGTAGAGCGCGCCGCCGGCTTTGACGTACTCCCCCACTTCCGCTTTGGTAGCCAGGATGGTGCCACTTTGGTCGGCGTACACCGGAAAATTGCTGATCACTTGTCCCGTGCTTTCCAGCTCGGCGATCTGTGCATCCGTCATCTTGAGGTTTTTCAACTTGGCCCGGGCGGCGGCCACTAAGTCGGGGTTGACGTCGTCGAACTTCCTGGCCTGTAGCAGGGCTTCCTGGGCGACGACCAGTTCGGGAGCGTAAACGGTGGCGATGCGTTGCCCGGCGCGCACGGCTTCCCCGGCAAAAGAGACGAACAGGCGCTCAATGCGTCCGCCGAATTCGCTGACTTCTACCGCGGCCGTCCGCTCGTCGGCGGCCAGCTTCCCCGTCAGTTCGAGCGTTGCTTTTTCAACGTTCCCGGCACCTGCGTCCGCGCCCCCTTGTGCGTCGGCGCTGCCTACGACCATCGTGCGCACCCGCGCCATGGCTACGGCCGCTTCCGTCATGGTCAGGATGGTGGGGTCGGTGGAATTACCGGTTTGGAGGGGGATCAGGTCCATGCCGCACAGCGGGCACTGGCCGGGGCCATCCTGCTGGATTTGGGGGTGCATGGAGCAGGTCCAGATTTCGGCCTCCTCGGTGCTGGCAGCGTCGTCTCCGCCGTGCTGGTGTTGGTCCGTAGTTGTCGTGTCCGTCGTTCGGAAGAGGACGAAACCAGCGGCCAGGCCGAGGGCCAGGGCAACCACGAGGTAAAGGATCGTTTGCTTGTTCATTATTGCTGGATTAGGAGGTAGCGATCGATGATGGCCCGCTGGTTGAGAATGGTGGTTTGGGCGGTGATGACCTGGGTGCGCAGATCAATGTCCATATTTTCCAACTGCAGCAGTTCGTCAAAAGAGCGCTGTCCGTTGGCGTATTCGCTGCTGGCCGCGGCGAGGGCAGCTTCGAGGGTACGGACTTGTTCGCGGAGGTAGTAAAGCTGGTTGGCGGCGTTGTTGATGGCGTTGAGGGCACGGCGGAGCTCGGCCCGGAATTCGACTTCGGTGGCTTCCTGCCGGGTGGCCAGGGCTTGGATGCGGACGGTTTCTTCCTCGCGTTTGGCGGTGAATTTGCCTTTGCTGAGGGGAAAGGAGACGCTGGCGCGGGGCATAATGATGTCGCGGCCATTGCCGTCAAAGGCCATGCCGCTGCGGGGGCTAACGACGAGGTAATCGATGCCGATGCCAAAATCGGGCTTCTGCTCCAGGTCCGTCAGCGTGAGTGCCGCCTGATTGGCCGCTTGCTGGAGGGTGAAGAGGCGTAATGCGGGGTGTTGGCTCAGGTCGGGATCGTCGGCGGCCAGGTCGGGGGCGAAGTCGAGGGTTTCGGCTACGCGGCCGTCGAGGTCGACCCGGGCGTCTACCTGGGTATCGGCGGGGCGCTGGAGAAGGGTGTTGATGCTGACCATTTCCTGCTGGGCGAGGTAGCGCAGTTGTTCGAGTTGCCGCTCCAGTTCCAGTTCCCGGAGTTGGAGGCGGTAGACGTCAACGGGGCTGCCCTGGGCGTTTTCGATGCGGGTGAGCGCCAGGGCTTTGAGGCTGGCGTAGCGCGGCAGACTTTCTTGCAATACGGAGGCGCGGGCCTGCACGCCGGCCAGGCTGTAGTAGGCTTGTTCGAGTTGGGAAAGCAACAGCAACTGCCGGGCGGCTAATTGCGCTAATTGGGGGCGGGCCTTGGCGTCGGCCAGGGCATTCATGGCGGCCAATTTGCCCGGCCAGGGGAGCATCTGCGTGGCCCCCAGGCGCAGGCGCTGTGGCCCGGTACGGGTCTCTACCGGCAGAATAAACACCCCAAGGCCCAGCTCCAGATCGGGCAGCTGGGCCTGCTGAGGCCCTAGGTGGGTTGCCGCTTGGTAGTCCAGCAGCAGCGCCCGCAGTTCGGGGTTTGCGCGGCGTAGTTCCGCCCGGAGGCTATCCAGGGTCTGGGCGCTGACGCAGGTGCCGAGCCAGACGTTCAAAAGCAGGGAAAGGAGTAGCTTATTCATCGTTGCGCATTTTTTGGCTCCACTTTAATTTAATTTCTTCCCGTAGGCTCCACAGGATGGGGACGGTAAACATGGTGACTACCTGCAGGGCCATGCCGCCGAAACTGGGGATGGCCATCGGCAGCATGATGTCCGCCCCCCGCCCGGTGGCCGTCAACACGGGAAGCAGGGCCAGGATGGTGGTGGCCGTGGTCATCATCGCCGGCCGTACTCTCCGCAGCCCACCTTCGATGACGGCACTGCGGATCTCCGCCACCGTTTCCGGCTGGGCCCGCTGGAAGCTGTCTCGCAAAAACGTCGCCACCAACACCCCATCGTCGGTCGCAATGCCAAACAGCGCCAAGAATCCTACCCAGACGGCTACGCTCAGGTTGATCGTCCGCATTTGGAAAAGGTCGCGCAGGTTGGTACCGAAGAAATCGAAGTTCATAAAATCCGGGTTGGCGTAGCCCCCCAACAAAAGGAAGCCCCCCGAAAAAGCTACGAAGACCCCGCTGAAAACCATCAGCGAAACGGTGATGGACTTAAACTGGAAGTACAGGATCAGGAAAATCAAGCCCAGCGCGATGGGCACCACCAGGCGCAGCCGGGCGTTGGCCCGCACCTGCTGTTCGTAGTTGCCCGCAAAGCGGTAGCTCACGCCGGTGGGGATTTCCAATGCCCCCCGCTCCCGTTGTACGTTGAGGTAGTCGGTGGCCCGGTTGACGACTTCCACCTCCGAAAATTCCTCGTGCCGGTCGAACAAGACGTAGCCCACCAGAAAGCCGTCTTCGGACTTGATGGACTGCGGACCCTGGGCGTAGCGGATATCGATGAGTTCTCCCAGGCGAATTTGCCCGCTGCGGGTGGGCACCAGGATGTTTTTGATGGCTTCGGGGTCGTCGCGCAGCTCCCGGGGGTAGCGGAGACGAACGGCGTAGCGTTCGCGGCCTTCTACAGTGGTGGTCATTTTCATGCCGCCGACGGTGGCCATGATCTGTTGCTGCACATCGGTAACGCTCAGGCCGTAGCGGGCGATGGCTGCGCGGTTGAGGTCGAGTAGCAAGTAGGGTTTTCCCACGATCCGGTCCGCAAATACGGCCGAGGCTTTAACGCCTTCCACGTTTTTCAATTCGCGCTCCAGCGCCAGGCCCACCGTTTCGATGGTTTCCAGGTCGGGGCCGCGTACCTTGATGCCCATGGGTGCCCGCATGCCCGTTTGGAGCATCACCAGGCGGGTTTCAATGGGTTGCAGCTTAGGGGCCGAGGTAACTCCCGGCAACTGCGCGGCGGCAATGACCTCGTCCCAGATGTCGTCGGGAGATGTGATGTGGTCCCGCCACTGCCGGTAGTACTGGCCCCGGTCGTCGGGGATTAAGTCCTCCAGCGGTACGAGCGCCGGGTCTTGGCCTGCAACGTATTCGCTCCCGCTACGACCGACGAATTTGCCGTCTTCGTCTACCCGGAAGCGAAGGCGCCGCCCGTTCTCGTCGGTGGCGTACTCCGTTTTATACAGGATCATGTTCTCGTACATGAAAAGGGGAGCGGGGTCTAAGGCGCTTTCCACCCGGCCGGCTTTACCCACCACGGTGGCCACCTCGGGGATGCTCGTTACGGCCATATCGAGCAGGCGCAGGTTGCGCTGGTTTTCTTCGATGCCGGTGTGGGGCATGCTGGTGGGCATCAGCAAAAAGGCTCCTTCGCCGAGTGCGGGCATGAATTCTTCCCCAATGCTTCGGTAAATCTGAAGACCCGCAAAAACGACCAGGCCGACGAGCAGTAAAAACAGCAGTTTTACCCGCAGCAGAAACCCCAGAATGGTGGCGTAAAAGCGGATGATCAGCCAGAAGAAACCCAATAAACTACCCGCTACCACCACTACGAAAAGAAAGTTTTTTGCGGAGCTATTGACTACGCCCAAGGGCAGCCAGTAAGTCGCCAGCAACCACGCCAACACCAGGGCAATGACGACGTTGACCGCTGGGGTGAGCAGCCCCGTCCATCCCCTTGTTTCGCGCGCCGCCCCCGTGTCATTCCAACCCACCACGGCGTGGAAAACGCCCAGCAGGCCCGCCAATACGGCCACCAGGCCCAGCCACCACGCCACGAAAACCCAGGCCAAAACACCGGCCAGGATCAAAACCCCATTGCCGATCAGTTTGCGCACCTTGCTGTTGCGCTCCCAACCGAAGAGGCTGTGCGCCAGGGCGGGCAAAATGGCCAGGGCCACCACAATGGCGGCCACCAGGGCAAAGGTTTTGGTAAAGGCCAGCGGCCGGAACAACTTTCCCTCGGCCGCTTCCATCGTAAAGACGGGCAAAAAACTGATGATCGTAGTAGCCACCGCCGTCAGTACCGCGCCGCCCACCTCCACCGTCGCTTCATAAATGCTCTCCAGGCGGTCTTCGCCCTCGGGCGGGTCGTTGAGGCGGTAAATCATGCTCTCCGTCAGAACGATGCCCATGTCCACCATCGTCCCAATCGCAATGGCAATCCCCGAAAGGGCCACAATATTGGCATCCACCCCGAAGTACCGCATGGCAATGAAGCACATCAATACCGCCACGGGCAGGGTGCCGGCCACCAGCAACGAAGATTTGAGGTTGAACAAGAGCAGGATCACGACGATGGCCGTGATCAAAATTTCCAGGGTCAGCGCTTCTTCCAGGGTGCCGATCGTTTCGCGGATCAGCTCCGAACGGTCGTAGAACGGAACCACCTGCACCTGGCTCACGGTGCCATCCTCCAGCGTCCGCTTCGGCAAGCCAGGCGCCAGTTCGGCAATTTTTTCTTTTACATTATTGATCACCTCCAGCGGGTTGGCGCCGTAGCGGGCCACCACCACCCCGCCCACGGCTTCGGCCCCCGACTTATCCAGGATGCCCCGCCGGGCCGCCGGGCCCACCGTCACCCGCGCCACATCCCGCAGGTAAATCGGCACGTTGTTGCGCTCACTCACTACGGCCAACTCCAGGTCGTCCAGGTTTTGTAAGTAGCCCAGGCCACGGACGAAGTATTCCGCCAGGTTGATCTCCAGCGTGGCCGCACCCACGTCGAGGTTTGCCCCCTTTACCGCCGCCATCACCTGGCCCAGGGTGATGCCGTACACCCGCATTTTCTCCGGGTCTACGTCCACCTGGTATTCTTTCACAAAGCCACCGATGCTGGCCACCTCACTTACCCCCTCCGCCGCACTCAGCCCGTAGCGCACGTAAAAATCCTGAATGCTGCGCAGCTCTTCCAGGCCCCAGCCCCCCACGGGTTGCCCCGCAGGACCGCGCCCCTCCAGGGTGTACCAGTAGACCTGGCCCAGGGCAGTAGCGTCGGGACCCAGCGTCGGGGTAGCACCGTCGGGCAGTAGGCCGGCCGGCAGCGAGTTGAGTTTTTCCAGAATGCGGCTGCGCGACCAGTAGAACTCGACATCCTCCGAAAAAATCAGGTAAATGCTCGAAAAGCCAAACATGGAACTGGACCGTACCGACTTCACCCCCGGAATGCCCAGCAAGGCCGAAGTCAGCGGGTACGTAATCTGATCCTCCACGTCCTGCGGAGATTGCCCGGGCCACTGGGTGAAGACGATTTGCTGATTCTCCCCAATGTCGGGGATGGCATCCACCGCCACGGGGTCGCGCGGCAGGCCTGGAAGCTGAAAGTCGAACGGGGCCGTGGCCAGGCCCCAACCCACGAAGAGGGTCAACAGCAGCCAAACAACGAGCTTGTTTTCTAGAAAAAAACGGACAAAAGCATTGATCATACGGAGGGGATCTTGATGGAAAGCAGGAAGCCTCCAGTCCTCCACAGCTCAGGAGAAAAGGAGTAAATGCAGTGACATCAAGCCGTTAAATCCGGAAAACCTGGTAGTCGCAAACTACGTCCTTCCAAAGTGGAGGCGGCCGGTAGTGAAGGTATAGAGCGAAGGTGCGCGCCCGCAGGTGCCAGGTCGGAGCCCTCAACAGCAGGGGAGGAAAGGCCGCCACCATCGTTGGTGAAGCAGGGAGCTCTACTTTGGCCGTAGGTTCCTGATCGTCCGTCTGGATCAGTTCATGGGTGTCTTGGCAGCAGTTGTTGGCCTTCGCTTCCTCCTCCTGACCTTCCACTGGCGTGGGGTGGAAAGGGCACACGGACCTCCGTTGCTGCTGCTGGTGACACGGCGTTGCTTTTCCGAATATCGCGACGGACTGCAACTCTCCCCTACAGAAGTGCCGGTTGACGGGCAGGCCAACCGAGCCAGCCAGAACGAGTAAGGCCAGCATGCTATGGGCAACGCGGAGCAGCATGTGCAGGATTTGTCCTTTTTCTTCTACGTATAAAGCGCAGGCTTTGTTTCAAACCCTGGCCCGTGCATAGGGCACTGGCCAGGTCCGAGCCCCCGGAGCCACGCCGAAAACACTACGGTCTTGTATCCATTATTGCCCTTCCAGGCGCGCAATCATCGCCTTCATCTGCGCAATTTCCCGCTCCTGGGCCACGATGATGTCTTCCGCCAATTTGATCACTTCGGGGTCGCGCAGATCGGCTTTTTGGCTTACCATGATGGCGGAACTGTGATGCGGAATCATGGCCTTCATCCACTGTACGTCACTGATAAATGTCTGCTGTCGGAGCCCCGCGTAGCACAAGCCGAAAACGAGCACCGCCGAGGCCAGGATCGCGTAATTCCAGGCCTTGTTTTTATACATTCCCCACATGAAGAGGAGCATCGTGAAGGCCATCGGGGCAATCATCAGGCAGGTCATGTAAGTTCGGGTAGGAGCCAGATAAACGTGTTCCAGGCGGTCTGCATTGAGATACATCACGGCGTACATGATGACGAAGGAGGTGGCCAACATCGTGGCGAATTTGGCGTAGGGGTTCATACCCTTGTGCTCGTGTTCCATGGTAGGTGGTTTTTAGTTTTTTTTGCTTCGCAGTATTTCATGCTGGGCGCGGCCGCAGGTGCTCCCCCCCCACCCCCCGAAAGGGGGAGTCAGGACAAGGAGCAGTGCAAGGAAACTGCCAGCACTGGCCATTCTCCCCGGTGTAAGACGCACATCGCCAACCATAGTCTGCCGAGCCAAAGCCCGGAAAGCGATCTTCGGAAGCACCGTTGTTACGTATCCCAACCCTCCTTTGTTCCTCCGGGGACGGAGCAGTAACACGCACGGGGCGTTCATTTCCCACTCAGCCCGTGGCTTCTGCCGGGGGGGTGACCCCGCAGACAACTACGTCTCTGGCTCAGGCGGGCAGCGCGGCATCTTCCAACCGTGGTGAGGTGCTGTTTTTGTGCTGTGTGGCGGAGAGTTGCGTTCAGAAATTTTATAAATAGTTGATTTTCAAAATATTAATGCTTGGGCAGGAAACGCTGTTTTGCCAAACGGCAGCGAAAAAAAATGGCTTTGGCGTAGTCGTGGTGAGGTAGATTTTTAGGAATGGGGAGAGAGAAGACCGAACTTTACGGGGCAAATATCACTTGCGAATAGTGGAATTGCTTACCGTCGATCTACATGCCAACACTTCTACGTAACTACCTCATTGGTCTTCTTGTGCTTCTGGCTTTCCCTTTGGCCGGACAGCCGGGTTCCGTCACTGGCCTGAGCATTCGCGCTTACGATCACCACGTAGAACTCAACTGGGACCGCCACCCCGATCCTTCCGTACAAGCCGTGCGCGTCTACCGGCAGATGGACGGCGGAGCCTTCGTCAACGTTGGCACGGAGAACAACGTCACCACCCGCCACATCAATTTTTTGGGTGACTGGGACGTCACCGCCAGCTACTACCTCCGCCCCGTCGGCAGCGGCGGCCAACTCGGCGCTCCCTCGGATACCGTTACTGCCACCACCTTTATGATGAGTGACTCGGCCTTGCTCGATATGGTGCAGGAGTATACCCTACGTTATTTCTACGAATTCGGCCACCCGGTCTCTGGCCTGGCCCGCGAACGCAATACGACTTCCACGGTCACCAGCGGGGGCAGCGGATTCGGCATCATGGCACTCATCGTGGGCGCTGAGCGAGGCTTTATCACCTACGAAGAAGCCCGGGAACGGACGACCAAGATCGTCGATTTCCTTCTGACCGTCCCCCGCTTCAACGGGGCCTTCTCCCACTGGATGAACGGTGCAACGGGTGCGGTCATCCCCTTTAGTCCCCGTGACGACGGTGGAGACCTGGTCGAAACCGCCTTCCTGATCCAGGGCCTGCTCACCGCCCGGCAGTACTACACGGGGGATAGCCCCGAGGAAATTGCCCTGCGCGACAACATTACCCAGATCTGGGAAGAAGTCAACTGGAACTGGTACCGTAAGCAAACGGGGAACGTCCTCTACTGGCACTGGTCGCCCAATAACGGCTTTGCCATCAACCTGCCGCTGCGGGGGTTCAATGAGGTGCACATTGCTTACCTGCTGGCCATTGCCGCGCCCCGGCCGGCCTTCGACGTGCCCGCCTCTCTCTATCACACCGGCTGGGCGGGTGGCAACTACACCACCAGCCTGAGCTACTACGGCATCCCGCTGCTGGTGGGCAACAACAAGGGCGGCCCCCTGTTTTTCAGCCACTACAGCTACTTGGGCTTCGACCCCCGCGGCATCAAAGACCGCTATGTCAACTACTTCGTCCGCAACACCAATCATTCGCTCATCAACTATGAGCACTGCGTAGACAACCCCTACAACCGCGTGGGCTACGGCCCCGAAGTGTGGGGCATCACGGCCAGCGACGACCCAGACGGCTACCTGGCGCACTCGCCCGAATCGCCCACCCTGGACAACGGCACCATCGCCCCCACCGCCGCCCTCAGCTCCATGCCCTACACCCCCGTGCAAAGCATGGCGGCACTCAAGCACTTCTACCGCGAGTTGGGTGACAAAACCTGGGGGCCCTACGGCTTCTACGACGCCTTCAACCAAGGGCGCAATTGGTACGCCACCAGCTACCTGGCCATCGACCAGGGGCCCATCATCTGCATGATTGAAAACCACCGCAGTGGCTTGTTGTGGGACTTGTTCATGCGCAACCCCGAAATTGCCCCCGCCCTCGAGGCCATCGGCTTTGAGCCCGACAGCTCGACGGTGGCGACGGCCGAACTGCCCAGCTTCCTCGGCGCGGCACCGCGGGTGTTCCCGAACCCCGCCCAGGAAAGCATCACGCTGGAACTGGCGCTGAAGCAGAGCACAAAAATCACCATTCGCCTGATTGACCTGCACGGCAGAGAAGTGGAACGGCTCCTGGCGCCAACGGCTTTTGCGGCTGGCTCCTTGTCCCTTCCCCTGCACCTGCGGCAGCGCCCGATTAGCGGCTATTATTTACTGAAGATTGAAAGTCCTGGCGGTACGGCGACGTTGCCCCTGCTGGTGACCGACTAGACGTTTTTTATTCGCTTAACCTAAATCGACATGATTATGCAAAGAGTTCTACTTACCCTACTCACCCTTTTCAGCTGCCTCGGTCTCAGTGCCCAGGTGGTGCTGGAAGACTTTGAAGGCGGCGTGGCTGACCTACCTTGGGAAGCCGCAGACGGCGTTTACGATGGCCCGGTGATGAACCCCGAAGACACGACGGGCATCAATCCCAGCGAATGGGCGGGCTCCTACACCAAGGCCGGAGACCGCGCTTACAGCTTGTTCGTGGCGCGGCTGGCTACTCCCCTGGACCTGAGCGTCAACAACCAGTTCTCCATCCAGATCTACGCCGGCGCAGCTACCCAGCTGTTGCTGAAGATAGAAGGTGGCGGACAGTTCATCGAAAAGACGGTCAACATCGCTACACCGAACGTTTGGCGGACCTACACCTTTGACTTCAGCGCCGCCGCTGGATTCACGGGCCTGACCGACATCATCCTCTTCTTCGACCCAGGGGTAGAGACCAGTGCCGATACCTACCTGTTCGATAACCTCATCGCTTCGCCCGCTGGTGCCTGCGCCGGAACGGTCGTTGACCCCACGATCCTGGACGACTTCGAGTGCCAGCGCAACATCACCTACGGCGTACCGGGTTTCGGTGACATTGAGGTCATTGCCAATCCCGACCCGAGTGGCATCAACACCAGCCCGGGCGTAGCGCGCTACACCGACCGCGCCGGTGGATTCCACGCCTTGGTCATCCAGTTCAACTCGGCCATTGACCTGAGCGTCAATAACCAAATCTGCATCAAAGTGTGGGCACCCGTTACCGGCGACCTGCTCTTCAAGCTCGAGAATGGCCTTTCCCCCGCCTTCGAAACGCGGACGCCCGTTACGGAGACGGAAACCTGGGTTAACGTCTGTGCCGACTTCAGCTCCCAAGCCAACGCCAACCACCGCCGGATCGTCTTGTTCCTCAACGTTGAGCAGGATGGCGAGGGTGACATTTACTACCTCGACGACATCACCCTGACGCCCCTGCCCCCCGCCGAGGCCCTCGAAGACTTCGAAGACGGTGCCAACCTGGGCTGGGGCCCCCTCAACGGAGACGCCACCCTGCACGGCACCTTTAACGGCGACATTCCCAACCCCGATTCCACGGGCGAAAACGAAAGCGAGAACGTGGGCAGCTACACCCGGGGAACGTCCAGCTTCTCTACCCTGACGGCCGTATTGCCCGATGGTATCGACCTGAGCGCCGACCCACAGCTTAACCTCGACGTTTGGGCACCCGCCGGCGCTACCCGCGTTACGCTTCAGCTCCAGAGCGCTACCGAAGGGGTCAAATCGGCTACGGCCGATCTGGGGGCCACCGAAACCTGGCAAACCCTCAGCTTCAACTTTGAAGACTTTGCCGACGTGACCGACTTCAGCGACGTCAACATCCTCTTCGACCCCGAAACGAACGGTACTGGCCTTTACTACTTCGATAACCTCGAGCAGGGCAAATCTACCGTCGACGCTTGCGCTGGCGTGGAACCCATCGTAGGCATTCTCGACGACTTCGAGTGCCAGCGCAATGCCAACTACACTTGCTGCGACGTTACCATCGTATCCGTCAATAACCCCGACATTACCCAGGTTAACCCTAGCGCAAAAGTGGGCGAGGTAACCGATCCTCCCGGCGCCTTTAATGCCCTGGTTCTCGACTTCGGCGCAGCCATCGACTTCAGCTTCCGCAACCAGTTTACCTTCAAACTCTGGGCCCCGATTGCTGGCGAGATCCTCGTCAAACTCGAAGGTGGACCGAATGCAGCAACGGAGGTGTACGTCCCCATCACGAGCACGATGCAGTGGGTGAATTACTCCGTCGACTTGAGCAGTGCCCAAGATAAGGGGTACACAAGGGTCGTACTCTTCTTCGGTGCCAGAGCAGACAATATGGCTCCTCAGACCTATTATATTGATGACATCGTGCTGCGCCCAGCGTCTTTCGTCAATGCCTGTGTCAGCACCTTTGACGATGCCGACCTGACGCTCGCCGACTGGCGCTACTTTGCCAACGGAGATTTCGAAGGCAACCCCTTCCTGATTTCCGATAACCCCGTCACCGACGGCATCAACCCCAGCGAGAAAGTAGGTACGTTTGAAGAAGCTGCTAACGGAGAGACCTTCGCCGGGATGTTTGCCGACTTGCCCGCGCCCATTGCCCTGCCCAACGACAACAAAACCATGCGCATGAAAGTGCTTATGGACGAAGCAGGCATCGTGGTAATGAAGCTCGAGAGCGGCCGCGATGATGCTCCAAGCACGGGAGACGTGATGGCGGAGTACACCACCCCCGGCGTGTGGCAGGAACTGACTTTTGACATGAGTGTCATTCCCGACAATGCCCTCTACGACCGCATCACGCTGATCCCCAACTTCGGAGTAACGCCTGCGGAGAACAAGACGCACTACTTTGATGACATCACTGCCGCCGGTGGGTCTTGCATCAGCACGGGCATTTTTACGCCCGTGGTCGTTGACCAGCTCCGCGCCTACCCCAACCCCGTAGGCCAAATGCTGACCATTGACAACCCCAGCCGCGCAACGACCTTCCGCCTGACGAACCTCCTCGGCCAGCAGGTAAAAGAGCTGCGCGTGGAAGGGGCGCTGACGCAGGTGCAGTGGGAGGTTGGAGACCTGCCCCGGGCTACCTACGTCCTGACGGCCCAAACGGCTACCGGTGCCCTCGTGGCCCGCTCTTTGATCGTCAAGGAATAAGCAAAGGATGCACTACCTGACTACCGGCCTGCTGCTGCTACTGGTCGTCTTGGCCTGCCAGCGACCGCCCTCCGACCCCGCGTCGGAGGGCGGCTCCGCCGGCAGGGTCGGGATGGACCGTGCCTTCAGCGTCGATGAATTGCAGCGCCGCACCTTCAACTACTTCTGGGAAACGGCCCTGCCGGGCAACTACCAGATCCCCGACCGCTGGCCCACCCGCCGCTTCAGCAGCATCGCCGCTACGGGCTTTGGCCTATCCGCCTATCTGGTGGGAAGTGAACGGGGCTACGTGAGCCGCGAAGCTGCCGCAGAAAGGACCCTGCTTACCCTGGAAAAACTCTGGAGCTTGCCCCAGGGCGATGCCCCCGGCGGCGTAGCGGGCTACAAAGGCCTCTTCTACCACTTCCTGACCAACGACGAAGCCCTGCGCTACAAAAACGTGGAGCTTTCTACCATCGATAGTGGCCTGCTGATGGCTGGGGTCCTTTCCGCCCAGTCTTACTTTGCGGACAATAACTCCACCGAAACGCGCATCCGTGCCCTGGCCGACTCGCTCTACCGCCGGGTGGAGTGGGACTGGGCCCTCAACGCCGCTGGCCGCCTCAGCATGGGCTGGCATCCGGAAAAAGGGTACATCCCCGCTGACTGGAACGGCTACAACGAAGCCATGATCCTCTTGGTCTTGGCCCTCGGTTCGCCTACCCATCCCGTGCCCGACAACGCCTGGGAGAAGTGGACAGAAGATTACGAGTGGGCCGAATTCCAGGGGCAGGAGCACCTGAACTTCAGCCCCCTCTTCGGGCACCAGTACAGCCATATGTACATCGACTTCCGGGGCATTCAGGACGCCTACATGCGCTCGCACGGTAGCGATTACTTCCAGAACAGCCGCAAAGCAACCCTGGCCAACCGGGCCTACTGTATGGAAAACCCCCGTGGCTTTGTAGGCTACGGACCACTGGAATGGGGGCTGACGGCTTGCGATGGACCGGCTTCCCTCGATACCCTTTACCGCGGGCAGCCCGTCCGGTTTTTTACTTACCGCGCCCGGGGAGCTTCGGCCCTCCACGTGGTAGACGATGGCACGATTGCCCCAACGGCAGCGGGTGGTTCGGTTCCCTTCGCCCCGGCGGAGACCCTCGCCGCCCTGGAGCATATGTGGACGACCCACTACGACAGCCTGGTGGGCCCATACGGATTCAAAGACGCTTACAACCTCTCTTATACCTACGACGCTACGCGCCCGGGAGGGTGGTTTGACGTCGATTACCTCGGCATAGACCAAGGCCCCATCCTTATCCAGATTGAAAACCACCGTTCCGAATTGCTCTGGAACCTGATGAAAAAGAACCCCTACATCCGCCGGGGCCTGGAGAGAGCCGGCTTCACCGGAGGCTGGCTGGCGGAGGGCAATACCGGGCGATAGGGACCAGCCCCCTGCGGCCTGTTTCGACGAATGATTTTAGCCACCATTTTCCTCAGCTTTATCCAAATTAAAATCCAATGACCATGCCCAAAAAATTACTCCTTCTGGCCACCAACCTGCTCCTTTCGGCCTGGGTGATGGCCCAGTTTTCCGTTTCCGGCACCGTTACCGGTTCAGGGGAACCCCTCATCGGGGTCAGCGTTCTGGTCGTCGGCACCGGCAGTGGTACGGTAACGGACATTGACGGCAAGTACCGCATCACCGTGGAGCCGGGGCAAGACAGCCTCGAATTCAGTTACCTCGGGTACCAGACCCAACGCATTGCCATTGGCAGCGCGCGGGAAATCGACGTGGTCATGACCGAGGCCTCGGCAGTGTTGCAGGAGGTTGTGGTGGTTGGCTACGGCATCCAGAAAAAGAGTGACCTGACCGGGGCGGTGTCTGTGGTCAGCACCGAAGAGTTGGTGGATATTCCCACGCAGTCCTTGGGCCAGGCCCTCCAGGGCAAAGTCTCTGGTTTGCAGATCATCCCCACCTCGGGAACGCCGGGGGCGGATGCCATCTTCCGGATTCGCGGGGTAGGTACGCTTAATAATGCCGACCCGCTTTTCGTCGTGGACGGTATGATCCTCAACGACATTTCCTTCCTCAACCCCCGCGATGTAGCCAGCGTATCGGTGCTCAAAGACGCTTCGGCGACCGCCATCTACGGTGCGCGGGGAGCCAACGGAGTCATCATCGTAACCACCAAGCAAGGTTCGGGCGCGGGGCAAATCACCGTGAGCGCCTACACCGGCTACCAGCAGGTGGTAAAAACCATTGACCTGCTCAACGCCACCCAGTACGCCACCCTGATCAACGAAGCCGACGTCAACGAAGGCCGTCAACCGCGCTACGCCAACCCCGAGCAGTTTGGCACCGGCACCAACTGGCAAGACGAAATATTCCGCACCGCGCCCATTCAGAACGTCCAGGTTGGTTTCTCCGGCGGCAACGAAAAGTCCAGTTTCAACCTCAGCGCCAACTACTTCCGCCAGGAAGGCATCATCGTAGGTTCTGAATTTGATCGCTTCACCACCCGGATCAACACCACCCGTGCGGTGAAAGACTGGCTCCAGATCGGCAGCAACCTGAGCCTGGTCTTGAGTACTTCCCAGAACGTCAATGCCGGGGGCATCCTGCTGGACGCCTACCGGGCCGACCCCATCACCGTCCCCCGGGATTCGTTGGGCAACTTCGGCAATACGGCCATCCGCGGCAACACGGGCAACCCGCTGGCCACGATCGAATTCAACGATAACAAGAGCCAGGATTACCGCGCGGTGGGCAACGTCTTTGCCCAGGCCCAGCTGTGGAAGGGCCTCTCCTTCCGCACCAGCTTTGGCCTTGATTTCGTTTACTTCCGCAGTCGCTCTTTCTCCCCGGTCTTTGAAGTTTCGGCCAACCAGCGTAACGAGGAAAGCGACCTCAACGTACTGAATACCTACCGCCGCAACTGGCTCTGGGAAAATACCCTGAACTACAACCAGGAATTTGGCCGCCACCGGGTAGACGGCGTGGTGGGCATCACTTCCCAGGATAATTTCGGGGAATTTCTCAGCGGCGGCCGTACCCGCCTCATTGGCGAAGACCCCTCGTTTTTCTACCTCAACTCCGGAGACCCCCTTACCAGCACCAACGGGAGTGGGCCCTCCGGCGGAGACTGGGGCCTGGTTTCCTACCTCGGCCGCGTCAACTACTCCTTCGATGAGCGCTATCTGCTGACGGTTTCGGGCCGGGTGGATGGCTCTTCTCGCTTCGGCGAAAATTTCCGCTACGGCTTCTTCCCCTCCGTCGGCCTGGGTTGGAACGTCAGCCAGGAAGACTTCTGGAACGACGGCGGCATCGTCAGCCGCCTCAAACTGCGGGCCAGCTGGGGACAAACCGGCAACGACCGCATCCCCGAATACGCCTACACGCCCAGCGTCACCAGCGGCGTCAACACCGTTTTTGGCCCCAACGAAATCCTCCTGCCCGGCGCGACGGTCACCTCCCTGGCCAATCCCGATCTGCGGTGGGAAGAGACCACCCAAACCGACCTTGGGGTGGAGCTGGGGCTCTTTGAAAACAAACTTTTGCTCGAAGCCGACGTCTACCGCAAAGTAACGGATGGCGTCTTATTCAACGCGCCCATCCCCGATTACATCGGTGCGGGGGCTTCCATCCGCAATATCGCTGCCGTGCTCAACCGCGGGCTCGATATGCAGCTCACCTGGCGGCAACGCGGACGGGCCTTCAGCTACTCCCTGGGCGGCAACCTGAGCCTGGTAAAGAACGAAGTCTTGCAGTTGGACGGCAGCATGGCTGATTTCTTCTCCGGCGGCCTGGGCATTGGCGGCCAGCTCGGAACCAACTCCCGGGCCGGCTTCACGGCGGGCTCCTTCTGGGGCTACGAGATTGACGGAGTTTTCCAGAATCAGGAAGAGCTCACCCAGTTCCCCACCCTCGGTACCCAGCGCCCGGGCGACCTGCGCTTCCGCGACCAGAACGGCGACGGCGTCATCACCGCTGCGGGCGACCGCGTAGTGCTGGGCTCGGCCATCCCCGACGCTATCCTCGGCCTCAACGGATCGCTGGAGGTGGCTGGCTTCGATCTTTCCTTCGACTTTACCGGGCAGTTCGGCAATGAAGTCATCAACGCCAAAAAGATGGCCCGTTTCGGGGCCTACAACTACGAAACGAGCTTCCTGGACCGTTGGACCGGCGAGGGCACCAGCAATACGGAACCCCGCATCACCCTGGCGGGCCAAAACATTGAGACCCTTTCCACGCGTTTCATTGAAGACGGTTCCTACATCCGCCTGCGCAACCTGAGCCTGGGCTACACCCTGCCGGAATCCATCGCCAGCCGCCTTCGCCTGCGCAGTTGCCGCCTTTACGTGAGTGGCACCAATCTCTGGACATCCCAGGAGTACAGCGGCTACAACCCGGAGATTTTCAACGGTTTGGTCTTCGACGCCGGCATCGACCGGGGAGGTATTTACCCCATCGCCAAGACCGTCAACTTTGGCCTCGATCTCCAGTTTTAACAACAAGTGCAAAAAAGCTACGCCATGAAAATTCGCATCCTTGCCGCCGCCGTGGCCATCTTACTCGCCACCTTTTCCTGTACCGAAGTGCTCGACCGGACGCCGCAGGGCGTTTACACCCTGGATAATTTTTTCCAGACTGAGGACCAGGCCGTACAGTCCGTCAACGCCATTTACAACCAGCTTCGCCGTTGGGAAACCCACGTGTTCAGCTACATTGGGATGACCGACATCGTCAGCGATGATTCCGAAAAAGGCAGTTTTCCGTCTGACGGTTTCTTCCTGCAGGAGGTGGAAGACTTCGAGCACACGGCAAGCAACGTTGCCCCCAGTACCGTGTGGGCGGGTTACTACGACGGCGTATTCCGCGCCAACCTGGCCATCGCCAACCTGCCCGAAGTGCCCGAGATGAACGAGAACCTGCGGGCGCGGCTGCTGGCCGAAGCGCGCTTCCTGCGGGCTTACTACTACTTCAGCCTGGTCCGGTGGTTTGGGGATATTCCCCTGATTTTGGAGCCCTTCCCCGCCAACTTCGAAATTCCCCGCACCGCAGCAGCAGAGGTATACGCACAAATTGAAGCAGACTTCCAGGCGGCCGCCGACGTCTTGCCGGAAAAATCCGCCTACCCGGCTGCCGACCTCGGCCGTGCTACCAAAGGTGCCGCCCTGGCCATGCTGGCCCGCGTTGCCCTCACGCGGCAGGAGTTTCAGGCGGCGGCCGACTACGCCACTGCGGTGATCGAAAGCGACGAGTATGGCCTGTTGACGAACTACAGCCAGAACTTCCGCCGGGCCGGGGAAAACGGCCGCGAATCCATCTTTGAGGTACAGGCCACCGCCCTGGAGATCGGCGGGGCAGGCTCCCAGTATAACGAGGTGCAGGGTGTGCGCGGCGAGCCAAACCTGGGCTGGGGCTTTAACCGGCCCAGCGATAACCTGATCCAGGCTTTTGAGCCAGGTGATCCTCGGCGTGAGGCCACCATTCTCTACGTCGGCGAGGTACTCCCCGACGGCTCCGCCATCGTCGAAGAC
Organism: Neolewinella lacunae; assembly: GCF_014349155.1. Lineage (GTDB taxonomy): Bacteria > Bacteroidota > Bacteroidia > Chitinophagales > Saprospiraceae > Neolewinella > Neolewinella lacunae. The sequence continues at coordinate 108,600 of NZ_JACSIT010000115.1, forward strand.
AACCCCAACATCGTCGGCGAGCGCTACAACCAGAAAGCTTTCGTCGAAGAGCACCCGGGTGGCAATGGCAACGGACCAGGTAATATCCGCTTGTTTCGCTACGCCGATCTGCTCCTCATCGCCGCCGAGGCCCTTAATGAGATCGGGCAAAGCGCCCAGGCCCTGACCTACCTCAACCAGGTACGGGCCCGCGCCCGTGGCACCAACAACCGCATTCTGCCCGACGTGACCACAACCGATCGCGATCAACTGCGCAACGCCATCTGGCACGAGCGCCGCGTGGAGCTTGCGCTGGAGCAGCAGCGGTGGTTTGACCTGGTCCGCACCGGCCGGGCGGCCACGGTCATGCAGGCGCTGGGTAAAAATTTTGTTCCCGGTAAGCACGAGCTGTTCCCCATTCCCCAGGGCGAAATTGACCTGAGCCAGGGCGCACTGACCCAGAACCCGGGCTATTAGAGGGCCAAGATCCCAAGTCTATCTAGTGCGGCGCTGACGTCGACTTTAAGGAAAAACTGCTTACCCGTTAACTTGGGAAGCCCCCCTCCCGAAGACTCCCGGCTGAGGGTGTCCTCACCCGAAACCTGGACATTCGGGTGGGGACACCCTCAACCAGTCCTTACTGCGTACCGTGCACCCTTATAAACATTGAGGGAAAACCAAGAGAATGGAAGCCCCCCCGCCGTCCTGCCCCGACTCGTCCACCTACCCTTGCACCTGCGACCGCGCAAAAAAAAGTGCCCCCCGCTGAATTCGGAGGGCACTGCAAAGCTTCTTGGAATGAAAAGAAAAGGAACTATTCTTTAGCCAGCAAGAGCTGCTCGATGCGCTCCAGGCGGGCGGCGAGGGCGGCACTTTGGGCCTTAAGCTGGGCATTTTCTGCTTTGAGCTGATCAATTTCCGCTTGTTGTTCCTGTACCGCCCTGATGGCGACCATGCTGAAGCCCGCGTAGTTGACGCCGTATAATCCGTCGGCTTTAGAATAGGAGACCAGCTCGGGGAAGAGCGGTTGGGCGTCCTGCGCGAGCAAGCCAATGGTGGTTTCGTGCGTGCTGTCTGACTTGTAGGAGTAGTTTTTGATCTCCAGTTGCCGGACTTTTGCCAGCACGGAGCCTACGTTCTGGATGTTCTCTTTCAGGCTTTTGTCGGAAGACTGGGTGTAGGCCCCGGTCGTGGCGTTGATGAAGCCGCGCAGGTCATTTCCGTAGTGAAAGCGGAGGGAAAAGCCGTGGGTGATGTCCCAGGGAGAGTTGGCAGTACCGTCGGTAAAGCGCAGGCCGGTGCCCACGCTCTGGCCGCGCTGGAAGATGTGGAGGCGGGCGGCGGGGTCTCCGTTAACCCCCAGCTGGCCATCGCCGGTGAGGATCATGCGGTCGGCCGCGCCGGAACTGTTGCTGAAGTAGAAATTCAATTTTGCGGAAGAGGCGGTGGCGGAGGGCAGGCCAGCAAGGTGCCAGAATGAACCGCCGCTGGCGTTGTTGGTCAGTTCCAGGCGGGCGTAGTCGTTACCAACTTCTTCCAGCTTGAGGTGGGGCTTGCTGGTCGTGGAATTGTTCAAGACGTGGACCCAGGCATTGATGGCAGAGCTGTTGCCAAAGGTGGCTTCTCCGTCCTGTCTGATGCTGAAGCGGCCAATCTGGGTAGTTGCCCCGCTGGGCTTGTGGAAAAATTCGAGGGTGCTGCCAGATCCACTGGTCGTCATTTGCCACTGGTTGCCGTTGGAGGGGAAGCCCAGTTTGAGGCCGCCGAGGTTCGTTTGGACGAAGAGGTCGCCAGCCACGTGCATTTTCATTTCGGGGGTCTGGGTGCCGATGCCGACGTTGCCAACGCCGGTGGTCAGGGCGGCTACTCCGGAGTTGGTCGTATAAAAGTAGCCACCGATGCCGCCCCCGAAGCCGTAGCCGAGGACGCCGTAGCCAGTAGTTGATTCTGATACGCCCTGCACGCCGGCAAAGAAGCTGGTTTTGGAATTTCCAAAAACGCCATGTGCTCCTACGCCCTGGCCCAGCACGCCCGCATTATTGACAGGCAGGGTTTCGGCGTTTGCGCCGACGGATCCCGCCAGGCCAAAGCGGCTGCTGGGCGCATCGTTTTGCACGTGGAAGGCGGCACCATTTGCCGTAACGTCTTCGTAGTAGGGCAGGGTAAGTCCGCCGCCACCCAGGCCACTAAGGTTGACGGTGCCACCGCCATTGCTCAGGCTAAGGTTGGTGCCACTTAGGCTGAGGGATTGAATCTCGTTGGTCGCGCTATTGTCTGCCGCCGAAATCACGTTCCCGCCGCTGATGTTGATGCCCGAACCGGCGCTGTAGGTCGTTTGGGGCAGGGTAACGCTGCCGCCGCCCCGGCTGAGGGAGAGTTGGTTGCCGGCGATGGATAGGTTCTGGATTTCGTTGTTCGGGTCGGCATCGGCGTCGTTTACACCGTCGCGCAAGACGGAGAGATCGACGGAGTTGCCATTTTCGATGGACAGGACGGTGCCGGAGAGGCTGATTTGCTGGTCATCCGTCCCTCCGCTGCCGAGCTGGAGGGTGACGGAGTTGCCGTTGGTGATGCCCAAAGTCTGGGTGGTAGGGTTGTAGGTCAGGTTCTGGAGCTCGTCCGTAGGGTTTTCGCCGCCGCTGGCCTTGGCGTAGAGCGCGTAGGGGACGGAAAGCAGCTGGCTGGACCCGAGGTTGACGTAGTTGGTGCCGCCGGCGGGGTCGATGTCGATTTTGAGGAAGTAGTTGTCGCTACCCCAATCAATGGTATTGATGTTGCCCGAAAGCGCCACCCCGTTGCCAATGTGGAGGTCGAAGACGCCCAGGTCAGTGGTGGTCACTTCGTGGCGCTCGCTGTAGCTGGTGGTGCCGGCGGGGCCGCCCCGGAGGAGGCTGACGCGCACGGCGATGTTTTCGCTCGTCATGGCGTTGTTGCTGGCGTCGCGGGCGACGGCCTGGAAGCGGAAGCCACTCGGAGCCTGGGCGAAGAGGCCGGTGTGGAAAAGGCAGCACAGGAGGCTGAAGGCCAGGGCCCGCAGCAGTTTTTGGGTTGGGAAAGTGGTCATGGTACGTTGAAGCTTAGGAATGAATGGGATGGTTTTATTGCCGGACGACCCGCAGGTTTTTCAACGGCCGGCCAGCGCGCACGATGGTGAACAGGTAGCTGCCCGCCGGGTAGGCCTGCAGCGAAAGCTCCACGCGCGCGGGAGGAAGGAGCTGATCAAGCAGCGGGCGCCCGAGGAGATCACGGATTTGCAGGCGATCGGCCGCTTGCCAGTCGCCCGCCAAGGTCACGCGGTCGGCCGTAGGATTGGGAAAGAGCCGGACGTCGAGCTGCACCTCCGGAGCCGTCCAAACCGAGGTGGTGATCAGCGCGTAAAGCCCGTGGTGGAAGCCCCGCTCGAGGATGAGGCCGTTGGCCGTACGATCGACGGCAATTTCCCCAACGGTGAAGTGGATGTTTCCCACGTTGGTGGCCGAAAAGTAGCTGCCGGCGCTGCCGACCACCGTGCGGTCCAGCGTCTGGCCCGCGAGGCTGGCGGCCAGGCCGATAGGGAACAAGAGGAGTAGAAAGCGCATACGGTATCTGAGTTTAGGAAGGGGATGAACAAAGCAGTTGAGCAGGCCACGTTACCGGGTAAAACACCGTCCGGTAAAGCAGGCAATGGCTGGCGTGGAAATGCGGTTTGCTGCTTTATTACCGTACTGCCGGCGCGCGTTACCGTTTGCCGCTCCTTTTTTATTATCCCGCCCGGCCGCGTACTTTGGCCGCGCGTAAAACCCCATGGCTATGGTTCATACCGTCATTTTCGACATCGGCAACGTCCTCATCGGCTGGAATCCGCGCCTGTTGTACAACAAGGTCTTCGCCACGCCCGAAGAGGCTGATTGGTTCGTCTCCAACATTACCCACCTCGACTGGAACGAGGAGCAGGACCGCGGCCGGCCCATCGCCGAAGCCACCGAATTGCTCGTGGCCGAACACCCCGAGTGGGAGCGGGAAATCCGCATCTATTACGATCGCTGGACGGAGCATTTTAGTGGCGCGATCGCAGGTACAGTGGAAGTCCTGGAAGCAATGAAAGCCTCCGGATGCTACCGCCTGCTGGCCCTCACCAACTGGAGCGCCGAGCTTTTCCCCTGGGCCCGGGAGAACTTTCCTTTCCTATCTCACTTCGAAGACATCATGGTCTCCGGCGAAGTGAAAATGAAAAAACCCAATCCCGATATCTTCCTTCACCTGGCCAAGACCTATGAACTGGGGGATTTCTCCGGCTGCCTTTTCATTGACGACAGCCCCCGGAATTGCGCCACCGCCCGGTCTTTGGGCCTGGATGCCATCCAATTCGAATCTCCTGAACAACTGCGGGAGGCACTGGCGGAACGGGGGGTGAGGTGGTGAGGGTGGTTCAACTGTAGAACTGGGGTGGTACGGCTTTGGCCACCAACGCAGGGAAGGGCTGTTTACGTCTTAGTAGTAGTTTCCTTACCAATTATCCCCCTGAACATGAATAACTACATCGCTTTTTGCTTATTCTTTTCTTTACTGAGCCTGAGCACCTGCGAAAAAAACGATAGTGAGGTGGTTGGCAATTGGCTACTTACCGAAGTTTTAGCGGACCCAGGCGACGGCTCGGGCGTATTCACTCCCGTAGACAGCGACCGGGTCATTCAACTGAAAGACGACGGTACCTACTCCGCCAACGGAAACCTGTGTGACTTCCAAATCGTGGCCAATGCCTCCAGCAGCGGGATTTACAACCTGGAGGAGGGCACCATTTCTCCCGATAATTGTGCCACCATTGGCGGTACCCCCATTGGCCTTAGCGTAGACGGTTCAACGATGATCATCACTTACCTCTGCATCGAAGCCTGCCAGCACAAGTACGAGCGGCAGTAATGTCCCGGCCTTGGCGTTGAGGCGCAAGCACCTGCTTTCCCTTAATTTCGGGATCGTAATCCCCAAATTAAGGGAAATTTGGGGATTACGATCCCGAAATTAGCTCATCTTGCGGTGTGCGTGCATCAAATGGACGATAAAACGCCCTGGTTCACCAGCAGAATTTTATGCCTTTCGTTTTAGGGGAGCGCGGTTTTTGAGGGGCTACAAACCCGCCTTGCGGGAAATCTCCAGCATGCGGTCGATGCTGGCCACGCCTTGTTCGATGACCCAGTCGGGGAGGGTGATTTCGGGCATTTCGTGCTCCATGCAGAGGTAGAGTTTTTCCATCGTGTTGCGCTTCATGTGCGGGCACTCATTGCAGGCGCAGGCGTTGTTAGGCGGGGCGGGGATGAAGGTTTTGCCGGGGCTGGCCTTCTGCATCTGGTGGATGATGCCCGGTTCGGTGGCAACGATGAACTCCTGGTATTGGCTGTCGCGGGTGAAACGGAGGAGGCTGGAGGTGGAGCCTACGTGGTCGGCAATATCGAGGATGTGGCTTTCGCACTCGGGGTGGGCGATGAAGGCGGCGGCGGGATGCTTGACGCGGAGCTTGGCAATTTTCTCGTGGCTGAAGATTTCGTGGACCATACAGCTGCCGTTCCACAAGACCATATCGCGGCCCGTCTCTTTGACCAGCCAACGGCCCAGGTTGACGTCGGGGGCGAAGATGATGGGCTGATCGGGCGGAATGGAATCGATGATGTGGCGGGCGTTGGTGCTGGTGCAGCAAATGTCGGTCAGGGTCTTGAGCTCCGCCGTACAGTTGATGTAGGAAACAACAATGTGGCCGGGGTATTTTTCCTTGAACTTGCGGAAGACCGGTGCCGGGCAGCTATCGGCCAGGCTGCAACCTGCTTTCAGATCTGGCAGCAAGACTTTTTTCCGGGGGCTGAGCATTTTGGCGGTTTCGGCCATGAAGTGGACTCCCGCAAAAACGATGATGTCCGCATCCGTCTGCGCTGCCTGCTGGCTCAGGCCCAGGCTATCGCCGATGTAATCCGCCACGTCCTGGATTTCCGATTCCTGATAGTAGTGGGCCAGGATGACGGCGTTGCGCTCTTTTTTCAGGCGATTGATCTCAGCAACCAGATCGAGGGTAGGGTCCACCTCCAGATCGAGGTAGCCCATTTTGGGGAGGTTTTGGGTGGCAAGGCGGAGTTCGGCGGACATAGTTTTTGCTTTGGATGCTAAGATAACGAACGGGCGAGGAAATTAGTTTGCTTAGTTTTAAAGCAAACATACTTTAGGTAGAAGGTTTGGGCTTGGTTGCCCCTGCTCCTTGTCCTGACTCCCCCTTTCGGGGGGGCGGGGGGGAGCACCTGCGGCCGCGCCCCAAAAAGCTTGCTCCGTCAGATGTTGAGCCAGTAAGTGGCTTTGGCGACGACGGAGCGGTTGCGGACTTCCCAGCCGACGGTATTGTAATTATCGGTGTACACGAGGAAGAAATCGGAGACGGGGGCGAAGCGCCACTGGAGGCGGGCGTTGAGGTTGAAGTTATCGAACTGCTCGTTGTACTGGAGGAAAGTGGTGAGGAAGAGGGATTTGCTGAAGGTGAGATCGATGCGCGGCCCGATGAGGAAAAGTGCGGTGCTGGCGTAGGGGGCGGGGAGGTTGATGAATTGGTAATTGAAACGCAGATTGATGCTTCCTTTGGGTTGGTAGCGGTAGAGGAGTCCGCCGCCCAGGCTGTAGCTGGTGCCGTTGAAAAACTCTCCGGCCTGTAGCTCGTAGTTGACGGCTAATTTTTTGCGGGCATCGCTGAGATATTCCATGCCCACCCGCCAGTAGCCGTAGTTGCGGTTGCCGGGCAGGGGGGTGGCGTCGGTGCGGGTGGGGTCAAAATCTTCGAAGAGGAAGATGTTGGCGAAGCCGACGCCGGCGTTGAATTCTGAGGTATTTGTATAGCGCCACTCGTAGCCGAAGTCGAAGTTGTAGTCGGTGATTCCCGCGCCGGGTTGGGAGAAAAACTGCCCGGCGGTGAAGGGACCTTTTTGCACGACCCTGGGATTGTTGGGATAATCGATCCGTTGCCCTTCGAAGCCGCTGGTGAAAAAGCCTTTGCGGGGGACGAAGCCGACTTCCGCATTGTAATTTTCGCCTACGTAAGCGTGGTAGTACTGCAGGTTCCAGTGACGCTGCCGGTAGGCGATGGTGATGCCGTGGACGTAGTCATCTCCCCCGTCCTGATCAGAAAAACTGCGGTGCAGGAAGGTTTTGCCGTTCCACTTGTTGTCTTTGGTCGCCAGAATGTAGTCTGCCCCGACGACGCGGTTGAAATTCTGGTTGACCTCGGAGGAATCCGTGAAACTGCCCAGGTTTTGCTTGTTGACGAAGATGGCTCCGAGGCTGGAGCGGTCACCGATTTTTCTTTGGCCGGCGGCAACGGTGTAATTGTAGCTGGGCAGGCCCTGGTCGAAATTGGCGGCGGCCTGCATATTGAGTAAGCCGATGCGGTAATCGTCGTTGAGTTTGCCGCTCAGGCGGGCGCCGTAGTAAATGGGGTTTTGGAGGGCCACCCCCGTGGTGGTATCCCGGGCTACCCCGATGCGGCGGCTGAAGAAGGGGTTGCTTTCTTCGAATCCGAAGGAACTGAACAGGTCCGCATTTTCCAGGAAGAATTGGCGGCGCTCGGGGAAAAACAGTTCGAAGCGGGTGGTGTTGATGACTTGTTCATCCACTTCCACCTGGCTGAAGTCGGGGTTCACCGTCAGGTCCAGATTGAGGCCGGATCCGATGCCGACTTTGGCGTCTGCGCCGATGCCGCTGTTCCAGGCGGTGGCGGTGCTGGCTGCGTAGTCTTTGGCTACGCCGGCGCTGACGTAGGGAATCAGGGTGGTATTGCCGCCCTGGGCCTGGGGGGCACCCCCGAGGAAGTCGATGGTCCCCATGTACGCCAGGCTCATGATGATCTGGTTCTGGGGGATGCGGTTCCAGGTGGAGCGGGTGTTGGACTGGGTATCAAAGCGGTAAGAATTAAAATACCACTGGGGGTCGCCTTCGGGGAAGCGGAGGCTGATGAAGGGGATGATCATTTCTACCGACCAGTAATTCTCGCCGATGAAACTTTCGCCATACCATTTATTGTCCCATTCCTCGCGGAAGTCTGCATTGTTTTCCCCACCGTTGTAGATGAGGGCTTCGCGGGTGACGCCCAGTGGGTTCATGCCGAAGACGATGGCATTGGTTTTGTCTTTGAAGGGGTTGAAGACCAGGGTAAGGTTATCGTTGCCCCCGGCGCGGTAGTCGCGCCGCAAACTGGGGATGACGAAATTGAAACCTTGCACGTAGCATTTTGCGCCGACGTAGAGGTTCTTATCGTCGTAGCCAAAGTAGATTTCCGTCTGGTCTTTCACGCGGCTGGTATCTGCCGGGAAGGTTTCCCAGAAATCAGTGGCGGGGCTGCTGCGCAGCCAATCGGCCTCGTTCAGTTGCCCGTCCAGCGTAATGTTTTGCGTAAAACGAACGGCAGTAGCGGCCGGCGGTATTCCTGGGTCGCGGGGCTGAAACTGGCTGGCCACCGGGGCAAGGTGGAACAGGCAAGCCGCAAGCAGCAGCAAGGTAAGGGGTGTTTTCACGGGGAAAGTTCTCAAGATGGGCAAGAAATACGGCTCGGCGGGGGGGCAAAAGCAGCGAAAGGAGGCATCCACCGCCGGGAAGCCGTAAAGATAATGAGGTACAAGACTCCTGAAGTCCCCATTTTTCTGTGCCTCGGGCTAATCGCCCAGCGGCGGTTGCTAAAAAAAGCGCCGCTTTCCGGGGTGGAAAGCGGCGCGTAGTAACACACTCTGTAGGGAACTTTGTCTTGGGATTATTTTGTCTTCAAACTGGGGTTTTTGTTGTTCGTAGTGGCCGGGGGATGTCCGGAAAGTAAGTTAGTGTTGTTCGGTTTTTTGCGGTTTTTGGGAGGCACGTTCCCTGATGAATACGGCTTTTGGACGGAGGCTGGCGGGAAAGTCACGGGGGGCGGTAGAGTTTTTTTCGTCCCGCCCCATTTTACAGGGGCAAGACCAGGCTCGTAACCTCAGAAGCCTCCCTCCAGCGCATCGAAGCGTGGCTGCCAACCGAGCCTTCGCAGGCGCGTGCTGTCCACCACTTTGCCATCTGCTCCGCCCGCGAGCTGGCCCGCTACCGGAAGGCCCAGAGCGGCGGCGGCGGCGGTGTAGAACGTTCCCTTGGGAGGATGGGCGGCGGCACAGACGTTGAAGGTGCCCGTGGGCAGGTCGTGGGCCAGCAGATGCCGGATGGCGGCAATGACGTCTTGCTGTACCACCAGATTAACCGGGGCGTCGCCTTCGGGGATGGGCCGGTCGCGGCCCCCGTAAAAACGCCCGGGGTGGCGGCCCGGGCCTGCCAGACCCGCCAGGCGGAGGATGGTGAGGTGCTCAAAATGTTCAGTCAGCCAGGCTTCGGCCGCCACAACGGCCCTGCTCGACGCGGAATCGGGGGCTACTGGCGTTGCTTCAGTTACCCGGCCCGTAGTTGATCCGTAGACGCCCGTGCTACTGGTGTACAATACGGCTGGGCTTTGGTCGAAGTGCTCCGGAGCCAAAAGAGCCCGCAGTTGGTCCAGGTAATGCCCCGTGGCCGCCTCTCCCAGCTGTCGTCCGCCGGGGGGAAGGGTGACGATGACGAGCTTGCAATCGCGCAGCAACTCCGCTGGCGGGGGCTCGGGGAGCTGGAGGGACCAGGCCGTGCCGCCCGCCGCCGTGATGGCCGATAACGTTTCCGGCGAACGGGAAGTCCCCGCCACCGTATAGCCTGCCGCCACCAAATCTGCCAGCAAGGGCAAACCCAGCCAGCCACAACCTATAATGGCAATGCGCCAGTCTTTTGTATCCTTTTTCATTGCCCAAAGGTAGCCGCTGCCCTACGGAAAATCCACCGCCCCGCTGGGTTTTCATCCAGCGGAGCGGCGGGGTGCAGAGCGCTTACCCTTTTCGGCTTTAGCTCTTCGGAAGTCAGCAGAGCGTCTTTTTCCCTGCACCTGCGGCCGCGCCCAATTCAACTATTGGATAAAGGGTGTCTCCGGCCCTTCTTTAATAAGAGCAGGTCATTGGCGCATACTCCGTATCGAAAATGGAACCCCAGATTTTGTAGCAGGCCTGGATGGAATTGGAATTGAAGGTCTTATCAAAATCCAGCCCATCGAGCACGGCAATGCCACTCACCCGCAGGCGCACGTTCCTGGCCTGCTTCGGGATCTGGTGCTCAAAGCTGAAAAATGCAGAGATGTCTTTCTCGAATTTCTCCTGCTTCCCGTTGAGGGTATACGTCAGGGTAACGGTGGCTACGTACAGGGCTTCGCTGTAGACGGTGACGTAATTCGGGGTGGTGATTTCGTAGCCATCGAGCCGATCGGCGTAAACCACGTAGGCCTCAAAAACGGCGCGGGGTACGTGGTCGTAGCTGATCCAGCCGTAACCATCGTCCCCCCATTCCGTCCCCCAGGAGTTCTGCAATTTGAAGGCGCGTTTGCTATCGTCGTAGCCCATGATGACCATGGCGTGGTTGGCGTGCTGTCCGTTGGTTTTGCCCGCCCCGCCGTTCCAGACGTAGCCCCGGCGGCCCTCCATGAAGGCATCCGTCAGGTTGGCCCCAATCAGGATGGGGTAGCCCTGGTTGAGCAGTATTTTGAGGTTGCGCTCGGAGAGGTCGGTGATCAGGGCGTATTGATCAATGCGGTTGGCGGCGGCCAAGGGGTTAACGGGCATTTTATAGTTGTCCACCGTTCCGCACCCGTTCTGGTCGGAATAAGGCTCCATGATCAGCGGGGCAATGCCTTCGTAGCGGAGCAGGTCGAGGGCACCCCTTCGTTCCGGCGTCCCTACAAACCAGCTGCCATTGCTGCAGTCGGCGTTATTGACGTTTACCCGGTTGAAAAGGTATTCGGGGCTGCCAATTTGCATTGGATTGAGGTCTTTGGTCCCCAAAAAATAATAGCCCAGGCCACTGCGCTTTTTCATTTCGTAGCTCATGATGCCGTAGCCCAGGGCCCAGGCCACGCAGCTCCCTTCGCGGCCCTGGTTGCCGATGGGGGGCATATCGAGACTGAAAACGCCCGCCCTGGGGGCGGCGTTGCCGGGGGCGGACCCGACCTTCTTTACGTAGGCCTGGATGGCCGCTGGGGTAGGTGTGGCCCCCAGGGCGAGTTTAGAGACGTCGCGGGCCGGGCCCGGGTTGGGCTGAGGCTGGGGAGCAACACCCGGCCGGTAGCCTTTGAGTTCCCACTGAGCGGACCACCAGTTCGCTTCAACGGGGCCACACTCCAGACCCGCGTTCTGGATGTGTAAATAGGTATTGCGCCAGCGGTTTTTGAGGCGGACGAAATTGCCTTCCGCGGGCTCAATCTTCCACTGGGCCGACCACCAGCCAGGCTCAGCGGCCTTGGCCTCGGTGGGGCCACTATCGACGTTTTGCAGCAGGTAGGTACCCCGCCAGCGGTTCTTAAAACGCACGAAACCACCGCCCGCATCCTCTACCACCCAGTCTTTAGACCACCAGCCGGGCTCGGTAGGGCCCGCCTGCGGAGTGGCGTCCTGTACGTGTACCGCAAAGGTGCTTTTACCGTCTTTTTGCCAGCGGTTTTGGATCTGGACGAAGTTCTGGGCGCAGAGCAAACTGCCGGAAACTGCCAACAGCAGCGTAAAAATGATCGTTTTCATAGCGAAGCGAAACTGAGGGGTGAGGGAATGGGGGAGCCTCGTGAGGCCCCTTTTAATAGCCCAAATTTGGGGCGATCAACCCCGCCTGCAACCGGCTTCAGGCACGAACGGGCGCCGGCGCGGCACCAGCGGGCGGGATCTTGGGCAGGAGTGGGGAGCAGGTGGCGCGGACGCAGGTGCAAGGGAAGTTAACGGCCGTGGACGGGGCAGGCCCTGATGACCACCGACTACAGGAATGCCTTCCTCAAGCCTGCATTTTCCCTATCTTCGCAGTGCACGATGAATGTACTGATCGTAGAAGATGAACCCCTGATGGCCAGCCACCTCCAGCTCGTGGTGGAGGGTTTGGGCTATGCTGTGGTAGGAGCGGCCAGCACCGCCGAAGCCGCGCTCGCCCTGGTGCGGAGCCAGCCACCGGATCTCGTACTGATGGACATCAACATCGACGGTGCCTATGACGGGGTAGAGACGGCCATTTCCATCCGCGAACTTCACCAGTGCCCCATCATTTTCATTACCGCCCGGTACGATGAGCAGAGTTTTCTGCGCGCCAGTCGGCTTGGCCCCGCCAATTTCTTGCTCAAGCCATTTGAGGATAACCAGGTCCGCCGCGCCATCCAATTGGCCAGCAGCAGCCCAGCACCCGTTGCCGCTGCCCCTCCCGAAGAAGATGCGCACTTCTACGTCAAAGTTGGCCACAAGCTGCGCAAAATCGCCATTGCCGAAATCCACTCCGTTGTCGCCGATGGTCACTACTGCGCAATCCATACTCAGGCCAATCGCTACCTGATCCGGATGTCCTTTCAGGAAGTGCAGGAGCGCCTTCCGGCCGAGCGCTTTCTGAAAACGCACCGGAGCTACCTCGTCAATGAACAGTACGTCGAATCCGTCGATTTACGCGACAGCGAAATCATCCTCACCAACGGCCAGCGCGTACCACTAGCCAAAAGGGAACGGGAAGCTTTCCTGCGGCGGGTGGATAAATTTAAATAGACGTCAGTTGGATACGGCTTTTGCCTGGCGGCGAAGCATTCCCTTGCCCCCCTCGCAGGCGTGCGGTTGCTGGAAGGGTAACTTTTTTTTGCCCAAGACAAACGCCAGTCCGGTCTTCCTCACCGGGGCAAAAAAACCGAAAAAGTCGTCCCCTGCCCCACTACGGAGTTTACCTCAAGGCGTCCTCCGTGCAGTTCGGCCATTTCCTGGCACAGGATGAGGCCCAGGCCAGTGCCCGTTTTTCTTTGCCCGCTGCCGGCCTTCCCGCGGTGCAGTTGAAATAAGCCCGCCATTTCGTTTGCGGGGATGCCCGGACCGCTGTCACTGACGGTGATGACGTCCATTCCTCCCGTGCGCCGGTGGGCTACCACCACGGCGGCGTCTCCGTGTTCAGGACTGAATTTAAGGGCATTAGCAATGAGGTTGCGCAGGATGGTTTGCAGGGCGTTGTGGTCGGCCAAGACCGTACACTCGGGGGGCACTTCGTTGCGCAGGGCCACGCTTTTGCCCTGCGCGGCGGGCGCGTAGAGGGCGAGGTTTTCGGCGATGGTTTCCCGCAACGGCAGGGTTTCCTTTTGCAGGGTGATGGCCCCGGCCTGGCCCAGTGCCCACTGCATGAGGTTATCGAGCAGGCGGTTCAGCTGCCGGGCGGTTTGGCTGACGAGGGCTACGGTTTGCTTCACCCCTTCGGTATTGCCCCGGGCGTGGAGGGTATCTACCTGAAATTCGGCGGTTTGCAGCGCTACGATGGGGTTGCGCAAGTCGTGGGCAATAATGCTGAAAAAACGGTCTTTAGTGGCGTTGAGTTGGTTGAGCATCTCGTTTTGGCTGGCCAGTTTATGGCGCGCCTTGCGGAGTTGCCAGTAGAAGAAGCCCCCCATGAGCAACAGGAGGGCGAGCAACGCCGCAGCGGTTTGGTACTGTTGGCGGCGCGCCTCGGCCACGGCACGTTCGCGGTCGAGGCGCAGAATCTGGTTTTCTTTTTCCTGGGTTTCGAATTGGTTGTAGTACAGCAAAAGAGCATCGTTGCGGTTGGCGCTCTGGATGCTGTCTTGCAAGCCCAGCAACTCCTGGCTGAAAAAATCAGCCTGCCGGTAGTCGCCCCGCCGGCGGTAGAGTTCGGCCAGCAATTCTGTATACATCAGGCGCTCGGCCGGGTCGTTTTTCGCAATGGCGTCTTGGTAGAGTGCGCGGCCCGTCAATTCGGCGGCGGCCAACTGGTCTTGGGCCAACTCGGAGAAAAACTGCGACTGCCGGTAAATAAAATTCCCCGCCAACTCCAGCGAAGAATTGCCCCGCTGAAAAGCCGTGAATTGCCTGAAGTAGTAATCCAGCGAATCCACCTGCCCCAGGCGGTAATACGCTTCGATGCTGCCCTGGTAGGCGTAGGGAAACATACTGGCCCGGGCGGCCGCCGGGAGTTCCAATTCCAGCACCCGCAGGTAACGGCGGAGGGCCTGGGAATAATTTTTGGTGAGCAGCAGATTGCGGCCGATATTGATCTCCGTCAGGCCCTGGTTGATGGGGTCGGGGTTACTGTTCAGGTTGCGGTTAAAGTAATCCACCGCCCGGTCGTACAGGCCAATCTGGCTGTACACAATGCCGAGTTCGGTATAAAACTCACCTACCTTCGGGGCCTTAATCTTAAGGCCTGCCAGCCCGTTGAGGCCATCGTTGAGGGCCTCAACCGCAGAGATGAACTGGCCGCTGGCGTTAAAGGCTTTGCCCAGGTAACTGTAGATGCTGATGGCAAAGGAATCGCGGGGAAAGTCCTCGGGGGTGTCCAACAGCAGCTGGAGCGCCAGCGAATCGTAGCGGATGGATTGCGGGTACTGCTGGGCGAAGAAGGCCGACTTGGCCGCTTCGTGGTAGATGCTTACCCTGGTTTCGGCGGCTTCTACTTCCTCGATGCGGGAAGCGTAGTGCAGGGCCAGTGAGTCGGCAAGGCCGAACTGCCCCATTAAGTTGGCCGCCCCAATGAGTTCCAGCACGACCGTAAACTCCTGCTGGCCAGCCCGCAGCCGTTTGCTGAGGGCTAATCTTTCCTGCTGAAGGCCAACCGGGTCGCTAAACGCTTGTGGGGGGAGGCCGTTGGTGCAATCTTCTAAGTAGCGGGCCTTTGCCGCGTCATCGGGCAAAGTAGCGGCAATGGCCAGCAGCGAATCGGTACCCAGCTGGGCCGCCAGCCGGGTAGCGATAACCAAAACCAGCACCGCAAATACGGTTGTTCGGAGCATGAACTAGGGGTTGCGAAGAAGGATAAAGACCCCGAAAGTTAGCAAAAACCTGGTTGGGTGTGAAAACATTGACTGGCGCCTCCACTTCCGCCTGGCTCGACCCATCCGGCGAGCGGCCACTTTGGCAGTACGGAACGGGCGGAAACCGAGCACCCATAGGGTTGTACGCAAAATGTTTACAAATGTTTGAAAACAAATAAAAATGCGCAAAAAAAGTTTGTAAACAATGTTAGCTCCACCTACCTTTGCCCAGGCCATTGCCCCCGGGGCGGGCCGAAGATCCTGTGTTTTGAGTGAGTATTTAGGGGAGGGACCTATGGGGTCCCTCCGCTTTTTGGGAGGGTTACGGCCTCCCCCTGCTCCTTGTCCCTTCCACTGCACCTGCGGCCGCGCCCCGGTGCCCTTTTAACCATCGCAAAATCGACTCCCCGGTTGAGCCCCGCTGAGGTTAACCCCAAAATCGCTTACCTTAGCCAGCAGTACAAAAACGACCATGACCGACGACGCACAACGCTTTAAAGACGCCACCGGCAGCCCCTGGATGCTGACCGCCGAAGACCCCACGCGTGTGGACGCCTACCTGCGCGAACGCAACTTCCTGGGCCCCGCCGAAAGTGTTACGGCCCTCTCCCGCGCCGGGGAAGGCAACATGAACGTGACGCTGCGCGTGAAGACGATCGAGCGGCAATTCATCCTCAAGCAAAGCCGCCCCTGGGTGGCCAAATACCCTACGCTGCCCGCCCCCGTGGACCGCATTCTGGTGGAAAAAGCCTACCTGGAACGCACGAGCTGCGTACCCGCCCTGGCCGCCCATACGCCCGCGCTGCTGGCGGCCGATCCCGAAAATTTTGTCCTGCTGCTCGAAGACCTCACGGGGGCCGAAGACCTCTTGCGGGCCTACGACCACCGGCAGCCGATCCTGGCCGAAGAACTGCGCGCCATGCTGGCCTACCTCTCGGAATTGCACCAAATGGCCCCGGGAGACTTCCCCGCCAACCTGCCCCTGCGGGAACTGAACCACGCCCACATTTTCGTGCTGCCCTTCCGGGCCGACAACGGATTTCCGCTCGACGACTTCCTGCCCGGCCTGGCCGAAGTGGCCCGACCATATCAACACGATGCCGACTTAGCCGCCCGCGCTGCCGCCCTCGGGGAACGCTATTTGGCTACAGGATCCTGCCTGGTGCACGGCGATTTTTACCCCGGCAGCCTGATGAGCCGGGGCGGCCACCTCTTCGTCATCGACGGTGAATTTGCCCACCCCGGCCATCCGGAATTCGACCTCGGCGTCCTCACCGCCCACCTGCTGCTGGCCGCCGCCCCCGCCGAACAGCTCCAAAGCATCGATCAGCACTACCGCAAACCCGCCGGGTTCGACACCGGCCTGGCCCGGCAGTTTTGCTACGTCGAAGTCCTGCGCCGCCTCATCGGCATCGCCCAACTGCCCCTGGCGCTCACCCTCGGCCAGCGCAAAGCCCTCCTCGCCCAGGCGCACCAGGGTCTACTGGACTAAACCATGCCTCCTTTCACACCGTTTTCTTCTACGAAGTGACATTTTGGCGGGTCGCGCGCTTTGGCGTGGTATTCGCGCTCGGCTCGCCGGGCCGTGGTATCTTTGTGGTCCGTTAATCTAAAAAAGACAGCTCTTTCCAGTTCCCGCTTCTGGATCCGGGCGCTGCCGCAGGTGCAGGGTTGAGCTTTTAAAATACAGCAATGATATGTTTAGTGCCCTGAAAAAACTCTTTGGATCCAAGCAGGATCGGGACGTGGCCAAGTACGAGCCCGTCGTTAAAGAAATCAACGATGTTTTCGTTACCCTTGCCACCCTTTCCAACGATGAACTGCGGAACCGGACCCTCGATCTGCGCAAGCGCGTTAACGACTACCTGCACAACATCGACACCGAAATTGCGCAGTTGAAGGAACGGGCCACCACCGAGGCCGACTTCCGTGAAAAAGACCGCATCTACAAGGAAGTCGATCGCCTGGTAAAACAACGGGACGAAGAGCTCGAAGTGGTGCTCAACGACATTCTCCCCGAAGCCTTCGCTACCGTCAAAGAAGCCGCCCGCCGCCTCAGCGAGGGCGAACTCCGGGTCACCGCCACCCAGGCCGACCGCAACCTGGCCGCCAACCCCAAAAAAGACCACATCCGCATCGAAGGCAACGAAGCCATCTACAGCAACAAATGGACGGCCGCCGGCGGGGAAATTGAGTGGAAGATGGTCCACTACGACGTCCAGCTCATCGGCGGTATGGCCCTCCACGAAGGTAAGATCGCCGAGATGCAGACGGGAGAGGGTAAGACCCTCGTGGCCACCCTGCCCGCCTACCTTAATGGCTTGGCCGGCACCGGTGTCCACGTCGTTACCGTCAACGATTACCTCGCCCGCCGCGACGCCGAGTGGATCGGGCCCCTCATGGAATTCCTCCAGCTTAGCATCAGCTGCATCGATTATTTCCAGCCCAACAGCCCCGAGCGGCGCGCCGCCTACGAGTGCGACATCACCTACGGCACCAACAACGAATTTGGCTTCGACTACCTGCGCGACAACATGGCCCGCTCCCAGGCCGATAAGGTCCAGGGCAAGCACCACTACGCCATGGTCGACGAGGTCGACTCCGTCTTGATCGACGACGCCCGTACCCCCCTCATCATCTCCGGGCCCGTCACCAACAGCGTAGACGACCGCGACTACGTAGAACTCAAGCCCAACATCGAGCGCCTGGTGGCCGAGCAGCAGAAGCTCTCCAACAAATTCCTCACCGAAGCCAAAAAGCTCTTCCGTGAAGGCTACATCGGCGTCGAAGAAGGCGAAGCCGGGATGGCCCTGTTCCGCGCTTACCGCGCCCTGCCCAAGAGCCGCCCCCTCATCAAGTTTCTCTCCGAAGAAGGCGTCCGCGTCCTGCTCCAGAAAACGGAGAATACCTACATGGCCGAGAACAACAAGCGGATGCCCGAGGTAGACGCCGAATTGCTCTTTACCATCGACGAGAAAAACCGGCAGGTGGACCTGACGGACAAAGGCGTCACCTACCTCTCGCAGTACCATCAGGACCCCAACTTCTTTGTGATGGCCGACCTGGCCACCAACATGGCCGAGGTCGATAAGCGCACTGACATCAACGCCGAGGAAAAGGCGTTGATGAAGAATAAAATCTCCCAGGAGTTTGGCGTCAAGTCCAAGCGCTTGCACGCCATTCACCAGCTCCTCAAGGCCTATACCCTCTTTGAGGCCGATAGCGAATACGTGGTCATTGACGGGCAGGTAAAAATCGTCGACGAGCAAACGGGCCGCATGATGGAAGGCCGCCGCTACAGCGATGGCCTTCACCAGGCATTGGAGGCCAAAGAAAACGTCAAGGTGGGCGAAATTACCCAGACCTACGCCACCGTTACGCTCCAGAACTTCTTCCGGATGTACCACAAGCTGGCGGGCATGACGGGTACGGCCGAAACCGAAGCCGGCGAATTCTGGGACATCTACAAACTGGACGTCGTCGTCATCCCCACCAACCGCCCTGTCCAGCGCAAAGACCAGAACGACCTGATCTACAAAACCGAGCGGGAAAAGTACAACGCCGTCATTGACGACATTACGGCTTTGAGCCAGGCGGGCCGCCCCGTGCTGGTGGGTACCACCTCGGTGGAAATCAGCGAGAAGCTCAGCCGCCTGCTGCAAGTGCGCGGCATCAACCACAACGTCCTCAATGCTAAGCAGCACCAGCGGGAAGCCGACATTGTGGCCGAGGCGGGCCGGCCGGGCAAAGTGACCATTGCCACCAACATGGCGGGCCGGGGTACCGACATCAAGATCAACGAGCAGGTCAAAGCGGCGGGCGGATTGGCCATCATCGGCACCGAACGCCACGACAGCCGCCGGGTGGACCGCCAGCTGCGCGGACGCTCCGGCCGCCAGGGAGACCCTGGCTCCAGCCAGTTTTACGTCAGCCTCGAAGATAAACTCATGCGCTACTTCCAAAGCGAGCGCATCGCCAAGTGGATGGACCGCGCGGGGCACAAGGAAGGCGACGTCATCCAGGCCGGTATCGTCACCAAATCCATCGAAAACGCCCAGAAGAAGGTGGAGGAAAATGCCTTCGGCGTGCGCAAACGCCTGTTGGAGTACGACGATGTAATGAACATCCAGCGGGAGGCCATCTACCGCAAACGCAACAATGCCCTGAGCGGCGAACGCCTCAACCTCGACCTCAACAACATGTTCGAGGGTTTGATTGACGACATCGTCTTTGCCGCCAAAAAGAAGGGTGATTACGATGCCTTCCGCTTCAATATCCAGCGCTACCTCGGTTTCGATACCCAGCTCCAGGCCGCCGACTTCCGCGAAAACAAAGACCTGAACGCCCTGGCGGACCGCCTGCTGGAAGAGTTCCAGTCGTTCTACCAGCGCAAAATGCTCGTGCTCGTCGATCGCGTTATGCCCACCATCCGCCGCGTTGTGGAAACGGAGCCCGGCCGCTACAAGCGCATCATCATTCCTTTTACCGATGGCAGCACCCACCCGCTGATTATTACGGCCGACATCGAAAAGGCCGTGGAGACCAACGGTCGCAGCATCATCTCCGATATTGAGCAGACGGTCACGCTGGCCATCATCGACGACCACTGGAAGGAGCACCTCCGTTCGATGGACGAACTGAAAACGACCACTTCCCTCGCGTCGTTTGAGCAGAAAGACCCGCTGGTGGTCTATAAGATGGAAGCCTACACGCTCTTCGAGGGCTTGGTACGTTCCATCAACGAGGCCACCACGGCCTACCTGGCCAAAGGCGACCTGGTCATTCAGGATGAGCGCGACATCCAGGAAGCGCGCGTGCCCCGCCGCGTGGAAGCCCCCCGCACCATCACCAACCGCAGCCAGGAAGTACAACAAGCCGCCCGGGAAGCCGGAGAAGCCGTCAGTCGTCCCCAGAAGGTGGAAACCTTCCAGCGGCAGGAGGCCAAAATCCAGCGCAACGACGCCTGCCCCTGCGGCAGTGGCAAAAAATACAAGCACTGTCACGGTAAGTAAACCCTTAGTGGTAGGCTGTCTAATTAGCCAGGCCGCAGCCGTACTCACTTTGGCCAACCGGGGAGGCTCAAGCGCTTAATAGGTCGAGACCCTCTGGGTC
>NZ_JACSIT010000116.1 GCF_014349155.1 Neolewinella lacunae
GATGGCTACGGGGTAGGGGACCTGGTGGAACGCATCAACGCCGTCTCCGAAAGCCGCGTCAAAACCCTTCTGGAAGAATACGCAGAAACGTATACCCTGGCCGCCAACGTGCAGCCGGGGGGAGACCGCCGGGGCAACCTGCTCGTCAGCGCCCGCAACGAACTGGGCATCGGCGATTTCCTCCGCGAAGGCGGCTACACGGCCTTCACCGATACCTTCGAAGACCTGCACGGCTTGCCGCAACTCCCCGGCCTGGCCGTACAACGCCTGATGGCCCAGGGCTACGGCTTCGGCGGGGAGGGCGACTGGAAAACGGCCGCGCTCGTCCGCACCATGAAGGTGATGGGCGAAGGCCTCGCCGGTGGCAACAGTTTTATGGAAGACTATACCTACCACTTCGAGCCCGGCAACCAGCGGGTGCTGGGGTCCCATATGCTGGAGATCTGCCCGAGCATTGCTGCGGATAAGCCCCGCCTGGAGTGCCACCCCCTGGGCATCGGTGGCAAGGCCGATCCCTGCCGATTGGTCTTCACCGGCGGCGCAGGTCCTGCCCTCAATGCGTCCGTCGTGGATATGGGCGACCGCTTCCGACTGGTCCTCAACACCGTCACCGCCCACCCGCCGGCGGCCGATTTGCCCAAGCTGCCCGTCGCCCGCGTCCTCTGGGAAACCCACCCCGACATGGAAACGGGCGTTGCCGCCTGGATTTACGCCGGCGGCGCCCACCACACCTGCTACAGCCAAAACCTGAGCGCGGAACAGCTGCAAGACTACGCCGCTATGGCGGGAATCGAGTGCCTGCTCATTGACCGGGATACGCGCTTGGCGGAGTTTCGAAGGGTGGCGTTGGGGTAGGGGAGAGAGAGCGAATGCATGACTGCCGCTTGGCAGCAGCGTAGGTAAGATATTTAAAGTTGCCTCCAGGCGTGCGAGGATCGGTAACGCCAGTAAGCAGTATCACATTTGTTTCTTCATGCGTAGTAAAAGCACCAGTGAGGAACAAATATAGGTCATTTAGTGCGACAAAACCAGCATCAGCCACCCAATGCTTCAAAGTTCGCATTCGTTGAGTCAATCGTGTTAGAAGTCAACCTGAGCCTGTAGCTATCTTTATGAGAACTTATAGAATAGCTATAGCTACGTGCAAAATGTATTGGTCGAAGCTTAAAACAATAGGGAACTCTCGGATACTACGCTTTATTTGGTTTCCACTTATTTTCTGTCTTGTGACCTTACTACTGTTGATCATCAAATTGTACTGAACGTTCTTCGGTACACCCAGACTCCCCCTTGAGGATGCTTACAACTTTTCAACCACCCTGACTTTTCTCGGCCCTGACGAACTTATTGTTCACCTTACTGCTGCTACCCGGCAGTAAGTTGAACGCACAACAACTAAGTGGTACGGCAACTAATTTTGATGGCGCTTACAGCTTAAGCGTTCCCGAGGGTTCCTTGCTGCGCAGTGTACGGTTCCTGTGCTTCCAACGGTGTCATCATCATCGAGACGAAGGAAGGGGTCGAATACCGACCCACTGGTCGCGAGGTAAATAACTAACCATAAGCCAGACGGAAGATTGCCGCCCCTTGATTAGCTAATTCACTACTGCCCCATCATGCAGGGGTATTTTTTTCAACAACATTCTTACAATTCACTAATATATGAAGGTGTTCCTACACTATCTGCCCAAGGTAAGTCGCTTGGGATCAGGGCGTTTGCTTATGGCAATGCTGCTGCTCTTCTGCACCGCCTGGGTCAGTGCCCAAACCGTTAAGGGCGTAATTACCGACGAAGAGGGTTTAGAACTCGTTGGTGCTACTGTTTTGGTTGAAGGCACCAATACGGGTACCGTTTCCGATCTCGACGGTAGTTACACGATCAACGCTGGCCCGGAAGATGTACTCATTTACTCCTTTACCGGTTACATTGGCCAGCGCATCACGGTCGGTTCCCAGACCATCATTGACGTAACCATGCAGCCCGACGTAGCCGTTCTCGAGCAAATCGTGGTTACCGGTTACAACCAGCAGCGTAAAGGTGATATTACCGGTGCCGTTGCGGTGCTTGATACCGATGCTCTCACCTCGGTAGCCGCATCTTCCGTAAACCAGCAGCTCGAAGGCCGCGCAACTGGTGTAACCATTTCGACATCCGGAGCCGCCGGTGACGGTACGAACATCCGAATCCGGGGAGTATCCTCTTTTACCAACAACAACCCGCTGATCGTAGTTGATGGTGTTCCGCAGTTCAACAGCTTCCTGAACAACATCAACCCCAACGACATCGCTTCCGTGCAAATCCTGAAGGACGCCTCCTCGGCTTCCATCTACGGTACGCGTGCTCTGAACGGTGTAATCATCATTACCACTAAAAAGGGTCAAAGTGGTAAAGCCAAAATCTCCTACGATGCATACTACGGCCTTCAGGGTCACGAGCGCGGCTGGGATGACATTCTGTTTACTGACTCTGAAGAGTACGCACAGATGTTTTTCAAGGCCTTTGAAAACGACCCTTCACAGAACCCGCTTTTGGATTTCTACGGTGGAGGAACCAGCCCCGTAATTCCTGACTACAGCTTCGTTTGTGCGGGTTGCCGCAACGCTGATGGAAGTGTCAACGAGGCAGCCTTCGGCTACCCCAACAACCTCATCTTCGGCACCAACAAGGAGGGCACGAACTGGTGGGAGGAAACTACCCGCACCGCCCCCATTCAGGACCACACCCTGTCCATTTCAGGTGGTACGGACAACGGCACCTACCGTATTTCCGCGAACTACTTCAACCAGCAGGGAACGCTCATCGAAAGTTACTTCAAGCGTATGTCGATCAGGGCCAACAGCCAGTGGACCGCCGGCAAACTGACAATAGGCCAAAGTCTTAACGTCTCCCGCGTGGCCAACAACGGTACCGCAGGTGGCCGTCAGGACGAGCTGGGCGTTCTTATGCAGATCGTAAAGATGCAGCCTATCATTCCCGTGTACGCCATCGACGGTGAAACATTCGCGGGTGGAAAAGGTACCGGCTTGTCTAACGGTAGCAACCCCGTTGCTCTTCAGACCCGTAACCGGAACAACCTCGGTGAATTCGACAACGTAATTGGCAGCTTTTACGGTGAATTTGCCGTAACTCAAAATATCAAGGTAAAATCAACCGTAGGCGTAAACTATGGTGTAGGCGGAAGCTCAAACTTTACTTTCCCAACATTTGAGAACGCCGAGCCTTCTACCAACACCCTGCTGAACGACTCATACAACCGCGATTACGGTTGGGTGTGGACCAACACCGCGAACTACAATAAATCGTTCAACGAGCGCCACAACCTCAACGTCCTGGTTGGTTACGAGGCCCAGCGTCAGCGTGGTCGTAACCTTAATGGTAACATCTCCGGCTTCCTCAACTTTGACCCCAACATTCGTTACATCAACGGAGCCGTTGCGGATTACACGACCCGTAACATCGGTAGCGGTGGCTACGAAGAGACCTTGCTTTCGACCTTCGGTAAGTTGGATTACTCCCTGGACAACAAGTACCTCATCAGCGCCACCGTGCGCCGCGACGGATCTTCTAAGTTCGGTAACGAAAAGTACAATATCTTCCCGTCCGCAAGTCTTGGATGGCGGATCTCCGCTGAGCCTTTTATGGCTGATATTGCCGCCGTTACCGACCTCAAACTGCGCGTCGGTTACGGAATCGTAGGTAACGAACGGATCAGAAACTACAACTTCGTTTCCAACTTTGGTGGCGGCCCCGCCCAGACTGGCTACGCAATCACGGGTAGCAACAACGCTGTGGTTACCGGCCTCACGGGTACCAGCCTTGGTAACCCTAATACCTCCTGGGAAGAAAAAACCACTCTCAACACCGGTATCGACCTAACGTTGCTGGACGGTAAACTGGGACTGGTGCTTGATGTTTACACCACGGATGTTGACGGCCTTCTTTTCAACCCCGCCCTGCCGCAACTTGCGGGCCTGATTCCACCGGCCTTCGTTAACATTGCCGGCATGCAAAACAACGGTTTTGATTTCAGCGTGAACTGGCGCCCAAACGTTGGCAAAGTTAAGTTTGACATTACGGGTAACCTCTCTCGCTATGTGAATAAAATTACCAGTATTGACGGTAATACTACTGAATTTTTCAGCAACCAGGGTCCTGGAATCCGTGTTGCCGCTTCCCCGATTCAAATTAACCGCGTAGGTAACTCAATCGGTTCTTTCTTCGGCTACCAGACCGGAGGAATTTGGCAAAGTGATGCAGAGATTAGCGCCGCAAACGCCGGTGCTCCGATGAACGACGACGGTACAGCGGGTACGTTTCAGGCCGGTGCGATCCCAGGTGCAATCCGCTACGTGGACGTAGCCGGTCGCGATGAAAACGGCAACGTCACCGGCCCCGACGGCCAGATCAACGACGACGACCTGACCATCATCGGTAACCCCCACCCTGATTTTACCGCCAGCCTCAACATCGGTGCCAAAATCGGTAACCTTGACTTTACGGCCTTCTTTACCGGAAGCTTTGGTAACGATATTTTCAACGCTACCAAGCAGTTCACCATTTTCCGCCAATTCAACACCAACGCTGACCGTCGACTTCTTACGGATACGTGGACGCCGGACAACCCCGATGCTGAACTTCCCGCACTGTACGCAAACACCGTATCCAACGCGCCTTCCTCTTTCTACGTTGAAGACGGAAGCTACGTTCGCCTGAACCAACTCCAGGTTGGATACACCCTGCCAGCCAGCTTCGGCGGCGATACTTTCAGCCGCCTGCGATTCTACATTCAGGGACAGAACCTGATCACGTTCACGAACTACTCCGGCCTCGACCCGAATCTCTCTTCTTTCGGTGCTTCCGGGGGTAATGTCGCGGACGATCTGTTTATGGGTGTCGACATAGGTAACTACCCTACGGTTCGTTCCGTTATCTTCGGGGTAAGTGCTTCATTTTAAACCAATAAACTATCATCATTATGAAATTATTTATAAAAATCGCAGCAATCTGCTGCATCAGCGCCCTCTTCTTGACGTGTAGCGAGGAATTCCTCGAAACAGCTCCTCAGGGTACGCTTAACTCACAGTCCCTCGCGGATGAGAATGGTATTAACCTTGCCCTTGTATCCGCATACTCCCGCCTGGATGGCTGGGCCTCCGACTGGGGTGCCGTGTCTAATCCCTGGGGAATGTCCGGTTCTAACTGGATTTTCGGTTCGGTCTCTACCGATGATGCTTACAAAGGATCCGAGCCTACTGACTTTCCGACCTTTACCCAGATCGAGCTCTATCAGTGGCAGCCGAACCAACCCGATCTCAACGATAAATTTCTCGCGGTATACGACGGTATCCGTCGGGCAAACGAGACAATCGCGCTGATCAATGAAAACCTTGATCTCGCCGACGATGTGCGTGACCGCCTGATGGGAGAAGCCAAATTCCTCCGTGCCCACTACCACATGGAAGCATGGAAATTTTGGAAGGCTGTTCCTTTCATCGAGGAAGACCAGACCGATTTCAAAGAGCCCAACGACCAGGATATTTTCCCGCTGATTGTTGCTGATTTTGTTGAAGCCGAGTCTAAACTTCCCACTTCACAAGCTGATTTGGGCCGAGCGACTAAGGGTGCGGCTAACGCAATGCTTGGTCGCCTCTACATGCTCAACCGTGACTTCACCAACGCCGCCGCTGCTCTTAACAAAGTGACGGGTTACAGCTTGAATCCTTGTTTTCACGACATGTTTAGCTTTGATGGTGAAAACGGACCGGAAATGATTTTCTCTATCCAGGCTTCCGTCGGTGACGGAGTACCGGACGTACAGAATGGCAACTTCTCCGACCGTCTCGCCTTCCCGCACGCAGGTTCTCCCTTTGGCTGCTGTGGTTTCCACCAGCCTTCACAGAACCTCGTAAACGCCTACCGTACCACGGAAGACGGACTGCCGGCACTGGATAACTCCAGTGACGAAAACCCAGGTGTTGACGAACCGGTTGATCCACGGATCGACTGGACCATTGGACGCGACGGAATCGACTACCTCGGTCACGGTGAGCACAACCCCACATGGATTCGTGACCGCTCCTGGGCCGGTGAGTACAGCGCAAAGAAGTTCACCTATGCTCCGGGAGAGGGTAACACCGTTAGCTGGAACCCCGCTCACCTCAACCCCATCAACGTACCGATCATCCGTTACGCAGACGTTCTGTTGATGCAGGCTGAAATCGATGTGGAGAACGGCAACCTGGAAGCTGCCCGCGCTAAGGTTAACCAGATTCGCGAACGTGCCGGCAACTGTGCCCAGGGCGTAGGAGCCACCCCCGTCCCACTGGACGATGAAAGTACCAACGCCAACTATGTGGTATCTACTTACGATACCCCCTGGACTGACGCCAATGCGGCACGCGAGGCAGTTCGCCTGGAACGCCGACTTGAGCTTGCGCTCGAAGGACACCGGTGGTTTGATCTTGTTCGCTACGGTACCGACTATTACAAGTCGACCATGAATGCTTACCTAGACCGTGAACAGCAGCGTCGCCAGTATATGCAAGCCCACAACAACGTAGAGGATAAGCATACCCGCTATCCTATTCCTACCCAGGCGATTTTGCTCAGCCAAATTGATGGCGTCCCGACATTGCAGCAGAACCCCGGTTACTAATTTGATTTCTTGCCGGGAACTTTTCAATCCAAAAACTGGTCGTGGTGGAGAATTGCCAAGATCAGTACCGAAAAGTCCCGGCAGGATTTTAGGGCTTGTTTAAGAAGCTCTTACAGTTGCGATAATTCCGCCGCGCCACCTCCGGTAATTACCACAAGCCCCCGATGGAACTCCGTTCGGGGGCTTGTGGTTTTAAAAAAAATTACCCCAAATAGTATGAACAAAGCTTGGTCCGCATTCTTCGTTTACCTGTTATTGGCTATATTCTGTTCCTGCGCAACCGAAGACCCCGCGTACACGGCCGGAAAGCAACTCGCTCTCAATTACTGCGCCAATTGCCATGCCTTTCCGGAACCGGAGCTCCTCACCAGAGAATTATGGGCAAACGAAATCCTGCCTAAAATGGGCGCCTACTTCGGGCATTACGGTCAGCATGGTCGCGAATATTATCTCGGAAACGAACAAGAGCAAAAACACCTTATGAACCTCTATCCTACTGAAATTAGCCTGGATAGCAGTGATTGGGAAGGTATACAGAAATTCTACCTGGACTTCGCCGCAACCAATCTCGAACCAGAAAAAGTCGTCCCTCAGATCATGCCAATGGATCGTTTTAAAAAGCTTGAAATCTTCGACACGAGTAGGCATGACCAACGGGCCTTTACTACAATGATAAAGTTCAACCCAGATGATCGGAGCTTAATCGTTGGTGGAAAAGCCACTTCGGGAGGAAGTTTGATAAAGTTTAGTGCTTCCGGGATTCCCGCCGTAAGGTGGACAACCAACTCCACGCCTTCCGATTGGGACAATCGTAACAACTTCCTCCTCAACATGGGTAGTCTTAGCCCGTCCGACGACCCACGCGGAGAGCTTTCTTTAGCCAGCCGGGTTGCGGAAAGGGCCGATACAACCTTTCTCACCGGTCTTGCCCGGCCGGTTCAAATGATACGGGTCGACCTGGACCTGGACGGCAAGGAGGAACTAATCATTGCCGAATACGGTAACAGGGTAGGAAAAGTATCCCGCTACGAACTGACGGAGGAAGGCTTGCCCGTAACAAAAACAGACCCGCGCATCCTTGCGCAAACCCCCGGCGCCATTCGCCTGCGGGTAGCCGACCTTGATTCCGACGGCCACGACGATCTCGTCGTTCTTTTCGCCCAGGGAGATGAACGCGTGGAAGTTTACTACGCCCGTCCCGCAGGCCCCGAACGCAAACGGATTTTACGTTTTCCGCCGAGCTACGGATCTTCTGACATTGAAATCGTCGATTTTGATAGTGACGGCGACCCGGACATCGTTTATACCAACGGGGATAACTTTGATTACCGTCCCGTCCCTAAAGCTTACCACGGCGTCAGAATTTTTGATAACGACGGCTCGGGTAATTTCTCCGAAATTTGGTTCATGTCCATTGACGGAGCGTACGACGTGGAAGTGGCGGATTTTGACCTCGACGGGGACAACGATATCGCCGTTATCGCCTATTTCGTGCCGCCGGACCGCCGCCGTTTCGCCAGTTTCATCTATCTGGAACAAACCGCCAGGCTGAAGTTTAATCCGACCGGTTTCCTAAAGGAGCCCGATCAACATTACCTGGTTATGACGAGTGGCGACGTGGACGGAGACGGTGACACCGACTTACTACTAGGGAATTTTTCCGGCTACTTACCCGACACCAAAAGCTTTAACCAAAAGTCGGCTATTCGCCAGCCGCTTTATTTTAAACTAGAAAACCTAACGCGCTGACATTCCTAACGTTTTCCATCGTAATCGTGATCTGCATTTTCGAAACAAACCGGACGAATTCCGCTTCCATTATCTTTATTATCCAAGGTCAAATTTTCACTGATGTTTACAGATTATCGCTTTCCCGTTTTTGGTCCCACTTTTCTGACCGGCTTCATCCTTCTCCTTGGCGCCTGCTCCGGAGGCGGCTCCCAATCCGGTGAATACGAAGCCCCGGCGGATGCCCTGTTCACCACTTTGACGGCTACGGAGTCTGGGCTGGACTTCGTGAACTCCGTTGAGGACGGTGAAGAATTCAACGTGCTATCTTACCGAAATTTTTATAACGGTGGTGGCGTCGCGATCGGGGACGTGAACGGCGACGGAAGAGATGACTTGTACTTTACCGCCAACCAGGGTCCTAATCGGCTCTACCTGAACCAGGGTGATCTGAAATTTACTGAATTGAAGGATGCGGGCGGGGCCGCAGGTGCAATGTCGTGGTCTACCGGAGCAACGATCGTTGACGTAAACGCCGACGGCCTGATGGATATTTACGTCTGTAACTCCGGAGATCCCGGCGGTGGAAAACGCTCAAACGAACTCTTCATCAATAAGGGTGCAGACGCGGACGGAAATCCAACCTTTACGGATGAGGCGGCAAAATTCAACCTTGCTGACGAAGGATTCTCCACCCAGGCCGCTTGGTTCGATTATGACAAGGACGGCGACCTGGACGTCTACCTGCTCAACAACTCTTACCTGGCCCCGGACGGTATCAACCCTAACAAACAGCTGCGAACGATCCGCGATGAAGACGGGGGAGACAAACTCCTCCGTAACGACGGTGGCACCTTCATTGATGTCTCCGAGGCCGCCGGAATCTACAGTTCCCGCATCGGGTTCGGGCTGGGCTGCGGACTCGGAGACGTCAACGGCGACGGCTGGACGGACATCTACGTCTCCAACGACTTTTGGGAACGTGATTACCTGTACATTAACCAAGGGGACGGTACCTTCTCTGAAGAACTTCCCGGCCGGATGGACCATA
Organism: Neolewinella lacunae; assembly: GCF_014349155.1. Classification (GTDB taxonomy): domain Bacteria; phylum Bacteroidota; class Bacteroidia; order Chitinophagales; family Saprospiraceae; genus Neolewinella; species Neolewinella lacunae. Next base: position 9,436 of record NZ_JACSIT010000116.1, read on the forward strand.
TTTCAACTGCGTCCATGGGCTCTGACATCGCCGACCTGAACAACGACGGAGCACCTGAGGTCTTCAGCACCGATATGTTACCGGGGGACAACTACCGCCTTCAGGCCGCGACGCTCTTTAATACCTACAACGCCGATGACATCAAATTCCGTTCGTCCTTTCACTACCAGTTGTTACAAAACTGCCTGCAGCTTAACGACGGCACGGGCAACTTCCGCGAAGTAGCTCCCTACAGCGGGGTGAACGCGACCGACTGGAGCTGGGGGGCCCTCCTGTTCGACCTGAACAACGACGGGCTGAAGGACATTTTCGTGGCCAACGGTATTTACCGGGACATCATGTGGCTCGATTTCACCGACTTCATCGCCGACAAGGAGAAAGTCAAAGACATGGTCGTTCAAAAGGGTGGATACGACTGGCGCGACTTCGTGGCGCTGCTCCCCAACAATAAGCAAGCTAATTACGCCTTCCTGAACAAGGGCAACATGGTCTTTGAAGACGCAGCCGCCGAGCTGGGCCTGGGTGTCCCGTCTTACTCAAACGGTTCGGCCTACGGCGACCTGGACGGAGACGGCGACATGGAGCTGGTCGTCAACAACGTCAACCAACCCGCGCTCCTGTACCGCAACCTGAGTAGCGAGCGGGGAGTAAATTTCGTCGGCGTGGAGTTAAAGGGCCCGGAGAAAAACGCACAGGGCATTGGTGCCAGGCTGGTACTGGAAACCACTGCGGGAACACAAACGCTGGAGCAATATACCAGCCGTGGTTTCCTCAGTAGCGTGGGGGACCGGCTCAACTTTGGACTGGGAGAAACCGCCAAGGCTATAAAACTGAGTGTTACCTGGCCGGACGGTCAAGTAAGCGTAGTCGAAGCTCCGGAGGTAAACTCAGTGCTCACCGTTGAGTACGGCCGTTCAACTTCCATTGCACCCGCGGCCGCGCCCGAAAAACCGCCATTAATGGTAGCGTCTGAAAGCCTACTTAACGAGCCCGCCCGTCATATAGAACCGCCATTCAACGATTTTAACGTGGAAGGACTGCTGCTTCGCAAGCTTTCCGACCCCAGCCCGAAAATCATCAAAGGAGACGTGAACGGGGACGGCCGGGAAGACTTCATCATGTTGGGTGGGTTAGGCTATCCGGATAAGCTGTATTTACAAGCAGCCGACGGCACCTTCGTCTTTACCGAAAACAGCTCACTGGAATTGACGGCAAAGTACGAAACCAGCGCCGGAGCCCTGTTTGATGCTGACGGAGATGGAGACAACGACTTAATGCTCGGCTCCGGCGGAAATGATTTTGAACGTGGATTTAGTGCTTATCAAATACGTTATTACGAGAACATTGACGGGGTGTTGGTCTTCAACTCAAACCACGCGCCGCGCGCCGGCGGAGAAATCAGCTGTATTGTTCCCGCTGACTTTGATTTTGATGGTGATATGGACGTTTTCATCGGCGGGCGGGCAATCCCGGGGAACTATGGCATGGTGCCCCAGTCATTTTTCTTCGTAAGGGAAAAAGGGAGCTGGGTCAACATGACCCCGAAGGGGATAACGAACCGGGGAATGGTGACCGACGCCGTATGGGCGGACATGAACAATGATACCCGCCCGGACCTGGTGATGGTGGGCGACTGGATGCCGGTAGTTATAATGTTTTCGCTGGGCAACGGCGAGGTTTCGGAGACCTTCGAGGTACCCAATTCCTACGGCTGGTGGTCCAGCATCGAAGCGGAAGACCTGGACGGAGACGGTAAGGACGACCTGGTGCTTACCAACTGGGGACTGAATTCTAAATTTCGCGCCAGCAAAGAACGGCCGATGCGGATGTTCCTGAAGGACTTCGACAACAATAAAAAAGTAGAGCCCCTGATTGAGTGGTACCCACCGCGCGAAGACCGCCCTTATCCCTGGGCGACAAAATCCAGCATCCAGGCGCAACTACCCCACCTAAAGAAGAAAACGCTGAAGTATTCAGATTATGCCCGGGCTACTTACGAAACACTCTTCACCGAAGAGGAACGCGCCGGAGCACTGGAATGGCGAACGAATGAACTTCGCAGCAGCGTGATCTGGAACGACGGCATCGGCAAGGTCAACATGGCGCCTCTCCCCTGGCAGGCACAACTAACCCCCCAGTTCACTACCGCCATTGGTGACGTGAACGGAGACGGGCGACCGGACCTCTGGCTTGGAGGCAACGTAACCGAAACCACACCGCAGGTCGGGCGCATGGACGCCGGACGCGGCACCCTCCTGCTCAACGCCGGAGACCGGAATTGGACGTACGTAAACAACGCGGAAGCCGGGGTTTCCATCCCCGGTAACGTGCGGGACGCTAAATTCATGGACCTGACCAATGGCGATAAAGTGCTTTTAGTAGGGGTTAATAATGAGCTGCTCCGGACCTTTAAAGTCAACACAAAGCCAACTAAATAACTCCCGGGTAAAGACCTTTCCCTAAACAGATTCACTTCCGACTCCGATGCGATTTACTTTTCTTGTCCTTACTACTTTATTCTTTACCGCCTGCGGCGACGCACCAACCGTCTTCACCCGCCTGGATGCCGACCGAACCGGCGTTACTTTCATCAATACCACCGGTGAGAGCGACAGCTTCAACATCCTGACCAACGAGTACATCTACAATGGCGGAGGAGTCGGCATCGGGGATTTCAACCTGGACGGCCGCCCCGACCTCTTCTTCAGCGGAAGTGAATCCCCCAACGAGCTGTACCTAAATCAGGGTGATTTTTACTTCACCAACGTAAGTGAAGTTGCCGGTATCGGTGGAGGAGACCGCTGGAATAACGGCGTCGCCGTCGTTGACGTAAACAATGACGGACGGGAAGATATTTACGTTTGTTCAACGCTCAAGGGCAGCCGTGCCAACCAACTCTACCTTAACCAGGGCAATAATGCGGACGGTACGCCGATTTTTAAAGACGTGGCGGAGGAAATGGGCATTGCCGACACCAGCCACACCACCCAGTCCGCCTGGCTGGACTACGACCAAGACGGGGACCTCGACCTCTTCCTGCTCGTCAACGAAATGGTGGACAGTAAATCCCCCAACTCCTTCAGCCGCAAGGTACAGGATGGTACCGGCCGGCGGACCGATAAACTCTACCGTCAGGACCGGGACGGCGACCGCATCTTCTTCACCGAAGTAGGCAAGGAAATGGGTATTCTCTTCCAGGGCTTCGGCCTGGGAGTAACGGTGTGCGACCTGAACCGGGACGGCTGGCCCGACCTCTACGTTACCAACGATTACCTGAGCAACGACCTGGCTTACCTCAACGTGGCCGGCGAAAACGGCGGGCGCTACTTCAAAGACATCGCTTTCCAACTGGTGAAGCACACCAGCTACAGCGCCATGGGCAACGACGTAGCCGACCTGAACAACGACGGCCTGCCCGACATCCTCGCCCTGGACATGCTGCCGGCCGATAACCTGCGCCGCAAAATGATGCTGGGGGCCAACAACTACACTTACCTGCTCAACCTCAAACGCTTCGGCTACCAACCTCAGTTCACCCGTAACACCCTGCAAATCAGCCAGGGCCAACGGACGGATTCGCTGACTGGTCTGCCCCTCTACGCTGAAGTAGCGATGCAAAGCGGCCTGCCCGCCACCGACTGGAGCTGGACACCACTGGTGGCGGATTTCGATCTCGACGGCATGAAGGACGTGATCGTCACCAACGGTTTCCCGCGCGACATTACCGACCACGATTTCGGCGATTACAACGCCGCCAACAGCCGCTTCTTTTCGATGCAGGACATGTTGCCTAAGATTCCCTCGGTAAAAATCCCTAACGTGGCCTTCCGGGCCAAAGAAATCACCGACGGTATTCCGATCTACGAAGAAGTAAGTAAGGCCTGGGGCATCGACGTTACCAGCTTCAGCAACGGGGCGGCCTACGCCGACCTTGACGGAGACGGGGACCTGGACTACGTAGTCAACAACATCAATGACCCCGCTCACCTCTACCGCAACAATGCAGTCAGCGGACGCGCGGAAGACCCAGGCTTTCTGCGGCTAAGCGTTGAAAAGGACACCCCTTCGGTAGCCTTCTGGGGAAGCGAAGTGACGGTGAAATCCTCCAGCGGAACCCAAACCTTCTACTGGCACCAACACCGGGGCTACCTGAGCAGCCATGGGCGGGACATCATCGCTGGCGTGAAGGGTGAAGCGACCGTGGAGGTACTCTGGAACGACGGCAAAATTAAATCCTACGGCCCCTTCTTACCGGGGGAAACGGTTGTCCTGAATCCCGGGGCTGGTACCCGCGTCCTTTCTCGTGACGAGCCGTCCGTAGCGAATTTGCTTACGCCCCTGCCCAGCCCCGACTTCACCCACGAGGAACGTGACTTTGTCGACTTCAACGTACAGCCAATGCTCCTGCGCAAACTCAGCCAGCAGGGTCCCGCCCTGGCGGTAACCGACTGGAATAACGACGGCATTGACGACCTGTACGTGAGCGGCAGCTTCGACAAACCGGGCGTCTTTCTTCAGGGTACCGGTAAGGGATTCGTGCGCATCGACAGCCTGTTCAACGGGGTGATCGACAATAATCGGGAGGAGCTCGGCAGTCTCTTCTTCGACGCCGACGGCGATGGGGACGATGACCTTTACGTCGTCAGCGGCAGTTACGAGCTACCGCTGGAAACCGGTGATTTCCGCGACCGGTTTTACCGCAACGACGACGGGCGGTTCACGGAGGTCGCCGATGCGCTTGCGGACTTACCACTGGCCTCGGGATCGACCGTGCGGGCCGCCGACTACGACCTCGATGGCGACCTGGACCTCTTCGTGGGCAACCGCCTGCTGCCGCACAACTACCCGAAACCGGTGGAAAGCTGCCTGCTCAGAAATGAATCCCGGGGCGGAAAAATCCGCTTCGTCCGCGAAGCGGTACCGGCACTGGAGGGAGTAAAAAACGTTTGCGACGCCCTGTTTACCGATTATGACAACGACGGTCGGCCGGATCTTCTCCTGGCCGGCGAGTGGGCTCCCCTGCGTTTGCTGAGGAACACCGAAAAAGGTTGGGTGGAACAGCGGGACATCTTCGGTGCGGGCGTCCGTAACGGCTGGTGGAACAGCCTGGCCGCCGGTGATTTCGACAACGACGGCGATACGGATTACCTTGCCGGCAACTTTGGCCACAACAGCATACTGCAACCGACCGCTGAAGCACCGCTGACCGCTTCTCTCTATGATTTCGACGACAACGGCCAGCTCGATTTCGTACCCTTCGCCCACTTCCCCGACGAAGAAGGAGTCAGCAGGTCTTTCCCGTTCTTCAACCGCACCGATTTTTCCAAACAGGTGTCAAAGATCAAGGGGCTTTATGGTAGTCACGGAGCCTACGCGGTAGCTGAGGCTGCTGAGTTCCGCAAAGAAGGTGGAGAACAGTATCAGTTCCGGGCGGATTACTTCAGTTCCGTCTACCTGGAAAATACGCCGGAGGGTTTCGTTTTTCATGCGCTGCCCGCGCGTGCGCAGGCCTTCCCGGTCTTCGGGATGTTGCCCATGGACCTCAACGACGATGACTTCCTCGATGTGGTACTGATCGGTAACGACTTCGGCGGTGAAACCGGACAGGGATTCCTGGACGCCGGCAACGGCCTGGTTTTACTCGGCGACGGAAATGGGGGCTTCCGCAGCGTGACGTCCGCCGGGAGCGGACTGTTCGTACCGGGCGAAGGCCGCGCCCTGGTGGTCGCCAGGGGGTCGGAGGGTCCCCTGATCGTAGCGGCGCAGAATCACGGCGGGCTGGTTTTGGCGCGGCCGCAGGTGCCGTTTAAGGTTGGAGTAGCAAAGGATGACGGTACCGTTATGCTGCCCGGCGGAAGCTTCCGGCGGGTGGAGGAGTATCTTGGTTCGGGGTACCTGAGCCAATCGGGGCCAACGGTCTGGATTCGGCAGTAGTACGCGTTCTTCTTCAGGAAATAGGCCAAGATACGTTTTGATGCTTTTGCCCTAGTCGCCACGAACGCTTACTCACCTGTTTTCATACGCTTAAATTAATCGGAGGATTATCCACCATACGGAAGCAGCGTCTCGATACTACCATCTTCCCGTAAGTAATCTCGGCCATTTTCATGGAGCTAACACGATTGACTCAACGAATGCAAACTTTGAAGCATTAGTGGGCTAATGCTTGTTTTGTCGTACTATGTGACCTATGTTTGTTATTCACTGGTACTTCTACTACGGATGAAGAAACACATATCCTACTGCTTACTGCTTGTTCTCTCCTCTTTCTCACTCGTAAGTGTTACTGGCCAGGAAGACTCAATCTTACATTTTCGAGCTTTTGAGGAGTCTTTTCCCAACCGGCCGGTCGTGGATTTCTCTTTTGACGACGAAGGGTTTCTCTGGATTGGCACATACGGTGCTGGGATTTATCGCTTCGATGGTATTGCCTATGAAGGATTCAACTTCGAATGGCAAAATGAGCACTCGCTGAATAGTGATTTTGTCCTGTCCATTCTTAAAGATAGTCAAGGACAGCTGTGGGTAGGGACGGAAGAGGGGCTTAACTACTTTGATGAAAATGCTGGCGTATTTCGTCGGGTAAGTTTTTTAAGCCCAAGCGGAGTTAGCATAGAATTAGGGGGGGTGACGGTCTTAATTGAGGATAGCAATGGCAACCTCCTACTCGGGACGGCGGGCTACGGTGTAGTCCATATTGGGGCCGAGCAACTAGCTTCCCCGACAACCTTTAAGCTTACGGATCAGGTTGTGACCGGTAACCCTATGGTGAATGACCTGGTCATAGACCGTACCGGAAGGGTCTACGCCGCTACCGAAGCGGGTTTACGACAGTATGATTATTCAACTAAACGTTTAACTCCGCCCGCAATAAATGAGGTTTTTGCGTATGCCGATGATCCGATTAAGTCTTTACTAATTGATGCTGCCGACAGGCTTTGGATCGGCACCAACTTTAAGGGACTACTGTCTGTTGACCGCAGCAAAACGGACCGTAACTGGAAGAACGCTATGCGTTACGCGATCACGGATAAGCGAATCATGGACCTTGCATGGACTAAGCGAGGAGAGTTGCTTTGCGCTACAGAGAATGACGGCCTTCTGCTTTTCGAGCCCGGAGAAAAGGTGAGGGGTTTTAAAACGAGTCGCTACCCCGGTAAAACTGTAGAGTCCAACTCCATCTGGTCATTATTGACCGACGACGGCGGTCGCCTCTGGTTGGGTTATTACAATAAAGGCATCGGGCTTTGGGATCCTCATGCCAATAAGTTTGACAGCTTCAGCTATTCACCCGAAAATGAAAATACCCCTGCAGCCAATTCCGTTAACGCCCTTATTGCCGGTGCCGACAAGGTGATTTGGATCGGTTCGGACGGCGGTGGCGTAGATAAGTACTTCGTCGACGAAGGTCGCTTTGTGCATCTGACAAAAGAAAACGGGTACACCGGTCTGACCAACCTCGCAGTACAGGCCGTTTTCCTCGACCACAATGAAAATCTATGGGTAGGCACCTGGGGTGGGGGGGTATTCCTATTACGGAACGGTGAAAAAAAATTCAGCCAGTTTACGGTCGAAAGCACCAATGGCCAGCTAAAGTCTAACCGCATCCTCAGTTTCGCTGAGGATGGCTCGGGTACCCTCTGGATCGGAACCTTTGGGGCCGGACTGTACGCATATTCACCCGCTACGGGGGAGTTTACGCACCAGACTTCGGACCAGCTTAGAGGATATGGTGTGCCTATGAAAGACATACGCTCGCTACTGGTAGACCGCCAGGATCGTTTGTGGATCGGCTCCACCAGTGGCCTTTATAGGCTCTCTACGAAGCAAGGGCAAGCCAACGAAGTAATCAGCTACGAGGAAAGGGGCGTAGCGAATAACTTCCACCCCAGCTTTAGTCACGTACTCTCTCTGTATGAGGACGATGAAGAGAACATCTGGGTCGGTACCGATGGAGCAGGCTTATTTCGATATCAGGAAAGTAACGATTCTTTTACCAGATATGGCATAACTGAGGGACTCGCCCAACAAACCGTCTGCGGAATTGTAAAGGGACCGTTGAACAATATTTGGGTAAGCGGCAAACAGGGTATTTCCCGTCTCGATCCGATTACCGGCGACGCTACTAATTTTTCTCGGGCGGATGGACTTCTTTACAACGATTTCAACTATGGGGCCATCCTGGCCGGAGCTGACGGCGTCCTCTATTTCGGAAATCAGCTGGGAATCGATTACCTCGACCCCCGGCAACTGCAAATGAACGAGGAGCCGGTGAGGGTGTACTTAACTGACTTACAATTGTTTAATAAAAAAGTAGTGCCGGGAGCACTCGGAGCTCCGTTGGATCAGCCTCTGTCGCGGCTCTCCGAGTTAGTTCTGAGTCACGATCAATCCGTGTTTACCATCGGCTACACTGGCCTCAATTTTACGCGACCGGAAAGAATTCAGTTTGCTTATTACCTCGAAGGGCTGGAAACGGAGTGGAAGTACGTGGGCAATCTCCGTACGGCCACCTATTCTTCGCTGAAGGAAGGCCGTTACACCTTTCGGCTAAAGGCGGCAAACAATGATGGCCTCTGGACCGAGGATTCGGTTGAACTAAGTATCCTGGTATTACCTCCCTGGTACAGAAGCAGGATCGCCTATACCTCATACGTAGTACTCTTCCTGGCAGGCCTTTATCTATTTTATGTACTGTTGAAAATCAGGATTCGTGAAAGGCAGGAAGTAGCCATCGAGCGGGAAAGTAACCAGCAAAGAGAAAGGCTTAACCAGAGCAAAATTCAGTTTTTTACTACTATTTCTCATGAATTTCGGACGCCCCTCACCCTGATTCTTAATCCTTTACAGGACGTTATTGCACACAGTTCGCTTACTACGCCTTTCTTGGAAAAACTTCGTACGGCCCAACTCAACGCAACCCGGCTATCACGGCTCATTAATGAGTTACTGGATTTTCGCAAGCTCAGTTTTAACAAACTTCGTATTCAAGTTATTGATACCGATACCTTACCCTTAGTAGAAAGTGTAACTAAATATTTTGCTGCGGAAAACGACCGTAGAAACATAAATTTCACCCTGACTGCCGAAGAAGGCAACTATCCGGCCTGGATAGATCCGGGAATGTTCGAAAAAATTATCTTTAACCTTCTTTCTAATGCTTATAAATTCACCCCCGATTACGGTTCGATCAGCCTTAAGCTAGACTACGTAGAGGACAAGGAACTCCCTTCTGCTTCCGTTCCAGGTTCTGCCCTGTGCATTTCGATCGAGGATTCAGGACCGGGCATCGCTCCGGAGGAGATTACCCGCATCTTCGAGCGCTTCTACCAGATAGAAAACCACAATAAATCCTACATTGGCAGTACGGGTATCGGCCTCGAGGTAGTGAAAAATTTTATGGAGATGCACCGCGGGCGCATTGAAGTAACCAGTGAACTTGGTGAAGGCACCGTTTTTAGCCTCTTCTTCTCTCTTGAAAAGGCCCATTTTTTACCAGAAGAAATTCGGACAAGCGATAGTAGTATGATTATTGATCCCGTCATTACGTCGTCAATCTCCACCGAAGTGGCTCCCGTAGCGGCCTCCAGTGCTACCATTCTTTTCATTGACGACAATGCCGAGTTGCGCGACTACATCGGTAACGAACTACGGTCTTATTTCCGAGTGCGCACTGCCAGAGAAGGTTCTGAGGGCCTGAAACTTGCCCGCCAATACCTCCCAGATCTCATCGTCACCGACGTAATCATGCCTGGAATGGATGGCTTTACCTTCTGCGAACAGCTCCGAGCCGACGAGCAACTTCGTCACATCCCTGTTATCATGCTTACCGCAAAGGGAGCCTTCGAAGACCAGGTTGCCGGCCTCAAACACGGAGCAGATCTATATCTGCAGAAACCCTTCGACATTAACTTGCTGAGGCTCCAGATTGGCCGCCTCCTGAAAAGCCAGCAAACGCTTTACAATAAGTATTCGACGGCGCGTGGCACTGCCGTACCATCCACCGTAGTTTCGGACCGTGAATTCATGCAACTCTTGATGGATTATGTAGAAAGAAATATGAGCCAATCAGACCTGAGTGTCGATACTTTAGCGGCGGTTGCTCACTTAAGCAGAAGTCAGTTATATCGCCGGATTAAGACCCTCACCAAACTTACGGCTAACCAGTTTATCCGACAGACACGCCTGGTACGCGCCCAGAAGCTTATTCTCGAGGGGCGACACAGCATCAGTGAGATCGTCTTTTTGGTGGGCTTTTCTTCAGGCTCTTACTTTGCCAAGTGTTACAAGGCTCATTTCGGACATTTACCGAGTGAGGAAGCGTAAAAATGTTGTAACGACGCATAAGGAACGTGAACAAAGCAAAGTGACATTCGCGTTCCTAAGACTCTCCTTTGCACCTGCGGCCGCGCCCGTATGAAGCACAATAAAAAAGGGGGTGCCAGCCATAAATACGGCCGGCAACCCCTGCTCTGAATCTTGTAACCTGACCTGGTTTAAGAGTATTGCGTCAGAATATTTTCGTACAATTCCTGCTGTCCGGAAGTTTGCTTAGGCTCGGTTCGCGCCCTAATAAATCTGAAGGGAGAACAAATCCTAAAGTTTCAGGACGGAAGTCAATCACATTTACCACTGCGGCTTGATCCCTGGAGCATAAGGATATATTTGATCTTGATAATACTTTAAACTGTGGGGTGGGGTGGGGTGGGGTAGGGATGCCAGCGGGTATTGGTTTATTAGCAACTGAACTGAAATAAGCAAGACAAGCATTTCGCCACCATTCTGCTTCTTTGTGTTGAATAGAAGAGTGCTGGCTGACGTGTTGAAAGCGTTCGGTGTCAATATAATCTTCCAAATCATGCCACTTCGTTTGCATTTCCTTTACTTGGTCTACGCCTGTTTGGTAGCGAGCCCCGAGTTCCCGCCACAGGCTGTTGCCATTGGCCAAAGTAAACTCCCAAGGCAAGCGATGGAACCAGAGTAAAAATTCGGGAGGGCAGGTTTTGGGATCAGCAAACCGTTGAGCGAACGCCGGAGGGTACTGGCTGAGGGCGTCGTTACCCGTTGGCGTGCGATCAAAGCCAATACTGTCTTTGCTGGTGGTTTGCCCCCCTATTAATCGGACTTTTCTACAGTTCCGTTGAAAGTTGGTTGGTAAAGGTAATAAATTTTGGTTTTTGCCCCTGGTTTGCCCCCCTATTAATCGGACTTTTCTACAGTTCCGTTGAAAGTTGGTCGGTAAAGGTAATAAATTTTGGTTTTTGCCCCTCAGAGCGGGACCATTTTTTGCTGTTTAGGGGCTTCTGCCTTCGGCTTGCTTCGCCCTTCCGTTTCCTGTTTACAGTGCGTATCCCCGGCTTCGCTACTAATCAGCCCTAGCTCGTTCTTGATCAGATAGCGCGGTATCTTCAAGCCGAAGATCAGCTTTTCACGTTTCCCCTTCCGACTCGTGACCAGGCCCGCCTCGTAAGCTTGCCAAAACACCTGTGGTGGGAGCATCGCCGTGGCGGAGTTTACCCGGCTATTGTTATAGTTTTCGTAGAACAGCACCAGGCGCTGCTCCAGCTGTTCGAGGGTCGCAAAGCGATCATACTTTAGAGCCTGTGAGATAATCGAGTGAAAGCTTTCGACATGGCCGTTTTCTTGTGGTGTGTACGGATGGGTAAATACCTGACCGAGATGGTTGTCGGCCATGAACTCCCGCAGTCGGGTGGCTAAGAACTGCGGGCCATTATCGCTGCGTACTTCCACGTGGATGTCCTTACTTAGTAGATCTGCCGGCTGTAGGTGATTGATAATGACTTCCTCCCAAGCCTTGGCCACCGTCGCCCACTTCATCGAGTACCCTACTTCGTAGGCAAGGGCTACGCGGGTGAATGTGTCGATGATCGTCAACACAAAGGCATGGCGACGATACTCCTCTACCCAGAACATCTTGATGTCCATTTCCAGCAATGTCAACGGGCGATCCGGACGGGCGCAACGCTGACTGACGTAAGGGCCTCGTTCACTTCGTCGACGCTCCAGTAACTGATCATAGTCCTTCATCAAACGGTACACTTTCTTGGCGTTGATGCGGTAACCTTCGAGTTGTAATTGAGCCGTCATCCGCTTGTATCCGCAACGCAGATCGTCGTCCTCTTGGATCGTTTTGATCTTGGTGACGATCTCGGAATTTGGCCGCTGATGAATCTGTCCCTCACCATCGTAGTAAGACGTGTGGGTGGAAGCAGGAGCGCCCGAACGAACGTGGCCTTCAGTTTCACTGCAAGGGCGATGGTAATACTGATGGCGCGTCATGGCAAAAGCATCCAAAGCTAATTTGAGGGGCAAGCCCTCTTGATTGAAACGCTTGATGGCATGACGCTTGTCGTCCGGGCTTAGGTTTTTTTTTCCCGGGCCTCTTTGAGCGCACGGATGAGTAGTTCCTTTTCGGCCACAAGTTCCTTGAGTTGCCGATTCTCCTTCTCCAACTGCTGGAGCTGGCGGATTTGCTGGGAACGAACGCGTTTCCCAAAGTGCTCCTCTCCCTGTTCTGCAAGTTGCCTCTTCCAGTTGTAGTAAGTAGC
>NZ_JACSIT010000117.1 GCF_014349155.1 Neolewinella lacunae
GATGGCTACGGGGTAGGGGACCTGGTGGAACGCATCAACGCCGTCTCCGAAAGCCGCGTCAAAACCCTTCTGGAAGAATACGCAGAAACGTATACCCTGGCCGCCAACGTGCAGCCGGGGGGAGACCGCCGGGGCAACCTGCTCGTCAGCGCCCGCAACGAACTGGGCATCGGCGATTTCCTCCGCGAAGGCGGCTACACGGCCTTCACCGATACCTTCGAAGACCTGCACGGCTTGCCGCAACTCCCCGGCCTGGCCGTACAACGCCTGATGGCCCAGGGCTACGGCTTCGGCGGGGAGGGCGACTGGAAAACGGCCGCGCTCGTCCGCACCATGAAGGTGATGGGCGAAGGCCTCGCCGGTGGCAACAGTTTTATGGAAGACTATACCTACCACTTCGAGCCCGGCAACCAGCGGGTGCTGGGGTCCCATATGCTGGAGATCTGCCCGAGCATTGCTGCGGATAAGCCCCGCCTGGAGTGCCACCCCCTGGGCATCGGTGGCAAGGCCGATCCCTGCCGATTGGTCTTCACCGGCGGCGCAGGTCCTGCCCTCAATGCGTCCGTCGTGGATATGGGCGACCGCTTCCGACTGGTCCTCAACACCGTCACCGCCCACCCGCCGGCGGCCGATTTGCCCAAGCTGCCCGTCGCCCGCGTCCTCTGGGAAACCCACCCCGACATGGAAACGGGCGTTGCCGCCTGGATCTACGCCGGCGGGGCCCACCACACCTGCTACAGCCAGAACCTGAGCGCCGAACAGCTGCAGGATTACGCCGCTATGGCGGGGGTCGAGTGCCTGCTCATTGACCGGGATACGCGGTTGGCGGAGTTTCGGCGGTTGGCGTTGGGAAAGAGCTAATGATTGCTATTGAACACGCAAGCGTTGATGATAATTTTTTTCATATATAACATCACTTTCTAGGCAGGCAAATAGGACCCTGACCATCTTGTTCCTGACGGCGTTGACGGCTTGTAGACGAGTCTTCCCCTTCTGGCGCAATCGTCGATAGAGATCACCAAAGAGGTTGTCTGACTTGAGTAGATTGTTAGCTCCTTGGTGAAGCGCAGTCTTGAGCCGTTTGTTGCATGCTTTTGATGTTCGGGGTCTTTGCTTAACGCTAGTTCCACTGTTGAATAGATAGGGGCACAGACCAGCGTAACTAGCACATGCCCTGCCGTTATCTATTTTGGTGAACACCTGAGGGTGTTTTTCTTCCCGAAGCCTGGCACTGACAAAACGATATCGTACTTCCGCTTGGTTGCTTTGTCGGCCTTAATCATGCGCAGTATCTCTTGATCCATCTTCTGAAGGGCTTGCTCGCCCTGTTTTAGGAACCTTTTGAGTATCTTTTCGATCTCTGGGAGGGGGTCTAAACCTAGGCTGTTCCCCCTGTTGCCATCAAGCCGCATCTGATTCTAGCTCCTGTTCCATGCGCCTGAGCTGAGCGTAGCGGTTTTCGCACGTCCGTTGTTGCTCCCAGCGGTGAACGACTTTGTACGGTGTACTTACCAATGCGTTTTGAACGAACTGTGGAGTGATGGTCACCGAGTACAGAGGGATAGCCAGTACGTCGGCACTGATGGTCGGTGTCCCCCCTTTATTTTTGTACCGTCCGAAGGTGCTTTCGATTATGTCTGTACAGCATAGTAGTCGCCCGTGGCGGTCGATGAGCTCGGCGTGATTTTCAAAGTAATCGGTAATGGTATTGAGTAGGGTATCCACCTCGGGGGCACGGTCGGTTTTTTGGCGGCATTCTTTTACGTATTCATCCCAGCGGCGACGGGTGGCGGTACTTAGACCACTACCTTTGAGCAAGGTGGCCGCCTTTTCGACCACTGTTCTTAACTCATTCATGCACTGTATCCGGGGTCGCGCCTGTTCCAAAAAATGGAGATGCTCCCGAGCGGTTTGGGAAAGTTTTGGCCACCATCGATCAATGCGATTAATCCACTTTCCGAGCGTAAAAATGCGGATGAAGCGGTCTTTATCGCGTAGGCTCGGAGGTAGTAGGTAGCCAAATTCAGTTAGGATGAGCCGGCGGCGTAATTGCCCCACATCGGCGTGTAGTTGACTTAAGCTAGCATCGGTACCGAGCAGTTTTTTGACGGCGTTCATTAGGATGTGTGTACAATCAGAGACAACATCAAACCCCTTGGTGGACAAGGCTTTGGCCAAATTGGTCCCACCGTCGGTGATGAAGTGAATGATCACACCGCTATACATTTAGAAGTTGAGATGATCTGTAACCCCTTGTCGCTCTTCGGATTTCTCCCACAAAGTAGGCGACGAACTGCGGTAGTCTGACGGCACTTTGAAGAATACGATCGATGCCATGTCGGAACAATGAGATCGCTTTGTAAACCCGACCTTGGCGGCCATGAGATTTGAACGGGACGGCATCCTTGTAGTCTTTCAGTCCTTCAACCAAGGCGATGGTATATGCTAATACGACAACGGCCATGAGCAAACGCCGACGCTTCACATTGCCAAGGTTCATCTTTTCCAAGTCGAAGCCATTCGACTTGAGTTGTCTGAAGCAGTGCTCGATCTTCCAGCGTTTCAGGTAGTCGGTAACGGTTGCGTAGGCACTCTGGTCTAATGAGGTTATCAATATCATGAAGTCCTCCTTGCCTTGCGGATGCGGGTTCTTGGCCACTACGATCCACAGCGTCGGCCCATCATCAGAAAGTCGGAAAGCTTTCGATATCGCCTTGTTTGGTTTACTACTGCGCATTGCTTTGGCAATCATTTCCTCCACCGTTCTGCCGGATGAAAACTCGTCAATCAAGGCGAAGTAAGAGTAGTCCCGTGACCGAATAACGAAATCTATTTGCTTGTTAATCAGATATTTAAACCAATCAACCCCGATATACTCGCGGTCAGCTAAGAGGACTTTTCCCTGCAAAACAAAATACTTCAATGCCCGGTCAAACAAACTGATCCGCTCGGCAATAGAACTACTGCCTTGCTTTGCCAGATCAGTCCAAAATATGGGTATGGCAACTCCACGGTAGACTACGCAAAGGGTAATATAGTGGTGCCAAACCCCACCGGATTGCCAACTGCTACCGTCTAAAGCGAGGTAGCGAGAATCAAACTTGAGTAGTAGTAAACCGCAGCGCACGATGTGGATCCAAAGGTCACCAGAGCTGTGAGCCCGGAAAAAGCGGATCAAGCGAATGTAGTGTGATTGCACTTTTGTCTCGGGCTTGTCAATAATGCCACCGACTGCGCTTTTCAGTTTGTTGACGCAGACGGTGCGCTTGTCCAGCATCGCCATTACCAAGATCAGCAAATTTGTTACCGTGGAAGAGTCTTGGTTCGGCAGATAAGGTGTAATTTTGTCGAGTAGCGGCTTGAGCATCATTCTTTGTAAGTCTTGGTCGACCCCAAAGATAACCGTCTCAGGCTGCTGCTTTTAGCTCAATGTATAGCGGTGTGGTGAATGATATTGACGTCGGGCAATCGGTCGAGGTTACGGGTGAGAAAGTCGGCAATGTCTTTTCCTGTCCAGGACGACTGCACTTCCAGTCCTAGAACGGTGACGTCGTCGGCGCGCAAGGGCTGGCAGTGGCTGCGGTCGGCTTCGATTTTTATCCCTAGCAAGAGCAGTAATTTCTCACGCCCGATCTGGATACTTTCATCGAGTAAGGCAATATAGTTACCACTAAGTTGAGCCACCTGCTGAAGCTGAAAGTGTCCGCAGCGCATCACCCAACGACGAACGCTGGTGTGACTTGGTGTACCAAAACTCCAGCCCAGCAGTTGGGCTACAAAACCAACCGTTTTGGCCGCACAACGCAGCGAACCGTTGGCATGCACGACAATAAAGATGCCTAGAGCAATGAGCTGGGCTGGATAGGTGTGTCCGGTAACGGGAATAGGAGCAGCCAAGGCTTGGAGGCCAGCAACTTTATTTTCCAAACTGATTACCCGCTGTTGACTACGTCTCAGCTGTGCTTGAAGGAGCCGCCGAGATTTGGTGGCGGCCATAGCAGTGTTTTTCCAGCGCTGTACCTTAGCTTTGAGGCGTGCTCTCATCCTTGCTTGTTGTGTCGTAACTCAAAGCTAATGGATGTAGAGCACACTTTCTATTGACTACTTTCTGTTACGGGCTTGCTACAACAAAGGGAACAGCCTAGGTCTAAACCAAAGATCTGGAGTTCTCCGAGCCTGTTTTTCCAGCCTACAATGTCTTGGATCCAAAGCCTGGCGCTGACGACTGGCGAGCTTGATTTGACGAATTGCAGCCTCGGGAAGTTGGTAGATTTTGGCTTGGTCGGCGTAGCGCAAAGCAAAGTTAGGGATCATCCAAGCATCCGCAGGATCACTCTTCTCCTTCCTTCTTCCACTACGGAGTTTGAGCTCCAAAGCGTCAGCCATCCAAAGCGAATACTCTTCTTGAGCAGCTACCAGTTTGAGGAAATTGGTGTAAAGCCCGCCCTCTTCAGCGCAGATCAGCAAAGAGGAGGAAGGACCATTCAGCTGGCTAACCAGCGAGCTGAGAAGTTGACGAATGTTGGCAACTTTGTTGTCGACTTTGCCTCTTTCAATCAGCCCTCCGTCAGGACCAATCAAAGCATAGTCAAGCGTGTTACGGCTTACATCGAAGCCCAGGAAATAATTGAAATGCATATCTTGCAGTGCATTTATGCGAAGGCAAATGGCCGCTACTCATCTCCTCGGTTAGCGGGTTGTAAGCCCAGATTGCTATACGAGTTTGGCAGCCATAAAGACGACAGAGGTTGGAATCATTCGCGGGTTGTTAACCCAGAGTGAATGGCGCTTTACCCCTGTCGTCCGCCTTTCGCGGTGAACGAATGAACAGTGAAAGTACTCTCGCCGCCGCTTTTTTGAGCGGCGAGAGTACTTTCACTTATACATAGGCGAAAAATTAATAAGTAGCTGTAAAACCACGATGCAAACATAAAGGAGTGAATGAGCGAATGCGTGACCGCCGCTTGGCAGCAGCGTAGGCAATTTGAAGGAATGTCGCTAGATGGCAGGCTGGTAAAGACTGTTGGGCAAGAGCGGCCTTCTAACACGTTAGTAGGCAATGCTTTGTATTGGCGGGAGCAGACCTTGTACGGATCTAGCCGCCTGGGCGTACTGCACCCCGAAGTGGACCTGACGGGGCTGACCGCACCGGTATGGGCAGAAAGCCAGACGATCAGCACCGGCAAGAGCTACGAGCTGAGCAACCACCTGGGCAACGTGCTGGCGGTAATCGGGGATCGCAAGGCAGGGGTAGACAGCAACAGCGACGGGACGGCGGACTACTACACGGCCGCGCTGCACTCCGCCCAGGAGTACTATCCCTTTGGCATGGAGATGCCAGGCCGTATCTTTACGGCGTCCTCAACGGAGGGCTACCGCTATGGCTTCAACGGTAAGGAGAAGGATACGGAAGGCGAATGGGGTGGGCTGATGCACTATGACTATGGGTTTAGGTCAATCAACTCATCGAACTCTACTTCCGCGTTTGCGAAGTTTATGACAATCATCTCATTCAACACTACTTTCGACACACAAAAAATGGAGTGCAGCCAAAATTCACTGATTGTGAGGTACTTACATGCTATCTATTTGCAACGGGTTGGGAAAACGTAACGGTCCAAAAGCTTGCCACGATTTTATGAGCAACTCTAACCGACTCTTTTCCCGTCGTTACCGCCTCGGGGAAACGCCATCCTAGTAAATGCGCAGTGATTATCAACAAAGGGAGATGTGCAACAAAGGCCATGTGGTTTCACGGAGAAAAGTTCAGATGGGGGCTTTTGAGCAAGCGGGTACGATTCCTGTGCCTGCCTATTTGATCGTCGCTCCTGCATCTATTTACGATAAAACCGCTCAAGAATAGGAGTTAGCAGAGTTCATAAACACAACCGTAATTGCCGATAAAGCCTACGTAGACAGGCCAATTAGAGGAAGTGATGAAGCAGAACAAGAGCGAATTAATAACGCCACCACGTTTTGGAAGAAGCTCAACGCAGGAATTTCAACAACGTACAGCTAAGCCTACAAATTAGCCAACACGCTTGTTGCTAAGTTTAGGCAACCTATTGAAACCATCTTTGCATGGCTCGTCGAAGCTGCAGATATTGAACGGGCTTCTAGGGTAAGGTCCTATCGAGGACTACTCGTTCACATCTACGGTAAAATCGCCGCCGTCATCTGTCAACGTAAGCTAGCTACCATTTAGCTCTTGATTCGCGTTATTAGATGGAGTTATCCCGACAGCCTGCCAAGTGTGGCCTTTCTATTTGCTCGGTCCTTTGTACCTCAGCAAACGCAATGCATTCCCCACGACCACCAGCGTAGACCCCTCATGCGCTATCACTGCCGGCCCGATCTCCGCAATCCCCAGCAGGGTAAGCGGGATAAGAATAACGACCATACCAAGGCTCAATACGAGGTTTTGCCAGATGACGGCTTTAGCCTTACGGCTAAGACCGATGGCGAAAGGGAGATTATCAAGCCGGTCGGCCATGAGGGCCACGTCAGCGGTTTCGAGGGCGACCTCGGAGCCGGCGGCACCCATCGCGATGCCTACGGTGGACTTGGCCATGGCGGGCGCATCGTTCACCCCGTCTCCGATCATGGCGACCATGCCTTCTTCAGCGCGTAACTGTTCGATGGCGGCAACTTTGTCTTCCGGCAGAAGGCTGCCCAGCGGATCGGTGATGCCGATATCAGCGGCAACGGCGTCGGCGACTTTCTGATGATCGCCGGTGAGCATGACCATCTTTTTGATGCCAATTTCTTTGAGCGCGGCTAGGGTTGCTTTTGCTTCGGGGCGGGCTACGTCCATAACGGCGATGATGCCGAGGTAGCGGTTGTCCTGGTGGACAATCATGGCGGTGTTGCCGGTGTCTTCCAGCTTGGCCATTTGCTGGTCGATATCGGTGGGGATTTCCTGACCGGTAAGTTCGCGGAACAGGCGACGGTTACCGATGTGTACGGTTTTGCCAGCTACGGTGGCTTTGACGCCGCGGGCGGTCAGGGCTTCCAGGTTCTCGGCGGCGGGGATAGAGGCACTGGAACCTAAGCGTTCTTTGCTACCAGTAACGATGGCGGCGGCCAGTGGGTGATCGCTCAGTTCCTCAACGGCAATGGCTACGGTCAGCAGTTCGGACTCGGTGGCTTCTCCGGAGGCAATTACTTCGGTCAGGCGGGGTTTGCCTTCGGTGAGGGTGCCGGTCTTATCGAAAGCCAGGGCGGTGATGCCGCCGAGATCTTCCAGCGGACGACCGCCCTTAATCAGTACACCCTGGCGGGCGGCGCGGGCCACTCCGGCCAAGACGGCAGAAGGGGTAGAGATGGCGAGGGCGCAGGGAGAGGCGGCGACCAGGACGGCCATGGCACGGTAGAAGCTTTTGGAGAACGGCTCGTCGATGACGAGGAAGGCGAAGAGCAGTAAGAAGACCAGGCCGATGACGGCGGGCACGAAGTAGCGCTCAAACTTGTCGGTCAGCTGCTGGGTAGGGGACTGCTGGGTTTCCGCTTCCTTCACCAGGGTGACGAGGCGGGAAAGGGTGCTGTCGCCCGCGAGCTTAAGCACGCGAATTTCGAGCGGGGAACTGCCGTTGATGGTACCGGCAAAGGCGCGGTGTTCCGCAGGTAGGGTATCGAGGTCGACCTCAGCTTCAGTGTTGGAGACGGGCAGCTTATCCACTGGGACACTTTCCCCGGTGATGGGGGCTTGGTCGACGGCTGAAGTGCCACTGATGATAACGCCGTCGGCGGCGATCTTAGAATTTGGGCGGACGACGATGATGTCACCGACCACCAGCTCGGCTACGCCTACCTCAGAGGTGGAGCCATTGCGTTTGACCAGGGCGGTGGGGGGAGCCAGGTCCGATAGGGCTGCAATAGATTTACGGGCGCGGCCCATGGCGTAGTTCTCTAGGGCGTGGCCAATGCTGAAGAGGAAAAGTAAAAGGGCTGCCTCCTGAAATTCCCCGAGGGCGCAGGCACCGGCGGCGGCGACTAACATCAGAAAGTCGATCTCGAACTTACCCTGACGGATGGTCTGAAAAGCCTCGATAAGGATGAAATACCCACCCAGGAGAATAGCTATGCCGTACAGGAGCGTAGAGACGAGTTCGGGCACGCCACCTATAAAACTGAGGATAAGCCCGACGAGCCAAAATACACCACTACCGATAGCGAAGTAGAGTTCGGTATTCTCGCCAAAGATGCCGCTGTGATCGTGGTTATGGCCGTGGCCACCACCGTGCGTTTTGTGATCGTGTTCGCCGGGGCCGTGATCATGACCGGAGTGGTCGTCGTGGTCAGCATGTGGAGTTGCGGTGGCATCTCCCATAATTTGAATGTCCGTCTTGCGGACGGCGGCTAGTACGGCGCTCTCGTCGGTCAGATTAGTATCGTATTCGACGCGGGCTACGCCAGTTCCGGAGACAACAGCTTCGGTAATTCCGCTGGCTTTCCCAATCTGTGCGCCTACCTGGCGGGCGTGCCGCTGGTGGCGAATGCCGGTGACGTCCAGTAGAAGATGTCGATACCGTTCGGTGATCTCTGCTCCGGCGCGGCGAGCGATGGCCTTCACTTTTTCCAATGCGACCTGGTCGGGATCGTAGTGGATACACACCTGCGGTGGTGTACCGTCCTTCAGATGGGCTTTTTCGATGCCGCCTTCGGCGTTAAGGGCGGACAGCAGGCGGGTGACACACAGATCGCGTTCGCCGGGCACTTCGGGGAGGAGGACGGGGAGGTCCAGTTCTAGCTTTCTCATAATTAGGTGGTGATATGGATTATTTAGATAGTTTGAGGATGCGGAAAGCACCCCGCAGCACGATGGCGAAGACGATGCTTCCGACAACAAGGTCGGGCCAACGGGTAGCAGTGAGGTAGACGAGCACCCCGGAGATGATTACTCCGAAATTGATGATGATGTCGTTGGAGGTGAAGATGTAACTGGCTTCCATATGGGCTTCACCACGGTTGGTTTGCTGGATGAGCCAGAGGCAGACGGCGTTACCGATCAGCGCCAAAGCCGCCACTACAATCATTACCTTGAAGTCAGGCACCTCACCGTAGCCCAAAAAGCGGCGGATGACTTGGGCAAAGCCCATAATGGCCAGCCCCAGTTGGAGGTAGCCGCTGTAGCCAGCGATCTGCTTTTTGCGGGCAACGGCGGCACCTACGACCAGGAGGCTGAGCGCGTATACGAGCGCATCGGCGAGCATATCGAGGGAGTCGGCGACGAGGCCCATGTACCCGGAGATCAGTCCGAAAGCCATCTCCACGACGAAGAAGGCGGCGTTGATGCCGAGCACCCACCAGAGGATGCGTTTTTGCTGGGCGTCATCTTCATTATTGTGGAGGGGTAGGTCGGCGGCTTCCGTACTAAGGAAACTTTCCCCAGCCCCAGTTCGCCGAGTGACTTTGCGATTGGTGCAGCTTCGTTGTGGTGATATACCACGAGCTTACGCGCGGGCAGGTCGAAATCGAGCCGCTCTACCTGGGAGAGCGGCTCTAATTTCATGCGTACCATTTGCTCCTCGGCGGAGCAATCCATGACGGTAACTTTGAAAGTGGATTTATTCATGGAGGCCTAGTGTTCGTGTTCGAGTTCTCCCGCCTGACTTTGGGCGTAGACGTAGTAAGCGCCTTCCGTGACGATTTGCATTCCTTTGGGTAGGGGATTGAGTAATTCGACGGCGGTGTACCCGTCGTCGGTAGCGCCGGGTTTAACCAGTAGCTTTTCAAACTCCACTTCATCGCCGGAGCGCTGGGTGGGAGCGATGAATACGTAGGAGCTTTCTCCTTCTCGCAAGACGGCCGCTTCGGGGAGTGCCTGGACGGTTTGGTCGGTCAGCCAGATACGGGCCTCGGCGAAGAGGTCACGGATGAACTTTGGTTGATTGCCCTTAAGGTGAGCGTGAACGCGAACGGTTTTGTTCTCCGCGTTGAATTCCTTGCCGATGACGTGAACCTCGGCTTCATACCGCTGGCTACCCAGGGCTGGAATCTGGTAAGTGACGCGTTGGCCTTTTTCTAGTTTAGCAATGTCACGCTCAAAAACGTCCAGCTCAAGGTGAAGGTGCTGTTCGTCGATGACCTCCATGAGCTGGGTGCTGGGCTCCACGTACATACCGTCGTGGAGGCTTATCGAGGTGATGTAGCCGGAGCGGGGAGCAAAGAGCGTGATCCGCTGGGTGATGTTATCGGGTGTGAGCTCATCGGTTTTAATGCCGAGGTACCGAAGGCGTTGTTGTAGCCCCTTAACGTTGGCGGTTTTGGCGGCAACCTGGCTACGTAGCCGCTGGACTTCCCGGAGAATGCCGGCGTCGGCACTGGCGAGCGTTTCCTGGCGGTCAAGTTCTTGTTGTAGGAATATGAGTTCGGCGGTAGCTTCGAGGTACTGCCGCTGGTGCTCGATGAACTCCGGGTTTTCGAGAATAGCGATAACGGCTCCGCGTTTGACATAGTCACCTTCGACGTAGTTACGGGCGTTACGGATAAAGCCGGCGGCGCGGGCACTGACGGCGGCGTAGGCATTGGGTGGAAGGCCGAGAGTGCCGGTGGCGCTGAGGTAGCCGTTGACTTTCATTTGGGAGAAGTCGCCGAACTTGATGTCCATGGTTTCGATCTGTTCGGTGGTGAGGTGGATGCCTTCGTCGCCAGCTTCGCCGTGGGCGTGGCCATCCTCTTCATCGTCATGATCGTGACCGTCGCCTTCCGCGTGGTCATGGTCGTCGGTATGCTCTTCCGCCGCCATTTCTTTTTTGGGTGCGTCGTGATCGTAGCCGTCGCCTTCCTGGTGTTCTTGGGCGCGGCCGCAGGTACTGAGGAAGGTTAAGAGGAGCAGGGCGAGGGTAGTGAAAAGAAAATTTTTCATCTTGATTTATATTTTACGCGGACCTCCCATGAGGAGAGGGTAGCGGGATAGTTTATTGGTTGAGGAGGTACTGGAGACGAGCTACAGCGAGGTTGTGGTCACGGACGGTGTTGAGGTATTCGCGGCCGTTGGTGCCCAGGAGCCGGAGGGCGGTGAGCAATTCGAGGTAGGAGATCTCGCCGGCGCGGTAATTGAGGCGAGAGATGCGGATGATCTCCGGATTGACGACCGCCAACTGCTGCTGGTAATAGTCTGCCGCCGCCGCGTTACGGGTAATCTCGGACCGGGTAGCGAGCTGCTCCCGTTCAAAGCGTAGTCGTTCGGCTTCCAACTGGGTTTCGGCGACGGTGACTCCCAGCCGCTGGGTTTCGACGCGGCGTTTGGTGGCCTTGTTGAACAGCGGAATCGTTACACCCGCTTCGAGACCGGTCAGGTAACCCCCTTCAAAAAACTGCTGAGCGGAATACCCAAGACGGAAGCCTGGTTTTAGTTGTGCTTGCAAACTCGCAATGCCTGTCCTTGCATTAGCTACGTCGGATTCCGCAAGCTGGACGAATAAGCCAGCAGGGGTAGAATCGAGTAGCAGGGGAGATGGGGCCAGCGAAAGGGTATCGGCGGCGGTAACCGGTTGGTCAGTAGCCAGGAGGCTGCCGAGTTGCCGTTGCAGGGAAGCTATCTCCATACGCGTGCGTTCCGCCAGCGATTCATACTCGCTCAGGGAGGCTTGCAGGTTAAGCACTTCAAGACGGTTGGCAGCCCCAGCCTCCACGCGGACGTTAGCAATGCGCAGGTACTCGGAATAAGTGTTGGTGAGCTGCTGGTAGAGCCGTAGCAGGGCTTCGCGCTGCTGTAGGTCGACGTAGGTTTGTCGTACCTGATAAGTCAGCTCAGCGCGGGTCAGCTGACTTCGGACCAGGTTGCCAGCGACGACGACATCCTGTACCGCGTTTGCTGCACGGATGGTGGCAGGGTTGGGAAACTCCTGAACGATGGTGAGCATATTGACCCGCTGACCGTTCTCCCGGAAGAGGCCTTCGCCCTGGTAGCTGATGTCGGTGAGTCCGGGTTGATATTTCAAATTCTGGAGGGAACGACTTTGGTCGGTCCGCTGATCCGCCGCCAGGACGGCGGGGTTATTGCTTACGGCGACTTGTACTGCTTCTTCCAAACCTAAACTTTGCACCTGCGCCCGCGCCCCAAATGAGTAAAGGAAGAAGGGGAGAAGGAGTAAAGGCGCGGCGATGCTAGGTGGCGTTTTGCGGTCCTGCCATTTCTCTAACCAGCTGTAAAGGATGGGCAACACGATGAGCGTGAGGAAGGTGGCCGTGACCAAACCACCGATGACAACGGTAGCCAGTGGCCGCTGCACTTCCGCGCCGCCGGAACTGGAAAGCGCCATGGGCAGGAAACCAAGGGAAGCCACGGCGGCCGTCATGATGACGGGGCGCAAGCGCACTTTGGTGCCTTCCAGGATGCGGGCACGGACGTCGTCCCAACCTTCTGCTTTGAGTTGGTTCAGGTAACCGATGAGTACGATTCCGTTAAGCACCGCCACACCGAAGAGGGCGATGAACCCGATACCGGCAGAGATGCTGAAGGGCATGCCGCGCAGCTCCAAAGCCAGGATGCCGCCAATTGCCGAAAGGGGAATGGCGATGAAGATAAGTGCCGCCTGGGAGAAGCTGCCGAAGGTGAAAATGAGGAGCAGGAAGATCAGCGCAAGAGCGGCGGGTACGGCGATCATCAAGCGGGCGGAAGCTGCCTGGAGGTTCTCGAACTGACCACCGTAAGTGAAGTAATAGCCCGGAGGGAGTTTCACGTTAGCATCCAGGGCTTCCTGAATGTCGCTGACCAGCGTTTCCACGTCGGTATCCCCAACATTGACGCCGATGACGATGCGGCGGTTGGTGTTTTCCCGGCTGATCTGCATGGGGGCATCCACCAAATCTACCGTAGCGACTTCGCGCAGGGGAACCTGAGTGCCGTTCATGAGGGGGATGTAGAGGTCCGCTACATTGTCGATACCCGCGCGGTACTTTTCCTGCAGGCGTACGGTGAGATCGTAACGGCGCTCCCCTTCATAAATGGTTCCTGCGCTGGCTCCGGCGAAGGCAGCCGCTACGACGCGGTTGATGTCTTTCACCTGAAGGCCATACTGGGCCATTTTGGGATAGTTGAAATCGATCAGAATCTGGGGCATACCGACGGTTTGCTCTACGTTGACCGTTCCCGCGCCGGGGATGCCGGCAATGATCCGTTCTGCTTCCTTGGCTTTTTCGAAAGCTACATCGAGGTCAGCACCATAGAGTTTGATGGCGATGTCGGCCTTAGCGCCAGTCATGAGTTCGTTAAAGCGTAGTTGGATGGGCTGAGAGAACTCGAGACCAACCCCGGGGAATACCCCCATGGATTCTTCAATTTCTTCGAAGAAATCCTGGCGATTATCTGCGGTGGTCCATTCGTCTTTAGGCTTCATCACGATGGTATAATCACCGATCTCTACCGGCATGGGGTCGGTGGGAATTTCGGCGGCACCGATGTTGGTGACGACCTCTTCGATTTCGGGAAAGTCGGCGAGTAACTTCTTGTGTACCCGCTTTGTCATTTCAACACTCTGGGTGAGGGACGTTCCCGGCGGAAGGATCTGCTGCATTGCTAAATCTCCCTCTTCGAGGGTGGGGATGAACTCGCCCCCCATGGTGGAGAATACCCAAAGGCTAGCCGAAAAGAGGACGATGGTAGCCAGCACGAAAGCGGCTTTAAACCGTAAGGCCAGGTGCAGGATGGGGCTGTACAAACGCTGGAAAAAGCCTATGATTCTATCTGCAATAGTCTTCTTGATGCTGACTTTTTTATTCAGGAACAATGCCGTCATCATCGGTACGTAGGTGAGCGAGAGAATCAGGGCACCGGCGATGGCGAGCATGACGGTTTGTGCCATGGGCCGGAACATCTTTCCCTCAATACCTACGAGGGCGAGAATGGGGATGTAGACCATTAGGATAATAATCTCCCCGAAGGCGGCGGAGCTACGGATTTTGATGGAGGAGGTGGTCACTTCCGCGTCCATTTGCTGCTGGGTAAGCTGCTGCCCTCCGTAACCCTTGGTGAGCCGGTGAACGATGGATTCGACGATGATGACGGCTCCGTCTACGATGAGGCCGAAGTCGATGGCGCCCAGGCTCATGAGGTTGGCGGAAATGCCCAGCAGGTTCATCATCGAGATGGCGAAGAGCATCGCCAGGGGAATGACGGAGGCGACGATGAGGCTGGCCCGCCAGTTGCCCAGCAGCAGCACCAGGATGAAGATGACGATGAGTCCGCCTTCGATGAGGTTGGTCTGGACCGTCCCGATGGCGGTAGACACCAATTTATCACGGACCAGGTACGGTTCGATCATTACGCCCTCGGGTAACGACTTCTGAATTTGCTCCACCCGCTCTTTTACCCGTTCGGTGACGGCGGCTGAGTTAGCCCCTTTAAGCATCATTACCCGACCACCGACGGCTTCTTGACCGTTGCGGACGAGCGCGCCGTAACGAGGCGCTTTACCAAACTGAACGGTGGCAACATCCTGAACGAGGATGGGCCTGCCACCCCGGACGTCGACGACGATTTTTCGCAGATCTTCCAGACTCCCCGCTAGGCCGTTAGTCCGGATGTAGTAGGTGCTGGGGTTTTTCTCGATGTAAGCACCACCGGTATTCTCGTTGCTGTTTTCGAGCGCGGTGAATACATCGTTGATGCTGACGTTCATCGCCTTCAGCAGTTCCGGGTTTACGGCTACCTCGTACTGCTTGAGAAAGCCGCCCATGGTGTTAATTTCAACGACGCCTTCGATGCCAGAGAGTTGGCGGCTAACGATCCAGTCCTGTATCGTCCGCAGATCGGTAGTAGAATACTGATCTTCGTAGCCTTCAACGGGCCGGACGACGTATTGGTAAATCTCACCAAGGCCGGTAGAGATGGGGGACATACTAGGTTTCCCCAGCCCCTCGGCGATGTTTTCCTCGGCTTCTCGCAGGTGTTCACTCACCAGCTGGCGGGCGAGGTAGAGGTCCATACTCTCCTCAAAAACAACCGTTACGACCGAGAGACCGAACCGGGAGATGGAGCGTATTTCGACCAGGTTCTGCAGGTTCTGCAGGGCCAGCTCGATGGGCGTAGTAATGAATTGTTCTACCTCCTGGGTGGCCAGGGTGGGCGAGGAGGTGATGACTTGTACCTGATTGTTAGTGATGTCGGGTACGGCATCGATGGGAATTTGGCGGAGGGAGAAAACTCCCCAGATGATGAGGGCCAAGACGAACAGTCCGACCACCAGCTTATTCGCTACGGAATAAGCAATAATCTTATCAAACATAAAAAGTAATTGCCGGAGACGGTTCGTGGGGTGTGCATACTGCAACCTATCACGCTGGTAAATCGAGGCACGAGCGATCCGCCCACGGATTAAACCAATGGGTTAGAGTGGGACATGGATATCCCTGGAATTGGTTTAAGCGAATCGCGGGGGTTGCCAGCTGCCGTTGGCGTAGCTGCCGGGGTTCCAATTTTGAACGGCCCGGGGCAGAGTGCTGCCCTTAGGAGGCAGGGGAGTTGGTTCCTCCTCCAGCGTCAGCAGGGTTGGGGGAGCGTCGAGGACGGCACCGCAGCAGGCGCAGATGCAGAAGGGGGTGCAGTGGTCTTCGTGCTCGGAATCAGGGTGCTCGTGCTCAGGGTTTTCAGCGTGTACGGCAGCGGGAGCCTCGTTGGAAATCAAGAAGAAATTGTCCTGGCAGGGAACGAAGGCCAGAAGGAGGATGTAAAGCGATAAGATTCGGGTTAGTAATCGCATTTGGAAGTTAACGCTGGGTTGGGAGGGAATGTTTTGACAGGGATATTTAATTTTTTACTTAACATAATATAAATTATGGGCAAATATTTACCCCCAAATTTCGGCTTGCATACTTGGCCGCAGGACCAGTCCGCCCAAACGAATCCTTTCCCAGTCCGCCGCACCACGCCCTTCGGCTCTAACCCAATTAAACCCATTCACGTTGCGTATTCTCCTCTCCACCAGACCCATCCACCAGACCCATCCACCAGACCCATCCACCAGACCCATCCACCAGACCCATCCACCCGAGGGTTGGCCTAACGCTCCGAAAAGCGCTCCTCCTTCCCTCCCCCTGTTCTGATGAAGAAAACTGGAACACTCTACTTAACATAATAATAGAAGCTGTTCAAGCCCTCAAAATCTCAGGCGGTATCCTATCTGCAAACCAATCGTCGTCACCTGGGTAGCGTTACCAGAAACTTCCGGGTTTACAAAACTTCCTCCAAAATGTTGGATGCGCAGGCCGCCAATCAGGGCATTTTTCTCCGACAATTGGTATTCACCCGTCAGCATCCCCACAAAACCGATGCCCGGGCGCCGGCCGAGGAAGTGCCCGCCGCCTACGGCCCGGAAGGTATCTCCGACTTTCAGGTGCGCATTGCCGCCACTCGATAGATTCAGGCTAGGGCCCGCTTCGAGCAGCAGTCCAAGGCGATTCCCCTTGAGGCGGTACCCCAAAAGCACGGGAAAATCAATGCTGCTTAACTGGTTGTAATAACGGGTTTCCCGGATGGTGGTTTGGGGAACTTGAACCGTGCCCATTTCCTCGGTACGCGAACCGTCCGGGTTTTGAATGATCCGGACCACTGCCGTGCGGGACACAGTCGTAGTGCTGGTCTCCACGCTCGACACCTTAGAATTGATCACCGTGGCCGCCAGGCCGGCGCGCAGGCTCAGGCCATTGGGGCGGTGGTGCCCCGCCAGCGCTTGGACGGTAATGGCTTCGAGCGACTTCTCCCCCTGCGATCCACCCGAGCGGGCGGCCAGGCTCAGGGCCACACCGGGCTCGGCCGTCCAGTAAGGCGGATTCTGCTGCCGCCGCAGGCGTCGGGCGGCGCGGCGGGCCATTCGAGCAGCCCGACGCAATTCTTTCCTCGCCAGTCGCTCCGCCCGACGAAGTTCTTTCTTGGCCAGTCGCTCGGCACGGCGTTCCAGGCGGTACTTCAGTCTTTCGGCCCGGCGCTGATCGCGGGCCAACTTTCGTGCTGCCCTCTCGGCCCAACTGGCGGCTTTGCGGGCTTCCAGCGCAGCGAGCTGTTCGGCGCGGCGCTGCTTGCGCTCCGTCCGGCGATCATCCCGGCGCTGGTCGCGGCCCATGGCCCGACGATTCTTTTCGGCCTTGTCTTCCGCCTTACGCAGCGCGCGTTCCGCCTGGTCGGCTTCGCGGCGTTGACGCAGCTCATCCTGTCGCTTCGTGCGTTGGGCCAATCGGTCGGCCGCAGCATCCTTTGCGGCTTTTCGCTGCGCGGCCCTGCGTTCCCAGCGTGCCTGCTGGAGGGCTAGCCGGGCGGCTTTTTGTTCCTGCTTTTGGCGCTGTGCCGCCAATTTCCTGGCCCGCTGTTGTTCCACGAATTGCTGCTTCAGGCGGGCCCGGTTGCTGCGCGCAATGCTCGCTCTTTCCGCTGCGCTGAGGCGGGGGGCACCAGGTGCGGGAGCGACTGATGGGGGTACGGCGGCTTGCGTAACGATGGCAGGAGGATTGCGCGCCTCTTCAGCACGCTGTGTGGCGAGCCCGGCCACGCGAAGCGCTTCCCTACGCTGCCGCTCCTGCTCTTGTGTACGCTCGTATTCCTGTCGGGCAATCCGCGCCTCCGCTGCGGCCTGTTGCTGCCGTTCCTGTTCTTCCTCCGCTAATCGCCTGGCTGCTTCGCTGGCGCGTTGCTCCTCTTCCCGCTGCGCCATTCGCCGGGCGTTTTCGGCTTCTGCTGCCAGGCGTTCTGCGGCTTGCCGGGCGGCGAGTTGCTCACTTTTGCGTAGTTCCCGCGTTTGCCTGGCTTCTTGCCGGGCGGCGAGTCGCGCTGTTTTTGCGGGATTTTCCTTGTGCGCAGCTTTCGGCTTGGGGGGAGCCGTATCCCTTGGTGCTTTGGCCTTTGGCGGGTCCGTTACGCCTTTGGCTACCAGTTGAGGCTTAGGGGTGGCACGTTCGGGAGTTTTGGCTACCCGTGTAGCCAGGGCTTGTTGCTGCCGCTGCTCCTCCTCCGAACGCCTGGCTTCCCGTGCGGCTAAGACTTGTTCCTGCTGCCGCTCGTCTTTCAATCGCTTGGCTTCCCGTTTGGCCACCAGCTTTTCGTTTTCTGCCTTTCTTTTTGCGCGTTCGGCTTCGCGTTTGGCAACTGCCTTGAGCCGCTTTTGTTCCGACTTGAGCATATCTGCCTCCAGTTTGGCCAGGGCTTTCGCTCGGTCGCGTTCGGCTTTCAATAAGGATGCCTCGCGTTTGCGGGCGGCTTTGGAGGTAAGCTGTGACGGATCGGCAGCACCGTCTTCCGTTAAAGCATCGAGGCGTTCCTGCCTCCGCTCTAACCGATCTTTGATCATCGCCTGGTGGCGGGCCAGCCGCTCGTTAACTTGCTGGTTTTTTTCTCTTCTTTGGCGTTCCAACTCTTCCTCCGGTGGCGGAGGTGTACCCAGGATGGTGTGCTTGAGGATCACGGCGGTGCGCGCCCTTTCCTCCTGCGAAGATTGCCGGAAAGTTTCTTCCGCTTTGGCTTTTCGGGGGGGCGGCGGAAGGGAATCCGCAAGCGTCAAATGCGCAGGCTCAAAATTCCCGGATGCGGCCGTAAGTCCACACGATAAAAGGAGCATTAATCCAGAGGCCAGCAAAAGACGAAAGGGCTCCCCTACCCTACCCTCCAGCCACCATGCCCACGCACCAACCCAACCACGATTAGCCCGCATGATGAATGACATCATGAAGGAACTAATGCTATGGCCAGGACTGCTACTCTGCATAAGGCAGATTGCTTTAGAGCTTGTTTGGGATTTTTAAGAACTGATAATCAATGACTTGTGGTTCTGGCTAGACAAAAAAATGCGCGCATAGTGGACTACGTAAGCCATTTTTTGTGACGCCAGGTTCACAGCACGAAGTACTGCGCAGCAAAGTGCTTGGTTATCAGGAAGTAAAAATCCAAACAAGCTCTTAGGTGATCGGGGGAGGTATCCGCCATCCGGGCTCAACAGTTTCCGCTTGGGAACTAGCAATAGCACAGATAGGGGAAATGGCTAGTTTACAGCTCCAGCCGGAAGGCTACTTGCACGTTGACGCCAGTGGCTTCTACCGTTCGGCTGGCGTCATTTTGCAGGTTCATCGCTACGCTGAAGGACCCTTCGAAGGTCATGCCATCCTGGGAAAGACGGATCCCCTGCATCCCGATTTTTTGGGCCGGGTCCACGTATACCTTCCCCTCACCGTAATCTTGGCCAGGGAGGAGACGGTAGATCGCCGCCGAGCTTTCTCCGTCCGCAAAAGCCCCTTCGCGCGGATCAGCAAACTGGAGGAATACACTGTACTCTTCTCCATCCAGCGTACCGGCTGCCCGCACCAACCAGTCATAGGCTTCGTTTTCGGGCCAGTAAATCGGTACCAACTCCGTAATCGGAATGGAGACGCCACCAATGGTCAGGTCAAAATATTCGTTGTCTCCGAGTTCACCGCATACGACAAATTCGGTCGGCATTTCCTCGCTGGCCGAGCGGCGTACTACGCGGGAAGCCGCTTTATAGTCGTTGGTGAAGGCCTGGACGAGCAGGTCGTCGCCGCTGCAGTCGATCAGGTTGATGACCGCCATGCCGTCGCCGTTAGGCGCGAAGAACTCCCCGTTGTTGCCCCCGTTTCCGCCTACCCAGATTTCAATTTTATCCTGATCCGGAAGTGCCGCACCGCTGCAATCGCGGACCGTGGCGACGAAGACGGGGTTAGTCAGGTCAACGGTAATTTCTCCAACGTTGCGTGAAGTATTGGCTTCGAGGGGCTCGACTGCAAAGACGTAGATTTCTCCCGTACAAGGGTCGGTGACGTTGAAAAACAGGGGGGAACCCGCCACAACATTTACACAAAAGTAGCCTTCGCAATCCACGCGGGCCGCCGAACAATTCATCCCTCCATCCAGGCTCACCAGAAAGGGCGTATGCGTGAGGGGAAGTCCGTTGGGATCCACGAAACGACCACAGATCCGCGTTACGGGGTGCGGAACATCTACATTGCAGGTGCCACTGCGGGTAATGAACACAACGTAACAACCGGGGGCCAGCGTAGCCACCCCGTTCGGCAACCAAAAGCCGGAGGGGTCGAGCACCCAGAAGGGCACCTGGCTGGGCGCGCCTTCCTCCGTATTGGCTTTGATGGGCAGACGTACCTCCGCCGGGGTACTGCCATCCAATACCAGTGGGGTGCCGTCGGCGGCCTCAAGCGCAATGTCCATCATCCCGTAGCTCTCCAGAGCGACCGTTTCGCCGGATTCCGACCGGGCGGGGAAGTTGAGGGCACTGTTCAGCATTTCGGTGGGGTCTTCCGGTGCGTCGTGGTTAATGAATACGGCCACCTCTCCGGTGTAGGGGGTACCGTCTTCGGTCGTAACGATGCTGCCGGCCGGAATTTTGACGGAGAAGTTTTCACCCAGCTCAAGCGTGCCGCCGGCCACCGGGTTGATGTCCCCGGCCTTGACTTTAGGCTCCATGACAAACGTTTCCCGGAGTTCCCCCTCGCCGGCGGGCAGCAGGAAACGGTGCTCCGGCCAGAAGCCCGGTTTGGTCACCGTAACGGCAGTCCCGTTCGGGTCAAGCTGATCTGCGCGGAAGGTCACTGAACCATCCGGGTTGACCCGGGCTTCCGAGCCAATACCGCTAATGGTGGCATCAACCAAAGTATTGCCCGGCCGGGTGGTCGTTACCGCCGTGATGGTGGCCGTGACGATGGCTGGCGTGGGGACTTCGCCCGTAATGGTAGTCACGTTCACCCCTTCCTCGCGGCAACTGCTGAATACAACCAAAATGAGAAATATGGGATAAAGTAGATGTTTACGCATGGTCAGGGGGTTTTTAAGCGACTGGTTAAGTTTCAGGGAAAGATAATGCATTGAGGCGCTTTATCCAGTAAATTAAATATTAATTAACGCTTTTCCATTTTTCTGCAAGCTAAAATTCCGGCGTCCGGTGCCGTTCGTCCGTCCTTTCAAGCAATTTAAACGTGAAGCCATCTTTGCGGGGCTTTACTCCCGGATTGGCAAAATCATTACCTTTGCCGACTTTTTTACCACTCCCCTACCCCGCCGTATGCGTCACTTGGTTGTCCTGCTGCTTTTTTCGGTACTGATTCCAGTCCCGCTCGCTGCCCAATGGGAAGCCTGGACGGGCGTTGCATTAGAAAACGAAGTCAATAAAAACTACGGCTATCTCTTTGAAATGGAGCATCGCCGCACCTTGGCGGGTGACCCGGAAGAAACGTATTTGATCCTGCTGGCCAGCAACTTCGCGCTGGCCAAAAAACTCAGTCTCACCCTCGGTACCCGCCTACGACCAGGCGCGGCCGAGGATCCCAGCATCCTGCGCGTTTTCAGCGACCTGAACCACAAATTGCCACTTGGAAAGTCACCCTTCACCTTGGAAGGCCGCCTGCGGTACCAACAAGACCGGCCCCTGGGCGAAGATGGCAGCCTGCGCCGCGTCAGCATCCGACCACGCCTGGGCGTGGCTACCAAAATCAACGAGCAGCTGTCCTTTATCGCCGAGATGGAGGGGCGCTTCCGCTTCGATAGCCGCGACGAGTGGAGCCGCGTTCGCTTCACCACCGGCCTGGAATACGTCGTCTCCGACCGCATCTCCCTGGAGCTGTTCTGGCGGCAGGAGGACCGCATCAACCAGGCCAGCCCCTCCCGCGACATCATTCTAGGTCTTTACGCCGATTACACCCTCCCCAGCGGCCGGGAACGAAGCTGGAAGGCCCGCAACCCCTTCGGCCGGCGGATTACCTGGTAGAGAAATTAGCCATCTGTGTCTACTTTGCTCCTCGTCCTTTCCCTTGCACCTGCGGCCGCGCCCCTTTTCCCTTCGTCCTTTACTCCCTTAATCCTTTTCTCCCTTCGTCCTTTTCTCCCTTAATCCTCTCCCCTGCCCAAAGTAGCCAGGTAATTGTTCAGCATTTCCATGGGCTTCACGATGGCCACCCGACCGGAGCGGACGAACTCGTAAATGCCCACATTTTTCAGTTCCAAGAGTAAAGCCTGGGTCTCGCTTTCGTGTCCCGTTTTCTCAATCACCACGTACTCCGGCTCAATGAGCAGTACGCGGGCATTGTGGCGGCGAATCATCCTTTCCACCTCGTTTCCGTGGCTGAACGCCGCAATGGGCACTTTGTAAAGGGCGATCTCCTGGTGCACAATCTGGCTGTCGTCGTAGTAAAACGCCTTCAGCACGTCCACCTGCTTATCGAGCTGGGCGACCAGTTTAATGACCATTTCCTCACTCACGGCCACTACAATGGTAAAGCGGTGAATGGTCGGGTCACTGCTCTGGCTGGTCGTGAGGCTGGAAATATTGAGGTTGCGCCGGTTGAAAATCCCAACGACGCGGGAGAGCAATCCCGCCTGGTCTTCGGTGAATACCGTAATGGTATAATGCTTGATTTCACTCATAATTTTTAGCCAGATTTTCAGGGTGCAGGGTGTTAAAGGGGGCGCGGCCGCAGGTGCTCCCCCCCGCCCCCCCGAAGGGGGGAGTATGTTGGCCCCCCAACCCCCAAAGGGGGAGAGCAAGGGAGGTTAGCGCAGGTCTTCGGGTCCGAGGATCACCTCGCTTACCGCTTTTCCGCTCGGCACCATCGGGAATACGTTGTCTTCTTTTACGGTGTGGACGTGCAGCAGGTAGGGCCCGTCGTGGGCCAGCATTTCCGCTACGCCCGCCCTGAGGTCAGCGGGGTCTTTGATCGTCCGCCCCGCTACGCCAAAGCCCCTGGCGATGGTGACGAAGTCGGGGTTTTGCAGTTCTACCGAGCTGTAGCGCCGCTTGTGGAACAACTCCTGCCACTGCCGTACCATACCGAGGAAGTTGTTGTCCAACAACACAATCTTTACCCCCACATTCCACTGCGCACAAAGGCCGAGTTCCTGGATCGTCATCTGGAAACCGCCGTCGCCGATGAAGGCCACTGTCTCCCGCGTTGGGTCCGCATACTTGGCACCAAAGGCAGCCGGCAGGCCAAAGCCCATCGTTCCTGCCCCCCCGGAGCTCACCCACTGGTCGTGGCCCGCAAACTCGTAGTAACGCGCTGCCATCATCTGGTGCTGGCCAACGTCGGTGCAGACAATGGCGAGTCCCTCCGTTTGCGCACTGACTTCCCGAATGACCTGCGCCATCCGGAGTTGTCCATCTGCCGTTGGAGACACCGCCTCGTCAATGACCCGCGCTTGCTCCGTTCGGGCGCATTCTTCAAAGCGGGCGACCCAGGCCGGGTAGGTTTTTTGTTCCACCAGCGGCAACAGTTTTTCGAGGGTCTCGCGGGCGTCGCCCAGAATGGGGACTGCCGCTTTTACGTTTTTGTTCAGCTCGGCGGGGTCCACTTCGATGTGGATGACCTCGCTGGTGGGCAAGTACTTATCAAGTTTGCCCGTCACCCGGTCGTCAAAGCGCATCCCGATGGCGATGATGACGTCGGCATCGTTTTGCAGCAGGTTGGGCCCGTAATTGCCGTGCATACCCAGCATCCCCATGAACAGGGGGTGGCTGTTCGGCAGGGTCGAAAGCCCGTGGCAGGTGGCGCCAACGGGGATGCCCGTCTTATCCACGAATTGCCGGAAAATCTCCTGCGCGTGCGCAATGTGGATGCCGTGGCCCGCCAGGATCATCGGTCGCTCCGCCCCGTTGATGAGTTCGGCCGCTGCCGCCAGGGCACTGCTTTTGGGTTTGTGGTGCGGCCGGTAGCTCCGGATGGTGTGCTCCGTCGGGTAGGCAAAGTCGGTCATCGCCAGCTGCGCGTCTTTGGTAATGTCAATCAGTACCGGGCCCGGCCGACCACTATTGGCAATGAAAAAAGCCTTCTTGAAAACCCAGCCAATGTCCTTTGGGTCCGTAATCTGGTAGTTCCACTTCGTCACCGGAATCGTACAGTTGATCACGTCCACCTCCTGAAAAGCATCGCTGCCCAGCAGATAGCCGGGTACCTGACCGGTAATGGCCACCAGTGGAATAGAATCCAGTTGGGCGTCGCATAAGCCCGTCAGCAGGTTCGTTGCCCCCGGCCCGGAGGTGGCCATGCAGACCCCCGTCGTACGCCGCACCCGCGCAAAGCCCTCCGCGGCGTGGATGGCCCCTTGCTCGTGCCGGGGCAGGATGTGCGTCAGGCGGTCCTCGTAGTCGATCAAGGCATCGTAAATGGGCATTATGGCACCGCCGGGGTAGCCAAAGATGGTCTCAACGCCTTCTTGCACCAGGCATTCCAATACGGCAGCAGCGCCCGTCATCCGGACGGTTCCGGGAGCCTGGCCATTGCGCGCAGTCGTTAAGGTAGCAGTGGAATTGGGAGACATAAGCTTAAAATTGGTAAAATGAGCAACTGGTGTCAGCAAGCCGGATCTTACAAATCCGTCACACAGCCCAGGGAAGCACTACTGACGGATTGGGCATATTTCCTGAGGATGCCGAAGGCGGCCCGCGGCGGCGGCGGTGTCCACCGGGCCCGGCGGGCGGCAATGGTGGCATCGTCCAGCTCCGCCTCCAGAACGTTGTTTTCCGCGTCGATGCGGATGATGTCGCCGTCTTCCAGCAGGGCGATCAATCCGCCCACCATGGCTTCCGGACTGATGTGGCCCACCACAAAACCGTGGGTGCCACCGCTGAAGCGGCCGTCGGTAATGAGCGCCACTTTGCTGCCCAGGCCCTGGCCCATGATCTCGCTGGTGGGCTTGAGCATTTCTGGCATCCCCGGTCCGCCCTTGGGGCCGGAATAGCGGATCACAATGACGTCGCCTTCCTTGATCTGCCGCGCACCGATGGCCGTATTGGCTTCCAGTTCGGAATCAAACACGCGGGCGGGGCCCATAAAGTGCAAACCTTCCTTTCCGGTGATTTTGGCCACGGAGCCTTCTGTAGCCAGGTTGCCGTAGAGGATGCGCAAGTGGCCAGTTGCTTTGATGGGTTGGTCGAAGGGTTTTACGATGTCCTGCCCTTCCCGGAGCGGGGCGGCCTCGGCCAGGTTTTCGGCCAGGGTTTTGCCCGTCACCGTCAGGCAGTCGCCGTGCAGCAAGCCTTGTGCCAAAAGCGCTTTCATGACGGCGGGGACGCCCCCGGCGTAGTAGAGGTCTTCCATCACGTACTTACCACTCGGCTTAAGGTCGGCGATGAAGGGTACGCGATCGCTGATCCGCTGGAAGTCATCAATCGTAATGTCCAGCCCGGCCGCGTGGCTCATGGCCAGCAAGTGCAGCACCGCATTGGTACTGCCACCGAGGGCAATGAGGGTCACCATCGCGTTTTCGAAAGATTTGCGGGTCAGGATATCGCTCGGCTTGATGTCCTTTTCCAGCAAATGGCGCAGGTATTCCCCCACCCGCTTGGTGTCGGCCAGCTTATCGGGGTGGTTGGCGGGGATGGAGCTGTTGTACGGCAGCGCCATGCCCATCGCCTCGATGGCCGTGGCCATCGTGTTGGCGGTGTACATTCCTCCGCAGGCACCGGAACCGGGGCAGGCGTGGCGAATGACGTTGCGGTACTGGGTTTCGTCGATCTGCCCCGTCCGGAATTTGCCCAGGACTTCGAAGGCGGAGACCACGTCGAGCTTCTCCTCGCCGTGGCAACCGGGGCTGATCGTTCCTCCGTACACCAGAATGGCGGGGCGGTTGAGCCGGCTCAGGGCGATCATCGCGCCGGGCATATTTTTGTCGCAGCCCACCACCGTCACCAGGGCATCATACCACTGTGCCCCGGCCACCGTTTCGATGCTGTCGGCAATCACGTCGCGGCTGGGCAGGCTGTAGCGCATGCCGTCGGTGCCCATGCTGATGCCGTCGCTGACGCCGATGGTGTGGTAGATCAGGCCAATCAGGTCGGGCTGTTCATTAACGCCGCGTTTCACGTCGTCGGCCAGCCCGTTCAGGTGCATATTGCAGGGGTTGCCCTCCCAGCCGGTGGAGACGATACCCACCTGGGCCTTGTCCAGGTCCGCATCACTCATGCCAGTGGCGTAGAGCATGGCCCGGGCGGCGGGCTGCTCGGAGTTGCTCGTAACGTTTTTGCTGTACTTGTTTAATTCGTGGGCCATGGGCGCTGCCGCAGGTGCGGTGGGAAGGATTGGGAGCGGGGGAAGTCCTAGGCTAAGGAACTACCCCACGGTGAAAAAATTGGGGTAAACAAAAAGCCGCTTCCCGGGGGAGGAAAGCGGCTTTTCAATTTGGCGTTTGCTTACGCGGCCTTCCTCCGGGGCGTGATCAGGATCACCACCAGTACCAGAAGAACCACCACGAGGGGCAAACCGTACATTTTGTTCTGTTTAGGCCACTAAGGTAGCCCGCCGTGCAGCGTTCGGCCAAACTTCACTTGCACCGCATTTACGATGCCAAAGGAGCGGTAAAGAAAGGCTTAGTAGCGCCGCTCGTCAAGACGGAAGGTGAGTTGGAGACCCAGCTGGAAGGTCAGCAGGCGGGCGTCGATAGTGCTTTCCATGCCCGTTCCATCGGTCTGCACAAAGTCCCCCAGAAAATCTGAAAAGTGGTAACGTAGTCCTGCAATGGGCGTCAGGGTAAGCAAGTTGCTCAGCCCAATGTCCATTCCCATTCCGCCGCCGAGGGTAAAGCCGTGGGCGGTGGTGTTGATGCTTTCACTCAGGTTGAGACGGTGGTAGGAATAGCCCGGTGCTACCTGCACAAAAAAGCCCTTCTGTAACTGCGGACCCTGCTTACCGAAGGTGGGGCAATTACAATCCGTACCGAAGTCAAAGGGGTAGATGTTGACCTTGTATTGCAGGCCAAATTCCCGGTAATTGCCGCCAGTCCTGACTGTATTGGCCTGCGCGTAGTAAAGCGAGGGTTGGAATTCCACCCGCTTCTCAGGCAGGCGAAACCAGTAGTGGGCCGCAATTTCATAACCGGGCTGGAGTTCAAATATCCCGGGCTCAAATTCGGTGGACAGGTCCTGGCTGGTTTCGTGCCAGTTCAATGCAGGCATGAGGCCAAACTGCGCCGGGAGGGCAGAAGACAGGAGGCAGGCCAGGCAAAGGGTGAGTAAGTTCCGCATAGTACAGTGATGATTGAAGATTTCCCAATATGGTGTGAACGCAATGACTCCATGCCTAAGTACGGCTTAAGATTTTGCTACCGGAATTTCTTCTTTTTCCCGGTCTTTGGCAGAACCGGAATGCATTTACCCTACGCTGGAGACTAAAATTTGCAATATTTTCTTCCCTTCGCAACACAAAGCGACCGTCGGGACCGTTTCAAGCGCCATGATGATCCGCCCCTTTTTCTTGTTCCTCTTCGGTTTCCCTTTGCTGCTGGCCGCCCAGTCTTACGATGCTTCGCTTGGGCTGCGCCTGGGGACGGACTGGGGAGCCACCGCCCAGATCCGCCTGCCGCAAGTCCAGAAGAACTTCGTCCTGGAAGGCATCCTGCAATCGAGCCTTCAGCGCGATGAAGGCAGCTTTACCCTGCTGGGTAAGCAACACCGTCCATTGCTCAGTCGTCGCCTCAACCTCTTTTACGGCGCGGGCGTCCACGCGGGCTGGAACAACGAAATCGACAAAGAGACGGGCGAAGAAATCGGCGGCCCCGTAGGCATCGATGGCGTCGTTGGCCTGGAAGCCACCATCGGCCGCGTTAACCTGTCCTACGACTTCAAGCCCGCCCTAAACGTCGGGGGCGGTTCGTCTTTTCTCTACGCCCAGACCGGCGTCAGCGTCCGCTACGTCATCGCCAAACGCAACGACATCTGGGACAAACAAAAGGAAAAAGAAAACCGCCGCGAGAAAAACCAACGGCAGCGCCTGAAGAAAAAGGAACAACGGCAGAAAGAACGGGCCGCCTCCGGAAAGCGCTGGTACGAGATATGGAAGAAAGGTTAGTGTTTAGGCGGCATCCGTTCCTCGCTCGTTCCATTGGGATGTTGGGGTGCCAACCAACTCCCCCTTTCGGGGGGGCGGGGGGGATCGCCCTCCGCAACGGGACGGTGGCTGATGGTACCCGTCGGGCAGATGTTTTCGCACAGCAGGCAGGCAATGTCACAGGGCCGATCCACGGCAATGGTGTCAAAAGGGCTGATGAAGCCCGCCTCCTGGGGGCAGATGGCCACGCAGGCACCGCAGTTGATGCAGGCATTCCAGCCGATGTCGAAAATTACGGGTTGCAGCTTGCTCATACCTTTTTGTAAGGGGA
Organism: Neolewinella lacunae; assembly: GCF_014349155.1. GTDB lineage: Bacteria > Bacteroidota > Bacteroidia > Chitinophagales > Saprospiraceae > Neolewinella > Neolewinella lacunae. Next base: position 28,100 of record NZ_JACSIT010000117.1, read on the forward strand.
GTTTGGGTCGAAATAATCCGACATGGTACGGTAGAGGTAGGCATCGCGGGTGGGAATGTCTTCCTGGTGAAACACCTTTGTTTTTTGGTGGTAGAGCTCCCACATTTTGTTGCCGATGGCTGCCAGCCAGGCATCCTGGTAGCCTTTGAGTTGGGCGGCCGAAAAGTCTTGCTGTTGGCCGCCGGCGAGGTGGCTGACCAAAAAATCGGCGGCCACCTTGGCTCCGCTCAGGGCCGTGTGGATACCGCCACCGGTGATGGGATTGACGTGGCGGGCGGCATCGCCTACGAGGATGAGGTTATCGGCGTACTGCGTGCGGAGCGGAGCCGCCAGGGGGACGCCCCCGCCCTGGATCTCCAGAATCCGGCAATTGCGGAAGCGGTCCTTGAAAAAAGACTGCTGGATGAATTTATCGAGGTGCCACTGGGCATTGTGATCAGTCATGGTGGAAATCACGCCCAGCCCGATTTCCGCGTAGCCGTGTCCTTTGGGGAAGACCCAGGCGTAGCCGCCGGGGGCCCATTCGTGGCCGGTGATGATTTCCAACAGGCCATCGGTTTCCACCTGGTCAACGATGAACTGCAGGCAGCCAGCCAGTTCCGTGATCTTGATGTGGGTTTGCAGGCCGGCCCATTTTCCTACTTGCGACTGGAGGCCGTCGGCCCCGACCAACACTTTGCACCGCACAGAAAGCAGGCGGTTGAAATTGCGCAAACTCACTTCACAGCGGCCGTCGGGCAGGGTTCGGTAGCCCAATCCTTCGGTTTTCAGCCAGGTTTCGGCTCCACTCCTTTCGGCCAGGGTCATGAGGTAGCGGTCGAAGCGGCGGCGGTCAACGACGTAGCCGAGCGGCTTTTTCCCCTCGCCTTCGCCGTATTCGTCGCCCTTCAGTTGCCGGTAGTCAATCCGGGTGGCGCTGCCCGACTGGTCATAAATGGCAAAACCGTAGATGGCCTCAAGGATAAATTCCTCGTCGAGGGGGATGCCTACTTCTTCGAGGGCGTGGCGGCTCACCGCACCGGAGCACTGGATGGGGGCACCGAGTTCTTGTCTTTTGTCCACCAGCAGTACGGAAAGGCCGGCAGCGGCGGCGTAGCGGGCAAGGGTAGCACCCGCTGGGCCTGAACCCACGATCAGAATATCGCAGTCGTAATTATTCATCCATGTGCAGTTCTTGCCTTTCATAACCCGTGGCGGGTGAGCTTGTTCCTTGCTGGCTGAATTTGTCTGCCGCCGGAAGTCTTCCCCTGCTCCTTCAGCAAGACATTGCACCTGCGTCCGCGCCCCGCGAAAAACTATTCTGCCGCTGGACAATTATTAGGGAGGTATTCCAAAACAAGTTCCCCATGGCCCACTTCGCAGAAGTCATCAGCACCGTTGAAAACACCCCCACCCACGAAACGATCGTCCTTGGCGGCGGCTGTTTCTGGTGCGTAGAAGCCGTTTTTGTCGAGCTCAAAGGCGTCCACCGCGCAGTAAGCGGTTACAGCGGCGGCAGCGAAGCGACGGCCAACTACGAAGCCGTCTGCAGCAAACAAACCGACCATATCGAGGTGGTTCTGGTGGAATTTGACCCCTCCGTCATCACGGCACGGCAGATCCTGGAAGTTTTCTTCACCACCCACGACCCTACCACTCCCAACCGCCAGGGCAACGACGTAGGGCCGCAGTACCGTTCGGCCGTTTTTTATACCACCACCGAGCAGCAGGAGCTCGCTAAAGAGGTGATGGCCACGGTGGTTCCCGACCTCTACGGAGCGCCTGCGGTGACGGAAGTGCGGCCCTACGAGACCTTCTACGCCGCCGAAGCCTATCACCAGGACTACTACAGTAAGGTGGGCAGCCGCAACAGTTATTGCTCTTTTGTGATTACGCCCAAGGTCAGCAAATTCCGCAAGCAGTTCGCCGAGCTGCGCAAGTAAGCTAAGGTTGAGCGCCGAAACCTATCTTGCGCGCCGTAACAGCTCCACCACAGCTTCATGCTCGTAAACCTTACCTCCGATACGGCTACCCAGCCGACTCCACCCATGTTGCAAGCGATGTTCGCCGCTGCGGTGGGCGACGACGTATTCCGCCAGGACCCCACCGTCAACCGCCTGGAAAGCAGCGCCGCCGAGCGCTTTGGTATGGAGGCGGCACTCTTCTGCCCTTCCGGCACGATGACCAACCAGCTGGCCATCAAGTGCCACACCCAGGCGCTCGACGAAGTCATCTGCGAAGAAAAAAGCCACGTTTACCAGTACGAAGGCGGCGTCTACGCCATGCTCTCCAGCGTATCCATGAACCTCATCCAGGGCGAACGGGGTAAGTTGTTGCCCGGCCAGATCGCGGCGGCCGTGAAACCCCGCTACGATTGGCTGCCGATCTCCCGCCTGCTGGTACTGGAAAACACCTGCAACAAGGGCGGGGGAAGCATCTATACCCTGGCCGAGGCAAGCAGCCTGGTGCAGGAGGCCCGAAAGCAAAAGCTGGCCTGCCACCTCGACGGGGCCCGCCTCTTCAACGCCCTCGTGGAAACCGGGGAAAGCACCGAAGACTGGGGGCGACTCTTCGACACCGTCAGCATCTGCCTGAGTAAAGGCCTCGGCGCGCCGGTGGGAAGTCTGTTACTTGGTCCTCAGGAATTAATCGACCGTGCCCGCCGCTACCGTAAAGTCATCGGCGGCGGCATGCGGCAGGCGGGCTACCTGGCCGCTGCGGGTCTTTATGCGCTGGAACACCACGTTGAGCGCCTGGCTGAAGACAACGCCCGCGCGCGGCGTCTGGCCGCTACGCTCACTACCCTACCCTGCGTCAGCCGCGTCGAACAGACGGAGACCAATATCTGCATCTTCCACCTCAGCGGGAGTCAGACGGCAAGTCAATTTTTGGAAAAGCTGGAGGAGTACAATATTAAAGCCGTTGCGTTCGGACCCCAGACCATACGCTTTACGACGCACCTGGGGGTATCGGATGCGATGATTGAATACGTGGAGGAGTGCTTGGGGCGGCTGTAGGTGATTATTGCCTTACAAACCTTGCCGTTTGCTGTCCAATCCGCAGTACGTAAGTTCCTTTCGCGAGGGCTTGCACGTTGAGTTCACCGCTCCACACCCCCTTACTGACTTCTTGGCCGAGGCTGTTGATGACGACAAAGTTGGCTCCCAGGCGGGCTTCGGCCCGTAAAACGTGGGTTACGGGGTTGGGGTAAACCTTCAGGCTAAGGACGTTACGGAGGGGAGTGGTAGCGGAATTTGTGCATTCTACGGTGAAAGTTCCCAAATTGGTGGTGCAATCACCGCTGGCCTGCCGAACGAGTACTTGGTAATCGCCGGGGTCCAGACCAGTTAGGACATAGGCATCGGCGTGTCCTCGTCCTGCGGTAAACGTCTGGCCTCCGTCAATGCTGTATTCCAGGGGTGTTCTGGAATTAAACCCGGGCACGGAGAGCACCAGTATACCGTTTTTGGAGCCACAGGTGGTGGGCTCAGTGTCTACGCGGACGCCTCTTACCGTGCAGTTGTTGTCTTCTGCGCAGCCTTGGTAGTCGATGTCACGGGTGAATTCCTCGATAAAAAAGTTGGACTTATTGCTGGGGGTGACGCACTGTCCGTTGATCTCGACGTTACGGTAGGTGATGTTTTTTACCTCGAAGGTATAATTGCCGGCGGGACCGACGGCATTTTCCCTTCCCAGCATCAGACTCGGGAATTGTTGGTTCTCTACGGTGATGTTTTCAAATACCGCATCTCCCAGGTAGCCTTCAATGGGATCGCCTGTTTGGAGATTATAGGTAGGGTCTTGGCCGAGGTGGAGGGAGATGAGCCGGGGGATACTGCCCTCAAAGCGGATGTTGTTAAAGTAATTGGTTTGGTCTGTAGACCCGCCCTGGGCAATGGGGGCGAAATTGAAATTGTTCTGGGCCATGAGCAGGCCTTCGTTGGTGCGGCGGTCATTGGGGCCTCCCCGCCATTCGGGATGTATCACGTCAATGTTCTCCATGCGTGCCGAGCCCAGGCGCAAGGAATTCCAACCAGTGGTCATGATGCTTCCATTGGGCCCAGGCCATAGGACGCTGTTGGTGACGCGAATTCCCCGGGCGTAGAAATGGTCATCAACCGCCCGCGAGAAGATATTATCGACAATGGAACCGGGATTTGGCCGGTAGCCGTCGTTATTAAAGTGCCATCCCACTAGTTTTAGGTTGGTCATTAGTGCATTTTCTCGGGAGACGATGCCGTGGTGTGGTGGGGTGAAAGCCATGATGCCGTCGACCACACAGTTGAGCCCCAATTGTATCGGGTTGGCCGGGCGGAATTCCTGAAGTTTTAAGGTTCCGCCGTTGGGTGGCTGCCAGATAGCGCGGAAGCGGGAGTTGGCACCGTCGCGGTCAAAATCATCCGCAGCGTGCCAAGTGTACTGCCGCCCATCAATGATCCCTCGTCCAATTACCCGCTGTCGGGCATCGTTGAATCCGTTGTTAAAGATGTACCCTTCTACGTACGCGCCACCGGCGATATAGACGGTTTGGTTGCTGCGCAGGCGAATGCCTCCGTTGTAGGTGATGAAGCCTTCTTCCTCCACGCCATTGTTCTTGGCCACAAAGTCATACAGGTTGTAATACCCTGGAGGGAAGTAGATCGTTTGGGCGCTTTCCAGGAGGGCAGGGTTAAGATCGGGAGCATAGACAACCGTGCCCGGGGCGTTAATTGCGGGTGGGTTGTTTTCTACGGGGTCCACGGAAATGAGCAGCATGTGGCGTACCCAGCCTTCGTTGGTGGTGGTATTGCCTGGCCCGTTAAAAACGACCGAAATGTGCTTGCGATTTGCCTGGAGAGAAAAGGTGATTTCGCTGGCATCGTTATTAACGGAGTGGGCCAACTCATAGCTTCTGGGGTGCAGGGAGGCTCCGGCTATCGCTCCGCCGAAGAGACGCTCAACGCGAAAAGTGAGTTCGGAGCGCTGGTCGCTGCGGAAGTTGAGGTGGGTGTACGAAAAAGTACGGGTCAGCATGTCTGCTTCCAGAGCGGGCGGCATCCCCGTCAGGCTGCGGGTATTGGCCTTGGTCATCAGTACTTCCAACTCTTCTTCTGCACCATTATCCTGCCGGACCCAAACCCGAAATTTGTCGGAAAAAATCTCGTGTGGGTCATCCGTGCGGTCTCCCGGGTAATCGAAGGTAGTGACGGCATCGCCTCCGCCGCCGCCGCAGTTTTCACCAACGGTGACTTCTCCCAGCTGCGTGGGGCAATCCCCATTTCCCCACTGGGCGAAGATGGGGTAAACACCGGGGAGGAGTCCGGAAAAAGTGTAGGGGGCGTTCGTCGGGGCGAATTGCCGGTTTTCCCCTCCGTCTATGCTGTAATAGATGTTGGTGCGGGAACCGAAATCGCTTACCAGAAAGGTAATTGATCCGTCCGATAGTCCACAGGCCGCAGAAATTGGGACCGCCGTCACATTGGTAATGGGATTGGCACCGGCGGAAAAAGGGATGAGCAGCAGTGAGTACAGGATGGCTGCCAAGGGGGATAGTCGTTTGGTGGAGATCAACTTCATAATTTGGGGAGATAGTTTACGGCTAGGAATGGCCAGCAATCACATTTGCCATTCACGACCTACACAAAAGTACCGACCCCAAACCTGAAGCACAAGTGAGTTGGAAGGCTTCCACCTCGCCTGCACTCAATGAGGTCACAAAGGCACAAAATCGCCAAATAAGCAATCGTATCCGCTAATGCCGACCTCGCTATCTGGTGCGGACTAACATTAAGTTTGCATTGGTAATTTTTACCTGAAGGGACAGGCTAAATGGCCCGCGCATTTTGAAAGCTTTGCTAGCGTTGAGCCGCAGAAAAGCATCCGACCCTCCGATCATGTACGATGTAACAACTTATTCAATCAATACTCTATGAGACTATCCTCTACGCTTTTCGCCAGTTTTGCTCGTCGCTCTACTGGTATGATGTTCCTCTTATCCACCGTTTTCAGCTTGTTTGCAGCGGGCAGCCTGGGTGCCCAAACCGCCACCATTACCTGGAACGGATCGGCGGGAGATGGTGATTGGAACAACGCCAGCAACTGGAACGGCGGTTTGGTTCCCGATGGGGACGATATTGCGCGTTTTGGGTTTGGCACGCCGGTGATCAACATTGGCCCGTCCGTTGGTCCGGCACAGATACTGTTGGCAGGCGGGGCCGCGCTGACACTCAACGCAGACGTGGCGGTTGGAAATGGAGTGGTGGATCAACACGGGGTGTCGTTTGGCAACGGATCCTTGACCGTCGGCCCGGCGGGAAGTTTAAGCATCAATGCACCTGGTTCAAAAAACGGGCTCAACGCAAGTGGGGCAGCCCCTGCATTCACCATTACCAACCAAGGAACAATCACCATAACGGGAGGAAATGATGCCATTTCAATCCAGAACAACACGAATCCCGCCATAATTAACAACAGTGGCACGATAACGGTAGATGGTCTCAAGGGGATGTTCCTGGGCGGAGCCGTAGAAGTCAACAACAGCGGCCACATGAATTTTCAAAACCTGCCCTCCGCATTAACGATTGGCTCTGGTTCGAACTCCGCCGCCGTTTTCAATAACCTTCCCCTTGGGGTGGTGAGCGCTTTCGGCAACAAGATGAACGTGAACGGAACCTTCATCAATGACGGCCTTTACCGGTCTGACTCGGACCAGCTGATCTTTGTATCGCCAACTGGCGTTTGCGTAAACAATGCATTCTATGATTACACCACTGGCGTCCGGCCATTCGCCCTGGGTAATTTTACCGACAACGGAATTCAGGTAAACCGCAATTTTGCTGCCATTGACATGGGGGGCACTTGCTTTGCCGATATTGGTGAGGTCAGCTACAATTATTTTCAATTTACCGGCCAAAATGGTACCAATTACGGCGCATCCGATGCTTCCGGGGTGCTGGACCTGACCGCCAATATTGGTTTTATTCCCATCGAATTCCCCAAGGTATGGACCGAAGAAATGGGCGATGGTGGCACTTATTTCGTTGCCCTCGATAACTACTGTGGGCAGTTGCCCATTGTGCTGTCTTCCTTTACCGGCCGGGCGGGCAAAGGCGTCATTGAGCTGGCTTGGACCACCGCCCGCGAGGAGAACAACGATTTTATCGTCGTTGAAAAGCTCCGTGCCGGTGGCCTATTCAGCGAAGTTGGTCGTGTTAGTGGTGCAGGCTCCACGACGGAGGCCCGGGCTTATACGCTAGAAGATCAGCAACCCCTTCCGGGCACAAACACTTATCGCTTGCGGCAGGTGGACTACGACGGCACCCAAAACCTGAGTGAGGTCATCACCGTCCAGTACACCGGGCAGGGTGCGCTTAGTGCGTGGGCCTACCCTACCCTTTTGTCCGCAGGCGAAGCTTTGACCCTTGTCCTGGACCGGGAAAATGTCTCCGCTACGCCCTTGGATTTGATTACTGCTTCCGGGCGGGTACTCGCGTCGTTCAATGGCCAGTCTGGGTCCCTGCGTTTGCCCGCTACGCTGCTGCCGGGAATCTACATTTTACGGCCAAGGAGCGGAAATTTGGAGCCCATCCGCCTCCAAATCCACTAATTTTTTCACGGGTTATTGTTCAGCGGATAATCAGGTATTTAGGCCTGGTTATCCGCTGAACATTGCCGTATGCTTTCCGTCGTTCAATCTTTCCCATGTTACGATTCTCCGGAGTTTTTTTACTTTTTCTCGTCGGTGTTTTACTTTCGGCCCAAGAAGGTGCTCCCACGCATTTCAAAAATCCCATCCTCCCGGGGTTCCATCCGGATCCTTCCATTATTCGCGTCGGGGAGGATTACTATCTGGTGAATTCTTCTTTTGAGTGGTATCCCGGTTTGCCGATTTACCATTCGAAAGACCTGGTCAACTGGAAGCTCATTGGCTACGGTGTTCACCGGCCAGAGCAGGTGGAAATTCCCGCCAACACCAAAGACAGCCGGGCCCTGTACGCCCCAACCCTTCGTTACCACGAAGGCACGTACTACCTCATCAATACCTGCGTCACTTGTGGTGGCAACTTTTACCTTACGGCAAAGGACCCCGCCGGGCCCTGGTCTGATCCCATCTGGCTCGATTCCCGGGGTATCGACCCCAGCTTGTTTTGGGAGGATGGCAAATGCTATTACCAGGGGCACGCCAACATCTCCGGCGAACCAATGTGGCCGGATAAAAATGGGGTCTGGATGCAGGAACTCGACTTGGCAACGGGCAAATTAGTTGGCCCGAAAAAGCAACTCACCCACGGCCACGCTACCAATGCCCGGTGGACGGAAGGCCCCCATCTCTACAAAATCAACGGTAAATACGTCCTAACCGTAGCCGAAGGGGGGACGGGGTTCCAGCACGCGGTAACCGCTTTCCACAGCGACAGTCTCTGGGGCCCTTACCTTCCCTACCACTCAAACCCACTGCTTACCCACCGTCACCTCGGGAAGGACTACCCCATCCACTCCACGGGGCACGCAGATTTGGTACAGACCCAAAATGGGGAATGGTGGGCTGTCACACTTGGCAAGCGCCTCTACCAGGGCAAGACTCCGTTGGCCAGGGAGACCTTCCTCACCCCGGTGGAGATACAGAACGAAGAAGGTTACCCCCTCCCAGTTTTCAACCCCGGCCACGGCAAGCTGCTCCTTGAACAAGAACGCCCCAATCTTCCCTGGTCTCCCCACCCCGCCGAGCCCGTCGTTGATGATTTTACTGCCCAGCAACTCGCGCTCCACTGGAACTTTCTCCGGACCCCATATACCAAGTGGTACACGCTTGCGGAGGGAAAGCTCAATGTGGCGCTTCGGCCCGAGATGGCCGATAGCCTCCACAATCCATCGCTGATTGCTCGCCGAATCCAGCACCATACCTTCACGGCCACAGTGGCGATGCGTTTCCAGCCGGAAAAAACCAACGAAGCGGCTGGCCTCATCATCTACCGCAATAGTGGCAATCACTACCAACTGCTGCGGGAAGGCAAAGAGATGGTACTTTACAAAAGTTTAAAAGGCAACAAGCAAGCAATTGCCCGGCGGTCCTACCCTGGTGGGGAGGTCGTCCTGCAAGCCGCCGCCCGCGACGGACGTATTCAATTCAGCTGCGGGCCAGCTTCCCAAAGCTTACAGCCGCTGGGGGAGGCCCAAGACCTCATGCTGATTTCGGACGATGTATCCTTAGGATTCAATGGCCCGTACGTGGGGATGTACGCTACCTCCCAGGGGCAGCCGTCCCAGGCCATCGCCAGCTACGATTGGTTCGCTTACGCAGGGGAATAAACCTCTCGACTATGCACTCCTGTTTTCGCTCTCCGCTGTTGCTGCTGGCACTTTTCGCCCTGCTCACCGGCTGCGGCCAAGACGCTGAACCCGCCCCACCCAACGTCTTACTGGTCATCGGCGACGACATCAGTTTTCCGCACCTCGGAGTCTATGGTACCGACTGGGTGCGGACGCCCAACTGCGACCGGCTGGCCGCCGAAGGAATGACCTTCACCAACGCATTTACTCCCAACCCCAAGTGCGGGCCTTCCCGCTCCATTCTCCTCACCGGCAGAAACGGCTGGCAACTCGGGCAGGCCATCAACCACCTGGCCTACTGGCCGGATTCGGTACGGACCATTTTTGAAGCACTCGCCAAAGCTGGCTACCACACGGGCTACACGGGCAAAGGTTGGGCCCCCGGTGACCCGGGTAAGAAAGATGGTAAAAAACGCCAACTCATCGGTCCCGCCTATTCTAAAATCAAATTGGTCCCGCCCACCTCCGAAATTAGCGATGTCGATTATGCCGCCAATTTCGGAGCGTTTATGCGCGATCGGGCGGCGGGGCAACGCTTTGCCTTCTGGTACGGCTCCCTGGAACCGCACCGTGGTTACGAATTCGGCAGCGGAGTAGCCGTGGGCGGCTATTCACTGGAAGACATTGACGTAGTCCCCGCCTACTGGCCCGACGTCGATAGCGTGCGCCACGACCTGCTCGACTACGCCCTGGAAATTGAACATTTCGACCGCCACCTGGGCCGCATCCTCGATACCCTGGAAGCCTCCGGAGAACTGGACAATACCATCATCATTGTGACGGCCGATAACGGAATGCCCTTTCCGAGAGTGAAGGGACAGCTCTACCACGACGCGCACCACCTGCCGTTCATCGTCCGTTTCCCGCCGGGCATCAAGCGGGCGCGGACGCAGGTGCAAAGTTTGGTCAATTTCACCGATGTCGCTCCGACCTTGGCCGACTATTGCCAGCTGGATGCGGAAGCGCTGGCGGACCTGGGCTGGTTCCATGGGCGGTCCTTACGCCCCCTCTTCGAAGGTAAAACGCCAGCCGACTGGCCAGACCATGTCCTGCTGGGTAAAGAACGCCACGACGTTGGCCGTCCCAATGACCAAGGTTACCCGATCCGGGCCCTCCGGGAAAAAGACCTGCTATTGGTCATCAACTACGCCCCCGAGCGCTGGCCCGCTGGCGACCCCCGTACTGGCTACCTGAATACCGACGGTAGTGCCACCAAAAGCTATATCCTCAACCAGCACCGCCGGGGAGACGATGCTTTCTGGGACCTCAACTTCGGCAAGCGCCCGCCGGTCGAATTTTACGACTTGGGCTCCGACCCCCGCTGCGTCAACAACCTGGCCGCCTCCCCCGAACACGCTGCCACGATCGAACGGATGCGCACCCGCCTGGAAAATGCCCTGGCCGACCAGGGCGATCTCCGCATGCTGAACCGGGGGGCGGAATACGAGGCCTACCCCGTCGCCTGGGAGGAGCAGCGGAACTATTACGAGAAATTCATGGCTGGTGACACGGTTGCGGCCCAATGGATAGTGCGGTCGGACTACGAAACCTTGCTGCCCGCCGAGCAATAAAATTCCTTTGTGCCGGGAAAAATATTCTGTTATGCGTCTCCTTCCCCTGCTCCTTGTCCTCTTATTTTGCACCTGCGGCCGCGCCCAGGAATTTATGCCCATACTACAAGGAAGTAATTTCACTGGTTGGCATATCCAGATCAAAGACCAGGGTGTGGTCAGCCCCGAAGACCAGGCTATTTTCAGCCTGCGAAACGGTCAATTACGGGTTTATCCCGGTATTCCCGATCAGACGCCGCAGCCTTATGCTGCATTGATTACGGATAGTGTTTACCAAAATTTCCACCTCAAGCTGGAATACAAATGGGGCCAGGGAAAATACCCGCCGCGCGGTGATTTTGTGCGGGATGCGGGTATTCTTTTCCACGTTTTTGATACCACCCAATTTTGGGCCAGCGGGCTGGAATGTCAGATCCAGGAAGGAGATACCGGGGACGCCTGGCTGATCGGCGCGCGGGCCCAATCAAGCGTGCAAGACGTGATCAGGAACTACGACCCCAAGGGTAAAATACAGGAGCGCGGCGGTACTTATCCGCGCTTTTCCCGCTTTCACCGTGCCTACTGTTGGGAACGGACGGGCTGGAACTCCGTCGAGGTCATCGTAAAGGGGGCTGGCGCTGAATTTTACGTAAACGGTCATTTGGTTAATGCCCTTCAAGCGGCCGAGTATCCCGGGCCTGGCGATGAATGGTTGCCGCTTGACAAAGGCCGAATAATCCTACAGGCCGAAGGGGCACAAATACACTATCGCAGCGTAGTGTTGAAGCGGCTTTAGTGTAACGTGGAAGCTTTCCGTTCGGCGAGCGCTTGTTGTAAGCGGGCCACGACTTCGGGATACGCGTCGTGGACATTGTTACTTTCGGCAATATCTTCCCGCAGGTTATAGAGTTCAGGGCCTTGGTTGTCTTCCTCACGGCGGGCTCCGCCGTAGGGCAAATACTTCCATTCTCCTTGTCGGATGCCGTAGAACTTTTCATTTTTGGTATACAACATGGTCTCCGGCTGTGTGGATTCACTCACCCTTTCCAGGTGGGCGGAAAGGTTTTGCCCATCCAACATTTGCGGGTCTACGGGCGCATTGGCGTAATGGGCGATGGTCGGAAGAAGGTCAAGCGTGGATGCGATTTTTGTACTGGTTCTACCACCATCAAACTTGTTTTTCCAGCGCATAATGCAGGGCACCCGTACCCCTCCCTCAAAGTTGGAGAATTTACCTCCACGCAGGGGGTTGGCGCTTCCGGCTAATTCCTTGTACGCTAACCACGGGCCGTTATCGGAAGTAAAAATGACGATGGTGTTCTCTTCCAGCCCAAGCTCCTTTAGATGCGCCAACAACTGGCCGGTGTAGTGATCGATTTCCTCAATGACGTCCCCGTAGAGACCGCCGTTACTGCTTCCGGCGAAGGCTTCGGAAGCAAAGAGAGGTACGTGGGGCATGGTCGGTGCCAGGTAAATAAAAAATGGCTCTTCCCGGTCAGGGTCGATGAACGAGATGGCCCGCTCGAAGTACCGCCTGGTCAGGGTAGCTTGGTCAGCAGGATATTCGGTAATCGCTTGTCCTTCCATCAAAGGGACTAAATTCTGACGGCCGCTTTCATTGATTTCCTGACGCGTATGGCTGCGGTTGAAAGCTTGATCAGCCTTGGCTTTTTCTAGGGTGTAGCCATCGAGGAAGGTAGCATTTTCAGCGAAGGGCTGGGCATCTCCGAGATGCATATCGTTACTGTAGGGTAAACCGAAGAATACATCAAACCCTTGGTTGTTGGGCAGGCTCTGGGCATGGTCTCCGAGGTGCCACTTGCCAATGCATGCCGTGCGGTAACCCAAAGGACGTAACAGCTCAGCGATGGTAACTTCAGCCGAGTCCAGCCCTTTAGCACCGGGGAGTAGTACCCCTCCCACCCCGTTGCGGTCAGGATAGCGGCCGGTAAGCAAGGATGCTCGGGAAGGGGAACATACGGAGGCGGACACGTAAAAATCGGTAAATCGGATACCTTCCTGCGCCAACTGGTCAATATTTGGGGTAGCTATTGTTTGGGAGCCGTAGCAACTAAGATCCTGATATCCTTGATCATCGGTAAAGATGATGATGACGTTGGGAGGACGCTCATTGTGGGTAGAATGCTGCGCTTGCGGCTTACTGCTACATGCCAGCAATAATAATACTGGGGCTAAAAAAAATGTTTTCATAGGCCATAAGTTGTTTAAGCAGCTATGCTCACAATCCCGCCACAAATTCGGTAGGGGTTTTGTTGAATTCCTTTTTGAACAGTTTGGTAAAGTGGCTCTGGCTTTGAATACCGACCCGGTACATGACTTCTACTACAGTCAGGTTATTACTGGCCAGTAGCTCGGCGGCGCGTTGTACCCGGGTTTTGCGGATGATCTGCCCCACGCTTTCCCCCGTAGCTTCTTTTACGCGGCGGTAGAGTTTGGTGCGGCTGAGGCCGGCCATCCGACTGAGGTAATCGACGTCAAATTCGGCTTTCTCCAAATTATTCTCAATAATTTCCATGACTTCTTTCATGAATCCCTGGTCCTCCTCCCGGATGGCGATGTCACGGGCTTTACTGAAAGAATCCGTCAGGAAGCGATCCTGTTGGGATTTCTGGTGGCGCAGCAGGTTATTGGCAATCAACTCCAGTTCACTTAAATTGAAGGGTTTGGAGAGGTAGTAGTCGGCACCAGCTCCGATGCCTTCCAACCGACTTTCTACCGAAGCTTTAGCGGTGAGCAAGATGATGGGAATGTGCCGGGTAGCCTCATTTTGTTTGACTTTTGCACACAATTCCACCCCATCCATCTGGGGCATCATGATATCGCTTACGATCAGATTGGGCGGTTGTTTTTTGATCATTTCCAAGGCTACGGCACCGTTTTCTGCCAATTGGAGCAGGTAGCGATCGCGGAAGTGCTCTCCGAGAAAAAGCCGCAATTCGGGGTTGTCTTCTACGAATAAAACGGAGGGGCGGTCTCCCGTGAAGGTGGCAGGTTGGAATTCCTGGGGTGCCCCGGCTGGCAGGTTTTTCAGCAGCGGAAGATTGGAAGTGGCCGTTTTAACGACGTGGCTTTTAACCACTTGTTCCTCGGTGAGGTGATTTCTTCCGGTGGGTAGCCCAATCAGGAAAACCGTACCTTGTTTGGGTTCGCTGTAGACGTCAATTGTCCCCCGGTGCAACTGTACGATGCTGCGGACCATGGCCAGGCCAACGCCGGTGCTGCCCGCGCTGTCATCGGCCTCGGCGGGTTTGCTGTAGTAGCGGGTGAAGATGTGGGGTAAATCGCTGGCGTTGATCCCGGCCCCCGTATCCCGGACGCAGAGGTAGCTGTAGTCGGTGTCTTCGGGCAGGTCATTCCCTTCGCGGTAATGGTGGGCTGGCAGTGAGGAGGGGGCGGGAACTTCGCGGAGAACGGCCATTTTCACCAGGCCATGCGCGGGCGTGTATTTGAAAGCATTGCTGAGCAAATTTACGATCACCTTATCCATCGCCTTACGCTCAAACCACAGGTTATTGGTGAAGCCGACGGCCTCAAATTCGTATTCAATTTTATTGATCAGGGCGTGCTCCTGGAACTGCTTGAAGATTTCCCCGGCGAAGCCACTTAAATCGGTCTGCTCCGCCTGGAGGCGGTAGGCCCCGGTTTCCGTCTTGCGAAAATCCATCAACTCGTTGATCAGGTCCAGCAGCCGCTGGGCATTGCGCTCGATGATCCGCATGTACCTTTCCTGTTTCCGGGGTGGGACTTTTTCCTGCAACAGCTCGTGGAGCGGATTGAGGATCAGCGTAAGCGGGGTGCGGAACTCGTGGCTGATGTTGGTAAAGAATTGAAGGCGCGTCAAATGCATTTCCTGCGCCCGCTGTTCTTCCATCTGGGTAAACTCCAGGTTTTTTTTGAGGCGATCCCACCGTAGGAGGTAGTAATAAATCATGGCGAGCCCCGCCAGGAAGAGTACCACGTAAAGGAAACGTGCCACCTTAGAATTCCACCAAGGAGCCACGATGTGGATTTTTTTCTCAATGCGGTCGGCGTGCCAAATCCTGTTTTCCCGGGCGGCTTCCACTTGGAAGGTATAGGTTCCGTAATCCAGGTTGGCGAAGGTTGCCTCCCGCTTGCCCTCCGGAACCTCAATCCATTCGTTTTGGTAACCGAGCAAGCGATAACGGTAGCGGTCTTTGCCAGGATTGCGGTAGTTGAAGGAGCTGAAGCGAAGGGTGAAATTATTTTCTAAGTGAGATAGGCGGATTTCCTCCATTTCGTTGAGGTTCTGTGGCAGGATGGCCCACCGTTCCCCGATTTGCCCTACTTCCACTCTGCGCTGGTTAACGATCATGTCGCTGAGCGCCAGGCGGTCGGGCGTTTCCAGAGGCTCCAGAACCTTGCGGGGGTAGAAGTAATTCAGGCCATTGATGCCGCCAAAGTATAAGCGCCCATCTTTCCCGCAAGCGGCCGAACCGATCTTGAAGCTGTTGGACTGTAAGCCATCCGAGCGGTCAAAAACCTGGAAAGTTTCGGTTTCCGGGTCAAACATCGCCAAACCGTTGCCCCCCAGCCATAGATTTCCGTCTTGGTCCAAAAGCAAAGTCTCTACATCCCGCGAAGGGTTGCCCTCCGCCTGCCCGTAGGTTCGCACTTCGTAAGAGCCATTTTGGCCCGCTGATGGCTTGATGCGATTCAATCCCCCGCCCAGCGTGCCCGCGTAGATTGTCCCGTCGCTGGTGCGTTGGATGGGCCAGACGAAATTGGACGAAAGCCCCCCGTCCCCATCCTTCCCCGCCTGGTAGTTGCGGCTGTGGACGATTTCCCCATTGCGGTCCAGGAAAAGGTGGTTGAGCCCGTTGTCCGTTGCTGCCAGGACTTCGTTGCGCAGGGTATCACAATAAATATAGGTGACTTTGTTGGAGGTGATGCGATGATCTGACCCTTCGACGAAAATCTGCTCTACGGTATAATCACCGGGGCCACGGTAGCGAATACGGTTCATACCCCGCTCCCAGGAGCCCGCCCAGATTTGCCCGAGTCGATCCTCACCCAGGGTGAATACGCTTTTGCTGCTGATGGCGTCCGTTGCGCCTAATTCTACCCGGATATCCTCCCAGTAATTCTGGGCGGGATGAAAGACCTTAAGGCCTTCCGGGCTGCTTACCCAAACCCGCCCCGCCCGATCCTCCAGCAAGTCGGTAACACTACCCGAGGCGCTAAACACGGGGTCTTTGAATTGTTCAATCCGTCCGGTCGCAAGCTGCATCCGGTTGAGGCCCGTCCCCCGGGTGCCAATCCAGAGGTTGTTTTTGCTGTCTTCCAGAATGGCCCGTACGAAGTTGCCGGAAATGGAATTTTCAATTCCCAGTTGGTGGCGAATGGTGTAGAACGGCCTTGCGTATAGGTTGAGGTATTGGACGCCTCCACCGTAGGTGGCCATCCAAAGGGTACCGTCCTGGCCGTGGTACAAATCCCCGATCGGTAAGGCGGCATTGCCGCTGGCAACGTAGCGGTCGTTGAGCGGAATGAATTCAATCTCCCGTAAATCCTTATTTTGCTTCGAGCGGAATAAGCCCTGTTGCGAACCAATCCAGATTTCATCGTCCCGACCCTGGATTAAGTGCATCGTGCTGAGGCTAGGACGGGCCTCAAGCGCCAGCTGGTTATTCGCATGCCGCAATACAATGGGCAACAGTCTTACTACCTGCTGGTCAGGGACGTCCGTGGGCAACGAAAAAGTAAGCAAGGAGCGGCCTCCCCCCACCCACAAGTCGTCGCCAATCAAAACCAACCCCGCCGAAGTCACCACCTTTCTTCCCAGGCTATCTACCAACTGCACGTGCTTGAGTTCCGCCGGGCCCTGGACCTTGAGTTCCTTACAAAACAAACCGGCTCTGGCCAAAATCCACAGGCGGTCGGCACTGTCCAACGCAAATTCGTAAACGGGCCCGGTAGACTGATCCCTGAGCATCGGCAAGGCCGTCAACCGACCGGCTGCGTCTACGCCAAAGATTTCGGTGCCCTGCTCGCTGCCCAGCACGAGAACGTCCAGCCGGTTGTTGTACAGGACGTGCGAGATGCTCAATTGCTCAATCCTTTCCCGCTCGCCCACCGGCCAAACCAGTTCAATGTACCGCTCCTCGGTGGTTGAAAAACAACTGATCCCCCGTTGGGTCCCTAACCAAATTCGCCCGAGGTGATCAATGACCAGGTCATCAATGCGGTTGTTGTAGGCAGAGAGGATGGAGGTATCCCGGTTAAAGAAAGATTTAATCTCGTAGCCATCGAAACGGTCCAAACCCTGGTAGGTGCCGATCCACAAAAAACCGTGTTCGTCTTCTCCCAGGCAAGTGGCATCGGTATGGGAGAGCCCCTCGTCAATGGTCAGCTCCTTAAATCGAAACTCCCGGGGCTGTGCCTGCGCCACACCAAAACCCAGCAGTAATAAGCACAATAATATCTTTTGCATGTCGGTAGAGCTAAACCATCATTTGATCTCCAGTCGGTAGAGGCCTGCCCCGTGGCTGGCCACTACCGGCGCGAAACCAGCGGTGAAAATACCCAGGTCGCGGCGTTCCCAGCAATCCCTGATGGCGTAGGTGTTGCCAGTACCCAAGGCACTGAAATTAACCTCAACGGGCCTTGGCCCCTCATCGGAGAGATTGAACAGGGCCAGATACAGGGCTGAATCGTCTTCGGCCCGCGCCAGCCAGGTGCAAGAATGCTCGGTGCGTTCCAGTTGCCGGTTTTCTTTACTGGCCTGGTTGACGGCCAAGACTTCGGGGTTGGTAATCAGTTGGAGGGAGAGGGCGTCGCTTTCCGGCAGGTGCCCGCCAAACATCAGCGGATTGCGGAAAATACACCATAAAGTCATGAGCGTGTACTGCTCGTCTTCCGTGAAATTGGTTTGGCGGGGTGTGCCGATTTCCCCGCGAATGCCAATTTTCCCCAGTGGGAGCATGTCGGCATCGGGCCAGGCCCCGGGGACGCTGCGGCTGGCCCAGAGGGCACAGCGTTCAAACTGCCGTTTGAGGGCTGGCCAATCATCCCAAAAATCTGCGGAAATCCGCCACATGTGGGCGTGCCGGCGCAGGTGTTTGGCCAGGCCGATGTAGGCCGCGCCGGGCGAGATGCTGAGCACCAAAGGGCGTTCGGCGGCGGCCATGGCAATACTCAGCCCTTCGACTTCGTCCAGGCGGTAGTTGCTGAACATCCCGTCGCCATCCCAGGAACCCAAGTCATCGGCTTTGATGAAGTCAACGCCCCAGGAAGTGTACAATTCAATCAGGGAATGGTAGTAGGCCTGGCCAGCGGGGTGGGTCATATCAATGCCGTACATGGAATTGTACCAAAGGCACATGTCGTTGGGGTTTCCAACGTCCTGGGCCCGGGCGTCAGTGCCTTTAATGGGGGTATTTTGCTCGTAGCTGATCCAGGGCATGCCCCGCATGATGTGGATGCCGAATTTAAGGCCGAGGCTGTGGACGTAGTCGGCCAAAGGTTTGAAGCCCTGTCCGCCGGCGGCGCTGGGGAAGCGCGTTTCGTCTACTTGCAAGCGGCCGTAGGCATCGATGATCATCGGTATTTTGGGGCCTTTGTAGTTGTCCTTGGTCGCCTCAGGCGCGTACCAGCCCAGGTCAACGACTACGTATTCCCAGCCCAATACCTTGAGGTGTTCGGCCATGAAGTCGGCATTGGCCCGGACCTCGGCTTCGGTGACGTTTACGCCGAAGCAGTCCCAGGAATTCCACCCCATCGGTGGGCGTTGGGCGTAAGAAGGGTCGATAACTTGCATATCTGTACTTAATTTTTTCAGCTTTTGATGGGCGCGGACGCAGGTGCCAGGACCGAATTAAAGGAGCAGGGGAAGTAGGAGCTCCCGGCCGTCTTTAGCCCTTCCATTGCTCCTCAACGGATTATTGCACCTGCGGCCGCGCCCGGAATGGCGTTAGAAAAGCACGCCAAAAACAAAAATGAGGGCAAACATCAGGATCACGCTCAAGGTCCACCAAAAGGCCACCCCTTGGTACCAGGGGCGTCCGTCTTTGGGCAGAAACTGGAGCTTTTTGAGGTTGAAGGTCAGGTCGTCCGTAACTTTTTCCGGCGGCGGCGGGGCGGTTAGCAGGCTGATGACGGTCACCAAAACCATGCAAAAGGCCCAGTTGAGCAGGCCCTGGTTCGCGTAGGGGCCTAGCCACTCGGGGGCACCCCCGCTATTGACCCAGACTTTGACCAGAAAGCCAAAGATCAGACCGGCTACTGAGGTAGTGAAGGCAGCCGTACCGTTGACGCGTTTCCAGAAAGTTCCCAGCAGGAATACGGCCGAAAAAGGCGGGGCGAAAAAGGTGAAGAGCTCCTGGATGTACACAAAGAGGCTCTGCCCCAGGGTGGAGATCCAGATGCCCAGGAGGATGGACAGCACCAGCACCACGGCCGTAATGATGCGCCCAGTGCCCACCACCTCGTCTTCGCTGGCCCCCGGCTTGTAATACCGCTTGTAGAAATCCATCGTCAGGATGGTGGAAGTAGACGTGAGTACCGCACTGACCGTTGACTGAATGGCTCCGAACAAGGCCGCCAGCAGGATGCCGCGCAGTCCAACCGGAACGAGCAGACTGATGAGGTTAACGTAGGTTTTATCGGCCTCCGGGCGGATGTTCTCCAGGGACTGGCCAATGAGCATCTCGGGGTGGATGGCAAACCAGATCAGGCCCGGAATCACCACCACGAAGGGAATGAGCAGCTTGAGAAAACCAGCAAAGGTGACGCCCATCTGGGCGTGGTATTGGTCTTTGGCGCCCAGCACCCGCTGAATCATGAACTGGTTAATGACCGTATACCAGAGTCCGATGTAGAAGAAGCTCATGATCCAGTGCGTCCAGGGTGTCGTCTCGTGGGTCAGCGGCTGGATGACGGAGAGCCGGTTGTAGGTCTCGGTGTCGGCCCCGACAATGCCGGCGCGAATGTTATCCATCGCTTCGAGAAATAAGCCGGAATTTGCCTGGTTGCGTTCGAGCATGACCCGCGTTCCTTCCAGGATGCCGGCTCCCTCCCCGAGGTAGGCGAGCCCGAAAAACGTAACGCTGAGTCCGCCGAAAATCATGATGACAATCGTCAGCAAATCCATCCAGGCTACCGACTTTAACCCACCCCAGATGGCCCAGACGCCAGCCGCTACCCCAATGACCGCAATGCCCAGGTAAAGGCCAGTATCGGTGGCCGTACCGTCCAGTACCGCCGCGGGGTCTACGCCCAACAATTGATTGATGCCCATGACCCTTTCCAGGATGAGCCCCCCGCCGTAGATCACGGGCGCCAGGAAAGCCACGATGTTGGCGATGACTGTGATCAGGCCGAAAAAGAAGCGCATCTGAGAATTGAAGCGCTTTTCCAGAAACTCAGGAGCGGTGAAAACCTTGGCGCTGAGGAGAAAAGGGATGAAAATCCAGATCAGAAAGCTGAAGGCGATGATGCTGCTCCATTCTGGCGTAGCGACACATATGCCGTAGATGACCGCCGCGCCAATCATGCCGATGAAGTGCTCGGTCGAGATGTTGGCAGCAATGTAGGAGGCCCCTACCACGTACCAGGGTAAACTGCGGCCCGCCAGGAAGTAATCCGCACTGTCTTCGTCCTTTTTCCGGCCAAACCAGTAGCCGACAAAGCTGAGCAAGAGAAAGTAAGCAATGAAAGTAAGGTAGTCCCACGGAGTGAGCGCAAAAGAATTGCCCATGAAATGATGCTGCTAAAGCGTGATGAATAAGCTGGCGTAGCACTTGTGCATGAATCGAATCTGCATCACTGACAGCAAACGAAGTTTTTTGGCTACCGGGTAAAAGTCCTCACACTCCTCAGGCGAATCTTAGCGATTTTGTACCGACCATTGGCGAAAACGTTTTATCCAGCTTCCGATCGTCCTGACGGTGGGTGGGCTTGCCACTGGACGTTCGCTCGGCGGTGGATTTGTGCGGCGTGAAGCGAGGCGGGCTGGACTATTTTTTCGTCAGGAGGGTGTTTTCCAGCAGTAGGAAAGGTATGCCGTCGCGCAGCCACCGCTCTTGGGTGGCCAGGTAGCGCCGGTCGGCAATTTCCATGGCCAGGGAGGAAAGGATGATGTCTTGGTCGCCGTCGCCGTCCAGGTCGCCAACGTCGAGGCTCAGCCACCGGCCCATCCGGTGGTCCGCAAAAGTGTGGGGACTAAACTGGAGCGGCGCGTCCTGGCGCAGGTATACAAAGCCCGGAGAGCCGGGTTGTCCGTAATCGGGGAAATAAGCGACGGCCGCGATGTCAAGATCTCCGTCTTGGTCGAAGTCGACAGCCTGGGCACCGTAAGCGCCTGGCAGGTGATGGAAATAGACCGGTTCGAAGCGATCCTCCCCCGCGTTGCGAAAAAGGTAGACCCCGTGGTAAGGCTTGAGGATGGGGTGATAATCCGCATTGTCTCCGGCGGTGTAGAGGATATCCAGGTCGCCATCGCCGTCAAAATCGACCAACTCAAAGGAGGTGGAGCCGTAGGAAGGGGGAAATTGCAGGATGCTTTTTTCGCGGAAGCCTCCGGTCCCGTCGTTATAAAAAATGGAGATGCCTTCGCGGGCCTGCGCGAAGAGCGCTACTACGTCCGTGAAGCCATCGGCGTTCATATCCCGCAGGAAAGTCTTGACGGCACCGGCGCTTTCCCGTAGAGGGTGGCGGCGGTAGCCCGTGGGCGTACGCTCCCACCAGGCCAGGGCGCCCAGCCATTTGCCGAATTCGCACACCACAATGTCACGCAATCCATCCCCGTTGAGGTCGCCGAAGGTGGCGTGGACGGGACGACGCAGGGCGGGAAGCGGGGTCTGGGCCGGGAGCGCAGGATCATTAGGGTAGCGGATCAGGAAGCCTTCCGGGCGGTCGGACGCCAGGAAATTGCCGATGCCCGTCAGCCACAAGGCATCGGCTTCTGTATTAAGGTGAACGGCCCCCGAAGGGAAAGGGGCTTGTTTGACCAGCTCCAGTTGGTCGTTCCACTGGAATACCAGGCTTTTTTGGACGTCTGCGGTCATGAGCTTTCCCGGTTCCAGCACCTTGGCCAGGGTGGTTCCGGGCGGAGAAAAGCGGAGGCTGGGCAAGCGAAGTCGAAACGGCAGGGTGGTATCGGGCGTACTGCGGTAGGTGGCGGCGGGCAGGGTTGCCGGGGCTTGCTCCAGGTACCAGGCGAGGAGGCGGTCCCAATCTGCGGTGGCCAGGGTCGGCTCGGTAGGAAAAAGCCGCGCTTGGTCGATGAGCTGGGTGCCGAGCCCCGCTTCGGAGAACTGCTGCAGGATGCTGTCGGGAACCCCCGTGCGGAAGCCCAGCATGAATTTCATCTTGGGGAGCACGGCACGCTCCCAGGTGGCTTTATCCAGAAGTTGGGGCTCGGGGAAGGCGTGACATCCTCCGCAGGTGCTTTGGGCCAGTTCGGGAGTAGGCAGGTTGGAGGCGGGGACTTCTTCGGCGCAGTAGTATAAGGTCAGCATCAGGCCGCTCACAAAAATCGCCTTGGCCCACGTGCGTAGGTCATTCACCACAAAAGCCGCGTTGCAGGAGGAAGCGGGGTATTGTCTCATCTACCGCCAAATATAATTGGCCCCGGCCGTTAGGTAATAGGGCTCCAGTTGGTTATAGGGGTCATTGCGATCCAGGGGGGTGTAAAGATTGCGTAAGGACATGGTGTGCTTCAGGTAAAAAGCGACTTCCTGGCTAACATTGTACTGAATGCCCACCAGGTGGCTCAGGTCAGTAGGGTTGAATTGGTCCCGGATTTCATTGATTTGCAGAAAAGGATAAAAGCGGACATTGGCACCAGTTTCCTGGATCTTGCTGCGAATCAGGCGACCCACCGAAAAACCGGTAAATAATTCGACGGGAAAAATTCCCTTCTTTTTATCGCCAGGAGCGATGTGCAGCAAGAAGGGAAGCTCGACGTAATAGATTCCGATGTTGATGGAATTGCCAAAATCCCGAAGCTCTTCGCGGGAACTCGGTCGGGATCCCCGTTGGCTGTACAACCATTGCACACTGAAGTAAAAGCGATCGCTGAGCCGGACGATGCCCTTGATGCCCGTTTCGATGCCCAGGCGGCGGTAACCCGCGTAGGCATCACCGTCTACCTGAGACAGATTAGCGCCCAAGACCAGGCCCGCCTCAAACCTGCGTTGTGCTCCTGCCTGGGCAGCCAGGAGGAAAAGAAAACACGGAAAGAGAAAGGACTGCATAAATTTAAGCATAGTGCCCGATGGTTCGATTCCCCTAAAATTATACAAAGCCCGGAGGTGGAGGAGTGGAACCGGGCATTCCGGGTCAATAACGCTAGAGTTTGGTACGCATCGGCCATTAGTACCCGGATTTTCGTCGGTGCTTCATGGATCACTTCACCACTGTGGCTTTTTTCTTCCGCTTTCCTCCTTCGGTTAAAGCCGATGGATAGCAACTGCCCACCAATAATTGACCATGCCCCAGCAATTACTGTCTTTCCTCCTTCTGCTTTGCCTATCCCTGGTGGAGGTCAAGGCCCAAACACCGCGCTTTTCTGCCCCGGTGGAAATTAACCAACTTCCGCAAGCGGCTGCTGACCGTTACCGTTTCTCCCATCCCTTTGAAATACTGGTGGACCGGGCCGGCTTTTTGTGGGTGAGCAGCAAGGCAGGCCGGATCAGCCGGGTGGACCCGACGACGGGGCTCCGGCAAGTGGTTAAAGACCTGGGTCCGGTCATTCACTTCACCCGGTACACCAATAACAATGGCGTACTAAATCGCGTGGCCCAGGATGGCCTCCAGGGGATCGCCCTGCACAGCAATTACGGCGCAGGAACGGGGGAAGACTACCTTTACGCGGCTTATGTCTACGATGCCGATAATGGCCCGCAGTTGAACCGCAGGTTGCGGATCGTCCGGTACACCATCACCGAAAACGCGGGCGTACTCGGCACCTCCAACGGCACCCTATTACTGAATGGCCTGCCCGCCAGCAATGACCACAACGGCGGCCGTCTGCTTTTCGGGGCCGATGCAAAACTCTACTACGCCATTGGCGACCAGGGGGCCAACCAAGGGGCGAACCGGTGTAACCCCAACCTGGCGCAGGCTACCCCGACGCAGCAGGCCATCATTAGCGCCGACTGGACAAGCTACCAAGGCAAAATACTGCGCCTGAACCTCGACGGCAGTATTCCCATTGATAACCCGCTGATCAACGGCGTACGCAGCCACATTTTCTCCTACGGACACCGCAACCCCCAGGGCATCGCCTTCGGCGAACCAGTGGATGGCCGCCCGGCACTGCTGTACAGCAACGAGCACGGGCACCGTACGGATGATGAAGTCAAACTGATTAGGGCCGGAGGAAATTACGGTTGGCCAAACGTTGCCGGGTTTAAGGATGGCATTGGGTACCAGTACTACAATTGGAGCTCGTCGGCAAATTGTGGCAATTCCTCCTCCAGCGCCTGTCAACCCCCCAACGACGCGGCGACTTCCCCCGAGCTCGCTTTTAACCACCCCGACTTTCATCCACCCCTGGCGTCCTATTTCGTAGCTGCGAACCCGCCCTGCGACGACTTTTTTACCTGGCCGACTTTTGCCCCCTCTAGCCTGGAGCATTACCCTTTTCCCAACGGCATCCCTGGGTGGGAGAACAGTCTTTTAGTGACTACCCTCAAACGGGGCACCCTATACCGCCTTCAGTTGTCCCAGGATGGCAGCTCGATCGTATCGGATACCATTGGCTTTTTCACCAGCCGCAACCGCTACCGCGACCTGGCCATCAGCCCCGACGGCCGGAAAATCTACTTGCTCACCGACAGCATTGGGGGCACCTCCTTTGCCTCGGGAGCCAACGAAGAAGCGCTACTGAACCGAGGGTCGATACTGGAAATAAGCTATGACCCGGCCGTGGCCACCACCGGGGCCGCCCGTGTGACAGCGCCCTGGACCATTTTTCCAAACCCCACTTCCGGCCTGGTAAATCTTTCCACTGCGGCCCAGTGGCAAAACGGCCATTACACGGTATACGATAACCTTGGCCGTAGCATTCTTACTGGCAACATTACCGCCAGTAAGCTCGAACTGCGGCTCGATAATGCAGAGGCCGGCGTTTACCATATTCTGCTCGAAAACCAACGGCGCAACCTTTCGGCGACGCAGCGGATCGTCCTCCACAACCGTTGAGGGCTGGTTAAGGTAAAAAGCAGGGCAAAGCAGCTTTTTTTCGCACTATACCTCCCGCTATCCCGGCCTTTTGTACAAAAAGGCTAAAGAACAAAACAGATCCGCCAAGCCCCGCTGGGTGACTTGATGACATTTGTTCAACATTGTATTTATCACCTAAGGGGCATTAAGAGTAGTTCGCTCTGGTTTGAAACACGCTTTACTCCTGCTGTTTTACCCCGTTCGTACGGGGCTTCCGTTTTCCTTCGCGCCAGCCCGAACGGTTTCGCTTAAAGTCACTGCAAACGCTTTCTGAATGATCAACAACTTTTACCTGAAAACACTAGCGGGTTTTGTGCTGGCCCTGGTGCTTATGCTACCGCTTCAGGCACAGACTTTCTCCAACGGCTTCAAATTCAAGCCGGGCGTCACGGAGGAAAATTACCAAAACACCTTTACCGCCCGGAAGGTAACCACCCCGCCCACCATCGATGGCCAGCCCAATGATGCGGCCTGGGCCGAGGTACCCTGGAATTCCTACCAGATATTCCGGAAAGGTAACGACCCTACCGCCACCGAAGACCCTGTCTCCCCCACGGATTTCGATATGGAGTTTAAGGCCGTTTGGGACAACAACACGCTTTATCTCCTGATTCACATCACTGACGACGTCATCAGCTACCGCCCCGATGGCAATTGGTGGTGGCAAGACGCCGTAGAGTTCTACGTGCGCGGCAAGGGAGACATCGTTGTGGGCTACAACCGCAACAACCCCACCCATTCCAGTTTTGAGCGTTTACACCCCAACGAAGACAATCTGTTGGTCTCGTTGAACAACATGGGCATGTACCCTTCGGAAGCAGCGATCAGCATTACGGCTGCGGGCGGTACGAACGACATTTATTATGAGTACAAAGACGTCAGCTGGAGCGCCATGCTCGGAGGCATGGGTGCGACGCCCTCCGCGGGGGATTCCATTCGTTTTGCCATCATGGCCAACGAAGACGACGACGTGATGCCAACGGCGGAAACCGACACGGAACGGGACAACAACATGACCATTGCTACGCCCGATGAGCCCCGCTTTACCATGGAAAACTGGCCGGTATTGCGCCTGGCAGACGAAGACGGTGTTTTCCCCACCGGTGGCGGCGGTGGCGGCGAAGCTTATACGGGTAAGGGCTACGCCGGTGAAATCATTGGCCGGGCCTGGGATATGCCCGGAACGCTGGTGGACAGTACTACGGGGATATTTACCAACTCACGCAACCTCACCGTAGTAGACGCTAAACTGTTCGACATCGTGGGAGATACTGGGCCCAACCTGGCCATGGACTCTGCGATGACTTTCGGCATTTACCCACCTACTGGTCCAGCCCCTACTGATGCGGGTGGCTTGGATATCCGCGGCTACGTGACCAGTGGCAACCCCTTGTACACCCCCATCCGCTGGAACGGCGGCGTGCAGGGATGGCGGCAGGGAGGCAACTGGGCCCGCTATACCGTCGATATGCCCGCAGGCAGCTTCCACCTGGTTTACCGGGGCGACGTGCGGGAGTTCGCCAGGGCGAACCACAATTTTGACCTAAACATCTATGCTCCGGACGATCTGGATAATCCAGTTTGGACCTATACCGTGGACTTAACGGATGGCTTCCCCACCACTTACGGCGCGATCGCAAACCAGGTCGTCAACTTGGGCGGAGGCAACGCCGGTTCCGATTGGCTACGGCTTCTGGTACCCATCGAGGTTGCAGATGCGGGGGAATACGTCGTAGAAATGGACCAACGCTACTTTCCCTACGGTTTTACCATCTACGGAGACTTTACGTTTAACTACGCTGATGAGTTTCCCGCCATTGATGCGCCTTACGCTGGCCGTGGCTTTGCGTTTGGTGTAACGGATTCCGTTTGGTCTGCTCCTGGCCCCGATCTCGTCGCTGGTTCCAACGGAGCATTGGTGCCGGGAACCATTGACGTTCGTTGGTTCGACGTGGTGCTCGATACGGCAAACATCGCCGTGGACTCTGGCGTCGTCTTTGGCATCTACCCTCCTGCGGCAGGACAGATGCCCACGGACCGCGGCGGACAAAACACCCACAACTACACGACGCTAGGGGGCGACTCTCTCACGCAGATCATTTACCAGCCCATCCGCTGGAACGGTGGCCCACAAGTTTGGCGGGGCTCTGGAAAATGGACCCGCTACACGGTCAATTTCCAGGACGGCCGCTACAAGTACAACTACCGGGCCGACACGCGGGCCTTCGTGCGCAGTGGACACAAGTATACCCTTCGGATTTTCGACCCCGCCAATATGGTATTTCCCATTTTCGAAAAGGTCATCGACCTGACCTCGAACTTCCCGGCCGACTCAACCAGCGTCAGCAACGGCGTGGAAAACCTCGGCGGTGGCAATGCCCAGACCGACTGGATGCGCCTGCAAGAAGACATTATTATTCCTGCATCCGGCGATTACGTCGTTGAGCTTGACGAAAGTTTCTTCCCCTACGGACCATCTATTCTCGGGGAAATAAATTTCAATACCTTTATCCCGACCAATACGCGTGAAAATGCGCGGGTAGTGGAAAATATTTTCAAGGTTTACCCCAATCCTACCCCCAACGTTTTCCGGGTCGAAGCGCTAGGCAATGGCTTGAACGGCCGCCTTGATCTTTATTCCATGGAAGGTCGACAGCTCCAATCCATCAAGGTGGAAAATGCCCGGCAGGTAAATTTTGATCTCACCGGATTGCCCAATGGCATGTACATACTGCGTATGCTCGGCGACGACGGCATGCAAACGCGCATGGTGCTGAAAACCGAGTAACCGTTGAGGCGGGTATTCGCTATCCACTACCGCGCTGAATTTGCGGCGTAACGCACAAGTCTGATAAGCTCAGCAGCCGGAACTACTTCACCGTAGTTCCGGCTTTTTTAGTGGTGAGGGTGTTGGGGGAATTATCCTTGCGCTCCTTATTTAGCGCTGCGGATTTTGTCATTTCTACGGGGCATAGCGCGCATAGCCCCCCCCTCCCCTACTGGGCCATGGATAATTTTGCAGTATATCCGCGCAGCAAATGATCAAGCGAAAAGTAACAGGAGGTAAGTTCAGGAAAATATTTTCCACTACCAGCGGGATGGGTTGGCGGCCGAGGCGAGGGCTGGCTGGCGGACTACCATTCTCCCCCAACTTCCTATGCACCTGCGGCCGCGCAAAATACCTGCCTGAAGAAGGATTAATTCAATTCGCTCTGCGTGCGATAACCCGCCATAAATAATGGCGTGGAGGCGCTGAGCAACAACAGCCTGTGGGCGCGGCCGCAGGTGCAGGGAATGGGGATGAAGAGCAATGCGCTGAGCAGCAGGAGTATTTCCATCAAGCGCATCCCAATCGAGTAGAATTAGATAAGGGTCATGATTTAGAAATTTATATTCCATAAAAGCAGTGTCCGTTATCGCGATCCTCTCCAATCACCGGACTTGCGTAGGCGCTGGATGCTCGACTTGGCGGGTTTTAGAGCTTGTCTAAAGTTTTTAAGAACTGATAATCAATGACTTACGGTTCTGGTTAGACAAAAAATTGCGCGCATAGTGAACTACGTAAGCCATTTTTTGTGACGCCAGGTTCGTAAGTGCTTGGTTATCAGGAAGTAAAAATTTAGACAAGCTCTTAGCCTTAATTTTTTGTCCATAGTCAAGCAGTAGCCTTAGTGGTTAAAAAAACCGCGCAGCGGAAAAGCGCAGTCTCCTAAAGGGAGCACGGGTCAACCCCAAATAACTAGTGGACCGTTAGACTTACGCCATGCCTGGCGCACCCCAATAAAAAGGGCGGCCCTGTTGGGCCGCCCGAAAATGTCAAATCATAACATGAAAAATGAAACCCAAATAATTTTTCACGAGAGAGGTATAAATAAAAACGAACGGAGTGGGGCGGGAAATGCCCAAATTTTATAGTCTCCTCTTTCATCCGGCACCCGCTCTTGTGTACCGGACAAAAAAATATGCATCATCAATTACCAGCCGCCGCAGCCACTTTCACCGCGAAAATGTTATCCGTCCCCGGGGAAAAAGCCGGGGCAGCTGAAGGGCCGCCCCGGCCGTGAATAATTACACACAATATGTTGCAAGCGTTTCTTACAACAGTGAACAACAGTAATTCAATTCACTTTTTACGGCAGTTTTTTAGGTTAAGAAAAACAGATCGTACACCTTTTTTCGGGGCCATTAGTTTCCGTCCCAGGGGAAGCTGCCGCAATCGACTTTAAGGATGGTGATATTAAAGACACAGCTGTTTTCACAACCATTCCCATCGGTGTAAGTATAAGTGATGGTGTGGGTGCCGGGCCCCGCCACTAATGGACTGAAAATCCCCGCCGCAACTCCCGGGCCGCTGTAGGTCCCTCCGCTGGGCGTCGCCAGATCCAGGGGAAAGGGAGCGGTGGTCAAGCAAAAGGTCCGATCCATCGGGCAATCCAAAACAGGCAAGGGGAAAACCGTCACACTCACCGTCTGGCTGGCGTCACAACCGTTGGCATCGGTGAAGGTGTAGGTCACATCGTAAGTGCCAGCGCCTGCCGCACTCACATCAAGCGTGGCCGTACCCGCTGCGTTATTGGCCGTGAAGCCCGCTGGTGCCGTCGTCGTGAATACACCGCCCGCTGGGGTGGCCGTGAAGCTCATGTCCGCGCCGTCGATACAGACGTCGGCGGGGTCGTTAAGGGTGACTGCGGGTTCGGGGAAAATTGTTACACTGACCGTCCGGCTACCCTCGCAGCCCCCGGCGTCGGTGAAGGAGTAAACAACATCGTAGGTGCCCACGCCTGCTGCGCTGACATCCAGCATAGCCGTACCCGCTGCTCCATTGGAAGTGAAGCCCGCAGGAGCCGTCGTCGTGAAGGTACCGCCCACGGGCGTGGCCGTGAAGCTCATGTCTACTCCGTCAATGCAGACGTCGGCGGGGTCATTGAGCATTATTTCTGGTCCCGCACAAAGTTGGAGTGTAATCATAAAACTTCCACATTGGCCGTTTGCGCTGGCGCCATCCGAAGTGAAAGTGTAAGTCGCACAGCCCGGTCCAGAAACCGTGATTGACTCATTGCAAGGGTCATAAGCGTAAACATCATTTGCATCTGCCACTTCAGTCCAAACGCCCTCCGCAATTATGCCTTCACAATCCAGCAAGCTCTGCAAAAAGATGTTTTCGTCTATACCGCTATAGCAAAGCGTCTGGTAACTATTCAGGGTGTCGAGCCAGCCTCATATAGTCACAATTTCCCGGAGTGAAGAGGTTAACGAGTTCTTCTACCGGGTCCGCCTGCCGCTTTATTGCAGTAGCAACAAAGGAGCGAATGTCCATAAATTCCTGGGCGGCGACCAGCGAACGGAAGCCTCCAGATACTTTTTGACGGACCTTATTCATGCGCAGATCCCTTTCCGCCTGATTATTATCAAACTGAGCCAATGCATGCGTCATAAAACGTAACACTTCGTCTTCATTGTCTCTTAGTCGCAGCAGTAGGTTCACCGTTTTGGTTTGAGCTGTTCGCCCGCGCGTACTCCCGTCCTCTTTAACGGCCGGAGGATTTTGCTTCAGCCCGATCGCAAGGAGCTCGCGGTATTTTTTTCGGTGGCGGCCCTGCCATCGGCGATCAACGACACTGGTGGAGGATTCGACTTTTTGTCGCTTTACTTGGAGCAAAAGTTTGATGAAGGGATCGGCCCATTCTCCCTGTTTATCCCGATCAATAGCATAGATAAGGTCACGTAGCAGATGGGCAACACATAAGGAGTGAGTGGCTTGGGGATAGGCATGATAAGAGTGATAGTCATCCCGGTGCAGGATTCCTTCAAACCAAGTGAGCACATCCATCTCATCATGTGCTTCACGTCCTCTCTTGGGATGAATCATGAACAAACTGAACAATTCCGTTGCCGCCACATGTACCCAGTGTCCGATACCTTTGACCTTCATACCCGTCTCGTCAAAAAAGCCGCACAGGGATGCTATTATGGAAAAGCGTAACGTCTCCAGAAACTCCGGTAATTGGCGTGCAGCACTCTTGCGAAAGT
This sequence comes from Neolewinella lacunae, assembly GCF_014349155.1. Lineage (GTDB taxonomy): Bacteria > Bacteroidota > Bacteroidia > Chitinophagales > Saprospiraceae > Neolewinella > Neolewinella lacunae. The sequence continues at coordinate 59,176 of NZ_JACSIT010000117.1, forward strand.
TGTCCAGCGTTCCGGTACTCAAGTTTACGCCAAAAACCTTCAGTAACTGCTTGGTCCGAAAAGCAGGTATGAATTGAAAAGCTGATAGATAGACACTGATCGCTTTGACTCTGGGGCCGTACTGGAATTCGTGCTTGATATCTTCCGGGCAACCAGCTGCCTGCCATTGGATGGCACAGCATGGGCAGGTCTTGATTTCAATCCTGTGCTCGGTAACAATCGTTTTTAGCGGTGGAATATCTTCCACCTGCTTGCGAATAAAACCATCCGGAGATACTCCTGATAAGTTAGATCCGCAGCCCGGGCACGCGGTGATCGTGTAGGGGATAATCTCGTCGGGATTGTCGATCAGGCGGCTCTTGCTTCCTTTGTGCCCCGATTGACCGCCGGGATTTTTGCCCGACTTTTCCCGTAGAGACCTTGCCTTAGTAGGCTTGAAGTCATCCTTGCTTGGCGGCTTGGAACTATTGCCACTAGTAACCGCTAACTTATCTTCAAGCTTCTTTATCGTCGCTTGCTGAGCTTCGCAGAATGGCATGAATAAGTCCACAAGCATCAAGCCCTCAGCACTAAGCGCCGGGCGGAGATTATCAACTTCAGCCTTAAGTTTTGCGAAAGTCATGCCGAAAAGTACTACTAAT